>NZ_JAFMTQ010000001.1 GCF_026126405.1 Aureitalea sp. L0-47
CTTACGGCTTCCAATACTACCCAGACCACCACTGATCTGAGCTGGACAGCCTCTACGGATAATGTAGGTGTAACGGGATATGACGTTTATGAAGGCGTAACACTTATCGGCACAACCGCCACAACTAGTTTTAATGTTACGGGGCTCACCGCGGCGACTTCATACTCCTTTACCGTGGTTGCCAGGGATGCGGCTGGTAACACATCTGCCGCGAGTAATGCGGCAAACGTGACCACTCTGGATCCACCGGACACAGAGGCACCTACCTCTCCTACCAATCTTTCGGCATCAAATGTCACCATGACGAGTCTCGACCTGTCCTGGACGGCTTCGACCGATAATGTAGGAGTAACCGGATATGAAGTTTACGAAGGTGTCAATTTGTTAGGATCTACGGCAGGAACGACCTTTAATGTTTCCGGGCTAAGTATGGCGACATTATATACCTTCACGATAGTGGCCAAGGATGCTGCTGGAAATTTATCGGTACCTAGTGCGCCACTGGATGTTACTACCATGAGTGATACAATAGCTCCAAGTGCTCCAACAAATCTTACGGCTTCTAATACTACTCAGACCACTACTGATCTGAGCTGGACTGCTTCTACGGATAATGTAGGCGTAGCTGCGTACGATGTATATGAAGGGGCGGCTGTAATTGGCTCAACCGGCAATACAAATTTTACTGTTTCAGGCTTGACTCCTTCAACGAGTTATGCGTTTTCAGTTGTGGCTAGGGATATGGCTGGGAATCAGTCTTCCCCGAGCAATATCGCCAATGTTACCACCCTCGATGAAGCAACCGGATGCACTGGAGGTATCTCAGCTTATCCTTATAACGAGAGTTTTGAGGGATCCTTTGGCGGATGGACACAGTCATCCAATGATGACTTGGATTGGCTAAGAGACAGTGCGGGAACACCCTCTAATAACACAGGCCCTTCGGCAGCAATTGATGGAAGCGTTTACATTTACGTTGAGGCGTCAGGTAACGGAACCGGTTATCCGAATAAGAGAGCTATTATTACATCTCCGTGTTTTGATCTGTCCAGCGAAAGCATTGCAATATTCAGTTTTAATTATCATATGTTCGGATCTACCGATATGGGTTCATTAGCACTTGAAGCAAGTGGAGATGATGGAGTTACATGGAACACGCTGTGGAGTCAGACGGGTAACCAAGGAAACTCCTGGCAAGATGTTTTTGTCGATCTATCCGCATATCTTGGCGGTGGTGTTCAACTGCGTTTTAATCGACTGACTGGTGGGACTTGGCAGGCCGATATTGCAGTTGATAATCTTCAACTACTGAATGAGTTAAATAGTGGCTGTTCGGCGGGATTAGCCCTTCCGTATTCTGAAAGCTATGAAAGTTCTTTTGGGGATTGGACCCAATCTACTAATGATGACCTTGACTGGACAAGGATCTCAAATGGCACACCTTCCAATAATACTGGGCCATTAGGCGCATCAGACGGATCATTCTATGTGTATGTCGAAGCGTCCGGAAATGGAACGGGCTATCCGGATAAAAGAGCAATTCTGAATTCACCGTGTATTGACCTCAGCACCTTTAATTCTGCAACTGTTAACTTTGATTATCATATGTTTGGCACTACAGATATGGGAATTATTTCCCTTGAAATAAGTACCGATAATGGCACTTTGTGGACCAGTATTTGGAGTCAAACCGTCAATCAGGGAGATCAATGGAACGGCGTAAGTTTGGATATTTCCAGTTACGTAGGAGGTGGAGTACAACTTAGATTCAACAGGCTTACCGGAGGTACTTGGAGAGCAGATGTTGCGATTGATAACTTCTCCATAACCGGTTCTATGTCGATGGCTCCAGTAACAACACCGATTGAGCAAACATCTGCAACCACCGTTTCGGAGATCAAGGAATTCACTCTTTATCCTAATCCGGTTCGTCAGGGTGTGCTGAATGTTGGATTTACTGGAAAAATAGACTCATATAAAATCTATAATATGTATGGCCAGGTAGTATTATCGGGCAATTTCATAGAATCGATTGATGTATCCCAATTAAGTGCAGCAGCTTATTTAATTGAGCTGCAATCCGGAGAGGATAGACTGAAAGGATATTTCATTGTTGAATAGAAACACTCAAGCTAAAAGCCTCCTGATAACAGGAGGCTTTTTTTATTTTAAACTTAAATTATCTTCTATTACTAAAGAGGATCGCCAACTTTCACATCGCAACGATGCCCTGGTTGGCCATGCGGTGGATTTATCTTCGGGTTAGCAGCTCCTGAATTAGTGTTCAATGGCGTAGCCGAATTTGTGTTTGCCGGAGGGGAATTCAAGGGTGCACCTACCGGAATATCACATCGGTGGCCAGGTTGGCCATGAGCCGGATTCTTGGCAATAGCTTCAGATGTCTCTGATGTCTCAGTTGCCGGAGTTTTGGTCATCTTTTCACTTACAGGGGTTATGTCTACTTTATTCCCATCGGCGGAACCCTTTTTTGCGTCTTCCCTACAGGAAGCTACCAGAATGAACAACATTGTAGTACAGATCAGGCCTAATAGACCAAGTTTATGTTTGAAAGTCTTCATATCATCAGTTTTTGATCGACTGTAAAGCTACAAAAAACAATACAGCTAAACCGAAACGACCTCATCTTCTTCAAGCAGGGGGTCATTTCGCAAACGAAGAAAGATCTGAGCCACAGTAACTGTGTCCTTTTCACAGTACTTAATGATTCGATCGATATCCGCTTCATCATAATAGACATCCCGTACCTGGCTTCCGTCTATGTCGTCCTTGGGTGAGGGAATACCTAAAATATGAGCCATTAGTTTTAGGGAAGTGAAAGTCTTGTAGTCCCCGAATTTCCACAATTCCATGGTATCCAGATGAGGAACCTCCCAGGGTTTTTTCCCGAATAAATTCAGCTTATTGGGTAGTGGTATACCGTGAATGATCATTCGCCTGGCGATATAAGGGAAATCGAATTCCTTACCATTATGGGCACAAAGGAGGTGATGCGGACGATTGAAGTGAGTCTCCAGTAAATTCTTGAATTCCTTAAGAATGACGTCTTCATCACCATGAAAACTGGTCACCCTGAAGTTCTGTTGATCGCCTTTCAGATTAAAAAACCCGGCGGAGATACAAATAATCTTACCAAATTCAGCCCAAATACCGGCACGGTCGTAGAATTCCTTTGGTGTGAATTCGTCCTTTCGCTGGTATTGGGTCTTTTGCTCCCACAAATCCTGGGCTAAAGGGTCAAGTTGGTCGTAATGCTCAAACTGGGGTACGGTTTCTATATCCAGGAACAGTATGTGTTCAGGATTTATTCTATTCAACATAGGATCATTGAATTATTGGGGAGTCATCTTAAAAGTACAAAAATATCAGGAACTCCCGTTCAACATCTTGTACCCCTCTTCGATATAGATCCCAATATCCTCGGTGAATTTTCCTACCCCTGCATCCGGACTCTTGGAATGTCCAAGACGAACAATGATGACATTGTCCTCAGGATTTACAATGACATACTGGCCCAGGTGGCCACGCATCATAAAAAAGGATTTTCCATCCGGGCTATCATACAACCACCAGCCATACCCGTACTGCGGACTCTCAGGGAATCGAGGTCGCACAGACAGGTCCACAAAAGCCGAATCCAGCACTTGTTTGCCCCGCCATTTTCCGTGATCCTTATACAACTTCCCGAAACGCGCGAAATCTCGGGCGTTTCCCGCAACACAACAATAGGCTTTTACCATTCCGTTGTCTTCGCTGTCTACCTGCCAGGGGGCATCGGCTTTCGCGCCCAGTGGTTTCCAGAAGGATGCACTAAGGTATTCACTAAGGGTCATCCCCGTAGCCTTTTCAATTACCATGGCTAGTAACTGTGTGTCTCCACTGGCGTATTTGAACTTTTGCCCCGGCTCCTCCACTACTTTGAGTCCGAGGATCACCTTGTTCAGATCGTCGTCAAAATAGGCACGTGTCGTAATGGAAAACGGGGAATAATATCTTTCATCCCAATTGGTTCCGGAGGCCATAGAAGATAGGTCTCCCACGGTCATTTTCGCCGCTATCCCTTCGCTGAATTCAGGGAAAAAGTCACCTACCGGCTGATCAAGCCCTCTGATATAGCCCTGTGAGATCGCTTTGCCCATCATTCCTGAGACCATGCTTTTTACCATGGAGAAAGAATTGGTTTTACTATCTGCATCATACCCATCGTAATAATTCTCGTACCAAACACTATCGTTCTTGATGATCATGTAGGCGATAGTGCCTAGTTCAGCATTGACTTTTTTCAATTCTGATGTTTCTTCTACGCTATTGTACTCTTTGTGCAGGGGCCATTCATCGTGTTTGCCGGATTCGATTGTACTATTGTCGAAATAATTATAATCGTCCAGGAAAGCGGTAGTATGACCGTTGAGGTAAATGGTTCTCACTGCTTTCAGTAAGTAATCTGTGTCTGTGATGTAGAGTGTTGCTACCAGCAGAACAACCAGGACTACCAGGACTTTGAGGAATTTTTTCAGATATTTCATATTGTTATTTTAGAATAATTGGGTTTGTTTAACCGGACTCTCATGTTCCAGCAACCACTTTTTACGATGCAGGCCTCCGGCATAGCCAGTTAACGAGCCATCGCTGCCAACAACTCTGTGGCGTGGTATTATGATGGCTATAGGGTTTTTTCCATTAGCGGAAGCCGCAGCCCGTATCACTTTTGGATCTCCAAGTTCATTAGCGATCTCTTGGTAAGATTTTGTTCTGCCAAATCTCACTTCACCCAATGTTTTCCACACTCTTTTCTGAAAATCAGTGCCATTTGGGTTCAATTTCAGTTCGAAATCGGTTCTGACCTTACTGAAATATTCCCGGAGTTGCGCTACGACAGGCTTTAGTGACTTAGGGATTTCTTCGGAACTTACCATAGGATCATCTACAAAGGAAACTTCGGAAATACCCTCGAGATCACCGGTGATTCGTAGCATTCCAAGTGGCGTTTCCATGGCATATTGTTCCATGTTTACGAATTTACTTATTTTCAGTAGTAATTCTGAAAAGAAAACACAGAAGTGAAGATCAATCCTCTGACGGCTCCTGATTCTGGGTCTTATCCGTAAGATCGATACCCATGCGTTTTGCGCGGCGCTCCCAATTCCTGCGAGCTTGTTTCTGCATGTCCTCAATGGCGTCACTTTCGTCCATGATCTCCAGGCCGAGCAAGGTTTCAATAATATCTTCCATGGTCACGATACCAATGGTATTTCCGAAGTCGTCCACCACCAGAGCGATATGCCCTCGTTGCTTGATAAACTGGTCAAATACTTCGGGGATTGGTTTCTCGTCTTCAACTACAAAAATATCGCGACGAATATCGGCTAATACCTTATTACCTCTTTCCTGAACAATCTCTTCCAGCAGATCATCTTTAAGAACAAACCCGGTGATATTGTGTGATTTTTCCCGATAAATAGGAATTCGGGAAAACCGCAATTTCTGATGCCCTTCATAGAATTCCTGGAGCGAGGTTTGTTCGTCTTCCATTATAACAACAGGGAATGGGGTCATGATGTCTTTTGCCTGTACCGACTTAAAGACAAGAAGGTTTTTGATCACCACACTTTCGCTTTCTTCGAAAACACCTTCCTGCTCCGCCGCATCGGTTATAGCTATAAACTCCTCACGGCTCATAGAAGTAACATGGGCCGATTTCCCAATCAATTTAGTGGTAAGCATCAGCAGCCATAAAATGCCTGTATACTTCAGGGGAAAGATGATGACCCTAAGGGTTATAGCCGTAAAGGCACCTAGTTTTTTCCAGTAAGTCGCTCCAATCGTCTTCGGAATGATTTCAGAAACAATAAGTACCAGCAAGGTCATTATTGCAGATACGACCCCCACTATATTGAACCCGAGGATCTCCACTTTATACGGAAGCTTTTCAGCTTCAACACCAACGAGAATAGCACCTACCGTATGAGCGATGGTGTTGATGGTAAGAATAGCGATCAAAGGTTGATCAATGTCTTTCTTGAGTTGCGTTAGCGTTTGCGCATACCCTTTACCTTCCTGGTCTTTGAGGCGAAGAAAGGTGGGTGTAAAGCTCAGCAATGCCGCTTCCAGGATGGAACACAGGAAGGAAAACAGAATAGCGAGAAAGGCATAAAGAATGAGCAGAGTCATGCACGCGAAATTTATTGCAAGTTAAGACAATACTGAAAAATGATGGTTCATTATTACTTGGAAATTACCAACCTACGTATGAAGGGGGCTCAATTCCCTTGAGATTCAGGTAAACTATTAACTGGCCCCGGTGATGAGTGAGATGATCTTGCAATAGATTCAAAATTTGAAGTCGGCTTTTAGGACCAGCGAAAAAAGAAACGGTTTCAGCCAACTCTTCCTCCGTAGTATTTGCGATTACTTCGCTGGTATTTTCGAATGATTGAGTTAATGATCTGATCAATGCCTCTTTTGTTCCATCTGTTGCAGTAACTGGCGCGTCCTTTTCCTGAAAATAACTATTCGTTAACCATTCGATGTTTTTTTGAATGTGCAAAAGTTGCTCTTCAAACGACATTTGTCTCTCGGTAGGTTTAAACCCGAAGTCTTCTTCCGGCATGGCCTTGATCACTTCAAGCAGGTAGTTTTTGGAATTCTCCCATTTTTCGAGGAAAGCCCCTTTTGGGGTTTCTTGCTGGGCATTCAGATGAGTTCCACACATAAGGATAC
This sequence comes from Aureitalea sp. L0-47, assembly GCF_026126405.1. Taxonomy (GTDB): domain Bacteria; phylum Bacteroidota; class Bacteroidia; order Flavobacteriales; family Flavobacteriaceae; genus Pukyongia. The sequence continues at coordinate 6,739 of NZ_JAFMTQ010000001.1, forward strand.
ACAAAAATATAAAGAAGGTTCTTTTCATATCATAATTTATTAATTAGGATAGCATTTTAACTACATCTTTAGCGAAATAACTCGCGATAATATGAGCGCCTGCCCTCTTGATAGCTGTGATCTGTTCCATCATTACAGCATCGTGGTCTAACCATCCCTTTTCAGCAGCGGCTTTCAGCATGGCGTATTCCCCACTCACCTGGTACACAGCTACGGGAACATCCACACTGTTGCGAATATCACGTACGATATCAAGGTAACACAGTCCGGGTTTCACCATAACGATATCGGCTCCTTCGTTTATATCCATTAGGGTTTCCCGAATTGCTTCATCCCGATTGGCAGGGTCCATCTGATAGGTCTTTTTGTCTCCAAAACCGGGTGCCGAGTCCAGCGCGTCTCGAAATGGGCCATAAAATGCCGAAGCGTATTTGGCACTGTAACTCATGATCCCGGTATCGTGAAAGCCTTCATCTTCGAGTAGGGTTCGGATTTCAAAGATCCTTCCGTCCATCATGTCGCTGGGAGCGACAAAATCGGCGCCTGCTTTTGCGTGGCTTAAGGCCATTTCGGCAAGTACGGCATTGGTGTCGTCGTTTAGTATTTTTCCTTCGGAAACGATACCGTCATGTCCAAAACTGGAATAGGGATCGAGGGCGACATCCGTCATAACTACCATCTCCGGAGCCGTTTCTTTCACGGTTCGAATTGCTCGCTGCATCAAACCTTCGGGATTGAGGGCTTCCTTTCCCGAGTTGTCTTTCAGTTCATCCGGAACTTTCACAAACAGCAGCACTCCTTTCAAACCCAGTGACCACAGCTCGTTTACTTCCGAAGTAAGTAAATCCAGGCTGTAGCGGAAATATCCCGGCATGGAAGAAATCTCCTCTTTTACGCCTTTTCCTTCAACCACAAAAAGCGGGACCAGGAAATCATCTGGCGCGATCAGGGTTTCTCTCACCAAACTCCGAATGGATTCGGAAGTTCTTAATCTTCGGTTTCGTCTTAATGGATACATAGTTTAACCTTTAAACCCAATTCCTGGGATTTTTCAAAACATTTTCCAATTTTTCTTCCTCACTTCCCGGCTCAGGCTGAAAATCATAACGCCATTGCACATGAGGAGGCAAACTCATAAGAATACTCTCAATCCTTCCATTGGTTCTCAACCCAAACAGGGTCCCTTTATCGTGCACCAGGTTGAATTCCACATAGCGCCCTCGCCGTATTTCCTGCCAGTCGCGATGATTTTGCTCGTATAGAAGGTCCTTTCTGCGGTTTACTATGGGAACATAGGCTTCGAGAAAGCTGTCGCCTACTTCAGTAATAAAATCATACCAGCGCGCCAGGGACATGTCATCAACAGGCTTTAAATAATCGAAGAAAAGCCCTCCGATTCCCCTGGCTTCGTTTCGGTGCGAATTGTGGAAGTATTCATCACATCGTTTTTTGAATTTGGGGTAAAATTCCGAATCGTGACTGTCACAGGCATTCTTGCATACCGTATGAAAATGAACTGCATCTTCCTCGAAAAGATAATAGGGAGTTAGATCCTGCCCTCCGCCAAACCACTGAGTAGCGATGTTTCCTTCAGAATCGTATAGTTCGAAATAACGCCAGTTGGCATGCACCGTTGGGACAAATGGATTTACAGGATGGATCACCAGGCTTAACCCACAGGCGAAGAAATCGGCGTCACTTACACCGAAATACTGTTGCATACTCTCTGGCAGTTTTCCGTGTACTTCACTGATGTTCACACCGCCTTTCTCAAATACATTTCCCTCCTGGATTACCCGTGTTCTTCCACCACCACCTTCGGGGCGCTCCCAAAGATCTTCTTTGAAAGTGGCTTTTCCGTCTATGTCCTCGAGTGCTGAGGTGATAGTGTTCTGAAGGTCGCGTATATAAGTTACAAACTGCTCTTTCATTTTTCTTCTGAAGGGTTTAAGATCTTAACGGTCTCGGTTGTTGCGGCGGTTACCGATAGTGGAAGGACCAGGATAATACCAATAACAGGTATTAGCAACATCAGCATGAAAACCATACCGTTACCGATGGCAATTCCGCGGTGATCACTCACAAACCGGACACTTTTTGTATAACCAAGATGTCGTTCCAATGTATAGTCCATATTTCCGAAGCCTGCGTAATAGGATTGTACGAAAAACAGGAGGAAACCGGATAAAAAGCCAATCACAGGGATGAAGCCAAGTATAAAAATTGGTATTGAAAGAAAGATCTCCATGATGAGGTTTCTTCCATTTACTTTTATGCCTCGCCAGAGCTGAGCCATAAAGGACGTATTCCGGTGTTCGGGTGTAATACCAGTTATGTGTGCCTCGATCTTTTCTGAAACAGGACTCATAAAGGGTGCGCTTAACGCGAGGACAATATGTTTATATAGAATGAGACCAAGGGCGACGATGATAAGCCCACCTATAAAGTCACTAATCGCTCTGAAAGTCTCCGACCCCCATTCCCAAACCCAGGCTTTTGCGATGAATCCTCCAATATTGTCAGAAAGGCCATAAGCGCCAAAACCAACTAGCACAGCAATGACCACACTAATTAGGATGGGAACACCGAAATATTTCCACAACCCCAGGTCGCTTATTAGCTTAAAAGTTCCACTGTAGGCTCGTAGTCCTCGAATTATATTTTTAAACATTATTCTGAAATATACACTAACTGATCCTCATCAGCTGAAATTTCTTCAATTCTTGCAATATTTATGGCATTTTCGGTCATTTTCAGCAATTTTTCGACGTTTTCCATCATATTTTCAGAAAAACCAACTAAAAACTGTTCCCTCCCAATTCTGTTATTATGCAAATCCATGGCAACATCCAATGGTTCGTTTTTTGTCACTTTTTCATATAAATCTGTGACTTTTTTAGCCCATTTAGATGATTTTCTGTCATTTTTAAGCCATTTTTGGCAAAAACGGCAAATTTCAAAGTTCCAAAGTGCATGGCGAAAAGCATTGGCCTTTCCGTTGCCGTGATGGGCCATTTTCCCAAACCGCGCATCGCAAATTTTAACGGTATATTTCGATGCTCGTATGGTAGGTGCGATCAAGAACGGATTCGTTACAAAGAGAAGCCCAAAACGAAAGAGTTGTGGGATGCTCATTTGTCGAATACGTCTCCAGATATTCATTGTTAGTCCGTTCGATACGATTTCACCGCTTCTATAAATGCAGCTGCATTCTCTACAGGTACATTGGGTAAAATTCCATGACCTAAATTTACAATATATCGGTCTTTACCAAATTCATCTATCATCTGCTTCACCATTCGTTTTATTTCTGAAGGAGGACTAAATAAGCGCGATGGATCGAAATTTCCCTGTAAAGTTATTTGTCCGCCGGTCAGGTATCTTGCATTCCCGGGAGAACAGGTCCAGTCCACGCCCAATGCTGAGGCCCCGCTTTTCGCCATGGTATCCAACGCAAACCAGCATCCTTTTCCGAAAGCAATTACATGAGTTTCGTCCTTCAGGGCATCAATGATCTGCTGAATATATTTCCAGCTGAATTCCTGGTAATCCTCCGGAGACAACATCCCTCCCCAGCTGTCGAACACCTGTACTGCATTAACGCCTGCCTTTACTTTTTCCTTGAGATAAGCAATGGTCGTGTCCGTTATTCGCCGGAGTAGATCATGCGCCACCTTTGGATCTGTAAAACATAACTCCTTGGCCTTAGCAAAGTTTTTGGAGCCCTGGCCTTCTACACAGTAGCATAAGATAGTCCACGGACTTCCGGCAAAACCGATAAGCGGGATCTCATCGTTTAATTTTTCCTTGGTCATTTTAATGGCATCCATCACATAGCCAAGGGAATCCTGAATATCCGGGATGATAACCTTGTCCATGTCTTTTTCCGAACGGATTGGGTCCGGTAGCCAAGGCCCTACACCGGGTTTCATTTCCACATGAATGTTCATGGCCTGGGGGATAACAAGTATGTCGCTGAAAAGGATAGCAGCATCCATACCGTATCTGCGAATGGGTTGAACAGTGATCTCACTGGCCAATTCCGGGGTCTGACAACGAGTAAAGAAATCGTACTTCGCTTTGATCTCCATAAATTCCGGCAAATAGCGCCCAGCTTGTCGCATCATCCATACCGGAGGGCGCTCAACACTCTCTCCTCGCAGGGCCTTCAGAAATAAATCGTTCTTAATCATTAGTTCTCAAAATTTTTACTGCTTTGGCAATCACACTTTCTATAGTAGTTTGATTGGCAACGTGCACGTTGGGAGTATATTTTCGGGCCTCGGAAGCAGTGGTTTCACCTATGCAAATAACAGCTGCACTCCCAGTTTTATTTTGTTGTGTAAAACTATCAACTCCACTAGGGCTGAAAAACAGGATTCCATCAAATATTTGGTTAAAACTCCTTGTTTTTAACTCAGTTTTATATGTTTTTAGCTCAAAAAGTTGATTTTTTGACGAATTTAGGCGATCTGGTAAATCGCTCTTACGAAGGGTTCCGCTGAAAAAATAAAAATCTTCATTTTCGAACGTTTTATCAATAAAATCAGCTAATTCTGAAGCATTTTTGGCCGTTTTTACCACATTTTGACCAAATTCAGTCAATTTTGTGGCTGTTTTGGGGCCAACGCAGTAGGTCTTTTTAATTTGAAGATTTTCAGGCTTGTTTTCGAACACTATATCGACTGCATTTCCGCTGGTGAAGATCGCATTATCAATCTTGTTTGGAAAGTCAAATTTAAGTGGAATAATTTCGATGGCATTGTAGTCCACGAATGAACATCCGGCATTGAGCAGCAATTCCTTTTGTGCAAGGTTCAATTGTTTTGTGGATAGTAATCTTTTCACTGCGCTTTCCGTATCTCCTCCATTAATTCCTTCCCGCCCTCATTCAATAATTCAATCGCGCTCGACTTTCCTAAGTCCAAATGCTCACCTAGTGAAATACTCTTCTTAACATCAAGCTTTTGCTTACCGTCGAGGGAAAGTAGTGTCCCTTGGAAATGAACGGTGTCGTCCGAGATCGTTGCCAGGGCGCCAATAGGGGCCGTACAACCGCCTTCCAGAACATTGAGGAATTCACGCTCGACACCTGTACAGATAGCCGATTCCTCGTGGTTAAGTTTTTCAGTGACTTCCCTGCTAAAATCATCAGTTTCCAATGCTACAACTACCATAGCCCCTTGAGCAGGCGCGGGTACCATCCAGTGCAGCGATTCGAATTCGTCCGGCAATACATTGATCCTCTCCAGGCCGGCTCTTGCGAAAATAGCACCTTGCCAATTGTTATCGGATAGTTTCTGCAGTCGGGTATTTACATTCCCGCGCAACCCAACCACTTTGTGATCTGGATAACGATTGAGCCATTGAGCCTTTCTGCGCAGACTACCGGTGGCAATGGTGCAGGACCCATCGGGATGAAATTCCCCCTTGTGAATCAGTATGTCTTCAGAAGATGCCCTTTCCAGTACGGCGGTTTGTACTATGCCTTTGGGTAGGAGGGTTGGGACATCTTTCATGCTGTGAACGGCAATATCCACCTCTCCGTTTAGCATAGCAATATCAAGGGTCTTGGTAAAAATGCCCGTAATACCTAATTCATATAGGGGTTGATTTAGGATGAGATCACCGGTGGATTTCACGGGAACTAGTTCCGCTTGGTATCCCAGCTTTTCTAAAGCTGATTTCACCGTGTTGGCCTGCCAAAGGGCCAGGGTACTGTCCCTCGTCCCGATTCTTATGATTTTGCTCACACCTATTGGGTTGGTAGTTTAAAAACTTGCTTAATCAGTTCAATGCTTTCTGAAGTAGGGGCGTCGCTGTTTTTAAGGTGATTCGCAAATTGGGTAGTGATCTTTTGGATAACCCGATCGGTAACAACGCTGGCTTGTTCCTCGTTAAAATCGGAAAATTTCTTCCTTTGGTTATCGATCTCTCCTTCCTTGATCTCGGCAAGTTTTAGCTTAAGCGCTTTAAGGGTGGGGGCAAACTTTCTGTTTTCAGCCCAGGTATTAAATTCTTCCTCGATTATCTCAATGATCTTTTCTGCCATTGGGACTTGTGATTGCCTGTGTTCCAGAGTACTATCAGTCACTTTTACCAGCTCGTCCAGGTGTACCAGGGTAACCATTTCGTTTTCCGTCACATCGGGTGAGACGTTCTTCGGAATGGACAGGTCTAGAATAAGCAGCGGTTGTTTCAGGTGAAGCAGATCTTTATTTATCGTAGGGTTTTGAGCTCCCGTAGCGACAATTAGAACATCACTGTGCGCTATTTCCGATTCAATTTCCGAATAATCCTTAACAACCAGGTTGAATTTCCCGGCCATTTCTTCGGCTTTCGGTTTGGTGCGATTTATAAGCGTGATATGTTTGTTTTGGGTATGTTTTATGAGGTTTTCACAGGTGTTTCGACCAATTTTACCAATTCCGAAGAGTAAAATATCCTTTTCAGAAACATAAGGAACACGTGCCATTATATACTGAACCGCTGCAAAACTCACGGAAGTTGCACCTGAAGAAAGTTCGGTTTCATTCTTGATCCTTTTACTTGCCTGGATCACCGCGTTGGCCAGCCGCTCCATATATGCGTTGAGAATGCCCATTTTTTTAGACAATCTGAATCCTTTTCTCAACTGACTAATGATCTCGAAATCACCTAGTATCTGGCTATCAAGTCCTGTTGCGACTTTAAAAAGATGTGATACCGCTTCTTTTTCCCGATAAACATAGGCTACGGTTTCAAATTCTTCAGCTGTACCATTTGTGAATTGGCAAAGGAGTTCGATGAGTACCTCGGGTGAAGAGGCAAATCCGTAAAGTTCGGTGCGATTGCAGGTTGAGAGGGCACTTAAAGAAGTAATTCCCTGCTTTCTTGCTTGTTCAAGTAGCTGAATATTAGCTTCTTCAGTCAAACTAAAATGACCCCGAGTTTCGGCGTCGGCTTTTTGGTAGCTCAACCCGATTGCATAGAAATGCAATGCTCCCTGAGGATTTGTAAACGATTTACCGTTAGAATTCATACCTGAGGTGCAAAAATAAAGTCTCATAAAATCAAAAAATAACGCCAGAGGCATCAAATATGTCGAAACCTGTTAATTAGTGCTAAAAATTGACATTTATCATCAAATTCGCCTAATTTCGGCATCTCACAACGTCTGTTATGCGTTGTTATCTAGAATAGTTCTAAATAATAACTTTAATTTCTGAGGAATGTCATGTTGGAAAATGTCGCTCAAAGTATTTACGATGAAATTTCATTAGATTCGGAAATATTTATACTGAAATTCACTAATGATACTGATGATAACAATCTGTTTAAGAGAGAGGTGAGTTCCAGTTATATACAGTTCCATTTTTGTGTAAAAGGGTCTGCTTCATTCAGTTTCAACAATGGAAATTACCGTTTACCGATTACTGAATCAACATCCCTGTTATTGTACAATCCTCAAAGGGATCTGCCCATTGAGGTGGCTGTTAGTCCGAGGTCTTGGGTTCTGTCACTATTAATTCCTATAAAGAGTTTTCACGCCTTGTTTTCTCGTGATGCCGATTATATCACTTTTCTGAGTGAGGAAAACAAGGATCGCAAGTATTATAAGGATGCCCCTATAAATCCGTCTATGGCTATTGTAATCAATCAATTGCTGAACTACAACCTACATCCTACGGTAAAACCGCTCTATTTTAAGGCGAAAGCGTATGAATTGCTGAGCCTGTATTTCAATCGGCCTTCTGATGGGAATATTGAACAGTGCCCGTTTCTGGTGGATGAGGATAATGTAGCGAAGATCCGAAGGGCAAAGGAGATCATTCTCAAGCGAATGGCAGAACCACCATCGCTTCAACAACTGGCAGATGAGGTTCAGTTACCAATAAATCGACTGAAAGAAGGATTCAAGCAGATCTATGGGGATACTGTTTACAGCTTCCTGTTTGATCACAAAATGGAACTCGCCCGTCAATTGCTGGCCACCGGATCACATAACGTGAATGAAGTAGGCCTGAAAGTGGGCTATAGTACGGCCAGTCATTTTATTTCTGCATTCAAGAAAAAATACGGAACGACTCCCAAAAAGTATGTGATGGGACTTTCTAATGGCGGAAAATAATTCCTCTTGTTACCTATAAGATTTTGACTAGGAGAATTTAATGTATACATTAGATAAAAATTCTCATTATGAAACACGAGTTAAATATTAAATACAGAATAAAATATGTTTGGTTAGGAGTAATTCTAATGATTATAGGTGGAATTGTACTGTTTGCTTCTTTAGACTATTACGATATTTATTTCGGTGTTAGGGAGGTAATTATCTATGTCGCTGGAGTGAGTGCAACGATGACTTTGTTTTATCATGCATTCAGCTTGGAATATCAGATTAACACACAGAATAAAAACCTGGATCTTCAAAGAGCAAAATATACCTACGATATTCTATCACAATGGACAAGTCCTGAAATGAGAGAATGTGTTAATGAGGTTCGTAATTTATTGATAACTCCGGCTCGAGAGAAAGAATTAAATGATATTACTAAAATTCAAGATTTTGCCGAGTATTTAAAGAAAAATCAGAAGGACAGAAGCTACCTTGTTCAAACCTTAAATTATTTCGAAACTATTTCTACTATGATTGAAACCAAACATATTGATTTGGATATTGTTAAAAAGACTTTTAAATCGCTATTTGTTAGTTATTATTTGGTTCTAAAGAATTATATAGATTTTAGGCAGAAAGAATATCCCGATAGTTGGATGTATTATGAGAAAATATGTAAAATATGGATCGAGGACAATAAAACGGCATAAGATTTGTTTTCTTAACTAATGAATTAATTTTTTATATATTTAGGAATTGTTATAAGTTTTAACAACTTACTTTTGCTCTAATTAACACTTAAAATTAAACAATCGAATATGAAACATCTTAGCACACTACGCGCCAATGCTAATGGCGTCGACGGACTTTAATCTTTTTTGGTTAAGACACTAATAACTATATACGATTTAAATGTATCTATTGCATGACAAAAAGGCATTTAAATTTGTAAAAGGTTTAATTACATTCTTATCTTAACGAATTAACAAATATTTAATTCAACTTTAGCATGTACGTTAAAATGCTGATATGTTGAGTTATATTAGTTGATATTATAGGGACGAAAGTCCCTTTTCAATTATTTAATAGTAGATATAAGCGAGATAAGAGAAATGGTAAATGCACCAGAACCAAACACGAAAAAAAGTTTCGATTAAACCCTTAATTACGCAGCCATTTGTCTGGGTATTATGCAAAACGTTATTTGCAACTGGAAAAGGTTAAGACTAAAATAGCCCTTAGCTCAAAGCTCCTTGATATAAGGTAAAAGCCTAACTCCCTTAAGGATTGAAATATCCCTACCCTTTAAAATGGCCAATTCCTGCCGACATTCCATCAACATATTGTTTTATTCCACTTTGAATAAAGATGTCGTTGGTTTTATTTATGGAATGATAACGTTAATCTACTCCTAAAGCCCATTGTTGTTATTCATATTGAGGTATTTTTGTGTTGAAATTTAACACACATGAAAGGAGTTCTCCTAGTAAATTTAGGTTCACCGGATAGCACCGATCCTAAAGATGTAAAGAAATATCTGGATGAGTTTTTAATGGACCCCAGGGTGATCGATGTCCCTAAATGGGCACGAACGCTATTAGTAAGAGGGATCATTCTCAATACCCGTCCTAAAAAATCGGCCGAAGCCTACAGCAAGATCTGGTGGGAAGAAGGTTCACCGCTTATTGTTATTTCTGAACGACTTCAGAAGAAAGTACAGCAAAAACTCAATATTCCCGTTGCACTTGCTATGCGATACGGCAGTATGACCTTGAAGAACGGACTTCAGGAATTAGTGGATCAGGGAGTGAATGATATCCTGTTGGTGCCGTTGTATCCTCAGTTCGCCATGGCAACTACCGAAACCATCGAAGTAAAAGTGGATGAACTTCGGAAGGAATTCTTCCCACAATTGGAGATTACCTCGTTTCCACCGTTTTACAACAAACAAGACTATATAAAGGTACTCTCTCAGAGCATTTCCGAAGTACTGGAACAAACAGATTATGAGCATCTCCTCTTTAGTTATCACGGAGTGCCAGAACGACATATTCGCAAAAGTGATGTTACCAAATCCCATTGTAAGATCGATGGGCAATGTTGCATGACCAAGTCGCCGGCACATCAGTATTGCTACCGCCACCAGTGTTTCGAAACTACCAGACTGGTAGCCGAGGAACTACAACTCAAGGAAGGAACCTATACAACTACCTTTCAGTCGAGGCTAGGCTTCGATCCATGGTTACAGCCTTACACCGACAGGACCATCGAACGTATGGGTAAGGAAGGTGTTAAAAAGATGGCCATAGTTACTCCTGCCTTCGTAAGCGATTGCCTGGAAACCCTGGAAGAAATCGCTATGGAGGGAGAAGAGATCTTCCACGAGGTAGGAGGAGAAGAATTCACCACAATTCCCTGTTTGAACGACAGAGACGACTTTGCCTCGTTGCTAGCCAATTGGATAGAGCGATGGACCGTAGTCGATATCAAAAAAGCCATCGCATAAATGGCATCCCGAAACCGATCGGCCGAACTGGGAAGTAAGCCCATAAGCAAGCTGCTGTTGCAGCAGGCGGTTCCGGCCTCCATCGGTATCCTGGTCATGTCACTCAATATGATCGTGGACACCATTTTCGTTGGAAGATGGATCGGTCCGCTGGCTATCTCTGCAATTACCGTAGTAATACCGGTTACCTTCTTTATAGGAGCCATTGGTCTCGCGGTGGGTATAGGCGGAAGCTCAGTCTTGTCACGGGCATTGGGTGCAGGAGACAATGAAAAGGCACTTAGGGTATTCGGGAATCAAACCACAATTACATTTTTCACTTCTGGAATCCTGGCTATACTGGGACTGGTATTTCAGTATCAACTCATAGATTTCTTTGGAGCCGATGATTCCTTCCGGGATCTAGCTCTTACCTACTACAGAATTGTTCTCTACGGAATCGTGATGCTGGCCATGTGTATGATGGGGAACAATGTGATCCGTGCCGAAGGAAAACCCAAATTCGCCATGTATGCGATGATGTTACCCGCTATCGGTAACATCTTTATGGACTGGATACTAATTAAGGTATTCGACATGGGAATGGCAGGTGCTGCCTGGGCGACCTTTATCAGTTATGCCGTTTGCTTTGTCTTTATCTCCTGGTTCTTCCTTGTAAAAAGTGAATTACGGTTGAAATTCGAATCCTTCTTCCTGCAGCGAAAGATCGTGAATGAGATCAATGCCCTGAGCTTTGTAACGTTGGCCAGGCAGGGAACAATAGCGGTATTAACAGTGTTACTTAATAATATATTGATTCGTTATGGTGATTCGCTGGACATTGCAGCCTATGGTATAATCAGCAGGATGCTTATGTTCGCGCTTTTCCCGGTGATTGGTGTGAACCAGGGATTCCTGCCCATCGCAGGTTATAATTATGGGGCGAAGAAATTCGCAAGGGTACGAGAATCTATCAATACCTCGATAAAGGCTTCTGGAGTATTCGCTCTGATTATTTTTACTATCATCATGATCTTTCCCGCTGAGATCGTTTCAATTTTTATTAGCAATTCCGATTCCCTTGACGCTGCCACACTGGAAAACAACCAGGAGATCCTTCGAAGGACGCCCTCTGCTCTGCGATGGGTATTTGCCGCAACACCGGTAATTGTGGTTCAGCTTATCGGGGCTTCTTATTTCCAGGCCATCGGTAAAGCCATCCCGGCTTTACTGTTAAGTCTTACAAAACAAGGATTTTTCCTTATTCCTTTGCTTCTAATTTTACCTCCTTTTATCGGCGTTTTTGGTGTTTGGATCGCCTTTCCCATAGCCGATGTCCTTTCCACTATCCTCACTGGTTATTTTCTGAATAAGGCCGTGGTTAAGGATTTGAATCCGCATATTAAGGCTGAAAGTGCATCCGTTTCAGAAATTGGCGGAACTGACTAATATCATATTTTGATCTATTTGAAGTCGTGACATTTGTAAATTAACGTTGCGCCTATGCTTGTACTAAATGATTTCAAAAATGTTTCCGACCGGAAAACATTACTTACTGTTTTAAAATCAAAATTACCCGAAGAACTCTACAGCGATGTGATGAGTTCTGTTTATTATGAGGAAGATCTGCTTAAACTCCAGGCGGAGTTGGTTGATTTTCAGAAATGGGTCACAAAAGAAGGCCGAAGGGTCTGTGTAATTTTTGAAGGCCGTGATGCCGCTGGGAAAGGAGGCGCTATTCGTCGTTTTACAGAACACTTAAATCCGCGTTCAATGCGCGTGGTTGCACTTACAAAGCCAACAGCAGTTGAAAAAGGTCAGTGGTATTTCAGAAGATACATAAAGGTATTACCGGATCCGGGAGAGATCGTGTTCTTCGACCGAAGCTGGTATAACCGGGCTGTAGTAGAACCCGTAATGGGGTTTTGTAATGATGAAGAGTACGATAAATTTATGGTGCAGGTTCCTGAATTCGAACATATGTTGTACGAAGATGGAGTGGATATCGTCAAATTCTGGTTTTCTATTTCCAAGGAAGAACAACAGCGACGATTCAACGCACGTCTTGAAAACCCACTAAAGCAGTGGAAATTCAGCCCTGTAGATAGGGTGGGACAACAAAAATGGGACGATTACACCTTCTACAAGGACCAGATGTTCAGTAAAACACACACCTCATTCTGCCCATGGATGATCATCAAGACGAATAATAAGAAAGAGGCTCGTCTTGAAAGCATCCGCTATGTACTGTCCAAGTTCGATTATAAAGGAAAAGGAGATTCCGGAGCGACCTTGTTCCCGGATCCTAACATAGTACAACGTTATCACAGAATGATCAAACACTCAGAATTCTAATGGCTTACAAACTATCATCCAAAGAGCGAAAGCTCCTCAATTCAAAGAAAGGGATCAAACAACTGATACTTACCGAAGGGCACTCAGTGGCGAAAGCTGTGAAATACTTAAAGTATGAAGCCAGGCTGAAATCGCTTCAGGAGGAATTGATCAAACTTCAGCAATGGGTATCAGACAATGACAAGAAGGTTGTGGTTGTATTTGAAGGAAGAGATGCCGCGGGTAAGGGTGGTGCCATCCGAAGGATCACTCAGTACCTAAATCCCAGGGAGTTCAGTATTGTAGCCCTTCCGAAGCCAACCGAAGAAGAAGAAAGTCAGTGGTACTTCCAGCGCTATATAAACAAGCTTCCGCAAAAGGGTAAGATCGTTTTCTTCGACCGAAGTTGGTATAACCGAGCTGTTGTAGAGCCTGTGAACGATTTCTGTACGGATCAACAGTACAGGACCTTCATGAACCAGGTGAATGAGTTCGAACGGATGATCATCGAATCGGGTATCATCCTTATCAAGTTCTATTTTTCAATTACTAAGGATGAACAGGCCAGGCGTTTTGAAGATATTAAATTGAGTCCTGTTAAGAAATGGAAATTCAGCCCTGTAGATCGGGATGCTCTTCGCCTTTGGGATAAATACACCGAATACAAATCGGCTATGTTTGAAAAGACCAACACAGAATTGGCACCCTGGCACATTATCAAAGCAAATAAGAAGACTAAAGCCCGAATTGAAACAATAGAGAAGATACTGGAGCTTGTTCCATACTTGCCGAAGGATGGTGAGCTCATTGAACATGTCTCACTTGACCTTATTAACGGAGGAGAGAAATAAAAATATCGCAATTCTTAAATAAGCGTTAATACGCCGGCTTCACTGAAGGTTTAGGCTGAAATTACCTATATTTAGCCAAACCAATTCAAACAAAAACATGTCGCTGAACCATCCTAAGATAAAGGTGATATTCCTTTGCTTTCTCCTTTCTATTATTTCTGAAAATCTTTTTGCACAAACCTATAATTCTGAACGCTACGATGCTCTCGAATACCGACTTGTTGGACCATTTAGAGGAGGACGTAGTGCTGCAGTAACTGGTGTTCCCGGCAAACCCAATCTCTTCTATTTCGGTGCGACGGGTGGTGGAATTTGGAAGACCACGGACGGCGGCCGGGAATGGGAAAATATTTCCGATGGGTATTTCGGAGGATCCATGGGAGCTATCGAAGTTGCACAGGACGATCCCAACGTTATCTATGTTGGAGGTGGTGAAAAAACAGTCCGTGGAAATGTTTCTTCGGGCTATGGTATCTGGAAGACTGAAGATGCAGGGAAAACATGGACGCGAGCCGGTTTGGAGAAAAGCAGGCACGTTCCGCGAATTGCAATTCATCCCAAAGATCACAAAGTAGTGTATGCGGCTGTTCTTGGAAATATCTACAAACCTACACAGGAAAGAGGCGTTTTCAAAAGCACCGATGGTGGCGAAACATGGAGAAAAACACTTTTCGCGAATGAGAATGCGGGAGCTGTAGATCTCATTATGGACCCAAATAACCCGCGTATCCTTTATGCTTCGACCTGGAATGTACGCCGAACGCCTTACAGTCTTTCGAGCGGTGGCGATGGTTCCGCCCTTTGGAAAAGTACCGATAGTGGTGAAACATGGAAAGAAATTTCAAAGAAAGAAGGATTCCCAAAAGACACTCTGGGGATCATTGGTGTAACTGTTTCACCGGCTAATAGTGAGCGCGTGTGGGCTATCGTTGAAAGCAAAGACAAAGGGGGGGTGTACCGAAGTGAAGACGGTGGCGAAACCTGGAAACAAGTGAACAGTGAACGAAAATTACGTCAGCGTGCCTGGTATTATACTCGTATCTATGCCGATCCAAAAGACGAGGATGTCATGTATGTTCTGAATGTGCGATATCACAAAAGTACAGACGGAGGTAAGACCTACGAAACTTATAATGCACCGCATGGAGATCATCACGACCTGTGGATCGCACCTGAAAACCCGGACCGAATGATCATTGGGGATGACGGTGGTGCACAAGTCACCTACGATGGCGGAGAAACCTGGAGTACGTATTACAATCAGCCAACATCACAGTTTTACCGGGTTACCACGGATAATGCGTTTCCATATAGAATCTACGCGGCTCAGCAGGACAACTCAACAATCCGAATTGCCCATAGGAATGAAGGCAGGAGCATCAATGAAGATGACTGGGAATCCACAGCCGGAGGTGAAAGTGCGCATATAGCAGTGGACCCTGAAAATAATGATATTGTTTACGGCGGAAGCTATGACGGCTTCCTAACCAGGTATAATCACAAGAACCGAACTGTACGCAGTATTAGTGTATGGCCGGATAATCCCATGGGGCACGGAGCCGAAGACATGAAATACCGTTTTCAATGGAATTTCCCCATCTTTTTCTCACCTCACGACCCGAACAAGTTGTACACGGCTTCCAACCACCTCCATGTTTCAACAAATGAAGGACAGAGTTGGAAACTAATTAGTCCTGATCTCACACGAAATGATCCTGATAAACTAGGTTCTTCCGGTGGGCCGATCACCCAGGACAATACGTCTGTGGAATATTATTGTACCATTTTTGCCGCGGCAGAGTCGCCGGTAACGCCGGGTCTGCTATGGACGGGAAGTGATGATGGATTGGTACATGTGTCCAGAAATGGAGGAACCAGCTGGGACAATGTTACACCCAAAGGTATGCCAGAGTGGATGATGATCAATAGTATTGAACCCTCAATATTCGATGCAGGGACCTGCTATATCGCCGGGACGAAATATAAAACGGGAGATTTTGCACCTTACCTATACAAAACCACCGACTACGGTAAAACCTGGACCAAGATCACTAAAGGGATTCCTTCGGAACACTTCACAAGAGTATTGCGTGAAGACCCGAATAAAAAAGGCTTATTGTATGCAGGTACGGAAACAGGTATGTATATTTCTTTCGACGACGGTGCCAACTGGAGTTCTTTCCAACTGAATTTGCCGATAGTACCTATCACCGATTTGGCGCTTAAGGACAACAACCTCATCGTTGCCACCCAGGGTAGGAGTTTGTGGATCATCGACGACCTTACGGTAGTTCATCAATTGGCAGCTAGTGCTAGCAAGGACAATTACCTATTCAAACCTAAGGACACCTATCGAATGGGTGGAAATTCACGAAAGGGCTCGCTTACTTCAGGCACTAATCATCCGTCGGGTGTGATGACCTATTTCTATGTGAAGGACCCTTCGGAAAAAGAAATCAAACTAAGCTACCTGAATAGCAGAGGTGATACCATAAAGACCTTTAGCAGTAAAGACAAAAAAGACAAACTGAAAGTGAAAGCCGGTTCCAATATGCACAGCTGGAATCTCAGAGGCAAGGGTGCCGAGCGCCTTGATGGTATGATCCTTTGGTGGGCGAGTACCAATGCACCCAAGGCAGTTCCCGGGCAGTACAAAGTAGTGCTGGAAGTTGGTGATGAGGCCTTGTCACAGCCCTTCACCGTGGTGGCCGATAAGAATGCTGAAACCGACCCTGCAGGGATGCAACGACAATTCGACTTTATCACCGATATCAATGAAACA
The DNA here is from genome assembly GCF_026126405.1 of Aureitalea sp. L0-47. Lineage (GTDB taxonomy): Bacteria > Bacteroidota > Bacteroidia > Flavobacteriales > Flavobacteriaceae > Pukyongia. The sequence continues at coordinate 23,289 of NZ_JAFMTQ010000001.1, forward strand.
GTGGACAAGGCGCATAAATCGATAAAGAAGATCCGGAAGATCAATAAACAGCTTGAGGCCTTTCAGAAACAATACAAAGACAATGAACAGGTAAAAGCACTGGTGGAGAAAGCTAAGGAGCTTTCGGAAGATTTCTCCGATATAGAAAAAGCTCTTTACCAGACTAAAAACCGCAGTGGCCAGGATCCGTTGAATTTCCCTATCAGGCTAACGAATAAACTTGCGCATTTAAACAGCCTGGTGGGTATGGATGATTTTCCTCCAACCGATCAGGATATAGCTGTAAAGAATGAATTAACGCAAAAGATCAATTCCGAACTGGACAAATTTGATCTCCTGGTTTCAAATGAAATTGAGAATTTCAACGAGGAATTCAATACTATGAAACTGGATTATTTGTTTATCGAGAGTGACGAAAAAGAATAATGATTGGAGGGTAGGTATACTGGCATTCGCAGCCACCTGTGTTATTGAAATAGGAATAGCGCTGCTGTTCTTTTCAGACTTTTTGCTTTCGATCATTCCGGGATGGCATACCACGATTTATCCACCGGCTACTATCATAGCAGCTATCGTAATAATTGCAGGTTTAACCATACTTTTGTACAATAGTTTTAAGAAAATAATCAGTAAAATACTAAACGCCTAGTGGCCTACAATTATATAAAGTCTCTTCATCTCATCTTTGTGATCACCTGGTTTGCCGGCTTGTTTTACATTGTTCGTCTGTTCGTCTACCAGATCGAAGCTTCTCTAAAGCCTTCACCCGAGAAGGAGATCATCGGTGACCAACTGAAGATCATGGCCAAGAGACTTTGGTATATCATTACCTGGCCGTCGATGATCCTGGCCACCGGTTTTGCCATTTGGCTGGTAATTCTCCGACCATTCTACATGACGGACGCCTGGATGCAGGTGAAATTAGGGTTCGTAGTACTGCTCATCATTTATCACATCAAATGTCATGTCATTTTCAAGGATCTTCAGCGCGACAAAGTGAAATACAGCTCGAATTTTATGCGGATCTTTAACGAAGGAGCCACTATCATTCTTTTCGCGGTGGTCTTTTTGGTAATTCTGAAGAATGCCGTTAACTGGATCTACGGAACGGTTGGGATCATACTGTTCGCTGTGCTTCTGATGTTGGGTATCCGGCTCTATAAACGAATCAGGGAAAATAAGGAGGGATAGGGATTCGCCGCACTGTTTTTGGTTTGATTATTGCTATCTTCACTGAAAAATTTACGCTTGGCATTCTACAAACGTTCACTTAGGAACCGCATTTTCTTTTCCATGATCGTACTGATCGTTCTGGCATCGGTACTGATCGCCGTGGTGACGATTTTTCAATACCGCGAAGAAGCCCGGGATTATCACCGCGAAAGATTACTTCGGAAAGAAGGGAACATCCGCGAGAATATCGATTATGTACTTCGGAATACTACGTACCCTGTTGAGACGGAACAAGTGCCTCTGATCTTCAAAGAAAAGATCTACGAGATCAAGGATATTCACAAACTGGAACTCTACCTGTACGACCTTGAAGGGAAGCTGCTGAAGTCGTCCAAAGCCTCATTTTTTAAGGATACCACCCACACCAAAGTACCTCAGTATGTGTTGGATGAGCTAGGGTCAAGTTCCACCAAGCACTTTATAGAAGAATTCACCGAAGATGGCCAGGAATACCAGTCTTCTTACAGTGTGATCACAGACCTTTACTTCAAACCCTTGGCGATCCTAAATTTACCGTATATCGAAGACGATGGGTTCATGAATAAGGAGTTGAAAGAGAATCTTTCCCGATTGGGGATGGCCTACCTTGTCATGCTACTCATTGCTATTATACTGGCTTATTTCCTGTCGAATTACATCACACGCTCTCTTAACGACGTGAGTGAGAAAATTTTGGAAACCCGACTAAACCGTCGTAATAAAAAGATCATGTTGAACGAGAACACTACCGAGGAGATCTCTACTTTGGTTAAGGCTTATAACGGTATGATCGATGAGTTGGAAAGCAGTGCGGCCCAGCTGGCGGCTAATGAGAGGGAAGCAGCCTGGAGGGAAATGGCAAAACAGGTGGCGCACGAGATCAAGAACCCACTAACCCCTATGCGACTTACGGTGCAGAGTTTTCAGCGGAAGTTCAATCCCGAAGATCCTGATGTAAAGCACAAAATGGAGGAGTACAGCAATACCCTGATCCAACAGATCGATACCATGAGTTCCATAGCTTCGGCCTTCTCTACCTACGCTAAAATGCCGGCCCAGCAGGACGAAACCCTCAATGTGGTACAGATCACCAAACTGGCACTGGATATTTTTAATGAGAATTACATCTATTACTTCCCTGTAGAAAAAGAGCTCATAGCTCGTTTCGACAGAACTCAGCTTATCCGAGTGGTGACCAATCTTATCAAGAACAGTATCCAGGCCATCGAACAAGCGGGACAGGAAGACCCAAGGATTGAGGTGAATGTTTTTTCTGAAGGAGAAAACGCTGTGATTACAGTTAAGGACAATGGAGTTGGAGTTTCTGAAGAGAACCTCAACAAAGTGTTCGAACCAAAGTTCACAACCAAAACCAGCGGCATGGGACTTGGTCTTGCCATGGTTAAGAAAATCGTGGAAACCTACAACGGATCCATCACCCTCGAATCCAATGAGAATGAACACACTATTTTTAAGGTTACATTCCCTAAATCCTAAGGGATTTTTGTAATTTTATCTTCTACATGTCCCCAAAAAACTAAACCAATTCATGATGACATTCGAAAACGTACTATTCGATTCCGAAAATGGGATCACGACTATTACTATTAACAGACCTTCAAAATTAAATGCACTAAATCGCAAAACGATTCAGGAACTTCACGATGCTTTTAAAGCAGCAGAAGAAGATGTCAACACCAAGGTCGTCATTGTAACCGGAAGTGGCGAAAAAGCTTTTGTAGCCGGTGCTGACATCAGCGAATTTGCCGATTATTCCGTTTCACAGGGAGCCGAACTAGCTTCCCAGGGCCAGGCGCTGTTATTCGACTATGTGGCGCATTTATCCACTCCTGTGATCGCAGCCGTAAATGGTTTTGCTTTGGGTGGCGGACTCGAACTGGCGATGTCTGCCCATTTCAGAATTGCCAGTGACAATGCCAGGATGGGACTGCCGGAAGTGTCCCTGGGCGTAATTCCCGGTTACGGGGGAACACAAAGATTGCCACAACTGGTGGGTAAAGGCCGCGCTTTTGAAATGATAATGACAGCCGGAATGATCAATGCCGAGCAGGCCAAAGACTTTGGACTGGTGAATCATGTGACAAACCAGGAGGAACTTCTACCTCTTGCTGAGAAATTAGCCGGGAAGATCATGAACAATTCATCTGTTGCTATCGCTGCGGCAATTACTGCCGTCAACGCCGGATTTGAGGATGGTGAAAATGGTTATGATGAAGAGATCACCCAATTCGGAAAGTGTTTTGGTACTGCCGACTTCCAGGAAGGTACCCAGGCATTCCTTCAGAAACGAAAAGCAGATTTCCCAGGAAAATAGGAAAAAATCCAAAATACTTCGGAAATATTCCAAAAATTACTAGCTTTGAAACACTCCACCAAGTTTTTCAAAGCTATTTTTTATGTCTCGATCTCACAATGGGCGAGGTGCACAACGCCGGGTCCATAATCGCTTTTTTGAACTGAGTCATGAGCTACGCGATGACTTTCTGAACTATTGTATTTCCGAAGGTGAAGATCCGGAGGCGATAAAAACCAACTATATCGATGTCTTTCCGAAGAGTTTCGTTAATAAGGTAGAGAGTCCGGACGTGCGTATGGAATATTCAGCTAACCCCTACCAGGGATGCGAACACGGATGTGTGTATTGCTATGCGAGGAATTCCCATGAGTACTGGGGGTTTGGTGCAGGGCTGGATTTCGAAAAGAATATTCTTGTAAAGAAGAACGCCCCTGAATTATTAGAGCAAACCCTTCAGAAAAAATCATGGCAGGGAAACACCATCGTTTTGTCCGGGAATACAGATTGTTACCAACCGATTGAGCGAAAGCTGAAGATTACCAGGCAATGCCTTGAGGTTCTCCTGAAATGGAAACACCCTGTTGGAATCATTACCAAGAATTCACTTATCCTGAGAGACCTGGATTTACTGAAAGAAATGGCGAAACTGAATACGATCGCGGTTCATGTTTCCATCAATTCTCTTTCCGAAGTAACCCGTCGTCTCGTGGAACCAAGGACGGCCAGTATCAAACAGCGCCTAAAGGCAGTTGAGGTGCTTTCAGACAATGGAATACCGGTGAATGCAATGATCGCACCTATTATTCCCTCACTCAACAGCCATGAGATTCTTCCCATCATTAAGAAAGTGACAGATCTGGGAGCTGTTAGTATTGCTCATACGGTGGTACGTCTGAATGGGCAGATCGCCCTGCTATTCGAAGACTGGGCAAGAAAAGTGATTCCCGATAAGGCCGATAGAATCCTAAGCCTGATCGCTCAGTGCCATGGAGGAAAACTTAACGATAGTCGGTGGGGAACTCGCATGAGAGGAGATGGACCCGTTGCTCAGCAAATAAGGGATACCGTAGCTTTGGGCAAGAAGAAGTATTTGAAAGGGAAGAGTATGCCTAAATTGGACAGTTCGCATTACCTGCAATTGAAAGATCCGCAAATGAGATTATTCTAAATTATAACGAGCTGTTAAAGTGTTTTTATCCTGATATTTAATTCAATATCTTTAGAATGAATCTAAATAAAATTGCTATGGGTTCTAACTACACTTACCGATTTGCAGTCATCAATTTCGGCTATTTCCGAAGCTTCTGCCTACTTCTTTTTGTATTCGCTTTTTTTACCGGCTATTCGCAGTCTTATGTTAATTCAAATTCTTTTGAACTTACAGGGAATGTTCAAAACACGGATGGAGCTCCCCTGATGTATGCTGATATACATATTAAAGACAGCTTTATCGCAACCTTGAGTGATGATAAAGGCAATTTTTCCATTGAAGCAAAGAAGGGTGATATACTTGTTATTACCGGCTTCCTGATGAAGACCATGGAATTTCCGGTTACTTCGGAAGAGTTCATGTCTATTCGATTAGAATCGGACGTGGAGCTTCTGGACGCGATTCTTCTAAGTCAGGAAAAAGAAGAAAAGGAGCGCATGAGAACGCCTTTTCAGAAGGTAAAGAAACGCGGACTCGGATATCCAACCCAACAATTCAGGAATAAAGATTTCTGGCCGGGTGATATCAGTGTTTTTGAAACCTTGTATCGAAATCCTTTGCTAGTGGCCACTAACGGAGGAGCTATTGCGTTACAAAGATCTCGCGGACAGCTGGGCCAGATGCCGGCTATGGTAATTTTAGACGACGTACCTGTGGATCAATCTATTCTCCAGCAACTCGATCCTGACCAAATCCGAAGTGTATCTTTTGTTCGTTCGCTTGCGGGAACGATTAAATACGGGAGTTTAGGTTCTGGAGGTGTTATTTATGTGAAGTCGAAAAACATGGACAATTTTGACGATTCTGAAGACATTGAACCGCGTTCGGCCCTGGCAACAGACAATGACTATGTGGAGGACCTGCTCTCTCTGGAAGAATCAATTGAAGATTCTCGCTACATCGCCCAACTGAAGTCCGCAGTAACCTTCGAACAGGCAAAATCCATCTACCAGCAGCATACGATAAGCCTGGGGGTAAGCTCTTTGCTTTATTATTTAGAGGCATCCGAGTTTTTCACACAATGGGATCTGCTGTATTCCCATAAGATCTTGTCAAGATTATTCCGGTTGAGCAACAACAACCCAAAGGTTTTGCTCGGAATTGCATATCAGTGTGAGCAATTGGGTCGCTTCAGACAAGCTGCCTATGTGTACCAGGAATTGATGTTAATGAGGCCGGATCATCTTCAATCCTATTTGGACCTCGCACAGGTGTACACTCAAATAGGTCACTACAAATTGGCCAACAGCCTGTACCGTCAGATGTTGTACAACAACATCCCAAACCTTGATTTCAGGCCGGTAGAGTTCCAGGTGATCACGGAGTACAGGCGTTTCCTGTCGAAATTTCGATCTAAGGTGAATTTCCAGGGATTGCCTAATGAATTATTAATCCCGAATTCCCGAAGAACGGTTCGAATTGTTTTCGAATGGACCAATCCACTCACTGAATTTGAGTTTCAGTTTGTAAGTCCGGACAAGAAATTCTATAATTGGAAACACACGGCCTTCGAAAACAAGAGCTATATCGAAAGTGAACTGGCCCTGGGATATATGACCAAGGACTTTGTTATTGAAGAGGCCGCTCGAGGGGATTGGATAGTGAACATCAACCGATTGAGCGAGGATAATGAGAACATCCCCACATTCGTAAAGTACACCCTGTATAAGAACTACGGCTTGCAAAATGAAACTATAGAAACCAAGGTGGTTCCGCTCACCAAGCTGGAAGATAAAGTGATGTTAGATGAGATATTAGAGTGAATGAAGTAGGTATTCACAAAATTGTTTTAGTAAAGAGGTTGTAAATGAAAAAAATAGTACTCCTTCTTCTGGTTTTTACAGTGACCCTGGGTGTTGCTCAGGAGCGCTCAACACCTTCGGGGCAACTAGTAAATGGTAATGTTGTTACTACTAGCGGAACCCCTATCCAGGGGGCTACTATCCTGGTAAAGGGTACTTTCATAGAAACCACAACCGATGTGGACGGAGCCTTTCAAATTGAGGCCAATGGTGAAAACACCCTGTTGGTTAGTGCCTTCGGGATGTATTCCAAGGAGGTTTCGGTGGATTCGTTCGATCTTCCTCCCATCAAGCTAACACCCGTTTCAGAAGAACTAGGAGAGGTAGAGATCAACCAGAAAAGGACGTATGAGAAAAAGAATGTCGTAAGTGGAAGCGGAATAAGAAAAGCATTAGGATTCAGCGGAGATCAATTTCGCGAACTTTTTGTTGGGGAATATGATCCGGACCTGTTTGTTTCTATAAACAATATGCCGGGTATTGAGGCTCCTATCGCGAATCAAAACCAATTTGGAAGTACAGGAAATTTCAGATACCTGGGAATTTCAAGGTTCAGACCAAAAGGATCTACAGCTCCACCACCACCTGCTACTATAATCATAGATGATGTTTTAGCGGAACAATGGCAGCTAAATAGTATCCGTCCTGAAATGATCGTGAATATTATGATCATAGAAGAAAAAGCACGGATGATGAGTTATTCAGGAAGGTTCGGTAAGAAACTGGAAGGCACAGGTGTTATTGTGATCGACACTATTTATGGTTCAATGTATGAAGGTGAAAAGGAGCTCCCATCATTGCTGGCGGATGGCAATGATTACGAGAACGATGCCATTTCCATGAATCAGGCCATGAAAAAACCGGATTACCTGCTAGCCCTGGAGCAAGCCACCTCTTTTGCAGAGGCACGTAGCATTCACCAGAAACAACTCAATGGCATGGATACTGCCTCCTTGCCTTTTTTCCTGGATACAGCGCACTACTTCAGGAAGTGGGACACGGAGTATTCCGAAGGGATTATGGACCAGCTCTACCAGATGGGCAAGGGGAACTCCAAAGTACTGTTGGGCATGGCCTATCATTACGAAAAGCTGGGAGAGCTTGGCAAGGCCACTTATCTGTACCAGGAGCTGATAGTAATGCGGCCCGAACGAATTCAGTCCTATAGAAACCTGGCACATATCTACGCTCAGACCGGGAAGTTCGAACTGGCCAATAGCCTATACAAACAGATGCTTTTTAACAGCATTGAAAATGTTGATTTCACCCCCATCGAGGCGATTGTTATCAATGAGTACCGAAATTTCCTGTCCAGGCATAAAAACGAGATCGACTATACAGATCTTCCTTCGGAATTACTCATAGCCGGCTATAAAAAAGACGTTCGTATGGTCTTCGAATGGACCGATCCTATGGCACAGTTTGAACTTCAGATGGTGAGTCCGAAGGGCAAATACTACACCTGGAAACACGATGAGTTCGATTCCAGGGAACTGTTGGAAGAAGAGTTGAAGTATGGCTATGGGATGAAGGAATTCATCATCGACGATGCAGAGCCCGGGGATTGGACCATCAACATTGAAGGCACGGGAGAGGTGAATGAGCAACTACCCAACTATATAAAATACACTGTCTTCTACAATTACGGCACACCTGAAGAGACCAAGCAGGTCCAGGTGGTGAGACTGAACGCTTTTGACAAAAAGGTAACCCTGGATGCCATTAGCCAGAATGCGGCAAAGTCGGATATACGAAAAAGAGACTTGCCTCAGCGTATCCTGCTGTACTGGGATGCTTCGCTGAACATGCGATTTAAGAACCATCGGAAAGAGAAACAATTTCTGGAATCCTATCTTCAGTTGATCACTTCCGAAGGAAAACAAGCCACTGTTGAAGTGGTCTCCTTCGGAAAAGACAGGTTGAATACAACTCCATTCACCCTTACATCAGGGAATTTTGATGCACTTTGGAATCACCTGGAAAAGATCGACTACAATGGTCCTACGGACTATTCAGAAATACTGAAAGAAAACGATCTCAATGCGCAGATCGCACTGGTATTTTCAGATGGAAATTCGTTTGCACAGGAACCGAAATCGGAACTGGGCATCCCTGTCTTTTGTATCAACAGTCACCCGGATGCCAATCATGTGGTGCTGAATGACCTGGCATTTTACTCAGGAGGATATTATATCGATCTCTACAGTCAAACTGTGGACATGGGTATGGAGAAATTGCTAACTGATGTCGTAGTGAATGAAGACTATGCGGCTTATAAACGAGGTCTTGACAAGAGTGAGCTTGTCTACGGAGTAATACATAATGAGAACGGTCCTATTGGTGGTGCCAGGGTTCGGGTGAGAAACAGTTTTGATGAAGTACGTACCGGGAACAATGGCATGTATCGCATTCGTGCAGCACAAGGCGATGTGCTTCAGGTCAAAGCGCTGGGCATGGTTTCTAAAGACACTGTGATTGGCGAGTCCAAAAAGATACACATTCGTATGGAACCCGATGGAGAGCTACTGGAAGAGGTAAGGGTGATGGCACAGAAGTCGGGAAATGAAACAGTAAAAACACCCTACGGCGAGAAAAAGAAAGCCGCGGTGGGATATTCAACCCGCAGTGTTGTTACCAGTGATGACATTCGTCCGGACCAGATCGAACTCTGGCAGATCTTACAAAAGATGCCGGGTGTTGTGGTTGAGGATCCCGGAGGTTCGAATCCGAGGTACAAACTCAGAAGGACCATGGAGATCACTATCCAGGGCACCACTTATCCTGTGCTTGTTGTAGATGGCATGGTGTACGAACAAACGGGTCAGCAACCCTATGTGAATGTCCAGCAGATAGAAAGTGTGAAGGTGCTCAACTCCCTTAGCGCTACAAACCGATATGGACAGTTAGCGGCTTTTGGGGCTATTGTGATTGAGATGAAGGACGGTTCAGAACGGGAAGTAGTGGACCAGCCTGAATTAGAAACAGTAAAGGGTAACGAGTATGATGAGGAAGTAGTTACTATCGAAATGGCCTCTATGAACGCTGAGAAACCAGGCTATCTCAAGGAGTTGGAAGCTGCCGGGGATTTTGAAAGTGCCAAAACGCTGTATTACGATATCCTAAGACAGAACAATTTGCCATCGGTGAGTTTCTTTTTAGATGTTGGGAAATACTTCCGAAAGTGGAATGCAGAGTTTTCCAACCAGCTGCTTTCCAACATTACTGAGATCGCTCCCAACAATACCAAGGCTTTAAAGTCGCTGGCCTATTCCTTTGAATCTTTTTCTGAAGATGAACTGGCCACACCCCTTTACGAACGTATTGTAAACTTACAGCCTGCTTCCGTGCAGTCGTACCTGGACCTGGCCGGGAATTACAAACGGGTAGGGGAATACCAGATGTCGGCAACCCTCTACAAACAAATGGTGGCCAACAGTATTCCGAAGGTGGATTTCAACGATGTAGGCGTGATTGTCTTTAATGAATTCAAACAACTTATTGCGCTGCACAAGTCGAAGATCGACTTCAGCGATATTCCCAACGAGCTTATGAAGGTAGGCTTCAAGAAAGACCTGAGGCTGGTAGTGGAATGGAACGATCCTATGGCCGACTTTGAACTTCAGTTTATCACACCCGGCAAGAAGTACTTCCCTTATGTGCACAATCTGTACGGTGACCAGGAAATGCTGAAGAAAGAAATGGAGCAGGGATTTTCTATAAAGGAGTTCGATATTGAGGATGCCGACCGGGGTAAGTGGACAGTAAATGTGAAATACTCCGGAACAAGGGATGAGCTGAACCCGACCCTATTGAAGTATACGCTTTACCGAAACTTCGGACTCCCGAATGAAGAACGTATCATCAAAACGGTGAAGTTGCAGGACTTTGACGGTAAGGTCACACTGGATTCCTTTGTCTATTAGGACAGGGTAGGTTTACTCATTGAAAAAGTCGTTTGGCTCAATCTAAGTGGTATAAAAGTTAAAAGTAGGATAGCTTCATAGTACAAAAGATCAACTATGAAGAAAATTACACTACCATTATTCTTGCTTTTTTGCTTTTTTTCAATTGCACAGGAGAATATTATCATAACAGCAACCCTGATAGATGAAAGCTCCGGGAAGCCTGTTGAATTTGCCAATATCGGGTTTGAAGGCCGTGGTGTAGGTACCGTAAGTACTCAGAGGGGAGAATTTGAATTGTATTTGAAACCAGGGTTTGTTGCACAGGAGTATGAGCTCATGATCTCTTGTATTGGTTATGAAACTATCCGTTTACCTTACACCAGTTGGATAGGATTTACAAATTCGGAAGAAAAAATCTTTCTAAAACCTCAAACCACCGAACTGGACCCGGTGGTAATACTTTCCGGTAAGCGGGAGTATGAAAAACTGGGAAGTGAGACCTATTCGCTAAGTGAACTTGGCTATTGGGTGGATAAGGATGCATTAGGAGGGGAACTCGCTTCAAGGATCACAATTCAGAATGAAAGAACCCGTCTTCACAATTTCAAATTCCATGTGATCCGAAATGAGGCGGACAGTGTGAAGGTGCGGATCAACATCTACAGCTGCAGGAATAATATGCCGGGTGACAACCTGCTGTCAGAAAGTATTTATCATACCATTTCACAAGCCAAAGGAATAGAGGAAATATCGTTTAAAGATCACAATATCGTTGTGGACGAAGACATCGTGGTGGGTATTGAGATGGTTGAGGCCTATGGAGAGGATCTCTATCTGTCGGTTTCGGCTACCCCTTTCGGCGGCACTGCTTATCTGAGGGAACGCAGTATGGCCCACTGGGATGTACGGTGGAATTTCGGACTCGCATTCGGGATGTTGAGTTCGTATCCGGCGAACAGGGCAAGTCCCTAATGAGATTTAATTTCCCCGGTTGTTTCAATTTCTGAAATCACCAGGTGCTCAACCTTATCGATTAGTTCGTTAGTATCCTGTCCTGCTATTTTTATTGCCGGATGCGCCTTCAGAATAAAATGGGTCCCAATAGGGATCGGGAACATGCCAAATCGTTGTAATTTCCAGGAATTGCTGATACTTACCGGTAGGATCCAGGCATCCGGAGCATTCTCAAAAAGAGTCATTAGCCCTTTTCGCTTAAAGGGTTTAGGCATTCCTGTCCTACTTCGTGTTCCTTCAGGAAAAATGACCACGGCACGGTTGTATTGCTGAATGTACCTTCCCATTTTTACTATTTCTGAAGTGGCTTGATTGGGGTTTTTTCGGTCGATGAGCACAGATCCACCGTATTTCAGGTTATACGAGATCCTTGGGATATTTTTACCCAGCTCCTTTTTCGAAATGAACTTCACGTGTAATTTCCGAAGGAACCAGATAAGTGGAGGGATATCCCACATGCTTTGATGATTGGAAGCTATGATCACAGGGGCTTTATCGGGCAGGTAATCCGGTATCTTGATGGAATAGGTCGTACCTAGTAGGTGCAATGACCGCACGACAAACAAGTTAAAGTAATCCACACTCTTCTTATGGGCAGAATAACCGAACAAGTTTAGGCATATCCTCTGGATTGGATCGAACAACAGCAGGAACAACCCGAAAACGAGGTAGAACAGAACGGTTAGAGGATAACTGAGTAGCTTCACATGTCAAAATTAAAAAAACCGTTCACATGGAATGCAAACGGTTCTTTATGTTATTGTTTCTGAAGTCTAGCAGTACTCGTTATAAGCACCTTTCAGGTTCTCGGCGATCAACTCGGCAGAACGACCTTCGATGTGGTGGCGCTCCAGCATGTGTACCAATTCCCCGTCTTTGAATAATGCCATGGAAGGAGAACTAGGCGGGAAAGGAACCATTTTGGCCCTTGCTGCGTCTACAGCATCCGTTTCCATACCTGCAAATACGGTAACGAGGTGATTCGGAGTTTTTGCATTTTGCAATGAAATTCGCGCTCCCGGACGTGCGTTGGCCGCAGCACAGCCACAAACTGAATTTACAACCACCAGCGTAGTTCCTTCTTTTGCCAGGGCCGTTTCCACATCGGAGGCGGTCTTTAGTTCGGCAAAACCAATTTTGGTAAGATCTTCACGCATGGGTTTTACAAGTTCTTCAGGATACATAATATCTATTTTTTAAGGTGTAACAATTTTTGGCAAAGATAGGGAATAAAGTTGCTAAATAAATCACAAAACAAAAGCCGGACGCGGCGAAATATGTAACAACAAGGAGCTGAGGATTACTTATCTTTGTCAGGTTTCACAAAACACCCCTTTTTATTCATGATTCGATGGTTAGCCGCAATTATTGGTTATATGTTCTACCGCTTCCCGGGAGCCATTATCGGCTTCATAATAGGCAGCCTCATCGATGCCACTATGGGCGGAGGAAAGAAAAAAGGCGGTTACAGGCAGGTTTTTCAACAACAACGTACGGATCGGGTTAGTCCGGCCGACTTCGAACTCAACCTCCTTTCCCTGGCATCCCTGGTTATCAAGGCAGATGGATCTGTTGGTCAGGCCGAACTGGATTATGTGAGGCGTTACTTCGTGCAGGCCTATGGAAAAGAAAGAGCGAATGCTACTTTCAAAGTGTTTAACGAAGTAATAAAGAAGCGAGAGATCTCGGCACAACGTATAGGTGGGCTGCTTCGACAGCGAATGCGTTATGAATCGCGATTACAGGTGATCCACTTTTTATTTAGCATTGCACAGGCAGATGGTTATGTCACAGATGCGGAGCAAAATGTGATCAATCAGATTTCGGTAAACCTCGGAATTCAGAATGCGGACTATCAGAGTATTAAGGCGATGTTCTTCAAAAGTGCCGACAGCGCCTATACCATTCTTGAGATAGAACGAACGGCAACTGATTCCGAAGTAAAATCTGCCTACCGCCGTATGGCGAAGAAGTACCATCCGGACAAGCTACAGCACATGGATGAGGCCTATCGCAAAGGTGCGGAAGAGAAATTCAGAAAAGTAAAAGAAGCTTACGAACAACTTCAGAAGGAGAGAGGATTCTAACAGAAACCTGTTATTGTAACCTATGTTACCATGTATTCTCAGGAATTCACTAATTTTATATGGTAATGGTGAAGTTAATTTCTTCTTTATTCACAATATTGATTCTCTCCCAGAGTATTGGAACTTACTTTGGAACGGTGGAGGAATTCAAGGTATTGCTCGAACATGCCAATGTACATTCCGAAGAATACGGTGACAACTTCATCGTTTTTCTTTCGAAACACTACGGAGACATGAAGGAACATCATTCGCACGATGATCAGGACAAGGAGAATCAACATGAGGATCTGCCTTTCACACATAACGAATGTTCACATTCTCCTGTTACATTAACTGAAACATTTATAGCATTTTCCCTTCTGAAAGTCGAATCCATAAGTGATCGTGTATCCATGTTCGGCTATGAGGATCTATACACCTCCCTTTATACCTCAGGCATTTTCCAACCGCCAAAAAGCGCATAATTCATCTTTCAAAGATCGAATTGTTTAACAACGCCGAATTTTCGGTTCGTTTACTCATGAATTATGCTTTCAAAAATCATAGATTTCAGTATTAGGAACAAGTTCTTAATTCTCCTGTTTACTCTTCTTATTGTAGGCTTTGGCCTGTATTCTTTACTCCGAATTCCCATTGGAGCAGTTCCTGACGTTACCAACAACCAGGTTCAGGTTATTACAACCTCCGAGAATCTGGGTACCCGGGATATGGAGCAATTCATTACCTATCCTGTCGAGCTGGAAATGGCGAACCTACCCGGTGTGGTTGAAATTCGTTCGATCTCAAAATTCGGATTGTCAGTGGTAACAATAGTCTTTGAGGAAAACATGGGGACCTATCTGCCGCGTCAGCTCATTGCGGAGAAGATTAAATCGGCTTCAGAAAAAATCCCTGAAGGTTTCGGCACCCCTGAAATGGGGCCTATTTCTACCGGCCTGGGGGAAATCTATCAGTACATACTCGACGTGGAACCCGGTTATGAAGAGCGCTATTCAGCTATGGACCTGAGGACAATTCAGGACTGGATCGTTAAACGGCAGCTGTCTGGGATTCCCGGGGTTGTTGAGGTTAACAGCTGGGGAGGATACTTAAAACAATACGAGGTAGCCATATACACTGAGAAACTCAACGCCATGAATATTTCCGTGAAGGAGATCATGGTGGCACTAGAGAATAACAACAATGTTGGAGGTGGTGGATATATAGAGAAAGTGAACCAGGCGTACTTCATTCGCGGTGAGGGGCTGGTTTCGTCTCTTGAGGATATCGAAAACATTGTTGTGAAAAATATCGATGGGTTCCCAATTTACATCCGGGATGTCGCCGATGTGGGTTATGGTAGTGCCACACGTTACGGAGCCATTACCGGTAATGGAGAAGGCGAGAAAGTACTGGGCCAGGTAATGATGCTAAAAGGAGGTAATCCAAACGAAGTTATTAATGCGGTACACGAAAGGGTGGCTTCGATATCAAAAACATTACCTGAAGGAGTCTACATCAATGGTTTCCTTGAACGGAGTGAACTTATTGGCAAGACCACCTATACAGTAGCCGAAAACTTAATTCTGGGATCCCTGATCGTAATTTTCGTTGTGGTGCTTCTACTTGGTAATCTGCGCTCAGGGCTGGTTGTAGCTTCAATAATTCCTTTAAGTTTATTATTCGCTTTATCCTTGATGTACCTTTTTGGTGTAGATGCGAATTTAATGAGCCTGGGAGCCATTGATTTTGGGATCATTATCGACGGGGCTGTCATTATCATTGAGTTTACGGCTTTTCAAATCTCCAAAAAGTTTATTGATAAAGAATCATTGGATTCACAGTCCAGGCAGGAGTTGATTGATGAGGCAACCAAATCCAGTGCGTCGAAAATGATGAATTCGGCCATTTTCGGGCAACTTATTATACTGATAGTTTTTATACCGATACTTTCACTCAGCGGTGTTGAAGGCAAGATGTTCGGCCCTATGGCACTTACCTTCAGTTTTGCGTTGATTGGAGCAATGTTGCTTTGTTTGACCTATGTTCCTGTTGCCGCTTCGTTGTTTTTAAAACCTACGATCAGGGGCAAAAGAAATATTTCGGTGAGGATCATGAGTTTTTTAAACCGGTTGTATGATCCAACAATACGATGGGCATTGCGAAGTAAGAAGCTGGTATTGGTGTCGGCAGTATTACTACTCGGCGGTTCGGTGTATCTATTTACTACAATGGGAGGTGAATTCGTCCCTACCCTGGATGAAGGAGACTTTGTTATTCAACCTGTCTTGAAAACCGGAACCTCATTGAGCAAAACAATAGAGATCACCACTAAAATTGAGCAGATCCTATTGGATGAATTCCCCGAGGTTGACCAAGTAGTAAGCAGGATCGGGGCCGCCGAAGTCCCAACGGATCCGATGTCGATGGAGGAAAGTGATGTTATTATTCGACTAAAACCCAAGAGCGAATGGGTTTCGGCAGCCACCAAGGACGAACTAGCCGATAAATTCAAAGAAGCACTGAGCGTACTTCCCGATATAGAGGTTGAATTCACTCAGCCTATTGAAATGAGATTTAACGAATTGATCACCGGGGTTAGAGCAGACATTGCTATTAAAATATTCGGGGAGGATCTCGATGTGTTAAACAAAAAAGGAAATGAGATCAAGGCGGCAATCCGCGAAGTAGAGGGTGCTGCCGATATTACGGTGGAAAAGGTTGACGGGTTGCCGCAGATGAATGTGAAGTATGATCGCTCAAAAATAGCCCGTTACGGATTGAATGTTTCAGATCTAAATGAAATGATCTCCATGGGATTCTCAGGAAAGTCCCTGGGAAGTGTTTTTGACGGTGAAAAGAGATTCGACCTGGTTCTCCGGTTGAAAGAGGACAAAAGACGTGATATCGAAAACATCGAGAATTTATACGTGGATGTACCAAGTGGTGGAAAGGTCCCGATGAGAGAGCTGGCCGAGATCAAGTATACAAAGGATGCAGCGAAGATATCTCGTGATGATACCAGGCGAAGGATCGTAGTTGGGATCAATGTTCGGAATAGGGATCTTCAGTCTGTTGTTGATGATGTACAGGAAATCATTGAGAGTGAAGTAACTCTACCCGTTGGCTATTCGATCTCCTATGGAGGACAGTTTGAGAACCTGCAAACCGCGAAAAGCCGACTCAAAGTAGCTGTGCCAATTTCCTTGCTGCTTATTTTCCTACTACTCTATTTCGCCTTTGGATCCATTAAAGATGCGCTGATGATCTTCACCGCGATCCCATTATCGGCGGTTGGTGGAGTATTGTTGTTATGGCTACGCGATATGCCTTTTAGTATATCCGCCGGTGTGGGCTTCATCGCATTATTTGGAATAGCCGTACTGAATGGTATAGTATTAATTGAGCAATTCAAACACCTAAAAGACAGTGAGATGAAAGAAAATGATGAGTATATAGTCTACGGAGCCAAAAGCAGGCTCAGGGCGGTATTATTGACCGCAAGTGCGGCCGCACTTGGATTCTTACCCATGGCTGTATCTACCAGTGCAGGTGCCGAAGTTCAGCGCCCGCTGGCTACTGTTGTTATTGGAGGATTGGTTACTTCAACCTTACTGACCTTAGTTGTGCTACCGGTGTTGTATTCTATCTTCCGGAAAGAACGGAAATTAAAGATAAACCGAAACCTGGTTGTTTTATGTTTGCTGCTATTTGGATCATCATTCACTTTCGCTCAGGAAAAAGAGTACAGTATTAGCGAATTGAAGCAGCTTGCATTTGAGAACAATCAGGGTTTGAAATCAGCAGATCATGCTGTAAATGAAGCGAAAGCCATGATTGGTACGGCATTCGATTTTGACAAGACCAATCTTTACTTTAGCTATGATGAAAACAATCTGGCGTTCAACAATGAAGTGCTGGAGGTTGTTGGTATTCAGCAGGACTTTCTCTTTCCAACGGTTTATTACGCCAGGAAGCGATTAGGCAAGACCAGGGCGGCTATGGTAGAAAGCACCTATGACATTCGAAAGTGGCAGGTTGAGAAAGAGCTGATGTCGGCCTACAATGATCTGCTGTTTCATAAAGAGCGAGAAGATATTTACACTTCTCTCGACAGTCTGTATGAGAGGTTTGCCTATGCGGCTAAACGGAAATTTGAGTTGGGAGAATCCAACTACCTCGAAAATGTCACTGCAAAAGCCAAGCATAGAGAAATAGCCGCAGAGCTGCTTCAGGTTAAAGAAGATATTGAGAAGGACCTGATCGTACTCCAGGCTATAGTTCAATCGGAAGAAAGTTTTAAAGTGAAGACTGAACCTTTATCTGAATTGGATGTTTCACAAATGGACCTAGAGAATAATCCGTTCCTGTTGTATTCACAAAATCGTGAATTGAACGAACAGGCGGAATTTAAGCTGGAAAAACAGCAGTTATTGCCCGATATTTCCCTTGAATATTTTACAAGTGTCAACCCTTCATTCGACCAACCATTTCGGGGTTTCCAGGCAGGATTGAAAATACCGATCCTTTTCAATGGCAAGAACGCTCGCATTAAAGCCTCCAGGATTTCGAAAGATCGAAGCGCCGTAGATCGAATTCAGGATAAAATTGAATTGGAAGCCAGGTACAATGTGCTTGTTACTGAACTTCAGAAGCAGGCCGGGCTCTTACAATACTATAAGAATGAAGGTGTATCCCTTTCCGAAGAGATACTGAGAGCGGCAAACTTGGGCTATAAAAATGGGGAGTTGGACTTTTTCCAGTATATACAAAGTGTAGAAAACGCGAAGGACATCTCACTTTCCTATCTGAAAAGCTTGTATAACTATAATCAAACGGTCTTGAAAATTAACTATTTAACATTGTAATCTATTAGCTATGCTACCAAGAATAATAATATCTATCCTGGTTTTATCACTATTTGTTGCTTGCGGAAAGAACAAGGAACAGCAATCCCCGGATGAAACGAATTCAAATGAAGGAGACGCTTTTTCAGAAATCCGGGTAACATCCACTCAATTCCAAACAGGACAGATGGAACTTGGAAGTCCGAAAGAAATGGATTTCCCTAGATATATTCGCACCTCGGGAATTATCGATGCCCCTCCCGCCAATAAGGCCGTTATTAGCGCTCTGGGTGGGGGTCATATCAAAGAGATCCTATTGCTCGTTGGAGATAAGGTAAAGAAAGGCCAGAGACTTCTAACCATTGAGAATCCGGAGTATATCCGATTGCAGCAGGAATTTCTGGATGCGTCGGAACAACTGTCATTCCTTGAAAATGAGTATGAGCGACAGAAGACCCTGTACGATGAAAGAATCACTTCCCAGAAGAACTATCTGAAAGCGGAAGCCGATTACAAAAGAAACCTGGCAGTATACAATACCCTTGATAAGCAGCTGAGAATGCTAAACATTGATCCTGTTGGGGTAATGAATGGCCGCATCGTGTCCAGTGTGGGCATATACGCACCAATATCCGGCACTGTTACTAAAATTTCAGCAAACAAAGGTTCCTATGTTACTCCTACCGATGAGATCATGAGGTTGGTGAATAGTGATCATGTGCATTTGGAGCTGGAGGTGTTTGAAAGAGATGCCATGGATGTAAAGGAAGGGCAGCACATAGAATTCTACTTTCCGGAACGTTCCACAGAAAGCTATTCAGGAGAAGTACATTTAGTAGGGGCACAAATAGATGAAGTTAAAAGGACGACCAAGGTTCATGGGCATTTTGAAAAATCGGATAGTTTGAATTTCTCTGTTGGGATGTTCATTGAAGCTGCAATTAAAACGGGTGAGATCAAAAGACTGAGCCTTCCTGAAACCGCTATAATCACAAAGGAGGACAACACCTACGTACTGAAAGTAATTGAGCAAAACAGTCAAGAATACAGTTTTGAGTTGGTAGCTGTTGTGGTGATTGAAACCTCTAACGGTCACTCGGCCATTCAGCCTACGGACCGCCTGAAACCTACAGATAAGTGCCTCGTTAAAGGCGGATATGGCCTGACAGTCGATTAGTTGAACACAATATTTAGGGTTGTCTAAAAAAACATAATAGATAAATCCAAAAATATATTTACTTTTGCCCCATGTATTCGTTGGCAGAAGAAAATTATTTGAAGGCTATCTACCACCTTGAACAGCAAACCAAGGGGGAGGTAAGCACCAACGCTATCGCAGAGCGTATGAGCACTAAACCGTCTTCGGTGACGGATATGATTCGCAAATTGGCGGATAAAAAACTACTTTCCTATAAACGGTATAAAGGAGCATTACTTACTTCGGATGGGCGTAAGACCGCAGCCAATGTGATTAGAAAACACAGGTTGTGGGAAGTGTTTCTAGTGGAAAAACTGAATTTTCATTGGGATGAGGTGCATGAGATCGCAGAGCAATTGGAGCATATCAAGTCTGAAGAACTCATCTCCAGGCTGGACAAGTTTCTTGGTAGTCCTGATTTCGATCCGCACGGCGATCCAATTCCTGACAAGCATGGAAATGTAAAGCGTACCGAGAAGAAACTACTTTCAGAACTCAATAAAAAACAACGCGGCGTGTGTGTGGGGGTTAAGGAGTCCAGTAGCGATTTCCTACAATACCTGGATAAGAAGAAGATCACGATCGGGACCAAGGTCACGGTTCTGGGTAAGGAATTCTTCGACGGATCCATGGTGATACAGGTAGGACGCGACCAATTCTTTATTTCAAAAAAAATTGCAGAGAATCTATATGTACAAACAAATTAAATCAGTATCAGTTGCTCTGTTGATTTCAGCCGTGGCGATTGCCCAGGAAAATAGTGATGTGAAAGAGCCTATGGTTACCGATCGACCGGATGTTACTGAGGCGTCCAGCACGGTTCTTAAGGGGGCGCTTCAAATAGAAACAGGAGCGTTTTACACCTCTTCGGAAGAGAATGGGGTAAAGCAGGAAGTTCTTGGTTATAATACCACTTTGTTGCGGTACGGGATCCTGAAGAATTTTGAGCTGCGGTTAGGTTGGAATTTCGAAGAAGGGCGCACTACGGTAAATGGAATGGAGCTGATGGATATTAGCAGTGGCTTTTCACCGCTACTGGCGGGAATGAAAGTTCAAGTGACCGAGGAAAAAGGACTCATGCCGGAAGTGGCCTTAGTTGGACATATTTATTTGCCATTTACAGCAGGTTCGGACTACCGTCCTGAAACTACGGGTGCAGATTTCAGGATCGCAGCTTCTCATACAATTAGTGAAAAATCCGGAATTGGGTACAACCTGGGAGCGGCCTGGCGAAATGATTCTCCTGAAGCTAACTTCCTTTATTCTGTATCGTACGGTTACAGCGTTTCCGAAAAGATTGGTCTCTACGCCGAAGTATATGGTGATTTCCCGGAAAACAGCAGGGCGAATCATTTTTGGGATGCGGGTATAACCTACCGGCTTTCCAACGACCTGCAACTGGACGCTACGGTTGGCACAGGGATCAATGAAGGACAGGATATACTCATTAGCGGGGGTGTTAGTTACAGAATATTAAATTAAACTAAAGAATTATGTTAGATCAATTAGTTGAATTTGCGAAACAGAATCCAATTTTAGCCGCTTTTTATGCTTCTGTGTTCACCTGGGGACTTACTGCCTTAGGCGCAGGATTGGTGTTTTTCTTTAGAAAAGCCAGCCGCGCTTTACTTGATGCGATGTTGGGTTTTACAGGAGGTGTAATGGTGGCGGCAAGCTTCTGGAGCTTATTAGCTCCTGCCATTGATAACAGCGAAGGCGAGGGATTCATAAAAGTAATCCCTGCAGCAACGGGCTTCCTCCTGGGAGCATTAACCCTTTTCGGACTTGACAAATTGTTACCTCACCTGCACATTAATTTTAGAAAGTCGGAAGCTGAAGGAGTAAAAACCAACTGGCATCGAACCACGCTACTGGTTTTGGCAATTACCTTGCATAATATTCCGGAAGGGTTAGCCGTAGGGGTATTGTTTGGAGCAGCAGCCACAATGGTTGGTGTTGAACAAACAGAAATGATTATTGCTGCCATTTCACTGGCCATTGGTATTGGTATTCAGAACTTTCCAGAGGGCTTTGCGGTTTCCATGCCGCTTAGACGTGAAGGTGTTTCCAGATTCAAGAGTTTCTGGTACGGACAACTTTCTGCTGTTGTGGAACCGGTAGCGGCAGTTTTAGGAGCAGTTGCGGTAAGTATATTCGACCCGATTCTTCCTTATGCATTAGCCTTTGCGGCCGGAGCCATGATATTCGTCGTGGTTGAGGAGGTAATCCCTGAAACACAAAGAGACAAGTACACAGATCTTGCCACCATGGGATTTATTGGAGGTTTTATTGTGATGATGTCGCTTGATGTTGGACTTGGATAGTTTGGCACGGATTTCTCGTTATCTTTATTAAAATGTTTGACATGAGATCAATATGTGCTTTGGTTTTCTTCGGAATAGTTTTCTCGGTATATCCCCAGGAGGAAAAGGTAGATCCCCCTCAGATCGCTATAAAGATCCAATTGGGAGAAACTATTACACTCGACGGAACCCAGATTACATTTTCTGAAGTGCTGGAAGATTCCAGGTGCCCGCGTGAAGTTCAATGTGTTTGGGCTGGTAGCGCAAGGGTTAAAATAACTATCGCTCTGGACAGAGAGAATGCAAGTTCACGAGAATTGATATTTGGAGCGATAAGACAGGGAGAGACCAGCAATAATTTGGTTGCTGAGACGGATGATTTTCACTACGAAGCTATCGGGATTAGTCCCTATCCCCAGGTCCCCGGGGAGGAACTGGATTATTCTTTATTGGTTAAGAAGGTGAAGAAGGAAAACTAGTGGCAAGCACAATCTTTGTTGCCACATTTGGTACGTCCGCCATCAACAGTAGTAACGGTCCTCTTGCGCGACTCGAAGATCGGGTCCCAGACGAATTTCTTCAGAAGAAATCCAACAGCCAGAGAAAATGTTATTAGTACCAGTACAGTTTGCATAGTTCAAAGTTAACTTAAAAATTGATATGCGCCAAGAGCTACTACATAGGCAATGGCACTCATCACTACCAGTTGCCACATAGGCCATTTCCAGCTATTAGTTTCTTTTTTAACCACGGCCAGCGTACTCATACACTGCATAGCGAAGGCATAAAACAAGAGAAGTGACACACCACTCGCGAAGTTAAATCGAGGTGTGCCTAATACTGGATTCACTTCGGCGGCCATTCTGTTCTTAATAGTTTCTTCTTCTTCACTTCCCACGCTATAAATGGTAGCAAGGGTTCCAACGAACACCTCTCGAGCTGCAAAGGAACTCACAATGGCAATCCCTATTTTCCAGTCGTAGCCCAAAGGCTCCACGGCGGGTTCAATACCTTTTCCAAGAATTCCGATATATGATTTCTCCAATTTGAAAGCAGCAATCCTGGTTTCCAATTCTTCTTTGGAAAGGTTTTCGGCACGGGATTGTTGAGCAACGATCTCTTCCGCATTGTTGAAATCGCCCGGGCCGTAGGATGCCAAAACCCAAAGGATGATCGATATAGCCAAAATGATCTTTCCTGCTCCTACTACGAATGATTTCGTCTTCTCAACCACGGTAATCCCCACATTTTTAAACATAGGAACCTTATAATTGGGCATTTCAACCACAAAAAAGGTTTTGGAACGGATCTTCAGTACTTTATTGAGCAACCAGGCAGAAAATACAGCTGATGCGAAACCTAAGATATAGAGAAACATAAGGGTAAGTCCCTGCAGACTAAAGATGCCCATCACCCTCTCCTCGGGAATTATGAGGGCGATTATAATGAGATAGACCGGCAACCTGGCGGCACAGGTAGTGAAGGGCGTTACCAGGATAGTGATAAGGCGTTCCTTCCAACTTTCAATATTTCGTGTTGCCATGATCGCAGGAATGGCACAGGCAGTTCCTGAGACGAGGGGAACCACACTTTTTCCGCTCAGGCCAAATCTTCGCATGACTCGGTCCATCAGAAAGACCACTCGGCTCATATAGCCGGACTCCTCCAGTATGGATATGAAGAGAAAGAGGAATGCGATCTGCGGAATAAAGATCACGATCCCGCCTAAACCGGGGACAATACCTTCGGCGATCAGGCTGGTAAAATCACCCGGCGGCAATGTTTTTTTCATCCACTCACTAAGTGAAGCAAAGGTGCTGTCGATAAAGTCCATAGGATAGCTACTCCAATCGAAGATCGCCTGGAAAATCAAAAGAAGTATTCCGAAGAAGATCACATATCCCCAAATGTGGTGGGTAAGCACCCTGTCTAACCGGCTCCTGAGGTCTTTAGCCTTTTTGCTGTCCACAAATAGTGATTCCTTGAGCACCTCGTTAATGAACTTGTACCTGGCAATGGTTTCTTTTTGCTGAAGTCGTTTCAGGGTGCTTTCGGATTCAGTCTTGAAAGAGGCCATTCCTTTGTACTCCTGCCTGTCCAGTTTACCGAAGTTTACATCCTGTGTTATAACCAACCATAGTTTATACAGGTGCTGATCGGGAAAGGCTGTCCGTAGCCTGTCGAAATATTCAGTGGAGATAGAGGAAGCGTTTAAGCAGGGTTTTAGGGAGAGAGTGTTGTAATTGAAAATTAATTCTTTCAGGTAGTCGAATCCTTCATTCTTCCGCGCACTTACCAGGGCGATCTTTGTTTCCAGTTGCTGCTCCAGTTTTTCAACATCCAGCGAAATAGCTTTTCGCTTCATGCGGTCGGCCATATTGATCACCAGGATGGTAGGAATCCCAAGATCTTTTATTTGAGTAAAGAGCAGTAGGTTCCTTTTCAGGTTTTCTATTTCTGCCACTACCACCGCAACATCGGGAAAATCCTTGTCGTTTTTGTTCAGAAGGAGTTCGATCACTACGCTCTCATCCAGAGATGAAGCATTGAGGCTATAGGTGCCCGGGAGATCCAGGACGTGTGCTTTTAAAGTGCGATCCAGCTTGCAGACCCCTTCTTTCTTTTCAACGGTGATGCCCGGGTAGTTACCCACTTTTTGGTTAAGGCCGGTAAGTCGGTTGAAGACTGAAGTCTTTCCGGTATTTGGATTACCAATGAGGGCTACGTTGATTTGCCGGGCCATGAATTACTTCAGTTGAATTTCGATCTTCTCTGCGGTTTCCTTCCGAATGGCCAGGTGGCTGCCGTTTATGTTCAGGTACAATGGATCGTTGAAAGGCGCTTGTTGAACTAGTTCAACTTCATTGCCGGGAAGACAACCCATTTCGAGGAGTTTTAAAGGAACCGATTCTAGAGGAAAGCTCTTTATTATAGCGTTCTGTCCCTTTTGAAGATCGGCAATGGTGAGCATACGTGCTATTTAGATTGATTATAAACAATGCAAATGTACACTAAATTGGGCAGCAAAAAAAGTGATACGAAGGGGAATTATTCACTCTTCAGTACTTTGATATCTTCAAGTAATTTCGAAATATCTTCAGGATTTGTACCGTCGTAAAAACCACGGATTCTTCTTTTCTTATCTACCAGGACAAAATTCTCTGTATGTATAAGGTCGTATTCACTGTAGGGAACATCTTTGGCCGCGAGATAGGATTTACGAGCCAGTTCATAGATCTCCTTTTTATCTCCGGTTACCAGATTCCATTTGGAGTCGTCCACACCTTTTTCGACCGCGTATTTTTTTAGCTGGGCCACACTGTCAATTTCGGGAGTCACACTATGGGAGAGCAGCAGTACTTCCTGGTCATCCTTTAGTTGTTTTTGAATTTCAACCATGTGGTCGGTCATGATAGGGCAAATCGTCTGACAGGTGGTGAAGAAGAAGTCGGCCACATAAATTTTTTGCTTATAATCTTCCTGAGTGATAATTTCCCCATTCTGATTCGTAAGGCTGAAATCGGCTATGGTATGGTATTTCCGAATATGCTGAACTGTGCTGTCAACCAGTTCGGACGTGACGTCATCCGGCTGATAGATCGGGAGTACTTTCTTGGGGTCAAGTGCCTGGTACATGATTGTGATGATGATAGCAGAAAGCACGAGCAGGACAATTCCGAAGAACTTGTATTTGGCAAAAAATTTCAACATAGCAGAGCAAAATTACAACCGTACAATATAATGTCCATGCCGTAACAGTTAAATATTTTGTAAGACTGGCAGCTCGTTTTGTTTTTATTTTCATAAGAAGCGCTAAAAAGGTTACTTTTGTGCTCAATTTTATTGCTATATGAGTCCATTTGCAGTTAAGGCTATTCAGCTAATTTTAAGCTTATCCATATTGATCGTGCTTCACGAACTGGGTCACTTTATCCCCGCCAAGTTATTTAAGACCCGGGTTGAGAAGTTCTTTCTCTTCTTTGATGTGAAGTTTGCCCTGGTCAAAAAGAAGATCGGGGATACGGTATATGGAATTGGATGGCTTCCGCTAGGAGGTTATGTGAAAATTTCCGGGATGATCGATGAGAGTATGGATAAAGAGCAGATGGCCCAGCCACCTCAGCCCTGGGAATTCCGATCCAAACCAGCTTGGCAGCGTTTGATAATCATGCTTGGGGGAGTTACAGTGAATATTATTGTCGGGATGCTCATCTACGTGGGTATTATGTATTTCCACGGTGAGTATATCACCACCAATGAAGATATGCCTAACGGATATGCCGTAGATGAATCATTCGAAGCATATGGTTTTCAGGATGGGGATAAGATTCTTCGTGTGAATGGAAAAGAATTCAGAGATGTATCTGATATTAACAAAGAACTTCTGCTGAGAGATGTTACAGCCGTTGAGGTAAGGCATTCGGACGGGAATGTCGAAACAATCAATTTACCAGAGGATATTGGTTCAGTAATGTTTGAATCGGATGTAATAGAACCATTTATCCCTTTGCTACAGCCTGTTATGGATACGGTGATCCCGGATTACCCGGCTTTTTCGGCAGGATTTAAGAACGGGGATAGGATAGTTAGTGTTAATGGTACACCAATAGAGTATTACCATGATTTCCGAGCTGAAGTAAAAAAGCGAAAGGATTCCGTGAACACTATTGTGGTATCTCGAGGAGGAGAGAACGTATCTATCGATGTTACACCTAATGAGAATGGACAGATAGGTGTGGATTATGATCGATCTCTAATAAGTAGAACTCATGTCACCTATGGTCTTGGTGCTAGTTTCTCGAGAGGAATTGGTTACGGATACGACATACTTCGCGATTATGTGAAGCAGTTCAAATATGTATTTACAGCTAAAGGGGCCACACAGATCGGTGGTTTTGGAGCCATAGGAAATCTATTTCCACCTACCTGGAGTTGGGTAGCATTCTGGCATACAACAGCTTTGATCTCTATTATTCTGGCCTTTATGAATGTGTTGCCAATTCCGGCTCTGGACGGGGGTCATGTTGCATTTTTATTGTATGAAATGGTCACGGGTCGTAAACCTGGAGATAAATTCCTGGAGTATGCGCAGATGATCGGATTCTTCCTGCTTATTGCGCTGGTTCTGTTTGCGAATGGTAATGATATCTATCGCTGGCTGTTCCAGTAAAAAAAGTAATATTTCTTTTTTGCAGCACTTAAAAAAAAATTATATTTGCGTCCGCTTTAAGCGATAACCATTCCTCCATAGCTCAGTTGGTTAGAGCACCTGACTGTTAATCAGGGTGTCGCTGGTTCGAGTCCAGCTGGAGGAGCGATAAAGTAGAGCAGAGCTCACTTTATCGCGGTGAAGTGAATGAAATTCTACTTTACTGCGATTTTCGGATTTAAAACCCATGCTATAACGGCATGGGTTTTTTGCGTTTGTTATGGTGTTACCTTACTGTGTTTATGTATTGCAAAGTGAAAGAGATCTGTTATTGTATCATGGTTATACAACAAATTTAGAGAAGAGATTAATTGACCATAACATTGGACGTACGATCAGCACTGCAAAGAGGAGACCCTTGAGATTGGTTTATTGTGAGTTCTTTTCCAACAAAAAGGATGCAATTCGCAGAGAAAAATATTTTAAAACTACTACTGGGAAAAGAATGCTTAAATTATTGCTTAAGGAAACACTTAAGTCTATAAATTATCCCAGGCGAGGGTTATAATTTCCAAACTAAGCGACTACAGGCCTCTTACGAAAGTGAGGGCTTTTTTCATGGAAAAACTCTATAGACCGGAGTAAATAGGAATTTTAAAAATAGCGACTTATTGAAAAGCCAATCAATAAGGATGAAATTTCTCATACTTAGGCTTTAAATCTCAATGAAAATGTATGAATTTCTTCTTTGGATTCATAGTTCAAGGTGAACTCATAGATTTCGCATATCTTTTGATTGATAGCCAGACCAAGTCCTAATGAGTCTTTAGATGAACTTCCCTTTTGAAATCTATCAAATAGCTTATCCGGTTTTACCTCTGAAACATCACCACAATTGGTTATCTCAAATGTGTCAGTACTGAGCCTTATTTTAATCCATCCTCCTTCTTTATTATGCTGAATGGCATTATTGATGAGATTTGTAAAAAGGATGTCGGCAAGAATATGGTCACATTCAATGGTCATGGGTTGGAGCTCCGTGGATATGTCAAGATTCTTAAAATTGATGATCTCCTCCATATTGTTTAGGATGTTCTCAACAAGGGTACTTACGTCTACTCGATCCAATCGTTTGAATTCCTGATTCTCGATTCTCGAGATTAGGGTTAGGGCTTTTCCTATTTTAGACAGCTTATTAGTTTCCTGGTAGATCGACTCAACCTGACGAAGTTCATTTTTATTTAAGTTTTTGCTTTCTAATAAATGGACTACTTTGTTTCGAATAATGGCCAAAGGGGTCTGAATTTCATGTGAGATATTCTCATTGAATTCCTTGAGATTTTGAAAATCCTTCCTTACTTGTTCCATAAGGGTTATGATAACTTGATTTATTTCTTCAAATTCACGAATTCCTGAAGAATTCAGCTGTGTGGATTCCATTTTCGAGAAATCATATTGCTTGAGCATAGATAGATTTTTGAAGAATGGATGCCACGTCGATCTGTAAATTTCCTGATGGATTAGATAGAGCCCTATAACCAGTAAAAGCAATATCGCGAAAGTTGCAATGAAAAAAAACCAAATCAGCTCTTCGATCTCCGGCAACATATGTCTCAATGTTATTTTAACGGGCTTTTGGTCAATTGAAGAGCTAAATGAATATAATCTATAAGGAATATTTTTGTCTGTATAAGCCTCGAAAAACAAAGTGTCTTTAAATTTTGGGTTCAATTCAAATCCTTTATCAATTGGGGTCACCTCGTGAAGATAGTTGGATATAGGTAGATCCCCGTCTTTTGCCAGGTGATATTGAATACGCTCTTCTTCATGTAAAAGCGTCTCTTCCACTTCACTGTTGAACAGATACTGAATGAGAAAGTAATCTGCGCCTATCATGATGGGCATAAGGAAGGCAAGAAAAATGAGGTAACTTGTATTTGTTTTGCGAATTAGGTCCATTCTTGGTCGGTAAATTTATATCCAACACTGTAGATAGATTGAATATAGTTTTTGCCTCCCAATTCGCCAATTTTCTTGCGCAGGTTGGCCAGGTGGGTGTAAATGAATTTATAAGAATCTGCCATTTCGATATGGTCACCCCATAAGTGTTCCGCAATGGCTTCTTTTGTTAAAAGACGATGCTTGTTAACAACGAAGAAATGAATGATGTCAAACTCTTTTTTAGTAAGGTTCATAGGTTTGTCGTTAATAAAAATCTCATAGCTGTCAGGCTTTATCTTGATTTCATTAAAGTAGATCTCCCGACTACCCTGGTAGGCTTTTCTTCGGTATAGCGCTTTGATCCGGGCATTGAGTTCCGCCAGGTAAAATGGCTTTGTCAAATAATCATCTGCTCCGATTTCCAAACCATGAATTTTATCTCCAACCGAATTCTTGGCCGAAATAATTATAATCCCTATATCGATGTTTTCCTTTTTCACCTCTCTGATTATGTCCAGGCCATTGCCGTCAGGTAAAGTGATATCTACCACAAGTATGTCGTAAGGGAAGAAACCGATTTTTCCCATGGCCGATTTGTATGTGGGTGCGATTTCGCAGATGTTTCCTTCCTCCTCCAGAAAACTTTTAATATCCTGCAGTAGTTCAAGATTGTCTTCAATTACAAGTACTTTCATGACTGCTCACATTTAGAGTTTATTCTGAAAGGAACTAAATTGGTAATAGGAACAATAGTTTCAGCAAATGAAACAAGATTCGTGTTGCAAGCAAATTTAAAAATATAAATTGGCAATCACCCTAATAGTTATTGGTATTAAGGCAATAAAATCTTAAACTTTCCTAAAGGTTTTTATCTTAAATTATAATGTTAAAAGCGTTCTATTATAGATTTCTATTGCGATGAAAAAAATTCTAATTCCTACAGATTTTTCAAAAAACGCTGAAAATGCAGCAGTCTATGCCCTTAATCTTTTTAAAAGCGAAGAATGCGAATTTCATCTGTTGAACACCTTTTTGCCTTCTGCTCAATATGATGAACACTATCCCTGGCATGATGAACTGGAGGATTCAACCCCCCAAAAATCGAAAAAAGGACTGGCAGCTCTATCAGATAAGCTTGCTAAAAAATATAAATCAGACAAACATATTTTTTTCGAACATTCAGCAATGAATACTATGATAGGGGAAATCAAGAAGACGATTAGAAAGGATAGTATCGACCTGGTAGTTATGGGCACCCATGGTGCTACCGGAGCCAAGAACAAGTTTTTTGGGTCGAATACCACGCAGGCCATAAGAAAATTAAATACACCCTTACTGGCAATTCCGTCTGAGTTTACATATAAGCCACCGAAAGAAGTCTTATTCCCAACAGACTACGAGATTGCCTACTCTGATAAACAGTTGGCAGAGCTGTTGCATATTTCCAAATGTCATAAGTCACGTATTAGGGTATTGCATATTTCACCTCAATTAGAACTTTCAGAAGACCAGAATAGTAACAAATCGACATTGGATGGTGTCTTGTCGGACATCGACCATGATTTCCAGCTTGTACACGGAGAAAACGTACGTGACACAATAAATGAATATCAGTTAGGGAGTACAATAGATTTTCTAGTGATGATCAAAAACAAACACACCTTCCTGGAACGCCTTTTTAGTAAATCGGAAATCAAGCAAATAGGGCTTCATATTAAGGTTCCGTTTTTAGTAACTCCTTGGAATTGAATAAAGTAATATCATGAAAAAGATTCTCGTACCTACCGATTTTTCACCAGTTGCCGACAATGCCTTGGAATATGCCATTGAATTGGCCGGATGGTTAGAGAGCAACATTTATCTATGCCACATGTATTCGTTTGACAAGGTTACATATAACCTCGAATATCCGAAGGATCAACAGCCTTATGCTAAGGAGTTAGAGCGCAGAATGAAAAGAACGAAACTCAAATATTCCAAAAGAATTGAAGAGAAAGGGTTATGGATTCGCACCTTCGTAGAGGAGGATACGATCTTGTCCCTGTTCAGCAGAAAAGTGGATGAGTTTGGGATAGATATGATAGTTTTGGGCAGTACCGGATCAACGGGCATTTCAAAGATATTTTTTGGCAGTACTGCGGCTACTGCGTTGCAAAATGCCAAAGTACCGGTGCTGGTTGTACCTCCCGGACACTCATTCCACAGGCTTAAGAATATCGTTCTCTCAATCGACCATAATTTATTAGTGCCCAATGTGTTATCAGCCCTAACTGAACTGGCCAAAAGGTTTAATGCCAAAGTGAGCTTACTCAACGTCATAGAGCATGAGAAAGACCATGTAGGCTGGAAGCTCGGAGCACTGCTTGAAGGTGTGGAAACGAATTTTCACGAAGTACGAATTTCAAAAAGCATCAATGAAACCATTAACCAATTCATTGAAAAGGAGCATTGCGATCTTCTTTGTATGATCCGAAGAAAACGGAGCTTCATTAGAAGCGTCTTCAGAAAAAGTGTCACAAAAGCCCAGGTATTCAGCAATAAGGTGCCACTGCTGGTGCTACCTGAATTGTAGACCTGTAAACATAGCAGAAGAACAATCAAATAGGATACTGTGAAGCTTAAAAAGGAATTAGGTCTATTCGATGTATTTGCCATAAGCACCGGGGCAATGTTCAGTTCGGCCTTTTTCTTACTACCGGGAGTAGCTGCTCAATATACCGGCCCATCAGTAATATTGGCCTATTTTCTTGCAGCCATATTAATATTACCTTCAATGTTTAGTGTCGCCGAGATTTCGACTGCCTTACCGCGATCCGGAGGAGCTTATTTCTTTCTCGATCGCAGCCTTGGACCAATGATGGGAACTATAGGTGGCATAGGTACGTATATCGCCCTGTTATTAAAAACAGCTTTCGCACTTGTGGGGATAGGTGCATATGGGGCCATTGTCTGGGACATCCCTATAAAGGAGACAGCAGTTACAATTACCCCGTTGGTAATCCGGTCATTGTGAATATCATAACAAAGAGTGCCACAGTCTCCACGATACCGATGATCATAATGTATTTTGCCGTATCACTTGCGCCCGAAGCAATGGCGTCGCAGGCACGAGCCCCGGCTTTGCCCTGGAATATGGCAGACCCTGCCATTGCGGCACCTGCGCCAAGTCCAATGATAGTTTGCCAAATGTAAGTATCGGGAGATAGGTTAGCATCTGCAATGGCGTTCTTTAGGATCATTCCATAGATGACCTGGGAGAGCGGTGCACCCACAAAAATAAGCATAGCCATAGCTGTCTTTTGGCCACTGAGAATCATTTTCTTCCAGGCACCAACAGCAGCCATTCCAGCAATCCCGGTTCCTATAGCGGATCCTATTGATGCTATACTGAGAGATAAACCCATATCACCAAGGCCTGATACTTGTGTTGTTAAAAATATGATATCTACCATAATCTTGTTTTTAAATTATATACTTCGGAATCAATAATTATTTATTCGATTTAAAACTATTACCGGGGGAATTCAATTTAAAAGGTTTAAAGGCTTCTCCGGAAAACTGGACGCCCAGATGTCCTGCAAACTCCAACATATTGAGTCTTATACCATGAACCATAACCGCCATTAGAGCCAGAACGATATTCAGCCCATGCCCTAAAAGTAATGCAAATGCCATCACAACTAGTTTTAAGATGCCAATTCCTTCCGTTTCTTCAGGGATGATCATATTGTTAAAACTCGCAGCGACCGCAGCTGTAGCCATCCCCACAGCGAAAAGTCGAACATACGAAACGATATCCGAGAATCCACTGATTAGACTAAGCGGTAAGTTTGCCAGGGAAACACCAACACTTTTCAAAAAGTTTTTACTTTCTGCGGAGAAGAGTGCTACGAATGATGCTCCAACTACAAAAAGCCAATTACCCCAGGAGGGCATGGGGTTTCCTAACACAAGTTGTTCAGACACGAAGAACAATCCCCATACCAATGCAATCCAGCCTATCTCACTTAAGAATCTGATGGAGTTGATGAATCGGAACACTCGAATTCCATGAGCAATGGTGAGGTGAATGGTTCCGATTAAAAATGATAGATGCATCATAAATGAAATATTGTCCACTCCAAAACTAGCAATTTCAGGAATTATCAGGTCGTTCAATACCGGGATTGCCGCAATCTTTTCAGAACCAAAATAAGTACCGCTGAAGACGCCCCAAACGATAGTTGCTCCACTCAGCACTAAGATCAATACCCTCAGCTGCGGACTCAACTTTTTACGCAGGAAAAATGTTAACAGAAGAAATATAAATCCGTAGCCGGCATCTCCAACGAGCATAGCAAAGAACAGTGCGAAAGCAATTAAAAAATATATTGATACATCCACTTCCTTGTAGCCAGGTACTATGTCAATGAACTTCATTACCGGGTTGATGATGCTGATCCATTTGGGATTCTTTATATAAACGGGAACGTCCTCGGGCTTCTCCGGTTCCGAGATGTGATAACCCCAATTATTGGCTTCGGCAGCGGCAATAAAATCCTTAACATTGATTGTGGGAAGGTACCCCTTCAGATACTTGAGCCTGCCATCGATATCACCCATGCCCTGCAGGGTCTGCTGCGCACGCAATTGTTCAGACAATTGATCCTTATATAATTCGAGCATGCTTATATTTCCTGTCCGATCTTCCATAAACTTTTCAACCCTCAGGAGTTGCCTTTCCTTTCTTCCAATTTGGTAGCAAAGATTTTCGAAGGACAGTTCAGGTAAAGCTTCTTCTTGATGTTCCAGCTTTTCTGATTCATTCCTGCCAACTAATACCAATGGAACCTTACCGTTTTGTTCCGGCATGGTCATGGTGAAATATTTTTGATTTGCGGATTTAGCCATCGTTTTATCCAATAGGTACAAACGGAGGAAGATGCCTTTTTCCTTCAGATAGACGATCTCTTTACTATCAACTTCAATGCCCCAGGTTTGGTACCATTCGCGTTGCTTGTATAAGTCCTCAAGTTTTTCCTGGCATATCTGCTTGATTTCTTCAGCCCGTAACACTCTGTCAACGATCTGTTTTGGATCTCTGGAGATGTATTTTTTGCCATCCCTGTCATCTGTTTTCTTTTTCGGGTGGTCTTTTAGAATTTTGATAACATGTTCTGCTCGCTCAAGGATGAGCTTACGTCTTTCTGCAGTTCCATTGTCTGAGCCATTGACTTCCCGGATTTCAATCGCACCCAGTTCACCTAACTGAAGGATGGTATCATCCACATTACGAGCGGAGGCGAATAATAGTATTTCTTTCATCCTTACGATCATGCCGTTGCCTTATTTTCTTCTTTCTTCTTTTTTACCAATTTAGCGCACCCGATGGCCAATCGCTCTACGTCTCCTAGATAAATTTCAATTTTTCGAATGTTTTCCATGGTTTCCGGAATGAATACCTCCTGAAGTGCATTCTTCATTCTTCGGGCCTCCGCCCATTCTTCCGAGAGTAATTCGAGATTTCTACGTTCTATTTGCAAGATGGAAAAATTCATTTTTTGGTCACGAACTACTTCAGATGCAGCATCGACCCACAACGGAGTGTTGAAAAGGTCGATTTCCGTATCTTCAAACTCAATATCTTCAAACACGACAACAGTCACACCTGCTATTTCCCTTTTTCGTGTGATTATCCTATCAATTGAAACAAGTTCATTCAGACCTGCGATATCTTCAGCCATGACAGCGATCCAATTTTTAACCTCCTCATTCGTAGCAATCATTGATTCTTCTATACGATTAATATTGTTTTCTACGATCCGGACCTCCTCTTTTAGCTGCTGTTCTTTCATTTCGAATACTGGAAGGGCAGTGTTGTATTCAGCGAGTTCCTTCTTAAGGCTAGCCAGGGTATTCTTATTCATAAGGATCTTATCGGCCATGACTAGTCTTCCTTAATTATTTTTAAAAAATTCTCAAACCCTTGTTTCTGGTCGAAACCCCACCAACGTATTAGTAACAGTAATTTTAGTTTATATATGATCAGGGCTCCGAAATTATCGTACTGCCCGCTGGAAATATCTTCAAGATAATTCCATTGTAGTTTCAATAAATGAACTTCCTCTTCCAGCGGATTACCAGGGTTAATTGCTAAGATCTGGTCTGAAGAAGAACCAGTGTCAGTTCCGTTCCTGCGGCCAACTCGAAGCTGCTCAACTCCTTTTTTTTGTTGAAATACATAGTTTGAAAAATCCGCTATAACGTCCAGATCACTTTTCTGAAAGATCTCAAGGTGGATGTTCTCTAACCGAATGCTCTTGAAGAGACGAAATTGGCCTGATCTCAAGAATTTCTCCGCTTCATCATCAAGGATCGCAACCAGGTTCATTTCATTATCGGGCTTGTTCGCATACTTAGAAAAAAGAGAGTAAACCTTGTGGCGTTCTTCAACCGCGTCCCGGAAAGACAAATAAGGCAGACTACACATCACGTATTCCAGGTTCCCTGTGATCATCGCTTGGATTCGTTTTTTATGAGTTCAATCCATTTCGGACTGAGATTGGCAAACAACAATTCTGTTACTTCTTCCGGGGTGATTTCATAACTCCACCCTCGGTCTTTATTTGAAATTTTAAAACCTTCGATCAAGTTCTTTTCCGTGATAATCGAAACGAGATTTTCTGAAGTGCTCAAGCGTTGCTGAATTTTATCGGCCAGTTCCTTTTGCATATTTTCCGGGAGTTCAACAGTTGCTTCACCACCCACATTCTCAACGATCTTCAGAATTGCATTTACTATTGTTTCTGAAGTAACCCCGTCTTTCACTTCTCTTTCCAGCACCGACTTGAGTAATTTTAGCAGGTCATTTCGTACCGATATGGAAAGATCTCTGGCAGCTTGCTGAAGGGCTGCTTTCCCTTTTTCTCGCGTTGCCTCCGCCTCCAATTCAGCACTTTGTAGCATCTCATCTCGTTTCGCTTCTGCCTCTTCTATGATCTTTTGGGACTGCACTCGCGCATTTTCCAAAATTTCCCTGGTTTTATTGTCAGCTGCTTCAATAGCCTCCGATTTTAGTGTGGCGATTAATCGATCCAAGGTCTTTTCACTCATGACTCATCTCTTTTAGTATTTTGAATTTCCTTTCTTCCGGCCAGTACTGCTCTATTAATTTGGAGGATAGCCCAACTTCTTCCTTTTTGAAATGTAGCGCAAGAATATCCCAACAAAGGTCCAATGCATCTTCTAATTCGACATAGACGAAGGGATCCATTAACTCCTTCTGAAAGGTTTTTCTGTATTCAAGTAAACGCAGGGAGTAATCGTCCTTAACCGATCCAAATTTCTGCGCTTTAACCCGTTCTTCAGCCTCGGATAACAACTTTGCCATGGCGTTCATGATACTTCGGTGGTCGGGTCTCGTTTTATCGTTCACTTGTTGCTTTAACCGACTCAGTGATCCGAAGAGCTCAAGATATCCATCTTTCATGTAAAGCTGACCCTCGGTGATGTAACCTGTATTGTCAGGTACAGGATGAGTAACATCGTCCATGGTGGTAACCCCCAAAATGGTGAGACTTCCGGCACCATCAATATCTGCGGCCTTTTCATAGCGGCTGGCGAGCTGGGAATACAGATCTCCCGGATACCCCTGGTTAGCAGGTATCTGGTCCTGAGCATTCGCCAGCTGCCTTAGGTAATCAGACCATTGTGTCATGTCCGACAGCAATACAAAAGCATTCTTACCCTGGAGTGCGAATTGCTCCGCTACGGCCAGGGCCAGATCCGGAACCATTAGTCCTTCAACGATTGAATCACGATGTGTATGAATGAACATGATCGTCTTGTGTTTACTTCCGGCCTCTTCAATTCGCTTTCTGAAATAATGGTATTCATCGTATTTTAGTCCTACGCCACCTATGATGATCACATCTGCGTCGGTTTGAGCCGCGATGTTGGCAAGTAGCCGATTATACGGTTCTCCTGCCTTCGCAAAAATTGGTATTTTTTGTGAACGCACCAATGAGTTGAAAACATCGATAAGAGGAACGCCGGTACGGATCATTTCTTTCGGAATAAGGCGTTTCACAGGATTAATGGAAGGACCTGCCACTCGTACCATATCGGCAAGCAGTTCCGGCCCTCCATCTATTGGTTGTCCGTTCCCGGAGTATATCCTTCCCAGCATATCATCCGAAAAACCCACTTGTACAGGTTTGCCGAGAAAACGTATTTTGCAATCTGTAGACACTCCAAAACCACCTCCGAACAATTGCAAGGTTACTTGGTCACCATCAAGGGCGATAACCTGAGCTAATGCTTTTCTTCCATCGGGATAAATAACCTCAGCCATCTCCTTATTGTGAATATCCTTGGCCTTAATGGTTAAGATAGCCCTGCCGATACTATCTATATTCTCATATGTTTTCCTCAACATGTGATCGTAGTTTAACCAGATTAACGAGTTTGTTTTTCTGTTTTTCGAATTCTTTATCATCAGGCTTCAGATAATTCCAATCAAGAAAAGCCTGCCTAATGAAGTTGAAGTGAGATCGGATTTCCTGCTTTCCTTTTATTTCGATAGGAGTATCAATAATGTCTTTCACCATGTTAAACATTAGTCTTAATCGTTTCGGGGTGGTCACACCATCTACCTCATGGAAACTATTCTGCTGTAGGAATACCGCATCCAGTAACTCAGCCTTTTGGTATCGAATATAGGAATCATCGGTAATCCCTTTTTCCCCCATTAAAATAATATTAGAGGCTATTGTCTGTCCGTCACGAAGCAATTCGAGTAAATATGTTACTTCTTCATGCTCCAGGAGTGACGGGTATTTTGAATTACTGTCTATACGGTCTATCGCCGGATATTTCCGGGCGTCGGACAATGCCCTGGACAATCCCCAAAACGCCCCTGTGCTTAACAATGTTGCCTGGGTTACCGGCTCATCAAAGTTCCCACCAGCCGGAGAGACTGTGCCAATGATGCTGAGGGAACCGGTAAGTCCGCCTTCCAGGATTTCAACTCCTGCCCGATCGTACAAGGCAGAGATCAGAGTTGAGATATACATGGGAAATGCCTCAGGACCCGGGATCTCCTCTTTTCTACCAGATGTCTCTCTCAGCGCCTGTGCCCATCTTGAAGTCGAGTCTGCTAACATCAGCACGTTCAAGCCTTGTTTTCGAAAGTATTCACCAACAGTTGTAGCCATATAAACTGATGCTTCACGGGCTGCCACTGGCATAGAAGAAGTGTTACCCACGATATACGTGCGATCCATTAATGATTTCCCCGTTCGTGGATCTGTTAATTTGGGAAAATCCTTGAAAACTTCAACCGCTTCTCCGGCACGTTCACCGCAAGCTGCAATAATTACAACATCCGCCTGGGAATGTCGTGCCAAACTGTGTTGAAGCACAGTTTTGCCAGCACCGAACGGCCCCGGGTTGCATGCTGAACCGCCGTAAGCAATAGGGAAGAGTGCATCCAATATGCGAATTCCTGTTGGCATAGGTGTTTCGGGAACGGAACGCTGGTGAAATGGCATAGGTATTTTAACTGGCCATTCAAATGCCATGGTGAGTTCTGTGGTGTTTCCAGCATCATCCACGATAACTCCTATACAATCATCAACAGTATATTCACCAGCATTCATGACCTTCTCAACAGTATATTCACCACGAAGTGAGAAAGGAACAAATATTTTATGTTCGAAGAGTTTTTCTGGCACAGAGCCTATTACAGAACCACCAGTTACTTTATCTCCCAAACTGATTTTTGGAGTAAAGGGCCATTTTTTGGTAGTATCTAGAGGATCTACTTCAAGGCCTCTTTCGAGAAACCATTCGATCTTACCCAATTCGTAGAGTGGATTCTGAAGACCATCGGTAACCAGTCCCAGAATACCCGGCCCCAGTTTAACAGTGAGTGGAAGCCCAGTAAACTCAACGGCATCACCTACTTTCATCCAACGCGTATCTTCAAAAACCTGTAAGAAGACATTACCTTCTTCCTTTACGTCGATTACTTCGGCCTTGAGTCTTTTTTCATCCTCAAGTACAATGTAGGCAACCTCACCATTCATCACAGCACCCTCAAGGATTTTTGCTCCTACCAGCGACTCGCTAACACTCGTCACTTTTCCTGTTGATTTTTGCATCCTTTACTGATATTTTCTATTTACGCCGAAGTTTCCGTACCTCATCTTCAATTTTCTGATTCCACATCTGATCCAGAATATCTCGCACATTTGCTCTGTACTTATTGGCTTTTTCTTGTTCTCCGAGCTTCTCATACGCCTTAGCTAAACCTCTGTGAGCCGGCACATGAATTGCACTGATGCTCAGACATGCTTCCAAGTGACCAATGGCTTGGTCGTAAAATCCATCATCTATCAATTTCATGGCTGTTTCATGTAGCTCCTGAATATCTCGCATATCCGTTTCCAATTGCAGGGAGATGACATCTTGAGATTTTAGTGTTAGGAACGAACAAGGGACTTCGCGCACAACTTTCTCCGTAACGCTTCCCATAAGCATCCTGTTAATTCCTGTTCGCCCGGCTGTACCTATTACAAGAAGGTCTATCATCTTTCTTGAAATGCTACTTAGAATTTCTTCAGAAGGATTACCTTTTGGGATTTCCTTAGTCCAATTCAGGTCCCTTAGATTGAAATCTTTTAAAAAGGAATCCAAATCCTTTTTGTGCATGGAATATTGATGTTCAATTTCTCTCTCCTGTTCTTTTTCAGAAAAAAACCAGTTGGAACCCTCAGGCTCACAGACAGCCAGAATGGTTAACTCGGATTTAAACCTTCGAGCCATGGTAATTGCGTTATTGAGGGCCCGTTTCGAAGTTGGAGAGAAATCAACAGGGCACAATATATGATGTACATTCAGTAAAACGCCTTCCTTAATAATAAAAACCGGTTTTTCGCTTCTATGAATAACACGTTGAGCTGTAGTACCCAACCGAAAAGAATCACTTTTCTTGGTTTCTCCAGAACCCATGAGGATCAGGTTTGCTCCAGTATCCAAAGCTGCTCTCGTAATTGCCTTATACGGAGTACCAGTCATTAGTAAAGATTTCTTAACCGAGACTCCTTCATCCGATATCTGTTTTTCAACTTCTTGTAATTTGGTAACAGTAGTTTCCTGAAGTGATTCTCGAACTTTATCGTTGGAAATATTATCCGGCAGAATATGAATTGGGATAATGGTCGAGTCAAATATTTTCGCCATTTCTATGGCATTTGCTAATACATTTTCAGAAGAATTACTGAAATCAAGAGCTACTAATATCTTTTCTAATAGTTTCATATTATACGATCTTTAAAGATGCACTAAATTAATTATTGATTAAGTGTGTTATAGGGAATGAGCTTTGTTTAACTCATTCTTAAAAGTATTGAGAAATTCTTAAGA
Source organism: Aureitalea sp. L0-47 (assembly GCF_026126405.1). GTDB lineage: Bacteria > Bacteroidota > Bacteroidia > Flavobacteriales > Flavobacteriaceae > Pukyongia. The sequence goes on from NZ_JAFMTQ010000001.1 coordinate 63,659, forward strand.
GAAACTTAAGTATTAAACAAAATCCAAAAACTCTTTTTAGTATTTTTATGTTCACATTCGTATGCTATATGACAGCTCAATGTTGCGCGGATTGGTTTTCAATCGATTAGGTCTTGTGTAGTAACAATCTTGCGTTATTCTAAAGTTTTTCTAAAGAATCTTTTAATAAATTTATAAGTAACTTAGGAACAAAGAATCGATATGGTCGATTTTTGTTGATGACCTAGGTAATAGATCGTGACCAAAAAAATATACATTCACTTTAATTGAATTGAAAATGAATAGCATTCTCGTTCCAGTAGACTTTTCTGAAGCCTCATCAAATGCATTGACCTATGCGATCAAATTGTTTGGCTCAAACACTTTGGAAATTACATTGATCCATTTTTACGGAGCAAGATCGACCGCATTTGTGATGAAAAACATAGATAACGTATTAGAGGATGATGCAAACAGAAGTATGAAAAAACTTCTGAAAGATTTCCAGGGGAAATTCCCCAATGTGGTTTTCAAAACTAAAATTGTCAAAGACTACGCTGTTTCTGCAATAACTGAATTGGGAAATAAAGGAGATTATGATTTCATAGTTATGGGAACGGCGGGAGCAAGTGGATTGAAAGAAGTGTTTATGGGAAGTGTTGCCGGGGGAGTAATATCAAAAACTTCGGCGCCCGTAATCGTTGTGCCAAAAGCCTATGATTTTAAGTCAGTAAAGAAGATAGTCTTTGCTGTAAGTGACATACCGTTTTCTAGCTATGAAGTGATTGAACCATTAGTAAAGATAACAAGACTACAAAAGAGCGACCTTAGGCTTCTCCATTTTGCTCAAGAGAAGACACCTCAGATTGAGAGGGCTTTAAGCACTTTAGAAGATCTGAATCCTACGGCAGAATATCAAGTAGGAAGTGGAGACATAAATAAGGATCTTAGCAATTATTTAAAGAAGGATCAAGCTGACCTGGTTTGTCTTGTTCGCGCTCAAAAGGGATTTGTAGACCGTTTGTTTAAGGAAAGTGTGACGCTAAAGCAAACGTTTAGCAGCCCCGTTCCTTTACTCATTCTTCACGAATAGCGACTGGGTCCATCTAAGCGACGAACAAGAGAATCAACATAGGAAATGAGATGAGCAATCGATGTGGAAGTACTGAAAACACTGGCCTTACGAAAAGTCATATTTTCCATACCGGCGCATTCGAAAATTCGAAATGTTTTAGAAGTTAAACAGAGGAACTAACTTTTGGTTCAAGTCTAATAAGAGTCGAATTTCAAATAATTTGATAAATAACAGGCTATTGCGGTGCGATAATAGTCTAATATGAGGAGCGATAAAGTAGGGTGGAGCTCACTTTATCGCTGTGAAGTGAACAAGGTTCTACTTTTCTACGATTATCAAACTTACAAGAAGATTGGATATATTTGGCGCTTAGTACCACGGCTTAATTCTCGATAACACAGCATGAAAAAGATACTTTGTTGTTTATTGTTGATTCCTGTTTTCCTTTTTGCACAAACCAAGGAGAAGGATTCGTTAAAACTAAGGGCAGACTTGTCGGTAACCGGGTTTTTGCAAAGTGGAAATGTTGACACATGGATCTTCAGGGCCAAGTCGGAAGTGAGTTTCAGATCTTGGGGTAACACAGTCTTTAAAACCAAGAACTCCTATGTATACCAAGCTTTTGATAAGGAGAAGGCCGATGAGGATATTCTAAGTCTCAATTTCCTGGAATTTAATCCCACACGAAAAATCTATCCTTTCGTTTTGGGTTTTTTCAGCACCAATTTCCGCAGGGAGATCAACTATCGCTATCTCCTGGGGGCAGGAGCGAGTTTCAAAATTCTTAATAAGAAGAACTACGAGCTGAAGGCCTCCACCTCATTAGAATATGAGAACACCGATTTTAATCTAACCACCTTTAATGTCCCGGAGTATAACGGCAGTGAATCCATCGAAACCTACCGAGCGACCTTTTGGCTCTATGGTAAATATCATTTGTTTAAAAATAAGATCGTTTTCAGTCATGAAAGTTATGTGCAACCATCACTTGAGCAGATCAATAATTATCGTTGGAGGGCTGATATTAGTTTAGAAATGCCGATATGGAAGTATCTGAATTTCAAGATCAACTACATCCACGTTTTGGAAAGTATTGTTGTTATTGACCAGTCCAGGGTTGACCGGTTTCTGACTTTTGGATTGACCATAAAGAATTATTGATCCATGACAGGAGCTTACTCAGAATCCAGTCATTGACTGGTTCTTCCAATTTTTAATGTGAAATCTTCTCCAACTTCACAGTAAAATGACGCATTATCGGAGCTTCATCCACTATACTATAGCCCCTTTTTGCTTGTTCACGGGAATCGTAGATCTTTTTAAGGACTGCCGCTATATACCGCATATGATTTAAGGAATAGGTCCTTCGTGGGATAGCAAGCCGCACTAATTCCAGATCTGGATATCGGTTTTGGTGGGTAAAGGGATCGCGGTCGGCCAGGATAGTGCCTATTTCAACGCTCCGGATACCTCCTTCAATATAGAGTTCAATTGCCAACGCCTGGGCCCTGTATTCATTACGAGGAATGGTAGGCACAAACTTGTTAGCATCTAAAAATATGGCATGCCCCCCAAAAGGCTGAAGTACGGGAATTCCATGTTCTACAAGCCGTTCGCCTAAAAAGGCAACTTGTTTTATCCTGGTCTCGAGATAATCGAATTCGGTGGCCTCGTCCAAACCAACAGCCAGTGCTCCCATATCGCGTCCATTCATCCCTCCATAGGTAAGGAAACCCTCGTACATGATATTGAATACAGTAGCTTGTTTATAAAGCTCTTCATCACGAAGGGCTATAAATCCACCCATATTTACAAGGCCGTCTTTTTTGGCACTCATGGTCATTCCATCAGCATAAGAAAACAGCTCTCGGCAAATCTTCTTGATGGACCAGTCTTGATACCCTTCTTCCCTGATCTTGATGAAATAGGCATTTTCAGCAAAGCGCGCAGCATCAATAATTAGTGGTGTGTGGTACTTTTTACACACTTGCGATACTTTTTTGATGTTCTCTATGGACACTGGCTGCCCTCCCGCTGTGTTACATGTTATCGTATGCACAACAAAAGGAATCTTGTCTGGCGGATTGCTGCGGAATGCATTCTCAAGCTTTTCGATATCGATGTTACCTTTGAAGGGATGGTGCAGACTGGTATCGAATGCTTCATCGATGGTGCAATCCAAAGCCGTAGCCTTTCTGAATTCAATGTGCCCCTTGGTGGTGTCGAAATGTGCATTACCGGGTATGATATTCCCTTCCTTCACCATTACTGAAAACAAAACATTCTCAGCAGCTCTTCCCTGGTGAGTTGGTAAAAAGTAGGGGAATCCAGTGATTTTTTCAACAGCGTCTTTTAGCTTAAGGTACGACTGAGATCCTGCATAACTTTCATCGCCCATCATCATTTCGGCCCATTGTTTGTCGCTCATGGCCCCCGTGCCTGAATCGGTCAAGAGGTCGATAAACACCTTTTCCGAAGAGAGATTGAAAAGGTTGTAATTGGCTTCTTCAATCCATTTCTTGCGCTCTTCAACAGTGGACGGTTTAATGTATTCCACCATTTTGGTCTTATAGGGTTCTGCGTAGGGAAGATTCATACTTTGAATTTGCTGAAAAGTAAAACTTCCCTCTAATTCATGCCATGATTTATGTCAGTTCGGAAGTCGAAACATACCCATGAGAATGAGCATAAAAAAACCCGAAGAATCCTTCGGGTTTTTATTTTATGTGAGTTCAGGTAAATTAGTTTACTACTAACTTTTTAACTTCTACCTGCCCTTGTCTTTCCACTTGAACAAAATACATTCCAGTAACAAGATTAGACACATTCACTTCGTGACTATTGGATAGGTTTGAAGAGGAATGAACTTCTCGTCCCTGCATGTCGTACATGACAATATTTGCGCCTTCCGCATTACTTATGGTAAAGGTTGAAGTAGCAGGGTTAGGAACTATATTAATTCCATCTACTGAAGCATCACCAACATTAAGAACCCCATTGGTCTTAAATTGAGCAGAAATCTCCTCACCAAAGAACCCACTGGTGTTGATTAAAACGTGGTCATTGTTTGAATCGGTAAGACGGAAGTAGTACTGTCCGTCACCACCTGTATCGGTCAAAGTAAACTTATGACATCCTATATCATCAAGGTTGAACTCTAGCTCCACGTCTTCATCGGGGGCATAAGGACCTCCGGATTGAACTATATCACCATTAACATTTTCGATCTTCCAGGTGATCTCGTCTCCATTTGCATCACAGGATAGTCTGAAAGAATAACTGTTGGTATGCTCAAAAGTGATTTCTGAAAAGCTATTGGTAGCTGTATTATTGGTGTTATCCTCATCATTCGGGATGGAGAAGTTGATGGTATTGGTGGATTGAACCGCATAGGAAATCGGATCCAAACGAACATCTTCTTTTTCATAAGGGCCAAGATTTCCAGTCCAGTTATATGTTTCGGTTGCCCCTCCATTGATGGAATATTCAATTGCTAAACTTGTAAGCGGATTATTCCCTCTGTTTTGGATTGTAATTTCCGGAGCATAGTCGATACCACACTGAGCATCAATATCAAATTCAGCTTCTAAGGCAGCATCATTATTGAACGGAAGATTCGTATATGTTGGGAAAGCACCGTTTCCGCTAATTACTTCCTGATTGGTTTCAGTCATAAAAACAACTAATTCCAATTCTTCCAGGTTTACAGGAACGTTATTGTACGAAGCGGGGATGGTATACGTATAGTTTCTGTCTATAAAGCTTCCCTGGGTTGTAGGAGAAATAGATTCTCCCCATTGCCCTGTAATCATATGTACTAAACGATACTGGTGAGGGTAATTGTTACCCAATCCACCTCCTGTTTGAGGTCCTAATGTATTGTTTTGCAACAATGCTACATTTAACTGGTTAGTAGCCTGAGGACTATTACCTGTATAGAAAGCTTCCACGTGAACAGATATTTCACTAGCCGAGATATCTAATTCAGCTTCCACAGCCATATTCAGATAAGAAGCTTCGCCAAGGATTTGATTGGAAGCACTTGCCCATTGCCCTCGGCTCATGGCGGTGTGTGGACCACCACTTTGCGACTGTCCTGGGAACACATGCCTGTTTACTGTTCCGGCAGGGTATCCTACAAGGTTACTTTGGTTTGCGATTGCGGTTCCAAAAGGTGTTCTGAAATCGGGTTGTCCCGGTCCTGGAACAGCAAAGGACCCTACGTGGATATTAACTAAGAATACATTATCCGGACTCGAGTCTTTGATAGACTGTGCAATTGCGTGTCCTTGTGGACAGAACACACAGCTGATTCCGGTAAATTCTTCAAGAATCACTTTCTTGTTTTCAGGTGAAGTAGAGACAATGGTCTGCGCAAAACAGCTGCCTCCCATCACTAATGCAATAATAAAAGAGTAAAATTTTATTTTCATAATTAGGCTCATTTTGTGAAATTGAATATCAAATATATGTTAATAAATTCATAATTTATAATCAAATCCTTCTTAAGTTTTAATTTTCATTTAACCTATTAATTAGGTAGGATAAAAAACTCTACATCCCTTTACAACGCTGTATTTGAAGAATTTAACCATTCTTCGTATGCTCACGCATATTCATGATTATTTTCATATCTTTCGACAAACATTTTAACGAATCTTTAATATTTAATTATAGTGATGCAAAAAATACTTTTAGCGGCAGCCCTAACCGTTTCAATGGCTGCTTCAGCACAGTTTAATGTTGAAACACATGATGGTACGCCAATTACTGACGGTAGTACTTTCGGATTCAACACTTTAGATGAACAATCAGCTTCTTTGAAGTTCTATGTGAACAATGAATCTACTACGCAAGAGATTTATATGAAAATTGAATTTGTAAGTGCTGTCAACTATGACGGGACTGACATGCAATTATGTTTTGGTCTTTGTTACGACCCTATAAGTGTAGGGACTTCTTACCCTCCTGGGAACGAAGTGGTTACGATTCAACCAGGTTCAAACCAAGGAACCCCTGGGGATAAATTCTGGAATTATAACGATGGTGGCGGGAACCCTATAGAGTATGAATTCAGGTTTTACCAGGTAGATGGATCCGGTGTTCCTACGGGTGAAGAACTAAGCTTTACATACTTGTACGATTCAACTCTTGGGGTGGAAGGTCAAAATAAAGTAAACGCTTCTTTGCTTTCCACTGTGGTTAGTGAAGATCTTCAAATCGTTTCTCAAGAGGAGGTTAACGTAAAAATATACAATCTGCTTGGGGCAATAGTGGCCGAAAGAACACTTTCTTCGGGTACTAATAGTATTTCCCTTGCTAGCCTGGAATCTCAGGTATACATGGTTCAGATGACTAACGAATCTGGAGCAACTTCCGTAGAGAAGATTGTGAAAAGATAAATAACACCTCAGTAATAAAAAAAGGCCTGGAATTTCCAGGCCTTTTTTATTTAATGATTTTTCTACTCTAGAAGTTCACAGACAAGTTTATACTCAACCCATTGTTTGCGGGTACAAATCGGCAAACACCACCTACACAGATCAATCCTCCTCGTTGTCTTCCGTAATTTAATCCAAGGCGCGTTCTTCCTTTACTATAACTTCCTCCCACATTGTAGTAATGCAGCTCTCCTTCACCCGCATAATTAAATGCATCCGCCACGTAAACAGATAGCCTGGAGTTAAAATTGAATTCTGTCACTAAGCCTGCCCAGTCTTTTCTGTCTTGTTCTGTCCACAAGTGCTGTCCTACCAAACGAAGAGATTTACCATTATTGAACTTAATAGTTCCTTCAGCCACCACTACAGTAGCTTTAATATCGCCTTGTTGTCCTAACGGGCCACCCAGGACCACGCCTTTGTCGGTAATTACGTTTTGAAAAGTAAGTACGGAGCTAAACTTGGAACTCCAGCGGTTTTTTATTTCGAAATTCACATCGCGCCAGTAACGATCTCCGCTTCCGATGAATTCAACGTCGTAGGACAGATCTTCGTTAAAAGTAGTATCCAGACCTCCCCAATACGAGAAGTTGAAAGCAACTTTGGTTCGGTACTTACCCAGGAAACTCTCCTTCGGGAAAGTGTAATAGATATCCGTCTGTGTTCCTACTTCTCCAACGCGCTGTTCCAGGTTATCCGTTAATAGCCTGGGCTGAGGATTGTATACGTAGATGTTGGTAAGCAGGTAATCCTGTTGTTTGGTCAAACCGGGAGTATAATTGATCAATTGCTGATTGAATTGGTTCCCCTCTGCCAGTCGGTCTGAGTAAAATGAGAAGTTTTCAAGTCTTCTGAATGTGGAATTAATTCCTAATCCCTTTTGGGAGTAACCCAGGTTCACAAGCAATGCCGTACCATCATACAACCTATTGGACACCAATTCTCCTTCAGCGGCAATGGCGTCTTCATCCTTCATACCCGCTTCTACGCCTCCGAAGAAGTTCCCAACGCCAAAATCAAGCCTTGCTCCATAAGCGGCTACGTTACTGGGAATTACTTCGTTCGAGCCTCTGTCCTGGTAACGGTTTACATAGCTGGCTCCAAACCGAAGGTCTATATTTTCAAGCTCGGCCACATTGCCGATATCCAGATTGGAATCGAGAGCTGTTACAACCCCTTCTGAAACATTGAAACCATCACGTTGCTGTCCAACCAATGCAGTTACATCCCAATAATCGTAAGGCGTCCACTTAACTCGCGCCCCTCGTATAGCTGTGTTAACACCAAGTTGCCTGTCTTCCCAACTTCTTAGGAGTAATCCACTTCCGAATTGCTCATAGAAATATCCACCGGTTATATCGAGGGTTTCATTCTTGAAATTCAGGAAATAAGTTGCGACACCATTGTTTCCGTCAAAAACCGGGCTATAACCCAACAATGCCGATGGCAGGTATAGTTCGTATTGAACTCCGGCCGTAAATTTTCCGTAGGTATAGTTTAGCTGAAGATAATTATTGGCACGAAATTGATCCTCGGGCAGAAAAGTGGCACCGGGATCGAAAGTAAACAAGTCATCGTCTTGTTGCAACCATTGAGAGTTTGATTCGAAGCCACCGTAAAAGGTACCTTCCTCTTGAGCGAGTGACACCGCACTGCAAAGCAGCAATGCCACGATTAGGGTAAGTTGTTTCATGTTCTGGTTGATAGGATTTTTTGAAGTTGTCCTAGTTGGAATATTCCTGGACGTGGTCGTAAAGTTCGTTCTCTGCTCCCGGAGTATACCCTGAATGGCGGTATACGATCTCTCCGTTTTTTACCAATAGTGTGAGTGGAACAGTGGCTGCTCCTAAAGCCCGCTTAACATCATTATTGGTGTCCAGAAGAATTTCATAATCCCACCCTTTACCATTAATGAGTGGTTTTACTCTTTTTACCGTTCGGCTGTCATCTACAGAAATAGCAATGAGCTTCACGTTTGTCTCATCTTGCCAATCTTCATATACTTCGCTGATGGCATCTAACTCTTTCAAACATGGAACACACCAGGTTGCCCACAAAGAAATAATAACCGGATCGTCACTGTTAGCAACATCCTGAAGGTTTACATCCTCCTGACTCATGTTGGTTAAAGTAACATTTGGAAGTTTATCTTGAGCATAAATAAGGGTAGAAGACCCAATAAATAGTAGGATAAAGAACTTTTTAATCATGGTTTAGGATTGTTTGTTGTTGCACAATATTAATGAAAATTCACCACAAAAGCCCAATTTTTCAATTGTGACTATTATTACACCTATTGGGTCGTCGTGGTTTGATGGTCTTTAAGAAAAAATTAACTATTTTAGAAGCCCAAATAACGTGCCGAAAATTATGATTATGTTGAAATTCAAATCTCTCTCTCTTACAATCTTATGTGCAGTCGTGATTTCCCTAGCGGTTACTTCATGTAGCAAAAAGGAAGATTTCACCAATCTTGGTGTAGTTCCAGTAGCAAATTTGGAAAATGGTTTGGTCTTCAGAAAGGCCTCTCTTAAAAACCAGCAGGTTACTTTCCAGCTTTTCGACGATGATGGAAATGAAATACTTGAAGATGTTACGTACTACGTCGATGAAAACGCTCTTGATAACAATACATTCCTTTCCGACGTTGAAGGTACTTTTGAAATCTACGCAAGATTCCTTCTAAACGGAGAAGAAGTAGTTACCGAAACCGAAACCTTTGATGTTATCACACCTGTTAAAAAAGTGGTTGTAGAAGACTACACCGGAACCTGGTGTGGCTATTGTCCATCCGTAACTGCTGCTATTGAAGAAGTCCTGGCTCAGACCACTCATGTTTCTGTTGTGGCAATTCACAACGGAGACGATCTTTCATTACCTATAGAACCGGTTATTCGGGATGGTCTTGGTATTCCCGACGGATCGCCGAGGGCACGGATAGACAGAACGATAGTTTGGGGAACACCTTCTCCGGCTAATTTTCCAGTAGATGAGGTGCTTCCTTATGCAGGAATACCCTCAAATACAAGCATCGCTATTCAATCCAACATTCAGGGTGGAACTATTTTTGCCACGGTCACTGTTGCTTCTGAAGACGTCCTGGAGGGTAGAAAACTTGTGCTTTATCTAGTTGAAGATGGAATATTAAGAGACCAGACCAACTATTACAACCAGGATCCTGATAGCCCGTATTTCAATATGGGGGATCCGATAGTAAACTTCGAGCACAATCATACGCTTCGAGGGAATCTTTCCGATGTACTGGGAGATGCAATTCCTGATACCCCTGCACTTACCGATTATGTTGCAGATTTTTCGTTTTCAATGGATCCTGAATTCGTAGCCGAAAATCTGCACCTTGTCGCCATGGTGGTGGATTCAGACAACCTGGCTATCAATTCTCAAAATGCTTTGGTAGGCGAGGAAAAGCCTTTTGAATAATATAGGCTCAATTGTAGATTCTTTCAGAAAGTAAGTCATGAAACTTTATTCTTCTCTGTCGAAAACACAATGAAGAACTAGATGAGTTTTGCGGTTATTATTTTTACAGGGCAGGCTTTTGAAGCTTCAACACAACCATCATAGATGGTGTTATCCACTGATTTCAAAGTGTGAAATCCCTTTTTTTCAGTAGCATGTAGTAGGACGGACTTTCCATCCTTCTTGGACATTTGAAATTGACCGGGTGCCAATTCCACGCAGTAGTTGCAACCGATACATTTATTGCGATGCAGCGTAATTACAACCATTAACCGGGAACTATCTTGTACAATTTATCAGAAGGCCTTATCCTGAATTTCGTTGGAATGGTGCAGGAATCACCTTTCTTGGCAATACTCAAAGGTTCATCATTAACTAGCATTTCAGTTAGCTCAAACTCTTCAACTCCGGTCGTTGGCCCGGTAATTAGAATCGTATCCCCAATTCGGATATCGTATGCTTCAATTAGGAATTCACCAATGCTGGGTTTAGGGAAGAAATGAACTCCTTTGCCCACATATACCTTCTTCTGGGTTGCTTTGGAACCTGAGACATTACTCCATTCCCCCAATTTCTGACCTAAATAATAACCGCTCCAGAATCCCCTGTTGTATACTTTTTCCAACTCGGTCATCCAATGACTCACTCGTTCAGGTGTATAGGTTCCTTCATCGATTGCATCGATCGCCTCACGGTAGGTTTTAATAACTTTTGCCACATATTCCGGAGCCCGTCCCCGTCCTTCAATTTTTAATACTTTCGCGCCGGTATTAATAACCTGGTCCAGAAAATCAAGAGTGCATAAGTCCTTGGGAGACATGATATATTCATTATCCAACTCGAGCTCGACACCGGTCTCCTGATCGATCACACTATATTTTTTTCGGCAATTTTGCTTGCAGGCACCTCTATTGGCAGACGAATTATAAGTGTGCAAACTCATATAACACTTGCCTGAAACTGCCATGCAAAGAGCTCCATGTCCAAAGATCTCGACTTCGATTAAATTACCGGATGGGCCTTTTATCTGGTCCTTCTCGATCTGTTCACATATCTTCTTTATCTGTCGCAAACTTAGTTCCCTGCTTAGAACTACCGTATCCGCGAATAAAGCGTAGAATTTAACCGCTTCGATATTGGTAATATTTACCTGGGTAGATATATGAACTTCCATCCCGATCTCTCGAGCATAAGCAATCACCGCCTGATCCATAGCTATTACTGCGGTAATACCAGCAGACTTTGCTGCACTCAACAGGGTTTTGATCACAGAAAGGTCATGATCGTAAATAATAGTATTCAGTGTCAGGTAGGTGCGTATCCCTTTCGCGCTGCAACGTTTTACGATCTCCGGGAGGTCTTCGATAGTAAAATTTATACTCGCCCGGGCTCTCATATTTAACTGTTCTACACCGAAATAGACAGAATCTGCACTATTGTCAATAGCAGCCTGTAAGGATTCAAAATTTCCGGCCGGCGCCATCAATTCTATTTTACCCGATTTTGTCATAGTTCTACACTTTCTGAATGATGTGGTAAAAATACAGCATTAATTTACATCTCAGTAGGTAAGCTTGAAGACAACTCATGGACTTAATAGTTATTTGAAATATTGTCCTGTTATTTACAACTAATCGGTTAAATTTGATTGTTATGAGAGGATTTATCCCATTAATCTCCGGCTTATTGTTCTTGATGATCTTAACAGCTTGTATCAGCGATGAGAAGATCAATGCCGATACCCTGTTGGAAAAGGCGATGGGTTCTCATGGATCAGAGAATATTTATGGCAAAGAAATAAATTTCGACTTCAGGGATTGGAGCTATGTCCTTGATCGTGACAGCGCCTCCTACACCTATACCAGGATAAAGGATTCTATAGAAGATAAGCTTCACAGCAAAAGAGGATTCTCCAGGTCTGTGAACGGTGAAAAAGTAAAATTGGCCGATTCCATGGTGACCAAATACAGCAATTCCCTGAATTCCGTACTATACTTTTTCCAGCTTCCCCTGGTATTGGAAGATGCAGCGGTTCAGAAGGAATACCTGGGTACACTATCAATTAAGGAACAAAAATATCATACGCTAAAAGTAACTTTTCGCCAGGAAGGAGGAGGGGTGGATTTCGAGGATGAGTTTCGATATTGGATCAATGCTGAAACCTATGAAATAGACTACCTGGCCTACTCTTACCTTACCGATGGCGGCGGAGTGCGCTTTCGCGAAGCCTTCAGAAAAGAACGTCTCGAAGATATATTGTTCCAGGATTACCGGAACTTCAAGCCTAAGGAGAAAGATATTCCATTGGATAGCCTCCCGGACCTCTTCGTGCAAGGTAATCTCCAATTGCTTTCTACCATAGAGAACATGAATATAAGTGTAGAAACGGGGAAGTAATCACTTCCGGATATTAGATAAATCCTGTATTTTTGTGATCCTTTTACCGGCCCCGTAGTTCAATGGATAGAATAGAAGTTTCCTAAACTTTAGATGCAAGTTCGATTCTTGCCGGGGCTACAAAGTAGCACCGCAATTGTGCTTAGCACAAGAATGCGGAGCATTTGAATCGATGTTTACCCTGAGCGTTAGTCGAAGGGATTCTTGCCGGGGCTACAAAGACCTCTTCCCGCGTGAGCGGGATTTTTTGTTTGACCCAAGAATGGAATTCATACTTTCTATTCCGAAGTACGTCGTAGCGAACCCTGAAGATTCTCCAGCATCACCTCGGTCATCTCATCCAAATCGTAAGTGTGGGCCCATCCCCAATCTTTCCTGGCTTCAGAATCGTCCATGCTGTTCGGCCATGAATCGGCAATGTCCTGCCTGAAATCCGGCTGGTAGACGATCTCAAACTCTGGAATATGCTTTTTTATAGAAGCCGCAATATCTTCAGGACCAAAACTTATAGCCGCAAGATTGTATCCACTACGTATCTTTACTTCTTCCGATTTAGCCTCCATAATACCAATAGTGGCATTGATGGCATCGTCCATGAACATCATAGGTAAAACTGTTCCCTTGTCCAGGAAGGAAATATATTTTTTATGCTTGATAGCCTTGTGATAGATCTCAACGGCATAGTCTGTTGTTCCTCCACCGGGTGCCGTTTTGTAACTGATCAATCCGGGGTAACGCAGACTGCGAACATCTACTCCGTATTTCTTATGATAGTACTCACACCATCTTTCCCCAGTGAGTTTACTAATACCGTATACCGTGGAAGGTTCGGTGATAGTGTTTTGGTGTGTATTGATCTTTGGAGTGCTCGGTCCGAAAACGGCAATACTCGATGGCCAGAAGATCTTCTCGATCTTTCCTTCTTTGGCAAGATTCAAGACATTGAACAGCGAGGTCATATTCAGGTTCCATGCTTTCATAGGGAATTTTTCCGCAGTAGCGGAAAGCATGGCAGCCATGAGGTAAACCTCAGAGATCTCGTAGTTGATCACGATATCTTCAATAGCGCTATAGTCCATTGCGTCCAGCACTTCAAAAGGGCCACTTTCCATAAGCTCCTGGTTTCCCTCCCGGATATCGCTTGCAATCACTTTATGAGGCGCATAGATCTTTCGTAACCGTTCCGTAAGCTCCGAACCAATCTGACCGCTTGCTCCTATTATCAAAATCCGTTTTTTCATGAAATCCGTTATAGCTTATGTAAATATAATCATATTCCTTACTAAATCTTTTAACTCTCAGTCACATTTTTTTGATGGAGTACTTTATCTTTGTCCTTAATGAATAAAGGGATTCAAGGAATTTTAGTTGCGATGTTGTTTGGGTTGTTCCTGTGTGTTTCCTGTGAAGATTCGGCAGCGGATCCCGACGCAGAAATTGTTTCGGAACAAGAACTCTCCAATACCTTCGGTGATACTTCCGTACCATTACCAAAGCTAACGTCAGGTGCCGAGAACATCCTCTCTAATTGGCCCGTATTTGAGGATCTGAGAAATGAGCTTCGCACCATGAAAGGCACAACGATTTCAGAAATTAAAGTGAAAACCGAACGACTCGAGCTCTACGCGGATTCCCTTATGAAGACCATTCCGGATACCTTATCCACTAAAGCCATTCGTTCCAGGTTGCTTATTGTAAACACCCGTGTAAACATGCTCGGCCAGGAAGTACGAAAATCTCGTCTGGATTCCACCATAATCGAGGAATGCATGTTCGAGTTGAATAATGCAGGAATAAATTTTATCAACCAGATCGAGGCAAAACTTCAGAAAGATCAGATCAACCAGGAGCGGAGAGAGGATGAAGAGAAAGAATTGGAGAAACAGCAGCGTTTTCTGGATTCAGTATACCAGGCAGAACTCGAAGATCAGCAAAATTAAGTGTAACAAATCGGAAATTTTAATACATATAGCACAGGCGTTCACGCCTGTAATCACTAAAAACATATCAAAAAATGAAAACCGACTATTTCAAACTACTTTTCTCTGCGGCTGTGATGGCACTTGTTGTTGTGGCGTGTGCAGAAAAGGATGGTAAGATGGCAATGGAGGATGATGGCCCGCACGGCCTTATCCTTGCCAACATGGACACTACTGTAAGTCCGAAAAATGACTTTTATAATTACGTGAACGGCACCTGGATGAAGAATACTGAGATTCCCGACGATCAGGTGCGTTGGGGAGGCTTTATGGTACTTCGGAAAAGCACAGATAAGGACGTATTGGAGATCCTGGCGAACGCTAAGGGAAATGATAAATACACTCCCGATACCGATCAGGCCAAAGCAATGATGATCTTCGAATCTCAACTGGATACAATGGCCAGAAACGAGCGCGGCATCGAACCACTTCAACCAATCCTGGATAAGATCGCTGCGGTTTCTTCCGTAGAAGAATATCAGAAGCTCATGACACAGGAAGCCGTAACGGTTTCACAGCCATTCTTTGGCTTTGCAGCCTTTTCTAATCCTAGCAATAGTTCGATGAATTCAGGATACATCATTCCCGGAGGATTGGGATTGCCGGATCGCGATTATTATACTAATTCGGATGAGGCGTCAAAAACCATTCGTAAACAGTACCAAGATCATATCACTCGTATGCTTCAGTTTCTTGGAGATTCTGAAGAAGATGCGAAGGCACAGGCCGAGACCATTCTAGCCTTCGAAACACGCCTGGCCGAGCCAAGGCTGGATAAAGTAGCACGCAGGGATTTCAGAAATTTCAACAATCCGAGATCCATGGGAGAACTTCAGGAGATGGTCCCACAGATCCAATGGAATCAAGCATTAAAAGACCTTGGAGTTACTAAAGAAGTAGATACGGTTCTTGTAATGCAACCTGCTTACATGGAAGTTATGAGACAGATCATGGAAGAAGGAGATATAGAAACCTGGAAAACCGTTACCCGATGGGCTACACTCAATAGCGCCGCCGGATATCTAACAACCGAGATCGACAAAGCAAACTGGGACTTCTATTCCAAGACACTTCGCGGAGCGAAGAAACAACGCCCGGCAGACGAGCGTGCCTTGGCCACTGTGAACGGAACGGTTGGTGAAGCATTGGGTAAATTGTATGTAGACGAAAAATTCCCGCCTGAGGCAAAGGAGAAAGCAGAACTTATGATCGCCAATGTGATCGCTGCGTATAAAGACAGAATTCGTGCCCTGGACTGGATGAGTGACAGCACAAAGACCAAAGCGATTCAGAAATTGGACAAATTTACGGTGAAGATAGGTTATCCCGATAAGTGGAAGGATTATTCAACAATGAATGTAAATCCTGAAAACGGATACTTCGAAAATATGATCGCAGTTGGTGAATGGCAGTTGAAGGACAACCTCGATCGAGTAAACGAGCCTGTGGATCGCACAGAATGGGGGATGTCACCGCAAACGGTAAATGCCTATTTCCAGCCGTTCAATAACGAAATCGTGTTCCCGGCGGCAATACTTCAGCCACCATTTTACGATTATAAAGCGGATGAAGCTGTGAATTACGGTGGGATTGGAGCGGTTATCGGACATGAGATCTCTCACGCTTTCGATGATAGTGGTTCGAGATTCGATGGTGATGGAAACCTTGTGAACTGGTGGACAGAAAATGACCTCGCTGAATTCACAAAACGCGGAGCTGAACTTGCAGAGCAGTACGACAATATTGAAGTACTGGATAGTGTATTCATTAACGGTAAATTCACCCTGGGTGAAAATATCGGAGACCTGGGAGGAATCCTTGGTGCATACGATGGATTACAACGCTTCTATGCTGAAAACGGAAGACCTGAAAACATAGACGGGTTTACACCTGAGCAGCGCTTCTTCATGAGTTGGGCTACTGTTTGGAGAACCAAGCAAACAGAAAAGTACACTCAGGAACAGATTAAAACGGATCCACACTCTCCGGGGAGATACCGTGCTACACAACCATTAATGAACGTTGATGCGTTCTTTGAAGCTTTCGATATAAATGAAGGTGATGATATGTGGCTGGCACCGGAAGACCGGGTGCGTATCTGGTAAGAATATCAAGGAGCCTTCGGGCTCCTTTTTTCATAAGTTGTGTTTGAATTTATAGCTAAGCACACCTCCCAGGTTGATGGAATCTACCTGCTTAAATGTTTCTTCTGAATTAGTATCTGAATATTCGGGCGGTGTCAGGCCAAGTTTGACCGCAACGCTTCGATAGTATTCCCGTTTCTTCGGATGAGAGGGCATTACCGCGTTGAAGATATGCCCGAACGCTTCCTGCTTAATGATCTCGGCGAGAATCCCAACACAATCCAACCTATGGATTAAATTAACAGGGGCATTCCCGTTGATTAGGTCTTTTCTGCCGGCCAGATAGCGTACAGGTTGACGACTACCCCCGAAAAGTCCCCCGAATCGTATAATAGTGGCCTCAATCTTTTCCGAAGTAAAAAATAATTGTTCTACCTGGAATAATTGCTTTCCAGCCTGGGTTTCCGGTTTTGGAATGTCTTTCTCAGTTACCTTGCCTTGTGCATCACCGTATACCGATGTGCTGCTTACCAGGATTACTTTTTTTACTTCTGAAGCTTCAATCGCCGAGAGTAAGTAGGACATTTTCAGGACAAAATCGGAACCCGAACGCCTCCTCAGTCCCGGAGGAACCATGATCACTAAATAGTCTGAATTTTCCAACAGTAGATCGATGGGTCCGTTAATTCCGGATTCAGTGAGCACCATTGTGATGGTGTGATAGCCGCTCCTGCGCAAAGCTGCAGCCTTATTCTCGCTGGTGACAGAACCCTTAATGGTATATCCTAACATTTTGAGGTGACCGGCCAGGGCCAACCCCAACCAACCCATACCTGCTATGGCGATTGTTTTACTCATTCGCTATCTAATAGATCTTCAACCGTGTACTCCTGGTTGCGTGCTTTTTCTTGTGCTAGTTCGTCAATGCTAATGGTTCTTCGAACCAAAATTGCATCGGTATTCACAAATGGTTTTGGCATCATATGAGCAGGACGTTTGTTAATAGTAAACTGTGGATGGCTCAAAAGGTCGAACGAATACTCCATCACCGTGAATTCATAATCCCGAATTTCTGGGGTGGTATAGGTTATATTCAGGGAATCACCTTTGGAAAGATAATACCGTATCAGACGTTTATTTATAACATTGGCATGGACATTCCCCAATGAATCTCTGCTGGCTTCATTGCCGTTGAAGCTTAACCTGGAATAAGTGTTTGTGGTGTCTGCGTAGACGAATAATTCGGTTGCTTCGCGTTTAGGGAGAATTGTGAACGACACCGTCCTACCATTATCACTAATGGAATCTTCTTCTAAACGAACCTCAAAAGGCTGGAGCTGTTTTTGCGGAGCTTTTGCAGCAAAACGATAGGACGTATTGTATTTACTTCCCGCAGCGGGGGTGATATACTTTGAAGCTGCCTCCGGCTCATCACCCAGATAACCTTTGGTCCAATCGTCCAGGATCCTGTCGTAGGTAACCCAATACGATTCCTCAGAATCACCATCCTGGTAGTAGATAAGGCTGTTTGGCTTTTTACGATCTTCGGTGAAATCACTGCGGTTGTGTGCCTGTATAAAATAAACCAGTCCAATTCCGAGGCAAAGGAAAGAAAGTAATCGCTTCATGCGAAAGCGGTCCATGATAGAAAATACAAGCCCGAAAATTAGCACGGTGAATACACAGCTAATAAAGACACTACTCATGCCCAGCCCAACAGGGAAAAACTGTACCAACGGAGCGAAGAGGAATAAAGCAGGTGCCGCTAAAATCGCCAGCAACAATAGATTAGGACGCTCCTGTCGTATTAACACCCATAACGATATCAGTCCGAAGAATACCGGTATGATAAAATACCCGGCTCCTTGTATCACTACATAAACCAACACATTGATGAGTATCCAGATTGTGAGTGGTGCCACATACATTCCGGCTGTACTTCGACCTTGTCCCATTCTTCTGAAAACACTTATCGTGATCCCCAGTGAGATCAGGAAGAAAAAAGCAATGTAACTATGGCCATTATAGGTGAATCCATGTTGTATTTCGTTATACTGAGGGTAAATTGAGAGCAAGAGTTTCCATCCGAAGAAACCTAGCAAACCACAAATTATCAGCGATGTAAAAAGGGCAATAAACCCACGTCCAACCACAGCACCGGTTAAGACACCTTCTTTAAAACCATAAAAGATCAGTGCCAGGTAAAGCAGTACTAGCAAAATTAGCATGGGCAGGATCCAACTAAAGGGATAATGGATCATTTTAAATAAAGGCACATTTACATAGACATGATCTTCTTCTGCTTTTAGGTTTTCCAGATCTGCATCGGCAAAGTAATGGAGAAGCGGCAGAAGATAACTTCCCTGGTGCTGCAAAGTATTCTCGTCCAGGTTCTCAATATTGTCTCCAGCCGTGTGGTAGTCGAAGTGATCATCGATAAAGGCAAAGAAAAAGCTATCTATATCACCATCTTCGCGGAAAATGGTAGAGTCGGTATCATTTGGCAGCATCTTATAAATGCTATACATAAGAGAAGATGCTACTGGATATTCGGGCTTGGCTTCCACAAAAGCTTTAACCAGCTTTTCATTACCCCCGTTGGTTTCCAGTATCATATTGCTGGGGCCACCGCTTCCACGTGCTTCAAAATTAAGCACAAGAGCAGAGTCTTTAGACCATGGGTGTTCATTCACATATAGTTTGGCACCGTCAAGACCAATCTCCTCTGCATCTGTAAATAGCACGATAATGTCGTTTTTAGGTTGTTTGCCACTAACCTGATAGGCCCGAAGGGATTCGAGTATGGTAACAATACCGCTTCCGGCATCGCTGGCACCAAAGGATGGTACCTTGGCACTGTCGTAATGGGATAAAAGCACTAAAGCTTTACCGTTTCCACTTCCTTTTATACGCGCCATTATGTTTACGGGCTGGTCCATGTGGTAACCAGCAGGGTAGCGTTTAATCACTTCACCCTCTTTTACACTTCCCATGTGTGGTGTGAGTACATATCCTTTTTGGGTTTCCACCTCTAACCCCATTTTTCTTAATTCTGAAACAAGAAATTCTCGCACCCTGGTATGTTCTTCATTTGCATGGAAATGTGGTGCTTTGGTGATCTCTTTTAAGGTGGTCATAGCCCTTTGGGTTGAGAACTCCGTGTCCGGGCTGTCTGCTGGCGTTCCTTCCGAAGGCATAAGGGAAGAAAAGCTATAGAAGGTGAACCAGATTATGAGCAGGAAGGATACTAATGCGGAGAGTTGTTTCATACTGTGGGATTGTCGTTTTAAAGTTACAATTTTTACCGTAAGAAAATATGGTTGTCGTAATTAGCTGGATTTTAGTATATTTAAAAGAAACAAATACCTGACAATCATGAGTATCAAAAGTTACATTGGAAAGAGAGCGAAGCCCCGCAAAGGATCTACGGAGAATATCAAGGTATCTGATTACATGACGACAAACCTAATCACCTTTCGTCCGAACCAGTCGGTTTTGGAGGTGATGAATACTTTAATCCGAAAGCGAATATCGGGTGGTCCGGTGGTAAATGATAAGAATGAATTGGTTGGGATCATTTCGGAGGGAGACTGTATGAAACAGATCAGTAACAGCCGATACTACAATCAGCCACTACAGGATTTTAAGGTAGAGCAACACATGAATACGAGTGTCGATACCATCGACGGAAATATGAATGTCTTCGATGCCGCCGATAAATTCCTCACATCCAAACACCGTCGTTTTCCAATTGTGGAAAATGGAAAACTGGTCGGGCAGATCAGCCAGAAGGATGTACTAAAAGCAGCCCTTCGGCTTAAAGGCAATACCTGGAAATAGGAACCTCAGGAATCTTTTTTTACTAGGAGAAACCAGTCGTTGTCCAATGGCAGGTACCCCTGGTCGTACACATATTTGTACACAGACCCCGCTTGCGTTATATATTCACTTGTAAAATACGTGAAGTTAAAACCGTGCTTGGCAAGAGTTTCCTTTCTTACTTTGGTTTTGTCTTTTGAATTGAGTGCTTCGAGGATTCGGTAGTTCTTTCTCAGTCGATTGTTGATGTTGCGAACGAGATTCTTACTGTCCTTATTCAGGGCGTTGTTATAGGCATTTCGGCAGGCATCGCTGCAGAATTTCTTATCGGAGCGGCCTATGATCTTTTCTCCACATTCCGGGCATAAACGTTCCATTTTACTAATTGTCTTCTTGAGGGGAGTCGATTTCTGCGGTATCACCTGATAGGCGAAAACGGTAGATTGCTTCAAATTTAAGAAATAATCCTCCACTAATGTTAGGATTCAGTTGAGTTCGGTCATCCCCGAAACTGAAAGCAGATAGTCCCAGGTCAATTTTTTCTCCTTGCTGATACACCTCAAAATTGCTACTGGAATAGCCGAATTTCGCTCTGAGTAGTACACTATTCCCAAGTGTATTGAACTGAATATAACTCGCAAAATCCAGGGAGCTCAAGTCAACGTAGACATCGGGAGCTCCGGTTTCAGTGATGTTGAAGCTGCGTCCTATTCCGAAGTAATCCATCCCAAGGGTCGTTGCACCGAGGCAATAGTTAATATCACCCGAAATGGGCAATGACATATCCATTTCGAACCGGCCGTTCGGACTTAAATAATACCATCCGAAAATAGGAGTGGAGAAGAACCCAAACGCCTCTGTGGAGCCATACGCCCCAAAGCGGTAAATGAGATTGTCGGATTTTTTAAGTTTAACAACGGCGTACGCTCCAAAATAGAAATCCTCACCGGTAATATTTTGATAGTCGGAAGCGATCTTCGGAAGTAACACCACTGTGCTGCTCCATTTTTCATTGTAGGTTGTCGCCAAGCCTGCTTTTAAGGTAGTACTCAACAGACTTGTGAATTCAGCTTCCGGATACAATTGAAGGTTATTTCTACTGAAGGAACCTCCTGTGATCAATACATTTTTTTCGCTTAGGGGAACCGGAAATGTAAGGTCCGCCTCAAAGGACTTTACCTGGGTACTGTTCGGACTGTTTTCGAAATCATTGTTAAACGTCTGTCCATAACCAATCCGTAGGAGGTCGGCATAATTCTGACTATAACAAAAGAAGGGAAGGAACAGAAACAGGAATAGTGCTTTTCTCAAAGGTTGGCAGGTTGATTTGGCTAAAGATAAAACTTTTTAAAGTTTGGCTTACAACATGGTGAATCGAGTAGAATTTTATCGCAAAATTCCGTAATTTCGCGTCCTTATTGAACGGCAAAGCCTTATGAGTAAGAATTTTAAAGAATACAAAGGACTTAATCTCCCACAACTCGCGGAGGACGTACTCACATTCTGGAAAGAAGACAAGATCTTCGAAGAGAGTATTGCTATTCGTGAAGGAGCCGAACCATTTGTGTTTTTTGAAGGACCACCTTCAGCCAATGGATTACCAGGGATTCACCACGTGATGGCCCGGGCGATCAAAGATATCTTTTGCCGTTACAAAACCCAGAAAGGATACAAAGTAGACCGCAAAGCGGGATGGGATACCCATGGTTTACCAATAGAGCTTGGCGTTGAGAAAGAACTCGGGATCACCAAGGAAGATATTGGTAGCAAGATCTCTGTTGAAGAATATAATGAGGCCTGTAAGAAGGCAGTGATGCGGTATACAGATGTTTGGAACAAAGTAACCGACAGCTATGGCTACTGGGTGGATATGGACGATCCGTACATCACCTACAAGTCCAAATACATGGAAACCGTTTGGTGGATCCTCAAGCAGATCTGGGACAAAGAGCTGCTTTACAAGGGATATACCATCCAACCCTATTCACCAAAGGCAGGTACGGGACTGAGTTCCCACGAACTCAATATGCCGGGGACCTACCAGGATGTTACCGATACCACGGTAGTGGCACAATTCAAAGCGTTAGATGATACGCTTCCGGAGTTTCTGAAAGGATATGGAGAGGTTCATTTCCTGGCCTGGACGACTACACCATGGACACTCCCCAGTAACACAGCTCTTACTGTTGGACCTAAGATCGATTATGTGCTGGTGAAATCCTTTAACCAATACACCTTTGAACCGATCAATGTAGTTTTAGCGAAGAACCTGGTGGGATATCAATTCAGCGGGAAATTCGCTGAAGTTGAAAACGAGGCTGGCCTCGCCGAATACGTAGAAGGAGCCAAGAAGATCCCATATTTTATTCTGAAAGAATTTAAAGGACGCGAGCTGGAAGGTATTCGTTACGAGCAACTCTTGCCATATGCATTGCCTCACGACAACCCGGAAAATGCTTTCCGTGTGATCACAGGAGACTTCGTGACCACCGAAGATGGTACAGGTATAGTACACACTGCGCCTACGTTTGGTGCAGATGATGCCAAAGTCGCCAAGGAAGCGAGTCCTGAAGTTCCACCATTGCTTGTGGTGGACGAAAATGAAAACCTGGTTCCACTTGTAGATCTGCAGGGGAAATTCAGGCGGGAAATGGGTGAATTTGCCGGGAAGTATGTGAAAAACGAATACTACGATAATGGTGAAGCCCCTGAAAAGAGTGTAGACGTTGAGCTTGCCATTAAACTAAAGATAGAGAACAAAGCCTTTAAGGTTGAAAAATATGTACACAGTTATCCGAATTGCTGGCGTACCGACAAACCAATTTTATATTACCCGTTGGATTCCTGGTTCATCAAGGTAACCGAATTCAAGGATCGCATGTTCGAACTGAATCAGAAGATCAACTGGAAGCCTAAGGCAACCGGGGAAGGTAGATTCGGGAACTGGCTGGCAAATGCTAACGACTGGAACCTGTCGCGATCACGCTATTGGGGAATTCCGCTACCGATCTGGCGTACCGAGGATGGTAAAGAAGCCAAATGCATCGGAAGTATAGAAGAACTTGAAACGGAAATGCACAAGTCGGTGGAAGCTGGCTACATGGACAAAGTACTGTTCGAAGACTTCGAAATAGGCAACTATTCTGAAGAGAACTATGAAAAAGCCGACCTGCATAAGAATATCGTTGATGAGGTGATATTGGTATCCGATTCCGGGAAACCAATGAGACGGGAAGCCGACCTTATCGATGTTTGGTTCGACAGTGGTAGTATGCCGTATGCACAATGGCATTACCCATTCGAGAACAAAGAGAAGGTTGAATCCACCTGGCGAAAGGCCGATTTCATCGCGGAGGGAGTGGACCAGACAAGAGGTTGGTTTTATACCCTGCACGCCATTGCGACTATGATCTTCGACGATATTGCTTACAAGAACGTGGTAAGTAATGGGCTGGTTCTGGATAAGGACGGGCAGAAGATGTCGAAACGACTTGGAAATGCCGTGGATCCTTTTGACACCTTGAAGGAATTCGGACCGGACGCAACACGCTGGTACATGATCAGCAATGCGAATCCTTGGGACAACCTGAAATTCGATAGTGCCGGTATCGCGGAAGTTCGTAATAAATTCTTCGGAACGCTTTATAATACGTATAGTTTCTTTAGTCTATATGCAAACCTCGACGGTTTCGACTATGCAGAAGATGATATTCCGCTGGATAAGCGTCCTGAGATCGATCGATGGATACTTTCTGAATTACATACACTTATTACAAAAGTGGATGATGCTTACGGAGACTATGAGCCTACTAAGGCAGCAAGAGCGATAGCGATCTTTGTACAGGATTATCTAAGTAACTGGTTTGTACGTCTTAGCAGAAGGCGTTACTGGAAGGGAAGTTATGGTGAAGATAAGATATCAGCGTACCAAACCTTGTATAATTGCCTGGAGGTAGTTACAAGGCTGGCGGCACCTATTGCACCATTCTTTATGGACCGAATGTATAAGGATCTCACTTCAGGAGTGGTAAAAGAAGGAAAGAAATCTGTACACCTGAGTAACTTTCCGGTGGCAGACTCGTCTTATCTCGACAGAGAGCTTGAGCAGAAAATGCACAGGGCGCAAACAATAAGTTCACTTGTTCTTTCGTTGAGACAGCGCGAAAGGATAAAGGTGCGACAACCGCTTCAGAAGATAATGATTCCCGTATTGGAAGATTCTGAACGTCAGGCAATAGAAGCAGTATCGAATTTGATCCGTTCCGAAGTAAATGTGAAGGAGATCGAGCTTATCGACGAGGGATCTGGCATACTTGTGAAGCAAATAAAGCCGAATTTCAAGAAACTCGGTCCGCATTTCGGAAAGGATATGAAAGCCGTTGCTCAGGTGATCAACAGTTTTGGTCAGGAGGACATCGCAAAACTTGAAAAAGACGGTGAAATATCAGTGTTGGTTAATGAAAAAAGTATTACATTAACCCTTGAGGATGTTATCATCAGCTCACAGGACATCGAAGGTTGGCTGGTAGCCAGTGCCGATGGAATAACGGTTGCGCTGGATGTAACAATCACACCAAAATTGAAGAATGAAGGAATTGCCAGGGAACTGGTAAACCGTATTCAGAACCTAAGAAAAGACTCGGGATTTGAGGTTACGGACAGGGTCGAGGTCACCATTCAGAATGATGATCATTTACAGCCCGCAGTAGCTGAGAATCTTGACTATATAAAACAAGAAACCCTAACTGAGGTGTTGCAGTTTGAAAGCGAAGTAGCAAATGGAACGGAAATTGCTTTCGACGAAGTAGCAACACGATTAGAAATTAAAAAACATTAAGACGATGGCTAAGGAAGTAAAAAATCGATATAGTGATAAAGAACTGGAGGAATTCAGAAAACTTATACAAGAGAAAATAAAGAAAGCTCAGGAGCAGCTTGAATTAATTGAAAGTGCGTATAGGAACGACAGTAATAATGGTACGGATGACACCTCACCTACGTTCAAGGCCTTCGATGAAGGAAGTGAAGTGATGAGCAAAGAGACTTCGTCTCAATTGGCCATTCGTCAGGAGAAGTTCATACGCGATCTGAAGAATGCACTTATTCGTATCGAGAATAAGACCTATGGAATATGCCGTGTTACCGGTAAATTGATCAACCCGGAACGTCTTAAACTGGTTCCTCATGCTACCTTGAGTATTGAGGCCAAGAATATGCAGAAATAGGCTATAACAGCCATTTATCATAAAATTCACCCCAAAGTTTCTTTGGGGTTTTTATTTTGAAGCGATTTATTATAATACTACTTATCCTGGGTGTTTTCTCCTCGTTAACGGCCCAGAAAACCATCGAAAAACAATGGGATGGTTTTGATATCGATACGCTTCTTATCAAATCCGATGCTGCTTTTACTATCAATGTACTTTCAGTGCCCGATAAAAGCATCAACCTGTGGGCCAGGGTTGAGGGAGAATACCACGAGTCTGTCGTGATCAATTCGGTGAGCAAAGAAAGGTCATTAACTCTATCAACAGGTTTCAGTCCCTTCTTTACTAAGGACAATGATAAACTTGCGGCGCATAAGGTACTTTCTATAGAGATGACGTTTCGGGTTCCCGAAAAAACGGCGGTTTTGATTCAATCCAGCAGTGCGTTGGTGAGGACTGAAGGAAAGATAAAGTACCTGGAGACAGTGCTTTCAGAAGGGACAACAACCCTATCTAACTTCATTGGAGATGCGAGGTTGTATAGCCAAAAAGGCGATATTTCGGTAACTGTGGGTAATAATGTTGGGGGAAGAGGTAGTTCAAAAAATGGTTCGGTGCATACTGAAATACCCTTGCAGGGAGATTATTTTATTGAAGCGACAAGTATATACGGAGATGTATTCCTTCGGAAACAATCTGGCAATTAAAACTTAGAAACGAACGATAAAAGTACTTCCTTTATCTACCTCGCTTTGAACAGATATGGTTCCATTAAGTGATT
Organism: Aureitalea sp. L0-47; assembly: GCF_026126405.1. Classification (GTDB taxonomy): domain Bacteria; phylum Bacteroidota; class Bacteroidia; order Flavobacteriales; family Flavobacteriaceae; genus Pukyongia. The sequence continues at coordinate 89,901 of NZ_JAFMTQ010000001.1, forward strand.
CGATCTTGTTCTTGAGGATGAACAATCCAACTCCTTCAGCATTGGTATTATTGTGGAAGGTCTCGTAAATATTGAAGATCCTTTCACCAAAACTGTCCAGATCGATACCCAGGCCATTATCTTTTACCATGAGGCAAGGGCTGTCTTCCTCCATGATTGAATAGATCTCAATAACCGGACTTCGTTCGGGGTGACGATATTTAATGGCATTGGTTATCAGGTTGAACAGAATACTTTCCATATAAGAAGGAATGTATTCTACCGTGGGTACTTCGGAAAAGTCATTGAAGATTTCTGCCCTGGTACGCCCCAGGGAATTACCTAGTCTGTTTTTCACTTTTTCCAGTACACTGTCGATATCTACAATTTCCAGCGGTCTTTTTGCCGTGGTTTGAATTTCGCTTAATTCCTTAAGATGACGGATAGTATTGGATATACTTTCTGAAATTTCATAAAGGCCATTGCACAGCTCTTCTTTTTCTTCAAGGCTACTGGCACCTTTCATCAATTCCAGGGTCATTTCCAGGTTGCCCGTATGAGCATGCATACTATGGGTAACGATATTCGCGAAATTATTGAGCTTGGTGTTTTGAGATTCAATTAACTTTAAGCTTCGACGAAGCTGCAGCTCTTGCTTCTTTTCATTGGTAACATCCTGGAACACTCCTTTAATTCCAACAACTTCCTTTTGATCATTATATGTAGGTTCACCGGACGCTCTTACCCAGATTTCCTTACCTGTAAACGTTTGCATTTTAACGGTAGTTGAAAATGAAAGGCCCTGGGCACATTCCAAATAGAAATTGACAGCGACCTCTTTGTATTCATCTGTATAAAAATCCAGCGCGTTTCTCAAACTAATGTGGTAGGACTCCGGTATTTCGAGAATTCGAAGTGCTACCGCATCGAGAAATGTTTTTTTCGCAGGGAAGTCCACAGACCAAACACCGCAACCCGTGAGTTTGGCGATCTCCTTGTAATAAAAATTGTTGGGAGTGTCTTGTGCCGGGGGCGTGGCTCTATGATTTTCAGTATGCTGCGACAGTATTTTTCTGCGCTTCTGAGCTAAAAAGTTCATTCATTCAACTTTGCGCTCGAAATATAGGAAAAAAATATGAATTGTAGGATATTTCCTTCAACTTCTATTCAATAAAAAAGTGCTATTTGACGAAGGGATAAATGGATAGATTCCGAACTACCCAGTACACAATTGCAATTCCGAAGTAGGTGTAAATGAATATCTTACTATAAAAAAATTGTACTCGATGTGAGGCGTCGAATATATAATTATACACTCTTGCCCCCAGGCCATAAATAATAATTGGAACCGAGAGTACTAAAAGAGGATTTAGGAAGAATGCATCTCCCAAATTACCGTGCAGTAACTGGTGAATGGCTCGTTGTGAACCACAACCAGGGCAGTTGTATCCCGAGAGGAGTTTGAAGGGACACGGAAGGAAAAGCTTGTTATTCGTAGGATTATTGAAGAAATAGTAAAAAAAACCGCCCCCAAGAAGTATGATCGTGAGGGCGATTGTAATTATTTTCTTAGAATCCACCACCGGCAACTCCTAATACTACTACAAAAATTATATAAAGAATTACTAGCACACCACCGGCAACCATTCCCCAGATAGCATATTTCTTGGCATCGTCAGCAGCTTTTTGAGCACCCGCGTGATCACCAGACAACCATAGTTCTTTTACCTTGGTAGATTTGATAATTGCTACGATTCCTAAAGGTAGGCAACATAGAACCGTACATATAATTGCCCATACTAGGTTGTTATCAGGAGGTGTCCCGGCTTGATTGTTCGTTGTTTCCATAATTGAAAATTAGTTGGTTATTAATTGGTTATAAATATAGCTTAGAATTTTTAAAACCATAGTTTTTTTTCGGTGTAATGCAATAATCTAGCGGAAAATCCATGTTTTCATGGATAAATAATGTCTCCGTTTCAAAGAAAGAAAGCCCGATTTTAGTACAATCTTCACGACATTCGGATAAAAACCTATCGTAAAAACCTTTCCCATACCCAATCCGATGCCCTTGCTCGTTAAATGCCAGTAATGGCACAAAAACAATATCCAACTGCCTGGGTGATACCTCCAGTCCTTCAACTGGCTCCGGAATTCCATAATTATTGCTGCGTATCACGGTATTTTCCTGTAATAAAATGTGAGTCATTTCACAGGTTCTGAAGTTGGATCTGGACAACACAACACTTTTGTCCTTTCCTTGGAGAATATGCAATAGAAATTCAGTATTCACCTCTTTATTCCGCTTAATGGGAAGAAAGACATGGTAATAGTTCTTGTCCCAGATTGGCAGTCTGAGACAATTGTTTGCGATCTGCAGGCTCCGGGATTCTATTTCCGATTCGCTGAGAAGTTCCCTCTTCTTTTTGTATAATTTCCTAATCTCACTTTTTTCCATCAGAGCACGCCGGTTGAAATATGAAATAAGGCATCTCCCTGGTAAACCAACGGAGCTTCGTTCACATTGAATACATAACCTTCGTTGGTCGATTTGATCCAGTAATGGACTTTTCCGTAAGGATCGGTTATATGGCCTATTACATCCCCGCGTTTAACCATACTGCCTACCTTTACTGCCGGCTTAAACATGCCTGAGGCATGCGCCCTGATCCAGGAACTGTTGGTGATGGTCACAGAATTTTTCTTGGGTGTGGACACTTTAAATTTAGACCGAAGCATACCCAGGTGATTCAGGACTCGTTTTGAGCCATTAACGCCAGTATTGCTCACTACGTTGTCTATCGAATTCGATTTGCCGCCTTCAAAAAGCAACATTGGCACACCTTTTTTCTTGCAGGCATTTCTGAAGGACTTTTTAAGGTTTTTAGACTGAAGAATGAAAGGGGCATTGAATATTTGGGCCAGATCCATGAGTTCCTCATCTTCTTTGGCTACACGGATGTGAGGGGCGTTAAAACGACTGGAGCCTCCGGTGTGAAAATCAATACAATAGTCTACCTGGGGAACTATGTGATTCATTAGTTTGTGAGCCACTCGTGATGCCAAAGATCCATTTTTACTGCCCGGAAAGGATCGGTTGAGATCTCTTCCATCCGGGAATTCCCTCACTTTCTGAAGAAATCCGAAGATATTTATGATAGGGATACTAATGGTGGTCCCGATCTTTGGCTTGTTGATACCCTTGGAAACCAATTGTCGGACGATCTCGATACCATTTACTTCGTCACCGTGAATACCGGCAGTAAAAAGCACCGTAGGGCCTTCATAGTGAGATCTTTCTACGAAGATGGGAACATCTATTGGAGTGTTGGTATGTAATTTTGCAAAACTTAGGTTGAGTTCCCGGGATGCGCCGGGAGGGATAACTTCTTTGAACAATTCCAGTTCCTTCGCTTTTATCTTCTTCATCTACGTTTGTTTCGTTCAATGTAACTTATTATTTGTCCCGCGATCGATATGCCTGTTGTAGTTTCAATACCTTCAAGACCCGGTGTGGAATTAACTTCCAAAACTAAAGGACCACGGTTGCTTTGTAGTATGTCCACACCGCAAACTCCAAGTCGTAGCGCTTTGGCAGCTCTCAATGCCAGGTTTTCTTCGGCATAAGAAAGTTTGATCACTTCGGAAGATCCTCCTCTGTGCAGGTTAGAACGGAATTCACCATCCTGGCCCTGTCTTTTCATGGCCCCAACTACCTTGCCGTCCACGACGATTGCCCTAAGGTCGGATCCATTGGATTCCTCAATAAACTCCTGGATAACGAAACGAACCTTAGAGGTAAGCAATGTCTCTATGGTTGAAACAGCTCCCCTATAGGTTTCCGCAAGTATCACCCCATGTCCGTGGGTTCCCTGGAGCACTTTTATGATGTAGGGCGGATCCCCGAAGATGTCCAGCATTCCTTCAACATCCCCTGATGTCCCTAGCACCGTCTTCGGAACAGGAATTTTTGCATGTGCAAGCACCTGATTGCAGGTCCATTTGTTGCGAGATTGCAGAATAGGTTCCGCCTGGACCACACAGAAAACACCCATGGATTGGAAATGCCGTACCAAAGCAGCTCCGAAATAGGTGTTGGATGCTCCAATACGTGGGATTACAGCGTCCAGATCGTTTACAGGTTCGTTATTAAAATAGAGTACGGGTTTACCATCTTCAATAGCCTGGGTACATCTATTCGGATCCAGAACTTCCATCACATGATTACGGGAGGCTCCAGCCTTGAATAAACTACGGGTAGAGTAAAGATTCTCCCCACGTGATATAATTGCGATGTTCATTTTGGTTTATTAGTTATTGCAATTTAACAAAAATCCCTTTCAGTGAAATTTGCTACTCCGGTATTGCCCGAAGTTAATTAGAGGACTATCTTTGATATCATGGCCGAAGCCTCCGTAAAACTTCAGATTTCTACCTTGCCTTCTTCTCCCGGAGTTTATCAATACTACGACAAAGAGGGAAAGCTGTTGTATGTTGGGAAGGCCAAGGATCTAAAAAAGAGGGTGGCTTCTTACTTTACCAAGCAACACGACAATGCCAGGACGCGCCTGCTGGTTAAGAAAATTGCCGATATCAAGCATATAGTGGTCGCTTCGGAAACGGATGCGCTGTTGCTGGAAAACAACCTCATTAAAAAGTATCAGCCACGCTATAATGTGATGCTCAAGGACGACAAGTCCTATCCGTGGATCTGTATCAAGAAAGAGCGATTTCCCCGTGTGTTCTCCACGCGTCGGCTTATTAAGGATGGAAGTGAGTATTACGGGCCTTACACCAGTATGAAGACCGTACATACCTTACTCGACCTCATCAAAGGACTATACCAGCTGCGAACCTGTAACTACGATCTTTCCGAAGCAAAAATAAAAGCGGGCAAATACAAACTTTGCCTGGAATATCATCTGGGAAATTGTTTGGGCCCCTGTGAGGGTCTTCAGTCGCTGGAGGACTACGAAGAGAGTATCAGCGCGATACGAAATATCATAAAAGGAAATTTTAAGGATTCGCTCAATCGGTTCCGGAAGCAGATGAAGGAACTGGCTGCCGATATGCACTTTGAAGATGCGCAGCGAATAAAGGAGAAGATCGAAATTCTAGAGAACTACCAATCAAAATCTACCGTTGTAAATCCGAAGATCAGTAATGTAGATGTCTTTTCGATCGTTTCGGATGAGAGCTATGCCTATGTGAATTTTCTTCAGATTTCCTTCGGAAGTATCATTCGGTCGCATACTATGGAGATAAAAAAGAAGCTGGAAGAGAGCGATGGACAACTATTGGAACTGGCCGCCATCGAATTGCGGCAGCGATTCAATTCCCAATCGAAGGAGATTTATGTCCCCTTCAGAATAAATTCCGAAGAAGGTGTAAAAGTCACTGTTCCCAAGTTAGGAGATAAGAAGAAGATCCTGGACCTGTCTGAAAGAAACGCAAAGTACTTCCGGATGGAACAATTCAAACAGGCCAGGATAGTGGATCCGGACAGGCATCAAAACAGGATCATGGCCCAGATGAAAAAGGATCTGCGCCTTAGCGAGGAACCACGTCATATTGAGTGTTTTGATAATAGTAATATACAGGGAACTCACCCGGTAGCTGCCTGTGTGGTCTTTAAGAATGGAAAACCAATTAAAAAAGAGTATCGAAAATTCAATATCAAGACTGTGGAAGGCCCGGATGACTATGCCTCTATGGAAGAAGTTGTGTACAGACGCTACAAAAGACTTATGAATGAAGAGCAACCCTTGCCACAACTTATCATCATAGATGGGGGGAAGGGACAGTTGTCTTCCGCGCTGAAAAGCCTGGATAAATTAGGGTTGCGTGGAAAGATTGCGATAATCGGCATCGCTAAAAGGTTGGAAGAATTGTTTTACCCGGACGACCCTATACCTCTCTACCTCGATAAGAAATCTGAAACATTAAAGGTTATTCAGCAACTAAGAAATGAGGCCCATCGCTTCGGAATTGAATTTCACAGAAATAAGCGGAGCAAAGAGGCGTTAAATACAGAACTGGAGACCATTCCGGGAATCGGAGAAAAAACGGTTATACAGTTGTTGAAAGAATTCAAAAGTAATAAACGGATTGCCAAAGCCAGTTTTGAAGAATTAGAAGCAGTAATTGGCGCTGATAAGGCCAAAAAGATATTTAGTTACTATCAATCGATACAATGAAACGACTCCTATTGTTCATATTTCTCGCGATTTCCGCGGCTCTGAGCTGGGGACAGAACGATACGGAGGATCCCAAGGTTGGATTGGTCCTTTCCGGAGGAGGTGCAAAAGGACTAGCGCATATTGGGGCACTTAAGATCATCGAGGACAGCGGTATTCAGATCGATTATATTGGTGGTACCAGCATGGGAGCGATCATCGGGGGTTTATATGCTTCGGGCTATTCCGCTCGTCAGCTGGATTCCATCTTCGAGGAACTCGATTTTGACGAACTTATCCAGGATGAGATTCCCAGAAAAGCAAAAACCTTTTATGAGAAGACTGAATCGGATAAATACGCCGTAACACTGCCCTTCGATGGGTTTAAGGTGAGCTTTCCAAGTGGTTTGTCAAAGGGGCAAAATGTATACAATTTGTTTTCGAAACTCACTTCACACATAAGCGAGATCGACGATTTCAGCGAGTTGCCAATACCTTTCTTCTGTGTGGCAACGAATGTGGAGACCGGTGAAGAGATACTACTTGAAAAAGGGTATTTACCCCAGGCTATTTCTGCCAGCGGGGCACTCCCATCGCTGTTCAGTCCGGTAATCATTGACGACAAAGTGTTGATAGATGGCGGAGTGAAGAACAATTATCCTGTGGACCAGCTCAGGGCTAAGGGAATGGACATCATTATTGGTGTGGATGTGCAGGATTCCTTAAAGACACGTGAAGATCTCAATTCGGCTTTTGATGTGCTTGTGCAGATAAATAATTTTCGAACTATCGAAGATATGAAGTCCAAACGCGAGCAAACCGATGTGTATATCAATCCCAATATAGATGAGTTTACGGTGGTTTCTTTCGATGAGGGAAGAAAGATAATCGAAGCTGGTGAGGAAGCCGCCGCGGTATATAAAGAACAGTTGGAAGGCATTGCTGGTAAACAGACTTCCAGAAACCGTGTTCAGGTAGCACTCTCTAAAGAATCTTCTATTTTTATCGAAAGTGTGGAGATAGCTGGAAATGTGAACTACACCAGGGCATATGTGATGGGTAAATTAAAGCTGAAAGTTCCCGATGAGGTATCCTACGAACGCCTCAGTGAAGGGATTAACAATCTAAGTGCGACAGGAAGTTTCCAAAATATCAACTATCGAATGGTGGAAACTCCAAAAGGGACGCACAAATTGTATTTTGATCTTCGGGAAAGTGATTCCAGGACGTTGCTGCGATTGAGTGCTCACTATGACGATCTATATCGAACTGCGGCTTTGATCAATGTTACCAGGAAGCGCCTGTTTACAAATAACGATATTGCTTCTTTCGATTTTATAGTTGGGGATAACCTGCGCTATAACTTCAATTATTATGTTGATAAAGGATATTATTGGAGCATTGGGTTGAATTCACGTTATAGTTTTTTTGAAAAGGATGTTAAGACAGATTTTATTGTTCCTGAAATGATCGAGGATCAAAATCTGCAGCTGAACGAACTACAGCTGAAGTATGGAGATCTTACAAACCAGTTGTATGTAGAGACTTTATTCCGAAGGACATTTCTCATCGGTGCCGGGATAGAACATAAATGGTTGCGCTATCTTTCAGAAACCATTGGTATTGATGAAAACAACCTGCCGAGAACAGTTTTTGAGAATACTAACTATTTCGGAGTTTACGGCTATTTGAGATACGATACCATGGACAATACGTTTTTTCCAAGCCAGGGTATAGTCCTGGATGGGGATTTTCACTTCTATGGTTTTGCTAATGGAAGTAATGAAAATTTCGAGGAATTCTCTATCGCCAAGGCAAACTTAGCATACGCATTGGAGATCTCAGACGATTTCACCATGGTGTTGTCCACCGAGGGAGGTTTTAAGATTGGAGGAAGAAATACACGTTCGCTGGATTTCTTCGTAGGGGGTTATGGGTTTCAACAGATCAATAATATTGTGCCTTTGTACGGCTATGAGGCATTGAGCATAAGGGGCGACACCTATCTCAAAAGTGCAGTAACCTTCGACTACGAGTTTGTAAAGAACAATCACCTCAACCTCTCGGCCAATATCAGTAACGTTGGAGATCGTTTATTTGAAACCGGTAACTGGATAGACGAGATCGACTATAGAGGATATGCAATAGGCTACGGAATGGAAACATTTCTCGGTCCTTTAGAGTTAAAATATGCCTACTCCCCTGAAGTAGATAACGGCGAATGGTATGTGCGTATCGGCTTCAGTTTTTAAGAGTTAGATAACCCCAACGCGTTAAAAATTTTACGATATTTGTTGAATGGCAGTAAAAATCTGGAAATATTTACTCCTTCATCTAAAATTCCTTATCAAGAGAAATCCGGAGTGATACGTTTTACTACCTCTCAAGTAAGTATTAACGTAAATTAAATAAACATGCCACTTTATCATAAATTAGGGAAAATACCTCCCAAACGACACACACAGTTTCGCAAGGAGGATGGTTCTCTTTATGCCGAACAACTTTTTGGCACTATTGGATTCGATGGAATGTACAGCAATCTGTACCACGAACACCGACCAACCCAGGTGATCGATATTCGGGATCAATACAGCGTAGCACCAAAAATTGCAAAGGCGAATAATTTGCAATCCTACAGGCTCAGGGGCTTCCAGGTTCCCGCGGAAGACGACTACCTGGACAGCAGGAAGGTTGTTTTAACCAACAGCGATTGTAACATCATCCTGAGCGCACCTAAGAAGTCACTTCGGGATTATTTCTACAAGAATACCGACGCCGATGAACTGATCTTCATACACAAGGGTAGTGGAAAGCTTAGAACCTTTATGGGGAACCTGGATTTTAAATACGGGGACTATTTGTTGGTCCCACGAGGAATGATCTACCAGGTGGATTTCGACACCGAGGACAACCGACTGTTCATTGTGGAATCCTACAGCCCGATCTATACACCTAAGCGCTACCGCAACTGGTTCGGCCAGTTGCTGGAACATTCACCGTTCTGTGAAAGGGATATCAGGAAACCTCAGGAGCTGGAAACCTTCAATGAGCAAGGAGAGTTCCTTATGAAGGTGAAAAAGCAGGATGAGATCATTGAGATGGTATACGCTACCCATCCCTTTGACGTAGTAGGGTATGACGGATATAACTATCCCTATGCTTTCTCTATTCACGATTTCGAACCTATCACCGGAAGAATTCATCAACCACCACCGGTACACCAGACTTTCGAAACAGACACTTTCGTGGTTTGCAGCTTTGTACCACGATTGTATGACTATCACCCGGATAGTATTCCGGCGCCCTACAATCACAGTAACATCGACAGCGATGAGGTATTGTACTATGTGGACGGAGACTTCATGAGCAGGAACGATATCGATGCAGGTCATATATCATTGCATCCTGCCGGAATACCGCACGGACCGCACCCTGGAGCAACCGAACGAAGCATCGGGCAGGTAAAGACCGACGAGCTTGCCGTTATGGTAGATACTTTCAAACCTTTGAAAGTGACCGAAGAAGCCTTAAAGATTGCCGACGACACTTATTTTCAGTCGTGGCTTGATTAACCTAAACAATAATTTTTCTTCCGAAGAGATTTGAACGATAGAGGAAATGACGAAAGATCAGAAAGGAAGAACAAAACTTAAAAAAGATGAGTAAAGAAGTAAAATCCGTTGACTACGGACTAGAAAAAATATTTGAGGGAGCCCAGGATTTCTTACCACTACTGGGTACCGATTACGTTGAATTTTATGTTGGGAACGCCAAGCAGTCGGCGCACTACTACAAAACGGCTTTCGGCTTTCAATCCTACGCTTATAAAGGTCTGGAGACAGGTTCAACCGATTCAGTAAGCTATGTACTGAAGCAAGACAAGATAAGGCTGGTACTAACCACTGCACTAAACAGCGAATCGCCCATTAACGACCATATCGTAAAACACGGTGATGGCGTGAAGGTGATCGCGCTTTGGGTAGAAGATGCTCGCAAAGCCTGGGAAGAGACAACCAGTAGGGGAGCTAAATCCTATATGGAACCGGTGATTGAAAAAGATGATGATGGAGAAGTGGTGCGATCTGGGATTTACACTTACGGAGAAACGGTTCATATGTTTGTGGAGCGCAAGAACTACAATGGTGTTTTCCTTCCGGGATTCCGGAAGTGGGAATCAGATTATAACCCGTCTCCTACAGGATTGAAATTCATCGATCACATGGTAGGAAACGTAGGCTGGGGAGAGATGAACAAGTGGGTGAAATGGTACGAAGAAGTGATGGGATTTGTAAACTTCCTTTCTTTCGACGACAAGCAGATCCACACCGAATACTCTGCCCTGATGAGTAAGGTAATGAGTAATGGCAATGGACGGATCAAGTTTCCAATCAATGAACCTGCCGAGGGAATCAAGAAATCGCAAATTGAGGAATATCTTGACTTCTATGAGGGATCTGGTGTGCAGCACCTTGCACTGGCAACAGACGATATTATTAAAACCGTGGCAGAATTGAAAGCCAGAGGTGTGGAATTCCTGCCACCTCCACCTCAGACATACTACGATGAGATTCCGGGACGTTTAGGAGAACACATGGAGATGATGAAAGAAGATCTAAAGGAACTTCAGAAGTTGTCCATCCTGGTAGACGCAGACGAAGAAGGGTACCTATTGCAAATATTTACCAAGCCTGTTGAAGACAGGCCTACCCTTTTCTATGAGATCATTCAGCGAATGGGAGCTAAAGGATTTGGAGCCGGTAACTTCAAGGCCCTGTTCGAGTCAATTGAAAGAGAACAGGCTATGCGTGGTACCTTATAGGTTGTAACGTAGTAAGAACTCCATCGTCTAAAAGGTGGAGTTTTTACTTTGGCACCGTAGTTGTATTTTAAACTACGAATGAAAAAATACTTATGTTATGAAAAAGCTAGTTGCGCTTTTTTTATTCTTATCAATCACTACTGTTTTTCCCCAGAAACAGGCATATGGTGATGGAGAATGGTTTAAGTTCAGGGTGCATTACGGATTTGTGACCGCTGGTTACGGAACACTTGAAGTGCAGAATGATTATCTCGATGGTCGGAGTGTATATCATGTTAAGGGAGAAGGTAAGACCACTGGTTTGTCCAAATTTTTCTTTCGGGTGGAAGACTATTACGAGTCTTATATCGATAAATACAACGACCGCCCTTATCGATTCATTCGAGACATAGACGAAGGAGGTCATACAAAGGATATACAGATTGATTTCGATCACGAGTCGGGACAGGCACTGGTTCACAATAAGAAACACCAAACGAAGGAATTGGTTAGTTTTCCCGCTGATGCCCAGGATATGGTTTCAGCCTTCTATTACCTTCGGAATAATTTAGACGTTAAAACCATAACCGAAGGAGAAACGATAGACATGAATATGTTCTTCGATAAGGAAAACTATAAATTCCGACTCAAATTCTTGGGTAGGGAAACCTTAAAAACTAACTTTGGAAAAGTACGCTGCCTGGTATTCAGGCCTTATGTTCAAGCCGGAAGAGTCTTTAAGGAAAAAGAGAGTCTTACGGTGTGGGTGAGTGATGACGATAATAAGATCCCCCTCCTCATAAAAGCTGAGTTGGCCGTGGGTTCTCTGAAAGCCACTTTGACCGAATTCAAAGGTCTTCAGCATTCATTTAAAATACTTGTAGATTAACAATCTAGCATGGAAATACAACCCGAAACCAAAAAACTTCTAGAACAGCTTCAGAAAAAATACGATGCTATCGATCAGGATCTTGATACGCATCTTGAAGGGCTCCTTTACGGAGAGCCCATGACATACTGGGATTATATCCAGACGGACGCTCTGTTGAACCTCCAGGTTCAGCGCACTACTTTACCGGATGAAATGGTTTTCATCATGTATCACCAGATCAACGAGCTGCTATTCAAAATGATATTGTGGGAAATTCAACAGGTATCCCACCACGATAATTTAAAAGTGAAGTTCTTTTCTGAAAGGTTATTGCGAATAAGCCGCTATTTCGATATGCTCACCTCTTCTTTCGAGATCATGACTGAAGGAATGGAAGTGGAGCAGTACCTGAAATTCAGAAACACACTTGCGCCGGCCAGTGGGTTCCAAAGTGCACAGTACCGAAAGATCGAATTTTCATCTACGGACCTTATTAACCTTATTGATCCCCGTTTTAGGGAAACCATCGACCGCGAAACGCCCTACGAACACGCTTTAGAACATTTGTACTGGCAAGCCGCTGGCAAGGATTACAAGACAGGTAAGAAGAGTTACTTATTGTCCGCTTTTGAAGAGAAATATAAAAACGAATTCATAGCCTTTACAAAAGAATATAATACCATAAATTTGTATGCGAAGTTCAAAGGCCTGCCAGAAGAGGTGCAACAGGACCCCGAATTGAGGAAGGCGATGAGACATTACGACCGAACAGTAAATATCAAATGGGTCATGGCGCATTACAACACAGCGAAGAAATACCTCAACCACGGTAATGAACCGGAAGAAGCAACAGGTGGAAGCGATTGGGCCAAATATATGTTACCGAAATATCAGAGAAGAATATTCTTTCCTGATGTTTGGACGAAGGAGGAACTTGCCAATTGGGGCAAAGATGTGTAGCTAGAAATTGAAAACAACTTGAAAAAACTAATCCTTTTACTCCCCTTATTATTCTTATTCCTTGCCTGTAGTACTGATGTCAAGGAAGATACAGAGATTGAAATCGAACCCGTTCCGGATATAATAGAAGAATACGGCTACGTCCTGAATGACTTCAACGTAGTTCGTGATACCGTGCGTCCCGGAGACACCTTCGGAGGTATACTCGACGCCCACGGTGTTACCCAGGATAAGATATTTGCAGTTGCCACCAGGTTTAAAGACAGTTTCGACGTAAGGAGGATGGTTGCCGGAAAACCTTATGTCTTGCTCAATTCCAAAGATTCATTGAACCAAACCCAGGTGTTTATCTACGAGAAGAACAGGGTGGACTACGCGGTTGTTGATCTAAGGGACAGTATTACCGCCTTCAACAATAAAAAACCTGTAGATTATATAGAGAAATCTGCATCGGGGGTGATCACCAGTTCGCTTTATCAGACCATGGCGGACAATGACCTGAGTCCCTATATGAGTGAACGACTTGCAGATATTTATGCCTGGACGATAAACTTCTTCGCTATTCAGCCCGGAGATCGTTTCCGTGTGGTGTATACTGAAAAGTATATCAATGATACCATATCTGCCGGATTGGGAGAGATCAAAGCGGCCTATTTCGAACACAAAGGGAGACCGCTCTATGCCTTCCAGTTTGTTGGAGATACCGTGAATCAGATACCCGATTTTTACGACGAGAAAGCTGAGAACTTGAGAAGAGCCTTTTTGAAAGCACCTGTTAAATTCAGTAGAATCTCTTCCCGCTACAACCTGAAACGTCGCATCAAGTATTACGGATACAAACTAAGGCCCCACAAGGGAACTGATTTTGCTGCGAATATCGGGACGCCAATCTTAGCTACTGCGGATGGTACCGTTACCAAATCCGAACGACGAGGAGGAAACGGAAACTATGTAAAAATCAAACACAATAGCACCTACGACACCCAATACCTTCACATGAAGAGCCGCAATGTAAAGGTTGGTGATTTTGTACGACAGGGGGATGTTATTGGCTGGGTGGGAATGACCGGAAATACCGGTGGACCCCATGTTTGTTACCGATTCTGGAAAAATGGCCGTCAGGTGGATCCATTCAAGGAAGATCTGCCAACTTCAGAGCCATTATCGGAGCGGTTACAGCCACAATTCTTCGAATTTATCGCTCCTCTTAGGGAGAAATTGGACTGCATTTCTTTCGATTAATACAAATTTTTCATTGTTAACAAAGCTGTTACTAACTAACAGTCAGTTTATCAGCACATTAGGTTTTATAAATTAACTTTACGTTAGGGTTAGTTATTAATATTTTCTTAATGTAAAAATTACTCTAAGAAGATTTTAGGTAGTAATTTTGCCCTGTTATTCATAAACTAAACATCTAACAATGAAAAGACTTTTACTTTTAGTTTTCTTGTGCAGCAGCCTAGTGGCATATTCACAGGGAACAGTTACCGGATCTGTTCAGGATGCAGATCTAGGAGGACCACTACCTAATGCTAGTGTAGTTGAAGTAGGAACATCAAACGGGACAATTTCCGATTTCGATGGAAACTTCTCAGTTTCTGTATCATCTAATTCCGGAACATTACAGATCTCTTACCTTGGTTATGTTACCAGGACAGTTTCTTTTACCCTTAGTAATGGGACTGCAAACTTAGGAACAATCTCAATGGACGCAGATGCTGCCAGTCTTGGGGAAGTAGTGATCGTTGGTACTGGTGTAATTGACCTTGCTAGCGATCGTCAAACCCCTGTAGCGGTATCCACGATTACGGCCCAGGAGATTAGTACTAAAGCTGCCGGTAACGTTGAATTTACCGAGGCAATGAAAAACACTCCTTCTATCTATGTTGGGAATCAGGCCGGAGGTTTTGGAGACAGCCAGGTTTTCCTTCGTGGATTTGACGACACAAATACGGCTTTCCTATTAAACGGTCAGCCAATTAACAGCCAGGAGGACGGTAGAATGTTTTGGTCTAACTGGGCTGGTATGTCGGATGTAGCCAATGCCATCCAGGTACAAAGAGGACTTGGTTCTTCTAAACTAGCCATTTCATCAGTAGGTGGTACGGTTAACATTATTTCTAAAACTACCGATCAGAACCAGGGAGGTTTTGTTCGTTTCCTGGCGGGTAACGACAGTTACTTCAAAGGAACAGCAAGCTACAACACCGGGTTAAACGACAGCGGATGGGCATTCTCATTCCTTGTGGATCACTGGCAGGCACACAGAAAGTATGCCGTAGGAACTGCAGGACAGGGACAGAACTATCTTTTCTCTGTAGGTTATAAGCCGAATGAAAATCACGCTTTAAACTTCCTTATCACAGGAGCACCTCAGTGGCACGATCAGAATTTCTCCAATGACCTGGAAGAATATGATCTATACGGAGAAAAATACAACAGCAACACAGGTTTCCTTGATGGTGAACGCTATACGGAAAGAAGAAATTTCTACCACAAGCCTGTGGCTAACCTTAACTGGGACTGGACTATTAGTGACAACGCCGATCTATCAACTGTTGCTTACGCATCATGGGGTCGTGGTGGCGGAACCGGTATGTATGGTCGAGGAAGTCGTATTCGAACTTTAGTGAATGGTGAAATCAATTTTGAGGCAATTAGAGACAATAACATCGCTATTGCCGAAAACGGAATTGGTGATTTCGACGATGCTCGTATCAGAAGGTCTTCCATGAACAACCATAACTGGTACGGACTACTTTCAAGTCTGAATCTTGAAGCCGGAGAAAACTGGAACATCAATGTTGGTTTCGATGGCCGAATGTACAAGGGAGATCACTTCCGTCAAGTGAATGATCTGCTTGGACTATCAGGTCTTGCAGATAACAACCAGATCTACATGAATGAGTTTGAAGCGGATCCATGGAAAACTCTTTTCGACTCTGCCGAAGAAGGTGACAGGTTAGATTATGACTACTCCGAGAATATTAACTATTTAGGTGGATTCGGTCAGGCAGAATATGCTACCGATAAGTTCTCCATCTTTGTTCAAGGTGCATTCTCAACACAATCTTTCGAAAGAGAAGAACGCTACAACGTGGAAGAGGCAGGGAAGTCTGAAAAGGTTAATAAGACGGGTTATAATATTAAAGGAGGAGCATCCTATAATATCAACGATAACCATTCGATCTTCGCGAACGCCGGACAATTCTCTCGTCAGCCGTTCCTTGACAATATTTTCCGCGACATCCGTAACTCCAACGATCTGTTTGAGCCGGAAATTGACAATGAAGAGATCCTTGGTCTTGAGGCTGGATACCGTTTCCAAAACGATAACCTGAGAATCAATGTAGATGTATATCGTACGGAATGGGGTAACAGATTCCTTGCTGTAGGTGGTGAGGATGACACAGATCCAGATAACCCGGTCTTC
This sequence comes from Aureitalea sp. L0-47, assembly GCF_026126405.1. GTDB lineage: Bacteria > Bacteroidota > Bacteroidia > Flavobacteriales > Flavobacteriaceae > Pukyongia. The sequence continues at coordinate 106,121 of NZ_JAFMTQ010000001.1, forward strand.
TTTACAGACCGTTTCAACGATGTAACTCAATTGCACCAGGGTGTTGAATTCGATTTTGAATATCGTCCAACTGCGAGTACTTTAAGATTCAGAGGTTATGGATCTATTGGTAACTGGAAGTACGATGGCGAGACACCATTTACTCGTCAGAATGACGACACCAGTGAGTTTGTGATCACAGACGGTATGCTAGACCTTACGGGAACAAAAGTGGGTAACGCTCCTCAAACATCATTTGGTGCGGGACTATCTGTTCGTGTATGCGACGGATTAACGCTTGATGGTGACTACAACATCTACACGGACCTATATGGATTCGTAAATCCTGACGACGTAGTTGAAGCAGCTCAGGTGGGAATGCGCTACCAGGCAGAACGTCTGCCAGCCTATACCCTTGCAGATGCTGGTTTAACCTACCGATTCAACTTTGGAGGTCAGCGTTTCGTATTCAGAGGAAATGTATACAACCTGTTTAACGATTCTTACATCAACCAAAGAGACCGTTTCGGTTATTTCTTAGGAATTGGAAGAACGTACAACGCAAGTCTGCGTTTGAACTTCTAATTATCAGAAGCAAAATAGTTATAAGGGTCGGCAGAATGCCGACCCTTTTTTATTGAATAATACGTATCTTTAAACTCGTTCAAAAAACCAACCTATGTATACTACCGTTCAGTTTATTCACTCCTGGTGGGCCTATTTGGTCCTTTTTATGCTAGTAATTGCAACCATAAATTCGCTGGCTGGTCTGGTTGGGAAGAAAGAATACCAGCCCAGGGACTTCAGGATAGCTCTTTTTACATTGATCGTAACACATATTCAATTCCTGATAGGCTTGATACTATACTTCATCTCTCCACTAGGGCTAAAGAATTTCAGCAATATGGGGATGGGGGAGATCATGAAGAATTCTGAAGCACGCCTTTACGCTGTGGAACATCCACTTATCATGATCATCGTGGTAGTATTGGTTACTATAGGCTACTCCAAACACAAAAAGAAACTGGTTTCCGGGCCGAAATTCCGTGCGCTTACATTATTCTATGCCCTGGCAACGCTCTTTGCGTTAAGCCGTATCCCCTGGGCGCAATGGTTTAGTTGATCTATTTTCCTTCGGAAGTAGTATCTGCTTCTTTGATCAGGTATAAATAAACGGGGTAGTGATCGCTGTATCCACCTGTAAATAGTCCATTATTATTACTTCGGAAAGGATAACCTTTGTAACGACCTGAAGCTGTTTGCAGCTCGATGTCATTATGTATGTCTGCTTTAAAGAAACGAAGCGAACCATAGTCTTTTTTTAATAATTCGGATGAAATCAAGAACTGATCAAATAGGTTCCAATTATCCCTGTAGGCCAAAGTTCCGTAACCCTTTCGATGCAATACTTCCATGGGATTGAATAAACGCTTCAGTTTTGCGTTTTTTCTAGTCAGGATGGGTTTGAGGATGTTTCGAATACTCGGACTATTAGGGTCGTCATTGAAATCACCCATACAGATTATCTTCGAGTAAGGATCCTCTGTCCAAAGGGAATCAACAATTTGTTTCATACGTTTTGAAGCAGCAATGCGTCGTGGTCTGCTGGACTCTTCTCCTCCTCTACGGGATGGCCAGTGATTAACAACCAGGTGAATTGGTTCGCCATCCAATAGCCCACTGACCAATAGCATATCGCGGGTATAGATTCGTTTTCCCAGGTCATCATTCTCAAATAACAGTAGACGAATGGATTTTTCATGGGTGGGAAGAAAGACTTTAGTTCTATAAATAAGAGCAACGTCAATACCTCTTCTGTCCGGCGAATCGAAATGAACCACAGAATAATCGTAACTATTGAAAGGCTCCTCCCTTATTAAGTCTTCCAGGACGGCACGATTTTCGACTTCACAAACTCCAAGAATTTCCGGAGGATGAACTGAATATTCATCATTGAGTCCCCCCATAACAGCAGCCAGATTTTTCAATTTAGACCGGTATTTTTCTAAGGTCCAGTTGTACTTACCTTCGGGTGTCCAGTCATTGTCGAACGTTAGCGGGTCGTCCATTGTATCGAATAGATTCTCAAGATTGTAGAATCCGACAGTCAGGATTTTATATTGCCTGGTTTGCTGCCCGAGAATTGTACAGGGAAGCAAGAACAACAAAATGAAAAAACTCTTAAATCTGTTCAATGCTAATAGTGAACTAATGGGGAGAGATCCAAGCTACTTAATTCCAATTTATCTCGACCTTGATTTCATGAAATTAGAGAATTAAAAGATAAAAAAGCTACTTCCAGCTTACGATTACAGCTGTTTTTTTAGATAATTTTAAACAGTTCGCAGTATCTCTTTCTTCCCGCAATTGGACTCCAGGTCACACAGATTATTTTAAAGTTCATGATTGAAATTTGGTTGTGTCCGGTCCATCAGCTCATATGCGATTGATCTTTATCTTTTTATTTATTGCCTGTATTTTCTTCAGAAATAGTCACGCACAGCTCTCTGTGATATCCGGAAGAGTAACTAACATTCATTCTAATAAGGCTATAAACGGTGCCAAGGTTAGTGTGCCAGTTTTGGAATTAGAATCATATACCGACGAGTTAGGGGTCTTCAGCATTGAATATTCCGAAGTAAATCCCGGAGAACATACGCTGGTGATTCAAGCGGAAGGGTACCTGACGAAGAATTTCAGGATCTTATTGGAAAAAGGTAAGGACCTGAATATTGATCCTATTTTAATGGAGCCTGATTTCTCAATATCCAGATCTGAAATTTCGGTGATTGGATTGAGCGACTATGAACTTGACGAGGTGGGAGAGGTCACAGCCAACTATTCTGGCTTACTGGAAGCATCCAGGGATGTGTTCCTGAATGCCGTCGCGTATGACTTCAGCGCTACTTTCTTTAAACCCAGGGGGCTGGACAATCGAAATGTCCAACTACTTATCAATGGAATCTCCACTAATAAATTCTATGACGGTCGGCCACAATGGGGAAGTTTAGGCGGAGTAAATGACTTGCAAAGAATTCGTGAATTCGCCCGGAATTCAAAAAGCATCGACTTCGGATTCGGAGGGATGGCGGGAACAAACAATATTGTAATGCGCGCATCTTCTTATTCGAAAGGAGGCAAGGGATCTTATGCCAGAGCCAATAGATCATACCAAAACAGGATCATGTGTTCATACCGAAGTGGCATCACCCCTTCGGGTTGGTCGTATGCCATACTGGCATCACGTCGCTCAGGAGAGCGTGGTTTCATCGAAGGTACCCCATACGAAGCAAATTCCCTTTTCCTTGCAGTTGAAAAGAGTCTTGGAAGTAACCACAGTATTAATCTTTCGGCATTCTATACCCCTGTTGAAAGAGGAAGAGGGACCGCACTAACTGAAGAAGTGGAGCGACTAAAAGGTTCTACCTATAATCCAAACTGGGGATTTCAGGAGGGAAGATTGAGAAATAGCAGGTTAAGACGGATCGAGCAACCTCTTGTTCAATTAAATCATTTCTGGGATTTGTCCGATTCATTCAGAATAAATACAAACCTCGCCTATCAATTCGGCGAAATAGGGAATACCCGTCTCGATAATGGTGGAATTCGAAATCCCGCCCCCAATTATTACCAAAGGTTACCGAGCTATTTTCTCAGAAACCCATTTCCCAATAACTACGATTTTCGGTTGGCACTCGAAGCGGAAAGTGATTTTATAAATGACGGTCAATTGGACTGGGAGTCATTCTATAACACCAATGCAAATTCGTCCGATGGAATATCCAGGATCATTCTCCAGGAAGATGTTCGAGCTGAAAACCTTTTTGTTTTCAACAGCATCGCAACAGCAAAAATCAACGAACATTTATCCGTAAACGCCAAGTTGGAATTTCGCAGTTTGAGCAGTGATAATTTCGCAATAGCAAAAGACCTCCTGGGAGGCAGTGGTTTTCGGGATGTAGATTATTTTGGATCGGATCCAGATCAGATTCAAAGTGACTTGGACAACCCAGACCGGATTGTGGCTGAAGGTGAAAGATATAAGTACAATTACCGTTTGAATGCTTCCAGGTTGGATGGATTTCTCCAGGCCCAACTGCGTACGAAACGATTATTCCTTTACGCAGCCATTCGCGGGGACCAAACCAACTACCAAAGACAGGGTTTATATAGAAACGGGTATTTTCCTGGAGAAAATCGCTCGCTAGGGTCGAGTGACCGACTCTCGTTCACCTCCTTTTCGGGAAAATTAGGTGGGACCTATAGTATTAATGGCCGACATTTTACAGAGATAAATATGGCCTACTCAACACGACCGCCTTTGCTTCGTAACGCCTTTGCCAACCCCAGACAAAACAATGATTTAGTAATTGGGTTGGTTAATGAGGGTATTCAGCAGGCAGATGTAAGCTATTTGTACCGTTCTACTATTCTGGATACTCGAATCACGGGATACTACACAAGTGTTTCTAATCAAACGGATATTGGCTTCTTTTTCACTCAAAACGCTCTTGGAAGTGAAGATAGCAACGCATTTGTTCAGGAAATAGTAACTGGTATCGGTCTACGGAATGTTGGAATTGAAGTAGGTGCCGAGGCTCAAATTCTCACCTCCCTTAAGATCAAAGCGGCAGCTTCAGTAGGTCAGAGTATCTACAATACAAATCCCGAACTATACCTTTCGGGTGATGATTTCGATACAGATACAGCAGATGGTTTTGTGGAAGGTAATGATCTTTCAACCCTGGGTAAACGTGAAGTATTTATTGAAAATTATCGTGTAGCGGGAGGCCCGCAGGAGGCATACCAAATTGGGTTAGAGTACAGGGATCCTTCCTATTGGTGGGTGGGAGGCACACTCAATTATTTCACCAACACCTTTGTTGATATAAGCTACTTGAGGCGTACTTCCGATTTTTACACAGACAAGGACGGACTCCCTTTCAACGACTATGATGAGAACATAGCCAGATCACTCTTGAAACAAGAACGATTGAACGACTATTTTTTAGTGAACCTTGTGGGGGGAAAGACCTGGCGTATCAGAAAGTACACAATTGGATTGTTTGTCTCAGTAAACAATCTACTGGGGACAATTTATCGTTCCGGAGGCTTCGAAGACTCCAGACGAGTAAGCTATAGACAGCGTTTAGAGGAGGAAAATCGACCATATGGGCCTTTGTTTGGGAATCGATATTTCTATGGAAACGGCACTACTTATTTTATGAATATCTACTTCAGATTCTAAATAAATGATGATAAAATGAAGAAAAAACCAGTATTAAAGATTGCGATATTGACATTTGCTTCGCTATGTCTGATCACTTGTGAAATTGATGAATTTGATATCCCGTTACCGAAACAGCAGCCGTTCGAGATCACCGGAACTGAGGTTAGTTTTCGTGCACTCAGAGCTGCCTTGGATCAGCAAATAACAAATACAGGAAACCCATTGCTAACCGTGGAGGAAGATCTTTATCTCAGTGGTTATGTGATTTCCAGTGATGAACAAGGAAATTTCTTTGAGGAACTTATAATTCAGGATAAACATACAGATCCTGAAAGTGGTATTAGGGTTAAGATAGATGTGAATCCCTTGTTCTCAACATTTGAAAAGGGCAGGAAAGTACATGTGAAACTCCAGCAATTAACAGTTGGATTAGATAATGGTCAACTGACCATAGGTTATCGTGAAGGCAACAGGATTGGGCCACTATCAGAATCAAGAATGTTCGATTTTCTAAAGCGGGATACTATTGTAGCAGAGGTTGAACCCATGAATATTCTCATTTCTGAATTGAACGATACATTAGTCAATACGTATGTAAGGTTGAGTGATATGCAGTTTCATAGAAACGAAGTTTTAGGAAGCCATCCACTTACTTTTTCCGCAGAACCCGGAGACCAATTTGACGGGGAACGAATACTTGAAAGCTGTATTGAAAACAGCACGATCATCCTGAGTACTTCGGTTTTCGCCGATTTCAGCGCGGTGGAATTACCCGCCGGCATGGGCAGTATAGAAGGGATATTTACCTATAATTTCTTTGGTGATGAATACAACCTGGTAATCAACCATACGAGTAACATCGATATGGCAGGCACGGATCGTTGCGATCCTATGCAGGTGGATTGTGGTGTTGTTTCTGAAGCTGGCAGTGAAATTTTGTTTACTGAAAACTTTGAGGACCAGATCGAAGGTGAGCCTATACTTGGGAATGGTTGGACAAATTATGCTGAGGCCGGAACAGAGGTCTGGGAAGCCTATTTTGACGATGGCAGCAATGCTTCCTTGGGAATTTCGGCAAGGATGGGAGCTTATATGAGTGGTGATGACAACAATATTGGCTGGCTAATTACTCCGGAAATTGATTTTGACCAACAAGAAGGAGAGGAATTGCATTTTAAAACATCCAATAGTTTTGCCGATAACAGCACTCTGGAAATATTCTTTTCTTCAAATTGGGATGGTGAACCCGAGTCAATCATAAGTGCAGATTGGCAGATTCTGTCGAATGCGATCATAGTTCAGGACGACGACTTCTTTGGAGACTGGATCTTCTCAGGATATATAGATCTAAGCTGTATTGAAGGCGCAGGACATATCGCCTGGAAATATGTTGGATCCGGCGATCCGGATTCGGATGGAACCTATGAACTAGACGATATTGAAATCACCTCCAATTAAGCCCGATTTCTGTATCTTTATTCGATATGGATAAAGAGACTATCGAGAAGAGACAGGAGCGCTATTTACAGGTTGAAAAACTCATTGATGAGGTCGTCGAAATGTACTATAAGGATGGCTGTGCCTGCCAGCACCCACGATTTATCCAGATAGCGGGTATAGACTGTGTAGATTATAACACGGCCTTTGTTAGCTGGGAAACCGAATTGATGATAGGCAGGGTTGGCAACCAGTTTTCAGTAAAGAAACTAGAGCCAACAGAAAGTGAGTATCTCGAAGAATGGTGTTGTGATCACTGTGGGTCTGTTTTTCAGCTGTCCTGGTCCGAGTTCAGCCCGATCGTGGACAGAAGGGTACTCAAACCTATTAAGATGAACATTGAACCCATAGGCAAGGAAGCTCAGTTGCCTATACCTCTTCACGCAGGCCTTTACGGACACGGTTATCCGTCGAGATCCGAAATATCTGGTGTAGATCTAGACAGCTTGAGTAAATACCTCCTTGAAAATGACTAATAACTATATGCGATTTGTATTGCTGATAATCCTAGGTATTTTCTTAATAAGCAGTTGCGATACCAAAACTACCTTGCCGGATCCCCTGCAAGCGGGATGGGAAGGCCAAAAAGTATGTGAAGTACTTGAGGATACCGACCATATGAGAGTGCTTAAATGTACGTTCCCACCAGGGGTAGGCCATGAAAAGCATTATCACGACAGACATTTCGGATATACCTTGGCGGGAAGTAAATTTACAATCACTGATACAACGGGAACACGTGAAGTGGATATTCCCACCGGATATGGTTTTTCCAATGAAAAAGTGGAATGGCACCAGGTACGTAACACAGGGGATAGTACCGCCGTATTTTTAATTTTTGAACCGAAATAGCTAGTAATGAAAAGAAAAAAGGTCAAGCACTTAGTTAGGAACAAGGAAAACGCCATTGCCTTCTATAAGATGGCGTATGAAGGGAACCCTGCTAAGGCCGTGGAATTGTACGTGGGTGATGTGTACATCCAGCACAATCCGCTGGTAGGAGATGGGACACAACCTTTTATCGACTATTTCAACAGGATGCATAACGAGTACCCAAATAAATCCATAGAGTTTGTTAGGGCTATTGCCGAACATAATTTGGTGGCCTTGCATACCCACCAGGTCTGGCCAGGGAACGAGGAATATGTGACCATGGATTTCTTCCGATTTGATAATAATGGTAAGATCGTGGAACACTGGGATGCCATGCAACTCATCCCTGAAGAGTCGGCTCATGGGAACACGATGTACTAGAAAGTTATGATCACCCTCCTAGAACTTCCCTTTCAATTCGATCCTGTTCGTCTCACCAGGGATTTAATCGCTGCCTCTTCCGGACAATGGAAGGCTCATTTCAATACCACGGGATATGTGGGGGACTGGTCCGTGATAGCTCTTTATGCCCCGGGAGGTGATGCGTCCAACATAAACGCATTCCATACGGAAGATGGTCAAATTCTGCCGACCCCTTTACTCAAAGACTGTCCTTACTTTAAGGAAGTGATCTCGAGATTTGAATGCCCGATTCTAACAGCCAGGTTAATGAAACTGGATGCTGGAGCTGTAATAAAACCGCACAAGGATCACGCATCGGGTTATGAAGATGGAATGTTTCGGGTACATATTCCAATTCACACTAATTCTGATGTTGAATTCATACTGGATAGTGAGCGTATTGTGATGAAAGAAGGGGAATGCTGGTATACCAATGTGAATTTTGAACACAGTGTAGCGAACAGGGGAGAAGCAGCGAGAGTTCACCTCGTGATCGATGGTAAACGGAATGACTGGAGTGACAAGCTGTTCTTTTCATTAGCTCCTGAAGAAGATTTTATTCCTAAGAAAAAAGAATACAGCAAAGAAGAATTACAGCAAATGATAGAATGTATGGAGAATTTGGAGGGCTCAGGTTATGAAGTGCATATTCAGAAACTTCGAAAGCAACTGAAAGATATATCCTAAGCAAAAACCCTTCCGATTTGGAAGGGTTTTTTGTGGCTAATAGTTAGTTGAAAACGACTAGCGTTCTACAATTATAAACTCGGAACGACGATTCTTATCGTGCTGTTCCTGAGTACAGTTGGATCCGCAATCGAATTTCGGATCTGTTTCTCCTTTACCCTCACCGCTTATTCTTGAAGCTTCAACACCTTGTGAGATGACATACTGAACAGTAGACTGAGCTCTTCGCTCACTCAACTCCAGGTTGAATTCATCCCCACCTCGATTGTCTGTATGACTCTCTACTTTGATTGTCATGTTCGGGTATTTCTTCATAATGGCAACTAATTTGTCGAGCTCGAAAGCTGCCTGTGGTTTGATATTGGCTTTGTTGAGGTCGAAGTAGATAGGTTTGAGTACCACACGGTCGTCTACGATGATCTCTTCTATAGGACGGAGTCTAACCACAACATCCACTTCGGTGTCATTAGCCGATTCCACTACAACAGCATTACTTTCATAGTCTTCCATAACTGCCTGTATAACGTGACCTTTGTCACATTCTGCAGAGAACAAGCTCTTACCATCTACAGATGTTGTACGAGAATTCAGACTGTTCTCGAATTCATCGTAAAGATCAAGGCGCGCTCCTGATATCGGGCCATCCGTGTATTCATTAAGTACCGTAACATTTATTTTGATCTCACAGACTACTTCCAATTCTTTAATGGCGTAAATATCGTCGCTACCCTTACCACCTTCACGATTGGAAGAAACGTATCCTGTCATCGTAGCAGGATCGAAAACAAAGGCAAAATCGTCATCACTACTGTTGACACCTTTCCCCATATTGGTCACATTTCCAAATCCGGATCCGGAGGCTTCTGCCATGAATACATCCAGCATACCAATTCCCATGTGTCCGTCACTTGCGAAATACAAGGTGCCATTACTGTCTACGGAAGGGAACCCTTCACGTCCTTCTGTATTGATCCCAGCACCAAGATTTTGTGGTGTACCAAAGGTGCCATCCTGGTTAATCGAAACCTTATAAATGTCGCTAGCTCCTTGTCCACCAGGCATATCACTGGTGAAATACAATGTATTGCCATCTGGGCTAAGTGCGGGGTGTTGCACCGAATATTCGTCGTTATTCCACGGTACAGACTGAACTCCCTTCCATTGCCCATCGATCAATTCAGCATAGTACAGGTTGATCTGGTTTACGCCTTCGGAACTCTTATCGTAGTCACCCTCGAAGAAATCATTTCGGTCGAAATACATACGTTTGCCGTCTGGTGAGATCGCTACGGTTCCCTCGTGGTACTTCGTGTTCACATCGTCTCCGCCAAGTAGATTAGCATTTTTTATAGTTCCTCCAACATCTCTTGCCTTATAGATATCAAGGTAAGGTTCTTCATTCCATCCGTAACTTTTGCGTTTTGTGTTTCGGGCAGAAGTGAAGTAGAAATCTTTACCCATAACGAAAGTACCAAAGTCGGAGTATTCAGAATTGATCTCCTCCATGTTTTTAGCTTCCCAGCGTGGTTGTTCATCCATGATAAGTGGGATGTAGTTGGGATTTTTCATGAATTCCTTCGCTCGAGAATCATTTGGTTTCGCTTCAGCGAATGTCTTCATCCAGGTGTTGTGCAAGGCGAATTTTCCGTTCGCCTTCAGTACTTGTGCATAGTTATACACCACTTCAGGATCAACCTTACGACCTTTAACAACTCGCTTATAATAGGTTTCGGCCTTTTTTGTATCATTGATGAAGTAGTAACTATTCCCCAGTTGCTGGAACACATAGCGGCTTCCTTTACCTTTCTTAAGAAGTTTCTGATAAGCAGCAGCGGCATCGTTGTATTGATAACGCGCATACAGCTGGTCTGCCTTCTTAGTGTCTTTATTTTGAGCGGTAGTAAAAGTTGTGCTTACCGCGATGACTAGTAGTATTGTGAATATTTTTTTCATTGTTACTGATCTTAGAATTTGGGATTAGAAGTATCTCGGTGAGCGTAAAGTTCGTTTGTTGAAGAACAGGTCGAACGTCACTATGACTTCATGTGAAGCATTCGCCACCGCATCAAGGTCAGAAGTAATATAGTCGTATGCATATCCAACTCGAATATTTTCAGTAACCTGGAACCCAACCAGGCCACTAAAAGAATCATCTAATCTGTATGAAGCACCTAACTCGAATTTCTCGAAGAAGAGAGCATTCAGGTTTGCGTCGAATGAAAGCGGCGCATCGAAAGCCGATTTAACCATGGCCGACGGCTTTAGTTTTACGCTCTCCGAAACCTGGAACACATAACCCGCGGTTGCGAAGTAATGGTTTGTTTCCGAGCCGTATTTCAGTCCGTTCTCATCAAGGTGAACAGAGTTCAGAAGGTTTGGTACGGAGAGGCCTACATAAAAATTGTCGCCATAAAGGAAGGCCCCGGCACCCACGTTCGGATAAGTGTTGCTGATATCCTGTGAAAAGAAGGGGTCGTTTGGATCCTGAAGATCCAGATCGACCAGTCCAACATCGTGGAATGTGGCCCCGGCTTTAAGACCTAAGGCTACTTTAGTGTTGCCACCTACTTCCAGAGTATAGGAGAAATCGGCGTACACATTGGTTTCACTCACTGGTCCCAGCTCATCTCTAATGGCCGATAATCCCAATCCTACCTTGTCTCCGAAGGGGGAATGTACCGAGAAAGTAAATGTCTCGGGAGCTCCATCGAACCCAGACCACTGGTTGCGGTACAGTGCTGTGGCGGAAAGTCCTTCCTTGGATCCGGCATAGGCGGGGTTAACCACGTTCATATTGTACATGTATTGCGTATACTGTGGGTCCTGTTGCGCCGTCGTGAATTCGGTGCTCAGTATAGCGACTAAGAGTACTAATAGCGACAGTTTTTTCATTATCGTTAGTTATTATTGGTTGTGTTATCTGTTTAAATATATCCAACCGCTCAGCGGTTCGTCTGTTTCTAATTCAATTACATAAAAGTAGGTTCCCACGGGTAATTCGGAACCGTCATCGGTCTGTCCCATCCATTCATTCACATAGCGCTCCTTCTCGTATACCAATGCTCCTAACCTGTTAAAGATGGAGATCTTTACAATTCCCTTCTGATCGTTCAGGAACTCCAGGTCAAGTGTTTCGTTCATATCATCTCCATTTGGGGAGATACCTTGTGTTACCACACAGTTTTCGTTGGCGTAAAATTCAATTAAAATGGAATCGGTTCCCAGGCAGCCATCATCGTTCACTTCAACTTCGTAGATGCCTGCTTCAGTAACTTCAAGTATTTCTGAAGTCTCACCTTCCAGTACTCCACCATCGCGGAACCAGGTATAGGTAAAGGTGGCTCCTCCGGCATTTATTGGGGTGGCCGTTAATACACGAACGTCCTCCGCGCATTTTATAATATCTTCTCCCAGTTCAACTTCGGGAAGTGTCCTGAAATTAATGGTAACATCGTCGAATTCAGTACAACCCTCTATGGTGACTTCCACACTATAGACTCCATCTTCGGTAACAGTTATGGTAGGTGTAGTCTCTCCCGTACTCCAGAGGAAAGATGCTCCCGTAGGATCGGCACCTTCAATTACAGGTACTATCTCATATTCACTGTCTCCACATGGTTCTACAAAATCGCCAATATCCACAGTAAAGGAAACTAATTCAATGAATACCTGGTCTGTTATCGGACATCCGTTACCCGTAACTTCGGCAGCGTATAAGCCTGTGTCGGATACTTCCAAAGTAGCACCGGTTTCACCGGGAATCTCTGTACCATCCTTGAACCATTTATACGATATGTCGTTAAGTTCGCTTGTATTTACCGGAGTGGCGTCAAGCGTGATCATCTCCATATCACAGATCAATTGGTCTTCCCCAAGTTCGAAATCGGGAACCGGGAAGAATTCTACCAGAATCTCATCGCTTACCACACAATCGGGAGTGGACGAAAAAGTTAATTCAACACGATACAGTCCTGTTTCTGAAATATCAAGGGTTTGCGCTGTAGCTCCCGGGATCTCTATTCCGTCCTTGAACCACTGGAAGTCGGCATCCGGATTCGGCCCGGCATCCAGGGTAATAACATCCCCTGTACACTGAGCTTCAGGATCACCAAGTAGAATGTCGTTTCCAAGATCTACACTTCCAATATTGAAACTTCCGGCTTTCAGGAACACAGCCGAATCGAAGGCTGTATCTCCACGGTCTCCTATCACCATTTTTACGGTATAGGTCTCGTTTGGAACTATTGCTACAGTGGCAGTGGTTAGTGTAACCGTTAGTCCATCGAATTCAATTTCGTTTGTAGGAGGTGCTGAATTTGTTACATACAATTCCGGGAAGTAATTCACACCGGGAACTTCAAATCCACATAAGAAAGTATCCCTGTGAATAGTTGCCGTGCTCACAGGCACATTATTCGATCCTGGTACAGCAGCTACATTAGTTCCACCAAAGGGGGCTCCTGAATCGTCGGGTATACCCGGACCTTTGATGAGGAAGGCGAAGCCGTCCCTAAACTGATCACTACATTCCCATTGGTCTTCGTATTCTTCAGAAGCAAAAATAAATTCGAAAGTTGCTTCGTCCAGACTTGAAACGAAAGTGAATTCAAATACAGTTGCGTTGTTAGTGTCCTCGGAGGTACCGTACTGATTGTCCAGTATTGCCTTCAGATCATTATCACCTGTCCAGGTAAAGTCTCCGTCTGAAGTCCCGGTATCGTCGTTAGGTCCTTCCGCACTTACGGCAAATCCTGAGGATAGAACAATCCCTTCTTCAAGGGGAAAGGTTCCTCCGTTATTCTGGAAGTATCCCCAGCTCTGCTCGGCCGGGTTACCAACACCTGTTGGATTTTCACCCAGGGTGGTGAGTTCTATCTCAACACAAGATGAACCGCTCACAAGCACTTCCTGCACGAGCTCTTCGGCCGAAAACGCGGATTGCGGATCGGCAGGGTCGTTAACGGAAATGGACTGCGCCAGGGAAATGGCACTTCCCAACAAGAATATGCATGATACTATTCGGTTCATAAAAGAATTTCTTCTAAGGTTGCTTAATTTGCATCACGATTCAGGTAGACCCATCCGGTTGCTTGCGCACCATAGACAGGATCTTCCGAAGCAAGATCGATCACATAGAAGTAGGTTCCGGTTGGTAATTCGTTGCCATCATCAGATTGTCCTACCCATTCGTTTATGTAGTTATTCCTCTGATACACGAGACTTCCTAAACGGTTAAATATCTGAAGCTGAAGGATACCGCCGGCTCTGTCCGACAAGAACTCCAGGTCGAGTTCGTCGTTAAAGCCAGGTGATCCATTGGGTGAGATACCTTGCGAGATCACACAATTACCAACATCGTATGTTTCAATATTAATATCGTCTGTTCCGGTACATTCACCTTTGGTGATGATAACGGTATATACCTGGGTTCCCATAACACCTTCTTCAAGCATTAATTCCAGGGTATTGCTGGTTTCACCTTCAAGGGTATCGCCATTTAGCTGCCATTCGAAGGTCACGCCGTCTTCAGAAGTAACGGCTGTTAATGTTTGAGGTTCATTAGGACAAGACTTAAAGTCGTCACCTAAAGAAACTTCAAGGTCGGTACGGGGGGAAATTACTATAGTGTCGTTACTGGAACAGATACCTACTGTTACAAACACGCTGTAGATGCCACCAACAGTAACCGTTAAAGTAGGACTTGTTTCTCCGGCGATCACCACACCATCCAAGCTCCACTCATAAGTGGCTGCCCCAGCAGGGTAATTTGCCGGTGTAGCGTCTAACACTACTGTATTTTCAAAACAGGTTTCAAAATCGTCGCCAAGTTCAATAATCGGATTTTCGTTGAATTCAATCACAGTACTGTCTTCCAAAGTACAGGTATCGAACGTAACTTCACAAGTGTAGGTATCTGATGTGGAAACCGTAATTGTTTGTGTTGTTTCTCCTGTATTCCACAGATAGGTGGCCTGAGTAGGATCAATGCCATCAACTTCGGCAGTAATGTCGAAAGATTCAACATCACAGAAAGCTTGATCCGGGCCTACATCAACGGTGAATGTGGCAACTTTAGTGACTGTTACCGTATCCGTTTCGGTAATTACATCACCATTACAGTTTGTATACACCGCTTGGGCTGTATATTCGGTTACTTCATCATCCGGGCAAACATTAATCATTGGGTCATTGCCAATAACAGTTCCCTGTGAATCCAACCACGAGAAAACTACGTTAGAAGCTCCGTTTGGAGTGAATCTCCAGGCCTCCTGGTTTGCCTGCCAGTTCCCTGTATTTCTTCCCGGAGGAGTAAATCCTACCGTTCCGTCCTGGTTCTGGATACCTATTAGAGCAAGTCCGTCGTTCCAGTTCGAACATTGATCTGAACGCTCCTCGATATACACCTCGACCACGTTCGTAGTCTCGTACATAACTATTTGAGATGTCATAATCAGGTTATTGCAGCTGAAATAAGGAACATCTGGGAAATTGATCACCATAGTCCTACATGGAGCCTCACCAAACACCTCGAAGTTTATCTGTCCCGAACCTGCCACAGCAGGGTTTATATCCATGTATGCACCGAAAATGGTGGTCTTAAACAATTCCACAGGATCAGGGATCATTTCATTTGGTTCGAAACTCCACTGGCAGAAACCGTTTGGCGTGGTATCCGGTTGTGTAAAATCGAACGCCACAACACCGTTAGATCCAATGATCATTTCTGAATAGGTTTCCCCGAAGAAACAGAAATCAAAAGGGATTGGAATTATAGGAGACCATACATCATCGGTGTTAGCCGAAACAGGTGTCCCGCCTGTAAATGGAAACGGAGGAGCATAAGTTATCGAGCTTACTTCATAGCTAGTGGTCTCACCGGTCTGAAGGAAAGATGCCGTAAGATCAACACATTCAACCCCACAGTCCAGGTCTACATCTTCACCTGCATCTACGTTAGGACAACCGGGGCCCTGCCCGTAGGATAGGCCGGAAACTAACAACAGGATTAGAAGGCTGAAAAGAGGCTTTGCAAATTTTTGGTCAATGTATGAAAAGTCGAAGGTGTATTCTTTTTTCATTTGGATATGGTTGGTGGTTATTTCGGTCTAATTTACTTAAAAATATAAAGGTACATTATCCCACCGATTTTTTTAGATGAAATGTGAGAAAATCCCGACCAAATGTATGTTAATAAAATATCAGCCCTGATCAATTGAAAAGATGGCGTAGACGGGGAAATGATCACTAAACCCACCCGAATATCTCTTCCCTAAAAAGGTGCGAAAAGGGTTCCCTTTTCTTCGGCCACTACGATCGGTTAGAAAGGCTGGATTGTAAATATCTGCCTTCTGAAATCGGAAATCATTTCCGTGCTGTTGCATGAAATTAAGTGACAGGATGATCTGGTCGAAGAGATACCAGTCTCCGCGATAGTTCACACTGCCTTCATAGCGAGTAAGCAGCATTTCCATGGGATTGTAGAATTCCGAAGTAACCAGAGCTTTTATACTTTTACTTTTTGGGTCATCGTTGAAATCCCCCATCACTATTATTCGGGCCATTGGATCGACTGCGCGAATCTGCTCTGCTACCTCACTTGCCTTTTTCGAAGCTGCCATCCTTCTGAATGCAGTCGCCTCTACACCTTTTCGACGCGAAGGCCAGTGGTTTACAAGCACATAAACCTCATGGCCATCTATCGTTGCATGTACTTCTAGTATGTCGCGGGTGTAATCTCGAATTCCTTCTTCGTTCACTACATGCACTGTGTGGGCTGAAATATTCCTTATTTCAACATGGTCTTTCCGGTACAACAAAGCGGTGTCGATTCCTCTTTCATCCGGGCTGTCGACATGAGCGATCCCATAATGTTTGTGACGCAGGTATTTGGAGTCGACCAGCTCTTCAAGAACATATCGATTCTCAACTTCTGCAAGGCCAATAAGTGCAGGCGGATGGCCCACTTCTTCGGAACCTATCTGGGAGATCACACTCCCCATTTGCTTAAGTTTCCTTCGGAATCGTTTTTTGTTCCAGTTCCTGTCCGAATGTTCCGTGAAATCATCATCGATGGTATTGGGGTCGTCCCTGGTGTCGAAAAGATTCTCGAGGTTGTAGAAAGCAAAGCTGTAGTAATTGTGATTTTCCTTCTTTATCATCTATTCCGAAGTATATGAGTAGCAAAATACAAAATTCCCTCGCAAAGCTTTCGTATCTTTGACCCCCTTGATCAGAATATGTTAGAGAAAGAAGACATAGCATACGAGAAAACCATACTAATTGGTCTCATAACCCGTCAGCAGGACGCAGACAAATCCACCGAATACCTGGATGAGCTTGAATTCCTAGCCTACACGGCGGGGGGAGAGGTCATGAAGCGTTTTGTACAAAAGATGGATATGCCCAATCCCAAGACCTTTATTGGTTCCGGGAAAATGGAAGAGGTACTGGATTTTGTGAAAGAACACGATATCGGTACCGCAATTTTTGATGACGAACTTTCTCCAGCACAGCAGAAGAATATCGAGCGTATTCTGAAATGTAAGATCATCGATAGAACCAATTTGATCCTCGATATTTTCGCCCAAAGAGCGAAGACGAGTTATGCGAGGACCCAGGTTGAGCTGGCCCAGTATGAATATTTGCTACCCCGTCTTGCCGGGATGTGGACTCACCTTGAACGACAACGTGGAGGTATCGGGATGCGTGGACCCGGTGAAACGGAGATCGAAACCGACCGTCGTATCGTTCGTGACAGGATCTCTTTACTGAAGAAAAAACTGGCAAAGATCGACCGACAGATGGAAGTGCAACGAGGGAATCGAGGTTCCCTGGTTCGGGTTGCCTTAGTAGGGTATACCAATGTTGGGAAATCTACCCTGATGAACGTGATAAGCAAGAGTGATGTCTTTGCTGAAAACAAACTCTTCGCAACCTTGGACACCACTGTGCGAAAGGTTGTGATAGGGAATTTACCGTTTCTATTAAGTGATACCGTAGGTTTTATCCGAAAGCTTCCAACGCAACTTGTAGAGTCGTTTAAAAGTACATTGGACGAGGTACGGGAGGCGGATATGCTGTTGCATGTGGTTGATATCTCACATGCTTCTTTCGAGGATCATATAGCCTCGGTAAACCAGATCCTGGATGAGATCGACAGCTCAGATAAACCTACATTGATGGTCTTCAACAAGATCGATGCCTATCAGCCTGAAGTGATCGATGACGATGATCTGGTTACCGAAAGAACTAAAGCGCACTATACGCTGGATGACTGGAAGAATACCTGGATGGCGCAGGAGAATAGCGACGCCATATTTATTTCAGCATTGAACAAAGAGAACCTGGACGAATTCAGAAAAGTGGTCTACCAGAAGGTTCGGGATATTCATGTGACTCGCTTTCCGTATAACAATTTCTTGTATCCGGAGGTGTTGGAATAAAAAAAGGCTGCCTAAAAAGACAGCCTACTTTTTTACTAGTTTCTTCTGAAGTTTATAGTCCGTAAGTAATCCCGATACCAATTGCTTCACGTATCTGGAATCCTTGAACTGCGTTATCATCGTAAATGGCCTGGAAAGTGGCGTTTGCCGTGATCCATTTGTTTACTGCCATAACTAAATTCAGAGTGTAGTCGATATCAACATTCTGAGGATCCTCGAGGTAATTACTGTAAAGGTTCAGGACGTTTTCAACGGTTACGTTTTTCATAACGTCAAACTTAGCATATGCTCCCAGTGCGGCACCAAACTCGAAACGCATAGTATCGTTGGCGTCCACACCGAAGTAACCACCTGCATCGTTAAAGGCCATGATGAGTAAAGGGTCGTTACCCACATCGGTGAATTCGTTACTAACAAAAATGAAACGCGGTGTTGCCGGAGCGATATTAACTTTCAGATTATCACTCTCTTTCCAAAGGAAACCTGGACCTACCTGCAGATAACCTGGAGACATAAGCTTGGTGGTTTCAGTGCGAATCTCCATACCGTTAGCGTCCTCACCGTATTCATAACCGGATGTAAATTGAGTTCTGAAATTACCAAAGAAGGAATAGAACCACTTACTTTCCTTGATCTGGCGACCAAGGATGGAGTTGATCTCCAGTCGGTCGTTCGTCTTTCTTGTGAATTCCTGGTCACGGGTCTTCGTGATACCATAGTCGGCCATAAAACGGTTATCCCAGTTCAATTTACCTTTACGGTAGTTGGCATCGTACGTTAGTGCCAGGTTTGCGGCGTAGTTAGAGGTACCTCCACCGGTCCATTCTTCGTTGAAGGCTGCCTGGCTGAATAGTAGCGAAATATTTCCGGCTTTTGACCAGCCATCCTTTGGCTCTTCGGTTGCTTCCTCCTGCGCGAACAGGATGAAAGGTGTCAGCATTAAGAATGCAAATAGGGCTAATTTTTTCATCTGTTTTAATATTGTTTATGCGGGCAAAAATAAGATTTCTTCCTTTGCAGGGAAATGAACAATGCTAATTTGGACTCGTTTTCGATAAAACGACGGCTGAAATCGCTGTAAGGGGGTTATTTTTTCTTGTAAAGCGGTACTGAGGAGCAGGCTTCACCATACATTAAACTTTTTGCAACGGCTTGCAATCGTTGCGATATGAGAAGGTAGGCATTTGTTGGGATGGGTTTATGTGAGCATCCCTTAACGATAACAGGTTTATCCCGATATTCTTCAATGTCCAGATCATTGATGATCTCGGCAAGTACCACAGTTTCCAGATCCGGCAGTTTACCAAATACTACTTTCCGGGCAAATTTGGCAGCTTCAACGGAGATCAGCATATATGCCCATGCAGGGACGATGGCATCCGTTGAACAGTTTATCGCTACATAAGCATCCTTGTAAATGCTCCAGTCATGATCTTTTACCGAAGCCCTGAATTCTTTTTCCCGAAGGACAATGCCTTCGTACAGCCATGGAGCAATATCAAGTTCATGCCTGGGGCCTTCAGGATAGTACTCCTCAAGGTCGATAGTAACAAGCTTACTATTGGCTACTCTATTTATTATTTCATCGGCCATAATGCGATTAGGAATATTTTCTCAGTCCTTTGGTATTTTGGTCTTCGGTCTCAATTTCCTTTAAAGTTATTACTGAATGCGCCTCCACAGATTCTTGCTGAATCCCACGGTGAATCTTTTCGTACAACTCTACGTCAATTACCGATCGCTCTTCTAACTGTTCAAATAATTTTACTCTTGAAACGGACTTCTTCCATCCATTTTCGATTCTGCCTTCAAAGACTTTAGATTTGGAACCACTTCCGTAAGCGATGAACCCAACTTTCTTTCCCGAAAGTTCTTCTTCCTCAATAAAACAACTGCGAACTAAACTCAGGAAGGCCATAAAAATTGAGGCCGTGTACATATTACCGATCAACGAAGATGCGCGCTCACCTTTCTCGATCTTGTCCTTCACGAACTGGCGGTACATTTCCGATTTACTCGCCGCGCGTTCCCAGGTTTTCCTGTCGTCACCAACAGGTCCTGTCTCGGCTAACAATACGTCCATTTGATCATTTTCTTCTAACCATGTAAGCCAATTTGAAAAAATAATCCTTCTACCGTGATAGGCATACGGCAGGTGAAATACCAGGTATTCCCAGTCTTTAAGGAAATTCGTGGGTGTTTGTTGGTTAAAATGTTCTAAGGCTTCGGTGATTCGATCGCTGTAGCATTGGTTGGAATACTGACCTTCGAATACGGGCTCTTCTTTAAAGACTTCAACAAGGGCGTTACCGTCGTTCCAGAATTCGGAAGGTGCCTGGGTGACAATGGTATCGATTTGTTCTTCGGAAAGCTCTACCCCGGATTCTTTCAATAATGAAACCGCAAGGTCTGTTTTGTTAAAGTAGCGACGTGGTTTGAAAAAATCGCCCACGCTACTGGTGCCAACACCCCAGGTATCACTAAAAGATAGTATTGAGGGGTTTTCAGAGATCAAAACCGCAACAGCGCCTGCTCCCTGGGTATATTCCCCTGTGGAATTGAGTTCGTATTTCGAAAGATCTGAAGCGATCACGATGGCTTTCCGGTCATTCCCGGCCTTTACCCAATCGATACAATTGTGCATGGCATCTACGGCCCCTACGCATGCGAAGGTAAGGTCTACCACATCGCAATTTCTAAACGCCCGTTCTCCCCACTTTCCTGTGAGTTTTTCTTCCACAACACCCAATGCGTAAGTTGCGGTGGGTTTAGAGCCATCTACTGCGCTTTCAGTTCCCAGGTAGACTCTTCCAATATCCCTGGGATCAATAGTATTGTCTTCAATAAGTCGCAAAAGTGCATTAGCAGCAAAACTAGCGGCATCTTCATTGATGTCTGGGATGGCCATTTTTTCCAGGCCCAGTCCGCGTCTTAGTTTTTCATAAGGAATATCCCGGCGAGCCGCCAGTTCTTCCATCGGAACAAATAAAGAAGGGACATAAAATGAGAGGGCGTCAATTCCTACTTTCGACATAGCAATTATTACATTATAGCATACCTAATTCCAACTTGGCTTCTTCACTCATAAGATCCTGGCTCCAGGGAGGATCGAAAGTGATCTCTACCTCGGCGTCCTTTACGATTTTTATGGACTTAACCTTATCCTCCACTTCAACCGGAAGGGTTTCCGCAACCGGGCAGTTAGGTGTGGTAAGCGTCATTAGGATCTTTACTTCCAGGTCTTCATTAACGAATACATCGTAGATTAAACCAAGTTCATAAATATCTACCGGGATCTCCGGATCGTAAATGGTTTTGAGAACCTTTACGATCTTTTCACCTAGTTCGGTAGTATTGATTTCAGTAGTACTCATTGTTTATTTCTTAAGTTGCGCCTGAAACGCCACGGCATATAACTTCATTTGTTTTATCATAGAAACAAGTCCGTTGGCCCGGGTAGGAGATAGATGCTCTTTCAAACCAATCTCGTCTATGAAACCCAAATCTGCCTCTGTAATTTCTTCGGGGCTATTTCCGGAGAAAACCCTGATCAAAACCGCAACGATTCCCTTGGTGATAATCGCATCGCTATCGGCAGTGTAAATCACTTTGTCGTCTTCTAAAGTCGCATCAAGCCATACCTTACTTTGACAACCTTTGATAATGCGCTCATCTGTTTTAAGTGAGGGATCGATCATAGGAAGCGATTTCCCCAGTTCGATAAGATGTTCGTATTTCTCCATCCAATCATCGAAGAGGGCAAATTCCTCAATTAATTCTTCCTGTGATTCTTTTATTGACATGATTCTTTATTCGTTGGTCTCTTTTTGAGCTTTCAGTAATACCGACTGATCGTCTTTCGATAATAAGGTTAGTACATTATTCTGTAACGAAAATGAACCCGTTTCACGTAGTGCCTGGAGGAAGTTATTTTCGATATCCATGATCGGTTGCTCGCAGGCCATTTCCGTAGAACCTATATCGGAAAAGGTTAAAACATTTAGGTCTAAAGCGTATGTTCCAAAGAAAGAATTACAACCCGTATTCCCTTTGATCGATTTGTCATAGGCCATGAACGAAATGGTAGGCGCATTCTCTGCTACCTCCTTGTCGCCAATTACGCTAATAGCATAACTCCCTGCCAGTTGAACATTTCCTGCAACCTCAATTACTTTTTTAGTTTCATCACAACTTGTAAAAAAGATTGTGGCCATGAATAAAACAATTAGTGCTCTCATTATATGGTTTTTGTTGTTTTGTTCGAAGATACTACAAATCTTATTCCTTCTTCATTTTTGCTTGTTAACTAAGCATCACTTGTGCCTTTTTTATGCCTTCAACGAGCAGATCGATCTCTTCCATGGTATTGTAAAAAGCGAACGATGCTCTCACTGTTCCCGGAATCTTGTAGAAATCCATAATTGGTTGGGCACAGTGATGCCCGGTTCGCACCGCAATTCCCAGTTTATCCAGAATGGTGCCAACATCGTAAGGATGAATTCCTTCCAGGTTGAACGAGATCACTGAAGTCTTGTCCGAACCGGTTCCGTAGATCTTCAACCCGTCTATTTTCAGTAATTCTGTGGTTGCATACTCGAGCAGCTCTGCTTCGTATTCCGCAATATTGTCCAATCCAATGTTATCCAGATAATCTATGGCCGCACCAAAGGCGATCCCCCCAACGATATTCGGAGTACCGGCCTCGAACTTATGCGGCAGATCCGCATAGGTGGTCTTCTCAAAAGTTACCTCGGCAATCATCTCCCCACCGCCCTGGTAAGGAGGTAGTTTTTCCAACCACTCTTCTTTACCGTAAAGCATCCCTACACCTGTGGGTCCACAAAGCTTGTGAGCACTGGTAACATAGAAGTCCACGTCTAGAGCCTGTAGGTCTGGCTTCAAATGCGAACAGGCCTGGGCTCCGTCTACTAATACGGCGGCTCCCGAATTATGGGCTTTGTCGATGATTTCTTCAATAGGATTTATAGTTCCCAGAGCATTTGAAATATGATTTACAAAAACCAGTTTTGTCTTTTCTGAAAGTTTCTCATCAAATGCTTTCATGTCCAGCGTACCATCTTCCTTCATTGGGATCACCTTCAGGATAGCTCCAGTTCGTTCGCAAAGCATTTGCCAGGGGACGATATTGGAATGGTGTTCCATGGCCGAAACCATTACTTCATCACTTCCATTCAGAAAAGACGAAAAACCATTTGCGACCAGATTTATACTTTGGGTTGCTCCTGAAGTGAATATTATCTCATGACTTTTTTCAATGTTGAAATGCTTCTGAATTTTCTTCCTGGCACTTTCGTAAGCATCGGTCGCTTCCTGGGAAAGTGTGTGAACTCCCCGGTGAATGTTTGCATTGTAGCGACTGTAGTAATCTACGATACAATCGATTACCTGTTTTGGTTTCTGGGAAGTGGCGGCATTATCAAGATACACTAAAGGCTTTCCATTCACCTGGCGCTTTAGAATAGGAAAATCTTCTCTTATTTGAGTTACATTCAGTGCCATCTTGATTTTCATTAAACTGAGCTTAGAGATCGAAGCCCATATTAACCCCAATCTTCTCTGCGATCAATTTGTTGATACGCTTCTTGAGTTCGGGGATCTTTACGCTCTGCAGAACATTGTTTGCGAAGGCATACATCAATAAAGCACGTGCTTCTTTCTTCGCGATTCCTCGAGTTCTGAGATAGAACAATGCATCTTCATTCAATTGCCCGATAGTACAACCGTGAGAACATTTCACGTCGTCGGCGAATATTTCCAATTGCGGTTTCGCATTGATAGTAGCCTTGTCGTCGATCAGGATATTGTTGTTTTGCTGAAATGCATCGGTTTTTTGAGCCTCTTTATTCACGATAACCTTACCGTTGAACACCCCTGTAGACGCATCTCCGAAGATTCCTTTGTAATCCTGGTGGCTTTCGCAATTTGGTTCAATATGATGAACAAGTGTATTGTGATCAACATGTTGCTTACCCTCCAGGATGGTGATTCCTTTTAAAGTTGAGTCAATACGCTCACCTTTCTGATAGAAATTTAAGTTGTTTCGTGTCACATTCCCACCGAAAGAGAATGTATGAACACGGCAATTGCTCTGACCTTCCTGTGAGATGTAAGTGTTATCGATCAATGAGGCGGTAATTCGGTCGTTCTGAATCTTATAGTAATCTACAAACGCGCGCTTTTCCGCAAAGATCTCAGTAACCGAATTTGTGAACACGGGATTATCCGAAAGACTTTGATGCCTTTCGATTATCTGAACATGTGCATTCTCTCCAACGACAATCAGGTTACGTGGTTGCAACATAAGGGCAGCTTCGTTACCAGTAGAGAAATTGATCACTTCAATGGGTTTTTCAACCTCCCTGTGTTTTGGAATATAAATATAGGCTCCCTCCTTGGCAAATGCGGTATTCAGGGAAGTTAGACTGTCTTCCGGAGCTATTTTGTTGAAATATGCTTCGATAACAGGCTTGTATTTCGGTTTGCTCATGGCTGCCGACAGCAGGCATACATCCATTTTCTCATGGGTGGTTTCCGAAAGGAAAGAACTGTATACACCATCTACAAAAACGATCTTGTAGGTGTCAATATCGTGAAGGAAGTATCGCTTCACATCTTTGAACTCCAGGTCGTGGTCGCGTCTGGGTGACAGGCTGTAATCTGCCTTAAGCAGTGAGTTTAACGAAGTATATTTCCAATCTTCCTGCTTTTTGGTAGGGAAACCTTCCGACTCGAATATCTTTATCGCTTTGTTTTTCAGATCGTGAACAGGAGAGTCTGCTTCCAGGTAATCATCGAAAGCGATATATGAGGACAATAATTTATTCTTGAGATTCATAGCACTATAAAGTTTTAGTGACTAAGCTTTCACTTCTTCTTTGATCCAGTCGTATCCTTTTTCTTCAAGTTCGTAAGCCAGTTCTTTTGGCCCCGACTTCACTATCTTTCCATCCATAAGGACATGCACATAATCTGGAACTATGTAGTCCAGTAGTCGCTGGTAGTGGGTGATAACGATCACTGCATTTTCATCATTCCGTAACTTGTTTACACCATTAGCCACAATTTTAAGGGCATCGATGTCCAACCCGGAGTCTGTTTCGTCCAGGATAGCCAATTTTGGTTCCATCATTGCTAATTGAAAGATCTCGTTACGTTTCTTCTCTCCTCCGGAAAAACCTTCGTTCAGAGAACGAGATAGAAACTTTCGGTCGATATCCAGCATTTCTGCCTTTTCCTTGATCTTTTTCAGCATCTCAGAAGCCGGCATATCTTCAAGCCCCTGAGCCTTTCGGGATTCGTTGATCGCTGTTTTAATGAAATTAGTTACCGTTACTCCGGGGATCTCCACCGGGTACTGGAAGGACATGAAAACACCTTTATGTGCTCTCTCTTCAGGATCCAGTTCGGAAATGTCTTCTCCATTGAGGAGAATATCTCCTTCAGAGATCTCAAATTCTTCTTTTCCAGCCACTACCGAGGCCAATGTACTTTTTCCAGACCCATTAGGTCCCATGATGGCATGTACCTCTCCTGGTTTCACATGAAGATCAATTCCATTAAGGATTTCCTTTTCTTCAACTCCGGCGTGTAAATTTCTTATTTGTAACATTTTCTAGTTCTTAGCTTCAATTTTAACATCTGGTTGCGAAGGCTGTGCGCTTACGCTTAATATTTTCTTTATGGTAATTACTTTCTCCCATCCTTCTTTTCCTTCGGCCAGGGCAGGGTTGTCAGACACAACGCCTGTGACCACAACCTTTACCATGTCGTATTCATCCTTTTTTACCGGTTCTACCTGCGCCTTTAGGTCTTCTGCAACCGCATCCATCACAATGCCGTAAGTAAAATCCAGGCCATTCATAACCGCGCCTTCTTCAGTAAAGATCACTTCACCGCGATAAACCGGCATCCGCACATCAACAACGTTTTGATCAGACTCGGTGTCCGTAGACAGGCTATCCTGAATCTTAGTTTGATCTTCGGTTTTCTTTGTTTCTGAATTGTTGCAGGCAGCAACGATTAGGGTTAACAGAAATAGGTATGCGATTTTTTTCATTTTCAATAAAATTTATCCTACCGAGCCTTCAAGGCTGATTTCTAATAATTTTTGTGCTTCCACGGCGAATTCCATGGGAAGCTTGTTCAATACTTCTTTACTGAATCCATTTACGATTAAGGCAATTGCTTTTTCGGTTTCTATCCCTCGTTGGTTACAATAGAAAATTTGATCTTCTCCAATCTTACTGGTCGTGGCTTCGTGTTCGATCTGTGCCGATGGATTACTTACTTCAATGTAAGGGAAGGTATGTGCCCCGCATTCGTTCCCCATTAGTAAGGAATCACATTGTGAGAAGTT
This sequence comes from Aureitalea sp. L0-47, assembly GCF_026126405.1. GTDB lineage: Bacteria > Bacteroidota > Bacteroidia > Flavobacteriales > Flavobacteriaceae > Pukyongia. Next base: position 132,609 of record NZ_JAFMTQ010000001.1, read on the forward strand.
CCTGGCATTCTTAGCTCTCGGGCTGATCTTGACCAATCCACGATAACTGTTTTGAGATTTCCCCGCGGAAATTCCTTTGGAAATAATTGTACTTCGGGTATTCTTACCCAAATGGATCATCTTAGTTCCTGTGTCCGCCTGCTGATAGTTATTTGTTACAGCAATCGAATAGAATTCACCAATGGAGTTGTCACCTTTTAAAACACAACTTGGGTATTTCCAGGTCACAGCACTTCCGGTCTCAACTTGTGTCCATGAGATCTTTGCATTCTTTTCACAAAGTCCTCTCTTGGTAACGAAATTGAACACTCCACCCTTACCTTCTTTGTCGCCAGGGAACCAGTTCTGAACGGTTGAATATTTTATTTCAGCATCGTCGAGTGCTATCAGTTCGACCACTGCTGCATGCAGTTGGTTCTCATCACGGGAAGGAGCAGTACACCCTTCCAGGTAGCTTACATAACTCCCTTCATCAGCAATCACAAGCGTTCTTTCAAATTGCCCGGTTCCTGCCTGGTTGATCCGGAAGTAGGTAGAGAGCTCCATCGGGCATCTCACCCCTTTCGGGATATAGCAAAACGAGCCATCGCTAAACACCGCACTGTTGAGTGCCGCATAGAAATTATCTTTTTGAGGCACCACTGTACCCAGGTATTTTTTAACCAGTTCCGGGTGCTCTTTTATCGCTTCTGAAATAGAGCAGAAAATAATCCCTTTCTCCGCAAGTGTTTTTTTGAAAGTAGTTGCAACAGAAACAGAATCCATCACGATATCTACCGCCACACCAGCAAGTCGTTTCTGTTCCTCAAGAGAGATTCCTAAACGGCTGAATGTATCCAGTAACTCGGGATCCACCTCATCCAGGCTGTCGTACTTAGGCTTTGTGGTCGGAGCCGAATAATATGATATTGCCTGGAAATCGGGTTTTTTGTACTTCACATTTGCCCACTCAGGTTCTTCCATATCCAGCCAATGGCGGAAGGATTCCAGTCGCCATTCAGTCATCCACTCAGGTTCTTCCTTCTTTTTGGAAATGGCTCGAACGATATCCTCGTTCAAACCTGCCGGGAAGGTATCCGAAGCAATATCAGTGTAGAAACCATACTCGTATTCTTTGGTTTCTAATTCTTTTTTAAGATCGTCTTCTGTAAATTTTCCCATTTCTTTTCAGCAAATTTTATAGTGAGAAACTTTCTCCGCAACCACAAGTTCGGTTGGCATTAGGATTATTGAATACAAACCCCTTACCGTTCAGTCCTCCGCTGTATTCGAGAGTAGTGCCCACCAGGTAAAGAAAACTCTTCTTATCTACTACGATTTTCACCGGGCTATCTTCAAACATTTTATCTTCATCCTTAAGTGCATTGTCGAATGTTAAATCATATGACAATCCGGAGCATCCACCGCTTTTCACACCCACACGCACATAATCTTGTTCCACGGCGAATCCTTCTTCAGACATCAACTGTGAAATTTTCGACTTAGCCTGCTCACTAACTTTGATCATTTCTAAATAGATTAATTCTAAATTAGGATGCAAATATAAGCTAAAAGGGAGTTTTTACCATAGTCTAAGAACAAATTAGACCTATGATTGTATAGATTTAAGTAATAATTAACAGCCCTGAATTTTGCTTTAGTGGCTGCCCGACAATTCAGGATTAATTCGGATTCTGAAAATCCGGATTATCTATAAAGTTTTCATCGGTTAATGTAAGTAGGAAAGCCTTGAGGTCCGCCTTGTCTTCAGGACTAAGTTGAACGCCGCCTTCGTCCACCGACTTCATTAGGGGATCGATGGTTTCGGAATAAACGAGTCCTTCGCTGTAGTGATCGATCACCTCATCAATAGTTTCAAATCTGCCATCGTGCATATAAGGTGCGGTGTAGATCAGGTTTCTCAGGCTTGGTGTCTTAAACAAGCCAAATTCCCTTGGATCACCAGTTACACCTCCACGTCCGAGATCGGTGAAAGTTTCATCCAAGCCGTTGTTATGGAATATATTGTCAGTCCATAAGGGATTGTTGGGATTACCGTGGCAATGAAAGCAATCACCTCTGTTCTCATCCAGGAAGACATTCAGTCCATTTAATTCTGAAGGGGTAAGTTCTTCATTACCATTCATGTAACGGTCGAATTTTGAGTTTCCAGAGATCAAAGTACGGAGAAACTGGGCTATAGCTTTAGTAACCAGCACCGAATCTATCGATTGTGTGCCAAAGGCTTCTTCGAACAATGTGGGATATTCACCATCCGACTGCAAGGTTTGCGCCACATTAGACCAGGTATTGTGCATTTCAATTGGGTCCACAACTGGTGCAAGTGCCTGTTCTTCTATCGAAGCGGACCTTCCGTCCCAAAAGAATAATTCGTTGTAATTCCACGCCATATTGAACAAAGGCATAGAATTTCTTGTTCCTGCAATACCATCAATGCCAACACTAAACTGTCTGGGATCGGTAAAGGCACTGGCCGGGCTGTGACACCCGGCGCATGCCAATGTATTATCTGCTGATAATTTCTTATCGAAAAATAGTTTCCTGCCGAGTGCAACCCCTTCCACAGATTGTGGGTTGTCCTCCGGGATAACGGGAGGAAGGATCTTTTGGGCGAACAATGGAGGGATCTCAAGTTCCAGCGGTGTCGCCGTATATTCACTATTCACATTGTCGTCTTCATCATTACAAGAAGCAATGGTCAACGCGAATATTAACAAAAAAACTATTCTAACTTTCATGATCTACTGAGTAACTGTTCCCAGGCTAAACACTCCGGTACTGTTGGAAAAGGTTGAACCATTTTCAAACATCAAAACCTGAGCGTCGAAATTGGGCATTAACATCGTATTTAACACATTTAGATCCCACTGGTTCGGATTCTTGAACCATTCCGCTACGTTCATCTCTATTTCTATGCTGGTGCTGCTTCCAATTGTGATCTGTCCAAGGCTAACTTCAAAAGAGGTGTCTTGCAAGGTGATTGGTGTGGTAGAAGGATCGGCGGCACGAATTGCGTGATAAGCATAATTCGTCTCAGTAGCGGTGTTGTCAATGAATTTCCCTTCCAGACGCATATAGTGGTAACCACCACCAAGCATCATGGGTACATTCCAGCCTCCATCGGCTGAATTAAGATCCAGGTAGATACCATCCTGATTATCTTCATCATCAAACCCAAAAGTGAAAGAAACAAGGTAATCTCCTTCCGGGATTTCAATATCCGGGGTGAAACTCAAATTCGTTCCCTCACGAACATTTACAAGGTTGTAGTCTCCTGCATCGAGGGTTTCTCCAGTTGCGAGACTTTCAAACGTCACATCGGAAATGAGGTAAACCAATTTTGAAATACTCATTTGATCTCCGTTTGCATTGAAATACTGTAGGAAGTCAAAATCGGAGTTCTCAATCGCATCTCCATCCCAATTATGGGAAAATGTGAATTCTACAGTAGTGTTGGGGACAGGTTGTGGTGTGTCGTCATCATTGTTACAAGCAAACAACAGGAATGAAGTTGCTAGCAATAGGGCAATTTTTCTCATTAATTTTAATTAAAAAAGTTATTAAACTATTTAACTTTTATTAGTAGAAGGTCTTTAATTCCTCGGTTCACCGTGATGTCTACATCACTGCTTTCAGTGTTTCCAACCACGATGAGTTTGTTGTCTGAAGTTTGAAGGGCGCCATCGGCAAAATCCAGTCCTGTTCCGCCCACTGTTTTCTGATATTGCACCTGGCCGTTCTCATCGATCACCAATATCCAGGCATCATTTTGGCCAATATTGTTCGAAACATCTCCGTTGGACGAACGAGTTGATCCTACAATAAGGTAGGTTCCATTCGTCTGTCTGTGAATGCTTCTGGCCGACTCAAATTCAGTACCACCATAGGTTTTTTCCCAGATAATAGCTCCGTTGTTCTTATTGAATTTCACGGTCCATAGATCGGCATTTCCCAATGGGTTTGAAACGTCTTTGTCTATACTTCTTGTATCACCCACTAGCAAGTAATTACCATCTGTTGTTTGGGTGATGGCGTAAGCCACATCGATCTCTGAGCCTCCATAAGATTTTGTCCATTGTTTATCGCCTCCTGCACTTACTTTCACTACCCAGAAATCGTAACTTCCTTTGTCATCTACGATATCGAAATCATTACTTTCCGAAGCACCTACCATCAGGAATCCTCCATCCGCAGTTTGCGCCACATCGTAACTTCTGTCGTTGTTGGTTCCACCAAAATAACGACGCCAGATCTTCTGGCCGCTGGAATTCATTTTGATCCCCCAGTATTCGCCTACTCCGTGCTCCGGACTTCGCCCATCGTTTCCTTGTCCACCGCTTGCCGTAACATCCAGGAAACCGGTCGCGAAATAACCTCCGTCAGCGGTTTGTATAACATTCCATGCCTGGTCACTACCGGAAAATCCAAAGTTGGTCTCCCATTGCAGATCGCCTGCCGAATTTAGTTTGAGTATCCAGTAGTCGTGAAATCCTTCATTTCCACCCACATGGCCATCGTTGCTCCTGCTATGTCCGGAAACAATGTAGCCTCCATCGGAGGTCTTTCGAATAGCCGTGGCCTTGTCAGGTTCAGTCCCACCATAGGTCTTACTCCAGACTTTTGCGCCATCTGCATTCACTTTCAGGATCCAGAAATCGGCATCCGTAGTAGTTTTATCAGTGATATCTCCATCGATACTAGTGGTGGATCCTGCGATCACATAACCTCCATCATTAGCCTGCACTACAGCAACTGCATCATCTTCACCACTACCTCCGAAGGTCTTCACGTAATCTACGATTCCTTCAAAATTTACTCCTACCGGCGGATCGTCATCATCCGTATTTCCCTGGGGTGTTTCTTCAGGTGGGGTCTCGTCTTTGTTGCAGGAGTGAAAACCTCCTATTAATAGGAAAAGAAATGTGTAGGTTAAGAATTTTTTCATAGCAATAAACTTTAATTCACTATCAATCGTTTGGTTGATTCGTTATTGATCTGTACCATATACATTCCCGATTTCAAGTTCGAAATATTAATTGTTTCTGAAGTTGAATTGTTTAAATCGTATTGTGCAACACGTTGTCCCAATACATTATATATAACAACCGAGGTAAGAGGATTCCCCGTGGACGTGAGTGTAAGAACATCGCTTGCTGGATTCGGGAAGAGGCCGAATCCCGAGTCATCGAAATCTGTTGTACTTAGATTTTCATCCCTAACCAGGGTAAAACCGAATTCACCGCTAATAACAATATTCCCGCTGCCAAAATATGGATACACGTTCCAGGCACCGTCGAAACTTGCATTATTGTCGTCCGTGAAAGTGTCGAAATACCCGTATTCCGAAATGTTTCCATTGGCGATGTCGCTTATATCGAGTGCGCGCATTCCGGCCGAATAATTCGCTAAATAGTAGGTGTCGCCTAAAACATAACCATTATGATCCACCGCAGGGGTGCTTCCGAAGTACTCAAAATCGAATTGTGGATTGTCAAGGTCGGTAAAATCAAATACTATCGTTCGTGTATTGAAACCTACACTGAATTCGTCCAATTCATCACCTACAATAAAGTATCTCTGATCTTCCGTAAACCAGCCCTGGTGAGTGTATTCGACGTTGGAATAACCTGTTGAAGAAATCGCGATGGGACTATTCTTGTTGGTGATGTCTACGACCACAACAGCGTTCTCATTACTTCCCACAAGGATCTCTCTACCCGTATAATCACTATCGGGACCATTATAGGTGACTACCTGAGCGTCATGGCTGTAATCATCCAGACTATATCCACCTTCACTTACCGGGTTCAGCGGATCCTGGATGTTGATGAACAATGGGCCACCATTGAATTGATTGGTTCCTACAGGGTATGCGTACCCGGTTTCTTCATTGATCACAATATTGTGAGCACTTCCAAAACCATTGAAGTGTGCATCTTCAGTAAAAGTGACCGGAGGATTGCTAACATTTCTCAACCGCGTAAGGTCAAATACCTGCATTCCATGACCACTTGCCTCGCTAACCACAAAAGCGTGATTGTCATATACCTTAATATCTCTCCAGATACTTGGATCGGTGTGGGTGGGTAATTTTCCCAGGTATTGAGGATCTATGGGATCGGATATATCGATAAATGCGGTACCATTCGACAAGCCAACAAGCGCATATTCCTTTCCGGATTGTGGATCTGTCCATCCCCATGAATCATTCCCGGCACTGGCATCCATGAAGGACAATGGAATTTGCCCCATCAATTTGAAATTTGAACATGGAAATCCTGCAGCAGTACCTCCCGAACAGGGAATTTGGGCGATCATTGTTGAGCCGAATAAAACAGCTATTAAGTATAAGATTTTCTTCATTTAGTGGGTTTTAGGTATATCAGTTAACGAGTAAACGTTTTACGGTATTGTTATTAATTCGAACGAGATACATTCCCGTGCTAAGCGAAGAGATATCAATTTGTTCGTTGTCTGAATTTTCAAATGAGGCTGAGAACACTTGCTGTCCCAGCATATTAGAGATCTCGATTTCTTGTATAGGGTTTAATTCTGAACGAATCGTCAGTATATCCGAAGCAGGGTTAGGAGCTAAGCCAAAGTTGGTAGCATCTGTAGGATCAAGACCAAGGTTCTCGTCCCGAACGATGAAAAAACCACCATCGATATTACTTACAATGATATTTCCACTTTCAAAATATGGATATACATTCCAGGCACCGGTATAACTAACATTCTGATTGTCAGGATGAGTGTCGAAGTACCCAATTTCCGTCATATTTCCATTTGCGATATCGCTTATGTCCACCACACGCATACCGGCTGCATAATTCGCTATATAGAATCGATCTCCTTTTACATAACCATTGTGATCAATAGCGGGAGTTGGTCCAAAATATTCTAAATGGAACATAGGATTGTCAAGATCTGTAAAATCGAATACTACCGAACGAGTATTAAAACCGACATTGGACTCATCAAATTCATCGCCGGCGATAAAATAGGTTTGATCTTCGGTTAACCATCCCTGGTGGGTATATCCAATGTTGGCATAACCTATGGTTGATATCAATTGAGGATTGTTCTTATCTGTTACATCAACGATCACTACCTCGTCCGTATTACAAGCAAAGTAGATCTCACGGCCCGTATAATCTGAATCCGGCCCGGAGTAGACTACCACCTGCGCATCGTGGGTGTACCCGCTGCCGGCATATCCGCCTTCAACGACAGGGTTTGTTGGGTTCTGAATATTCACAAAGATCGCTCCTCCCGAAAATTGGGAAGTTCCAACACCATAGGCATAGCCGGTATCTTCATTGATCACGATATTGTGTGCACTACCAAACCCATTAAAATGAGCGTCTGGCGTGAAATTTTCCGGTGGATTGGTGACGTCTCGAAGACGTGTAAGATCAAAAATCTGAATTCCATGACCGCTGGCCTCACTGACCATAAAAGCATGGTTGTTGTAAACCTTAACGTCGCGCCATAAGCTGGAAGAGTTGTTGTGGCCTAATAATTTCCCTAAAATCACGGGGTTGACAGGATCCGAAATATCAATGAATACGGTCCCGTTATCTACTCCTGTTATGGCGTATTCCTTTCCGTCATTGGTATCTGTCCATCCCCACGAATCATTTCCTGTGGCTCCCCCTAAATCACCCAGGGTAAAAGAAGCCAGTAATTCGTAGCCGTTGCAAGGGAAGTTTCCAGCCATTCCATTGTCACAGGGTGTTTGAGCAAGTGCGAGTGTTGATAACACCGACAGGCCCAAAAGGAGTAATTTCTTCATCATAATTTTTAACCGTAGAATGCGTAAAAATACGAATAAAAAGGCACTAGCCTTGGTGTAATAGGCAATAATAAGCAGTGCCCAACTTTATCTATACCATTACCGGGTTAACTATTTCTTTAATATCTTCCGGGTTGAGTTGTTATTGATTCTTGCAAAATAGATCCCAGACGCTAGGTCGCTCAGGTCAATATTGACTTCCTGAACCTCGTTAAACCTGCCAGTATAGAAAACTTTTCCCAGCACATCGGTAATGATAACTTCTGAGATAGACTCTTGAGTTGCTTTAATATGAACTTTATTACTGAATGGATTCGGTGCGATTGTAAATTCACCAATAGACACATCCTGAGTTCCCAGAACACCAGTTTCTTTTACCAGCACAAAACCTTCTTCTCTATCCGAGATCACAATATATCCGCTGTCAAAATAAGGATAAACACTCCAGGAGCCATTGAAACCGGAATTGTTATTGGTAGAATAGGTATCGAAGTGACCTACTTCCATGATGTTTTGATTTGCTATGTCAGATATATCCACGACGCGTAAGCCTGCAGCATTATTTGCAAGGAAGAACTTATCTCCTTTCACATAGCCATTGTGGTCTGTTGCGCCAGTTGGCCCGGAATAGGTGAAGTGAATCTGAGGATTGTCCAGGTCCGAAAGATCGAGAACAATCGTCCTGGAATTAAATCCGAAGTTAATCTCGTCGGTCTCATCTCCCAACAAAAAGTATCGTTGGTCTTCAGTAAACCAACCCTGATGTGTGTAAGAGACATTGGAATAACTAATAGACGAAATAGCTACGGGATTAGCCTTGTTTGTTACATCAACTATTACTAATTCGTCCTCGTTGCTGCCCACGAAAATCTCCCGACCAGTATAGTCATTATCCGGGCCAGTGTATGTTACTACATGAGCATCATGTGTATAGCCTTGCCCTGCGTATCCTCCGGCAGCAATTGGGTTAAGCGGATCCTGGATATTTACGAAATACGCACCTCCGTTAAATTGACTGGAACCAACTATATAGGCATATCCCGTATCTTCATTGATCGCGATGTTGTGTACGCTTCCAAATGCTGAGAATAGTGCGTCATTGGTAAAGATTACTGGCGGATTGTTTACGTTTCTCAATCTCGTAAGATCAAATACCTGCATTCCATGACCGGGATCCTCACTTACGATAAACGCATGATTATTATAGGTCTTGGCGTCTCTCCAGGTACTGGCACTCCCTTCTGTAGGCAATTTACCGAGATAGACCGGATTTACAGGATCTGAAATATCGATAAAGGCGGTTGCTTCATTTAAGCAAACGATCGCGTATTCCTTTCCGTCCATAGGGTCTGTCCATCCCCAACTATCATTAGCACGATTTGACCCCATAGTTGAAAGCGGGATCTGTGAGACAAGGTCGTAGCCATCACAGTCGAAACCTCCGGCCGAGCCATTATTACATGGTGTCTGCGCGGAAGCCGCCACGACCATCAGAAGTAAAAACAGCTTTACCAGTTCTTTCATTTCAACAATCTATCTGAATCAGAAAAGGAGAGCTACCTCATCTTCCGATTTATCTTTTCACTATCTTTTTCGTTACAATATCGTTTACCCTTACGAAGTAAATTCCGCGGGAAATTGACGACAGGTCCAGGGTAGCATCAACCGCATTCAAGGCGGTTAATTGCAAGATTAGTTTTCCTGAAATGTCAACAACGGAAATTGTTTCGATTGCACTCGTTCCCGAATGGATATTCAGTATCTCTGTTACAGGATTAGGATACAAGCTAAGTCCTTCCTCAAATTCGAAAGTACTGGTTTGGAGTACTTCTGTCACTGTTAAATTGAACGAGCAACTCTGCGCATTACCATTCCCATCCGTGGCTTCAAAGCTAATTGTATGAACCCCTATTGGCAGTTCCGTTCCGGGTGCCGGATCCTGAGAGATCGAAGGGTCGGATTCACAGTTGTCGGATGCGGTAACATCGTTGTTCGCTACGTAGTCCGGAAGCGTGTAGAAGTCCTGTCCTGTGTCCGGTAGTGTTTGAGAATTCCCGGGACAGCTCATTTCAGGATCAATATCGTCCACCACGGTAACATTAGCTGTGCAGTAATCTTTGTTTCCGAAGTCATCATACACCTCAAGCTCTACCAGGTTGGCTCCAAGGTCACCACAATCGAAAGTGTCGTTGCATATTTTCAGGTATACGGTTCCGCTATTGTCCGAAGATCCATTATCCACCTGTGATGCTGTAATCGTTGCATTACCATCGTTATTGAGAGATACCGTAATATTTTGACAACTAGCTACTGGTGCCACGAGATCCGGATTCTGTGCTTTTACCACAAAGAAACCTCTGTTGATATCACTGATCACGATATTTCCGCTTTCAAAATAGGGATAAATACTCCATGCACCGCTAAAGTTCGCATTGTCGTTAGCCGGATAAGTATCGAAAAATCCTTCTTCACTTATGTTTCCGTTGGCAATGTCTGCCACATCGATAACTCTCATCCCTGCACGGTAATTTGCCATGTAGTATTTTGTTCCTTTCACATAACCATTGTGGTCGATGGCCGGAGTAGGCCCGGTGTATTCAAAAAACAGCTGCGGATTGTCCAGATCTTCGAAATCAAAAACTATGGTTCTGGTATTGAAACCTACACTGGTTTCGTCCAGTTCATCTCCCACCAAAAAATAACGCTGATCTTCAGTGAACCAGCCCTGGTGAGTGTATTCTACATTCGAATAGGATATGCTGGAAATACTAATAGGATTCGCTTTATCTGTAATATCGGCAATGATCACTTCATTTTCATTGCTTCCAAATAAGATCTCCCTACCTGAATAATCTTTATCCGGCCCGCAATAGGTTACTATCTGGGCGTCATGACTGTAGTCATCCATCGGATAACCACCCGCTGCTGTGGGATTAGTAGGATTTTGAATATTTACAAAATGGGGTCCGCCATTAAAAGTACTGGTCCCAACAGCGTAGGCGTAGCCCGTATCTTCATTGATCACAATGTTGTGGGCTCTTCCAAATCCGCTATAATGTGCATCATTGTTGAATGTAACAGGTGGATTTGGAACTGAACGAAGACGAGTGAGATCAAAGACCTGCATTCCATGGCCACTCGCCTCACTCACGATAAAGGCATGATTGTCGTATGTTTTTACATCTCTCCAACTACTGTTGCTAGTATGAGTTGGAAGTTTCCCCAGATAAATGGGGCTGGTAGGATTGGATATGTCTATAAATGCTGTCCCGTTACTTAGAGCCATTAAAGCGTACTCTTTTCCGGTGGCGGGATCCGTCCATCCCCAGGAGTCATTTCCACTTCCGGCATTTAATGTATTCAGGTCAAGATGGGCTAGTAGATTATAACCGTTGCATGGGTATGGTCCAGCCATTCCACCATTACACGGTGTTTGTGCCATGACCGAAATACTGCACATAAGTAGGATTGGGAGTAATAGGTTTTTCATCTTTAGTTTTAGGTTATTACGTTAGGTAGTCATCGATCTGACTCTAGGTTTGTTGATTTCGCATCGAAATTCTTCAATCTCTGAATATTTTTCAACGATTTTCTGAAATGCCTTCAAAAATAGAAAATAATGTAAGACAGCCAACCTTTTTAACTGTTAAATGTCCCTATTTACAGGGGTTTGCGATTAGTTTCCTCGCCTTACCACGAAGAATCCAAGGTTGATATCACTTATGATAATATTCCCACTAGGGAAGTAAGGGTAAACGCTCCAGGCGCCTCTGAATGCCGATGCATCATTGGCCGGATGCGTATCAAAGAATCCGGATTCGAACAAGTTGCCACTTCCGATGCCTGAGAGATCGATCTCACTCATACCGTGAGTATAATTCGCCAGGTAGTATTTGTTGCCTTTTACATAACCGTTATGATCAATTGCTGATGTAGCACCGTAGTATTCAGTAGCCAATTCAGGATTATCGAGATCGATAAAATCAAATACGAGCGTTCTAGAGTTGAATCCGAAGTTTAGTTCATCAAGTTCATCTCCCACAATAAAATACCGCTGATCCTCTGTGAACCACCCCTGATGCGTATATCCCGTTTGGTCATAACTGATCGACGCAATCTGCTGGGGTGAGAATTTATCACTAATGTCAATAATCACTACCTCGTTCTCATTACTTCCAATAAGGATCTCTGCTCCTGTATGATCTGAATCAGGCCCGTTATAGATCACAACCTGGGCATCGTGGCTGTATGAATCCATTTCATAACCACCAGCATATAACGGATTCAAAGGATCATTAATATCTATGAAATGAGGCCCGCCATTAAAAGTTGTCGTCCCTACAGCATAGGCAAAACCACTGTCTTCGTTTATAACAATGTTGTGAGCATTTCCGAATTCGTCATAAGTTGCGTCTGCATTAAAGTTCTCCGGAGGACTATTCACATTTCTTAACTTAGTTAGATCGAAGATCTGCATACCGTGACCCGCGGCTTCACTAACTATGAAAGCGTAATTATTGAAAACCTTTACATCCCTCCATGCTGAGCTGCCACTGGCAGAAGATAGTGTTCCGAGAAAAACAGGCTCAGCTGGGTTTGAAAGATCAATAAAGGCCGTTCCGTTGTCGAGTCCCATGATAGCATATTCAATGCCCGAAACTGGGTCGGTCCACCCCCAGCAATCGTTTCCTCTGGACGCGCCCATAGTGTCAAGTTCGATTCGACTCACCAGGTTGAATCCGTTACATGGAAAGCCACCGGCAAGACCGTTAACACAGGGAGCAGAGGTTGCCAGCTCTATTGGTGGTGGGTTGTTATTATTCTGTGGGACGGGCTGCACATTCTGAGGGATGTTACTAGCATCGTCGTTTGAACAACTCAGAGAGAGAATTAAGGTGATAAGCAGAAGAGACATCTTTTTCATAGATCATAAATGTATTCAACCTAAGGAGGAACACCAAATAGTTGAGGTCGGCTTTTATAAATGAAGGGTCTTGACCCCAAATACCCAATATTGAAGAATGATTTTCAATACAGGAATGTGTGCTACGGAAGGAAACCTTATTTTTGCTAAATAATTCTTACAACTATGTTTGAAAATAAGGATGAATCGAGAACAGCAGTATCCGAGCTAGGGGAGTTCGGATTGATAGAGCACCTTACCAAACACTTCGAATTAAAGCAGGAAAGCTCAGTAAAAGGAGTAGGTGATGATGCTGCCGTTATTTCTTCAGAAGAAGATAAATTAGTGGTGGTTACAACAGATATGCTTGTGGAAGGTGTTCATTTCGATTTAGGCTATATGCCTTTGAAGCATCTTGGGTACAAAGCCGTGATGGTAAATCTATCCGATGTCTATGCGATGAATGCTGAGGCAACTCAAATAACAATTTCACTTGCTTTGTCGAACCGATTTCCCGTCGAGGCAGTTGAAGAACTTTACAGTGGAATCAATACGGCGGCTAAACTTTATAATGTTGATGTGGTGGGCGGAGATACAACTTCCTCAACTTCGGGTTTGATCATCAGTATCACCGCTATTGGTAAAGCGAACAAGGAGCAAATCACTTACCGCAGTGGAGCAGGGGAAAATGATCTGTTAGTTGTGACCGGGGACCTGGGTGCAGCCTATCTGGGACTCCAGGTACTTGAGAGAGAAAAGAAAGTTTTCGAAGTGAACCCAAACGCCCAGCCGGACTTGGAGCCATATACCTATCTCGTTGAGAGACAATTAAAACCAGAGGCCCGAAAAGATATTCCTAAGTTACTAGCCGAGCTGGATGTTCTTCCCACGGCAATGATCGATATAAGCGATGGCTTGTCATCGGAGATTTTGCATTTGTGTAAACAATCTGAGGTTGGTTGTAACTTATATGAAGACAAAATTCCTTTGGACCCCCAGGTAATAAACACTTGTGAGGAGTTCGAACTCGATAGTACTACGATAGCTTTAAGCGGGGGAGAGGATTACGAACTGCTTATGACCATTCGCCAGGAGGATTTTCCAAAGATCAAAGGTAATCCTAATCTTACGGTAATTGGACATATGACCCCAGCTTCGAACGGCGCCAATCTGATCACCAGGGCTGAAGAAAAAATTCAATTGATTGCCCGTGGATGGAATGCATTAAAGGATGACTAGTTCTAAGAAATCATTCTTTTACTGAAATAATCGTGAAAGACCTTGTGATTCTCTTCCCAAAAACGAGTGAGCTTTACAATACGTCCATAACCATCTTCTGTAAACTTCTGCCGACAGCGAGAGTATTGGTATTCTTTTATTGCTATCGGTTGAATTGAAACAGGGTTAAGTTTATGGCCGATGAACTTGCATCCCAAATGCTTCATAATGTGGAGACTCTTCGATTCTTCTTTTGAAAGAATGTTGCCAAATTCGAGTTAGTGTTCTTTAATTTTTGAGTTAACACTTCCAAATGACCAGAGTCATTTTCAGCCACTTCACGGCCACAATGGGAACATTTGTACTCGTTTATATGGTTGGTGACTTTTCTGGTTACAATGTAGTCATGACCGAAAGCTGCACACAGGAGGCCGAACATAGATCGCTTGGAATTTGGGGAGGAATTCATAGACGTTGGTTTATTTTACAAGTCTAATATATATTTTTTATCTAAAAAATCGATAAAAAGTAATAATTATTCGATGAAATGCACAATATTAGGAATTTCTTTAACATTTTCCACCAATGTCATGTGTCCGGAATCTACTTCAAATAATTTTGACCCCGTCATTTTTGCGACTTTCCTGGAGTCATTAATAGGCACAACACTATCCTTTGTCCCAGCTATAATGACCTTACTGCCGCTGAATCTTTTTAGAACGCTACTGCGGCCTTTACGGTCGCGCATTCCACGGATTGCAGCCAGTATACCATCTACAGGCATATGGTTCGCATCTCTGATGAGTTGTTCGATCTCCGTTGAAAATTCATTACGAGTATCTTCAGCGAATAAATTAGTTATGGCAACAGGGATGAATAAATTTTTATTCTTCGGAATTAACTCGAGCGCGCGACCCCTGTTTTGTCTGCGCTCTTCAGAATCGGCATAAGGTGTTGAATTCAGAAGAATTATTTGCCTAACCATCTCTTGATAGCTCTCTAAAAAGGCCAACGCAACATATCCTCCCATTGAATGACCTATTAGGCTAACACTTTCTATTTGAAGATGCGCCATAAGTGCCCGAACAACAGAAGCCATGTCTTCCATGCTGTGTGTTTCTGAAAATACCTCGCTGTTTCCATGTCCGGGAAGATCGATTATCAGGGTGGTGAAATCTGTATTGAGCTGTTCTTCCAAGATTGCCCACATCTCCATATTTTCTAGGAATCCGTGTAATAAGACTACTGCCGGACCCGAGCCTTGGATGCGGTAACTAATTGTTTTATCGTTGTAAGGAAATATCATTTTTCTATCTTCATGGCAAATATCAGTTAATGTCGCAACGCAAACAAATTGTCATAACCGCCTTTGCGCTTTTTTCGCTCTTCTTCGGTGCCGGGAATTTGGTGTTACCTCCATTTTTAGGCTATAACGCAGGTTCAGCCTGGTTCTGGGTTGCTACAGGGTTTGCGATTTCAGCTGTGATAATTCCTATCATGGCAATTTACGGCCATTCTAAGCTACAGGGAAGTATGCTGGATTTTGGTAAAAAGGTATCACCCTGGTTTGCCCTGATATACTCTGTTGTTGTTTACGCCATTTCCATTTCACTGCCGTCTCCAAGGACGGCTTCTGTTGCTTATGAAATGGCTGTAGAGCCGTATTTTGATATGTCGGCCCTAAGCCTCAGTATCGTTTATTTCATACTTGTTTTGATCTTCGTTCTCAATAGGAATCGCATACTGAGTATTATTGGAAAGTACTTAACACCACTAATTATTATCATTCTTTTATTAGTGATCCTTTTTGGTTTGTTTACAGAAATTGCACCTCTCAGGGATTCTGTGTTTCCGAATTCATTTACCGAAGGTTTCCTCGAAGGCTACCAAACTTTCGATGCCATAGGAGGCGTCGTGGTAGGAGGGGTCATTGTGATTTCCATTGGACTTCAGGGCAACTACAACTATGCTGAAAAGCGAAGGATCATTGCTAGGTCCGGTTTACTCGCAGGAATCGGTTTGTTTGTTATTTATGCGGGTCTAATCGCTTTAGGCGCATGGCAAAGCGGAACGGAAGAGGTTAGTAACAGGACGGAACTTCTGAATCTTCTCAGCACAAAAACCCTTGGAAATACCGGAACAGCCTTTCTTGCAGTCCTTGTGGCACTTGCCTGTTTTACCACTGCTGTAGGAGTAGTTGCAGGAACAGCCGATTTTGTTAAAGGGCTGTTCAAGGAATCTAAACTTGCTTATGTGGTAACTGCCGTGGTCGGCTGTTTGGTAGGTGTGCTGGTGGGACAGAATACAGTAGGTTATATTATAGACATAGCTATCCCAGCGCTGATGTTCATCTACCCAATTACCATTGTTTTGATCGCTTTAAGCGTCTTGCCAAATTCATTAACGACGAGATTGGTGTACAGAACAACCGTTATTACTACTATTGTTTTTAGCACACCTGATTTTCTCACCACTCTTAATTCAGAATTGATCTCTTCGGAATGGGTGCAATCTATTGGAAAATTTATTCCATTCTCCGAAGTTCATATGGGGTGGATACTTCCGTCTGTGATTGCTTTCGGCCTGGCTAACCTTTTTGGTTCTTTGTTCAAAACAACATCGGAAATGTCATAGATTAAATTAAAATCTGACGTTTTTCATCCGTTTTTATGTTTTTCAGAAAAAAACGAAAACGATGTAGTGCTTTTTTTCGTAAATATTGAGGGTAGCGTAAAAGTGGTTTTTATTGCAAAATTCACTTTTTTACCCTGCTATTTTTCACAGTTTCTCAATTATCCCTTCAGCATTTTTAAATATTCGTAAAACACCAATATTTTATGATTTTTACGTTTGCAAATATTGTTTTGTGACATAGATTTATCCCAAACTTAAAACATTAATATCATGGCTATCGCTAAACAATATCTAAAAAGTAAGCCTGTCTGTAAAGTGACATTTACAGTGCCTGCTGCCGAGGCAAACGAAGTTAAAGTTGCAGGAACTTTCAACGAATGGAATGCGGAAACTACTCCGCTAAAGAAATTGAAGAACGGATCTTTCAAAGGAACAGTTAACCTGGACAAAGATCAGTCTTACGAATTCCGTTACCTGGTAGATGGAAACTGGGCCAATGACGACCAGGCAGACAGCTATCAGTGGAACGATTTTGCAGCAGCCGAGAACGGGGTACTGCATGTTTAATTATGGTTGTACTAGGAAGGATCCATCCGCCATTAGCGGATGGATTTTTTTGTGCCCGAAATCAGGAGTTCATTAGCTCCTCGATTTCCTCAGCTTCTATGGGAATGTTTCGCATTAAGTTAAAAGGTTCACCTTTCTCCTGAACCACTACATCGTCTTCCAATCTAATGCCGAATCCTTCTTCGGGAATATAAATTCCAGGTTCTACCGTAAACACCATTCCAGCTTTTATAGGTTCCCATAGTATTCCGTAATCGTGAGTGTCCAGCCCCATATGATGGCTGGTTCCGTGCATGAAGTATTTCTTATAGGCAGGCCAGTCTGGATCTTCGTTTTGAACATCGGCTTTGTCGATCAGGCCCAGGTTCAACAATTCAGAAGTCATAAGTTTACCAACTTCCACATGGTATTCTTTCCAGAAGGCTCCCGGAACCAACAGCTTGGTTGCTTCATCCTTCACTCTGAGTACCGCATCGTAAACGGCTCGCTGTCGTTCTGTATACCGACCATTCACCGGAATAGTTCTGGTCATGTCGCTACTGTAGTTCGCATAGGAAGCACCTACATCCATGAGTAACAAGTGTCCGTCCTTGCACTGCTGGTTATTCTGAATGTAGTGAAGTACATTTGCGTTGTTCCCGCTTGCAATGATAGGAGTGTAGGCGAAGCCATCGGATCTATTCCGGAGAAATTCATGCATAAACTCTGCTTCGATCTCGAATTCCCACACTTCGGGTTTGACAAAATTCAGTACTCTTC
Source organism: Aureitalea sp. L0-47 (assembly GCF_026126405.1). Taxonomy (GTDB): domain Bacteria; phylum Bacteroidota; class Bacteroidia; order Flavobacteriales; family Flavobacteriaceae; genus Pukyongia. The sequence goes on from NZ_JAFMTQ010000001.1 coordinate 150,485, forward strand.
TAAATCCTTTTTCGGTAATATCACAGGCTGTTTGGAGTATGTCGATCTCAATATCATCCTTTACGGAACGCAGTCGTTGAAGAATCGGATTACTCTTGGCATAGGTGTGTGCAGGGAACTTGTCCTTGGTGGCTTTTATAAAACGCGCCTCCCGAGTTTCTGTTTCCACAGACTGCCTGTAGTGCTCGTTTGTATTGAAGTAAATGATTTCCGACTGTGTCATGAGTTCGAAGAAGATCTTGTCGAATTCAGATAACCAGTAAACAGTTTTAATTCCGCTTACTTCGAAAGCTCTCTCTTTCGTTAATTTTTCTCCTTCCCACACTGCTATGTGTTCATTTGTCTCTCTAAGGAACAGAACCTCTCGATGCTTTGGTTCTATAGCATCGGGGAAAAGAACAAGTATACTCTCTTCCTGGTCTACACCGCTTAGGTAAAGGATGTCTCGATGCTGTTGGAAGGGCATGGTACTATCTGCACTAACGGGATAGATGTCATTGCTATTGAAAACCGCCACGCTTTTAGGCTTCATTTCGGCCATGAAGTTTTTACGATTTTTAATGTACAACTGTTTGTTTATGGGATGATATTTCATGAGTATAACTTGAGAATTCTTTCAAAAATACGGCAAAAAGTTAAGGTGGACGGTACTGTTAAACTTGAAAAAAAAATTTTGCGATGGAGGCAGACTTCTGTACTTTCATTTACTGAAATAAAACCAAAAATGAAAAAACTCTTACTACTTGCCATCGCCCTGGCCACAGCTTCAATGTTTGGTCAGCCAACCCCCACATCTGTTTCCGAAGTTGAAAAAGGAATTCAAATGAAACAGCAGGAGGCGAAAACTTCAATTGTAAAAAACCTGAATTTCGAGAGTATTGGGCCTACCATTATGAGTGGGCGCGTTGTGGATTTGGCCGTCAATCCCGATAACCCGATTGAGTTTTATGTGGGATATGCCAGTGGTGGAGTATGGTACACCAACAACAATGGAACGTCTTTCGAACCAGTTTTGGATACGAGTCCGACACAGAATGTTGGAAGCCTGGCAGTAGATTGGAAAAACAAGGTGATATGGGTGGGTACCGGTGAAGTGAATTCATCCAGGTCGTCTTATGCTGGTATTGGCTTGTTGAAGTCTATAGATGGAGGAAAGAATTGGGAAAATAGGGGTCTTAAAGACACACATCATATCAGTAAGATCATCTTAAACCCGGACAATCCGGACGAGATACTGGTAAGTGCAGTAGGACACCTGTACTCTACAAATAGTGAACGAGGGGTATATAAATCTTTAGATGGTGGTGCATCCTGGGAGCGGACTTTATTTGTGAACGACCAGACCGGGATCATTGAAATGGACGCAGATCCCAACAATTTCAACCTGGTGTATGCAACCGCTTGGGATAAAGACAGAAAGGCCTGGAACTTTAGAGGGAATGGTGACGGAAGTGGCATATATAAAAGCACGGATGCCGGGAATACCTGGACGGAAGTATCCACTGAAAAAAGTGGTTTTCCTATCGGCGAAGGTGTTGGACGCATAGGCGTTGCCGTGGTTGATGCTAATACCGTCTATGCCATCCACGACAGTCAATTCCGAAGAGAACAAGAGAAAAAGGATACTGATGATAATGGAATGCTCACCAAGGAGGATTTTAAAACCATGACGGTGACGGACTTTCTGGCTTTGGACAATAATCGTTTGAAAGACTTTCTAAGGCAAAACGGTTTTCAGGAAAAATACCGCCCCGAGAATGTAAAGAACATGGTGAAAAGTGGTTCTGTGAAGCCTATTGACCTGGCTAAGTATCTTGAGGATGCAAATACATTACTGTTCGACACCCCGGTAATTGGTGCTGAAGTTTATAAAAGTACCGATGGCGGTGTGAGCTGGAAGAAGACGCATGAAGGTTATCTGGACGGGATCTATTATTCCTACGGGTATTACTTCGGAAAGATTCACGTAGATCCAAATAACAGCAATAAGATCTATATATATGGGGTGCCAATATTGAAATCTGAAGACGGCGGAAAGACATTTACATCCATTGCTGCTGAAAACGTCCATGCAGATCATCATGCCTTATGGATCAATCCAAAGATGCCCGGACATCTTATCAATGGAAATGATGGAGGGGTAAACATCACCTACGACGACGGTAAAACGTGGATAAAGAATAACGCACCTGCTGTAGGCCAGTTCTATACAGTGAATGTAGACAACGAAAAGCCGTACAATGTTTACGGCGGATTACAGGACAACGGGGTTTGGAAGGGAGCACACAATTCCAACATGAATTTTGGCTGGCACCAGCGAGGAGAGAACCCCTATAAATTCATTATGGGAGGTGATGGTATGCAGGTTCAGATCGACAGCCGGAATACCGATATCGTCTATACCGGGTTTCAGTTTGGGAATTACTTCAGACTAGATCTTTCTAAGGATGAACAAACATACATTCAACCTAAACACGAACTTGGTGAAGCACCGTATCGTTTCAATTGGCAGACTCCAATCCAATTAAGTTCACATAACGAGGACATACTGTATCTGGGTGGAAATAAACTCATGCGAAGCATGAACCGGGGGAACGATTGGGAGTCTATTTCAGGCGACCTAACCAAAGGGGGAAAGCCGGGTAATGTTGCCTATGGGACCCTTTCATCAATAAGTGAATCTCCTATTCAATTTGGATTAATTTATACCGGAAGTGATGATGGAATGGTTCACGTTACACGAAATGGTGGAGGTAGTTGGACTAATATTTCAACCTCCTTCCCTGCGGATCTATGGGTAAGCCGGGTGATTGCTTCTCAACATAAGAAGGAACGAGTTTATGTTACCCTAAATGGGTATCGTTGGGACGATTTCAAGCCATATGTGTATGTAAGTGAGAGCTATGGCCAAAGCTGGCAATCCATTTCCAAAAATTTACCGGTCTCGCCAGTGAATGTAATAAAAGAAGATCCTGAAAATGAAGATGTTTTGTATCTCGGAACCGATAATGGTGCCTGGGTTAGTTTCGACAGGGGGAACAGCTGGCAGGTATTTGTTAAGGGATTACCCAATGTTGCTGTGCATGATATGGTAGTCCAGGAACGAGAGAAGGATCTCCTCCTGGGAACCCATGGGCGATCCTTCTACAAGGCCGACACAGAGGTACTACAACAAATGACTGGGGAAAGCATGAGTGAGGTACTTATGGCCAACATAGCACCTATTCGATCTTCACGAAGGTGGGGTAGTAGTTTTAGTACCTGGTCCGATACCTTCACACCCTCCATAGATATTCAGTTCTACAGTCCGTCGGGTGGTGAAGTCACCGTGATGGTGACCGATGACAACGGAGTCACGTATAATGAATTTACATCCGACGTGGATTTAGGAATCAACACTATTGAATATGATCTTTCGGTTTCAGAAAAAGGAGTAAAAGCTATGAAGAAACGTGGCAAGGAGCTTAAGAAACAGGATAACGGTATGTATTACCTTCCGAAAGGAGAATACACTGTTAAGATCTTTATAGAGGGTAAATCCGACAGTACAACTCTCGAGATTAAATAAACAATAAATGGTGTCAATTAAAAAACCCGATGGATTCCATCGGGTTTTTTGTTCAGTATAAATTAAGAATTATCTCTTAACGAAACGCTTAGTAGCACTTCCGTTGTCTCCGTTAATCTTAACTAGATAAACACCAGCAGAGTAAGAAGCGATGTTTACAGTTTCCTGAGTTCCCATAGAAGAAAGGTCTACAGTTTGCATTAGTCTTCCCTGGATGTTGTAAATCTCAGCATTCTGAAGATTCAAGCCGTTACTAGAAATATTGATTTCGTTAACAGCTGGGTTAGGGAATACAGATACAGCATTGTTGATAGCTTGATCGTCAACACCAAGAACCTCAGTTCCATAAAGTTGGAAAGGAGCATCAAGTGGTGATCCATCACCAGTATCTGCCCATGTAGCATAAACACCATTATTAGACTGAAGACCGTTACCAGGAACGACTACATCAAGTTCTACTACAGGTGGTTGCCATGGACCAGAGAATGCAGCGTCACCAATGTATTGCCAGTCGATCCAGTAAGTACCAGGAGCTAATTCAACTCCACCAGGTAGTTCAGCATTCACTAATTGGATAGCACGTCCAGTACCTGGGTTAGATTCAGACTCTCTGTACGTGTTAGACCAAGCAGCGCCAGTCCAAACGTTGTTGATGAAATCTCCATAAATTACAGATCCACCAGCAGATGGGTCGCCATCCCAAATTTGAATTACTACTCCTGAAATAGAAGCAGGAGAGGTAGGTGCACCCGTTTGGTATCCGTAAAGATCAACAGCAGTAATATCATAAGTAGCAGTAAGTGTGAAGTCATCTGCAATAGAGAAAGCACCACTTACACCACCACCTAGCGTATTTTGTCCAAGAGTTTGATCTTGAAGCAAGCTAATATTCGGGTTTCCAGCAATATTAAAGTGTGGTCCGTTGTCATAAACCAACGCACCGCGGGTTCCTCTGAGCTCCTGTCCAAGAGGCTCGCCTATTTGGCGATCAGCCAGATTCACTTCAGTAGAAGTGTTTTCTACATCTGCACTCTGAGCAGTAAGGTTATAGCTCACGGCTGTGCATAATGCAATAAAAATGTAAATAATTTTTTTCATAATTCAGCTTTTAAGTTATTAATCAATTGGTCTACCAAATTTAAACAATAATTGATATAATTATATGCCTTTTTTAAAATTTGTGAAGATTAAAGTACTAATTTTATTTTAATTAGCGCCAGTTCGCGATAATGATTAGCTATGATTCGTGTAATTTCTCGTGGTTATCCTGGAAATTGAGAGGCGATTCTTTTTACTTGTCTGATAAACAGACAGGTTGATCAAATCTAAACTTGACCCATTTATTGCGAGAATCATTTCATCTGTTTTAACGAAGCGTTTTCAAACCTCGTTAATGGCTTGTTATAATTGAATCATTATTAGCCTTATTGTTTGGCGGTGAGTTTTTTCAACCTTATTTTTGTGTTTCTATAATCTTCCAAAATCAAAATAATGGGATTATTAAAATCTTCTGTTGCTCGAAAAGTCGCCATGGCGCTTTCCGGTCTCTTTCTAGTCTTCTTTCTTGGACAACATTTTGTAATCAACGTTTCATCGGTCATTGACCCGGAGACTTTTAATTCCTGGTCCCACTTCATGGGAACCAACGCGGTAGTGCAATTTCTCCTGCAGCCAGTTTTAATATTTGGTGTGATCTTTCACTTTGTAATGGGATTTGTACTCGAGTTGCAAAACCGCAGAGCACGTGCAGTAAGTTATACTTCTTACAAAGGCCACCTCAGTGCGAGTTGGGCATCGAGAAATATGCTTATTTCAGGAGTTGTGGTGCTGGCTTTCCTGGGGTTGCATTTTTATGACTTCTGGGTGCCAGAGATCGTTTACAAATATATCGAATCGAACCCCGCGGATACGGAACGATATTTACCGGAGCTGGTACATAAGTTTGAAAGCCCGGTGCGTGTAGGGTTGTATTGCCTTGCTTTTATTCTTTTGATCTTTCACTTATGGCACGGCTTTATGTCGGCTTTCCAAAGTGTTGGATTCAACAATAAATATTCAAGAGCACTGAAAGGTTTTACTAAGTTTTACGCGGTTATAATCCCGTTAGGATTTGTATTTATTGCCTTATACCATCATTTCAATCAATTACCCCACTAAAAAGCAAAAGATATGTCGAATTTGAATTCTAAAGTACCGAGCGGACCCTTAAGCGAAAAGTGGACAAAACATAAAAATGACATTGACCTGGTTAACCCGGCCAACAAGCGTAACATCGATGTTATCGTTGTAGGTACGGGACTGGCTGGTGGAAGCGCTGCAGCAACCCTGGCGGAACTTGGTTATAATGTAAAAACATTTTGCTACCAGGATTCACCTCGAAGGGCACACTCTATTGCTGCCCAGGGGGGAATTAATGCGGCAAAGAACTACCAGGGTGATGGTGATTCCACTTACCGTCTCTTCTACGACACGGTAAAAGGTGGAGACTACCGTTCCCGTGAAGCAAATGTATATCGCCTTGCGGAAGTTTCAGCTAATATTATTGATCAATGTGTGGCCCAGGGTGTTCCATTCGCGAGAGAATATGGTGGATTACTAGATAACCGATCCTTCGGAGGTGTGTTAGTTTCCCGTACATTTTATGCCAAAGGACAAACAGGACAGCAATTATTACTAGGAGCGTATTCTGCCATGAACAGGCAGATCAATCGCGGAAAGATCAAACCTTACAACCGTCACGAAATGCTGGATTTGGTAATCGTGGATGGTAAGGCAAGAGGTATCATAGCGCGAGATATGGTAACCGGTGAATTGGAAAGACACTCTGCCCACGCGGTTGTGATCGCGACCGGTGGTTATGGAAATGTGTTCTATCTTTCCACCAACGCCATGGGAAGTAATGTTACTGCTTCATGGAAGATTCACAAGAGGGGAGCCTACTTTGCTAATCCATGCTATACACAGATTCACCCTACCTGTATTCCGGTTTCGGGAGATCATCAGTCTAAATTGACATTGATGTCTGAATCCCTTCGGAATGACGGAAGAATCTGGGTTCCTAAGAAACATGAAGATGCAGAAGCCATCCGAAATGGTTCGCTGAAACCGGTTGACCTAGCCGAAGAAGATCGCGACTACTACCTGGAAAGACGATATCCTTCCTTCGGAAACCTCGTGCCTCGTGACGTCGCCTCCAGGGCTGCTAAAGAACGATGCGACGCAGGATTCGGAGTGAATAAAACAGGAGAAGCGGTATTTCTTGATTTTGCTTCAGCCATAATGCGATACGGTAGCGAAGTGGCTGCTGTGGAGCATATCGAGAACCCTTCAGAAGAAAAAATACGTGAACTGGGAGAAAAAGTTATCGAAACCAAATACGGTAACCTCTTCCAGATGTACGAAAAGATCGTGGATGAGAATCCGTACAAAACACCTATGATGATCTATCCTGCCGTGCATTACACCATGGGAGGTGTTTGGGTGGATTACAATCTGGAAACTACTATACCCGGATGCTATTGCGCCGGAGAAGCAAATTTCAGCGATCACGGTGCAAACAGACTAGGTGCTTCGGCGCTAATGCAGGGACTTGCTGATGGCTATTTTGTATTGCCATACACTATTGGAGATTACCTGGCAGATGACATTAGAACCGGACCTATCGCGACAGACTCACCAGAGTTTGACGCGGCAGAAAAGAATGTTCAGGAACAAATTAATTCCCTGATCAATAATAACGGAACCAAGTCTGTGGATTATTTCCACAAGAAACTTGGAAAGATCATGTGGAACAATGTAGGTATGTCCCGAAATGAAAAGGGGCTTAAGGAAGCTATCGAAGGTATCCGTCAGCTCCGTGAGGATTTCTACAAGGATGTTCGTGTTCCAGGAGATGCGGATGAAGTTAATCCAGAACTGGAAAAAGCAATGCGAGTTGCAGATTTCCTTGAGTTGGGTGAACTGTTTGCTATCGACGCTCTGCATAGAAATGAGTCTTGTGGAGGTCATTTCAGAGAAGAATACCAAACCGAAGAAGGAGAAGCGCTGCGAGACGATGAGAATTTCACCTATGTAGCGGCATGGGAATACAAAGGGGATCCGGGAAAGGCAGTACTTCACAAGGAAGACCTGATATTCGAAGATATAGAAGTTAAGACAAGAAGTTATAAATAATAAAGTTGCTATGAAACTAACTCTTAAAATTTGGCGTCAAAAGAACGCACAGTCAAAAGGAAGCATGCAAACGTATCCCATCGATGGAATCGATGGTGATATGTCTTTCCTGGAAATGCTGGATGTGTTGAATACGCAGCTTATCGATAAAGGCGAGGAGCCGGTGGTTTTCGACCATGACTGCCGCGAAGGGATTTGTGGTACTTGCTCATTGCAGATCAATGGAGAGCCTCATGGTCCCGACCGCCTGATTACCACTTGCCAGTTGCACATGCGAAAGTTCAACGATGGTGATACTATAGTGATCGAACCTTTCAGGGCTAAAGCATTCCCGGTGATAAAAGACCTTATGGTTGACCGTAGTGCCTTTGATCGCATTCAACAGGCCGGAGGGTATGTCTCGGTAAACACTTCCGGAAACACTATCGATGCCAATGCCATCCCAATTGAAAAAGAAGATGCGGATGAAGCCTTTAACGCCGCCGCATGTATAGGATGTGGAGCTTGTGTAGCTGCCTGTAAGAATGCGAGTGCTATGCTGTTTACGGCTGCTAAAGTGAGTCAGTTTTCCCTGTTACCTCAGGGGCGGGTTGAGGCTACTCGACGTGTGCTTAATATGGTGGAGCAAATGGACAAAGAAGGTTTTGGTAATTGTACCAACACCGGCGCTTGTGAAATTGAATGTCCGAAAGGAATCTCTCTGGAGAATATAGCACGAATGAACAGGGAATACCTTGCTGCCAGCCTAAGAGGTTAATCACACCTTACATCGCCCGAAGTTTGGAGATATCTCCTTTTCTATCTATCCCGTTGAGATGTTTTAGGATAGTTTGAGTGAATTTGGTAATGTCGTAGGGTTTCACGATGATATCGTCCATACCTGAATCGTATATACTGAATCGCATTTCTTCTACTTCAACAGCGGTAAGAGCAAGGATAGGAATCTCTTTGTTGCGCTCCCGTATTTTACGTGTAGCGTCCAATCCATTCATTACAGGCATATTGATATCCATCAGGATGAGGTCGTAGTTATCTTCCTTTTCCATATCGATGGCGATCTTGCCATTTTCCGCAATATTACAGATAACCTCTTCGCGCTCAAGGATCTTACGCGTTACGGTTTGATTGATCCTGTTGTCCTCAACGATAAGAATACGTTTACCCTTCAATTCTTTAGTGTCCAGGGTTTGAACAGGTTCCTTAACGTAGGCTTTGTTCAGGATGTCGTAGGTAAGATCGAAACTAAACGATGAACCTTTGCCAAGTTCGCTCTCTAGTTTAATTTCTGAGTTGGACAGGGCCAGTAATTTTCTAACAATAGGCAGTCCAAGCCCACTTCCCTGATAGTTATAGTTTTGTTTACTTCCCTGTGAGAATTCATCGAATATGGTTTCCTGCTTGCCCTGCGCAATACCGATACCCGTGTCCCTGATAGCAAATGAGATCGTAGCTTTGTTGGAACTCATCTCCTTGAGTTGGGCAGTAACGTAGATATTGCCTTCTTCCGTGAATTTACAGGCATTCCCGATGAGGTTCATCAGGATCTGGGAAAGTCGTACTGAATTACCTCGGATCAATTGAGGTATTTCATCGTCAATGTCTATTTGGAAGGTATTCGAATTCTGGATCCGCATATACTCAAAGGAAGAAACGATCGTATTTATTTGTTCTCGTATGTCGAAATAAGCCTTTTCATTCTCCACGGTCTTGGAATCTATTTTGTTAAGGTGTAGCACGTCGTTAATGAGTGCCAACAGATAATCTGCGGAGAACTTCAACGATTTAAGATCCTTTTCATGCGTCTTCAGTGCCTTGTCTTCAAGGAGTAATGTGCTTAGTCCGATCACCCCGTACAGCGGTGTCCTGAGCTCGTGACTCACGGTCGAGAAGAAATTACTTTTGGCTTTAGACAGTCGTTCCGTTTCTTCTTTTGCCAACAGATATTCAGTATTCTTTACTCGCAGCTCGGCTACCAGTTCTTTACGTTTCCTATACGCCAGGTATAAAACGAGTAGTAAAAAGAGGATACAAAAGGACACGATAAGTAGCACATTGTTCAGCATACTCTGCTTCTCAACAATCTGGGCCTGAAGACTATTCTGGAGTTCGGCAGCTTGGATCTCCTTCCGGTATTCTTCTATTTGAAAGCGCACAGAAGAGTCGTCACCTTCCGCAGAGATCGCCTTCTCCATATTGCTTATGGTGATGTTTTCGTACTTGTCCTTGATCAAAAAAGCTTCCTGATACTCTTCCAGGTTGTACAAGCATTCACTTAAATAGAAATAGGCATTCTCTAATTCAAGTTCATAGCCTTCTCGATCCGCAATTTCAATAGCCTTACGAAGATATTTTTGGGCCATTTCATAATTCTCCTTGCTGTAGTAGTATTCACCCATAAGATTATCGAGCCCAACGCCGAAAGACTTATGGGGTTCAAATTTCTCAAGCTTTCGTGCACGCAACAGGTGCGCATATCCTTCATTGAATTTTCCAGCCTCGAAGGCAGTAAGCACGGTGTTATAATGCGCTTTGGCCAGATTTACCGAATCGTTGATCTTCAGCAACTGATCCACGGATTTATTGTGGTACTTCATGGCCTTCTTGTAGTTCGGTTCTAGAGACGAATAGATATTCGCCATGTCCATATACATTTGAGCCACGGCCGTATCGTTTTCAGACTCCCTGGCAAATTGAATGGATTTCGAGAAATTTTCACGGGCCATCACAGTGTCGTTCATAGCCATATAATCATAGGCCAGCAAGCGATAACTCTGATGTTTGAAATAGGGATTGTCCACCTTAAGTGCGATCTTAAGAAGTTCAATATTCGTTTCTAAGGATTTTCTATAATTCCCATTGTTGTAGTACTGATCCGATGCAGCTTTTAGCTGTTTAAACTCGTCTCTTTCATTCGGGATAACAGGAATATTCGCAGCGTCCTGAGATATGACGGGGGCTGCGATGAAAAGGATAAGTAGGTAAAATATCCACTTTTTCATTCGGTTCAATCAAGATTTGGGGCTAGCAATATACACATTTTCAACAAAATACAATGAATTAATGCACAACCACTCTTTTTTTGGTCGATTGGATTACCTTTAACTCATGATTTCCAAGCTTCCAAATGTTACGACTACCATATTTGCTGTTATGAGCAAAATGGCACAAGAATACAATGCGATCAACATCTCACAGGGCTACCCGAATTTTGAAAGTGACCCGTTACTTATTCAGATGGTAAACGAGGCAATGAAGAGTGGCTTTAACCAATATGCTCCCATGCCCGGTGATCCTCTGCTCCGTGAACTTATAGTGGATAAAATGAACCAAGCATATGGGAGTTCATACGAGGCGCAAACTGACATCACCATCACTGCAGGAGCCACCCAGGCTATATTTACGGCAATTGCGGCAACCGTTCATCACGGTGATGAAGTGATAGTGTTTTCACCTGCCTATGATTGTTATGAACCAGCAGTAGAATTATTCGGTGGAACACCCAGGGCCATCCAATTGTCATCACCAGACTTTAAACCAGACTGGGACGAAGTAGCCGAAACCATTAATGATAAAACCAAGCTTATCATAATAAATTCCCCTCATAATCCTTCGGGGACTTTGCTGGATAAAGCCGATATGGAAGCCCTGGAGCGAATAGTAGTAGACAACGATCTATATGTTATAAGTGATGAAGTTTACGAACATATCATTTTCGATGGAGAAGAACATCAGAGTGCAGCCCGTTATCCATCCCTGGCCGAGCGAACCTTTATAACCGCCTCTTTCGGTAAAACCTTTCACAATACCGGCTGGAAACTCGGGTATTGCGTAGCACCGTCTGTGCTCATGACTGAATTCAGAAAAGTACACCAATACAATGTGTTTAGTGTGAATCATCCCATTCAAAAAGCACTATCTGAATACATTTCAAATCCCGAAACCTATGGAGGCCTGGGGGCTTTTTACCAGGGAAAACGGGATCTTTTCCTCGATCTGATCTCGAGTTCAAGATTCAAATTTAAACCATCAAAAGGCACCTATTTTCAATTGCTGGATTATTCCGAGATTTCCGACCTTGGCGACCTGGAATTCACGCGTTGGCTCACCCAGGAAAAGGGACTTGCTACTATTCCAACTTCAGTGTTTAATAGGAGTGGAGCCGATTTCAAACAAGTACGGGTTTGTTTTGCGAAAACAGATGAAACGCTAAAGGCGGCGGCCGAGATTATCAATAGTCTTTGATCTTTCAGAAATAATTAAGCTGTTAACAGCTTGCGAAAATTTTGTCCAAAAGCCTTCGGAATGGTATTTTTACTGAAATTCGAACGTTTAACCCATGAGTGAAGCACTTTTTAACGCTATCCGAAACCAGGACGCCACAACCGTGAGGCAGCTGCTATCCTCCGATCCATCCCTGATCAATTCCAAAGACCCCCGGGGTTCTACACCCCTGCTTTTGGCAACTTATTTTGGCAGTGGAGAAGTAGTTTCTGCATTACTGGAAGTTGAACAAGACGTCAATGCCACGGATGCATCAGGGAATACAGCCCTGATGGGAGTATGCTTCAAGGGATTTGAAGATATTGCAAGAAAACTCATCGAACATGGAGCCGATGTGAATATCCGTAATTCTAATGGTTCTTCAGCATTGATATTTGCTGCTACCTTCGGAAAAACTGCGATCGTGAAATTACTCCTGGATCACAATGCAGAAACGGAGGTGAAAGACGATCGAGGCCTCTCTGCGTTGGATCATGCAAAAGCTCAAGGGATGCAAGAGATTGTTACACTGATCGAATCAAAGAAAGCCGGATGAAAGATGAATTGATCATTAGTATTATTCAACCCGATTTGCATTGGGAAGATGCTGTAGCCAATCGCAGTAGCCTGGAACAGTCCATGCTATCCATTAATGATTCTACGCATCTCGTTATTCTTCCGGAAATGTTCACCACGGGATTTTCCATGGATGCGAAGAACCTGGCTGAAGAGCATGAAGGAGAAACGCTTGGTTGGATGCAGAATATGGCTGGCAAAATGAATTCGGCAATCACAGGAAGTATTATTGTAAAAGAAAAAGGTAAATATTTCAACCGACTCTATTTTGTCTTCCCCGATGGTAGTTACGATTGGTATGATAAGAAACATACTTTTACTCTGGCAGGAGAGCACAGGACCTACACGGCCGGGAAGAAGAAATTGATCATAGACTATCACGGATGGAAAATATGCCCATTGATCTGTTACGATCTCCGGTTTCCCGTTTGGGCTAGGAACACTGAAGACTACGACCTGCTGATCTATGTAGCTAACTGGCCTAAGAAACGCATTGCTGCCTGGGATGCCTTACTTCGGGCGCGAGCGATCGAGAATATGAGCTACTGTGTTGGGGTGAATCGTGTAGGGTTGGACGGGAATGACCACGAATACGTTGGCCACAGCGCCGTGTATAATGTGCTGGGCGACCATATTTCAAAAAGTCAGTTTGAGAAGGAATTTATCGATACAGTTTCCCTCTCGAAAGAGCATATCGTAACAACACGCAAGCACCTTCAATTCTTAAATGACAGGGATGCCTTTAATCTAATATAAAGGTTTCGTTCAGGCTCCAGTTCGCCAATACTTCGATCAATTTTGGGTAGTAAACGACGTCTTCCGGCTGCAATCGCTGCAAAAAGTTACCACTGTCCCATCGGTTATTCGCATTAGCGTCTATGATAAGCCTGATGAAGTAATTTCCCGGATCGATATAATCGAAATATACCGCCGCCTCTTCCTTCAGAAACTGTTCATTTACCACTTCGAACTTCTCGGTGAGCAACTGTACAATTACAGGATATTGTTTTACATTCTGAAGTTGAAGCGATATGGTTCCATAGTCGGATAGCTGTTTTGTATTTGCAGTGAACGAAAGCGAATCACTCACGTTTTCATGAAAATCGGTTAACGCACCAGGTAACATTTCCATTTGGTAACGTTGATCTTCAGAAGTTTCAAAAATGAACTGTGCCAGGTTGTTCTTCGGATGGATTACGGAAGAAAAACGGACCGGCAACGTATCCTTGTCCATAATGGTGATCTTGCTTTCGTCTATACTAATTATAGGGGTTGAAGTCTTCACACTAAAAGTGTCTCTTGGGATTAAGGTTCCCGTTCTATAAGCAGTAACCAGTAAAGAATCTGCATATAAATCCTTCATTCTAACTTCAAGGCTGTCCTCGAAACTACCTTTTCTACCCATGAACAACAGACTGTCTGCCTCGATCTCCGGTTTGAACCAGTAGTGTAATGTATCAGTTACGAGGTCACGTACGATCTTCGAACTAAAACCATCGGGAAGCTGGGAAAGGGGTTCGAGAGACGCACCTTCCACTTCTCCTTCATATCCAAAAACGATGTGATATTTGCTTAACTGGGAGGGACGTGTAAATTTGAACTCCGGGACCTCCTTAAAGATTGTTACGGCATACGAACTGTCGCTTGGTAATGTAATATTATCATTTAGAAACCCAATTTTATCTGTTTTGGGTTGAAATGTATAATCGTTTAGCTTTTCCTTTAGTGCAAGTAGCAGGTATTCCCCTTCTTTCACATTAGTGATCTCAAAGGTGTTGGAGCTATCCCTTGTAGTGGCAATATATCTAGGTTTTTCACTGTAGATCAGGGAGTCTTTGAAATCTTCGTTCACTTCATAGAGCATTACGGTTACCGGGAAATCCGCCGTTGGTAGCTGGGCATCAAGCACATTTCCTTTTACTTTCAGGCTATCGATATAGCTACCGGTTGAAAAGACGTATTTAAAATAGTCGAATTCATTTTCTTCGTTATTATCCACAATGCTCTTACCAAAGTTAAAAGAATAGGTGGTGTTTTCGGCCAGAGTATCCTGTATACGTATGCGAAGCATCTTTGAAGTACTTAGAGGCGTGATAATGGGGTCGTACTTCATGGGAGGAGAAATGATCAGGTTCTCCTGAAGATTTTTCAACTTGATATATTCATCGAAGTAGATACGGATCTCGGTTTCGGAAAAATTAGTAGTGAAGTTTTCCGGAACGCTCCTAACGATCATGGGTGGAATAGTATCGAGAGGTCCACCGCTGGGCCTGCCTTTCTTTGCACAATTCCCCATCAGGAGGATCCCGATGAGCACAATAGGAATGTAATAAAGGCGCTGCTTCATGCTCACAAAAATAGCTAAAGTTTTTATGCCATCGCCATGGTGGCTACACTAAGTCGGACATTCGAATTGGCAAGCAACTCAGTGGCGCAGTTTTCAAGTGTTGCACCCGTGGTAACAATATCGTCTACCAGTAGGATATGTTTTTGCTGAAGTGGTTCAGGGTTGGTGACATTAAAGAGTTTTTCCGATTTAAATCTTTTGGATCTTTTCTGAAACACCTGTGACCTTGTTCTGGATGTCTTCAGAAGTATATCTGCCCGATACTCCGCATTAAGTGATTTGGCTATCTCCCTGCCGAAATCACTTACCTGGTTATATCCTCTGAGCTTTTGCTTTCTCCGGTGCAGGGGAACCGGAATTACCATACCGATATCACGATATTCGGGTATTTCTGCCAGTTCTGCACCCAGCCATGAACCCAGAAAAGCACCTATTTGCTTTTGTCCCCTGTATTTTAAATTATGTAATAGTCGCTGTACGCTGCCTTTTTTCTGAAAATACAATAGCGCTGTAGCATTTTCTATCGGGATACGACCGTAAAAAACCTGCTTCATTTGTTCATTGCCGGTTAGGTGATGTCTTGCGAGGGGTAATTCATGCCGACAATGTGTACATAACACATTTTCAGAAGATTGCAGTACTTCTGAGCATCCATTGCATATTTTTGGAAATAAAAGATTTAACATTTTTTAATTAAATTTACCATTTCATAAACGTAACTAACTGAACCACAGCAGTACATTTGCCCTACAAACCTAAACAAACCCATTACCTATGACAACTACTGAAAACAGCAGCACCAAATTTAAAGTCCTCATCGGGATTCTCTCTGCCCTCCTCATTGCTCTGGCCGTTTACACTTTTACATTATACAAGGATAGTAAAAGTACCGTAAGCAATTTGGAACAGCAAAAAGCTGATATAGAAAGCGAATTGGAAGACCTAATCGCTAACTACGACGAGGTTATACAAGATAACGAATTAAAAGATAAAGATTTACTTTCTGCTCGCGAACGCATTGAGGTATTACTTGATTCGGTAAAAGACGCCGAAGCCAATGTGGCACTAATAGAAAGGTATAAGTCTGAAATAGGTCGACTGAAACAAGAAAGAAAGATCCTATTCCGGAAGGCGGATAGCCTCATAGCCGCTAATAAACAACTGGCTATGGAGCGCGACAGTACTAATGTGGTGCTTAACGAGACCATCAAAGTGGTGGATTCGGTTAGCGAACAGAATCTCGCAATGGCCGAGACGATCAAAAAGGGATCTGTGGTCAACGCAGTGGATCTGCGAGGTGAAGCAGTGATCATCAGAAGTAGCGGAAAGATCGTGGATACACGCCGCTCCAGCAGGGCTGATAAAGTACGTGCCTGTTTTACGCTTACTCCCAATGAGATAGCAGAAAAAGGAGATCGCCTGTTGTATGTGCAAGTGATCAATCCGAAAAATAACCTACTCGGCAAGAAGGCGACCATGGAATTTGAAGAAGGCACTCTCAACTACAGTGAGGCGACCAACGTATTCTATGAAAATGAAGAATTAGATGTTTGTGTCCTTGTGGATGCCGTTGAAGACGACCTCATAGAAGGTCGATATATCATCAATGTTTTTGATGGCGCCAGGCAGGTTGCGACCACTACCATGGAGTTGAAATAATATCATCCTTAAAAAAACCAAACCGCTATGATGTTATCGTAGCGGTTTTTTTATTTTTGCGCTATGGCAAACAATGAAGATCAGTTTAAGAAAGTGGTATCCCATGCAAAAGAGTATGGGTACATATTTGGTTCCAGTGAGATTTACGACGGATTAAGTGCCGTATACGATTATGGACAGCAAGGTGTGGAGCTAAAGAACAATATTCGTGATTACTGGTGGAGAAGTATGGTATACATGCATCAGAATATCGTAGGTATCGATGCTGCCATCCTAATGCACCCAACAACCTGGAAAGCCTCCGGGCACGTTGATGCTTTCAACGATCCGCTGATCGATAACAAGGATTCTAAAAAGCGTTATCGGGCCGATGTATTGGTCGAGGATCACGCCGAAAAGCTGGAAAACAAAGCCAAGAAGGAAATAGCAAAGGCAAAGAAACGTTTTGGGGAGTCTTTTGACGAACAACAATTTGTCACTACTAACCCCAGGGTACTGAAATACCGTGAGCAAAAACAGGAGATCCTGGACAGGATGGCTCGTCTTTTGGAAAGTGAAGACCTGGCTGGAGTGAAGGCACTGATCGAGGAACTTGGAATAGCCGATCCGGTGTCCGGAAGCAAGAACTGGACAGAAGTGCGACAGTTCAACCTGATGTTCGGCACGAAATTAGGAGCTTCGGCAGATAGTGCTACCGATCTCTATTTAAGACCGGAGACAGCACAGGGAATATTTGTGAACTTCCTCAATGTTCAGAAGACAGGAAGAATGAAAATTCCCTTTGGAATAGCACAAACGGGTAAAGCCTTCCGTAACGAGATCGTGGCTCGCCAATTCATCTTCAGAATGCGTGAGTTCGAACAAATGGAGATGCAGTTCTTTTGCCGTCCGGGCGAAGAGATGAAGTGGTACGAGTACTGGAAAGAAACACGCCTCAATTGGCACCTCTCCTTAGGTTTGGGAGAAGATAATTATCGCTGGCATGATCACGAAAAGCCGGCGCACTATGCCAATGCGGCCACAGATATCGAGTTCAACTTCCCGTTCGGATTTAAAGAATTGGAAGGTATTCACTCTCGAACGGACTTCGACCTTAAGGCACACGAAGAATTTTCAGGAAGAAAACTTCAGTTCTTCGATCCTGAATTGAACGAAAGTTATGTCCCTTATGTAGTGGAAACTTCCATAGGTCTTGATCGCATGTTCCTGGCCATATTGTCGAAATCACTTCAGGAAGAAACCCTTGAAGACGGCAGCACCAGAACCGTACTCAGGTTGCCTGCGATTCTTGCGCCGGTAAAAGTGGCAGTATTACCACTCATAAAGAGGGATGGCCTTCCGGAAATAGCTCATGAGATCATAGACGATCTTAAGTGGGATATGAACGTGATCTACGATGAAAAGGACGCTGTAGGAAGAAGATACAGAAGACAGGATGCAGCGGGAACGCCATTCTGTATTACCGTGGATCACCAGACCAAGGAAGATAATACAGTGACACTTCGGAACAGGGACAGTATGGAGCAGACAAGAATTCCAATTTCTGAAATCGCAGCTCAACTAAAAAACAGTATTTCATTCAAAGAGTGGTTATCGTAACTCGATAACCACTCCTTTTTTCCTTTGAATATTCTGTTGATGTAAGTCTACATCCTATCCTGTATCTCAACAATACTTATAGGGTTGGCTTTCTCACAACGGTTCATCATTTTCAAGCCGGCAAATTTAAACCAGATCTTAGCACCATCCTTTTGATATTTCTCATCCATATTGATCGGGTCCAGCAGGTAGGTATAGTCATCACTGTCCACATCAATTGTGTAGGGACAGTCTCCTTCCGCATCAGAATACATGACCGTGCCGCTGTAAAATCCGGCTTCCTTCATTTTTTTTGCGATCATTGCTAACTCCTCCTTGTCCGGCCCATCACCATTGGTGGCTTTGGATCCAGAATTACAGGAAACAATTGTTATAGAAAGCAATACGAAAAGTGTTCTAAATAGAGTCATTTTAATGGATTTAAGTGTTTTTATAGTTGGAATTGCAATTTACGTGCCTTTCGTTTGATTTTTAGAATGTTTTGTGATAAATATTAAGTGCTTCTGAATCAACCACCTGAAAATAGCTATTTCTTATGAACTCCTATGGATATCTCGAATATTGATGTTACTTTTAGGCTCTTAAATACCACTTTAACTAAAAAACTATTGAAATGAAGTTAAAAACCTACTTCACATTGATATTCCTTTTAGCAATATCAATGTCTTTAAGTGCACAGGTGAATAACGTTGTGCCAAATGAACCCCAAGGGCCTGTATCTGTGGGAACGTTCGACTCTATGGTCTATGTTCCTTCCCTAGCCTCAAGGCAAAGTATCCTAACTCCTCCTGATGACACCCCTAGGGAAGCTCAGGATAAGAGATCTATAAACGCTCCAGGAACTATTGGGCCAGACCCACAAACATTTGATGATTATCTGGCAACTAACCAGGATCCGGCATCACAAACTATTGAGGTGGCTCCGCCATTCCTGACATTTAACGCATTTACTTCTAACTCCAGTCCATCAGATCCAACTATGGCAGTGGGTCCAAACCACGTTTTTGTAACCTGGAATACAGCCTTTGCCATTTACGATAAAAACGGAAACGTACTTCAGGGACCCACATCACCAGCACCAGCTATTTTCCCTGGTGGAGGATGTTGTGACTTGACAGTTTCTTACGATGACGCCGCCGACAGATGGGTCGTTACGTTCTTGGGAAGTAGCACAAATATTGCTGTTTCTGATGGTCCGGATCCTATTAATGACGGATGGAACGTATATGCACAATCATTTAATGACTACCAGAAATTATCTATCTGGAGTGATGGTTACTATATGACGCAGAACGTGCAGGGATCTCAAAGAGTATTTGCTCTTGAGCGTGACGAAATGCTTGCTGGTAATCCGGCTGCCCAGATTGCTAGTTTCAATCTTCCGGGTGTTCAGGGGACGTTACCATTCTTTAGCCCACAGTTCTTATCGGTTACAGATGGAAATATGCCTGCGGATGGCAGTGCGACTGTAGTATTTCTGCAAGACGATGCCTTTGGAGGAGTAACGAGCGATCACATTAAATACTGGACGGTTGATATGGATTGGGCTACGATTGGAAATTCTACCATATCCGCCGCTACAGAATTACCTGCTACTCCTTTTATCAGTGTATTCGACGGAGGAAGTTTTCAAAACCTGTCTCAGCCAGGTGGGGGCGCACAGATCGATGCCGTGCAAAACACGATATACAACCAGGCACAGTTCAGAAAGTTTCCGGGTCACAACTCGGCCCTATTTAGCTTTGTTGTTGATACCGATGCTGGTGGTGGCGAACTAGCCGGGATTCGCTGGTATGAACTTCGACAAACATCCGACGGGCAGCCGTGGACCATTTTCCAGGAAGGTACCTACGTTTCTCCTGATGGAAAGCACGCATGGATGGGAAGTTTGATCATGGACGATGCCGGGAATATTGCCCTTGGCTACTCTGCCATGGCCGGACCCACTACGCCGAATCCAACTAATTTCCGAGTTGGTTCGTACTATACTGGTCGTTTTGATGGCGACCCCCTGGGAACTATGACGGTTATCGAGGAGGAAATAGGTGTTTCTGCCAATAACGTTCCTAACGTTCGTTATTGTGATTACAATAAGATGGACATAGATCCTTCCAATGATAATGAATTCTGGTTTATCAACGAGATCATGCAAGGGTCACGAAGAGGTATTGTTGGAGCATTCCAGTTAACACCACCACAACCGAATGACATCGGAATGGTGACAATTGATGCACCGAACAGTGGTAACAACCTAACGGCTACGGAAGACGTCATCGTAACTATCAGAAATTACGGAAGTAACGATATCGCAAATCCTGAAGTTCAGTATACCATCAACGGAGGAACTCCTGTTGTTGAGAATTACAGTGGAACTATTACTGCCGGAACAACCGAGCAATATACCTTCTCGCAAACTGCTGATCTGTCTGCACAGGGAACGTTTGATTTCGAGGCAAAAACCAACTTGCCAGCCGATTCGAACACAAGTAATGATACGGCTACAAAAACAGTTACAAATACTATACTGGGAATTGAAGATCAGGCTATCATAGAATCTGAACTTTTGGTAGTTACAAAAGCGAATAATCAGTTCGAGATTTCCCTGATCACTAGTTTTGATGGGGTTGCATCAATGGCAGTTTTCAATCAGCTTGGCCAATCGATGGAAGCACATACTATAGAGAAGAATGGAGATCGTTATGTATATCAGTTGGATATGTCTTACGCCTCTGCGGGTGTTTACTTTATCCAAATAGGAGATGGAGCATCTAATTCCTATCGTACTGCGAAAATTGTTGTAAGATAATAACCACTTACATATCAATATTTAAAGAGCCCTCCACGGAGGGCTCTATTTATTTAATTGATGATTTCTTTTAATTAACCTATCCAATAACTAGGGGTTTATTTGAGTAAATCACTCACCAACAGGCTATTAAATAAATATAGATTTGGTGAAATCCTTCATAAAAATTCAAATATTGATGGTATTTTTACAATACCAAAACAAATTTAACTAAAAGACTATCGAAATGAAGTTAAAAAACTATTTCGCCTTGATGATATGTTTCATATTAACAGCGAATCTAACTGCGCAGGTTGACCAACCTGTGCCAAATGAACCCCAAAGCCCTAATTGGGTAGGAACTTTTGACTCTATGGTTTATGTTCCCTCTATTGCTTCCAGGAAAGCAGAACTTACCCAGCCTGACATGACTCCCCGCGAAGCACAGGATAAAAGATCACTAAGGCCCCAGGTTGTGATAGGTAAAGATCCCCAAAACTGGGACGACTACCTCGCAGCAAATCCACACCCTAGCTCACAATCCGTTCGATCTGCACCTCCTTTTCTTGTATTCGATGCGTACACCGGAACGTCGAGTCCAACCGATCCAAGTATGGCAGTTGGTCCGAACCACGTTATTGTTACATGGAATACGGCATTTGCTATTTACGATAAAAACGGAAATGTACTTCAAGGCCCAACGGCGCCTAATCCGGCTATCTTTCCAGGTGGTGGATGTTGTGACCTAACCGTATCATACGACGATGCAGCGGACCGATGGGTGCTTACTTTCTTAGGTGCAAGTCAGTCCATTGCCGTATCCGACGGCCCGGATCCTATCAATGACGGATGGAATGTGTATGGACAATCATTCAATGACTACCAGAAACTTTCCATCTGGAGCGATGGATACTATATGACACAAAACACCCAGGGATCGCAGAAGATTTTTGCTTTAGAGAGAGATGCTATGCTAGCGGGTGATCCCGGAGCTCAAATTGCTACTTTTAACTTACCAGGTGTAGCAGGAACAACTCCGTTCTTCAGTCCACAGTTCCTAAGTGTTACCGATGGCAATATGCCAGCAACGGGAGGAGCAACAGTGGTGTTTCTTCAAGATGATGCATTCGGTGGAATTGCTACAGACCACGTGAAATACTGGACCGTAGACATGGATTGGGGTACAATAGGTAACTCTACCATTTCCGCAGCAACTGAGATATCTGTTGCCCCTTTTATAAGCGTCTTTGACGGTGGTAGCTTTGATAATCTGGCTCAGCCCGGTGGAGGCTCGGATATCGATGCGGTTCAGAATACGGTAATGAATCAGGCCCAGTTCAGAAAGTTCCCTGGTCATAACTCTGCCTTATTCACCTTCGTTGTCGATACCGATGCTTCAGCAGGAGAAAGAGCTGGTGTACGCTGGATGGAATGGAGACAACCCGGTGATAACCAACCCTGGTCCCTTTACCAGGAAGGCACCTTTACTTCGCCAGATGGCAAGCACGCATGGATGGGAAGCATGATAATGGATAACAATGGTAACATCGCGCTTGGATATTCCGCAATGGCGGGTCCAACTACGCCGAATCCAACCAATTTCCGAGTAGGGTCCTATTACACAGGACGATTCGACGGGGATGCTCTCGGAACTATGACAGTTATCGAAGAAGAAATTGGAGTTTCATCCAACAACGTTCCAAACCTAAGATATTGTGATTACAATAAAATGGATATTGATCCTTCAAATGACGATACTTTCTGGTTTATCAATGAATATATGACTTCCGGAACGGGACGTTCAGGTATTGTTGGTGTATTCCAAATTACACCACCTCAACCAAACGATATCGGTATGGTAAGTATAGATGAGCCCGTTAACGGTGTGCTTACCGCCACCGAAGATATTGTGGTTAGTATCCGAAACTTCGGAAGTAACGATATCGTCAATCCTGAGATCCAATACACCATAGACGGTGGGACTCCTGTGGTAGAAACCTACAGCGGCACAATAGTAGCCGGCACTGTAGAGCAATATACATTTGCACAAACCGCGGATCTTTCAGCACCGGGATCGTACCTAATTGAAGCCAAGACTAATCTGGCTGGTGATTCCAACACTTCCAATGATACTGCATCTAAAACTGTTGTCAATGGTCTGATCTATTGTCAGCCTTCCGCGGATTGTTCCTTTGGAGATGGCTTCCAGCTAATCTCTATCGAACAGATCAACAATCCATCGGGTTGTGAAGGATACGGAGATTTTACAAACCAGGTTGCCAATCTGGATCCGGACACTACTTATGATCTTACCGTAACCACCGGTTATGGAGATCAGTTTGTTTCTGCCTGGATCGATTTTAATGACGATGGAACTTTCACAGCAGATGAATTGGTAGTGGATAATTACGAGATCGCAGATGGTCAGGGTTCAGGTTCGTATACCGAAACATTCGACCTTGTGGTGCCTGCAGGTGCTGCTCTGGGAGAACACAGAATGCGATTTAAGTCGAATTGGGATGCTCCTGTTCCTCCCGATGCCTGTGCTACGACACAGTTTGGTGAAACCGAAGATTACACGGCTCAAATCGGAGAGCTAAGTATCCAGGATCGCGAGTTGGCAAATTCAGATCTCATTGTTGTTACCAAACCAAACAGTCAATATGAAATATCTCTGATCACTGGATTTGACGGCATAGCATCTATCCGCATTTACAATCAATTAGGACAAACACTAGCTTTCAATAACCTCGAGAAGAAGGGTGATCGCTATGTTTACAATCTGGATATGTCTTATGCTTCCGCCGGAGTGTACTTCATCCAAATGGGTGATCAATCTTCACGTTCATACAAGACCGCTAAGATCATAGTGAACTAAGGATTCAGAATAATTGAATATAAAGGCCCTCTTCGGAGGGCTTTTTTTATTAGAAATAAGCACGCAGTTGTATACTTCCTGTGTGAATCGTACTTGAGTTCTCACTCTTTCTTCCGAAGTAAGATAAATTAGCATCCAGGTATTTGGTAATTTTTTTCTGGAACAGAACGCTCCAGGTGAAGTTGGACCCGGGCTGAAGACCGTCCAGCATCTGGTACGCCACCGGAGAAAAGGCGCTTCCGTTGAAGTCGTTGTTTATATAGTTGAACTCACTGGTGATCGATATCTTTTGTGCATTGGTGTAGGCAAAAGATACCCCCGTGGTTTGCCTGTCAAGCTCCTCCATTCCCGTTAATTGGTTCTGCTCGTTTCCGTACTCATAAAAGATATCAAATCGCGTTTGTTTGTTGAAGAGGTAGGATAACTTCGGATTGAATTCGTAGGTATCCAACTCAAAATTTCTAACAGGAAAGTTCTCCGAAGTACTTGTATTATTTCCGAGGGAACCTTTTAATGTTACTAACCAACTGCCCCAAACTTTATGATTGAAATTAAACTGGTGACTTTCCAGATCATTCTGCTGCAATCCAACCGAAAGCAGGTTGTTAGCACTAGTGGCGATATAGGTATAGCTGGTGGTGAAATTCTGTTTTCCTCGATTGAAAAAAAGCACATTCCTGAAATTTAAGGTCAGCCCCAGTTCATCATCTCCTCCATCTTTAAATGGATTGATCTCAAAATCGTCATTGGTGCGCCTGGTCTTTCTGCTTATCAGGTAGGAGGTTTGGTTGTGAAATTTCGACAGAAATTTTTTTATTCCTTCGGAAGAGTTCCAGGATTGGGGGTTCAGGGTAAGCAATTGACTGAACCTGTTCTCCCTTATTTTCACAAAGATCTGGTTGGGGAGGAGCACCCGAATGTATTCTGCCTCATCCTGAAATTGGGCGACTTCGAATTCATCGAGTTCCTGTATCCCGTTGTTATTGTAATCCCTCCATGTGTAAATTCCCTGCCCGGGTTCCACCTGGAGGTAGGTGAACTCCTGCTGGGGGATCACCCCACTATTTGTTTCCAGTACCGTATTGGAGCGTATGCCACCTTTCAGAAATTGCTGGTTGTACACCAGTCTCGAATTCAACGTACGTTCGTCATCATCACCACCTTCTTCATCTTTTAAGTCCCTGTAATTGGCAAAAACAGTAAGCTGCGAAGTAGAAGAGTTGATCAATCGTGACTTCATAAAATAAGTGTTCGAACTATTAACGCGAATTAATCGATTGTTACGTACACTATCATTCAATTGCCGTCTGTACCCGAGTTCAACATACACTTTGGTGCTATCGCCGATTCCGGCGTATGCTTCATATGAATATAGCCGCTGACTCACATTGGTCAAACTATCGTTCGCGACTGTGGATACCTGGTTGTCCTCCAGGCTTACTTTAGCGCCCACCCAGGCCTTATTGAACGCGTAGGCGGTATTGGTAAAAGAACGGGCGAATTTAGAATCCAGCGAATCACTTTCACTCTTCAGGTAACTGCTAGAACTGTTTATCCTGAATTTTCCCGGGCTGAAATTCGCATTCAGAACATGTCGGTCCCCGTTGAAGTTTTCAGAAAAATTAAGGTTCTGGTATTGGTAGCTTCCCATACCTAACCCGGATTTGGCCACCTCAGCACCGGCAATTACAAATCGCTGATCACCCATGGGATCGATGAGGTTCCAGTCCCTTGCAAATTCGATGTTGTACAAACGTTCAATGGTCCGAAAATCTTCATTTACAATATCGATAGAGCCAATTCCGTTTACAGCCAGGGAATCCGAGGATGTATGAAGGTTTTGACGAACTCCTAATCTAAACGCGTATCCATCATTGTTTTCGTCATCAATTCCCGAAAATAGGTTGAGGTCGTTTCGGCTACCCGCGAGTTCGAAGTCGATATTGGTCTTTTCCGAAGGGTGATATTTACCGTTCACACCTAGGATCTGTAGTTTAACAGGAGCGGTGAGCTGCACTATGGGCTCATAATTTCCCTGGGGAACGCCGTTTACCGGTGATACATATTCGAAGATCCGGTTAATAGCTCCCTGGTCACTGAGTACATAGTTACCCAAATTCGCGCCTACCAGGCTAAACCGAACATTGAACAGTTCGTCCTCCGGGTTGCTGGAGAATACGAATATCTCGATCCCATCCATCATATCCTTTCGGTATAATATTTTGTTTTCTGAAAAGGTATCGGGAACTGCAGAGGGAGCCGTCATCGCAGTGCGATCATCTCCTGCAGCCTGTAAGATTGCAACCTGTTCTTCCGAGAGGTTCTGTTGCAGCGGTTGATTTTTAGCGTCATTTTCAGTGTAGGCGTAAAATCCGATATCGAAATTTTCGGTGCTATATCCACCACCACCATAGCCAATGAATCGTGAATAATTTCGGTCGGTGAATTGGTATTCCACGATGATCCGCATATTTGCCGTGATGGGAAAAGTTGGATTGAAACGGATCTCACCCGCGTTATAGTCGATCACATAATCGGCATTTTCGCCCCGCTTCAGTAGTAAACCATTTACAAAAACCCGCTCACTTCCCGAAACGATAAGGATGAACAATTCACCATTGGGGCCAACCAGTTTGTAGGGCCCCTGGTTTCCTTCCTGTCCTGTAAACTGACTTCTTTGAAACACTCCCCGAACCAGGGCACCGGATGCGAAAGCATTGGAAGTAGCACCGTTCTCATGATTCAGCTTCCCGGCTAAGGCGATTCCCTGAACTTTTTTGGTAAACCTTCCAAAGTAACTCTCCGTATTCTGAAGGTCCACATCACCTGCCCGGATGTTCCAGTTGTCGCTGAAGAGTTCTATAAAGATCTGGTCGAACTCATCCAGGCTCTGGGAATAACCACCTTCCTGGGTGGGAATATTAGCGTCTTGTATGGAGGCTCGAATCGAGACCCTGTCATTCAGACGCCCGGTAATCTGCAGGTCGAGTTCGCTGTTCACCACAGCATTCTGATTGTTTCCCACCGTAACTCCTCTCGAAATACTTCCTACCGTATTTAAACCTTCAAATGGAGTAAAGCCCCGTTTGCTACCTCCCTGCTGAAGGGAGTACAACTTCTCAATGGAGCCGCTTTGTTGGACGATGGTTTTTGGGTCGAAGACGTAGTAATCACGTGTAAGGTAGTCGGGATATCGAAGGTAGTTCACGGTGATCGAATCTTCCTCCTGCCGAAGAGTCTCATTTAGAATAAGAATGCCACTGTTGAAGTCGATTCTATAGTTAGTGCTATCGATCTTCGTCCCGTCTTTCCGAAGTAATTCGAAGCGAGAAGGGTTAATCGGGGTGCTGTCCACGCGAATACTATCCCTAACGGCCATTCGTTCACTGCGGTAGTTGGAAGTCACATCCTGCGCAAATCCCAGGAAAGGCGCAGTAAGGAACAGAACGAACAGGAGATGCTTCATCATGTATACAACTTTGGCGCAGGCTTTTTATTTTGTTGATTCTTTTTTGAAAACCTTTCGTACAGTTGTTGTGGTAAAAATACGATCTTATTTACTTTAGTGCAGCCAAACGGAAACCAGCTTAGATCATGAAATGAGCATAAACAAAATTAATTTTTCACTTATCGACCGAAATAATTAAATTTTTTATGCGAAAGCGTAGTGGTTGATCTAAGTAGAAAATTTTTATTTAGTTCATTTTAAGTAAAATAGAAATTTTTAAATAGATGAAAATAATATCGTACAATGTTAACGGCATACGCGCAGCTATGCGAAAGGGGCTTACCGACTGGTTGAAAGCGTCGAAGCCGGATGTGTTCCTGGTTCAGGAAACCAAAGCCAACAAAGATCAGGTTGAAGTTGAAGAGATCGAAGCTGCCGGTTTTCCATATCACTATTGGTTCAGTGCTGAGAAAAAAGGATATAGCGGCGTGGCGATATTCTGCAAAGAAGAACCCAACCACATTGCCTACGGAACGGGGATCGATTATATGGACAGTGAAGGGAGAAACCTTAGGGTTGACTATGATGACGTTTCAATTATGAGTTTGTACCTGCCCAGTGGGACGAATATAGCCAGGCTTGAACACAAGCTCACCTATATGGCCGATTTCCAAAGCTACATTGATGATTTAAAAAAGGAGATCCCGAACCTGGTGATCGGTGGAGATTATAATATCTGTCATGAAGCGATCGATATTCATGACCCGGTAAGAAATAAAAATGTATCCGGTTTCCTCCCGGTTGAGAGAGAGTGGATAGGTAATTTTATAGACAGTGGTTTTATAGACTCTTTCAGGCATTTCAATAAAGAACCCCATCAGTACACCTGGTGGAGTTATCGTGCCAACGCCCGTGCCAATAACAAAGGCTGGCGGATCGATTATAATATGGTAGCCAAACCACTGCAAGAAAAAATGAAACGGGCCGTTATATTACCCGAGGCCCATCACAGCGATCACTGTCCGCACATGGTTGAATTATCACTGTAACTGCCCTAAATACTACATGCTATGCTTAAAAAGATTTTCTTCGGAATTATTTTAGTCCCATTTTTTACCTCTTGCGTTTCATCTAAGATCTATGAAGATCTTCAGGACCGCTACGATGCCCTGAAAGCAGAAAACGAGTCACTGATGTCACAACTGGATGAGCGCAATGGAAATAGTGACTATTCGGAGGCGCGTTTTCGTGAAGAAATCGATAAACTGAATGCCGAAAATAGCAGGCTTAAAATGGACCTGGCAGCACTCCAGAATAACCTGGATCGATTGCAGGCCTCTTATGATGCTTTGGAGGCGAATAGTTCCAGTTCACTTACTGAAAACCTGGAACGAAACAGAAAACTCCTGGAAGAGTTGGAAGCCAAAGAAAGGCGACTTGCTGAAGAAGAAGCCAGGTTAAAAGAAGTACAGCGTCAATTGGCGTCACGCTCCGCCCGTGTGGATGAACTTGAAGGGATTATAGCGGCCAAAGATGCCAAGATGAGAGCGTTGAAAGATGCTATTTCTGCAGCTTTGGTAAATTTTGAAGGAAACGGGCTTACCGTCGAGCAGCGTGATGGAAAAGTATACGTATCCATGGAGAATAAATTATTGTTCGATAGCGGCAGTTGGGCTGTGAATAGCAGAGGAAAGGAAGCGGTTGTTCAGCTCGGTCGTGTATTGGCAGATAATCCTGAGATTGCCGTGTTAATTGAAGGGCATACGGATAATGTTCCCTATGGCGGTAGTGGAAACATAAAAGACAATTGGGATCTTTCTACCAAGCGTGCCACGGCTATTGTGAATATCATAATTGCGAACTCGAGGATTCCGAAAGAGAATCTTACTGCGGCGGGTCGAGGAGAATATGCGCCTGTTGCCAGCAATAGTTCCCCGGAGGGAAGGTCTAAGAATCGAAGAATTGAAGTGATCCTTACTCCGAAACTTGATGAGATAGCTAAATTACTAGAAGAGCTCTAATGAAATACACCAACCTCCCGAACACCAGTCTGAAAGTAAGTAAGATCTGCCTGGGCACTATGACCTTCGGAAACCAGAATTCCGAGGCAGATGCACATGAGCAATTGGATTTTGCCCTCGATAAAGGTGTGAACTTCATCGATACCGCAGAAATGTACCCTGTTCCCTTTATGGCCGAAAGACAGGGCTGGACAGAAAAATTTATTGGTTCATGGCTTAGCAAAACAGGGAATAGGGAAAAGATCGTTCTGGCTACAAAGATCGCTGGGTCCAGTAGGGGTATCTTCCAAAACATTCGGGAAAACCTGGATTTCAGTAAAAAGTCTCTCGATGATGCACTGCATAAAAGTCTGAAGCGCCTGCAAACGGATCACATCGATCTGTATCAACTTCACTGGCCGGAGCGAAGCGTGAACATATTCGGTCAGCGGGATTATGATTACACAGCGAACACTGAGTGGGAGGATAATATTGGTGCTATTCTGGACCGACTCGAAACTTACGTGAATGAAGGTAAGATCCGATACGTAGGGCTGAGTAATGAAACCCCCTTCGGTATTATGCGTTATATGGAAGAACACAGAAGGGGAAAGTTAAAGATGGTTTCTACCCAGAATGCGTATAGTCTTATACAGAGACGTGATGAGATAGGTCTAACAGAGGTTCTTCAGATGGAGGATATTGGTTACCTTGCTTATTCTCCTTTGGCATTTGGGGTGCTTTCGGGAAAGTACCTGGATAGTGCCAAACCTGAAGGCGCGCGGGTTACTTTATTTCCGAATTACAGCCGTTACAGCAGCGAACAGTCGTTGAAAGCTACTCAGATGTACTCGGACATAGCTCGAAGGTATGGCCTTTCGCTTACTCAAATGGCCCTGGCATTTGTGAATGAACGACCATTTGTAACTTCTAACATTATTGGCGCCACCAACCTTGAACAACTTTCAGAAAATATTGAAAGTATTAATTTGTCACTTTCTTCAGAAATAATAAAAGAGATAGAAAAGGTACATAGCCTCACACCAAATCCGGCTCCTTGACGTGTTTTTCGGGTGTTAAATATTCAGTTTTTCCGAATAATTATAATATATTTGACGCTATTAGCCACCAAATCAGAACCTTATGAAAATATTTCCTCTTTTAGGAGTGTTTTTATTCAGTATTAGCCTAACTCAACTTCACGCACAGGACTATCTGGATTTAATTCACAACCCAACCGAAACAACTACTCTTAGCGAAATTCAACAACTTGCAGAATCCTATTTTGAAGATAGAGATAGAGGCCGTGGAAGCGGTTACAAACAGTACAAGCGATGGGAGTACCATACGCAGCGGAAAGTTAATTCCGATGGGCGAATACTGAATTTCAGTAAGCTTACTCAGGATGCAATTTCCAGCCTTGAGTCGGAGAATCCACCGGTAGGAAGAATGCCGGGTAACTGGACCTCTATGGGACCCATGAGTTATACCAATGGTAATAGCGGTTATAATGGAGGCCTGGGGCGGGTTAACGTTATCGCTTTTCATCCCACCGATGCAAACACCATCTATTTGGGAGTACCCGCCGGGGGCCTTTGGAAAACTACCGACGGAGGTTCTTCATGGTCGCCCATGTCGGATCAGCTGGCAAGTATTGGTGTTTCCGGTATTGCCGTAGATCACAACAATCCAAATACTGTTTACATACTTACGGGTGATGGTGATGGTGCCGACACTTATTCGATAGGTGTTATGAAATCTACCGATGGTGGAGCAACCTGGAATACTACAGGTTTGACCTGGGGTGTAACCAACTTTGTACGAGGTTATAAATTACTAATGCATCCCACGAATAGTAACATTATGATGGCAGTCACCACTTCGGGAATATACAGAACAACCGATGGTTGGGCAACCGCTACTAATGTCCAATCCGGGAGTTTCAGGGATATAGAATTTAAACCCGGAGACCCTACCACTGTTTACGCGGTAACAACAAACACTTTCTATAAATCAACCGATACAGGAGCATCCTGGGGGACTGCAGGCACGGGATTACCTTCGGGAGAAAATCGTATCGCATTAGCGGTTACTCCTGCTAATGCGAACTATGTGTATTACCTGGCTGGACCGGGTGGTGCTTCAGGGAGCGGGACTTTCAGAGGATTGTACCGTTCAACGGATTCCGGGACAAGTTTCAGTAACAGGTCCACAACACCCAATATTCTTGGAAGCGATGTAGGTGGAGGTGGAACGGGTGATCAATCCTGGTATGATCTGGCTATTGCGGTTAATCCAACTAATGCCGACAATACAATTACCGGTGGTGTAAACGTATGGAGATCTACCAATGGTGGGAGCTCACATACCTTAAGTGCCTACTGGTACTTTCCGGGAGCATCTCAATATGTACATGCCGATATTCACGAACTGGTCTACAATCCATTGAACAACAGGCTGTACTGTGGAAGTGATGGTGGGATATCGTATAGTACTGATCACGGTGTTACATGGACCAATATCTGGGATGGTCTTGAGATCATGCAATTCTACAAGATATCAGGAGTTGAGGCGAACCAGAACCTCATCATTGGAGGTACACAAGATAACGGTACTAATAAATATACTGGTTCTACCAATATTGAACATATCCTTGGTGGTGATGGGATGGACAATATGATAGATTATACTAACAATAATACAATTTACTATAGTTTTCAGAATGGAGGCCTGAGACGATCTACTAATGGAGGTTCTTCTTCCACTTCAATCCAACCAGGTGGATCAACAGGAGCCTGGGTAACCCCATATGCAATGGATAGTTCCAACCCGAATATCATCTATGGTGGTTACAGCGATGTGTACAGAAGTACCAACCAGGGATCAACCTGGACCAATCTTGGAGCCGATGGGCGAGGGGCTCTGGCGGTTGGAATCAATGATGGATCAAGGCTATACGCTGCCAGGAACAATGTATTACGAACCTCCTCCAACACAGGAGGATCCTGGAGCACAGTGACCGGACCATGGCCAAGCGGACTTACGATCACCGACATCGCCATTGACCCGGCAAATGCATCCCGAGTGTGGATCACCTTAAGTGGCTATACTGCCGGTCAGAAAGTTTATGAATCTACCAATGCGGGAGCCTCCTGGACAAATATTTCAGGTACTTTACCCAATGTTCCTGCATTGAGTATTGCTTATGAGAATACAGGGGGGGCACCTGCCGATGCCATTTATATTGGAATGGCCGTAGGAGTTTACTATACTTCGGATTCAACCCCCTGGACCCTGTATAATACAGGTCTTCCGAATGTGCCTATTTACGACCTCGAGATAAATCACACCAACAGTAAGTTAAGAGCCGGAACCTACGGACGAGGACTATGGGAAACCCCGCTTTATAACGTAGTGGTTTGCGATATTTTAACCAGTACGGTTACCACTACTGCTCCTTCATGCCCAGGAGGCAATGACGGAAGCTTGTCGGTAACTGCTACCTGTTCAACTTGTACCGGGATTCAGTACACTATAACTCCTACAAACCCGGCAGGCCCACCAATAGTGCAGGTGAACAATGGTGCTTTTACTAACCTGGCTGCTAATTCATATACCGTTTATATTGAAGACACAGGAGATTCATCCTGTAATGAAAACTGGGGAAGTAATCCGGAGGTTGTCCCAGATGGAACCGATTCGATAGCACCGGCTATTAGTTGTCCTTCTGATGTAAACGTGGAATGTGGAAATGACACTTCACCTACTGCGACGGGCACTGCGACGGCCTCGGATAATTGCGATCCAAATCCGGGAGTGACATTCAGTGATAGTAGTGCTGCTGGTTGTGGTAACACCGAAGTGATCACCAGGACCTGGACAGCTAC
Organism: Aureitalea sp. L0-47; assembly: GCF_026126405.1. Lineage (GTDB taxonomy): Bacteria > Bacteroidota > Bacteroidia > Flavobacteriales > Flavobacteriaceae > Pukyongia. The sequence continues at coordinate 183,665 of NZ_JAFMTQ010000001.1, forward strand.
CGATGCCTCCGGGAATTCCATAGATTGTACACAGACCATCACGGTTGTAGATACAACCATGCCTACAGTTAGTTGTACTGCCGATATTACGGTTGACAACGACCCCGGACTGTGTGAAGCAGTAGTCAACTATTCCCTTCCAACGGCTTCAGATAGTTGTGGAGGAATAACAATAACACAAACAGCAGGGTTCTCATCAGGAAGTCTTTTCCCCGTTGGGACAACTACGAATGTCTTTGTGATAACGGACGATTGTGGTAATGCGGTTGGATGTTCCTTTGATGTGACTGTTGAAGACAATGAAGCGCCGGTACTAACTTGTCCGGCGGACCAAACTGTAAACGTTGGCCCGGGAAATCAATATACGGTTCCTGATTATTTTGCTAACGGTCTTATTACAGCCAACGATAATTGTACGAGTCCGGTGAGTAGTACGAGTCAGAATCCTGCACCCGGAACGCTGCTCTCTGGAGGAACTTATACAATTTCTGCAACTGCTACGGATGCGGAAGGAAACACAGGTAATTGTTCATTCCAGCTTATTGTGGATACTACTTTAGGAACCGTTGACAATTCTGGACTTAGGTCGGTAGTGATCTATCTGAATCCAGCCAAGGAGTACGTTATCCTTGGGAATCCAGGGAACATAGATCTGGACAAGTTGGAGATCTATACCTTGCAAGGAAGATTGGTGCAAACCCTGAATCTTGTGAATATGGGAACGGAAAAGCAGATCGAGGTTTCGGAATTTGCCGCGGGTACTTATCTCTTCAGAATTTATTCTGAAAATGAAAGTATCACGAAATTTGTGGTTAAGGAATAATCATCAACCGAAAAGGTGGTGAACTACATCCTTCACCTTTGCCACGCGAATGATATTAATAGTGAAGTTTTGCTTCGGAAGTTTACAGTATTTTGAAATTACTATACTTTCAAAGCCAAGCTTTTCTGCTTCCAGGATCCGTTGATCCACCCTGGTAACCGGACGAACTTCGCCGGCCAGTCCTATTTCAGCAGCAAAACATACGGACTTGTCAATCGCGATATCAATATTAGAGCTTAATACTGACGCCACCACAGCCAGGTCGATGGCTGGATCATCTACCGAGATCCCACCGGTGATATTCAGAAAAACATCTTTTGCACCCAGTTTGAAACCTGCTCTTTTTTCCAGGACAGCCAGCAACATATTGAGGCGTTTGGCATTAAATCCTGTAGCTGATCGCTGAGGTACTCCATAGACAGCTGAACTCACCAACGCCTGAACCTCCACCATTAAAGGCCTCATTCCCTCCAGGGTAGCTGCCACAGCCGTACCACTAAGCAGTTCCTCATTTTTTGAGATCAGGATCTCAGAGGGGTTGGACACCTCTCTCAATCCGCTATCCTGCATTTCGTATATGCCAAGCTCGTTCGTGCTTCCGAAGCGATTTTTATGCGCTCTGAGAATTCTGTATACATGATTTCGGTCGCCCTCGAACTGCAATACGGTATCCACCATATGTTCCAGGATCTTAGGCCCGGCAATATTCCCGTCCTTTGTGATATGTCCGATTAAAATTACCGGGGTAGCTGTTTCTTTGGCGAATTTTATAAGTTCGGTAGTGCATTCTCGTATCTGGGAAATACTTCCTGCGCTGCTTTCGATATAATCAGTATGTAGGGTCTGAATTGAATCGATCACCACGATATCCGGTTCGATCTCTGCGATCTGCCTGAAGATGTTTTGCGTCTTGGTTTCGGTTAGAATATAACAACTATCTGTATCGGGGTGGATACGTTCGGCCCGCATCTTGATCTGCTGGGCACTTTCCTCTCCTGAAACATACAGGGTTTTATAAGGGAGCATGAGGGCTATTTGCAGCATCAATGTACTTTTCCCTATCCCCGGCTCACCACCCAAAAGGATTAGCGAACCTGGCACCAGACCACCACCCAGGACACGATTTAATTCGGTGTTTTTGGTATCGATACGTGTCTCCTCACTTGCCGAGATTTCTCCAATCCTCAAAGGTTTAGATACCCGACTGGTTTTACTCAAACCGTCTTGCTTCCAGGATGTTTTTTCGGTTTTCTGAATTATCTCCTCCGCAATGGTGTTCCATTCCTTACAAGACGTGCACTGCCCCTGCCATTTGGCAAATTGTGCACCACAGTTCTGACAAAAAAAAGTTGTTTTGGTTTTGGCCATGATTGTACACGCTAAAATAGGGTTAAAATTCCTATCTTTCCGAAAGACGAAGAAATTTCCCAAGGCTCAAAATGAAGTATTTGTTTGTTACGCTCCTCCTGCTTATTTCTAGCCTTGGAATTGCACAATCATCAAAGTTAGATCACAGGGTGTTCACTTCGAAAGAGGGCCTCACACTGGACGCCATAAGGGCTATGGAATTCGACGATGACGGTTTCTTGTGGTTAGGCGGGATCGATAATGATATTCGGGATATCATTCATGGAGATCAGACTTTGTCGCTTCAGCGATTCGATGGGACCACCTTTCACAGTGTTCCACTTCCAAAACATGAAGATCGAATTACCCGTGTTGAATACCTTCACAAAAGGGATGATGGGAAATTCTATATCCGGGCTTCATCCTCACGACCATTGTTCTTCCTGTTCGATCCTATTTCGCTTACGTTTAAGGAAATTCCTGTTGGTGATCATGAAAAAGGACAAGTGGGGGTTTCCAATATCGTGAGTTACAAGGGAATGGATCATATCTTAACGCAGCAAGGGGAAAGTATAACTTTGAATATCATTTCTGAAGACACGACCCTGTATCCCGTCTTTTCGTTCAGTCAGCAAGAACATATATTCTTAATCGACGGTGCAACCAAGTTCATTCCGTTTGAGGATTATTGCATAATTGGGGATGATAACTTCCCGGTTACTTTGCTCGATTGGAACGGGAACATCCTCAAAACGATATTGGAAGATTCATTTTCACGAGATCGAGGTGTGTCGGTGGAAAAGTTTCGCATAGATGAAACGTTCAGAAACAAAAATCAATTATACACTATAATTGAGCGTTACTCCCAATTGCATAGAATCGATCCGGAATTGATGGAAATACATCCCATCCAAGGTGAAGGGTTCAGGATAGAAGCTGAAGACAGAAATGTATTCACAGACCCCAAAGGTGTTTATTGGATTGCGTCATTTGATTTGGCGGGTGAGCTAAGCTTTCAAAAAGTAGCGGACGACGAATTAGTAACACTGTTCTCGAAACAGATAGCCGATGAATCCATTGGCTTTGAAATGGTTTCAAAAGACAATAATAAGGATATCTGGATCGGCACTAATGACAATTCCTTACATCACTTCAGGTTCCCCGAGGAAAAAGTCACGAACTACCTGGATGGATATGCCATTCGCTCAATTCATGAAGTTGGAAACAATGAGGTTTTGGTTACCACAGATGGTGCTGGATGGTTTAAATTAAATCATAATACTCACAAGGAAATGGCCTTTCCATTGCTGGATTCCAGTGGCGTGTTTGTCCCGATGTCTTCCAGAAATATTATTCCTGATGGAGATCTGCTGTGGAGCAATAGTCATAGTAATATCATTTGTGTTGATACGAAGAGTGGGATAACCAAATCCTACAGGCATTATCCCGTAAACTGCCTGGAACAGCTCAACGACAGTACTTTGGTCTACGGTACGAATGGGTATAAATTAATGGCTTTTGACACCGGCCGAAATGAGCATTATCCCCTGGCCGTTACCGACACCTTGCGATTTAACGACATTGTCCTGGCAAGGGATCAGGGGATCGTACTTGGAGCTACGGATAAAGGCCTCTTTCATTATAATATTCGAAATGGCGCTGTAAAGATGTTCAGTGAAAATGATGGATTGATCGATTCTTTCCTGCTGTGTGCAGAATATCATCCAGAACACGGCTATCTCTTCGGAACAAGGGCGGGTAAGATATTCAGGTACGATATTGAAACTAATAGGGTGGAGCTAGTGTATGAGGACCGGTTGCAAGCAGGAATTGCCTCTGTACTATTTGATAATGATAGCTGGTGGATTAATACATTTAACGGTATTGTGGCTTTCGATCCGGTTTCAGCCAGCAGAGTTCGATTTTCTGAAAACGACGGCCTGAGTCATAACGAAACAAACAGATACAGCGCATTGTCTACAGAAGCTGGTCTATGGGTGGGAACCATTGAAGGTTTGAATTTTTTCGATCCTGATGAAATGCAGCCGGAACGATCCTCCGGTGAGTTGGTGCTGTTGAAGGTTCGCAAGTACTCTGAAGCGGAGGGAAGTGTTAGTGACGAAATGGACAGAAGTGTCCTGGATTCTCAATCGAGGATCACGTTACCCGCGGAATTTAAGGAGCTGGAAATCGATTATTCAATAACCGATAATTTGTACGGTTATCCACATAGCTATAGATATCGATTGAATGATGCTGAATGGACCTCCATAGGTGAACAAAAGCGTCTGCTGTTTCCAAATTTTGCCGTAGGCAATTATAAATTGGAGATTGAGGCCCTTGATTTTTCAGGGTCGAAGATCGGAGAATCGATCAAACTTGAAATTCTATCGAAAGATTTCTTCTACAAGACATGGTGGTTCTATCTATTGGTCCTGGTTGCTGCACTTCTGTTGTTCTTGTACCTCTTGAAGCAAGCGAAGCTCCGAAGCCGGCTTCAGCAAAAGTTTTCGGCAGATCTCCTTCAATCTCAGGAACAGGAACGAACCAGGATCGCCAAAGAATTGCACGATAGTGTTGGGCAACAGCTAACTTTGATTAAAAAGAAAGCCCAGTCGCAAGAGCAGGATGAGATATCTGATCTTACTCACAGAACACTGGAAGAGGTGAGAGTGATTTCCAGGGGATTATATCCGGCGGTGCTGGCGCAGTTGGGATTAACGGAAAGCATTCGTCAGTTGGTATATGAATTGGACGAGGAGACAAATCTGTTCTTTTCTTCGGAGATCGATACTATCGATGACCTCTTGAATAAAGACCAGGCTCTGAACTTTTACCGTTTCTTCCAGGAGTGTTTCTCCAATATTTTAAAGCATTCCGAAGCAACATCCGTTGAGGTTAACATTCAGCGAGAGAATAAGAGAATCCTCGCGGAAGTAGTAGATAATGGGAAAGGGTTTTCTGTGACAGAAGCAGAGCGACGAAAAAGTCTCGGATTGAAGACATTGTCGGAGCGCATTCGTATCTTAGGGGGGACGATGAAAATAGTAAGTAATCCTGAAGAAGGGACCAGAATAACCACAGAGATAAAAGTTAAATGAGCGGGATAAAAATAATGGTGGCCGATGACCATCCTATGCTATTAAAGGGGCTAACAGACGAATTGGTCCAATATGGCTACAACGTTGTTGGAACCGCTACCAACGGCGCAGCAGCCCTGGAGACTATCCTCGAGAAAGCTCCACACATCGCACTTCTGGATATTGAAATGCCAATCCTTTCAGGTTTTGAGGTGATCAATAAAACCCTGGAAAAAGGTCTTTCAACCAGGTTCATTATTCTTACATCACATAAAGAGAAGGCCTTTGTACACAAGGCGAAAAAGCTCAATATTTCAGGGTATTTGCTTAAAGACGAACCTTTTAGCGAAATTGATAAGTGTATTAAAGCCGTAGCCCGTGATGAAACCTATTTCAGCAAGATCTTTGATGATATTTTTAATTCTGAAATATCTCCTCAATTGGAGAAGATCAAGTTCTTGTCTCCATCCGAAAGAACAATTGTTCGGCTGATAGCCCAGGAAAAAACGTCAAGGGAAATTGGTGAAATGTTGAGTATTTCTCACAGGACGGTTCAGAAACACAGGGCGAATATCATTCAGAAATTGGACCTTCCTTCCGAAATGGATGCCTTAAACCAATGGACTCTGGACAATAAAGAACTGATTCTTTCACTGTAGGAAAGTAGCCTACGCACCCCTACGTACTTTTAGACAAAGCCTACGTATTTACTGGTGTATGTTGCAGGGATATATTTATCCTAACCAAATTAAATGCAGCATGAAGACCAGCCTTGCAGTAATTTTTTGTTTCCTTTCGCTGTCCTTATTCGCTCAAGACGATCCACCAGTGGCGGTGTGTATGGACGTTCCCATGCTTACTTTGGATGCCTCGGGGATGGCAATGATCACAGGTGCTGACGTTGACGGAGGTTCCACAGATGATATGGGTGCCGTTACGCTTTCCGTAACTCCAAATACCTTCGATTGCACAAATCTTGGAGCTAACACAGTAACCCTTACCGTAACCGATTCCGCAGGACAAACCGACACCTGTACTGCAATGGTCACAGTGGTTGATACAATACCGCCAGTTGCACTTTGTCAGGATATAACGATTCAGGTAGATGCGATGGGGAACGCATCTATCACGGCATTTGATGTTGATAATGGTTCAACCGACAATTGTGCCATCACAACACTTAGTGCAAGTCCGAACACTTTCAGCTGCGCGGATATAGGTCCTAATAATGTTACGCTAACCGTAACCGATAGCAGTGGGAATACTGCCTCTTGTACTGCAGTAGTTACAGTTCAAGATAGTAATAGTATCCCTCCTGTAGCTGTATGCCAGGACATTACGATTCAGCTGGATGCTATGGGGGTTGCAACCATAACAGCCGATATGCTGGATGGAGGATCCACTGACAATTGCGATAACCTTTCGTTTTCAGCTTCCCGTACTTCGTTCGACTGTTTAGATGTGTTTAATCCACCCCTGGCAAGTATGATAGTCACTGGGGTCATAGACGGCCCGTTACCAGCGGGAACACCTAAGTCCGTCGAATTATATGTTACTGAAGATATTGCGGATCTCACTCAATTTGGGTTGGGGATCGCAAATGATGGCGGAGGAACAGATGGACAGGAATTTACATTTTCTCCAGGTACCGCCGTAGCTGGATCTTTTATATATGTTGCTTCTGAAAGTACCGACTTCAATAGTTTCTTTGGGTTTTCTCCAAATGAAACTTCTGCAGTAATCGACGTGGACGGTAATGATTCGGTAGAACTATACTTCAACGGATCGGTAATTGATGTTTTTGGAGAGATTAACCAGAGCGGAAGCATGACTCCCTGGGATTATGAAGATGGTTGGGCGTATCGCAAAAACAATACGGGACCTAACGGGAATGGCTTTCAACAGAATGATTGGTTCTTCAGCGGCCCGAACGTACTCGATGGTGAAACCTCGAATGCTATGGCTCTTATTCCAATGCCAGTAGGTTCATACGCTTTTACACCATCCGGAGTAGCGAATCCTATTTCAGTTACCCTCACAGTGACTGATGGTAATGGCGATAGCGATACGTGTACAGCCAATGTTACCGTTGAAGACAATATTGCACCCACAGCTGTTTGCCAGAATATAACTGTTCAGTTGAATGATGCCGGAGAAGTATTCCTGGATCAACCTAGTGATCCGATGAATCCAACATCGCCAACTTATATACAATTGATAGCAGGGGCATCCACGGATAATTGCAGCGTCGCTACTTTCACCGCAGAGCCAAGTGCTTTTTTCTGTGACGATATCGGAACGAATAGCATTGTTATTACGGTAACTGATATTTACGGTAATCAATCCATTTGTTCATCTGCAACGGTAACAGTAGAAGATAATGTTGTCCCTACCATGATGTGCCAGGATATCACTGTACAGCTGGATGTTTCGGGGAATGCAACCATCACGGTTGATGATATCGACAATGGTAGCCAGGATGCATGCGGTTTAGCCAGTAGGTCTCTTGATATTAGCACATTTAGCTGTGCTGACATTGGACCTAATACCGTTGTATTGACAGTAACTGACACCAACGGAAATAGTAATTCCTGTTCCGCTACGGTTACAGTAGTAGACAATATTCCACCGGAGGCTGTTTGTCAGAACATCACAGTACAATTGGATGCCAACGGTATGGCTAGCATTACAGCCAATAGTGTGGATGGAGGTAGTGGAGCCGCTTGTGGAATTGATACACTGGCAGTTGATATCACCGACTTCGACTGTTCGGACCTTGGAGATAATCCGGTCACACTTACCGTAACTGATAACAATGGTAATTTCAGTGACTGTATTGCAATTGTCACGGTGTCGGATGCCATAGCACCTGTTGCGGCAGCAATGGATATAACGGTACAACTGGATGTAACCGGGAATGCGTTCATCTCGGGTAATATGATCGACAATGGTTCTACCGATAATTGCTCCATAGCTTCACTCGAGGCTAGCCCGGACATGTTCACTTGCGCGGATGTTACCTCACCTGTACCCGTAACTCTCACCGTTACCGATACTGCAGGAAATACTTCTACCGCAATGGCTATGGTCACTGTGGAAGATGTAGAAGCCCCTGTCGCAGCTTGTCAGGATATTACGCTTCAACTGGATGCATCAGGTAATGCCAGTATTATTCCTGGCGAGGTTGACGGAGGAAGTTCTGTTTCATGTGGAGCCGCGAGCTTTAGTATAGACCGATCTTCATTCACATGCGCAGACATTGGAACCAACAATGTTGTGCTTACTGTTACCAATTCAAGCGGACTCAGCAGTTCGTGTACAGCCGTTGTTACGGTTGAAGATTTTTTACCTCCTGTAGCTGTTTGTCAAGATATTACGGTTCAACTTGATTCGGGTGGGAACGCGAGCATTACAGTAAATGATATCGACAACGGAAGTTCGGACAACTGTGGAATAGCATCTCGAACTCTCGATGTATCCAACTTCACTTGTGCGGATATTGGTGTGAATTCGGTTACACTCACAGTTACCGATAACAATGGAAATTCAAGTAGTTGTACGGCGAATGTCACAGTTGAAGATACTATTGCTCCACAGGCGGTATGTCAGAACATAACTATACCTCTGGATGTTTCCGGACAGGCAATTATTTCAGCAATGGATGTTGACGGTGGTAGTACTGATTTCTGTGGAATTACCTCAAGAGCAATAGACGTTACCGCTTTTGATTGCTCGAACATTGGTGCGAACACCGTTGTGCTAACAGTGACGGATGCAAGTGGGAATACAGACTCCTGTGTGGCGACTGTAACCGTTGAAGATGTAACACCTCCCACAGTTGTATGTCAGAATATTACTGTTCAGCTGGATGCGTCAGGGACAGTGACCATAAACCCGATTGACCTTGATAATGGTAGCAGTGACGCATGCGGAATTGCAACCTACAGCCTGAACAACAGCTTTTTCAACTGTAATTCGGTAGGAGCGAACAGTGTTATTCTCACGGTAACGGATACCAGTGGCAACAGTAGTTCCTGTAATGCCATTGTAACGGTGGAAGATAGTGTAGCACCTAGTGTTAGTTGTCAGGATATAACACTTCAACTAGATGCTTCGGGAGTTGCTTTTATAGATCCTTCAGCGATCAATAGTGGAAGTTCGGATGCTTGTGGAATATCAACTGTGGAAATTAGCCAGAGTACATTCGATTGTGGTGATCTAGGCGCTAATAACATTACACTTACCATGACAGATGTGAACGGAAATTCGAATAGCTGTATCGCAGTTGTTACTGTTGTGGATACGGTTGATCCCGTTGTAGATTGTCCTTCAAATCAAGTGGAGTCTATACCAAACGGAACCATGTACTCTGTACCGGATTATTTTGCGGACGGCCTTGTAACCGCATCGGACAATTGCACCGATCCATTGACTAATTACAGTCAGAATCCAACTCCAGGGACCCTCCTGGATGTGGGTACCTATACCGTTTCAGTAACAATTACAGACGATAATGGAAACAGCGAAAGTTGCAACTTCCAGCTAGAGGTGGATTTCAACTTAGGTTCTCCGGAAAATCAAAGTATAACGGAGATTGAACTGTTTCCCAATCCTACAACGGAACATATCACGGCAGACAACCTGGTTTCAGCCGGAGTGAACAAGATTCGACTTTACGATCTCAACGGAAGACTGATCAAACAGATTCAGTTAGACGGCAATACAAAATCGGTAATGATAGATACTTCGGAATTGGCCAGCGGTTTATACCTGCTATTTATCGATACCGAATCTGGAGTTGTACGCAGGAAGTTTATTAAAGAATAATCTATTCAGAAGATATTATGAAACGATCCATACTAATAGTAATCCTGATCATAGCAACGACCAGCACCTGGAGCCAGGAATTGGTTCGCTCCACGGTTGGTGTTTCCGGGGCGTCTTCCACAGTTCAAAGTGGAAACAAGACCTATGTTGTTCAGCAAAGTGTTGGGCAATCAAGTGTAATCGGATTATACGCTTCGGATAACTATGCCCTAAGACAGGGATTCATTCAACCTCCCATTAGAATTTTAAGTGTGGGAAGTGAAAACAAAAACCCTATTGATGCAGTCATTTTCCCAAATCCGTTCGCAAGTGATGTGAGGATTGTTTTCAATGAAAGCCTTGAAGGGAAAGTGGAAATAACTATTTACGATATGCTGGGACGCGTAGTTCATACCCGTGCCATGGCGGCGAGTAAAGAGATCAATCTTGAGCTCTCTTTCCTCTCAAGCGCACAGTATGTGTTGCTCCTAACATCGAACAACAGAGAATTTAAAGCAAACATCTTGAAAGAATAAATCATGAAAAAACTTCTACTCATTTCGTTTCTAATTGTTGGATTTTCGGTCTCTGCACAGGGAGTCTATGTGGAAGCCGGTAAGGTGGATTCTACCTTCGATTTTACCAATTCCCAGGGAGAAACTCTCGATAATCTACAGCACACCACTCAGAATTATGTGGAAGCTGGCTACAGGCGAGAGATCCTTACCGAAGGCCTTAACGTGTCATTAGGATTGAACTACAACAGTTACGGTTCTGTAGGTAGCGACAACACATTAAACAACTTTTTCGAATGGGATGTGGATTATCTCGGGGTCATTCTTGGATTTGACTATACCTTGTTCAATATCCAGGATCTTGCCTTTCACATTAAGGCAACGACTTCCATGGAATTCCTTTTACAGGGAACTCAAACGATCAATAACCAGGTCATTAACCTGATAGATGTTGAAGAATTCGACGACAATGCCATCTTTTTCAGAGGAGGCGCCGGTTTGAGCTATCCGCTAACCGAGAACAGCAGCGTATACCTTCAGTACCTGTACGGTGAAAGTCTTGGATTGAATGATGATAATGGTGGCAGTACCAGTCAGGAAGAACTGCGAATTCAAACACATATGGTTGGTATCGGGATGCGTATCTCGATTCCTTCAAAGAAAGATGAAGAACAAATCGATTCAGAAGAATAAAAGGAATTACTTATGAAAAAATTAACCCTACTTTTCGTATTGCTGGTAAGCACATTTATCGCTTCGGCTCAGACAGACGGTCTTAGCTATCAGGCGGTGATACTAGATCCTGAAGCACAGGAAATTCCGGGACAGGACATCACCAATAATGTGCTTATCAATAGTCCTGTTACAGTTCGTTTTACAATTCTGAAACGCGACGGAACAACGCTTTACAGCGAAACTCAAAACACAAACACCGATTCTTTCGGAATGATTAGTCTAATCATTGGACAGGGAGCTCCTACCAATGGTTTGTTTACCGAAATAGAATGGGATGGAGTGCCCAAAAACCTGCAGGTCGACATCAGCCTGGATGGTAATTTTAAACTGCTGAACAAAGAGCCGTTAACATTTATACCATATGCTTTTCACCGAAATATTACAGCTACAGGAACATTGAGAGTGGATGGGGAGACGCTTCTTAATGATAACCTGGTGGTTAATGGGGAAACCATTCTGAACGATGCTTTATCGGTAAATAATGAAAGCCCTTCAAACTTTACAGGGACCTTAGTGGTTGGTGGAACAACAACGCTGAACAATTCCCTGTCTGTGATAAACGAGAGCCCAACATTACTTACTGGAACACTTGATGTGGATGGAGCTACCCGACTTAACAGCACGCTGAATGTAGAAGATGCTACTCAACTAAACAGTACACTTACGGTGGATGGGGAATCTACCCTGAATAGTTCACTTACTGTGGCAAATGAGAGCGCTACTTTTCTGTCGGGGTCACTAACTGTAATTGGTGTTACCGACCTCAATAACGCAGTGAACATTAATAACGGGAGTCCTTTGAATGTAACAGGTAATCTGAATGTGGACGGTTCAACCACATTGAACGATGATCTAACCGTTAATGGAGACACCAATCTTAATAGTTTATTAAATGTAAACAATAGTAGCCCTTCGAATTTATCCGGAACATTGGATGTAGATGGAGCCACGACGCTGGGGAGTAGTTTACAAGTGCTTGGGCAGACCAACCTCGAGGATTTGCTTAATGTAAACAACCAAAGCCCAACCAATCTTAGCGGTAGTCTTACTGTAGATGGAGATACTAATTTGAATAGCAGTTTATCTGTGAACAATGGCGCACCTACATTCCTTTCAGGAACTTTGGACGTGCTTGGAGCGATCACTCTAAATAACAATCTCACCGTAAACGGTGTGACCAATCTGAATGACGATTTATTTGTAAATAACCAAAGTGCTACTTTTCTTTCCGGCAACTTGAATGTGGAAGGGGCAACGAGTTTAGATGATATACTCATCGTTCAAGGTGAAACAACCCTGCAAGATGATCTAACTGTGGCTAATGGGTCTTCGACTTTACTTACTGGCTCACTCGATGTTAATTTGGAAGCCACATTGAACAACTCGCTGGACGTTACCAATGAAAGCCCAACCACATTAACCGGAACACTTAACGTAGACGGTGAAACGACCTTGAATAATAATTTGGAAGTTGCAAATCAAAGCCCTACTGCATTAACAGGAACCCTAACCGTTGAGGGTATAAGTTCATTCTTGAATTCGGTGAATGTTGAAAATCAAAGCCCCACGAATATGTCGGGGACATTAACAGTAGAAGGCGAAACCTTCCTTCGTAACACTCTCAACGTGAATAACCAAAGTGAATCCAACCTCGACGGAGATCTCAACGTAAATGGAGTTGCAACCTTCGATGACCAGGTAACCATAAACGGAGCAACCACCATCAACAATGATATGACGGTTACAGGTACTGCTTTATTGGGTAGCATTTCTACTGAAACCATCGCGGTGGAGAGTAATAATTCAGGTTATGTGGCGACGTTTACCAACACAAACGCCGGAAACGGTGATGGAATACTTATCAAACTTGGGCGTAACTATGGCCTAAATGGAATTACTCCTTTACCAAATCCTTACCTTGATCAGGGTCCGAATGCAAATCCGCTTTACTCAGAGGCAATTGCGCTGATGAAGGCCCAACTAGCCAGTCCCGGAGATATAACCCCGGCAGAGATCATAGGTGGTTTTGGTACGAGCGTAAATAACTTAAGGAGCGGTGCAATAGTAGCTGTGAACGATTTTGTTTTCAACCAGATAAATGGTTCGTTCGGAATGACGCCCACTAATGGAATAGACTTGCCGGGTGTATCTTTTCCGGTAACCAATATTCTTCAGGGGGCACAGATCTTTGGAGGTGTGACTATTCCTTTTGTAGGTATTACCATACCCGAAATAAATTTACCAAGTATAGACATTCTCCCGCAAAAACCAGGATTGCCTCCGGGTGTTTTGAATGCCGTAGTGCCGGATTTCATTCCCGGACTGCCTGTTTCACCTAATAACGGCGGGCTGCCTCCGGTAACCATTCCGTTCATCCCGGCAGATGATGTGCCTATCTCGTTGTCTAAAGAGAATGTTTACGTCTCGTTCCGTGACACCAACGACCTGATCACAGGAGAGATCCGAGGCCAGTCCATCAGTGACTTTTATGCTTCCACAGTTTGTGACCCGGTATACTTACTGAATGTTGTTAGCTCGTTTGTTGGAGTCGATCTTCTGGATGGACTTACGGCAGGTGCTGTGGAATTAACCAACCTGGTTGATGCCTTTAATAAAATTGGAGTAGAGTACTCTTCCGGAAATGGGGATTACGCAGAATGGCTTGAACGACTTGACCCTTCCGAATACCTAACTGCAGGAGATATTGTTGCAGTAAAGGGAGGAAAGATAACAAAGGACCTAAACGAACTAGAACAGATCATGGTAGTCTCACACAGGCCTATCATTCTTGGAAATGTGCCGGAAGAAGGAAAAGAAGGACTAGGTAACAACGTTGCATTTATGGGACAAGTTCCTGTAAAAGTAATGGGGCCGGTGCGCTCCGGTGATTTCATTGTGGCACGAGCCGACATCTCCGGTTATGGTAAAGCGATTGCCTTGCAGGATATGACCTCGGAGGATTTTGTACTTGCTGTGGGTAGATCGTGGGAAGAAAACCTCAACCCTGGACCGAAGATGGTCAACACTGTTGTAGGTGTACATAATGGTGACTGGGCCAATATCATGAAAAAACTTGAAGCCAAACAACGCTCTTACGAACAAAAGTTCAGGGCAATTGAGGCCCAGGTGGAAGCTTTGGAAGACAGAGCAGATGAATTGCTAATAGAATCCAATAAATAAGGAGCTGTTATGAAAAGATTTCTAATAATCATAGTCATATTGTCTGGAATTAGCGGACTGGCTCAAACCGACGGGCTTGTCTACCAGGCAACTATACTCGATCCAAATGCACAGCAGGTCCCTGGTCAGGATATCACAGGGAATGTGCTTCCTGATACAGACCTTTTACTTCGCTTCACGGTTACATCCGAGTTAAACGGAGTTGAATTTCAGGAAGTACAGGAAACCAGAACCGATGCCTATGGAATGGTGAAAGTGATCATCGGGCAGGGAGATGCCGTTATAGGAAATTTTGATGAAATCGATTGGAACGGAGCTCGCAAAGACCTAAATGTCGATCTCAATCTAAATGGAGAATTCGTGGCGCTGAGTAGTCAGCAATTATTATTTCTGCCGTATTCCTTCCACCGAAATATTACTGCTACCGGAACCGTAACTGTGGACAGGGATGCTTTGTTCAAAGACAGGCTTGTGGTAGATGGAGTGACAGACCTGAATGGTTTGCTTAGTGTTCGAAACTTTAGCCCCGTAGACCTTACAGGCTCCATGGAAGTTGGACTTCCCACCACCTTGAAAGATTCATTGTTGGTGAACCAGGAGGCGCCTACTTTTCTAAATGGGACTTTAAGAGTAGATCAGGAAACACAACTAAATAGTACCCTTGAGGTTGGGGAAGCCACGAGACTGGCAAGTACATTGGAGGTCACCGAAGCAACGGTAATGAATGATAACTTAAAAGTTACCCAGCAAAGCCCAACGCTTCTAACCGGGACACTTGAAGTTGACGGGATTACTAATTTTAATAATACCGTTAATATCAATAATGGAAGTCCTCTGAATTTATCCGGTGATCTTACCGTAGACGGAGAAGTGATCTTTGATAATGACCTAACTGTTCAAGGCGATACGAATCTGAACAGCTCCCTTTCGGTGAATAATATGAGTCCCACAAATTTGTCGGGAACATTGAATACGAGTGGACAAACCACTTTGAATGATGTGTTGTTGGTAAATGGTGCAACCAATCTGGACAACCTGTTGAACGTTAATAACGCAAGTCCAACCAACCTTTCAGGAACACTCACTGTAGACCTGGCAACCAACCTCAACAGTGCATTGAATGTAAACAATGGGAGCCCTACTTTGCTTACCGGGCCATTGAATGTGAATGGTGAGATCGACTTCGGAAATGACCTTGAAGTGAACGGCATCACAAATCTCAATGACGAGCTTATTGTTAATAACGGTAGTGCTACCGCATTATCCGGAAACTTGAATACGGATGGAGAAACAGCATTGAACAGTACATTAGAAGTGGTAGGGACGACTACTTTGAATAATGACCTTACAGTTGCCGATCAATCCAGTACAGTTTTATCGGGTATGCTCACGGTGGATGGTCCTAGTACATTCAATGTTTCATTGGATGTTGAGAATTCAAGTCCAACAGGCTTAAACGGACGTCTATCGGTAGATGGAATCACTACATTTCAGAATGATCTTACCGTAGCCAATACGGCATCATCATTATTTACAGGGGAGTTCGTTGTGGATGGCGTATCCACCATGAATAATGAACTAAGAGTCGATAATTCGGCCCAAACAAAGCTTACCGGGCTGTTGGATGTTGAAGGAGTGACAGCGTTGAATAACGCGTTGAATGTTACGAATGGTAATACTACAAACATGTCAGGGGAACTAAACGTGGCTGGGTTGAGTACCTTTAATAATCTGGTAAACATTTCCGGATTTACATTTATTCAAAATGATCTTACGGTTACCGGATTGTCCGATATACGAACGCTTCAGGCAGGTTCGATCTCAATTGAAAGTGACTCGGCCGAATTCGTCGCATCTTTTTCAAACACCAGTGATTTTACAAACGGAGATGGTATAAAGATCACTTTGGGGAATAATCACGGAAGATTTCTAAACGGTGGTGTGTTCAAAATAGACCAAACCCTTGTGAGTAACGACCCGGGAGCACAGAATCCACCCCCAGCTACAGATCCAACTTATGTTACGGCTTTCAATACCTTAAAGCAGGCACTCGTAAATAACTCACCTCAGTTTTCAGTGAACGATGTGATCGCCTTACTACCATCTTTCCGAAATTATTCGATAGCCAATATTAACAACCTGTTACTTCAGGAGATAAATGCCCAGTTAGGCCTTCCTAAGAATTTACCCAGTGTTGTTTCACCTTCATTCTTCATAGATCAGGTTATACCTCCGGGAAGTCCATCACTTTCATTGCCGTTAACTGTATTCCCCGGAATTAATGGGGCGTGTTCGGGGCAATCGTGCTTTAGTGTATGTGTTCCTTTTGCAGGCTGTGTGACGGTTTGTGTACCACCCGTAAATGTATGTGTGCCGGATATTCCTCCTTTGGTAATCCCTGAACTCTTTGCACCTGCGCTTACGCTCCAGGGAACCATTCCAAATTTCTTACCATCCCTACCGTTTCTGCAGGAACCGGGTATACCTTCTGTGCTGATTCCAAATATACCCACAGTGAATATTACTGAAACCCTGTCTTCGGAAAATCACTATTTAACTTTCCAGGATGTGAATGATGTTCAAACGGGAGCGGTAAAAGCACAGTCCATCGAAGATTTTGCCAATAATACACTTTTGGATGACGTATATGTCTTCAATGTGGCAAGTAATTTTATAGGAATTGATCTTGCCGATGGAATTTCGAGTGGAGCTTCCGCCATAGTAGGATTGATTAGTGAATTCAACAAATTAGGAGTTGAATACGCATCAGGAAACGGAGATTATTCAGAGTGGTTGGAGCGAGTTGATGTAAACGAATATCTGACTGCTGGTGACATCATTGCCGTAAAAGGTGGAAAGATAACAAAGGATTATAATGGGTACGAACAACTGATGATCGTTTCCCACAGGCCCATTGTACTTGGGAACGCACCCCAGAAGGGAAGGGAGCATTTAGGAAATACCATTGCCTTTATCGGACAAGTTCCTGCCAAGGTAATTGGGCCGGTAAAACGCGGTGATTATATCGTTGCGAGAAGCGAGTTCCAAGGCTATGGTGTAGCTGTAAGCCCTTCGGAAATGACAACTGAAGACTTCAGAATGGCTGTAGGAAGATCCTGGGAAGAAAACCTGAATCAAGGCCCAAAGATGGTTAACACAGTTGTCGGAATTCAGAACGGTGACTTCAGGTCACGAGTTGAAAAGCTTCAGAAAGAACAACGGCAATTAGACAATTCAATAGAAACCTTAGAATCGAAATTAGAGCGAATTGCCCAAAAGCTATCGCTTTCAGAAAATAGCAATGATTATGCGAGTAACAAATAGAATATATACTTTCCTGCTTGTTGGTTTCCTTATGATGGGAACTGCAAGGTCTCAGGAAACTACCGAAGGATATACTTTTTCAAAAGAAGAACTGGCGCAGCTAAAATTGCAGAAGGAAAAGATGGATGAATGGATAACCGTGCTGGAGACTCCTGGTGTTCGAATTGAGGGTAGTAAAATGATCTTCAGTGATGAAGCACAGAAGCTTATTAGCGATCACAACTACAGGATTAGTTGTTATCGTGAAGCCGGATATACATTTGCAGATGTGCAGGTAAGTTTGCAAAACAACGAATTACAAAAGGCTTTCTGGCAAATGATCAACCTGTATCCCGACCACAAAGAGGAAGTATTGAAATACATATATGCCTACGACAATGTATTGCAAACGGATAAGGTGGTGACGGCTGCTTTTTACACCTATGGCTTTTTCGACCCGGCAATAACTAAAATAGATAATGGAAGACCGGATGTATATCGCCCGGACCTCTTTGAAGGGCATTTGAAAAGTACCCGTGAAATCGTTTCGTACATACTCTATTTCCGCAAGCAGAAAGAGCAGAAGCAAATTTAAATTAGCTAACTAATCAATATAGCCCAGGACCCGGCAGCTTTGTAGAATCTGTCGGGTTTTTTTAATAGCCAAAGTCTTCCTTGATCCTATCCGCTTTATCCAGCATAAGATCCACGGTGATAAAGTCTACCTCCTCCTTGTCGAAGGCACCCTGAAAGGTACGCATGGCCTTTTTGGGTTCCCCTGTTTCCTCATAGAACCTGGCCATGTAATAGTCTCCCAGCACCGTATCCGGATATTGTCGTTGTGCCATAGAAGCGATCTCACGAAGTGATTCCCATTGTTTCTTCTTTTCGGCGGCAGTTGCGGTTGCTATGAAATCGTTGATACGAATCGGGTTGCTAAGACCAAAAAGGTCTTCGATGGTCATGTATTTATCCTGAAGGTAATGGTGGACAGGAGTTTCCAGTTTCATGATTACATCGGAGTACTCCTGTTTGCTGATGGGACGGTACACAGAAAAGATCTTTTCCATGGCAGAGGGAATGGCCCTAGCCACCAGGGAATAGTGCGTGGCTCCTTCAAAATTGTCGTAATAGAATTTAAAACGATCCGAGTCCAGTGGTTTGAGTGATTTATTCAAATTCTCGCTTATCGCCATGAGGTCCTGGATGTCGTCTGTTCCTGTGGCCAGGTAATAAAATATCTTCGATTCGATAGAGGGGATGCGCTCAGGCAGCCGTTCGTCCATCATAGGAGCCAGGTCCGGGCTAAGGCTGATATACCCATTGAACAATGGCGGATCCTTAAAGAGATAATAGTTGATAAAATTGGCAGTAAAATCGTGCCCTACTGCGATTACGAATTTCGCGGTTCTGTAGTTGTCATCGATATATGGAATAAGTTCAAGCCCTACGAATTCGAAAAAATCAGCACCCTGGTCCGCAGGCATGAAGTTAGTGTCGTCGTAATTACAGTCGTCGTATCGTCCATCTCCCTGCATTACGCCCACTACGATACATTCCGGCATATCTTCCCAATAAGCGAAATAATCTACATTTCCTGCTACAGGTTCGAAGAGGTAGTTTGCGTCCAGGACGATCACAATGGGGTAGGACTTCTCAACATTAGCTTCGTAATCCCTTGGGAGTTGAATTTTCAACCGTCGTGTGTCGTCCAGTTTATAAGAAGTAAATTCTTCATAAATAACTTTAGATTGGGCAAAGGCGTTAAAACTCAGGATTATGGTAAACGCCAGGGTCAGCAGTTGCTTCATAAGATAGGAAGTTTTGGTCCTGAAAGATAGTAAATTTTGAAAATGCCAGCCTAGTTAACTTCCTTCTTTCGATTATAGACGGGTAATAGGAACAAGGACAATAGCCCAAAGAAAACTATGGAAATAATATTCGATGTCCATACGATCACCCCAAAGGCAAGTCCGGCCGATTTCGCTATTCCAAAGATCAGCAGAATACCCATAATGGCTGCAGGATAGGTTCCAAATCCGCTATTGGTAAACGCAAAGGTGAAACTACCCACAACAAAGGTTATTATGATAATACCTGCGGAGAAGTTGGAAGTTTCATCCAGTGCTTTTGTGGCAACATAAAAGGATGCTACATATAATGCCCAAATGACAAAGCTTAGCAAAATGAAAAGTCCTTTTTTCTTCATCTTGACAATACTGAAAAGCCCTTCTTGAAGTCCGCCCAGAAAAACTTTAATCTTTTTAGCGAATGCGCCTTTTGATCGTTTTACAAAAACCAGGAAAACAGTGGTCAGTATTGCCAATGCAACTAAAGCAATGATCATTTTCTTTATTGGAATGGTTGCGTTTATATAATCGTATAAAGCATCGAATTGCATCAACAATGCGGTCAGTGTGAACAGCCCTAGAAAGAACAGGTCCACGACCCGTTCCGATATGATAGTGCCAAACCCTTTATCGAAAGGAATACCTTCGTATTTGGAATGAATCACTGCCCGGGAAACTTCACCGCTTTTAGGGATGAATAGGTTCATCAGATAGGCAACTGATACGGCCATGAAATTATTGGCCAGTTTGGGATGATATCCCATAGGCTCGAGCATCAGGTTCCAGCGATACGCCCTCATGAGATGACTGAGAACACTAAGCCCCACCGAAAATGCCACGATCCAGTAATCTGCTTCCTTGAAATGAGTATATGTTTGCTCGAGCTGTTCGGGTGTGAACAAGTTGTAAATATACCATAGCAGGAATCCTCCCAATGCCAGCGGGATGGCAACTTGCAGGAATCTGGAAAGGGATTTATTCAATTTATACTAGTAAGTTGTTCTCCTCATTTGGGAACACAAGTGCGGGCTTGAAGGCTTTAGCTTCCTCAACGCTCATGATGGCGTAAGTGATCAAGATCAGAACGTCGCCCGGGGCTACTTTCCTTGCAGCCGCTCCATTAAGTGTGATTTCTCCACTTCCGCGTTTACCGGGGATGGCGTAGGTTTCAAGTCGTTCACCATTGTTGTTGTTAACGATCTGAATTTTTTCTCCTTCCACAATATTAGCAGCGTCCATTAGATCTTCGTCTATTGTAATACTGCCGATGTAATTAAGATCGGCACCAGTAACCTTAACTCTGTGGATTTTGGATTTAACTACATGTATTTGCATGGCGCAAAGATACTAATTATGATTATGAAACAATAACAGGTGAAAACTGATTTCCAAAGCTCACCTCAGATTCCCGTTGCTCAGTACAATGCCACATTGTCTATCAGACGAATACTCCCGCTATGCACGGCTATAAAACCCCTGTAGCGATTATGCTTTCGTTTCCGTACTGCCGGAACCAGTGTTTTCTCGTTGGCGATCTCGAAATACTCCAGTTTCAGTAATTCGTGATGCAAAAACCGTTCCTCAACGAATTTTTTCAAATTACTGATGGATTCAGAAGAAAAACGAGTTCTCACTTCCATCAGGACTTTATATATGAACGCTGCTTCCTCAAATTCCTTCTTGCTTAGTCGCCTGTTCCTTGAACTCATGGCAAGGCCATTCGCTTCTCTTACAATCGGACAGCCGATAATTTCAACGGAGATATGGTGTTTTTCCACCAGTTTCTTTACGATTTGTAACTGCTGAAAGTCTTTCTCTCCAAAATATGCTCTATCCGGTTCCACAATATCGAATAGTAAGGTGAGGATGGTGCCTACACCGTCGAAATGCCCCTTCCTATGCGCCCCTTCCATCTGGTGTTCCAGTCCGTCGTAGGTAAACCGCCTCGCTTTAATGGATTCTCCGTAAATACTTTGGGCATCGGGGATATAGAGTATCACTTCACCTTCCAGTGATTCGAGTAGCTCCTGGTCCTGTTTATGTATTCTGGGGTATTTATCAAGATCCTGTTGATTATCGAATTGAGTGGGATTCACAAAGATGCTAACAACAACAAAGTCGTTTTCGCTTAACCCCATCTCCACCAGTGACATATGCCCCCGGTGCAGTGCTCCCATGGTCGGGACAAAACCTAACTGTTTCCCTTTTTTCTTTTCCCTTCTAACGAAAGATTGAAGAAGTTGCTTGTCTGTGTAAATGACCATAGAATATCTTTAGAGCCGGTAAAATTAAGATATTGGCCCCAATCTGCATAAAATTTCGTAATTTTGCGTGTTTTTAAGAGCAACGCCAATAAAGCGGCATTTTTTTTGATTTTAGCGTATAAAAGACGCCTGTTTCCAGGAAATCCCTGACGTAAACTAGGATTAATTAAAGGTGCCATAAACTATAGAATCAATGATGAAAGATAAAAGAGTCTTGTATGTTTCTTCCGAAGTAGTACCGTACTTGCCTGAGACCGAGATTTCTTCGATGTCGTTTGAAACACCTCGAATAGTGAATAACAACAGCGGGCAGATTCGCATCTTCATGCCGCGTTACGGGAACATCAATGAGCGGAGACATCAGCTGCACGAAGTTATTCGACTCTCCGGGATGAATCTTACGATCAACGACCTTGACATGCCCCTGATTATTAAAGTTGCCTCTATTCCGAAGGAGAGAATGCAGGTATATTTTATCGACAATGAAGAGTATTTTAAAAGAAAAGCTACCTATGCCGATGAAGACGGAAATCTCTTTGAGGACAATGATGAGCGAGCTATCTTTTTCGCAAAAGGGGTAATTGAGACGGTTAAAAAATTGAACTGGTCACCTGACATTATCCACGTTCACGGATGGTTGGCTTCTTTGCTTCCTCTGTACCTTCAGAAATATTACGAAAACGAACCTTTGTTCGAAAACAGTAAAATAGTTACTTCAGTATACAATCAAGGCTTCGAAGGAACGTTACATGAGAACGTTAAGGATAAGATTATGTTCGATGGTATCTCCGAGGAATGTATCAATGGATTGGATAATCCAACCTACGTAAATATGATGAAGGTCGCCATAGACAATTCCGATGCAATTATCATTGGTTCCGAAGTGATACCAGAGGAATTATCGACCTATCTTAATGATCTCAAAAAGCCGGTGTTAAAGTATCATAAAATTGAGGAGATCGAATCGGCATATATAGATTTTTACCAATCTAAGGTATTAGGATAACCGTAGCACAGCTTTATGAAGATTAAGTATACCCTGCCTAAAGCCCTGGCAATCTTAGCGCTAATTATCGCCTTTGCATCTTGCGAGGAAGATTTCAATACGATTGGAGTTTCTATAATTGGGAACGAGACCTTCCAATCGGAATTTACCGATAGCCTATCAGTTGTTTCGTACAGCCGCAAATTACTTCCGGTTCAGACCAACGGTTTGCCGGTATACCAAATGGGTGTTTACAACGATCCCATTTACGGAAAAAGAACGATAAACTTTCTATCACAACTTACCCTGAATAATACGGGCCCCAACTTTGAGATAGCACCAAGAGTTGATAGTGTAGTGTTGTATCTCCCTTATTTTTCTACTGAAATAACAGAAGGTGAAGAAGTGACCTATGAACTGGATTCTATCTACGGTGA
Source organism: Aureitalea sp. L0-47 (assembly GCF_026126405.1). Taxonomy (GTDB): domain Bacteria; phylum Bacteroidota; class Bacteroidia; order Flavobacteriales; family Flavobacteriaceae; genus Pukyongia. Next base: position 206,990 of record NZ_JAFMTQ010000001.1, read on the forward strand.
CGCTCCTATCAACATCAATATCTATGAATCGAATTATTTCCTTCGGGAATTCGATCCAAATACCGGATTCGAAGATCCGCAGAATTACTATTCGAATCAAACGTCCATATTTGAATCGAACCTTGGAGAACTCATTCACAGGATAGAGGATTTCAAACCAAGTGAAGACGCTATTGTTATAAACGATACAGTATCAATTAGACCTGGCCTAAGAACCAAACTTCCCAAAGAATTCTTCCAGGAGAAGATCCTGACAAAGAGCGGGTCGATTGAACTAATAAACAATAACAACTTCAGGGATTATTTCCGAGGATTGTACTTCCAGGTAGAATCGACTAACGATGAAGGAAACCTTTTCATGATGGACCTGGAGGAAGCGAGTTTAACGGTTCACTTTTCCTTTCAAACAGAAGGAACGGATGTGTTTGAAGCTCCCGGATCCGATACCATAGAGCGGTTTAACGGAGAAGTAGGAATGTCATTTAATGCTATCAGTGTTAATACCTACGAGGATGATCTTCCCGTTAATATTCGCCAGGATCTGTTCGAACAGAACCTTCAGGAAGGAGAAGAGCGTTTGTATGTTAGAGGTGGAGATGGGATTATATCTGTGATAGAGCTTTTCGGACCCGACCTGGATGACGATGGTGTTGCAGATGAACTGGAAGATCTTAGAAACGAAGGATGGATCATCAATGAAGCCAACCTCATTTTTTATGTGGATAAGAACCAGGTTACCGGGGGAGACCAGGAACCGGAACGCCTCATTATATACGACACAAAGAACAGTACTGTCCTGGCAGATTACGGACTGGATATCACTTCCAACCTTGATCCAGTGGATGCGGTGAACGTTCACCTTGGAAGACTTCAAAGAGGTTCCGACGATAATGGTGAGTTCTACAAGATCAGGATCACTAACCACGTGAGTAATGTTATCAACCGCGATTCGACCAATGTACCGTTAGGGTTAATTGTTTCCCAGAACGTGCTTGAGACAGGATTTCAGGATATTGAAAATATCCAGGCTCCGGGAATAGAAGAGTTGCCGGCAAGTTCGATTGTTTCTCCTGAAGGAACGATTCTGCATGGTAACAGATCAGCTAACTCCGACAGAAGACTGAAGCTCCAATTATTTTACACGGACCCTGAATAGAAATTTTATATGTGTGGTATAGTAGGTTACATTGGTAAAAGAGAAGCGTATCCAATCATTATTAATGGACTGAAACGACTCGAATATCGCGGTTATGACAGTGCCGGAATCGCTTTGTACGATGGGACCGAAATTCAACTTTCAAAAACCAAGGGTAAAGTTTCAGACCTCGAAGAGCGTATATCCAAAGAGATTACCACCCATGGTAGTTTAGGTATAGGTCATACTAGATGGGCAACTCACGGTGTGCCAAACGATATCAATTCACATCCACACTATTCAAATAGTGGAGACCTGGTGATCATCCACAATGGAATTATCGAAAACTACGCATCCATCAAACAGGAGCTTATAAATCGTGGATACTCTTTCGAGTCCGATACCGATACTGAGGTCCTGGTCAACCTGATCGAAGAGATCAAGAAGAAAGAGAATGTAAAACTTGGAAAGGCTGTTCAAATAGCTTTGAACCAGGTCGTAGGAGCTTATGCGATCGCTTTGTTCGACAAGAACAAACCAGATGAGATAGTGGTTGCCAAATTAGGTAGTCCTCTGGCTATCGGGATTGGTGATGATGAGTTTTTTGTGGCTAGTGATGCCTCACCATTTATCGAATTCACCAATAATGCCATATATCTTGAAGACGAGGAAATGGCCATAATTCGACTTGGAAGGGAAGTGCGGGTTCGAAAGATCAAGGACGATAAGTTGGTGGATCCTTATATCCAGGAATTACAATTGAACCTGGAACAGATCGAAAAGGGAGGATATGAGCATTTCATGCTTAAGGAGATCTATGAACAACCTACCGTAATAAAAGATACTTACAGGGGGAGATTACTTGCTAACAAAGGCATAGTTAAGCTAGGCGGACTTGAAGATCATATAGGTAAATTCAAAAATGCCAACAGGATCATTATTGTTGCCTGTGGTACTTCATGGCATGCCGGACTGGTGGCGGAATACATATTCGAAGACATGTGCCGAATCCCGGTTGAGGTGGAATACGCTTCCGAATTCAGATACAGAAACCCGGTGATCAGTGAGAAGGATGTGGTAATTGCTATTTCACAGAGCGGTGAAACCGCGGATACCCTGGCCGCCGTCAAACTTGCAAAGAAACGTGGTGCCTTTGTGTACGGCATCTGTAATGTTGTTGGATCTACGATTTCCAGGGAGACAGACAGTGGTACTTATACCCATGCGGGCCCGGAGATCGGAGTGGCCAGCACCAAAGCCTTCACGACACAGATCACGGTTTTGACAATGATCGCGTTGCGCATCGCCAAAGAGAAAGGAACCATATCCGAACGACACTTTATGTTGCATCTTCGGGAACTTGAAATGATCCCGGATCACGTTGCTGAGGCACTGAATAGCGATGAGAAGATTAAAGAGATAGCAGAGGTATTTATGGATGCTTCCAACTTCTTGTACCTCGGAAGGGGATACAATTTCCCGGTTGCACTGGAAGGAGCCTTAAAACTAAAAGAGATATCCTATATCCACGCTGAAGGTTATCCGGCTGCAGAAATGAAACACGGCCCTATCGCTCTTATCGACGAACAAATGCCTGTAGTTGTTATCGCCGTGAACAGTAATCACTACGAAAAAGTGGTGAGCAATATCGAAGAGATCAAAGCAAGGCAAGGTAAGATCATCGCTGTTGTTACGGAAGGTGATACCACGGTTAGAAACCTGGCCGACTTCATCATGGAAGTTCCTAAGACTCCCGAAACTCTGAGCCCACTGGTTACTACTATACCGCTTCAGTTACTTGCATATCACATAGCTGTGATGTTAGGTAAGAACGTGGATCAGCCGAGAAACCTGGCGAAGTCGGTAACAGTAGAATAATCCTTTCTTTTTTTCTAATCTGTATCCTCAGTTTAGATTCTTACCACGTCTAATTAACGGGACAATCTTTAATGGTTTGTTGTAGTAACAGGTAAATGGTTCAATTTCTCTATTGAATCAATGAATTTTAATACTTTTAAATCATGAAGGTCTTCAATCTTATTTCGGGCCCCAGGAATATTTCAACTGCCTTAATGTATGCATTTGCGCAACGCAGTGATTTTCATGTGCTGGACGAACCCTTCTATGGGTATTACCTGTCCAATGCTAAGTTGTCCATTGAGCATCCTTCTCATTCCGATATCGTGAATTCAATGGAGTGCGAAGAATTGGAAATCGTGAGGCAAATCGATGAGCTTGCCAATCAAAACCATGTATTTTTAAAAGGGATGGCTCATCATTTATTGAATGAGAATCCGGATTACCTTCTGAATTGGAAGAATTTTATTCTCATCAGGCATCCGAAAAAGCTTATAGGTTCGTTCGCAAAGGTTATTCCCAATCCCACCCTGGCCGATATTGGCATCAAAAAAGCAGCTCAGTTGTTTTCATTTCTTAAGAGCAAAGGCAGACCACCCATGGTAATAGATAGTGATGAACTCATGATAGATCCCGAACGTTACCTTCGGAAATTGTGCAATATGCTGGATGTACCATTCGAAAGAGGCATGCTGTCCTGGAAGGAAGGTGGAATTCCCGAAGATGGCCTATGGGCAAAACACTGGTATGCCAATGTGCATAAGACAACCGGATTCTCAAGACAACAGAGCAAACCAGTAACGGTTCCACCGCATCTGGGTCCGTTACTGGCAGAGGCAATGCCTTTTTACGAGAGTTTTCAATCACACATTATTCAAAACAACTAAAGAATGTTACAAAAGTTTGATCCACGAAATAAAGACATCAAAGTGTTTATTAAAGATAAACTGTATCCCCGATCAGAAGCAAAAGTCTCTGTATTCGATAGTGTAGTTCAGGGAGGAGATGCCGTTTGGGAAGGATTGAGAGTGTATCCCGAAGGAATCGTTTGCCTGGACAAACACCTGACCCGTTTGCACGAATCGGCCAAAACATTGGCTTTTAATGACATTCCTTCAAAAGAATTCATCAAAGATGCGATAAGGCAGACACTCGATGCGAATGAAATGAATGACAATACCCACATTCGACTCACTTTAACTCGCGGAGAAAAGATCACGAGTGGAATGGATCCCAGGCTTAACCAAAGCGGAAGTTGTCTTATCGTACTGGCCGAATGGAAACCATTGGTTTATGATAACACAGGCGGGATCAAAGTGATAAGTAGCAGTCAGAGGAGAAACAGCCCTCAGTTCCTGGACAGCAAGATCCACCACAACAATTTACTCAATAATATCCTCGCAAAGATACAGGCGAATGTGGCCGGTAAGGACGCTGGACTCATGCTGGATGAAAGGGGTTTTGTAGCCGAATTGAACGGTAGCAATGTGTTTATGGTGAAAGGCAACTCAATCTATACCCCTCACGCCAATGCCTGCCTACCCGGAATAACAAGGGGAACTGTTATAGCACTTTGTAGCGAAGTGGGGATTGATATTCAGGAGGCAGATCTCTCTCTTTCCGAATTCATAAATGCGGATGCCGTGTTTGCAACCGGCACTATGGGAGAACTCACGCCGGTGGTTGAGATAGATGGAAGGACAATTTCATCAGTGAACTCGCTAATGCATAAAGTGATAGCTGTTTTTAACGATAATATTAGAAGATTATGTGAGAAAGTTGAGTGATCCTTAAGTTCATGGATTTGAATATCTTATGCATGAATAGCAGTTTCACATATTCTTATTTATCATTGATTAAATTCTCAAAACCTCAAAAAATCCCCATCTTTACTCAGAACATGCTAAATTTATCTATATATTTAGCCGAATTTACTAATTAACAATTTATTAATATGAAGGCAATCATAGCTTTGTTTTGTTTGTGTTTGAGCACTATGGCTTTAGCGCAAACCGATATAAGTGGTAAGGTAGTGGATGAATCTGCCGAACCTGTTTTAGGAGCTAATGTTATCGTTACAGGAACCGGAACAGGAACAGCAACCGATTTTGATGGGAACTTTACCCTTAGGGTGGATCAAGCACCACCTTTCTCAGTGCAAATCTCCAGCATTGGATTTGTAACTCAAACTGTTGAAGTGACAACAAATAATCAGGTAATAAACATTACCCTTGCGGAAGGTTCTGAATTAGATGAGGTAATTATTTCCGCTTCCAGAACTCCGGAACGAATTTTTGAGTCTCCGGTAACTGTAGAAAGATTCGATATTCAGGACATAAAATACGCGCCGAATGCAGACTTCTACGATGGGCTTGAGAACCTGAAAGGAGTTGATATCAACACAAACAGTTTAACATTTAAGTCCATTAACACCCGCGGTTTCGCCACATTTGCCAACGAACGTTTCGTACAGTTGGTTGACGGGATGGACAATAGTTCACCCGCCTTGAACTTTGTTCTTGGTAACCTGCTTGGAATGACCGAGTTGGATGTGAATAGCATTGAACTGCTGCCCGGAGCGTCTTCAGCATTATATGGTGCAAACGCTTTCAACGGTATTCTTTTCATGACGAGTAAGAACCCGTTCGATCACCAGGGGATTAGCGCCTACTACAAGAGAGGTATTACCTCCCAGGAGGCAGCCGGAGAGAATGATTTCTACGATATGGGTTTCAGAGCTGCGCATGCCTTCAGTGATAAATTCGCGGCAAAGGTCAACCTCTCTATTTTGAATGGGACCGACTGGTTTGCTGTAAACGACATGGATGTTTTAAACCCCGGAGGAACTCGCGATGATATTAACTACGACGGGTTGAATGTCTACGGAGATGAGGTTAGTACAAACATTCGCGGCGTGGGAGTCGCGCTGGCAAATCAAGGATTGATTCCTGCTGGAGCTGAGAATCTTCTTCCGAATGAGGACGTAAGTAGAACAGGATATGACGAAAGAGACCTTACTAACTACAATGCCGAAAGCGTAAAATTCGATGCTGCTCTGCATTTTCGCCCTTGGGCAGATGACTTTGAAGTTATATACGTAGGGAAAGTAGGTGTAGGTAGTACAATTTACCAGGGTGCCAACCGGTATAACATTAGAAACTTCTTTCTTCAGCAGCACAAACTGGAAGTAAAGAATGACAACTTCTTTGTTAGAGGTTATGTTACCGATGAAGACGCAGGAGACTCTTACGATATGCGTTTTACAGGCATTAACATTAACAATTCTTGGAAAGATAATAATACTTGGTTCGGTGAGTATGCAGGAGCATATATCCAGGCTGCATTGGGCGGAGCTACTTCTGAACAAGCACATGTGATCGGAAGACAAACGGCAGATACGGGTAGACTGATTCCGGGAACCCCAGAATTCCAGGCCGCTTTCGATAAGGTGACTAATGATTCTGATCTTATATCAGGGTCAAAGTTTAGGGATGAATCTCAATTATATCACGCAGATGCCAATTACAATTTCAGTCATATGCTGAATGGTGTAGCCGATGTTCAAGTTGGGGGATCTTATCGCCAATACCGACTTAATTCTTCGGGTACCATTTACACCGATTTCGATGGTCCTATCAGTTATTCAGAGGTAGGTGCTTATACTCAGATTCAGAAGAAATTAGTAGACGACCGTTTGAAATTAACGGGTTCTATTCGTTATGATAAATCCGAATTATTCGATGGTCAGTTCACACCAAGATTATCGGTTGGGTTTACTGCAGGCGAAAAGAGAAATCACAACTTCCGCGTATCCTGGCAGACTGCTTTCCGTAACCCAACTACTCAGGATTTGTTTATCGGACTTAATGTAGGGCGAGCTATTTTAGTTGGTTCTGCAGAAGAAAATCTCGACAGAGATATCCGAACTTTCCCGCTTAGTGGTGGTGGCCAGAACGTAACAGGAGCTACTACTTCTACAATCACAGCCAGGGATGCATACACCAACTCCTTTACAGTTAGTTCTGTTTTGGCAGGTGCACCTGAACGAGCTAACATCAACCTGGTTGAGCCGGAAGAGGCAGACGTATACGAAGTAGGATACCGTGGTAAGATATTTGACTTCATTATTGATGCCAGTGCATATTACAGTCAGTATACCAATTTCATTTCGAATGAGAACGTGATCGTACCACTCTACGGAACAGTAGGAGATAATTCTTTATCGCTACTGGCGCTTCAAAATGGAGATACCGAGGTATATCAAACATATACGAATTCGGATGTCGATATTAAATCATATGGTGCTTCTGTTTCAGTTAGCACGCGTATCGCAAAGAAGGTTAGCGTGAATGCAAATTATACCTTTGCAGACCAGGATTACGATCGGGACGCGAACCCTGATTTCAGGACGAATTTCAACACACCTATGCACAAGGCAAAAGCTGGTTTCCGTGTGACGGACCTCTTCGAGGATTTCGGATTTGGAGCAAATTATCGCTGGAGTGACGAATACTTCTGGCAGGCCGGATTTGGTGATGGTATCGTTCCATCCTTCTCGGTGTTGGATGCCCAGATAAATTATAAGATTCCGAAGTGGAAGACCATGATCAAGGTAGGAGCAAGTAACGTATTGAACGAGGAATACTTCACTGCCTTCGGTACAGGAAACATTGGAGCACAATACTATGCTTCCCTAATCATTAACAACCTTTAAAATTTGCGGTATGAAAAGTATATTTAAGAACAAATATTTTCTGGCGATAGCTGCAGGGGCTTTCCTCTTCGCCAGTTGTGAGAATGATGACATTCCGGTTGTTGAAGAAGTTCCGGATATTCCACTTCAGGCAGGTTCTGCTAACGTAGCTAATTATGTGGCCATTGGGAATTCCCTAACCGCAGGACTTACTGACGGGGCATTGTTTATACTTGCTCAGGAAAATTCATTTCCAAATCTATTAGCTCAGAAATTTTCCATGATTGGCGGTGGTGATTTTACGCAGCCATTGACAAATGATAATGTTGGTGGGCTATTGTTAGGAGGTGTACAGATTCAGAACCCACGCCTGTATTTCGATGGTTCAGGGCCAGCAGTAATAAATCAAACACCAACAACAGAAGTTTCGAATATCCAACCCGGACCTTATAACAACATGGGTGTCCCGGGAGCCAAGAGTTACCATTTACTGGCTAACGGTTATGGAAATATAGGAGGAGTTGCAGCAGGATTAGCTAATCCGTATTATGCTCGAATGGCTTCCAGTCCAAATGCTTCGATGCTGGAGGATGCGGTGGCGCAAAATCCTACATTCTATTCATTATGGATAGGAAGTAATGATGTATTGTCATTTGCTACTTCTGGTGGAGCTGGAGTTAATCAAACCGGAAACCCGGATCCTACAACCTACGGGTCTACCGATATTACGGATCCGACAGCTTTTGCGGGGATTTATAACACTATTCTTGCTGCCTTAGCAGGTAATGGTTCGCAGGGTGTTGTCGCAAACATTCCTTATGTATTCACAATTCCCTTTTTCACAACGGTCCCATATAACCCGGTACCTATAGATGCTGCAACAGCCGCCCTGGTAAATGCCGGATATGCGCCATATAATGGTGGATTACAGCAGGCTTTGGCAGCTGGGTTAATAACCCCCGAAGAAGCCGCAGCCAGAACTGTAACTTTTGTTGAAGGTCAGAATGCGGTGGTAATCGAAGATGAATATCTAACCGATCTATCTGCTTTAGGATTGCCTTCTTATCGACAAGCTACACAGTCTGATTTACCAACTCTGCTAAGTGCTTCCTTTATCGGAACGCTGGTTAACAACGATCCTACATTGATCAATGGAGTTACCGTTCCGTTGACCGATCAATGGATTTTAACAGTGGACGAGGTTGAAGAAGTAACTGTGGCAACAGATGCGTATAACGCGATTATCGCTCAGGCCGCAAGTGATAACGGTGCCATTTTGATTGATGCTAATGGGTTTTTACAGCAAATATTCGATACAGGCGTCCCATTCGATGAGTTCAATTTGAATGGCAGCTTGGTGTTTGGAGGCACATTCTCTTTAGACGGAGTTCATCCAACGGCGCGAGGAAATGCATATATTGCCAATCAGATATTATTGGCAATGGACGAGGTTCTGGGAACAAATTTCCAGGAGGCCGGCGAATTACTTAAGGCAGCGGATTTCACAACTTTGTATCCTGAAGTATTACCCTAAGTAATTGTAAACAGAAATAATAAAGAACCCTTTCGAACTATATTCGAAAGGGTTCTTTAATTAGGGGCATGCAACATTTGTTATCAGGCAATTTCGGCAAAGAAGACATTTATATTGAGAGTTGAATCTTAAAAAATTAGCAGAATGGATTGCGTATTTCACACAGAAAAAACTATCTTTGCACCGTTAAAAAACAGGGTGTTAGGAACACTACTTGATAATTAAAAATAAATCCTTAGATAATGTCACAAATTACAGGAAAAGTTGCCCAGATCATCGGCCCCGTTGTAGACGTAGAGTTTGCCAGTGGGGATGAGCTTCCGAGAATTTACGATTCACTTGAAGTTGATAACCAAGGAAATACCTTGGTACTTGAAGTACAGTCGCACATTGGTGAAAATACCGTACGTACTATTTCGATGGACTCAACGGATGGTTTGAGCCGTGGAGTGAATGCTGTATCAACAGGTGTACCTATCCAAATGCCAATTGGTGAGGATATTTACGGACGTCTGTTCAATGTAATTGGTGACGCGATCGATGGAATTGGAAATCTGCCTAAAACAGGTGAAAACGGATTGCCTATTCACAGGGAAGCTCCAAAATTTGAAGATCTTTCAACTTCTACCGAAGTTCTTTTCACAGGGATCAAGGTAATCGACCTTATCGAGCCTTACGCAAAAGGTGGTAAGATTGGATTGTTCGGTGGAGCCGGGGTAGGTAAAACTGTACTGATCCAGGAATTGATCAACAACATTGCAAAAGGACACGGTGGTCTTTCAGTATTTGCAGGAGTAGGAGAAAGAACTCGTGAGGGGAATGACCTGCTTAGAGAGATGCTTGAATCCGGAATTATCAAGTATGGGGACGATTTCCTTCACTCTATGGAAGAAGGAGGATGGGACCTAAGTAAAGTAGATAAGGCAGCCATGAAGGAAAGTAAAGCGACCTTTGTGTTCGGGCAGATGAACGAGCCACCGGGAGCACGTGCACGAGTTGCACTTTCCGGACTTACCGTTGCTGAATACTTCCGTGACGGAGCCGGAGACGGACAAGGGAAAGACGTACTTTTCTTCGTAGATAACATTTTCCGATTTACACAAGCTGGTTCTGAGGTGTCTGCACTTCTAGGACGTATGCCTTCTGCGGTAGGATATCAGCCTACTCTGGCAACAGAGATGGGTGCCATGCAGGAGCGAATTACTTCTACCAAGAAAGGATCTATTACTTCGGTACAGGCGGTATACGTTCCTGCGGATGACTTGACAGACCCTGCACCGGCGACTACCTTCGCCCACCTTGACGCAACAACGGTATTGTCTCGTAAAATTGCCGAGCTAGGTATTTATCCTGCGGTGGATCCACTGGATTCTACCTCTCGAATTCTTACTCCGGACATTCTTGGTGATGAGCACTACGATTGTGCGCAACGAGTAAAAGAGTTGCTTCAACGATATAAAGAACTACAGGATATCATCGCCATCCTTGGTATGGAAGAACTTTCTGAAGAGGATAAACTTGCCGTAGGACGTGCACGTCGTGTGCAGCGTTTCCTTTCACAACCATTCCACGTGGCGGAGCAATTTACAGGTATCCCAGGGGTTCTTGTAGATATTAAAGAAACAATCAAAGGATTTAATATGATCATGGACGGTGAGCTCGATCACCTGCCTGAAGCTGCCTTCAACCTTAAGGGTACAATCGAAGAAGCTATCGAGGCTGGTGAGAAGATGTTAGCCGAAGCTTAATTGACTGCCTATGTATCTTGAAATAGTAACACCAGAAGCATCATTGGTATCCGGAGAAGTTGAATCGGTAACGGTTCCCGGAGTACAAGGGCCATTTCAAATGCTGAAAAATCACGCCCCTATTGTTTCATTACTGGACGCCGGGAAAGTGTTGTTCAGAGGGAACCCTACCATTGCTGAAGGATATGAGAATAAATTCACTAAAGAACCCGATGGAAAATGGTCTATGGAGATCAATAGCGGGACGGTAGAATTGAACAATAATAAGATCATAGTACTGGCAGACTAGCCCGTACCTAACATCAACATGCGAATCCCAAATTCCAAAAGGAGTTTGGGATTTTTCTTTGTTATTATTCTTTGAGAAGCTGGCGATCCGTATAATACGGAGTTATTGAACTTATGATTTGGTGGGCTGGGATTTTTTGTAGTACTTCTTCCTCAACCAAAAAGCAACCTGCACCAGTAAAATTAGAGCTGGAACCTCTACTAGGGGTCCGATGACACCGGCAAAAGCCTGGCCGGAATTCAACCCGAACACGGCGATAGCAACCGCAATGGCGAGTTCGAAATTGTTCCCTGCCGCGGTGAATGAGATAGCTGCATTTTTATCGTAATCTGCTCCCATGGCTCGGCTGATAAAAAATCCTATGAGAAACATTAAGGCAAAATAGATCAGTAACGGAATCGCAATAATAACTACATCAAAGGGGATCTCTACGATCATTTCTCCCTTCAGTGAGAACATTACAATAATGGTAAACAAAAGTGCGATTAAGGTCAGAGGAGATATCTTCGGAATAAAAACCTTGGTATACCATTCCTCTCCGTACATTTTTACAAGGATGAACCTGCTTAGAATTCCCATCAGAAAAGGAATTCCAAGATAAATGGCCACACTTTCGGCTATGGTTGCAATAGAAATATCCACAATAGCTCCTTCAAACCCGAAATATGGAGGAAGTACAGTAATAAATATCCAGGCATAGAAGCTATAGCCAACTACCTGGAAGATGCTGTTAAGAGCGACTAATCCCGCCCCGTATTCGCTGCTACCTTCCGCCAGGTCATTCCAAACCAATACCATCGCGATGCATCTCGCCAGCCCTATAAGAATAAGCCCAACCATATATTCCGGGTAGTCCCTGAGAAAAGTTATTGCCAGGAAGAACATTAGAACAGGTCCGATGATCCAATTAAGCAGCAAAGAGACCGAGAGTATCTTCACATTCATAAACACTTTCGGGAGGAGTGCATAATTTACCTTAGCCAAGGGCGGATACATCATTAATATAAGCCCAATAGCAATGGGAATATTGGTAGTGCCACTGCTCATGGAATCTACAATTGCCGGAAACGAAGGTGCGAAATATCCGATCCCTACACCAATAGCCATTGCGATAAATATCCAAAGCGTTAGATAGTTGTCCAGGAAGCTTAATTTTTTCTTTTTGGTCATTTTTGGTCAGTTATTTAATCTTAACAACAATCATTTTCGGGAGCTACATTCCTATCCAAAAACCCGGACATCACCTCCTTTATTAGTTCCCACTTTTCATGATCGATACAATAGCAAACACTGGTTCCATCGACATTCCCCTTGATCAGTCCAAGTTTCTTTAACTCTTTCAAATGCTGGGAAACAGTGGCTTGCGCCAACCCGATTTCTTCAACCAGGTCTCCGCAAAAACAGTTTTCAATTCTAAATAGATATTGAAGGATGGCAATTCTTGCCGGGTGCCCCAGGGCTTTACCTATTAAGGCAATCCGGTTCTGTTCAGAAGTGAATATTTCGGTCTTGGTTAATCCCATTGAAATGAAATTTATCGCAATATTACGATTAAAGATCGTAACGAACATTAAGGATTTGTTATGTATTGCCTAATTATTTATCGGCTTCCAGTTTTATCAATACCCAGCGACGATCGTCGGATTCGTATTCGCAGATAAGTTTGAATCCGATGGCATAGTGAGCATTAACGGATGTTGTATTTTTGAGATCTACTTCGGTGATTATAGTTGAAAATTCCGGCTGAATACCAAGAAGCATATGATCGTATAATTTCCTGAATATTCCTTGTCCCCGATAATCCCTGGAGATACAGACCTGTCCCATAACCATGTAGTCATCGTTGGGATAATACTTCCTTATCTGTTCGAACATGGGTCGCAGAATTTCTATTTCATTGCCGAATTTAGGGTGCATGCACAAACAGTAGCCAACTACTTCATTATAGCTAACAGCAATGAAATGCGGACAGGCAGTATTCATTTCGGTAAGTAGTTCCAGATCGTGCTTAACTGTTACGAATCCTTCCTTTCTTTTTGTTTCCCAAGAGATATTTTCCGGTAAATTTTCCTGCTGCAACAACAGTATTTGTGCCAGTTCATCTGGGTTATCAACTCTTTTTATATGAACCATATTAAAAAGATAAGAAAACAGATGGTTATATCTCAAATTTAAGTGCAATAGCCCGTACTTACGATTTCCCAATTAGCTTAATGAATGTTTCGAGTAATCGAATATTATCATTAATTTCTAATATGGAGATTGTATTTTTGACCTATGGCGGAATTCCCGAAAAAATTATTGCAAAAACTGCAGCAGAGAAAAGAGGATAATGCGCTTCGGCATTTGTCGGTGCCCGGGAAAGGAGTTGATTTCTCTTCAAACGATTACCTGGGATTCAGCAGGAATCCTGATATCGCGAAGAGGGCCAATGAAATCTTTAGTTCCTATACCGAAGAAACTTCAGGAGCAACAGGTTCCCGTCTTTTAACGGGAAATAGTACGCTCTACAACGAAACAGAGCAGTATATTGCGGAGTTTCATTTCTCTCCTGCTGCCTTGATCTTTAATAGTGGTTATGCTGCCAACATCGGTTTATTGGGGAGTGTTCCTCAGAGAGGAGATTATATCTTATACGATGAATTGGTTCATGCTTCCATTCGGGAAGGGATTTCACTGTCTAACGCCAAGGCTTTTAAATTCCCGCATAATAACCTGGAGTCATTAGAAAACCAGATAGATCGATTGGAAAGGTCTCCGGATTGTGAGGTTTATGTTGTTACCGAATCTGTCTTTTCCATGGACGGTGACACCCCCGATTTGAAGAGGATATCATCACTGTGTAAAAGGCTGAATTGTCGGTTGATCGTAGACGAAGCCCACGCCATTGGAATTTCGCAAAGGGGTTTGGTTGTGGATACGGGAATAGAAAACGATGTATTCGCAAGGGTTGTGACCTTTGGAAAAGCCCTGGGATGCCACGGTGCGGCGGTATTGTGTTCAGAAATATTGAATTCCTACCTGGTGAATTTTGCAAGGAGTTTTATTTATACTACGGGATTACCGCCCCATACATTGGCTACCGTAAAATCGGCATATGAATACCTTGATTCCGACTCCGGGATAGAAGAGATAGAAATTCTTAAAAGTAATATAGCAATATTACGAAGATATGCTTATAAATATGGACTTAGGGAAATGTTCTTACCCAGTGCAAGTGCCATACATTCTATCGTCATACCAGGAAACGACGAAGTAAAGTCATTTTCTGAGAAACTTATGGAAATGGGCTTCGATATAAGACCAATTCTTTCGCCTACAGTACCTAAAGGAAAAGAACGATTGCGAATCTGTCTGCATTCTTTCAACACTGAAAAAGAAATTGAACAGGTGATGCAACGAATAGCTATTTTTACATCATGAGTGACACCTATTTCGTAACTGGAATATCGACGGAAGTTGGAAAAACGGTGGTTTCGGCCATACTTACCGAAGCACTTGAAGCCGACTATTGGAAACCTATCCAGGCAGGCGAATTGGAGAATTCGGATGCCATGAAAGTTCAAAAATGGGTATCCAATTCGAAGTCGGTGTTCCACGACAACGCCTTCGCCCTCTCCGCTCCGATGAGTCCACATGCAGCTGCGGAGATCGATGAAGTAAAGATCCTTTCAGAAAAAATAATTCGTCCGAAAACAAAGAATACCCTGGTTATCGAAGGAGCTGGCGGACTATTGGTGCCTATCAATTCAAGAGAAACCATTTTAGACCTAATAGAGACTACAGATAAGGTCATCGTAGTTTCTCGTCATTACCTGGGAAGTATTAATCATACACTACTGACATTGGAGACATTGAAAAACCACGGTTTGAATATTTGTGGAATCATTTTCAGTGGGAATGAGCATCCTTCAACCGAGTCAATAATTTCCGAAATGGGAGGAGTACCCATCCTGGGCAGAGTTGATGAAGAACCCTATTTCGATGCGAATGTGATAAAAGAATACGCAGAAGTATTCAGAAAGAAACTAATTTCCGAAAGCAATTGAGCCTTTCTCAAAGAGACATAAAAAATATCTGGCACCCGCTTACCCAGCATAAGACGGCTACTGCCCCCATTGGGATAGTTAAGGCCGCAGGGGCAGTGTTACACGACGAAGAGGGCAAGGAGTATATCGATGGTATCGCTTCCTGGTATACTGCCATGTATGGACATTGTAACGAGTACATCGTAGAAGCGGTGACGAGACAAATGAAACAACTGGACCAGATCGTTTTCACTGGTTTTACCCATGAGGCAGCGGTTACCTTAGGCGAAAAACTGCTTGAGATACTTCCCGCAAACCAGTCCAGGATATTCTTTAATGACAATGGATCAACGGCGGTGGAGGCAGCTATCAAGATGGCGTTTCAGTTTCATTTTAACAAGGGGGAGAAACGAGATACTATCATAGCCTTCGAAGAGGGGTTTCATGGGGATACATTTGGCGCGATGAGCGCTTCAGGGCTTTCGGTTTATAATGGCCCCTTCGAAGATTTCTTTCTGAAGGTAGAACGAATTCCCGCACCACAGGAAGACAATCTCGACGAAGTTCTGGAAAAACTAAAAGCGATAATCTCAAATAACAAATGCGCAGCTTTTCTCTATGAACCCCTGGTTCAGGGAGCTGCCGGTATGAAGTTTCATTCGCCTGAAGGGCTTAATGCAATTCATAAGGTGTGCAGGGAACATGGTATTCTTTGCATCGCCGATGAGGTTATGACCGGTTTCGGTAAAACAGGAATGAATTTCGCTTCGGAATATGTAGCGACAAAACCCGATATAATTTGTTTGAGCAAGGCGCTTACCGCGGGTCTCGTTCCTATGGGAATAACAAGTTGTTCACAGCAGGTTTATGAAGCTTTTTTGGATGATGATATTGCCAGGGGCTTTTTTCATGCACATACCTACAGTGCGAATCCGCCTGCCTGTGCTGCTGCCATTGCGGGTATCGAACTACTTACTTCAGAAGAAATTCAGAAATCCATCCGTCGAATTGAAACCAATCACAAACAATTTGCAGCTTCTATTCGGGATCATAAGAAGGTGAGGGGTGTTAGAACGCTGGGTGTTATACTCGCGGTCGACATTAATGCAGATATGTCGCGCTATGGTTCACTTCGGAACAAATTATTCGAATTTTTTATGGAACGCGGCATCTTTCTCCGGCCCCTGGGAAACACCATTTATGTGCTACCGCCCTTTGTGATCAATGATGGACAACTTCAGAAAATATACAAAGCCATAGAAGAAAGCCTGGTTCTATTCGATTAGTTCATCATTTGCCCGAAGCTGATTATTTGCCTGTAGAAGGTCGATCACCTGGTCGCTGTCTTTTATAAATACCTCCATGCGATCGTACTTCCAGTTGCCTTCAACGCCTTCACCTGAAACATAGATGGTAGCAGACGCATTAGGTCCTTTGATAGGAATACTCAATTGAGCCTCACCAAAGCCTCCGGAATAGTTTATGCTCCCGCCAGCCATACCATCGGTCTCGATGGGTTCACCAAGTATTTCAATAACCTCGGTATTACTCGAAGCCTCCGTTAAGGCGTCTTCATAGGCCTGGGAGTCTGACATTAGGCTGGTAACTCCCCAGATTATGGATCCGGCAAACGCTACAATTAAAATAATAATAAGCAAGCATCCGCCCGTAGGGACTACCCATTTCCAATTTCTTTTGAACCAACTTCCGCGTGGGATCTCTTCTTCCATTTTATTTATTTATCAGTGGTTTTAATCTACCCGAAGGTTTATTTTTGCTTTAAATTAATAAAAATTGCAACACCCTATCTCGATTTCCGGAATTCGATCAGTATCTGCTTTAGGAAATTCTATTGAAGAAATCTGGAACAGCTATTTAAAAGGAGCCCCCCTATTTAAAAAATCCAGGCTTGGTGTTTCGGAAGATTGGATCTCCGAGATCAGCGATACTTCCGAAAAGGCACTGCTGGAGTTAAGGCAAAGCCAGCAGGCATACACGAAGTTAGACAGAAGTGTCTTGCTTGCCATGCTTTCGGCCAGGCAGTCTTTTCAATCAGGGAAGAGCGATATGCGAATTGGGATCAATTTTGGGTCTTCGAGGGGTGCCACTCAACTTTTCGAATCGTATCATGAGACCTTTCTGAACAGCGGCTCCGTGTCGGCATTTACCTCACCCACCACAACCCTGGGTAATATTTCGTCCTGGGTGGGACAGGAGTTAGGGATAGATGGATATATGTCTGGACACTCGGTAACCTGTTCAACTGCCTTGCACGGTGTTCTAAACGGTATCGCCTGGTTGCAATCCGGCATGGCAGATCTGTTCATAGCAGGTGGTAGTGAAGCGGCTCTCACTCCCTTTACGCTGGCTCAGATGAAAGCGATGAAATTGTATAGTACTTCTGAAAATGTAATGGCCTGTGAGTCCATGCGGTTTCAGAAGAAAAAGAACAGCATGGTACTGGGAGAGGCAGGTGTGGCTGCAGTTTTGGAGAAGAACATTTCAGAAAAAACCCTGGCAAAAATTATTGGGTATGGGGTTGCTTCCGAAAAGCTTAAGCACAATAGTTCGATCTCTGATAATGCCGATTGTTTCCAGCGATCCATGCGTGGAGCAATGGAGAGTGCGGGTTTGGAAAATGTAGATATTGTGATCATGCATGCCCCCGGAACGGTAAAGGGAGACCTGGCCGAAAAGAACGCTCTCGATCTGGTGTTTGGTAACAATTTGCCGCTTTTAACGACTAACAAGTGGTTGATCGGCCACACCTTCGGGGCCTCGGGTATGATGAGTATGGAAATGGCTGTACTCATGTTGCGCAAAAATACCTTCATAGAAAATCCCTTCTATGAGAACTCACGCCACCTTCCGAACGAGTTAAATACCGTGCTGGTGAATGCTGTGGGATTCGGTGGAAATGCGGTAAGCATTATTATCAGGAAATAACATTTCGGGGTTGTCCCCCGGAAGGAAAGTTAGTATATTAACAGTATCAAATAACCAACTATATTATGACTGAATGGTTCTCTTCTCTCGGCACTTTTGAAAAAGCGTTTTGGGTGATCGCAATTGTGGGTTCCCTCGTCTTTCTGATTGTTTTGGTGATGACATTCATAGGCGGTGATGTGGATGATGCAGGTGATGTTGACGCTGATGTTGACGGAGATACGGGAATTGGTTTTCAGTTCTTATCCTTTAAAAACCTGGTGGGATTTTTCACCATTTTCGGCTGGTCCGGGATCAGTTGTATGAGTATTGGGATTCCGGCTCCATTCAGTATTCTTATAGCAACCTTATGCGGACTGGCCATGATGTTCATTATGGCGTCTATCTTCTATTACCTGGGAAAACTAACAAGCGATGGTTCCCTTGTAATGAAGAATGCGTTAAACGCCGTAGGAGAAGTATATCTCAGCATTGGAGCCAATCGGTCCAAATTGGGAAAGGTACAGATCACTATACAGGGAACTATGCGGGAACTGGATGCGCTTACCGACAGTGATCAGGATCTGAAGCAAGGTGACATTATAACCGTTACCGAAGTAACTTCCAACGGAGTCCTTATTGTTAACAAACCCGGGGAAGAAAACAAGAACATATCTTTTATTGTAAACGATTAATTTTTTCTAAATGACATTACTATTACCCTTTCAAATTGAATCTGTAGCGCCCTTTTTTACAATTGGGTTTGCTGTACTCTTCGTTTTTATTATCCTGATCACTTTTATCAGGCGATACAAGCGTTGTCCTTCAGACCGGATCCTGGTGATCTACGGTAGAGTGGGAACCGGTAATTCGGCCAAATGTATTCATGGTGGGGCCGCCTTTATCTGGCCCGTAATTCAAGATTACGAGTTTCTCGACCTGACACCGATCTCGATAGAAGTAAACCTTATCAATGCACTGAGTAAACAAAATATTCGTGTGAACGTACCTTCTCGTTTCACAATTGGTATTTCTACTGAACCGGGCGTTATGCAGAATGCGGCAGAGCGACTACTTGGACAGGGATTAAAGGAAATACAAGAACTGGCCATGGAGATCATTTTCGGACAATTGCGTCTGGTTGTAGCTTCCATGGATATTGAAGAGATCAACTCCGATAGGGACAAATTCCTGAGTAATATTTCAAACAGTGTTGAATCCGAATTGAAAAAAGTTGGTCTGAAACTTATCAATGTAAACATTACCGATATCGTGGACGAATCCGGTTATATTGAAGCACTGGGTAAAGAAGCAGCAGCTCACGCGATCAACGCCGCACGTAAGTCGGTAGCCGAAAAGAACAGGGATGGAGCCATTGGTGAAGCAAATGCTGTTCAGGACGAGCGTACCCAGGTTGCTTCGGCGAATGCAAAAGCCACAGAAGGTGAGAACCTTGCTAAGATCGAAGTAGCGAATTCGAATTCTAAGAGAAGACAGCGAGAAGCTGAAGCAGAACGCGTAGCTATCGCTTCAGAAAAAGTACAGTCGGCAAAAGCACTGGAAGAGTCCTATGCGGCTGAAAAAGACGCCGAGATCGTTCGTGCTGAACGCGAGCGTAGTTCTCAACTGGCAGACGTGATCGTACCAGCCGAGATCGATAAAAAGAAAGTAGAGATCGACGCAGAAGCTGAGGCTGAAAGAATTCGTAGGCAGGCTAAGGGTGAAGCTGATGCGATCCTATACAAAGCTCAGGCTGAGGCCCAGGGACTTTTTGAGATCCTAACCAAGCAGGCTGAAGGTTTCGACAGAATTGTAAAAGCGGCTGGGAATGATTCAAAAGATGCTGTACTTTTGCTCATCGCCGACAAGCTGCCTGATCTGGTGAAGATCCAGGCAGATGCCATTAAGAACATCAAGATCGATAAGATAACGGTGTGGGAGAATGGAAATTCCAAGGACGGAAAAACTGCTACCTCGAACTTCATTTCAGGTATGTACGGAGCCGTACCCCCATTGCAGGAGATGTTTAATATGGCTGGGATGCAATTGCCCGACTATCTGAAGGGTAAGCAAGTGGAAAGCGATGATGAGCCTAAAGAAGAACAAGACGAAAAATAGCGATATAAATGACCCAAACGAGACACGACTGGACAAAAGAAGAGATACTCGAAATTTATAATAAACCCATGATGGAGCTGCTTTACGAAGCAGCTTCCGTTCATAGGGAGCATCACAACCCTAACCAGGTGCAGGTTTCAACCCTGCTTTCCATTAAGACCGGTGGTTGTCCTGAAGACTGTGGTTATTGTCCGCAAGCGGCCAGGTACCATACGGATATCGAAGGAAATGACCTAATGAGCGTTCAGCAGGTGAAGGCCCAGGCCTTGCGTGCCAAAGCCTCCGGAAGCTCCAGAGTATGTATGGGAGCTGCCTGGCGGAATGTGAAGGATGGAGAAGAATTCGACCAGGTCCTGGAGATGGTGAGAACCATCAACAAACTGGAAATGGAAGTATGTTGTACGTTGGGGATGATTACCGAAAACCAGGCAAAACGCCTCGCTGAAGCGGGATTGTATGCCTATAACCACAACCTGGATACTTCCGAAGACTATTATAAGGACGTGATCTCAACGCGTGCGTTTCAGGATCGATTGGATACCATAGACAATGTGCGAAAGACCAACGTCACAGTTTGTAGTGGCGGGATCATTGGTATGGGTGAAAACCTTGAAGACCGGGCAGGGATGCTCGTGGCACTGGCGACCCTCGATCCACAACCCGAGTCGGTTCCTATTAATGCTCTCGTCGCAGTTGAGGGAACTCCCATGCAGGAAATGGAGCCGATTAGTATCTGGGAGATGATACGCATGGTAGCGACTACCAGGATCGTGATGCCGCAAACGCAGGTTAGATTGTCTGCCGGAAGGACAGAAATGAGCAGGGAAGGACAGGCCATGTGTTTCTTTGCCGGGGCCAACTCCATTTTTGCCGGGGATAAACTCTTAACCACACCTAATCCTGATGTAAATGAGGATATGGAAATGTTTGAATTATTGGGGCTGAAACCCCAGGCGCCCTTCGTTAAGAAGGCGCAGCCGGAGACGGTGGAGGCGGATGAATCTGAATATACAGCCCTTGATGAAAAACCAAAATGGACGCGCCCGGGACATACGATAGACCGCAACGAAGAAGCGCGCCAGAAGACAAAACTGAACAGTTGATGATTTCCGACTTGAGGTTGGACAAGACAATTTTTAAAACTTGAAAGCGTTTAAGCAAAAGTAATCGCAACAAATCTCACATGAAAAAGATACTCTTACTATTAGTGGTCTCTTTGGCCATTTTTTCCTGTAAAAAAGATGATGACACTACTAATAATTGTGTAGAACCACTTTCTATATCGGTAGATCTTGTGAACCCTGAGTCGGCACGTATCAATTGGGATCCGGGTAATGAGACAGCTTTTGAGATAGAATACGGACTTACGGGATTCTCCCCAGGCACTGGTACTGTAACCCAGACTTCTCAAACGTCATTTGTAATTGACGGACTTACACCAATGACTACTTACGATGCGTATGTGCGCTCGAATTGCGGTAGCGATGGATTCAGTAATTACATCTCATTAAGTTTTACAACCTTGGCACCGGTAGTGTTGTGTAATACCCCAACAGACCTAACTCTTATAGACGTTTCTTCGGATACAGCTACAATAGGCTGGTCTGAAAACAATGAAACAGCCTGGGAAATCGAATATGGACCTGTTGGATTTACTATTGGTACCGGTACCGTGATCCAGACCTCTCAGAGCAATTACCAGATCACCGGATTGCAAGCTGCAACGACCTACGAGATTTATGTGCGCGCCAACTGTGGAGTTGACGGATATAGTGAATACACCGACCAATTGGTTGTAACTACCGATCCGTAAAAACTAATAACTTTTTTGAGAGCCCCGTTTTCGGGGCTTTTTTTGTTGTGTTACCTTAGCGTTAAGTTTTGTAATTTTACATATTCAGTTTGCAGCATGGACTTACAGCAGATAGAAAGAGTAGATACTATTACCAAGGAAGATTTCCTAAAGCATTATTTCAAGCCCCAGAAGCCGGTGATAATTGAACGGTTTATTGAGGATTGGCCCGCTTACTCAAAGTGGAATCTTGATTATATAGCTGAAATTGCCGGGGATAAAGAAGTTCCTCTCTACGACGACCGTCCAGTGGATTATAAGGATGGTTTTAACGAACCCCATGCGAAGATGAAGATGAGGGAGTATATCGATCTTTTGAAACGCGAACCAACCAAATTCCGCATATTTTTATGGAATGTGCTCAAAGAAGTTCCCGAACTGCAGGGAGATTACAATTGGCCGGATTTTGGTTTACGACTCATGAAGGGCCTTCCCATGTTGTTCTTTGGTGGAGAGGATAGTTACACTTTTATGCATTACGATATTGACCTCGCGAATATATTTCATTTTCACTTTCACGGGAAGAAACAGGTGATCCTTTTCGACCAGGACCAGAATGATTATTTGTATAAGATACCTCATTCGTTGATAACAAGGGAAGACATTAATTTCGCCGATCCTGATTACGGGAAGTGGCCAGCACTAAAGAAAGCCAACGGATTTATTGGAAACCTGGAACATGGGAATGTACTCTACATGCCGGAAGGTTACTGGCACTATATGAGATATCTTACCCCCGGTTTTTCAATGAGCCTGCGAGCTATTGCCAGGAATCCTAAGAACTTGGGTAAGGCCGTGTATAATGTGTTCGTGATGCGCCACTACGACAACCTCATGCGTCGTATGAAAGGCCAGGCGTGGATAGATGGGAAAAATGCCAAAGCCATCGAGCGCACCCACAGAAAATTAGGCATCGAGTTTTAGTATTTTAGTAAGTTGGAATGTTGGTATTTTAGTAAATCCGCTTGTCTAACATACTAAGAGCGAAGCGCTACTAACTCAGAGAGTTTCTCCCAAATCAAATGCGACTCCCAGCCTCGATACAAGAGATAATCTGCAAATTTTCTTTTTTTCTTCTGAAGATTTTCTTCTGAAGATATTTGCTTCCAACGTTTTTCAGACAATTCATGAAAAACCTCCAGATATTCGGTTTCGGAGATCTCTTTCATTGCCAGTTTGATATTGTACAAAGAAATGTCTCTCGCTTTAAGTTCCCGAAGCAGGCGATTTTTACCCCATTTTTTTATTCGGAATTTTCCGCGAACGAAGGCTTGTGCGAATCTTGTCTCATTGAGGTAGTTTTCGGTGATGAGATGATGAACTATGAGATCAATAGCATCCGGAATCATCCGCATCTCGCGAAGTTTTTCGGTTACTTCCTTATGGCAACGCTCGCGATAGGCGCAGTAGCGTTCCATTCGGGCTTTGGCTTCATCGATTGAATAGGATTTTCTTCCGAATGTCATTTTTCAAAAATAAAAAACCCTCCAATGTAAAAAACACAGAAGGGTTTAATAATTTATATAGTCCGAATCCGCCACGGGCGGAGAAGGACTATTTAATCTGATTACCATCTTTATCTAAAAAGTGGTATTCGAGGTACGTGTAAGCATCTCTAGGTTGAATATTTACCCATTTTTTGTGCTTCATGAACCATTTGGTTCGCACAGATGGAAAACCTTTTGATAAAAAGGCTGCTATAAAAGGATGCGTGTTTAACGTTAACTTTTTATAGTCTTTTTTGAAAAGCCGTTCAAGGTCTTCGGTAATTTTATCCACTATGAGGATAGGCGCTTCAATCTCACCGGTGTCACCCATATTTGGGTTTTCTTCGGCGGTCTTGATGTTCATTTCCGGCCTTACTCGTTGGCGGGTAATTTGAATTAACCCGAATTTACTTGGTGGAAGGATCTTGTGTTTGGCTCTGTCATCTTTCATTTCATCACGAAGATGATTATAGAGTTTTTTACGGTTCGCGGCATGCCCCATATCAATGAAGTCTATCACGATTATTCCTCCCATATCCCTTAAACGCAATTGTCTCGCAACTTCGGAGGCAGCAATTAAATTAACTTCCAGCGCCGTTTCTTCCTGGTTTTTCGATTTACTACTACGGTTTCCACTATTCACGTCTATGACGTGCATGGCTTCCGTATGTTCGATCACAAGGTAGGCGCCTCTGCTACCGGATACTGTTTTTCCGAAGGAGGTCTTTATTTGTCTTTCAATCCCGAATTTTTCAAATATCGGAACTTTGGAGTCATAAAGCTTAACAATGTTTTCTTTCTTAGGTGCGATTTCCTGCACATAATCTTTTATTTGTAAGTAAAGCGTTTCGTCGTCAATATGTATAGCCGAGAATGAATCATTAAATATATCTCGTAATATTGAGGCTCCGCGATCTAGCTCACTAAGCACCTTACTTGGGTGGTGCGCCCCTCGTAGCTTTTTACACATCGCCATCCAGCGATCAGTAAGATTTTGTAAATCTCTGTCCAGTTCTGCTACTTTTTTGCCTTCCGCTACAGTTCGGATAATAACACCAAATCCTTTTGGCCTGATACTCTTTATGAGTCGGATCAAACGATCTTTTTCTTCTTTCGATTCTATTTTTTGAGAAACAGAAACTCTTTCAGAAAAAGGAACGAGAACAATGTATCGTCCGGCTATTGATAGCTCGGAACTAATACGAGGTCCTTTTGTGGATATGGGTTCTTTTACGATCTGTACCAGAATAGATTGATTCGACTTGAGGGCGTTGTTTATCCCTCCATTCTTATCAATCTCTTTGTCAAATGGGAAATCTTTTAAAGAATACTCTTTAAGTTTACCTGTGCTTACACGTTTTACGAATTTCAGTAAGGAGAGTACTTTTGGTCCCAGGTCATGATAATGCAAAAATGCATCTTTTTCATACCCCACATTAACAAATGCGGCGTTTAGTCCGGGAACAGTTTTACGAATCTTTGCAAGGAAAATATCTCCAACAGCAAATTTCGTGTCCTCCTCTTCTTTGTGAAATTCGATTAGTTTTCCATCTTTCAAAAGGGCAAAATCAACTTCTTGTGAACTGGATCTAATAAATAATTCGTAGCTCACGTTTTATTAATTTTTATCCATCCGCAATGCGCGGACAAATGGATTAAACAATAATTTATCACAGGTGTTAACCCGTAGAAGATGAATGAACTCTCGCGAATTCAAAACAACTTCATTTTCAAAGAACGTTTTCAATACTTCTAAACGAAAAAAGTAGTGCGAAACTACTTTTTCTTGTGGCGGTTGGCGCGTCTGCGCTTTTTACGCTTGTGCGTCGCTACCTTATGTCTTTTTCTTTTTTTACCGCTCGGCATATTAATGTCTTTAGTTCCTGTCCGTTGCGGACATGCTGATTATTATTATTTTACTTCAACATTCGACTTAACACCTTCTACGAAAATTTTCGCAGGCTTAAAGGCCGGAATGTTGTGCGCGGGGATCTTGATCGTAGTGTTCTTAGAAATGTTTCTACCAGTTTTTTCAGCTCTCTTTTTGATGATAAAACTTCCAAATCCTCTAAGGTAAACATTGTCACCACCTTCCAGTGAATTTTTTACTTCTTCCATAAAGGTCTCAACTGTAGCTTGCACATCACCTTTTTCCATTCCTAACTTTTCTGAAATTTTAGCTACGATATCTGCTTTCGTCATTCTCTTGATTTTTTAATTATACTATGTTCGGGGTTCCAAATTTTCAAGGTGGCAAATATAACAATTTTATAATCAATAAATCAAATGGTAATCGTTTAAAAAATAAATAGATAACCGCTATTTTTGTGAAATGCCTGAAATTTCATCGAAATTTTCCAAAACCCTCATAGTCTGGTACTTACAAAATAAAAGGGATTTACCCTGGCGAAATGAAACCGAGCCTTACTTCATTTGGCTTTCGGAAATCATGCTGCAGCAAACTAGGGTAGCACAAGGGCTTCCTTATTATGAGCGTTTTGTTCAAACATTCCCTACGGTCTCGGATCTGGCTAATGCTTCGGAGGAAAGTGTATTAAAACTCTGGCAGGGGCTAGGGTATTATTCAAGAGCGAGAAATTTACACCACACAGCAAAGGTTGTTGCTCACGAATTGGATGGCAGCTTTCCCAATTCCTACAAGGAGCTTCTCAAACTAAAGGGGATAGGAGATTATACCGCCAGCGCTATTGCTTCTATATGTTTTGGTGAGTCTTCAGCGGTAGTTGATGGTAATGTCTACAGGGTACTTAGCCGTGTCTTCGGAATCGATACGCCAATAAACAGCACCGCAGGGCAAAAGGAATTCAAGGCACTGGCCCAGGAATTGATCGATGCGGAGCAGCCGGGTACATTCAACCAGGCGATCATGGAATTTGGAGCGCGCCATTGTGTTCCGCAAAACCCTGATTGCGATAATTGTATTTTTGCTCATCGATGTGAGGCCAAACGCAAGGACCGTGTAAAAGAGTTGCCTGTAAAGACGAAGAAACAGAAGATAAAGCAGCGACATTTCAATTATATCGTATTGCTTTCGGAAAACAACGAAACTACCCTGCTGGAAAAACGAAACGGAAAGGGCATATGGCAAAACCTTTATCAATTTCCCCTAATAGAATCAGAAACCGAGATTACTTCAGAAGGAATCACAGCGAATGCAACCTTTAGAAAACTAATTGAAGAAATTGGTGTAAGGGAACCGATTTTGTACAATGATAACCCTGTCATTCACAAGCTATCACACCAGCATTTACATACTAAATTTTGGGTGGTAAGTGATGCAGAAAATATCAACGGAGCTGTTCCGGTTTCAGAAATAAAAACATATCCTGTACCTGTTTTGATAGAAAATTTTATTTCAGAGTTCCCGCCGTTTCAAAACTGAAAATTTAGCTATCTTTAACTTAAGAATACCTATACTAATAAATCTAATAATATGAGTGGAACATTGAATAAAGTAATGCTGATCGGGCATACGGGTGATGAGATAAAAATGCATTATTTCGAAGGAGGCGGGTGTATCGGAAGATTCCCACTTGCAACAAACGAGACTTATACGAATAGGACAACGGGTGAACGCGTTTCCAACACGGAGTGGCACAATATAGTAATGCGAAACAAAGCGGCCGAGATCTGTGAAAAATATTTAAAAAAAGGGGATAAGATCTATATTGAAGGCCGTCTTAAAACCCGTAAATGGCAGGATGACCAGGGAAGAGACCGTTACAGCACAGAAGTACAGTGCACAGATTTTACATTCCTGACCCCTAAAACTGAAAGCGGTGGAATGCCGGAGCAGACGGCCGCAAATCAGCCGGTACAGCAGTCTGCACCATCACAACCCCAAGTGGAAGAACCTATTGGGAAAGAGGATGACGATCTTCCATTTTAAGTTGAATTAATACCCATGTCTTGGATATAGAGCCTCCTAGTTTATTGCTCGCAGCCTTAGTGAATGTTACTCACATAGTTGGCATCGTATTTTTGGTGCTTTTACTGGTCTGTTCTGCAGTTATTTCCGGAGCTGAAGTGGCTTTCTTTTCCCTATCTACAACCGATTTTGAAACGAATGAGGATAAATCGCCTTCCAAAAGATTGGCAATTGTTAAGCGATTGCTCATGCGTCCAAAGAAATTGCTGGCGACCATATTGATCGCCAACAATTCCATAAACATTGCGATCGTTCTTTTATTCGAATCTTTGAGCACTGTTTGGTTCGCTGGTTGGGAATACACCATTAATCTGTATTTCTTCGATGTAAGTGCAGTGTTCCTTTTAAAAATTGGCCTGGCAACCTTCCTTATTCTTTTATTCGGTGAGATATTACCCAAAGTATACGCCAGCAGGAACAATTTGAATTTCTCTCTGTTTATGGCCTATCCGCTAAATGTCCTGGACAGATTGTTTTCTCCTTTGAGCTTGCCAATGCGTTCGGCTACCATTTATATTGAAAATCGTTTTGGCAGACAAAAATCCGGAATTAGTGTGGACCAGCTTTCCCAGGCTCTCGAGCTTACCGATGACCGGGACACCACCAAGGAGGAGCAAAAGATCCTGCAGGGAATTGTGACCTTCGGAAATACAGATACTAAGCAAGTTATGAAGCCCCGGATGGAAATTTTTGCATTAAATGAGGAATCGAGTTATGAGGAAATCATGCCGGAGATAGTGGAAAACGGCTACTCTCGTATACCCGTGTACAAAGAAAATATAGACAATATCACGGGCATTCTTTATGTAAAAGATCTCATGCCCCATATCGAAAAGAAGACATTCAAGTGGAACAAATTAATACGGGAGGCATATTTTGTGCCGGAAAACAAAAAGCTGGACGATTTACTGAACGAGTTCAAGGACATGAAAATGCACCTGGCGATCGTAGTGGACGAATACGGGGGCACCAGTGGTCTTATCTCCCTGGAAGATATAATTGAAGAGATCGTAGGTGAGATCAGTGATGAATTTGATGATGAGGACCTGGTGTTCTCTAAACTCGACGACAATAATTTTGTGTTTGAAGGAAAAACCCCAATGAAGGATTTTTACCGCGTGATACAGCTGGAAGACAGTTCAATATTTGATGACGTAAAAGGTGAGGCGGAAACCCTGGCAGGTTTCCTGCTTGAAATAACCAAGGGATTCCCGAAAAAAGACGAAGTAATAAACTTTCACAATTATGCGTTCATTATTGAAGCGTTCGAACAACGTCGTATAAAACAAATTAAATTGTCCATTAATCAATAGTATGCGCATAATCCTGGCCCTCTCTGTTTTACTTATACTTGCCTCCTGTAATGATGATGTTGTGGTGAAGCCTGCTGCTATGCTCAGGTTGGAATATCCTGCTTCCGAATACAATAGGGTAGACCCCGATTGTCCCTACGGATTTGAGAAGAACAAACAGGCAGAACTCGTTTTAAAAGATAAATGCTGGATGAACCTAACTTACCCCAAAATGAAGGCTACCATCTATCTTACCTACCAGCAGGTGAAGGACAACAATCTCGATTCCCTCCTCTATGACGCTCAAAAACTTACCTACGATCATACTGTTAAAGCAGAAACCATACTCGAACAACCGCGTGTGGATTCTGTGAACAAGGTTTACGGAATGTTCTACATGATCAACGGAAATGCTGCCACCCAATCGCAATTCTATGTAACGGACAGCCTGAACCATTTCATCACCGGATCCCTCTATTTTGAAAGTAAACCGAAATTCGACTCCCTCTATCCGGCGGTTGTATACCTCAGAGAGGATATTAGGAGGATCATGGAGACAGTCTACTGGCGAAATTGATTTAACGGATACGACTATTTGAAAACTATATTCTGAAAAGATTCGGGATTCTACTTTATTGCCGACTTTTGTTACTTCTTTAGGCGCTATGGGTAACATCAGGCTGAAATGGATCTATCTGATTCTACTTTCCATTATCTGGGGAAGTTCCTTCATACTCATAAAGAAGGGTTTGGTAGGGCTTACGGATTATCAGCTCGGATCCCTCCGCATTGTGCTCACCTCCATTGTACTTTTCTCTGTAGGCTTCCGAAGTATTCGTGAAATCAAAAAGAAACACTGGGTGTGGGTGGCGATCTCAGGATTTGTGAGCTCCTTCTTTCCTCCGTTTCTATTCGCAATGGCGCAGAATCATATCGACAGTGGCGTTACTTCAATCCTGAATTCAATTACCCCGCTAAATACTGTACTCGTTGGTGCTTTACTATTCGCCATTGGGGTAACAAAAAGACAGTTATTGGGTGTAATTATTGGTTTCTTCGGAACCCTGCTGCTTATCTACGGCGGACTCAACCTGGAAAACATGGGAAAGGCCGGAGAATCACTAAGTGGCGAGTTTAATTATTGGTACAGCGGCCTGGTGCTACTCGCAACTATTGGGTATGCCCTGAACGTAAATATTATTAAAAAGTACCTGAACGATATAAGTGCACTTGCTGTTACGACGGGCAATTTTATATTCGTTTTTATTCCGGGTCTGGTAATTCTGTACTTTTCAGGCTTCTTCGAATCCATTCTCTCGTCTATAGAGATGCAGATATCCGCTGGATATGTCCTGATATTATCAGTTATCGGGACAGCCCTGGCCAAGGTTGTATTCAACAGAATGGTACAAATATCAAGTCCGGTGTTTGCCTCCTCCGTCACTTACACTATGCCTATAGTGGCTGTAGCCTGGGGGGTGTTCGATGGGGAAACTTTCAGTTTCCTTCAAGTTATTGCTGCCGGGATAATTTTAGCAGGGGTTTACATGTCTAATAAACGCCAGTAAAACCAAGGGTTTATTTTTAGTAAACAATTTGTAGATTAATTATTTAGAATTATATTTGCACCCCTCTAAAGCAATAGAAAGCTATAGAGAAATTTAAAAACAAATTAATTAATCGATACGCTATGTATGCAATTGTAGAGATAGCAGGGCAGCAATTTAAAGTTGCGAAAGATCAAAAGGTCTTTGTCAATCGATTGTCAACTGAAGAAGGAAAGAAAGTATCTTTCGACAATGTTCTTCTTATTGGCGATGGTGACAAGGTAACCGTTGGCGCCCCGGCTATAAACGGCGCTCAGGTTGGAGCAAAAGTCGTTCGTCACTTTAAAGGTGACAAAGTAATCGTTTTCAAAAAGAAACGTAGAAAAGGATACCGTGTAAAGAACGGACACCGTCAACCACTTTCTGAAATCGTGATTGAAAACATATTAGCTTCGGGTGCAAAGCCAGCAAAAAAGGCTGAACCAAAGAAAGAAGCTCCGAAAGCAAAAGCTGCTACCAAAAAGGCAGAGCCTAAAAAGCCAGCTGTAAAAGCTGCTGCTCCTAAGGCGGAACCTAAGGCAAAAGCACCTGCTAAAGCAGCCCCGAAGAAAGCTGCTTCTAAGAAGGATGACCTCAAAAAGATTGAAGGTATAGGCCCAAAGATCGCTGAGACCCTTACTGCTGCCGGAGTTGGAACTTTTGCGGAGCTAGCAAAGACCAAACCTGCCAAGATTTCAGAGATCATTTCTGGTGTGCGTGGAAACCACGTACCTGATACCTGGCCAGAGCAGGCGAAACTCGCTGCTGATGGTAAGTGGGATGAACTTAAAGAATTACAAGACAAATTAGACGGAGGTAAAAAGTAAGCCTTCAGGAATAACAAAATAAACCCTTTCAATTATGGCACATAAAAAAGGAGTAGGTAGTTCGAAGAACGGACGTGAGTCCGAATCGAAACGACTGGGCGTTAAGATCTTTGGTGGTCAGGCAGCTATTGCCGGTAACATCATCGTGCGCCAACGTGGAATGCAACATCACCCTGCGGAAAATGTCTACGCCGGGAAAGACTTTACCCTTCACGCAAAAGTGGATGGTGTAGTACAGTTCGCTAAGAAAAAGAACAACAAATCTTACGTAAGTGTGGTCCCTCACGCTGAAGCGTAATGATAAATGTATAATTGAAAAACCCCGACCAATTGGTCGGGGTTTTTTGTTTTACACGGGAATAATACATCAATAAGTTCCTGTGATAATCTGGATTCCATCCACAAGCCACCATACTCCAAGACCACCTAGGGTGACTATAAAGAGTATGTTCCAGCCAACAGGGCTTCCCAGGTACCATCGGTGACCTGCTGCCCATCCTAAAAAGAACCACAACAACAAGGATACTAAAAGTTCATCACCCAACGCCGAGGCAGCCGGAGATTCGAGTACCACTTCTGAAGTATCATGCTCTGATACCTGAGCCGAAGATTGTACTGTTCTTTCCACAGGGAACGATGCAAACATCGGACTTGAG
Organism: Aureitalea sp. L0-47; assembly: GCF_026126405.1. Taxonomy (GTDB): domain Bacteria; phylum Bacteroidota; class Bacteroidia; order Flavobacteriales; family Flavobacteriaceae; genus Pukyongia. Next base: position 238,966 of record NZ_JAFMTQ010000001.1, read on the forward strand.
CAAAGCACAAAAATGAGGGCCGACAGGACAATTTTTAATTTCATAAATGAACAGATTTATGGTTATACTTGTATACCTTAAAGATAGCTTTTTAATGCGTTTAAATACAAAACTTTTAATTTTAGCGCTGCTTGCATTTATAACTACCTCTGCTCAAGAGGATTATGAGTATATCGGAGCAATTAAGTTAAATGACACTTCGTTTATTTCGTACAAAATTAACTTCAATGAAAACGACGGTTTAATACAAGGATACTCCATTACCGACCTTGGAGGCTCTCATGAAACCATGTCCTATCTTTCGGGATCTTTCGATTCAGAGAAGGATGAAATAGAGTTTTATGAAAGTGGTATTATTTATACCAAGTCATACATCACCCAGAATGATTTCTGTTATGTTCATTTTGCGGGGAGGTTAAAAAGACTGGATGATCGACAGGGTATTCAAGGCTCTTTCAAAGGTTTATATGACAATGGGGAATCCTGTATTAACGGTTCCATTGAAATGCTAAATTTCAGGAAGGTCCTGAGACGAGCGAAACGCCTGGATAAGAAAATCGATCGCACTATTCTGATCAGTAAAGAAAAGCGCGATAAGGTAAACCTCGTAAATGAACTTGAGCGTACAAAAATAAATATGCTCAAGAAGGACGAGGTGTTGAATGTATTTACGAATGATACTGAAATCAAACTTCGCCTTTACGATGCCGGACAGGAAGATGGCGATCGTATATCACTATATATCAATGACAGCTTGTTATTGGATAATTATACTGTGAGCAATACACCTAAGGAGATTAGTGTCACAGTAGAAGAACCGCAAACGACCTTACTCATCCAGGCTTTGAATGCCGGTACCGTTGGTGGAAATACTGTAAAACTGGAGCTCGTACTTGATGAATCTACGGTAGTCGATGCTTTAACCAATCTAAAAGAAGGAGAGAAGGCTACCCTGGTGTTGAGGAAACGATAAGGAAACAAGAAACCCCCATCTTCCCTTCGATAAGCTCAGGGACCAAATGAGGGTCTAATATTTTATGTTCATTTATCAAGTAGATGCTGAATCATGCTTCGACAAGGCTCAGCACATGAGTTCAGCATGACAAGATTCTAGTATCTGTAATACTCCGGCTTGTAGGGCCCTTCAACCTTTACACCAATGTACTCAGCTTGCTCGTCACGAAGTTCGGTAAGCTCAACACCAATTTTCTCGAGGTGTAGCTTAGCCACTTTTTCGTCCAGGTGCTTCGGAAGCATATATACTTTGTTTTCGTATTTATCGCTGTTGTTCCAAAGCTCGAGCTGAGCAAGAGTTTGGTTGGTGAAAGAGTTACTCATTACAAAACTCGGGTGACCTGTGGCGCATCCAAGATTTACCAGTCGTCCTTCAGCAAGAAGAATGATGTCCTTACCATTTACATCGTACTTGTCCACCTGAGGTTTGATCTCCACTTTTGGGTGGTTATTGTTCAACCATGCCACGTCGATCTCGTTGTCGAAGTGCCCGATATTACATACTATAGCTTTGTCCTTCATCGCCTCGAAATGACGACCCTGGATAATGTCCTTATTTCCTGTGGTAGTAATGAAGATGTCGGCTTTTTCAACAACCGATTCCAGTCGCTTCACCTCAAATCCGTCCATGGCTGCCTGAAGCGCACAGATCGGATCGATCTCCGTAACAGTTACAATAGAACCTGCTCCACGGAAAGAGGCAGCTGTTCCTTTTCCAACATCACCGTAACCACACACAACCACTCGTTTACCGGCGAGCATTACGTCTGTAGCGCGACGAATAGCATCTACGGCACTTTCTTTACATCCGTATTTGTTGTCGAATTTCGACTTGGTCACACTGTCGTTAACATTGATAGCAGGCATAACCAGTGTACCATTCTTCATTCTGTCGTACAGTCTGTGTACCCCGGTTGTGGTTTCTTCTGAAAGTCCTTTAATACCTGAAGCAAGTTCAGGGTATTTGTCGAAAACCATATTGGTTAGATCACCACCATCGTCCAGGATCATGTTCAGTGGTTCACGCTCTTCACCAAAGAAAAGTGTTTGCTCGATACACCAGTCGAATTCCTCTTCTGTCATCCCTTTCCAGGCATACACAGGAATACCGGCAGCGGCGATAGCAGCAGCGGCGTGGTCCTGGGTTGAGAAGATATTACAGGAACTCCAGGTAACATCGGCACCGAGTTCAATAAGGGTTTCGATAAGAACCGCGGTCTGGATGGTCATGTGCAGGCATCCGGCGATTCGCGCTCCTTTCAATGGTTTTTGATCCTTGTATTCTTCACGTAGCGACATGAGGCCGGGCATTTCAGCTTCGGCCAATTCGATCTCTTTACGTCCCCAGTCGGCCAGGGAAATATCTTTTACTTTGTAGGCTACGTAAGGCACAGTATTCGTTGACATATTACTATCTTTGATTTATCAATTTTACTTCCGAAATATTTCGGTCTGCAAAAATACGTAATATCCCTTACATATTAATGCCGCTTTACAAAACTATAACAGTGAACGAAGGGACTAAGGTCCTCATTTGGAAGATAGAAGAATCCTTTGAAGCCCTTTCAGAAGGAATTGTTTTAACTGAAAACTGTCGGCAACGGGTTGATGGGATGAAAAGTGACCTGCACCGAAGGGGTTTTATGAGTATTCGTCATTTATTAGCTGCTGAAGGCTATACGGACCATGACCTCTACTACGATGAGAATGGTAAACCTCACCTAACCGATAATAAATTCATTTCCATTACCCATTCATTTATCTTTTCAGCAATAATCATCGGATCCGAGGAAGTAGGTATCGATATTGAAAAGCAACGTCCGAAGATCTTAAGAATAGCCCATAAATTCACACCTATCGAAGAATACCGCCATCTCGAAAATGATGAGCTGATCATGCGTAAACTCACCATGGTATGGGGCGCTAAAGAAAGCCTGTATAAAAGTTTTGCAGCTCCTGGTCTGAGTTTTTTGCAACATATCTACGTAGAGGAATTCGATATGGAAGACCTGTTTACCTCGGCCTTTGTGTCGTTTAATGGAAAAGAACAGGCGTATGATGTAAATATGCTCGAATTCGAAGGATTCACCTGCGCCTACGCCTTACTTTCTGAAGCTAGCTAATGAAGATTCAAAAAACCTACAAAGCCATATTGGATGCCTCTGAGAAAAACCAGAAGTTACTGGCAGTATTGCTGGATCCTGAGAAGTTCGACCTGGAAAAAACTGCAGAATTCTTAAGAAGATTGCCTTCAGAAACCACCCACATCTTCGTTGGAGGAAGCACGGTGCCGGAAGGGCAGACACAGGAACTGGTGAATGCAATTAAACTGCATACATCCCGTCCTGTGGTGCTGTTTCCAGGGGATGTGAGTCAGATATCAAAAAATGCAGATGCCTTGTTGTTTTTGTCACTTTTTTCGGGTGCTAATCCTGAATACCTGGTACATCAGCAAATTAAAGCGGTTCCTTTGCTTCGTTCCATCGACCTTGAAGTGATTCCTACGGGCTATATCCTTGTGGATGGTGGAAATGATTCGGCTGTTTCGGTAGTGACGAAAACCCATCCGATTTCACAAAGTGAACCGGGACGTATTGTAGATACCGCTGTGGCGGCAGAACTTACGGGCAAGAAACTCATCTATCTCGAAGCAGGAAGTGGTGCCTTAACTCCTGTACGGGCAGAGATCATTTCAGCAGTAAAAAAAGAATTGCAAATCCCTTTAATCGTTGGTGGGGGAATCCGGACCAAAGAGCAATTGAAAGCCGCTTATGAAGCAGGAGCCGATATGGTTGTAATGGGAACAGCGTTTGAAACAAATTAATTTATTAATCGATGAAGATATCTGTTGAACTTACCCTTTCACCCTTGCAGGACGACTTCGAACCTGCGATCATTAACTTTATTAAAGCAATGCGATCGAGCGGTTTTAGAGTGCTGGAGAATCCGTTGAGCACCCAGGTATATGGAGACTACGACGAACTTATGGGGTTTCTAACTTCGGAAATGAAAACAGCTTTGAACGCCATCGACAATGGGCTTATCCACATGAAAATCGTTAAAACAGATCGAAGCGATTATGAACCACATTTTTGAGTTTTTCCTTGAACCCTATTACCAGCGTGAGAGCTACTTAATTGTGCTGGAAGCCATTGCGTTTGTTTTTGGTATTGCCAGTGTGGTGTATGCCAAAAGACGAAACATCCAGGTATACCCAACCGGGTTGATCGCTACCACAATTACCGTATACCTGTTTCTGCATGACGAACTCATGGGGGATATGATGATGAATTTTTACTATTCTGTCATGAGTATCTATGGCTGGTGGAATTGGGCGAGAAAGAAAGACGGAAAACTCGTGGTGCCCGTCTCCCGAACCAATCTGAGGGAAAAAATCATTGGTTTTGGACTCTTTTTACTTACTATGGCGGTGACCTACGGGGTGTATACAGCCTACGGAACCGAGATCGGGCCCGGTAATTATATCGACATCTTCACTTCCGGAGTGTTTTTTACCGCCATGTGGTATATGGCGAATAAGAAACTGGAAAACTGGACGCTTTGGATATTCGCAGATATAATTACCGTGCCTTTATATGCATACCGTGGATGGGGAATGTTGTCCCTACAATACCTTATTTTTACAGTCCTGGCTATCCAGGGATATTTAGCATGGAAGAAACACTTAGACAAGCACCCGCAAACTGCCTGAAAATAGTTTTTTTCGGTCCGGAATCTACTGGAAAGACTACCCTGGCAACTGAACTGGCGAGGTATTTCAATACCGAATGGGTCCCTGAGTTTATGCGTGACTACCTTCAGGAAAAGTGGGATGAAAAAGGGGAGAAAATAGGCTGGGAAGATCTCATACCTATCGCCCGGGGCCAGATAGCTTCAGAAAATAACAAAGCTCAAAAAGCGAATAAAGTACTCTTCTGCGATACCGATCTCAGGGAACTACAGGTGTACTCAGAATATTACAATAACGGTAAGTGCCCTTCCGAAATAAGAAAGGCGGTTGAAGCCAATCATTACGACTTGTATTTTCTTACCTTCGTGGATACACCTTGGGTGGCGGACGACTTACGCGATAATCCTGAAGACCGATTGGGCATATTTCGTAATTTTGAGAACGAATTGAAATCGAAAGGACTTCCTTATCACTTACTGCGGGGAAGCAAAGAAGAGCGCATAAAAAGCGCTATTGAATTAACTGAAAAATTAGTAGGGAGATAATGTTAACTGAAAAAGATCTGCAACAATTAAAGGATCACGGAATATCACTTCAAACCATCTATAGACAATTAGAAACCTTCTCCCTGGGTATCCCTCCTGCTGATATTGTGACCGCCGCCTCCGTAGGCAATGGAATTGAGGTTATTCCTGAAGACAAACATCAAAAACTCATTGACCTTTACGAGGAAAGTAGAAACACGCTGGATATCGTAAAATTTGTCCCTGCCTCAGGTGCAGCTACCAGAATGTTCCAGTTCCTTCATAATTTCCTGGAGGAATACGATCCTGCAACTGAAACTCTTAAAGAGTATTTAAATCGTTGTCCTTCTTCAGCGCTGGAAAAATTCATAAAGCACTCGAAAGAATTCGCCTTTATAAACGAAGTGCGAAAAATGATTCGTAAAAACTATCCGGAATACAAGAAGAACAGTAAAGGACAGCGAATGTATTGGTTCGTGAAGATGATGCTCGAGCCCGAGGGTTTGAACTTTTCCAATATGCCTAAGGGTCTTATTCCGTTTCACAAGTATTCGAAATATTATACCACAGCTTTCGAGGAACAATTGTTTGAAGCAGCCCATTATGCATCAGTACATGACGATGCTTATTTGCATTTCACGTTTTCAGAAAAACATGTGCCCTATTTCAAGCAGGCTTTTGAAACGATTCGCAAGCGTGTTGGTAAGAAAACGAAAACCGATTTCCATATTTCTTATTCCTTTCAGAAAAAAGAAACGGATACCCTGGCTGTAACTGAGGACAATATGCCTTTTCGCGATTCGGAAGGGAAATTGGTGTTACGACCCTCAGGTCATGGTGCACTACTGGAAAACCTGAACGATGTTGATACCGACATCATCTTCGTCAAGAATATAGACAATGTCGTAGCTGAAGATTATTTAGAAGACACCATTTATTACAAAAAACTACTGGCTGGTAAGCTGATCTGGATTCAGAAAAAAGTATTTGCTTATCTCAACATCCTGGAGCAGGATGAAGTTGAACATGAAGTTGTAAAGGAGATTCGGTCCTTCCTTTGGAATGAATTGAGCATTAAAGACATTCCTGAAGACCAGGATCGCCTTATGGGTATACTCAATAGACCTATTCGAATCTGCGGCGTTGTGAAAAATACCGGTGCACCCGGCGGAGGACCATTCTGGGTGAAGAGCGAAGATGGAAGGGTGAGCCTTCAAATCGTGGAAAAGTCTCAAATAAATATGGACGATCCCCATATGGAAGCCACAGTGAACGATGCCACACATTTCAACCCGGTAGATATTGTTTGTGGAGTCCGGGACTATAAAGGCGTGAAATTCGATCTTAAATTATTTAGCGACCCCCGAAGCGGTATTATTTCCATGAAATCTGATGGAGGTACACCGGTGAAGGCGCTCGAACTTCCCGGCTTGTGGAATGGTGGAATGGCTAACTGGAATACAGCTTTCGTGGAAGTTCCACTCGAGACCTTCAATCCTGTTAAGACAGTTAACGACCTGCTCCACAGGGAACATCGTCCTAACGCCTGATGAATCGTGAACAACTTCTGAAAGAACTTTCGTTTTCGGCGGCGCGTAGCAGTGGGCCCGGAGGGCAACATGTCAATAAAACATCGAGCAAAATTACCGTTCAGTTTCACGTGGATAATTCCCTCGCCCTTTCAGAAGTAGAGAAAACGCGTATCAATGAACGACTTGCAAATAGAATAAACACCGAAGGAAACCTGGTTTTGCACTGTGGAGAAACCCGCAGCCAGCATCGAAATAAAGCGCTTGTAATACAACGACTCATAAATCTCATCGTTGAAAACCTTCGGGTTCGTAAACCTAGAAAACGATCTAAACCCAGCAGACGCGCAATAGAAAAACGACTGGATAGTAAAAAACGACATGCGCTCAAAAAATCGCGTCGCAAACCTCCCAACATCGATTAATTATTTACCTTTGCGTCACATCTCTAAGGGGTGCTTTTCCAAGTGTTAAGTGAAAAGTGTTAAGTGTTAAATAGGATTGATTAATTTAAAACTTAGAACTTAAAATTTAATACTGGCTTTGGCTGAGATCATACCCGTTGAACCTGAGCAGGTAATGCTGTTTAGGGAACGAACCGAAATGGTTCATCAATGCAACCCCTATTGGACATCGTGCTTCGATAGGTTTTTTTATTTCTGAAATTAACACTGAATAAAAACCCCTTTTATTCGTATAAATATTATTACGAATGAAACTGTTATCATTTTTCTCATTGTTTCTAGCCGGGACCTGCTTACTTTTTGCCCAGGAAACTCCGAAGGATACAACCGAAGTTGAAAACCTGGATGCTGTACTTATCCAGGCCATCCGTGTAAAAGAGGATGCGCCCATAACACATTCGAACGTGGATAAAGAAGAAATCCAGAAACGCAACCTGGGCCAGGATATTCCTATTCTTCTTAACTATCTACCCTCGGTTGTCACTGCCAGTGATGCCGGAGCGGGAGTGGGGTACACTTACATCCGTGTAAGAGGAAGCGATGCATCCCGTGTAAACGTAACCCTCAACGGAATTCCTTTCAACGATGCGGAAAGCCAGGGGACCTTCTGGGTAAATCTTCCGGATTTTGCATCCTCGGTTCAAAGTCTACAGCTCCAAAGGGGAGTAGGTACATCCACTAATGGATCAGGAGCTTTCGGAGCAAGTTTAAATATTCTAACCGATGCTATTTCTGAAGAAGCATTCGCCGAACTGGCTAATTCTGTTGGGTCTTTCAATACCCGGAAACACACACTGCGGTTCAGTACGGGAATACTTAACGATCACTTTGAAGTTTCAGGACGTTTGTCCAACATAGCTTCCGATGGGTACATAGACCGTGCTTCTTCCGATCTGAAGTCGTATTTTCTCCAGGCCGCGTATCGCGATTCCAATACCCAGTTGAAACTCCTTGCGTTCGGCGGAAGGGAAGAGACCTACCAGGCGTATTTCGGGATCGATGCAGAAACCCTGGAAAATGACAGGACCTTTAATCCCGCAGGGTTGTATACCGATGAGAATGGGAATATTCAATTTTACGACAATGAAGTAGATAATTACGCCCAGGATCACTATCAACTGATCTGGAACCAGCGATATAATAACCGCTGGAGTTCTAATGTTTCCCTAAACTATACCTACGGAAGAGGTTACTTTGAGCAATTCAAAGAAGACGGTGATCTGGAATTCCATGGCATCGGCCCAATCGAGATAGGAGGAGAAACCATTACCAATGCCGATCTTATTCGAAGAAGGTGGCTTGATAACGATTTTTATGCCATCAATGCGGATGTGCAGTATAAGGAACAAGGGTTTGATATTACAAGTGGTGCTTTCTACAGCTACTACGATGGGGATCACTTCGGAGAGGTGATCTGGTCACAATTTGCAGGAAATACAAGAATTCGCGACAGGTACTATTTTGGAGTGGGTGAAAAAAGCGAGTTCACCATCTTTTCAAAGGCGAATATAGAAATCGATGATCAGTGGTCGGTGTTCGCAGACTTGCAAGGGAGATTCATCAACTACGATACCTCGGGGAATACAGCGGACCTGATAGATCTGAATTTTTCTGAGAACTACAATTTCTTTAACCCCAAAGGAGGGATCTCTTTTGAATTGAATCAGGCCAATCAATTCTATGCTTCCTACGGAAGAGCCAACCGGGAACCACGCCGTAGCGATTTTGAACAGGGGATTTTTACGCCGGAAAGTCTGAACGATTATGAATTGGGTTGGAGGTATAATTCGGAAAAGGTACAGGTGAATACCAATGCCTATTTCATGGATTACAGGGATCAACTCGTGCTAACCGGGGAGATAGACGATGTTGGAGCTGCATTAAGAGCTACGAGCGGAAAGAGTTACCGACTAGGCCTGGAGGTGGATGCTACTGTAACTCTTTCAGAAAAATTCACACTACGGCCAAACATTGCATTGAGCTCGAATAAGAATGTTGATTTTGTAACGTCAAGGGATGGCCAGTTCGTAAACCTGGGGAATACCAATATTTCATTCTCACCTGAGATCGTGGGAGGAAGTAGTATTGAATACCGTCCTCTGAAAAACCTGCAAATTGCCTGGCTCTCTAAATATGTGGGCGAGCAATATATGGGTAATATAGATAGTGATGTTTCAAAGCTTGATGCCTATTTTATCAACGATCTTAACGTAGTGTATGAGTTGGAGAATGTACGGGTGGCCAAGTCGGTAGTGCTTACGGCTCTGGTAAACAACATTTTCAATGTGGAATATGTAGCAAATGGCTACTTCTTTACTTTTGATGATGATTTCAGCAATCCGGGAACAGTAACCACGGTTGAAGGAGCGGGATTTTATCCACAGGCGACGATTAATTTCCTGTTGGGAGCTTCGATATTGTTCTAGTTTGTAACCCGAATTACATCACCTGTTCGAACAACTCGGTATTGTTGTATGGGATAGACGTTGTTCTTGGTCCTGTGTTGGCCGGTAACAACATCATACTCATTATCGTCACTCTCACAAGGGCAACTTAGTATGATACCGTTTATCTCCATTCTTGAGCAACTATTAGGGATGTGGTTGGGGTCACTCAATTCCGAAGCGGTGTACAGATCATTGTTGACATTATGAATCAAGATACCTTTTATTCCCTGTTGGCTTATAACAATGTTATTGCCGGGAAATTTCAAGGGATCGTATTGTGGAAGGTTTAGATTTAGGGTTAAATTAACGATCGGGTTGGTTAAATATGGGTTGTTATCCTGAACGCCACCATCGTCACTTTTACAGGAAGCCAGTAAAACAAGGCTAACAAGAGTTAATATCTTCAATTTCATAGTTGCAAATTTTGAGAGCGGAAAAGTACGAAAAATCGCAAAAAAGTATTTTTTCGTATCTTTGACGAACAAAATCCCGTCACGTATGGGATTTTTTGTGTTTTAGTTAAAACGATGAAGTTATGAGTAAAGTATCTTATTATACTGCAGAAGGACTAAAAAAATTAAGAGACGAATTAAATCAGCTCAAAGACATAGAACGTCCCAAGGCTTCCCAGGCTATTGCTGAAGCAAGAGACAAAGGTGATTTGAGTGAAAATGCCGAATACGACGCTGCGAAAGAAGCGCAGGGTCTTCTTGAAATGCGAATTTCCAAAATGGAGGAAGTGCTTGCAAATGCACGCCTCATTGATGAATCGGCACTGGATACATCCAAAGTATTAGTGCATTCAACAGTGAAGATCAAGAACCAAAGTAACGGCATGGAGATGAGTTACAAACTCGTGGCCCAGAGTGAAGCCGATCTGAAATCCGGGAAGATTTCCGTAGATTCACCTATCGGTAAGGGATTACTGGGGAAAAAAGTAGGTGATTTTGCCGAAATCCAGGTTCCCAACGGAACGATGAAGTTTGAAATTCTTGAAATAAGCAGAGACTAATGGCAACGATATTCACAAAAATAGTCAATGGAGAAATTCCATGCTACAAAGTGGCAGAGGACGATAATTTCCTGGCTTTTCTGGATATCAGCCCCAATACCAAAGGACATACTTTATGCATTCCTAAGGTTGAGGTGAACAAACTTTTCGATCTGGACGAATCTACCTATGAGGGCCTGATGGGCTTTTGCAGAAAAGTAGCTAAAGCACTCGAAAAAACTGTACCCTGCGATAGGGTAGGGATGGCCGTGATCGGACTCGAAGTTCCACATGTTCATGTACATCTCATCCCAATAAATACAATGAAGGACATGACCTTTCAGCACAAAACTTCTCTCTCGGCAGAAGAAATGAGTGAATTAGCGGAGCAAATTCAGCAGAATCTTTAGTAAGCCTTTGACTTAAAAGAGTTACCTCACGATCCGAAGAAGGATCTCCATGGTAGTTCCTTCACCAATAGAACTTTTCATTACACGAATCTTACCCTTGTGGTATTCCTCGATAATTCTTCGTACCAGTGATAATCCCAGCCCCCAACCCCTGGTTTTGGTTGTGAATCCGGGTGTGAATACTTTTTTAAAGTTTCTCTTCTGAATACCACGCCCCGTGTCACTTATCAGGAAGCGCGCATTCTTTGAAGTAGCCTCGATACTAATAGTAATCTTTCCTTTTCCTTTCATGGCGTCGATAGCATTTTTTACTAGGTTTTCCACGGTCCAGCTGTAAAGTTGAGAGTTAAGATCCACATACACCGGGTGAACAGGCAAATGCAGTTCGAATTCGATGAGCTTGGAAGTCCTGCTCTTAAGATAATCGAAAGTTTTTCGAGTTTCGGCCACGATATCTGACTTCGAAAGCGTAGGCACCGATCCTATTTTGGAAAACCGTTCAGTGATGGTCTTCAGGCGGTCTACGTCCTTCTCAATCTCTTCTATATAGCTCGGATTCACATGTTCCTGTTTCAGGATCTCCGTCCAGCCAACCAATGAAGAAAGTGGAGTGCCGATCTGGTGTGCTGTTTCTTTGGCCATTCCGGCCCACAGTTTATTTTGTTCCGAAGATTTCGAAGTCTGAAAGAAAAAATACAAGGCCGTAAAGAATAGAAAAATGATCAGAATTAGCGCAATTGGGTAGTACTTCAGTTTATTGATGATGGGGGAATTACCGTAGTAGATAGTTTGAAGTAATTCGTCGTTGTAGCGAATAGGGATCGGCTTGTATTCTGTGCTGAATTGCTCTGCCAGCTGCTTTCTGCTCTCCCTGAGTTTTACCGAATCAATTTCCTTCTCCTCGATATTACGCACATCATAACTGTCTTCCTTGTGACTGTAAACTACCATAGGTGTAGATACATTGCTCTGAAGTACTTGCAAAACAATGTTGCTGATATCCTCATCGGATTCCAGGTCGGTTTGAGAGAATTCGTTCTGAGCTGCCGCCCAAACTTGCATTTTGCTACGCTCGTTATCCTTCAACTGGTTGAAGAACGCATAAGTGTTCCACAAGATCAGTGAGATGATAAAGATGGATAAGAAAACGAAGAACCAACGAAGGAGCGCCTTTTTATTCTGCATACATATTCATTTCTTCCCAACCCTCGGTACGGGCTTGAAGTTGGATAAATATAAAGCAAATATGTTAATATTATTCCCACTCCAAATTTTTAGAAGCCTTTGGGTTTGGGTACCTTTGTGGGCGATGATAACGATAGACCCGAAAGAAATACCTACCCCAAAATTGCACGGGTACCTGTTAGGCTCGGTTTCACCCAGACCGATATGCTTTGCCAGTACGGTAGATAAAGACGGAAACGTAAACCTTTCGCCCTATAGTTTTTTCAATGTGTTCAGTGCCAATCCACCGGTAATGATCTTCTCTCCGGCGAGGAGAGTTCGTGACAATACCACTAAACACACGCTGGAAAACGTATTGGAAACCAAAGAGGTAGTTATCAACATCGTTAGCTACGAAATGGTACAACAGATGTCATTGTCTTCCACCGAATATCCAAAAGGTGTGAACGAATTTGTGAAGGCAGGTTTTACCGAAATTCCTTCGGAAGTGGTAAAACCACCTCGAGTGAAAGAAGCACCGGTACAGTTCGAGTGTAAGGTAAACGACGTTATTTCGCTAGGAGAGCACGGTGGAGCCGGTAACCTGGTGATCTGTGAAGTGGTGAAACTGCACCTGGATGAAACTATCCTTGATGAAAATGGTAGAGTTGATCCATTAAAAATTGACACCGTAGCCCGTATGGGTGGAAACTGGTACAGCAGGGCAAAGGCGGGTTTGTTCGAGGTTGAAAAACCATTACGTACCCTAGGTGTAGGTGTAGATGCTTTACCAGAAGCCATACGTTTCAGTAAAGTGCTCACCGGAAACGATCTTGGAATGTTGGCAAACGTGGAAGAATTACCGGAAGGGATCGGACCTGATGTAAACCCTTCAGAAGAAAAACAAAAAAATGCACAACAACTGCTGCTGCAAGGTGATGTAGAGGGTGCATGGAATATATTAACACAATAACTACTTAAACTACAATGGAAGTACAGGGAAAAATCAAATTGATAGATGAAACCAAGACCTATGGGAGCAACGGTTTCAGAAAAAGAGAAATGGTGGTCACTACTGAAGAGCAGTACCCACAACATATCATGATCGAGTTCGTACAGGACAAAACGGAATTGCTTAACAATTTCCAGGTTGGACAAGATGTGAAAGTAAGTATTAACCTTAGAGGGCGCGAATGGGTGAACCCTCAGGGAGAAACAAAATATTTCAATTCGATACAGGGCTGGAGAATCGAGAACATAGACCAGGCTGTTTCTGGGGATATGCCACCATTACCGCCGGAAGATGCTTTTGAGCCGGCAAACGACCTTAACGAGGAAGATCACGACGATCTGCCTTTTTAAGTTTATAATTCGCGATAGGAATCCCACTATTTGCCTTTACAAAAGTTGAGTAGTGGGATTCTTTATATTTTAGCCCTATGAACATCACACGGACGATCGAGACTATCTTCAAAAGGTTTCTGCCTTCTCCTTTTGCCATCGCCGTTATTCTTTCTGTTCTAACAATTATTCTGGCTCTTTTATTTACTGAGGCACCCGAAGAGGAAAACCATTTCCTGGCAATCCTTTCCTGGTGGGAGAACGGAATATGGAACAATGCCCTACTGGTTTTCGCCTACCAAATGATGCTGATCCTTGTTTTGGGTCATATCCTTGTCCTGAGTAAACCGGTGAACTGGCTTATCAAACAACTTACCAACCTCGTGAGTTCCACACAGAGTGCTGTACTTCTGGTTAGTAGTACAACCATGCTGGTCTCATTTTTCAACTGGGGACTCGGACTCATATTCGGAGCGATCATGGCACGAAAGGTAGCCGAAGCAGCCCAGTCTCGCGGTTTCGGTATCAATTATCCCTTGGTTGGCGCTTCCGGTTATGTGGGTTTGATGATCTGGCACGGTGGAATGAGTGGTTCTGCCCCATTAAAAGTGGCGGAAAGCGGTCACCTGGCAAGCCTGATGACAGGAATTGGAGATGCGAGCCTAGTGAGTCAGTTGCCTGATGTTGTATCTTACAGCGAAACCATTTTTAGCGGTTTTAATCTTACACTCTTCGGAATATTGCTCGTGGCGGTACCATTATTCCTTTATATTCTTGGGAAAAAAGCCACCATTACAACTACCAACCTGCCTATTTACACCGGGATTGCTTCTGATGATTCCGACGGTAAAGGAGCCGAGCGCATAGACCGCTCACCAATTTTCGGAATTGCCTTTGGTATCATAATATTAGTGGCATTCTTCTACCAGTATTTCGATGCCCTGACACAGAATATCATTACCCCGAATATGCTCAACTTTTTCATGTTCGGACTGGCGTTGCTGCTTCACGGTAGTTTCAGAAGTTTTTTAAGTGCATTGGAAGAGGCCATCAGGGGAGCAGCCGGAATATTGATTCAGTTTCCGCTTTACTTCGGGATCATGGGAATAATGCGCGATAGCGGGATGATAGTGCAGATATCCGACTTCTTCGTTTCCATAGCCAATGAAACCACCCTGCCTTTGTATACCTTCTTCAGTGCAGGCCTGGTGAACATTTTTGTTCCAAGTGGTGGCGGACAATGGGCTGTTCAGGGTCCGGTGGTGATCGAATCGGCGCTTAAATTGGGTATCCCCTTACCAAAAGCCATTATGGCCTTAGCGTACGGAGACCAGGTGACCAATATGCTTCAACCTTTCTGGGCGCTACCATTATTGGGCATTACGAAATTGAAAGCCAAGGAGATATTGCCTTATACTCTATTGGTAATGATACTTGGTAGTGCTGTATTCCTGGCGGGATTGCTGATAATTTAATATGTATTTCCTAACGCAAGAAATATGGTTCCCGGATGTTTCCGAAGCCTCTGATGAAGGACTTCTCGCAGTGGGAGGTGATCTTTCTCCCGAGCGATTGCAACTTGCCTATAGATCCGGGATATTTCCATGGTACAGTGACGGACAACCTCTACTCTGGTGGAGCCCGGATCCACGAATGGTATTGTTTCCGGATAAGTTATACGTTTCTAAATCCCTTCGGAGGACCATTAAAAAAGGTGAGTTCAACGTTACATTTAACACCTATTTTGAGGATGTCATCCGGCACTGTGCGGCAGTAAAGCGAGAAGATCAGGCCGGCACATGGATCACGAATGAAATGATCGACTCCTATTTAAAGCTCCATGAACGAGGCTGGGCGAAATCGGTTGAGGTATGGAAAGATGAGCAGCTTGTTGGCGGTTTATACGGGATTGATTTGGAGGATCAGGCAATTTTCTGTGGGGAAAGCATGTTTAGCCTGGAGAGCGATGCGTCAAAGGTGGCGCTATACCACCTTGTTGAATATCTTAAGGCCAATAAATACAAACTAATTGATTGCCAGATGTATACGGAACATCTTGCCCGTATGGGTGCTGAAGAAATATCCAGGAAAAAATTTCTTTCCTATCTGCGTGGGACCCCTCCCCATTAACATAAATGTCTCAAAATAGCCGTATATTCGTGAACCAAAATAAAATTGTTGAAATGAAGCGTTATTACCCCCTCTTTTTACTTTCAGTCCTCTTTGGATTGTTTTCTTCACTTTCCTTTGCTCAGGAAACAAACGTGTTACCTGCGAATCTCACAGAAGGTGAGCGTTCCATAATTTCAGAATATAATTTTACTGGGAATAGATTTACACCCCCTCCAACGGGACCTGTGAGGGCAGCTGCTGAATGGGAAGAAGTTGAGTACTTACTCATTACCTGGCAGCCGAATTTTCCGAACATCCTTCGACAAATAGTCGAGGCTGCCATCGAGGAATGTAAAGTGATCATCACTACAGAGGATGAGACTTCAGTAGCCAATTACCTCCAGTCCAACGGGGTTGATCTTACCAATGTGATCTTTATGGATGAACCCTTCAACAGTATCTGGATTCGCGATTATGCCGGGAATACCATCTATTCGGATGATGTGGGTGAACGAGCGTTGACAGACTGGATCTATAACCGACCTCGGCCTTTGGACAATATAATGCCTTCTGCTCATGCGGCCTTGGTAGGAATGCCTATCTATATTACAGACACGGCACCGAACGACCTTGTGAATACAGGTGGTAATTATATGTCGGATGGGCACGGGAATGCATTTGCTTCAGAATTGGTTCTAAATGAGAACGCCGCAGGTAACCCTTACGGAGTTACCGCAAAAACTGAAGCGCAGATAGACGGCATCATGCAACAGTACATGGGTATCGACACCTATATCAAGATGACTCCACTGCCTTTCGATGTTATCAACCATATCGATATGCACATGAAGCTTCTCGATGAAGAAACACTATTAGTGAGTAAGTACCCCGAAGGTGTGGCTGACGGACCACAGATCGAACAGAACATTGATTATGTACTTGCTAATTTTCAATCGGCTTTCGGAACACCTTTTCGTGTGAAGCGAATCGATGCACCACCGAGTTCGGGAGGAGCCTATCCTGATACGGGAGGATACTACCGAAATTATACTAACGCAATATTTATTAATAAAACCATCTTGATCCCGTTGTACCGACCGGAAGTTGACGGTCCGGCTTTGGCTCAGTGGCAGGAAATGATGCCTGGATACAATATTGTTGGGATCGATGTAGATAATCCTGGTGAAAACCTTATCGCTCTTGTGGGTGCCATCCACTGTATTACTCATACCATTGGTGTGGCAGATCCGCTTTGGATAGTGCATCAACCGGTATACCAGGCAAACATCAATACCAATGTAACCCTGGATGCCACGGTGAAGCATATTTCCGGAGTGAGTGATGTGGATGTATTCTGGCGCGAGGTGGGCAGTGCCAACTGGATTGAAACAGCCATGACCAATGTTTCAGGCGACAACTGGACCACAGATTTGTCAATTGGAAACGATGATGTTGAATATTATATCGAGGCAGAGGCAAATTCCGGTAAAGTGCTTGCACGTCCAATTGTTGCTCCCGATGGTTACTGGACGATCAATACTGAGATCCTGGCCACCACTGATCTCGCTGCTAACAATATTTCAGCACCGTTTCCTAATCCAACCGACGGTTCAGTTTCTTTCACTTTGAATAATTTAACAGGACTTATCAATGTCACGGTTCACAATATCATGGGTCAGGAATTGATGCGTGAAGAACTTCAGAATGGCAACGGAACCTTTACCTTAGGTCTTAATCCTCAATGGAAGGGAACGCTATTTGTAACTTTTGAAGGGGACTTTGGTCGAGCTACGAAAAAAGTGATAAAAATATAAGCAGGTGTCATTCTGAATTTAATTCAGAATCTGAATCAAGTTCAGATTGACAAAAAGATGCTTTAGAAACCACATTCTGCATCATCTGAGGATTAGAAAAGGCCCTTAGTCGAAAATATTTGGTTTTTAAGCAGATTATCAGCATCTTAGCTAGCGAATTTTCTTACGCCCCGCAAATGAACCAAATTTTCATCTGTACTTTCATCTTCCTTCTTGGAGCATCCCTAAATGGGTATGCCCAATCATCTACAAACGTCAACAAGGATGTAGACCGAACTGCCGTCTACGAGCAAGTGGTTAAAGAAGGGTATGGTACTCCTACTATATACAAGGAGTTGGGCAACGGGCATTATTTCGAAGGGAATTATGCTGAAGCCAAGAAGTGGTTTGAGAAGCTTTTTGAAACTGAAGGCCTGGACGATCCAATGCTGAAATTCAGGTATAAGCAAACACTTAAAGCGCTGAAACTGGACCCTGAAGGAAATATTTATCTCAACCCCACCCTAGCAGAATCCAACTAGTCTACCACTTGTAGATCAATCCAGTAACTACGAATATTCGCTTATTGTCCGCAGCATAATAATCCTCAATTCTATATTCAGCATCCAACTGTATTTTTACCTTATCCGTGAGCTGGTTCCCTAAGGCAACTGTGAATCTCTGGTCCCATTCCGGTGCCGATTCCGAAGAAAGGCTTAACAAACTTTCTGTGGAAATTACCAGGTACAATTCTCCCTTATCCAATTTGAGTCCGTTCAATGGTAGATCTCCTGAGAAGCGATATCTGGCTCGCCAAATTGTGGAGCTCGCACGAATGCGCTCATCCAATTGCAGCCTGTGAACCACTCGGACCGCGTTAAACCTCTTTCCATAACTGTATTGTTGGGATAAACGCAATTCATTCTCAATTTCGCTACTTTCAATAGTATTAAACCGATACATGACTCCACCGCTTATCTTGCCATAAAATCCAACAATTGTACCGACGTTTGTAGAAAATTGGAGATGTTTGGATTGATAATCGTATGAAGTATTGGTAAGGCCTTCGGAAATCTCATTTCGATATGCGGTGCCGAGGTTTAAGGATATCGTTTCGGATAGCTGAGCGTTGACGTCAATTTCATTTTCCCAAAGTAGTGCTGTATTATCCTGGGCTTTCAGCAATAGACAATAGAACAAAGCACAAAAAAGGAGGAGTTTAGAAAAGGACAAAGTCATAGGATCTTCTAATTACTCTGCGTTCTCCTCTGAATGTGCCTTTTGCATCATACTGCAATTCGAAATAGGATATCTTAGCGCCATTTTTGGTTGCAACAATAATCTCATACCCCGTTTGGGAATCCGGTTTCATTGCGAGGGCGTTTAGCTTGGTCTCCTCAGAATTACCTTTGGAGGTGAATTGTATTTGTGTTTTTTCAATACGCCACTTATTGTAGCGTTTATCCAGGTCATTTTGAATGCTTTCTTTTATACCTTGCTGAAGTTTTCTGAATTTCATTGTTACTTCTACGTCTTCCAACAAACCATCTTTCGAAAACTCTACGCTGTATCTTCTGTTTTCATGTTTGAATTTTACCTCAAAGCTAACATGTTCTCCATCGCGCTCTTTGTAGAACTGAAGCTTTGTCGCTTCCGAAGGAATAAGCTGAAGGATCTGTTCCGCAGCATGGGGGAAGTCAGTCCTCTTAGCACTTTTCTCATATTCATTTTTCTCCTGTGCGTATAGGCAGGAACCAACGAAAAGACAAAAAATGTAGATTGTGATTTTCATAGATAACTATTGTCCTACTTCATGATAACGAAAGCAATCAACTATGTGGTCATTCACCATACCGGTGGCCTGCATGTGGGCATAAACCACCGTGGTTCCAACAAACTTAAAACCACGTTTCTTTAGGTCCTTGCTAATGGTATCGCTAAGTAATGTATTTGCCGGAAGGTCCGTCATTTTCTCAAATGTATTAATAATGGGCTTTCCATCCACAAAATCCCAGATATACTTGCTGAAACTTCCGAATTCATTCTGAATTTTCATAAAAGCTATAGCATTGGTCACAGTTGCTTTCACCTTTAATTTATTCCGAATAATACCGGTATCCTGAAGTAAGGTGTCGATTTTCTCCTGGTCGTAGTTTGCGATTTTCCTGTAGTCGAAATTATCGAATGCTCTTCTGAAATTTTCACGCTTACGCAACACAGTGATCCAGCTAAGTCCGGCCTGGAAGGTCTCAAGTATAAGAAATTCGAACAGTGTTGCATCGTCCATTACAGGCACACCCCACTCCTTGTCGTGATAGTCGATATACAGGGGATCACTACCACACCATGCACATCGAACTTTTGTCATAACCACTGATTTTTGTCATAGGAAAGGTAGTAAGTTTTTCGAATTTTACCGACTCATTACTCATGGAAAAATTAATGGAATTAACAGATCGAAAAAAGCTAGACCTGGTTAAGGAAAAACTAGAGGAAGCTATAGATTACAACACGTATATATCAGAAGTTGCACGTTTGGCTGAAGAAGGATTGAGTACTAGTCCGGAGCAAACGGAATCCAATTCGCAATACACCAAACTGAACAACGCCAGGATGCATCGTTGGGATAAGAAACTAAATATCCCGCAAGATGTAGCGCAAAAATTCAGGAGCTATAAGGGTAAAGTTACCTGGCTCGTAATTACCGAGAGCTGGTGTGGCGATGCCGCTCATGCCTTACCGGTAATGAATAAGCTTGCTGAACTTTCAGAAGGCATTGATCTAAAGATCGTCTACAGGGATACCCACCCAGATCTAATGGATGAATTCCTTACCAATGGAGCGCGTTCTATCCCTAAATTAATTGCGCTGGATGAACAAAAAGATGAGATCATTGGGGAATGGGGATCGAGACCCACTGAAGCTACCAAGATGGTTGCCGATTACAAATCGGAACACGGTATGCTCACAGAACAGTTTAAAAAAGATCTCCAGGTTTGGTACAACAAAGACAAGGGTCAGAATATCATTAAAGATTTAACAGCACTGGTGTAATCACTGCTGTCCCGGGAAGTTATAGGTAATTGTCCCCTTTTGGTTAGACATCTTGGGGGCTGTGGTAAATCTAGCTTGCTTCGCGTAAGTTTCGGCACTTTCAATAAGGCAGCCGTTTTGCGTGGAGGAAGCTTTTTTATTGAAACCTGTCTTGGTTACTTTCCCGAGTGCGTTCACCTGAATATTGATAACAATGACCCCGCCAACATCGCAGGTATAAACGGGATTCGGAATGATCAATGAGCGCCGGTCTTCCAGTTCATAGCTGATGGTTGTGTTCCTATTCCCGGAACCGCCGGTTTGTTCAGTGGCTCTTTTCCGGCGCAGGGCTTTTTCTCGAGCCTCCTTTAATTTTTCTTTGGCTGCTTTTATCTCTTCTTTTGAAGTGAATTCAGTATCGCTTATGGCTGCATCTAATTCGGCGATCTTCTCGTCTATGGTATTTTCTGAAGCTTCCAGTTCGGAAATGAATTTTTCAGCTTCATTATACGCCCTGTTTGTTTCAATATTCAGTTCTTCTGAATTCAATTTGGCAAGTTCGTCTTCCGGAAGAGGGAATTCATCGTTGTATTCTATGTCGTATGAAGATTCGTCAACAGGAAATCCGTCGCCAAGTTTGGCTGAATACAGGATCAGGAACAGGTTTGCAAAGAGCAAACAGGTGATAATGAATGCGCGATATGAATAATCGAATTTCATGGGGCGTTACTATAACAATGATACAAAAATATTGGAAAACTACTTAGTTACCAGAAGATTATGACCTTTTTAACTCGGCAGGCCAGCTTCAAATTCCTCAAGACCCAATGCATCTTCTACCTTGAACGAGCCAATCCGGGTGCGCCTTAGGCTGGATAAGTGGCCACCGGCATTAACTGCCTTACCAAAATCGTGGGCGAGTGAACGAATATAGGTTCCTTTGCTACACACCACCCGAAAATGTACTTCCGGTGTGGCAAAATTGCTTATATCAAATTCTGTGATGTGTACCGTTCGGGTAGGGATATCAACTTCTTTCCCTTCACGAGCATAGTCGTATAGCCTCTTGCCATCCTTCTTCAAAGCTGAAAACACGGGAGGTTGTTGCTGGATTTCTCCTATAAACTTATTCCTGGCCTCTTCCAGGATATCATCGGTTACATGAGAAATGTCGAATTCCTTGTCGATCTCAGTTTCAAGGTCGAAACTGGGAGTAGTACCCCCAAGTGTTATGGTTCCGGTGTATTCCTTTTCCTGTCCTTGATATTCTTCGATCTTCTTGGTGAATCTACCCGTGCAGATGACCAGCAATCCCGTGGCAAGAGGATCCAGGGTTCCGGCATGACCTACCTTTATTTTTTTTATCCCATATCGGTGCTTCAGCAACCATCGAACTTTATTAACCACCTGGAAAGAGGTCCATTTCAGGGGTTTGTCGATAAGGATCACCTGTCCGTTTAAATAATCTTCAGCAGTCATTAATTTAGAAAACTAACAATGATGGCAGTAAGTCCAACCAGCACACAATAGATCGCAAAATAGGATAATTTGCTGTTCCGAACCAATTTGATCATCCAGGTACAGGCGATCAGGCCACAGATAAATGCAGCGATGAAGCCCACACCCAACACACCGAAGTTGGTGCTTTCTGCAGACAGCTCACCACTAAAAATGTCTTTAGCGATCTTGCCAAGGATCAGTGGCACCACCATAAGGAATGAAAACCGGGCGGCTTTGCTTTTGTCATTTCCCAGTAGCACCGAAGTTGAAATAGTAGCTCCACTACGTGAAATACCGGGAAGCATGGCGATGGCTTGTGCGATCCCGATCACAAAAGCGTTGGAATTAGTCACTTTTTTACCGGTATGTTTTGAGCGATCAGCCAGCCAGAGAAGGATGGCAGTTACGATGAGCATGGCTCCTACAAATGCGATGTTCCCTCCAAAGAAAGCCTCCAGTTCTTCTTCAAAAAAGAGTCCAACGAAGGTAGCAGGTAGCATGGAAATAATGATCTTAAGGGAGTATTTTGTTTCCTCGTTCCATTTGAATTGTAAGAGACCCGAAATGATCTCCCAAACATCTTTTCTAAACACAACCAGGGTGCTCAAAGCCGTAGCAAAATGGAGTACAACAGTAAATAGTAGACTTTCTTCGGGAATGGAGGTGTCGCCCAGGATGGCTTTACCTAACTCAAGGTGACCACTGCTGGAAACGGGTAGAAATTCAGTAAAACCCTGAACGATGCCAAGGATCACAGCATCCCAGATGTCCATGGATTATTTGTCTTTGTGCGGATTCAACAGTATGGCGTACACCTCAAAACCAAAGCCAATTAGGACAAGGGCAGGGGCCAGACGAATACGACGCCAGTTATAGATCTCCGGATTGAACACGTTTGGATCGTCACTACCACCACCGGCCATTAGAATAAAGCCAAGTGCGATGAACGCCAAACCAATAAGCATGAATGTGTAGTTCTTCTTTTCGAAAACAAAGCTGTTAACCTTTGCTGCTTCTTTGCGTTTCTTTTCTCCCATGATCAGTCGAATTCAGTAAATAGGACGTTTCCGTCCACCGTTAATTGTGATATATGCTCGGAAGTTCCGAACCAAAACTTATACAAGTGCAAGGTAACTTTTTTATTCAACACTTTCTTCTCCAGGTCGGCCATGGTCAATCCCTGCTCTAATCCGCGATTGATATAGTATCGATCGTCATTATTTTCTTTAAATACAATATCATAGCTGCTTCCCTCCTTTATCTCAGTGACAAGAATTTCTTTGGTTTCACATTCCTCCGGTTGTGCATCCTGAATGATACAACTTGAAAGCAGCAACGGCACAGTGAGGGTAATTAGGATTTTTTTAATAGTACAATTCATCAGTTCGCAGGTTTAAGAAACGTTGAGTCGCGAAATACGTGCTGATCCAGGTGATGATAAGTCCCATCAGGAAAATAAACACAAATAAGCCTGCGATCAATATCGTATCATCCGCCAATCCCAATTCCGGGAAGGTCTTGTTAAGATAATACAGAATCGCGGCCATACCACCCATTGCCAGGACGGAACCTATGATCCCTAGTCGGACGCTTTTCCATATAAAAGGACGCCTGATGAAGCGTTTGGTTGCGCCAACCATTTGCATGGTTTTGATCGTGAATCGTTTAGCGTATACCGATAAGCGTATCGAACTATTAATAAGCAGGATGGCAATTATGAGAAAAATGGCAGCCACCACCAGCACCCAAAAACTGATACGCTGAACGTTTTTGGTGAGCTGTTCGATTAGGGGTTTGTCGTAACCTATGTCGTCCACAAAGGGTTTGCTCTTTAATTCGGTGATGATCTCCTCCACTTTTTCCGGGGTGACATAATCGGCACGCAAACGAACATCAATATTATCCTGGAGAGGATTCTCCCCAAGGTATTCTACATAGTTTTCCCCAATTTCTGCCATATGGGCCTCCGCGGCTTCCTCTTTGGAAACAAAGTTGGCGTAACGGGTATAATCGGCCATTTCCAAACTCTGTTTTAGCTGGTTGATCTCTACCTCCTTGGCGTTTTCCTTAAGGAATATTACAATGGGAACCTGCTCCTTGAAGTGATCGGCCACCCGCTTTGAGTTCAGAACAAGTAAACCAAGAAGCCCTAATAAGAACAGTACCAATCCGATACTGATCACTACCGAGAAGTAAGAAGAAATGAGACGTCGTTTCTGATATTTTTCGAAAGAAGTTGCCATATAGCTGTTAATTCCAGGGTAAAAATACAATGATTTTTACTTCCTCTTCACTCTAACGAAGAAAGTTTCAACAATCTTATAAATAGCTTTATTTTTGATATCAAATTCAAGGAAATCGCTGCTTTCAATTTAGTTAAAGAATTAAAGATTTCACGTCCGGGTTTGTGGTTCCCCACGGTCTGGATCTACCTAGTTCCTTTTAGTTTCGCCATCGAATTCTGGAAACAACCAGTCTTTTGGCTTGGTCTCGTTTTTGTCACCTTCCCTCTCAATTACCTGGTTTACGGGTTGAACGATTATAACGACACCCAGGCAGATGCATTAAACAAGCGAAAAGGTAATTTCCTGTTTGGAGCTAGTTATTCCGGAGAGGAATTGAGAGGTATTCCACTTAAGACCGCCCTTGTAATTTTACCCTTCGTAATCGTTTTCTCCATACTGTCCGGTTACAAAATGGTCTTATTGCTGGCTTTTATGGTAGGGGTGAACATACTGTATAATTTCAGGCCTTTCCGACTCAAAGAGCGTCCGCCCTTCGAGATCATTATACAGGTTGGATATGTGTTTACAGCCTTCTTCAGTGTGCTGCTGAACGGTCTGGACATGATCCCATGGCAGACCGTAGTATACCTTTGCCTCTTTGCTTTCCAGGCACACATGGCCGGGGAGATCATGGATATAGAGCCCGACCTTAAGGCGGGAAAACGAACTACAGCAACCTTGATCGGCAGAATACCTTCCAAGCTTATAATGCTGGGTCTTTTACTTGTTGAGGTCTATATACTGTATTTTTGGTTCGACGACCTTGTTCTGTCAGGATTCCTGGCAATCTTCGTACTATGGCTTCTAATCGACCTGCTGTTTTTGTTCAGAGGGAAACCCTACACCGTCTTCCAAATGAAACTCTTTGGGATCGCCATGAATGTTTCGGCTATTCTGTCCATGCTCTGGATACTGTATTCGGGCTGTCTGCTTCATCCCAATTTTTAAGCAGAAACAAAGCTACATCCGCCTAGAAATCTTAAATTTGCTCCTTCGCAGCAAAACGAATTATGAGTCAGTATCATTTCAACGATATAGAAGCCAAATGGCAAAAATACTGGGCCGAGAACCAAACCTTCAAGGCCAGCAACCAAAGTGATAAACCCAAGTACTATGTGCTGGACATGTTTCCCTATCCCTCCGGAGCCGGACTGCATGTGGGCCACCCACTGGGGTATATTGCCAGTGATGTGTACTCACGATACAAGCGCCACAAAGGTTTTAACGTGTTGCACCCCATGGGTTACGATAGTTTCGGATTGCCGGCAGAGCAGTATGCTATACAGACCGGGCAGCATCCGGCTGAAACCACTAAGGTAAATATTGAAGGTGGAATTGATAAGAGCGGAACGAAGATTAAGGGTTACAGGAAACAACTGGACAAGATCGGGTTTTCGTTTGACTGGAGCCGCGAGGTGCGAACTTCCGATCCGAAATACTACAAATGGACGCAATGGATCTTTATCCAGTTGTTCGAAAGTTGGTACGATCAGGATGCGGATAAGGCAAAGGGGATAGAAGATTTGATCAATATTTTTTCTTCGGAAGGGAATACTAAGGTAAATGCGGCCTGCGACGATGATGTTGAATTGTTTTCTGCTGAAGACTGGAACGCGTTTACTTCCGAAGAACAACAAAGAATATTACTGAAATACAGACTCACCTATCTTGCCGAAACAGAAGTGAACTGGTGCCCTGAGCTTGGGACTGTTCTGGCAAATGATGAGGTAGTTAATGGCGTTTCCGAAAGAGGAGGCTATCCTGTGATACGAAAGAAGATGATGCAGTGGAGCATGCGTATTACGGCATACTCCCAACGGTTATTGGACGGTCTGGATAAGATCGACTGGCCGCAGCCGCTGAAAGATTCCCAAACCAACTGGATAGGCCGCTCCGAAGGAGCTATGGTGGCTTTCGATGTAAAAGCTGATGTCTCTTCGAGCGCAGCGTCGCACAGAGCCGGTCGAAGTGTCGAGAAGTCACACAAAATAGAGGTCTTTACCACTCGTCCCGATACTATCTTCGGGGTAAGTTTTATGACCCTCGCACCCGAACACGACCTGGTAGCAAAGATCACCACCGAAGCTCAGAAAGCGGAGATCCAAGCGTATGTAGAAGCGACCTCAAGACGAAGCGAGCGCGAGCGTATGGCCGATGTGAAAACGATTTCCGGTGTATTCACCGGGGCCTATGCGGTTCATCCTTTTACCGGTGAAGATATACCGATCTGGATAGGAGATTATGTGT
This sequence comes from Aureitalea sp. L0-47, assembly GCF_026126405.1. Classification (GTDB taxonomy): domain Bacteria; phylum Bacteroidota; class Bacteroidia; order Flavobacteriales; family Flavobacteriaceae; genus Pukyongia. The sequence goes on from NZ_JAFMTQ010000001.1 coordinate 265,511, forward strand.
TGGCAGGTTACGGTACGGGGGCCGTAATGGCGGTGCCATGTGGTGACCAGCGTGACTACGATTTTGCGAAATTCTACAACCTACCTATCCCCAACATCTTTGACGGCGCAGATATTTCCGAGGAAGCTTTTACCGATAAGGAAAATACGGTTATCGCGAATAGTGATTTTATGAACGGCATGAACCATAAGGATGCCACGCGAAAGGTCATTGAGGAGTTGGAAAAGAAAGGAGCCGGGACCGGAAAAATCAATTATCGATTGCGTGATGCGGTGTTCTCCAGGCAACGATACTGGGGCGAACCTTTCCCGGTCTATTACAGGAACGGACTCCCACAGATGATAGCAGCCGAGCACTTGCCGCTGGTACTTCCGGAAGTGGAGAAATACTTACCTACCGAAGATGGTGACCCACCTTTAGGCCGAGCCGATGTATGGGCCTGGGATGTTGAGAAGAACGAGGTTGTGAGTAACGAGCTTATCGATAATAGAACCGTATTCCCTCTCGAGCTAAATACTATGCCGGGCTGGGCCGGAAGTAGTTGTTATATGTTCCGCTATATGGATCCGGGCAATGATGATGAGTTTGCGGATAAAGCTGCCCTGGACTATTGGGAGAACGTCGACCTCTATATTGGTGGAAGTGAACATGCCACCGGACATTTGCTGTACAGCCGATTCTGGACCAAGTTCATGTACGATCGCGGTTACTTTTCGGTAGATGAGCCAGCCAAAAAACTGATCAACCAGGGGATGATACTAGGGGAGAGTGCGTATTTAAATGTATTGAACCCAATTATTAAGTACAATTATTTAGGGAATAATTGTATTTCGTTATTCAAAAGGGTTGACTTAAAACGAATTACCTCGAATGATTTGGTTAATGATGAAGAAATTATTGATTTACCAGAGGAACGTGACGAATTCATTTCTTGGCTGTGGAATTACTTAGAGGATTCTGAAGAAATTGACTATGAAGATATTTTATTGGATTTTAAATTTAGAAATCATGATGAGTTCAATTCAAAAAATAAGTTTTTCAATTTTCTAAAAGATAAGCTCTATTTCGAAAGTAATTCGGAAAAGATGCGAACCAATGTGGAATATGTTCGGTCGAACTATGAACTCGACTTGGATAAATTTGAAAATTCCTCATTAATATTCAAGGCCTTAAAAAGGAAGAAACTTGTCTATAATAATAAGTTTTTTGTTCGCCCGGAGATTGAAAAAATGTCCAAGTCCAAGTACAATGTGGTTAACCCGGATGATATTTGTTATAGATATGGTGCCGATACCCTCCGTATGTACGAAATGTTTCTCGGGCCATTAGAGCAGGCTAAGCCATGGAGCACGGCCGGGATCACAGGGGTGCATAGCTTCCTTAAAAAGATGTGGAAACTCTACCACACAGGTGCCGAAGGTTCCTTTAAGGTAACCGATGAGGCGGCTTCCAAAGAGAACATGAAAACGCTACACAAGACCATTAAAAAGGTAGAAGAAGACATCGAGAACTTTAGTTTTAATACTTCGGTGTCCACTTTTATGATCGCGGTGAATGAGTTAACAGCTCAGAAGTGCTCTGCACGTGACGTGCTGGAGCCACTATTGATCCTTATTTCGCCGTATGCACCGCATATTGCAGAGGAATTGTGGAGTAAGCTGGGACATTCAGAAAGCATTTCGGAAGCGGCTTTCCCGGTATTTGATGAAAGCTACCTGGTAGAAAGTACCAAAGAGTACCCAATCTCATTTAACGGGAAGATGCGTTTTAAGCTGGAATTGCCCTTGGATATGAGCAAAGATGACATTGAGGCTGCCGTAATGGCACATGAGAAGACCGCCCATTATCTGGAGGGTCGAACGCCGAAAAAGGTGATCGTGGTACCAGGAAAGATCATAAATATAGTTGGCTAAATTTTAGCATACTTTTTGCAACCTAGGTTGTATATTTAATTCAAATTAAAAACAGAAAAAGCTATGATGGGATATTATTTGCTCGCCGGTGTGATCTTTTTGGTGAGCATGCTCGTGAGCGGACAATTAAAAAGTAAATTCAGGAAGTATTCTAAGGTATCGTTGCAAAACGGTATGAGCGGAAAGGAGATCGCGGAGAAGATGTTGAGCGACAATGGCATCTATGATGTGCAGGTGGTTTCCACCCCGGGAATGCTTACCGACCACTATAATCCACAAACCAAGACCGTTAACCTAAGTGAAGGTGTGTATATGCAGCGTAATGCAGCTGCTGCTGCCGTGGCTGCTCATGAATGTGGTCATGCTGTACAGCATGCCACAGCCTACAACTGGTTGCAGATGCGTTCGGCTATCGTACCTATGGTAGGAGTAGCCAGTAAGCTGTCTAACTTCGTGATCATGGCCGGACTTATCCTTACATTTTCGGGATTGGCTTTCGGAAACTGGGTCTTTCTTATTGGTATTGGGCTATTTGCTATGACTACAGTATTTTCGTTTATCACCTTACCCGTGGAATACGATGCCAGTAATCGCGCATTGGCCTGGCTTCAGAACAATAACATGGTAAATCAGCAAGAATACGCAGGCGCAAAAGACGCCTTGAAATGGGCCGCTCGAACCTATGTGGTAGCTGCGCTAGGTTCCCTGGCAACCTTGCTGTACTTTATCAGTTTGTTCCTGGGAGGAAGGGATTAGGTAAAACGTAAATCAATAGAATATTAAAACCCTTGTCATCCTGAACTTGATTCAGGAACACAAGGGTTTTTTGCTGTTTATGGATTCTGAATCAAGTTCAGAATGACAAAATGAGTTCTGATTTACAAATTGAGGCTAGGTTTTTCATTGGATCTAAGGAAGTTGAACAACTAAATTTACCCTCCAACACCCTCGGGGTTGTACCCCAGGTAATCGGCAAAATGCTCGTCAAAGGCAATTCCATAATCTTTTAGTTCTTCGAGTATGGGCTCGTAGATCTCTTTGGCGATAGGGCGTAACACGCCCGGAGTTGTGATTTCTCCATTCAATATCTTGAGTGCCGCAATGGCTACAGGTAATCCTACGGTCTTCGCCATGGCCGTGTAGGTTTGGTCTTCTCCTTTGATCACCATATGACTGTCGATCTGCTTTTTCTTGCCTTCCAGTTCGTAGCCGAATTTGTGGTACATCACTATCATGTCCTTATCGTCCTCCTTTAAGGTCCATTTGTCCATGAGTATCTTCTGAAGGGCCTGGGCAGGAGTCGCATCTTTGATGCCAATGGTCTTTTCACCGTTGAAGATATCTAATTCCAACAATTTATCCCACATAAGGTCGTCCTGGTCGATCTTCAGGTTGTGGCGAAGCTTTAATTCTACGGAATCGGTTGGCGAATAGGGAAGGAACAAGTTTACGAACTGTCGGTATGAAAGATTCTCCGAATGTGGTATGATATAGCTGTCGTCTGTCATTCCTAACTGAACGAAAATGTTCCAGGCCTTGCTGAAACCAACACGCCGAATGGTACCGCGGTAGAGAGTAAGGATGTCCTCCAGGCCATAGATCTTTCGGTATTTGAGGGAGTTCCTGTTAGCGTAGGCCTCAAAACGTCCGTATCCTTCTACCTCGAGGAATTCAGTACGTCTGAACAACCTGTGATAAGGAATATATTTATAGGTGCCTTCCTGGATAAATTCTGCGGCCCCACCCTGTCCGGCGAGTACAACATTTCGCGGATTCCATGTGAATTTATAGTTCCAGAGATTGTCATCGCTTTCAGGAGCCACGAGCCCTCCTGTAAAGGATTCGAACATCAGCATTTTACCACCGCCATCGCGAATTCTATCGATCACCTGCATGGCACTCATGTGGTCGATACCGGGATCCACTCCAATTTCATTCATAAAGGTGAGGCCTTTGGATTCCACTTTATGATGAAGCGATTGCATTTCGTCACTTACATAGGAGGCAGTAACCAGGTTTTTACCAAATTCCAGGCAGTCTCTGGCAACTTCGATATGATATCGTGCAGGGAGCATCGAGATCACAATGTCACTATCCTGGATAGCTTCCCTTCGATCGTGCACGTTGTGAATATCAAGAAGATAAGCTTCTGCGTTGGGATGTCCTCCGGCTAATCGTCTTGCATTCTGGACAGAAATATCACCAATAGTCACAAGCAGGTCTTCTTCTTGGGATTTTTCTAAGATATACTGTATCAGGCTCGTAGCCGAGCGTCCTGCACCTATGATTAATATGTTTCGCATCTCCTTGTTTTTCGTAAATTTATGTCCCCGTTATCCTAACACGAAATTACCAAAAATGTAGCTTCTAATATGCCAGAATTCGATAAAAAAATAACGGTTACAGCTGCTTTTTTAGCGGCCCTCACAATAGGTCTTGGAGCCTTTGGAGCTCACGGACTGGAAAAGCTTGTGGATAGCGATGCTATCGCTACTTTTGAGACAGGTGTTCGATACCAGATGTACCACTCAATTGCATTATTGATCCTTGGGTTTGCCACGGTAATTCCCGCCGGAACCCGAAAGTGGGTATTTTGGTTTTTTATCTTCGGAATTATTTTCTTTTCGGGATCTATCTATTTCCTGGCATTAAAAAGTATACTACCCTTCGGTGTCTCCTTCCTGGGGCCCGTGACTCCGATCGGCGGAACATTGTTAATAGTCGGGTGGCTCAGGCTGGCCTATGGATTGTTAACAATTCGCAGGGGATAAAAATGATAAATATCACATCATAATGCAGCCTTTTTGTTATTTTTGTTACCCACAACAACAACAGAAAAATGGTCGGTAATAACCAAACTTCGAAGTCGATTTCGCTTGATAAATACGGAATCACCAATGCAAATGTAAAGTACCAATTAACTCCTGAAGAGCTCCACAACGAAACCATTGCCAAAGGCATGGGGCGTGAGGCCGATACTGGAGCCCTCGCGATAGACACCGGGGAATTTACAGGGAGATCACCTCAGGATAGATTTCTAGTGGAAGACGATATCACTAAAGACCGTGTTTGGTGGGGTGATATCAACAAACCCTTCGATCCGGATAAGTTCGATAAGCTCTATAAGAAAATAACAGCTTATTTGTCTGGCAAAGATGTCTACGTGCGTGACAGTTATGCCTGTGCAGATCCGAACTACAGAACGAATATCCGGGTGATGAACGAATATCCATGGAGTAATATGTTCGTGAACAGTATGTTCCTTCGTCCGGAGGAAAGCGAACTCGACGGTTTCGAGCCGGAATGGATCGTGGTAAATGCTCCTGGTTTTATGGCGGATCCTGAAGTAGACGGCACAAGACAACACAATTTTGCCATTCTGAATTTCACAAAAAAGATGGCCATCGTTGGTGGTACCGGTTATACAGGTGAGATCAAGAAAGGAATCTTTTCAGCATTGAATTTTGTCCTGCCAGTATTCAAGAATACCCTTCCGATGCACTGTTCCGCAAACGTAGGAGAAAATGGTGAGACAGCGCTATTCTTTGGTTTGTCCGGAACGGGAAAAACAACACTTTCAGCAGTGCCTAATAGAAAATTAATTGGGGACGATGAACACGGTTGGACCGCAGAAAATACCGTCTTCAATTTTGAAGGAGGCTGTTATGCCAAAGTGATCGATCTAACCGAAGACAAGGAGCCGGATATTTACAGGGCGATCAAGCACGGAGCCATATTGGAAAACGTGATCATGGACGATAATGGCCATGTTGATTATACAGATGCAAGTATCACGCAGAATACCCGGGTAAGTTACCCGATCCATTTTATTGATAATATTCAGATACCTTCCATAGGGCACAACCCGAAGAATATTTTCTTCCTTACCGCGGATGCTTTTGGAGTACTTCCTCCTATCTCAAAATTAACACCGGGACAGGCGGCTTATCACTTTATTAGTGGTTACACGGCCAAAGTTGCTGGTACAGAAGAAGGAATAGACGAACCCCTACCGAGCTTTTCAGCATGTTTCGGGGCGCCGTTCATGCCGCTTCACCCAACAAAATATGCTGAGATGCTGAGCGAGAAGATGCAACAGGCTGGCGTAAATGTGTGGCTGGTGAATACGGGTTGGACCGGTGGGCCTTACGGAACCGGGTCCAGAATGAAGTTGAAGTATACCAGGGCGATGATTGATGCAGCACTGGATGGTGAATTGGAAAACGTTGCGTATAAAATACACCCGATCTTCGGTTTGAATGTACCACAGGAATGTCCGAATGTACCATCCGAAGTATTAAATCCGAAAGATACATGGGCAGATCAGGCAGCTTACGATAAACAGGCTCACCAACTAGCCAGGTCCTTTAAGGAGAATTTCGATCAGTTCGCTGAATATGCGAACGAAGAGATTATGGCAGGAGCGCCGCTTACGGATCAGTAAGGAAACCATTAAGTATAAAAAAAGCGCTGAGATCTCAGCGCTTTTTTTATGTTCTTTTCGATTTGCTTATCGCTTGTTCGCTTCCTTGATGTACTTCTCCAATGCCATTGTCATAGAAGGAGTTTCCGGAGTTGGTGCTTTGATGTCTACCCTAAGGCCATTATCTGTAGCTGCCTGTATGGTAGTATTCCCAAACACCGCAATACGTGTATCGTTTTGTTCAAAATCGGGAAAATTCTGTAGTAGGGACTGAATTCCGCTCGGACTAAAGAACACGAGAATATCGTAATACACATCTCTCAAATCAGAAAGGTCGCTTACCACTGTTTTGTAGAACGTAGCCTGTTTCCAATTTACAGCCAATTCGTCCAGTATATCAGGAACTGAAGATTTCAGCTTATCTGAAGAAGGTAGCAGGAACTTTTCCGTTTTGTATTTTTTAATGAGCGGACATAATTCATGGAAGGTCCTTTTTCCAACGTAGATCTTTCGCTTACGGTACACAACATATTTCTGAAGGTAATAGGCAACTGCTTCACTCTGGCAGAAATACTTCATGGAGTCAGGTACTTTGAAGCGCATTTCTTCAGCAATTCTAAAGAAATGATCCACTGCATTTCGGCTGGTTAAGATTATTGCGGTGTAATCGTCCAGATCAACTTTTTGAGAACGAACATCTTTGCTGGAGACACCTTCAACATGAATAAAAGGCCTGAAATCAATTTTCACTTTCTGTTTTTCGATAAGATCGAAATACGGAGAATTTTCAACTTTCGGTTCCGGCTGAGACACCAAAATAGTCTTCACTTTCATACGCTGCTTTTTAAAAAACACCCTCGCTTATAAACACTTTGTAAAGAATAAAGTAGGGCGAAATTTCAAGTGCGCAAAGATACAAAATAAAATAGAAGAAATTTCTAAAAATCAGTTTTCCATTCGTTTTGTAACTATAAAACAAACTTATTCCATTCAACAAAACTAAAATTCCGAAGAAGATAAGAAGGGAGTTAACTGTGGGCTCGAAGGTGTAGAAGAAGATGATATTGCCTATGAACACTCCCATCGCCAGTAGATTACGATAGGTCAATTTTTCATACAGATACTGGTTGAATAACGGTTCGATCGCGAAGACCACGCTGATAATTTTATCCAGGTAGTATTTGCATAGAACAAAGGCTCCATATACCGTGCAAATCTGGATGAATAGCCAGTTATTAGACAAAGTCGCTTCTGTATGGACAGTTCGGAATAACAAATAGAAAAATAAAGAGAATGAGAGCACCTGGCCTGCAAATAGTAGGATATTGAAAGGATGTCCTATTTCGTTATTCTTCCCTTGTACCAGATAATATTTGTTCGAAATGGGTAATAAAATGAATTCAAGGAAACGCTGGGGGTAGAGATAGCGTGATAGGGAAAACAGTATGAAGCAAAGGACCATAAGGTAGGTAACCCAGTCGTTGGAAATGATCTCTCTGCCTATATAATCCAAGCTTGAAATTTTTATGTAAAGGTAGCTGTTTTTCCATTGCATAAAAAGTGTTGCAATGGTTATAAAACCACATATTATTTACGCAAAAAGAGGTACATTTGCGCAAAATACGACCTATGTCAAACGCATTGGTGGTAATACCAACTTACAAGGAAAAGGAGAATATTGAGAGGCTGATTCGGAATGTATTTTCGTTGCAACGTGCGTTTCATATTTTGGTGGTTGACGATAACTCTCCGGATGGAACGGCGGACGCTGTTAAAGCTTTGCAGGATGAATTCTCCAGCAGCCTATTTTTGCTCGAGAGATCAGGTAAACTTGGGTTGGGAACCGCTTATATCACAGGATTCAAATGGGCCCTTGAGAAGGACTACGAGTTCATTTTCGAAATGGATGCTGATTTTTCTCATAACCCAAACGATCTTATCCGCTTGTACAACGCTTGCAACAGGGGTGGATACGATGTGTCGATCGGCTCCCGTTATGTGAAAGGCGTCAATGTTGTGAACTGGCCAATGAGTCGGGTACTACTATCGTGGCTGGCCTCGAAATATGTAAGACTGATTACGGGTATGCGAATCTACGATACAACGGCGGGGTTTGTCTGCTACCGGAGAAAAGTCCTCGAAAAGATTAACCTGGACAAAATAAGATTCGTTGGCTATGCGTTCCAGATTGAGATGAAGTTCAAAGCGTATCTTGCCAAATTTAAAATTACTGAAGTACCAGTGGTCTTTACCGATCGCACAAGGGGGGAATCGAAGATGAGTGGAGGCATTATTTCTGAAGCCGTCTTCGGAGTGATAACAATGAAATTCCGAAGTATATTCGGGAGTTCCGATTTTAATGAGATCTGATGAGTACAATACTGATAAAAAATACGAACATCGTCAACGAAGGAACCATTACTCAGGGCGATGTACTGATAGAAAAAGATATCATCGCAGAAGTTGGGGGTAGTATTAGTGTAAAATCTGCAGACACTAAAGTAATTGAAGCCGATGGTCAATATCTGTTGCCCGGTATGATCGATGACCAGGTGCATTTCAGGGAACCCGGACTTACCCATAAAGCTACTATTGAAACTGAATCCAAAGCTGCGGTAGCGGGTGGGATCACCACCTTTATTGAAATGCCCAATACCGTACCCCAGGCTACTACCATAGAGCTACTGGAAGAAAAATTTAGCAGGGCGGCAGAAACTTCCTGGGCCAACTATTCGTTTATGTTTGGCGGCACTAACGACAACCTCGAAGAGATCCTCAAAGTGGATAAGACCAAGGTTGCCGGATTGAAACTCTTTCTTGGATCATCTACTGGAAATATGCTGGTTGACGACCCGCAAGTGCTGGAAAAGATCTTTAGCAATACGGACCTCCTGATCTCCGTTCACTGTGAAGATGAAGCCACTATACGCAAGAACATGGCCGAATACAAAGAGAAATACGGGGATGATATTCCTATGGAGATGCACCCTAAAATAAGGAGCGAGGAAGCCTGCTATCTTTCTTCTTCCAACGCGATCAAACTCGCCAAGAAAACAGGAGCCAGGTTGCACGTTTTCCATCTTTCAACTAAAAAGGAAACGGCCCTGTTCGACAAGAAAAAACCTCTAAAGGATAAAAAGATCACTGCTGAAGTATGTATCCATCACTTGTGGTTTTCTGAAGAAGACTATCTGACCAAAGGTTCACATATTAAGTGGAACCCGTCGGTGAAAACAGCTGCAGACCGAAAAGGTCTGTTGAAGGCTTTGAAAGACGGTCGGATTGATGTTATCGCCACAGATCACGCACCGCATACAATGGAAGAGAAGGCCCAGGTGTATACAAAAGCACCTTCCGGTGGACCCCTTGTTCAACATGCACTGGTAGCTCTGTTTGAAATGTATCACAACGGCCTCCTGGATATTGAAACCATTGTTCAGAAAACAGCCCACAACCCGGCCATTCTATTCGAGATAAAGGATCGGGGTTATATCAGGGAGGGATACAAGGCAGATCTTGTACTTGTAGATACCAACGCACCATGGACCGTGTCTAAAAGTAATATACTGTACAAATGTGGCTGGTCTCCTTTTGAAGGCAGATCGTTCCGTTCACGAGTGACACATACTTTTATAAATGGAACCCTGGCTTATGAGAATCTGAAGTTCCCAAATCGAACAAGAGGAGAACGAATTACCTTTAACCGTTGATGCGAAGATTACTAGTTGTCATATTGTTGCTAGCCCTTGGATGCCAGAGCGTAGAGAAGCCGGAAATGCCGGAAGATCTCATTGCCCGCGATGTGATGATCGATATTCTTACTGATGCCTACCTCAGTAATGCCGCGAAAAGTGTAAACAACAAGATCATCCGACAGCGAGGAATCAAACTGGATTCCTTCATCTACAGGAAATATCAAATAGACAGTGTGCAGTTTGTCCGAAGCCATGCCTGGTATAATTCTGATCTGAGTACGTACGAGGGAATGTTTGTCGAGATCGAAACGCGATTGGCAAATATGGCAAAAGAGCTTGATAGTGTTAATTTTCCGAAGAAAAATCCTATTCAGAGAAAACAAGACAGTATTCGTAAGGCGAAAGGACTTATTGAACCCGCCGAATCAAACTAATTATTTCTTCCTGAAATTAACTCCAACACGTTCAATGGTTTCTGAAGCAGGAGTGTATTGAAAGTTGAGGTGTTCTGTGACCTTTGATCCATCGTAGAACGAAACATTATACATCGAATTCACCGTAGCTTTCAGGAGCTTTCGGCGTGCCCCTGTTAGTTTCGAATTCAGCCAGTCCAGTTTACGAAGTAAATTGAGCTTCCATTTTGCAACCAATTTGGTTGGAGCTGGAGCACCCACTGCATTAGCGATGGAGGACATCATTTCTTTGTAATGTAAATTTTCACTGGCAAGGATATATTGCTCATTACATATGTCACTTTCCATCAACTGCATCATCACGTGAACAACATCCTGTACATCCACTATGGCAACACCTCCTGAAGTATAGTATTTGTTCCCTCGGGCCGCCATTTTTACAATGGCACCACTTCCAGAATTCCAGTATCCGGAGCCGAGTATTACAGCCGGATTTACGATCACGGCTTCCAGCCCTTCCTGGGTGCCACGCCATACTTCCATTTCGGCCCCGTATTTTGTAATTGCATAGACATTATTGTCTTCTTCCGGGTTCCAGGCAGTCTTTTCCGAGATAAGTGAACCATCCAGGGTTGAACCTAAGGTAGCTATCGAACTTACATGGCAAAGCTTCTGTATATCGTGTTTAAGGCACATGTTTACCACGTTTGCGGTTCCTTCAACATTGGCTTTTTTTAATTTCTGAAAATGCCTGGGATGAAAACTGATGTAAGCAGCCGAGTGATAGACTTGGGTCACTCCCTGGAATGCATCTTCCAGTGCAGGGATGTCTGTAATATTGGCTTCCACCCATTCGATCTTATTGTAGAGAGCGTCGGAATCCTCGGTGTAATAACCGAAAACGTTACGAACGGCATCCAGGTTGCTGTTCCTGCGATGCGTTGCACGAACAGAAAAGCCTTTCTTCAGAAGAAAATAAAGCAAATGGGATCCTACTAAGCCAGTGCCACCGGTAACTAAAACCATCGTATAAAAATAGTCTTTTTTAAAGTATTCTTTTCTCCTTTTAGGGGTTCAGGTTATATTTGCTGAAATTGTAGAAAATGGCGCTGAAAAACTTTGTTGAAGAACTCACCTGGAGGGGCATGATCCACGATGCCATGCCGGATACGGAGGAACACCTGATGGAACAAATGCGAGCTGCTTATATTGGTTTCGACCCAACAGCCGATTCGTTACACATCGGTAACCTTGTACCGATAATGATGCTCGCCTTTTTTCAGCGATGTGGGCATAAACCTGTGGCCCTGGTTGGAGGTGCAACCGGAATGATAGGTGATCCGTCGGGGAAGTCTTCAGAAAGAAACCTGCTTAACGAAGAGACGCTTCAGCATAATCAGGAATGTGTTAGGAAACAGCTATCCCAGTTTCTCGATTTTAGTTCGGGAGAGGCCAACGAGGCAGTGATGGTGAACAACTACGACTGGATGAAGGAATTCAGCTTCCTGGATTTCATCAGGGATGTTGGAAAGCACATTACGGTGAATTATATGATGGCCAAAGACTCGGTGAAGAACCGAATTACCGGTGAGGAAACCGAAGGTATGTCGTTCACTGAATTCACCTACCAATTGGTGCAGGGCTATGACTTTCTTCACTTGTTCAAGCATCAGGGTTGTACGTTGCAAATGGGAGGAAGCGACCAGTGGGGAAATATCACCACCGGAACAGAATTGATCCGCAGGATCGGGGGTGGAAAGGGATATGCACTTACCTGTCCACTCATCACCAAAAGTGACGGCAGCAAATTCGGAAAAAGTGAAGGAGGCAATGTATGGCTGGACGCCAAACGAACATCGCCCTATAAATTCTACCAGTACTGGTTAAATACCAGTGATGAAGATGCGGAGAAATACATCAGGATCTTTACTTTCCTGGACAAGGATACTATCGAAACGCTTGTTGCAGAACACAGAGAAGCACCTCATGCCCGTTCACTTCAGAAGCGACTTGCGAAAGAAGTGACAATAACCGTTCACAATGAGGTTGAATACGAGAATGCTGTAAAGGCTTCGGAGATCCTTTTTGGGCGATCCACGTCTGATGACCTCAAGTCTCTGGATGAAGCTACTTTTCTGGATGTATTCGACGGAGTACCACAGGCAGAGATTTCAGAAGGGGAAATTCAGGAAGGACTTCATATCATAGCCGCCTTGGCCGAAAAAAGCGGATTCCTGAAATCAAACGGAGAAGCCAGGCGAGCATTGAAAGAAAACTCTATTTCGGTAAATAAGGAAAAAGTTTCGGATGCTTATACCATTGGGAAAAGCGATCTCATCAACAACAAATTCGTACTGCTGCAGCGAGGTAAAAAGAATTACTTCATCCTCAAATTGGTCTGAAAATATAGAAGCCCTGCAGTAAGTCACTACAGGGCTTCAAAATTAACTAACCAACCAATTATGAATCTATCTTTAACATAGCTTCATCATCGTATCTATAAGTCGGATATTATTCCAATTCATTACACCTTATTGCAAATAATTTGTTAATTCAGGGTAAGGGATCAAAGCGCTTATAAGAAGTGCGATGCTGTCCTTTACAATAATGGTGATACTTAAAAGTATGGCCACCACAAGGATTGATATGGAAACATTGTTTTCCCTGATCTCGTTGAACTCGTCAATTCGTCTTGTAAGTATTGAAAACAGCAGGAAAACGGAGGCATTGATAAAGATCGCCATCACAAATCCTATACCCAGATACAGGCCTGAATAGGAGACGATGGTCATGGTGTCTATCGCTTCTGTTTGCGTGGTGCTAAGGCGTATTACGTTGGTTATTGAAGGCAGTATTTCACTAAGTATAAGCCCTATGGAAAGCACTATTCCTGAAGTGAAAATGGTGAAGGCCATATTGTCCCCGCGCAAGGTGGTGCTTCTAAAGAAGAGCAACTTCAGGATCTTAAAGGAAACGAAGATGATCGCCACCGAAACTCCGATTGATATAAGGATCTCAATAATTGCGAGTGTTAGTAATTTGCTGTTCATAGTTCTGTTATTTGCTGGTTAGGACAACGTCCCAATAGGAGATATCGTTGTAGGTGGCAGGAAGATTCCCAGCCGAATAGTATTTTGCCGTGGTTTCCCACAGTATGTATTCTTTTCCGTTATAGATCTTAGAATAGCCAGATCCTGGTAGGTTGATCCCAAGGATGGAATGCCTGTAGAATTCGCTATTCAGTATGGCAACGTCGTAGTTAAATGCTTTCAGTACAGAATAGATCATCACCGTTCGTGTGTCGCAATCTCCTTTGAGGTTTCGCATAAACGACACCGGGTTTTGAATTCCATACGAAACATTCCCAATACAGCACTCCGGGCAGTCTTCCAGGAGGTTTCTGATGTCGTACTCATAGTTGTTAGGATCTTCACATTCACTTTGAAATACAAACGAATACGGTATATCCTGGATGCAGGTCACCACCATCTCGGCAAACTCCATTTTGTTCAATCGTTCTTCCTTTTGAATGGTTTTAAAATTTTCTATGATGATATCGAGGGCCGGGCGGTCTGTACGTTCAATATAGTCGTAGAGGTCTCCCCAGAAATTCCTACTGGATGCAGGACTATACCTGTCTATATGATCTCTTAATCTCCGATAATCATCCACGCGGACGGCTAGGGTAGCTCTGAAATCATTTCCGAAGTTATCTCTCCATACCCTGTTTGCCGCGAATACCTCAATGGAATCTCCCTCTTCTTGTCGGTAGGTTTTATAAACTGCTTCCTCTTCCTTAAAAGTCGAACTCGTGGGATCGTATTCTATGGTGTCGAATAAGAAATTGATGAGGGCACTGAATACACCAATGACAAAGAGGGCTACCACAATACTGCCGATCACACTGCTCAGTTTCGGCTTGCCAACAAGTTTGAAAGCTATAAAAATTGAACCGGCTACCGAGATGAATAGGGTAATTAGCACTGGCAGATCCAGGGATATGGTTATTACACCGAAGGACACCACCAACACAATGAACATAACCACCACCCAAAGGCAGCCATTCGCGTTTTTTTTTGGTGATAAATTCATTAAAGTGCCATTAAATTACAACCTCGAATGTCGCTGGTATCAAATCTACCTAAAATTTCAAAATTTCCATCTGTATTCATTTTGCCAAGATCCTGGGTTGCAATGAATGAACAGGAATACTGATTTGCCAGGTCGATCACGTTAATTCCTCCCGTCTTTCCTTCAATATAGGTGAAGGGGTCTTCAGGATCACGGGTGAGTACCTTCATCCAGGGTGGGCAGGAAAACACACCATCGCCTTTGCTGTAGGCCTGGGAAAGTAATTCGGTCATGCCGTATTCACTGTGGATAGTATCGAGTCCGAAGCCTTTTTTTAGTATGCTGTGTAGTTCTTCACGTATTATTTCTTTTCGCCTGCCTTTCATACCCCCGGTTTCCATAACAACAGTGTTTCGAAGGTTGAACTTGTGTTTTTCAACCAGGTTTAGTAGTGCAAATGACACACCTATTAGCAGTGTCTTTGTTTCTGAAGCTTCCAGTTCAGAGAGGGTAGCGGCCAGTTTGACGAGATCATCGAGATAGAACCCGCTTTGGGCATGTTCACTGGCTTCGATGAGGTGATCTACCATGTATACCAGGGAGGATCCCTTTCGTTCGAGGTAGGAGGGAAGTAGTGCAAGGATGGCATATTCTGAAGGTTGGCCGTAATTTCTTCGGAAGCCCGACATGAAGCTTTGTCGGTAGAGTTCGGTATGGGCGACAAAATGTTTAGCCGGTGTGCTGCCGGTTGTTCCGCTGCTGCTAAAGGTGATTTGTGGTTCAAGTTCCCTTGCCAGCACCCTTTCCGAAGTAAAGAATTGTATAGGCAGAAAAGGAATGTCTTTAACTTCTTTTATTGCTGAAACATCTGTTTTTATCGCATCACAGAAGTTTCGGTAGATAGCAACATTATCGTACTGGTACCGAAAAGTTTCGAGTGCCTTTCTTTCGAAAGCTTCAGGTGAGGTTATAGAAAAAATTGCATCGTAATCCATTGCGGCTTTCAGGAAACATCAATCAAAAATACACAATTAAAACACTAACTTGCACCCGATTCTGTGTTCGATAGGAGACAATAAATTCATGTTACCGAATTGTTATCAATTCTCGACATTATCTTAAAAAATTGAATTAATAGTATCTTTAGCTTTTAATAAAGTTTCATTCATAAAATGAAAAAAAGAGACACACGAATTTTACTTGTAGATGATGAGCCGGATATCCTCGAGATCATTGGTTATAATCTTTCTTCGGAAGGGTACCAGATCATTACTGCGGAAAATGGTGTAGAAGCAATAGCAAAGGCAAAAAAGCAAAAGCCACATCTTATTATCCTGGATGTAATGATGCCAGAAATGGATGGCATTGAGGCCTGCGAAAAGATCAGGGGGATCCCGGAACTCTCCGAAACCGTAATCACTTTTTTAACTGCAAGAGGAGAAGATTACTCACAGGTGGCAGGCTTTGAGGCTGGCGCCGACGATTACATTACCAAACCTATAAAGCCGAAAGTCCTTATCAGTAAGGTGAAGGCCTTGTTACGCCGATTTAAACAAACTTCCGAAGAGGATAGTTTGATGAAAATTGGTAACTTGACCATCAACAGGGAAGAGTACAAGATCCTGAAAGGAAAACAGGAGATCATCTTACCTAGAAAGGAATTCGAATTACTGGCCCTTTTGGCCTCCAAACCCGGAAAAGTATTTAAACGAGAAGATATTCTTGACCGTGTATGGGGAAATGAAGTTGTAGTAGGCGGAAGAACCATCGATGTGCACATTAGAAAGCTGCGTGAGAAGATAGGTGACGAACGTTTTAAAACCGTAAAAGGGGTTGGTTACAAGTTTGTGTCGTAATGTCCACCAGTTTTAAGAAGACGTATAAGTTCGCCGGATATACTTCCGCGGCGATTACAATTATACTAACACTCGCTCTGGCTGTTTTTTTTTATCTGACAGGGTCACTTAACTATTTGTTCCTGGCGGGAATGGCAGTGGGACTCTATGTCCTTTGCTTCTTCATTATTCAATACAGGGTAGAGCGCTATATCTACAAGCGTGTTAAGAGGATATACGACGATGTGGCCTTGCTGGATGCATCTACTTTCAGTAAACAGCAGATCACTACCGATATGGAAACTCTTACCAAAGAGGTGGAAAGATTTGCACAGGACAAAAAACTGGAGATCGAAGCTTTGAAGATCCGGGAGAACTACCGAAAGGAATTTATAGGAAATATATCACATGAATTAAAAACACCTTTATTTACGGTGCAGGGCTATATTCTAACCCTGCTTGATGGTGCGATGAAGGACAAGAATGTTAGAAGGAAATACCTGGCAAACGCAAATAAGGGAGTAGAGCGGCTTATCTATATTGTGAAGGACCTGGATATGATCACTAAACTCGAAGTGGGTGATCTCAATCTTTACATGGAGGACTTCAACATCATCGAGTTGGTTCAGAATGTATTCGATCTGCTGGAGATGAAAGCCGCCAAAAAAGAGATCGAACTTACCTTCGACAAGGAGTACAACAATAGTATACTTGTTAAAGCAGACAGGGAGCGCATTCAGCAGGTGTTATCCAATCTTATCGTGAATTCGATCAAGTACGGGAGAAAAGGTGGAACTACTGAGGTAAGTATAGAAGACCTTATTCAGAATAAAGTAATTGTTCGGGTAACCGATAATGGGGAAGGAATTGAAGAAGAGAATATCCCGCGTTTGTTCGAACGTTTTTTCCGGGTTGACAAAAGCGGTTCTCGTAAAGAAGGGGGGAGCGGTCTTGGCCTCGCTATCGTAAAACACATCATCGAAGCCCACAAGGAAAAGATCTATGTTGAAAGTCAGCTGGGCGTAGGTTCAGAGTTCTCTTTCACGCTCGAAAAGGTAAAATAGGTTCCGCAACTTCTGGTTGGTCTTATATCCCGATAATCCTTTGAAATCTGAAATTTCTTCCAGTTTTTCTATTCTGAAATCGTCCTGCTTACAACTAGGCACAAGACGCTGCATTTTTAATCGATGTGCAAGGTATTCCTGCTCATACTGGCCGGGAGTTGGAATGAAGTAGGCTTTTTTGTTCAGAGCTGCCAAATCCATTATGGTGGTATATCCTGAACGCGCAATAATAATTTTACTTTGGGCGATCGCTTTTTCCAAAGCTTCCGTAGTAAGGAAGTTTACGATGGTAAGACTATCCCTGGTCTCCGAACGACTTTCATCTTCTACCACACCACGGACCAGCAGGACCTTTCTACCCGAAGTGCTTAGCTCCTGTATAAGTTTTTCTTCAAGCATGGAGCGTTGAGGTTCAGGACCGGATAAAAGGCACAGGATGTCATATTTTATGGGCAGCCCTTTTGGTTCCATCCTGCTCAAAATTCCCATGTACCTTATCGAAAAAGAGGGTTTCTTCAAATGGCCCAGTTTACCGCTGAGGTTGCCTGGCCCGTCAATATCTGGCACCCAGCACTCGTCGAATTTTTTAATTACTTTTTGATGTGCTTTACTGCTAAGCCAGGAGGTGTTACCCGACAACACATTTAACTGGTGGGTGATGAAGACGGATGGCACTTTCTTAGAATAGACTCCCAAACGGTTATCGCTGATAATACCATCTATTTTCCCTTCTTTGACCAATGCGTTCACAACCTTACTTTCCTGTTTCATGATTTTCCGAATGTGGGGAAGGTTGATGAAGAGTTTGAGTTTAAAGTGGCTTCCTTTCTTTGAATATTCTATATCATAAGATGGAAGTTCGATGGATTCAAGTTTGGGGAATTCCTTTTGTAAGAGATGAAGCGCTCCACCGTCTGAAGCTAGTATAACTTCGTGACCTACCTTTACTAATTCATGAATAATGGGTATGCATCGCGTTGCGTGGCCCAGGCCCCAGTGAAGAGGAGCTACAAGGATTGTCTTGGGATGTTTAACACGCTTAAATTTGTAGTTAAATTCTTTCACGGCTAAAAACAAAAATACTCATAATAATTGCAGCATATTATTTCCTTAATTTTACCGAAATCTTAAGAAATAAAATCATTTGGGCAGCAAGAACAAGTTAAAACGATTTAAGGAGAACGAAACCTTTTCCAATGTAATTCAACCTATACGGGAGGAAGTACTTTCCAATGCTTTCCCACTGAAAGGAAAATGGAGTGGTGAATTCTTCGGAAATGATCATCCAATCGTGCTCGAGTTGGGCTGTGGCAAGGGAGAATACACTGTGAACCTGGCCCGAAAGTATCCGGAGAAGAATTTCATAGGTGTAGATATAAAGGGAGCTCGCCTGTGGCGTGGCGCAAAAACGGCATTAGAAGAGAATTTGAATAATGTTGGTTTCCTTAGGACACAGATAGAACTTCTCAATAAGTTGTTTTTCGAAAATGAGGTTAGTGAGATCTGGATCACATTCCCGGATCCACAGATAAAGTACAAGAGAACCAAGCACAGGTTAACAAATCCTGATTTTCTAGATCTTTATAAACAGATTCTTGTTCCGGATGGGATTATTCATTTAAAAACGGATAGCGAGTTCATGCATGGCTACACCCTTGGACTTCTACAGGGTTTGGGACATGACATTCAGTACTCTCATCACGACGTCTACGGCAACGAATTTTCACCGGAGGAGGTGATATCCATACAAACCTATTACGAAGGTCAGTTCCTCAAGGAAGGAAAAAAAATCACATACATCCGGTTCAAATTAAAATAGCTTTTATATTTTAACCCTACCAACCAGACCTTCATGTCTTTACTAATCAATTTTGCCATAGGATTTTTGGCTGCTTTTGTGGGTGTAATACCACCTGGACTGCTAAATATGTCCGCAGCTAAGATCAGCATGAAAGAGGGGAGGAAGAAGGGCGTGCTCTTTTCGATAGGTGTTTGCGTTACCGTGATGATCCAAACCTATGTAGCACTTATTTTTGCCAGGTTCCTGGACATGCACCCCGAGTATGTAGACTTACTTCAGAAGGTAGCCCTTGGGATCTTTATTTGTATCACCATCTTCTTTTTCTTTATAGCGAAGGACACAAGACGGCCAATCCCTGAAGACATGAACAGGTCCAAAACGAATCGCTTTTTGTCCGGGATGTTTTTGGCTGTTTTAAATTTACTTCCTCTTCCATACTGGGTGTATATCAGTATTACATTTGCAGGTTTTGGGTGGTTTACGTTCGAACAGCCCGGGATTTGGGCGGCAGTACTGGCTTCAGGGATGGGTACTTTTGTTATGCTTTTGGTCTACGTTCAATTCTTCAGAAAAAAAGAAAAGTCTTCCCGCCATACTCTAAATATGAACTACATAATCGGGTTTATTACCGCAGTAATTTCTGTAATAACTTTCTTTAAGATAATGGGCGATTTTTAATGGGCAACGATGGTTTTTTCAAGCGCGTACACGAAGTGGCTAAATTGGTTCCCTACGGAAGGGTTACTTCCTATGGTGCTATCGCGAAGTACCTGGGAGCCGCAGGCAGCGCCCGCATGGTTGGTTGGGCAATGAATGCTTCACATAATGATCGTGATGTTCCTGCCCATAGAGTGGTTAATCGAAAAGGCCTATTAACCGGTAAACATCATTTTGAAGGGACCAATCTGATGCAGCAGTTACTGGAAAGCGAAGGTGTGGAAGTAGTCGATAACCAAGTGCAAAACTTCGATAAGCTGTTTTGGGATCCGATGAAGGAATTATAGAGTCATATTCCGATTTCCGAAACTATAATTGTTGCTTATTTGTCTTTCAACCAAATCAATTCCAATCCTTCTGTATACAAACTTTAAGGCGTATATTTGTACTTTAGAATATGTCTAAATTGGAAGCCTGAACAGATATGGGATTAAACAAAGATGATATACTCAAAGCACTAGGAACTGTTACCGTTGCTGGTGAGGGTAAGAATATGGTTGAAAGCGGTGCTGTGCGCAACGTTATGACGTTTGCAGACGAGGTTGTGGTTGATATTACGATAGCATCTCCAGCTATGCATATTAAGAAAAGAGCCGAGGAAGATATTATTAAAACGATCCGTGAAAAGGTTGATGAAAATGCAAAAGTTCAGGTGAACATAAAGGTTGAAGCACCTGCTCAGCAGAATCCAAATCTCATTAAGGGAAAACCAATTCCCGGAATCCAAAACATAGTTGCCGTAGCTTCTGGTAAAGGTGGTGTTGGTAAATCTACCGTTACTGCTAACCTTGGGGTAACCCTTGCTAAAATGGGCTTCAAAGTTGGAATCCTGGATGCGGATATTTACGGACCTTCCATCCCCATTATGTTTGATGTGGTAAACGAGAGGCCACTTTCTATAGAAGTTGATGGCAAAAGCAAAATGAAGCCCATCGAGAATTACGGTGTAAAAGTACTTTCCATAGGGTTTTTCACTCAACCGGATCAGGCTGTGATCTGGCGTGGCCCGATGGCTGCCAAAGCACTCAATCAGCTTATATTTGATGCTGCCTGGGGAGAGTTAGACTTCATGCTTATCGATCTGCCACCGGGAACCGGTGATATACACCTTAGCATAATGCAATCGCTACCAATTACAGGGGCGGTTGTGGTAAGTACACCACAAAATGTTGCCTTGGCCGATGCCAGGAAGGGTGTAGCCATGTTCCAGCAGGAGAGTATACAGGTTCCGGTATTGGGAATCATAGAAAATATGGCCTATTTCACTCCGGCCGAACTCCCGGAGAATAAATATTATATTTTCGGACAGGAAGGAGCTAAGAATCTCGCAGAGGATCTGAATGTTCCGTTCTTAGGTGAAATTCCTTTGGAACAGAGTATACGCGAAGCTGGGGATGTTGGGCATCCGGCGGCCTTGCAGACGGGTACAGCTACCGAATCAGCATTTGTTGAGGTGACCAAAAAAGTGGTGGAAGAAACCGTGAGAAGAAATGAAATGCTCCCGCCTACCGAAGCGATTAAGATCACTACCATGGCCGGGTGTAGTGCTGTAAAGAAGTAAGTATGACCGACAAGGAACTACAATCGAAAGTTGAATTAGCCCTGGATGAGATTCGTCCGTTTCTTCAAAGTGACGGGGGAGACATCTCCTTAGTGTCCATAGACGGAGGAAAGATCGTTAAAGTTCAATTGGAAGGTGCTTGCGTAGGCTGCACCGTGAACCAAATGACACTGAAGAGCGGGGTGGAGATGACCATAAAAAAACACGCCCCCCAAATAGAGAGCGTGATCAATATAGAATAATTCAATTCTATTATTGCGATAGCGCCTTGCTCACAACCTTATTTTAGTTGCAATCAATATATACTTCAAAAAGGAAAACGATAAACCTTTAAAAAGTTTTAAGCAATAATCTTTTCCTTTCGTAAGAGCGTATCCAAACCATCTGCAAGCTCGAAGCAATGACTTACCTTAGTGAAATCATTACAAAAGGCCATGTCCTCACGAGCGTAAGTACAGGTGAAATCGTTTAGATCTACCTTTTCAAATTCCTTATTCAGTTTGATACATTCGAGGTACATGCTTTCAATTGAATCGAACCCCGAAGGATCGATATTATTCTTAAGCAAATACCCTTTAAGGTAATTTTCAATAGCATGCTGCGCGTTCTGGCATACCAGCCATGATACAACGTCCTCTTCCGGACGGTTGAGTTCCTGATTCGCCTGTTTTAATTTGGCCGTAGCGTCGTCGAAAAATTTTCTTACATCGTTTTCCATTATACTCAAATTTGATTCTAATTTACATATTTCTGAATAGTTCCAATCGTTCCCACCTGTTCTCAACTTCTTCCTGGGCTTGTTTCAACAGTTCAGCACCCAGCTCTTTATTTTCCTTAGCGACCCTCGAGAATCGTGTCTCACCATACATGAAGTCGCGTACCGGGATGGTTGGTTGTTTGGAATCCAACCTGAACTTTTTACCCTTAGGTTGTGCGGGATCGAACCTGAATAATGGCCAGTAACCGGAACTTACAGCTTTCGCTTGCTGCAAGGCACCATCTTTCAAATCATAACCATGTTCACCACAATGAGAGTAAGCGATTATGATAGATGGTCCCGGATAAGCCGCAGCTTCCCTGATAGCTTTTAAGGTCTGCATATCCTTTGCTCCCATAGCTACCTGGGCTACGTAAACGTTCTCGTAGGAAACGGCCTGAAGTGCAAGGCTTTTTTTACTGGTTCGTTTACCTGAAACCGAAAACTTCGCACTGGCACCTAACGGAGTTGCTTTGGAAGTTTGTCCTCCGGTGTTGGAATACACTTCGGTATCCAATACCATGATATTGATATCCTCGCCAGAGGCCAATACGTGGTCTACACCACCATAACCGATGTCATACGCCCAACCGTCACCACCAACGATCCAAACGTCCTTCTTCCTCAGGTAATCACTGAGCTCCATAAGTTTGGTAGCGTCTGGGCTATCGATGGATTTCAAGACCTCCTGAAGTGTATCTATATCTTCAAGTTTTTTGGCCTTTTCTGCTTCAGTACTCTCCAGATTTTCCAGAATCGAGTTCACCAATTCCTCATCGAGTATCGGCTTGAGAGTTTCCAGAAGTTGCACAGCAATTTCCTGCTTTTTGCTCAAGGCAAGTTTCATTCCGAGTCCGAATTCAGCATTATCTTCGAACAGTGAATTTGCCCATGCAGGGCCTCTTCCTGCCGCATTGGTCTTATATGGTGTGGTTGGGAGGTTACCTCCGTAAATCGAAGAACAACCAGTGGCGTTGGCGATCATGATACTATCACCGAACAATTGGGTTAGCAATTTTATGTAGGGCGTTTCACCACATCCTGAACAAGCACCAGAGAACTCGAACAACGGTTCGAGGAATTGAGATCCTTTTACGTTGGTGATCTGTAGTGCAGACCTGTCGTAGTTACTCAATTGTGTGAAATAATCCCAGTTTACATTCTCTTCGGTATCTACATCAAGTTTGCGATGCATATTGATCGCTTTGAAATCTTCCACTTCCTTGCTTTCAGCGGGACAAACGGCAACGCAAAGATCACAACCGGTACAGTCTTCAGGAGAAACCTGCAGAACGTATGATTCTTCCGCGCTGTTAAAGGGTCTACCTTTAGCCGGCACCGCTTTAAGAGATGTCGGTGCATTGGCAAGTTCTGTATTAGGAACTACTTTTGCTCTTATTGCCGCATGCGGACAAATAGCCACACACTTATTACATTGCGTACAAAGGTTGATATCATCCCATACCGGGATATAATCTGCAATTCCTCGCTTTTCAAATTCGGTAGTTCCCATCGGGAAAGTACCATCTACCGGGAATGAACTCACAGGGAGTTCATCTCCTCTACCTGCCAGGATCTTACCGAGTACTTCTTTTACAAACGGATCAGGATCACCACTCATTATTGATTTGAATGGTTTGTCGCTGGTAACCTCATTCGGATACTCTACTTTTTCAAGGTTCGCCAGTGAAGCATCCACCGCATTGAAGTTCATCTGTACAATATTCTCACCTTTGTGAGAATACGTTTTCTCAATGGCGGTCTTAATTTTTTGGATCGCTTCTTCCTTCGGAAGTATTCCTGAAATAGCAAAGAAACAGGTCTGGAGTACGGTATTGGTCCTTTTACCCAGGTTCTGTTCGTGCGCCACTTTGGATGCATCGATCACGTAGAATTCCAGTTCGTTTTCAATAATGGATTCCTGAACTCTCTTCGGAAGTTGATCCCATATCTCGTCTTTGGAATAAGGCGAATTCAGTAAGAAAGTTCCTCCTTTCTTGGCCGACTTCAGAATATCATACTTCTCGATAAAGTTATATTGATGACAAGCGATGAAATTTGCTTTGTGAATCAGGTAGGTAGAATAAATTGGTTCGGGCCCAAATCTCAGGTGGGACACGGTCTGTGCTCCGGCCTTCTTCGAATCGTAAACAAAGTAGCCCTGAACATAATTATCTGTGGTTTCTCCGATGATCTTGATCGAATTTTTATTTGCCCCTACAGTACCATCCGATCCTAAGCCGTAGAACATACAATTAAAGGTAGTTTTGGCAGTTCTCATGCGATCGCCTATATCGAGGCTCATGTGAGAGACATCATCGTTAATACCAACTGTAAAGTGATTTTTTGGATCTTCTTTATCCAACTCATCCAATACGGCTTTCACCATTGCAGGATCGAATTCTTTAGACGACAAACCGTAGCGGCCACCGATAATCGTATCGATCTTTCTTCCGCTTTCCATGAGGGCAGTTGCGACGTCGAGATAAAGAGGTTCCCCGGTACTTCCGGGTTCTTTGGTACGGTCCAAAACAGCAATCTTCCTCGCTGTCTTCGGTAATTTATCTATGAAATGTTCTACGGAGAACGGACGGTAAAGTCGGACGATTAAAGCCCCAACTTTTTCACCATTCTTCACCAAAGTATCAATGGTTTCCATCACTGGGCCTTGTCCTGAGCCCATAATAACCATCACTTTTTCGGCTTCCGGATGTCCTACATAGTAGAACAGGCTATATCGGCGACCGGTATGCTCGTAGAATTCCTTCATGGCTTGATCAACGATCTCAGGTGTGTTGCTGTAGTAATTGTTTGCGGCTTCCCTCGCCTGGAAGAATACATCAGGGTTTTGGGAAGTTCCTTTTATTGTTGGATGATCGGGATCAAGCGATCTGGCCTTGTGTTCCATGATCTTTTGTTCCGGCATCATTGCCTTAATGGTTTCGTCACTTATAGCATCGATCTTGGAGATCTCGTGTGATGTTCTGAATCCGTCGAAAATATTTAGGAAAGGCACTCGAGAGCGGAGGGTTGCCACCTGCGAGATCAGTGCGAAGTCGTGTGCTTCCTGAACAGAACCTCCGAAAAGCATCGCAAATCCTGTTTGCCTTGCCGCCATTACATCGGAATGGTCAGCAAATATGGATAAGGCGTGGGTAGCAACCGTTCGTGACGCTACATGAATAACCGTTGGGAGTAATTCCCCTGCTATCTTATACATGTTCGGTATCATGAGTAGCAGTCCCTGGGAGGCTGTGAATGTTGTGGTTAAGGCACCAGCTAATAGTGATCCATGAACGGCTCCTGCCGCCCCTCCTTCACTCTGCATTTCAACTATCCTGGGAACATTATCCCAAATATTTTTTTCTCCTTTTGCGCTGAATACATCCACGTGTTCACCCATAGGTGATGCGGGTGTAATAGGATAAATTGCGCATACTTCATTCGTTTTGTGAGCTACTCTGGCGACAGCTTCGTTACCGTCGCAGATAAGCTTCAGAGATGCCTTTTCCATAATTTAATGGTTTAATTCTTAGGTGAATTTTCTAATGGATGTGAAAAGTAAAAAGCATGGGCCATAAAATCTATGACCCATGTCAGTTCTTAAGTTGCTGTTCTTGAATTCTGTAAGTGGTTTCCAGTAAGAATACACATATCCTGTCCGGATTCCTGAAATCCCAGGAATCTTAGTTAAATCATAAGGATTTATATGTCAGGACAACCTTATTCTCCGTGTAACCAGGCTTTCTTATTGAGAAGTTCTTCTTCGGTTTCAACATGATCTTCATCCGGAACACAACAGTCAACCGGGCAAACGGCGGCACATTGAGGTTCATCGTGGAACCCTTTACACTCCGTGCACTTGTCGGTAACTATGAAGTAAAACTCGTCGGAAATAGGATCATTTTCTGCGTCAGCGTCTATCTCTTCTCCGTTGAGACCGGTAACCATTCCAGACAAAGCCGTCTCGTCCGAATACGACCAATTATCATCTGGTTCATAGATCGCGTTGTTCGGGCATTCTGCTACACAAGCGTCACAGTTAATGCACTCATCTGTTATTTTTATAGCCATAATTTAACTAAATTTGTAAAGCTAAATTAAGTCTCCTTTTACGCATTTAAAGTGACGAAAATCAGCTTTCAGAAATATTTCTGAAATTATTTTTGAGTCTTTGTTTGAAGTGAAATAAAAAGAGGTAGAATTTAGTTAACTTTTTCAAATATAGTAGTTTATGGATCTCATTGAAACAAAACGTCCTTCTCAATCCTTAGAAGCTGTTGTTATTAGATTTGTGGGTGATTCAGGAGATGGAATGCAATTAACCGGAACCCAGTTTTCGGATACTTCAGCAATGTTTGGGAACGATATTGCTACTTTCCCGAATTATCCTGCCGAAATTCGTGCTCCGCAGGGAAGCCTTTATGGTGTTTCTGGTTACCAGGTACACATAGGAAGTGTTGAGATCAGCACACCGGGAGATGAGGTAGACCTTTTGGTCGCGATGAACCCCGCAGGGTTGAAGACTAATCTACACTCGGTGAAACCCGGTCACACAATTATTGTAGATACAGATTCTTTCACCAAGAAGAACCTGGAGAAAGCACAATATGAGACAAATCCACTGGAAGACGGAAGCCTTGCGAATTACAGGGTGATCGAAGTGGAAATGACTACGCTCACACGTGAAGCATTGAAAGATATCGATGGGCTGGATAATAAGTCCATGACACGTACCAAGAATATGTTTGCCCTTGGTATGGTGTACTGGATGTACAACAGGTCTCCGGAACATACCATAGAATTCTTCAAGAATAAATTCAAAGCGAGACCTGAGATCGTAGAGGCGAACACCAAAGTACTCAACACAGGTTTCTATTTCGCCGAAACCCTCGAACTTATTCCTAATGCGTACACGGTTTCACCGGCCAAAATGCAACCGGGAACCTATCGTATCATCATGGGAAACAGGGCTACGGCCTGGGGATTCCTGGCAGCCGCTGAGAAATCGGGGATGGAACTCTTCCTTGGATCCTATCCAATAACTCCTGCTTCGGATATACTGCACGAGCTTGTGAAACACGGCCACTTCGGTGTTAAATCACTGCAGGCCGAAGATGAGATCGCGGGGATTTCCTCAGCTATCGGTGCATCTTTTGCAGGTGACCTGGCCATTACAACAACATCCGGTCCTGGGTTAGCACTTAAAGGAGAGGCGCTAGGACTCGCGATGATGATTGAACTACCTCTGGTAGTGGTAAACGTACAAAGAGGAGGGCCTTCTACAGGACTTCCAACGAAAACAGAGCAATCGGACCTGTTACAGGCCATGTACGGGCGAAACGGTGAGAGTCCAGTGATCGTGATTGCCGCAAGTACTCCTGCGAATTGCTTCGATTATGCCTATCATGCTGCCAAACTCACACTAGAACATATGACCCCTGTGTTACTGCTAACAGACGGATATATTGCTAATGGATCGGCACCATGGAAGATCCGTACAGTGGATGAGATGCCGGATATAAAGAATCACGTCTTCAAAAGCAATGGTGAAGAGTGGCATCCTTACGACAGAGATCCGGATACCCTGGCCAGGCGTTGGCCTATTCCGGGAACTCCTGGTATGGAACACAGGGTAGGAGGACTCGAGAAGGACAAGGTAACCGGTAACGTTTCCTATGTACCGGAAAACCATGAGTATATGACGAAAGTCCGTGCCGAAAAGATCAAACGAGTACAGAATTTCATTCCTGAAATAACACCCGAGTTTGCGGAAGAAGGAGATTTGCTGGTTGTAGGATGGGGAGGAACTTACGGTTCGCTGCATTCCGCAGTAAAGCATATGTACGAAGAAGGATATGAAGGAATCGGGTATACGCATTTCAATTACCTAAACCCACTTCCGAAGAACACTGAAGAAGTTCTAAAACGATTTAAAAAGATCGTTGTTTGTGAATTGAATAACGGCCAGTTCGCAAAAGTGCTGCGAATGCACTTTGACGGGCATGATTTAGTTCAGTTCAATAAGATACAAGGATTGCCATTCGGTAACGGAGAATTGATGGAGAAGTTTAAACAATTATTGAAGTAGTATGGAAGCAACAGTAGATAAAAAGTATACTTTTAGGGACTTTGAAAGTGATCAGGAAGTGCGTTGGTGCCCTGGTTGTGATGACTATGTAATATTGCGTTCCATGCAAAAGGCATTGCCTGAAATGGGCGTTAATAAAGAGGATGTCGTTTTCATTTCGGGGATCGGTTGTTCTTCACGCTTTCCGTACTACATGGACACCTTTGGAATGCATGGGATTCACGGTAGAGCCCCGGCCATCGCCACAGGAGTGAAGTTGGCGAACAACGATTTGAGCGTATGGGTGATCACAGGTGACGGAGATTCAATGGCGATAGGAGGTAATCACTTCATCCACGTGCTCAGAAGGAATGTCGATCTGAACATTGTTCTTTTTAACAATGAGATCTATGGTCTAACCAAAGGACAGTTTTCACCAACATCGCTGGTAGGACAGAAAACCAAGTCCTCTCCTTACGGAAACACACAGCCGCCTTTTTCTCCGGGTGAACTGGCTATAGGGGCTCAGGCGAGGTTCTTTGCCAGAATTGGCGGAAACACTCCTAAGGAGATGTCACAGATATTTATTGAATGTAATAAGTTCAAAGGAACATCGCTCGTTGAGGTTCTTCAGAATTGCCCCATCTTCAACAATGGTGCTTTCGATGAGTTTACCGATAGAAAAGTGAGAGCAGACAGGCAATTGTTTGTGGAGCACGGGAAGCCGATGATCTTTGGAAAGGAACGTGACAAAGGATTGGTTCTGAATGGACTAAAACTGGAAGTTGTGACCATAGGTGAAAATGGAATCACCGAAGGGGATATCCTGGTTCATGATGCTGAAGAAAAAGACCCAACATTACACCAGATGTTGGTTAGGTTAAGTTATCCTATGGTGACCGGAATTATTCGTCGCGTTTCAGATAAGCCCTTCGAGGAAAGGGAAAATGAGCAAAGGGAAAAAGTAAAAGCAAACTCTAAGTTCAAGAAAACTAAGGACCTTTTCTTTGCCGGAGATGTGTATGAAGTAACTTAATTTGTTAAGCTAGTCCCGTAAATCCAAGGAAAGCGAGCGATAGAAGACCGGCTACCAATAAATTGATCGGTACGCCTTTCATACCTTCGGGTAAGTCGGCCAGTTCCAAATGCTCCCTGATACTCGCGAAAAGTATTAGAGCCAAAGCGAATCCGAACGCATTGGCGATCGCGAAGAATACAGCTTTCAACAAACTTGCGTTTTCAAGTCCCAGGGCAAGTATAGCTACACCCAAAATGGCACAGTTGGTTGTAATAAGTGGTAAGAATACGCCCAATGCCTGGTAAAGCGCCGGGCTTACCTTCTTCAGAATAATCTCTACCATTTGAACCAAAGAAGCGATCACGAGTATAAAAGTGATGGTGCGTAAATAGTCCAGCCCCATAGGAACTAGGACAAACTGGTACAACAGGTAGGTAACGAGGGTAGCAATCGTCATTACAAATAGTACTGCTCCGGACATGCCTACTGAAGTGGATACCTTATTGGATACTCCAAGGAAGGGGCAAATTCCCAGGAACTGAGACAACACTATGTTGTTTACGAAAACAGCTGCTATAAGGATCAGTACATATTCCATATCCTAGGTTGTTTTTGTTATTTTATTAAATGCCAGACTCAGGTAAGCAAGTGCAATAAATGCCCCTGGTGGTAATATGAAAAGAATGAGGGTGCTGGCATCTTCAGAAACAAGTCTGATATCGAACAAGCTTCCATTTCCTAATAGTTCTCGTGCAATTCCTAACACTGTAAGCGCGATGGTGAAACCGATACCCATGCCTAAGGCGTCCACGATCGAGGACAGCAAATTGTTCTTAGAAGCAAAGGCCTCTGCACGTCCTAAGATGAGGCAGTTCACAACGATGAGCGGAATGAAAATACCCAGTTGCTCATAGAGGAATGGAATGAATGCTTCCAGAACCATTTCAACTATGGTCACAAAGGAGGCGATAATGATAATAAAGGCTGGAATTCGAACCTTAGCCGGGATCTGAGATTTTACAAGGGAAACCACAATGTTAGACATCAACAGCACGAATAATGTGGCCAGTCCCATACCTAACCCATTGAAGCCGGACGATGTCACACCCAGTGTTGGACACATTCCCAATAGCATCACGAATACGGGATTATCCGTGATAATTCCCTTTAGAAAATTTTGTTTCTGACTAAGTCTTTCTGCCATCTTCTTAATTTTCAGGATTCTTTTGTTGTTCTATCATGACATCGTAGGCCATCTGAGTAGCTTCGTTAAACGCCCGGGTCGTGATCGTAGCCCCTGTGAGAGCATCTACGTCACCTTTGTCTTTCTTTACTTCCAGGGAAAAGGTAGACGGATGTTTTCCCCGAAATTGCCGGATGAATTTATCTTCCTTCATCTTAGTTCCCAATCCCGGGGTTTCCTTCTGTTCCAGAACTTCAATATTGTTTATGCTTCCATCCGGGTTGAAGCCCACCATGATCTTGATGAGTCCACTGTATCCTTTTTCTGAAGAACCCACTACCGCTGTCCCAACACGGGTACTATCCTTAAAAGCGGGATAGAGCTCCACGCTGTCTCGGGCCACTTTGGTTTTGACAAGCAGTACTTCATCTACAGGGTTATTGTTGAACTCAGGTAGGACGGATCTCAGGGCATTTATCTTTTGCTCCAGCTTAGCTTTGGCTTTAGGGCCTTTAGTGATATCGTTGATGAACCCAAGGGATACTCCTGCAACCACCGTCGTGATGAGGAGCGTGAGCGTCATATTCAGGAATGTAGATTTCTTCTTGCCCATAACTACACAATTTTTGCCTTTATCTTACTTCCGAAACGCCTTGGTTTGAAATAAGAGTTTATCAACGGTACAAAGGCGTTCATGATGAGTATCGCGAATGAAATACCTTCGGGATAAGCACCAAACAGTCGAATAACTACCGTGATCACTGCGATACCTATGGCAAAGATCACCATGCCTTTCTTGGTCATCGGGCTGGTTACCAGGTCGGTTGCCATATAGAACGCACCCAGGACGGCTCCACCTGAAAGTAAGTGGATCATTGGGTTGGCATACTGTTCCGGATCAGCCAACCAGAAGATGCCTGTCATTACACCCATTGTCACTAAAATTGTTATTGGGATATGCCAGGTGATCACTTTTCTTGCTAGCATATACACACCACCTAGCATCAATGCCAGGGCTGACATCTCTCCGGCCGAACCACTTGTAAAGCCGAATAGAAGGTCTGTTACTGAAGGAATCTGCGAGGCAAGTGTGGTCATGGTTTCACCGTAGAGTAATCCTTCTTTTATTATACCAAGAGTTGTTTCTCCCGCTACAGCATCCACCATGTTCATATTATTCTCGAAGGGTGTTGGCCAGTAGGTCATTTGTGCCGGGAAGGAAACAAGAAGAAATACCCGGCCAACCAGTGCAGGATTGAAAATATTATTTCCCAGTCCGCCAAAGGAGAGTTTTGCAATTCCTATAGCGACAAAGCTGCCTACGATAATCATCCAAATTGGAAGTGATGAGGGTAGGTTGAAAGCCAGCAAAACCCCAGTGATCAAGGCAGATCCATCGCTTACCGTGACTTCCGTTTTTAATAAGTATTTCTGAATTGCCGCTTCAAAAACAATACATGAGATAACCGCTACAGAGGTAAGTACCAGTGCCGGTAATCCGAATACATAAAGTGAAATAACAAAGGCCGGGACAAGGGCGATAAGTACGTCGTACATCACTCGTTTCGAAGTTCTGTCCGAATGAACATGAGGTGATGCTGATATGATGATTCTTCCGTCTGCCATCTTAGTTCTTAGCTGTTTCCAGTTTTTTAACTATGCTTTTGCCAAACCTGATATAATCCAGCAAGGGTCGGTGTGACGGACATACATAACTGCATGATCCGCATTCGATACAGGTTAGTATGTCTTCGGCTCTGGCTTTTTCGTAGAAACCTTTTTCAGATAAATTCATCAGCAGTTGAGGCTCGAGTCCCATTGGACACACAAATACACAATTGCTACATCTGATGCAGGGTTTCGACTCCTGCCTGCTGGCTTCTTCTTCAGAAATAACCAGTATACCGGACGTTCCTTTGGTTACCGGTACATCGGTACTCTTTAATGCTTTTCCCATCATGGGTCCGCCATTTACGACTTTACGTGTGCCTTCGGGTATACCTCCAACCGCTTCAACAAGATCTTTGATCGGGGTTCCGATCTTCACCCAGAAGTTTGATGGTTTTTCCAGCCTTTTACCCGTTACAGTCACTACCCGCTCGATAAGCGGGCGATCGTGCTGTACGGCCTGATAAATGGCAAAAACAGTCCCAACATTATGCACAATAACGCCAACATCCATGGGTAAGCCGCCTTTTGGAACTTCCCGTTTCAGGATGGACTTTATAAGTTGTTTTTCACTACCCTGTGGATATTTCACACGCAAGGCGGCAACTTTGATCCTCTTGTCGATAGCAGCTGCTTTCTTCAATACTTTTATGGCATCCTTCTTATTATTTTCTATTCCGATGACGGCCTCGTGGATATGCAGAGCGTGCATGAGGATCTGGATCCCAACAACGATCTCGTCGGCTCTTTCCAGCATCAGCCTGTGATCTGCCGTAAGGTAGGGTTCACATTCCACCCCATTGATAATCAGGCAATCCACTTTGTTGTCGTTTTTGAGGTCGAGCTTAACATGCGAAGGGAAGGTAGCACCACCCAGACCTACAATACCAGAATCGGTGATATGTTGAAGAATTTCCTTCTGACCCATGGTAATTTCCCTCTTCAACGGAAACTCCGGTTCCTGGAAGTTCGCTTCGTTCTTCTGATCTGTTCTGATCACAATACATTGTGTTTTGTAACCACTGCTATCCACCATCATATCCAACTTGGTTACTGTACCTGCCACCGGTGAGTGGATATTCGAAGAAACATATCCCCCCGACTTGGCGATCACCTGCCCGATCTCCACACTGTCTTTCCTGTCTACAATTATTTCCGAAGGAATACCTATGTGCTGGGCAATGGGCACATACACCACTTTAGGGACGGGCAATCTGTTTATCGCCTTGGTCGCAGTGATCTTATTTTCTGTGGGATGGATACCTCCTTTTGGGAATGTCTTGAGCATTATAGCCTTGTTTTCAGTTTCTTTATGCCTGTGCTTGCGGTGGATTCTCTTGTTTTTTCACTCTCACCTTTTTTGGCGGGAAATTGGTTTCTATGATCGAGTGCGTTGGACATACTTCAACACATTTTCTGCAAAGCGTACAAACCAACGGATCGATATAAGCCAGGTTATCTTTCATGATCACGGCATCTTTCGGACAAATGTCTTCACATTTCGCGCATCCGATACACGCAACCGAACAAGCCTTTTTAGCAATACCGGCCTTGTCCTGGTTCAAACAACCTACAAATACCTTAAGGTCACGTTTGTTTTTTGGACGCAATTCGATAATTTCTCGCGGACATGCCTTTACACAGGCACCACAGGAAGTACATTTATCTGAATCGATAACCGGTAAACCGGTTTCTTCGTCCATGTGCATGGCGTCGAAATCGCAAACATCAACACAATCTCCAAATCCCAGGCAGCCATATTGACAATCGGTTTCACCACCGAAGACCAGTGCTGAAATTGCGCAGGATTGAGGTCCCTGGAATAATGAGGTCTTTGGTCGAACCTCACAGGCTCCCTGGCACAATACAACGGCAACAGTGGGATCTTTTTCTGCGACTTCCTTGCCAAGGAGAACGGAAACTTCCTTCATTACATCATTTCCGCCAACAGGGCAGAACAGATCCGAAATATCATCCGACTTCACCAGACTTTCGGCAAATGCTTTACATCCGGGAAATCCACAACCACCACAATTTGCAGCAGGGAGTACTTCCTCAACTTCGGCGATCATGGGATCTTCGTATACATAAAACCGTTTTGAGACAAGGAACAGGACACCCGCTGCTACGGTTCCAATGGATCCTAATAATAAGGTGCTATCTACTATTGAGAGTATCATTTCATGCCAGTTTTAAAACTGAAATTCTAAATTTCTTTCTGAAATAAGAATTCATATAATAAAGTATACTATAATATGGTATCAAGATAATCAGGGCCAATAAACCCGCAATCCATTCGGTGACGAACTGAGAAGCAATCATCAATACGACGATCATTAAAATAAAAGGCAGGACATAGGCCCAGATAACCGCTTTAAGTCCCAGGTCCTTTTTAATAAGCACCTGCACATTTTCGTTGATGGAAAAAGTTTCCTCCGGACTGATCATTTCAACTTCTTTGTCACTTGAATCTGAAATCCCGCATGCCGATTTTATGCGACATCCATCACAGTGGACGTTTTTGTCCAAAGAAACAAATACGGAATCGCCGGAAACACGGGAAACAGTGCCGGAATGAATTATGGTGTTATTGTTAGAAGTAAGGGAACTCATAAACCCTAATGCTTGTTTAACTTACATATAGCGGTCTAAATTAGTGTTTCACCCCAACAGAAATTATGAGCTATGTCAGTTTCAAGTCAATTTTGATGAAAATCATGTCATGGCCTTAGTTTTAGGCTATTTTACGTCCTCAAGTGAATAAAAATTAAATTGAATTTTTAGTACATTTAGTCCATGCCGGAGTATTTCTTCCTTTCTTTCCCCGATTTTAACATTCGAAGTTCTCCATTGCTTATTCTTGTGTTGCAAGGTTTGGTACTGGTTGTATTGTTATTAACTCGGTATAATAAACGAAGAAATATATCCGATCTTTTTCTTGGCCTCACTTTGCTTGTAGTATGTTACGAACAGATTTGCTATACTGTTGGTTTTATGGGGTGGTATCATGCCTTTAAAAACACTAAGATCAATTATTGGTTGATACCTATGGTATTAGCGTTGGCTCCATTGCTGTTCTTTTACGTGAAATCAATTACCCAGTCGGCGTTTAAATTCAGGCAACGAGACCTGCTTCATTTTGTTCCTGCTACATTGGTCATTTTATATCGGGTGACCATATATGCATACGATGCTTCACAGTCTGGATTTGCAGATACACAGAACGGCTATTTGAAAATTCATGTGGATGAACCTATCTTCCAGCCGTTGCTCATCTTTACCGAATTTGCAGTGATGTTGTTGTACCTCGCTTTTACCTTCCAGTTGTACTACAATTATCGAAAAAAGATAAAATATTACTTCTCTAACACCTATAAATACGAGCTTAACTGGATTCTTACTTTTCTGCTCATTTTCACCTCCTTATTTCTTTATGAATCATTTCAGGATATCATAGGTGCACTTATAGTTGAATTAAGTTATACCCAGCGCTGGTGGTTGAACCTATTTATGGCGATTGCTACAATTTATATAGGCGTGATGGGCTATTTTACGGATACGTCCAAACTCAATACGCTGAATTTCGATTTTACTCCTCAACCTATTCAGAAACCGGAAACCGAAAACGAAAAGCTGGTTTCATCCTCTGAAATTGCGAAATTACAAGAACTCATGTCAACTGAGAAACCCTTCCTGAATCCGGAACTCAACCTGGTCGATTTGGCTAAACTATCGGAGATGAGCCGAGCACAATTATCACAAGTGATAAATGCGGGATTCAATAAGAACTTCAATGATTTTGTGAATTCATATCGAATTGAGGCAGTAAAAGACCAACTTGCCCTTGGAAAGCACAAAGAACTTTCCCTTCTCGGTATCGCCTTCGATTGTGGTTTCAACAGCAAAGCCACATTTAACCGGGTATTCAAAAAGCTAACAAACACATCTCCTTCAGAATATCTAAAATCCCTCTGAATCAACCTTTTTCGGTATAATAAGGTGTCTCAAATCGTATTTGAGACCTGTCCGTACGTTTTGAAGCGCCTGGCGATATCTACTTTTCCATCTTTGAACCATCAAATCAAAGAATTGAAAAATGAAATCGCTATTCAAAAAACTAATTACACCAGTTACTCAAACCAAATGGTACGCAGACCTCGCCTTTGCTATTCCGAGAATTATATGCGGACTTTTACTAACCATCGATTTTGGCTCTAGTAAGTTCGGTATGCCCTGGTCGCCTTCGGAAAAGAATCTCGCACTCTTCGAAGTGATCGATTGGTTCCCTGAAGATGTTGCAGCCTATGGTGGTCTATTTGCCGCATTCCCTCTGTTCTTTGCCTGGATGGGGGCTTTTAGTGAAGCAGTAGGAGGTCTCTTCCTGGTGTTGGGGTTGAAAACAAGAGTGTTTTCCTTCCTGATCATCTGCACCATGCTAGTTGCCATCTTTTTCCAGAAATGGGGAGAAGGCACCTGGGGAATGCTTCCCGCTTTGGGATTCCTTTGGGTAGGGATATATAACCTGTTTTTGGGATCAGGGAGGTTCGGATTCGATTATGTACTAAGTAACTATTTAAACAGAACTAAAAAATAATATACTAATGAAAAGAATCACGCTATTGCTGCTACTTGTTGGGATAACAAGTATGGCTCAGATTAAGGGAAACAAGAACATCATTTCTAAGAATGTAAATGCCTCGAATATAAAATCTGTCGAACTTCAGCTCTATGCCGATGTAATTGTGGACCAAAGTTTAGAAGAAGGTATAACCATTACCGGGGATGAAAATTTGATTTCCCTTATAAATACCGAGGTTGTTTCTGGACAGCTCGTACTTGATCAGAAGGAATGGATCCAAGCTTCCCAAAACATTCAGATTCTTATTGGGGCTCCTACTATTGAAAAAGTCACTGTAGATGTTCACAAGACCTTGTTGATGCGGAATATTATTGCCAGTAAACTTACCTTGGACGCATCTATAGGAAAGATCGTCGCAAGCGGAAATGCTGAGGAGGTTTTCCTAAGCCTAAAGAACGGCCAAATAGATGCTTCGAAATTAAAAACCCAGGATGCCAACCTTAAGATTAGTGGTTCGGGCAAAGCCATTTTAAACGTATTTAACACCCTGAACACCGATTTGAGTGAAGACTCGAGATTAGTGCTAATTCAGACCCCAAAAATAGTAAATAGGAATGCCGGAATAGCGCTAAAAAAGGGACCTCCTGAGATTGACAGTAATTTGAAGCACGTAAAGTTCAGAATTAAGAATAATTCATGGAATCGCACAAATTTCCTGGTGATAGGTCCAAACAAGGACGGAAGTACTTTTAGCTATGGATTTCCACTCATGCCTGGGGCTACCCGTGACGAAAATTGGACAGTTGGAACCAAGGTCTTCAAAACCAATACAATCGGTAAGCGAACCTTGTTAATTACTGTGAAGGAGGAGGATCAGGGTAAAACGGTTAAATTATTTAAATGATAGTACTCTGGCCCGCCTGAACATTATCAATATTAACATTTACATCGTCCTCATCATAGATGCAATCAACGATGAAATCACCTACTTTGGATGTTGAGAACGGCTTGGTAGGATTGATGTCGGCAGTACTGATACCTAACTCCAACGATTTTTCCACCGCTCGATACAGGGAGTGTGCTTCTGCATGAAGTTTAAGATATTCAAGGAGTAACACAGCGGATAAGATGGAGGCTAATGGATTAGCCATATCTTTTCCGGCTCCCTGAGGGAAAGATCCATGTACGGGTTCGAAGACGGCATTCTTTTCACCAACGGATGCCGAGGCCAGTAATCCTATAGAACCGGCAATGACGGCAGCTTCATCACTAAGCATATCCCCGAAGAGGTTATCGGTAAGTATTACATCAAATTGTTTCGGATTGAGAACCAGCTGCATGGCGGCTTTGTCTGCGTAAAGGAACTCCAATTGTACTTCCGGATATGTATCGGCCATTGCCTGAACGGTACTTCGCCATAGCCGGGAGGTTTCCAATACATTGGCCTTGTCAACCAGGGTGAGTTTTTTACGCCTGGTCATTGCCCTTTTGAAGGCAAGGTGCGCAATTCGTTCGATTTCCTCCACAGAATACTCACATCCGTCAAATGCGGTCGTTCCGTCTTCGCTCAATTCTTTTTTTCCGAAGTAAATACCCCCGGTCAATTCGCGATAAATTATAAAGTCAGAACCATCAACTATCTCCTTCTTGAGCGGGGAACTATCGATCAACTGTTTAAAGGTTTTGGCCGGCCTGATATTACAGAACAGACCAAGGACCTCTCTTAGTCGGAATAATCCTTGCTCCGGTCGTATTTTAGCGGTAAGGTCGCTATCGTATTTCGGATCACCGATTGCCCCGAACAAAACAGCGTCTGCGGCTTCACAAATATTCAATGTCTCTTCGGGTAGGGGGTCACCTGTTTTGCTCATGGCCGCGGCTCCAACTAAGCCTTCGGTGAACTCAAAAGTGTGATTGTACTGGTCTCCAATAGCCTTCAAAGCTTTCCTGGATTGTTCGGTTACTTCCGGGCCTATCCCGTCACCTGCTAATACGGCTATTTTGTAATTCATGATCTTGTGTTTTACTTTTTACAACCAGAATGGAAACTAAAATGCAGAATTCCATTGTCGGCTGCGTCCTTGCATCTTAAAGGAGGCTGTATCAAAGTTCTGCAATCCTGACGTACTTTCCAAGGTTTCTGCGTTGAAATCTCAGGCCCTGAAATTCATTTACTTAAATCTTTTCTGTCCTGTAATCGACGATCCGTTTTGGCCCTTCCAGGGGCACCCGGATCACTTTCAGAATTCCGTCTTCAGTAGTTGCAATTTGCCATTTTATGAGTGTAATGGCACCATTCTCGATCTCAAGGCCGGTGATACTCCTTGGATGTACACAACTACCATCGTTGAAGTAGGCAATTTCGCCCGGTTCCGGGAATCTTGGCCGGTGGGTGTGACCCGTAATTGTGAAGATATTGTCGTTTTCTATGATCCATTTCTTGGTCCGCCGTTCCACTTTCTTCAGTTCACGGTAATTCTTTGCCGGGCTTGTAGGGTCGCCTATCCCGAAGATCTGCAGTTGTCGCCACAGCGCCCGAACCATAAAACGGTTAAGTTTCCAGCCCGAATAATTCATAAAATCTGCCTGGTGCCCATGTAGCATAAAGATCTCCTGCCCCGTTTCTTCATATTCCAGGATCAATCCTTCTGAAAACTCTATTCCAGGGAAGAGGGGGACGTCCTCATTTGTCACTTTGTTAAAATAACTGTGCAAGTGTTTTTCAACATATCGCTGGTTCTTGTATACCATATCGTGATTGCCCAGCAGCCGGTATAGCCTGCATTCCTCATAGAATTTCATCATCAGTTTGTACACATTCTTGTGTGCTTCCAGGATTGCCTTGAATTCAAGGTTTTCCCATAGTTCATCCCCGTCGCCAAGTTCACAATAAGTGAAACCATGGTCGTAATAATGCTGAAGCGCGTGGAAGTAGGTATTACGATTATTGGCGAAATCATCGGCAAAACTGTTGTCGCCGCGGTGGCAATCACTAAATATGATGAATTTAGAAGAGTTGTCGAAGGGAACTCGCCTGGCGTTCTTATAAGCACGAGAAAATCTTCTCCTGGAGGTCATGCATTTCGTTTTCCTAAAGATACAATTTGAAACTACTTCAGGAAATTAAGAATTGAATTCTGTCTGGCAATATTCAATTGTCAATCTGAATTTACTTCAGATTCTATACCTGGGAGAGATTCTGAATCATGCCCGTCAACATGACGGGCAGGTTCAGAATGAAATAATAGGAGTTATTTGAAGGCGTTGTGACCGGTAATATCGAGTCCTGTGATCAACAGGTGGATATCGTGGGTTCCTTCATAGGTGATCACACTTTCGAGGTTCATCATGTGTCTCATGATGGAATACTCCCCGGTAATTCCCATTCCTCCGAGAATTTGTCGTGCTTCCCTGGCGATCTTGATGGCCATTTCCACGTTATTTCGTTTGGCCATCGAGATTTGTGCCGAGCTGGCGCGATCTTCATTCTTCAATTGACCGAGTCGGAAGGCAAGTAGCTGTGCTTTGGTGATCTCTGTGATCATTTCGGCTAATTTTTTCTGCTGAAGTTGGAAGGCGGCGATCGGTTTCCCGAATTGAATACGCTCTTTGGCGTATCTCAAAGCTGTATCGTAGCAGTCCATAGCGGCACCGATAGCACCCCATGCGATTCCATAACGGGCAGAATCCAGGCATCCAAGTGGCGCACCCAAACCAGATTTATTTGGTAGTAGGTTTTCCTTAGGAACTTTTACATCCTGGAAGATCAGTTCACCGGTAGCCGATGCCCGAAGCGACCATTTATTATGTGTTTCAGGAGTACTGAATCCCTCCATGCCACGTTCCACGATCAATCCGTGGATACGTCCTTCTTCGTTCTTCGCCCAGACAACGGCAACATCACAGAAAGGTGAGTTTGAGATCCACAATTTAGCCCCATTCAGTAGGTAGTGGTCACCTTTGTCTTTGAAATTTGTCACC
Source organism: Aureitalea sp. L0-47 (assembly GCF_026126405.1). Lineage (GTDB taxonomy): Bacteria > Bacteroidota > Bacteroidia > Flavobacteriales > Flavobacteriaceae > Pukyongia. The sequence goes on from NZ_JAFMTQ010000001.1 coordinate 306,260, forward strand.
ATACCAGCCGGGTTACTCCCATGATCGGGTTCCGTTAGCCCGAAAGAACCCATCCATTCTCCTGTTGCTAGTTTTGGCAGGTATTTTTTGCGCTGTTCCTCAGTACCATATTTGTAGATAGGGTACATCACCAGGGAAGATTGTACTGATGCCGTAGAACGAACACCACTGTCACCTCGTTCGATCTCCTGCATTATAATTCCGTAGGAGATCTGGTCCAGTCCGGCCCCGCCGTATTCCATAGGAATGTAGGGTCCGAAAGCTCCAATTTCTGCTAAGCCCGGAATAATGGATTTAGGAAATTCTGCTTTTTGAGCAGCTTCTTCTATAATTGGTGAAACATCACGTTTTACCCAGTCCCTGGCGGCACTTCGGATAAGTTTGTGTTCTTCAGTTAAAAGATCGTCTAAATTATAGTAATCGGGAGATTCGAAAAGATCGGGTTTCATAGAAGCTAATTTTGGATTACAAAGGTAAAAACCGCAGAGGGATTGTCCTACATTTTCAAGTAAAAATCCTTCACCAGGTTTAGGTAGGAATCGGTGTAGTTATGTCGGTCATTTTCAATGATAAGCTTCTCAAGGATCGGAGACCTGAATTTTTCCCTGCTGAATTCCATAAGGACTCGTTTTACTTCGGAATCTGGCGTGCCGCGAACTTCGCATACTCTATTTGGATGGAGTGAATGTTTACTTGCGATAGTTACAATGTTTTCCTGTTCTTTCTTCGGAACAACAACAGCGAATTTTCCACCCCAGGCAAGTAGTTGAATGGCACAAAGGAAAAGATGATCGAATGGCAGTGTGTCTGTGAACCTTGCCAGATCCCGTGCCGGGTTGTTCGACTTATACTCGTCGTTGTAGAAGGGAGGGTTTGAAACGATGAGGTCGTACTTCATGTCCATTTCAGCAGTGAATTCCTGCACGGAGGCATGGTAGCAGAACAGGCGGTCTTTCCAGGGAGATGCTTCGAAGTTTTCGGTGCACTGCTCGAATGCGTCCGGGTCAAGTTCGATTGCATCTATTGAATTGGCAGTACTCCGCTGCGCCATTTGCAGGGCGATCACTCCTGTTCCGCTTCCGATATCCAGGATACTTCCGGGATTGTGATCGAGAGTGGTCCACGCGCCCAATAAAACCCCGTCTGTACCAATTTTCATAGCACAGCGATCCTGTTCGACAGTAAATTGTTTAAAACGGAAAGGTTCGTTCATTACAAATAAATATCGATGAGTCCTTCAGGTGCCTGAATGGTAATGGTTTTGGCTTCTCGGTCTACATTTTGGATAATTGCGTCGGAGATCGGGATCAATATCTCCGTGCCATCACGATCGATCTCGAACAGAGCCTGGGGGGTGCTGTCATTAATGCTTTTAACTCTCCCTACTGTACCAAAAACAGTATCGACTATCGTAAAGCCAATGATTTCGTGATAGTAGAACTTGTTGCCGGTAAGTTTCGGTAGCAGGTTCAAAGGCAGATAAAGTTCAGATCCCATTAGGGAATCAGCATCTGCTTCGGAGGAAACGTCCTCAAATTTAATGCGCATCAAGGCGCTTTTGTGCATTGAAATGGATTCAATAAAAAATGGAATCAAATTTTTGTGTTTTTCAACAAAAACCGATTCCATTTCTAAGAATTGTTCTGGCTCGTCAGTATCTAGTTTAACCAGTAACTCGCCTTTAAAGCTATATTTTTTAACGATTTTGCCAACGAAGAAGCAATCCTTCTTTTGCATCGTTATAAGCTTATTCCTCTTCTTTGGCAGTTTCTTCAGTCGCTTCTGCCGTAGCCTCAGCTCCTTCTTCAGTCGCTTCTGCTTCTGCCGTTGCTTCAGCTTCTTCTGCGGTAGCTTCTGCGATACGTGCCTCGTTCACTGCTTTTTCAGCGGCCAGAGCCTCTGCTTTAGCCTGCGCTTTCACATCGGCTAATTTAGAGCGTTTTGAATCTATGGCTTTCGCTTTTTCTTCAACCCATGCATTGTACTTCGCTTCCGCTTGCTCTTCAGTTATCGCACCCTTACGAACACCCTCAGCAAGGTGCTTTTTCATCATAGCTCCTTTGTATGAAAGGATAGCTCTTGCGGTGTCTGTGGGTTGCGCTCCGTTTTGAAGCCATTGTACCGCCCCATCAATGTTTAAGTTGATCTCGGCCGGATTTACATTAGGATTATATGTCCCTAGTTTTTCGAGATATTTTCCATCTCTTTTGGAGCGGCTGTCTGCCGCTACGATCCAGTAAAAAGGCTTTCCTTTTTTACCGTGTCTCTGTAATCTGATTTTAACAGGCATAAATAATTAAGTTATGAGGTACGCGACCCCGGTTATAATTAAGGACGGCAAAGATACCATATTTATTAGCTGAAATACAAAAGATTAAACTTTTCTTTTATATTTGTCACGAACCTATACCCAAATTACTATGAAACGAGTACTTCTTTCACTATTCGTGCTATCTCTGCTCTTTACTTCCAGTTGTTCTGAAGATATAGAGAATAACAGTCCGGCTATCCAGGGACAAATAGACAGCTTATTTTTCAGGGCGATCGATATCAGAGGCCAGGTGAACGATAACGGGTCTATTTCGCTTAAGGGATCGGATCAGGATCGTGAACTTACCTTAAATGTACGTGGAGCGGACCCGGGCACCTATCTATTAGGTGCAGAGCAGCCCAATTTCGCTTATTTTATCGATGCTGATGGAAGCGAATATAGAACTTCCCCATCCGGTGAAGGGAAAATAACTATTACAAACCACTGTTCGAGTTGCGAGAGTATTACTGGAACATTCAATTTTGTTGCCATAAACCCTGGTGTTGATACAATCTACATGCAAAAAGGAGTCTTTTTTGAAGTGAACTATCTTCTTGGTGGAATCGATGATGATACATCTGCAGGATATATGAATGCTTTTGTGGATGGAGAAGCATTTAATACGGAACTGGTGGCCGCGGAGAATGTAAGTGGAGTTCTTACGATCAATGGATTTGTAGACAATACGAATATTACAATTAAGGCACCCGCGGATTCGCCTTCTGGGAATTATCCTATCGACACACCAGGATTCGACGCGGCTATTACAATTGACGGTGTGGTAGAGGTCGCACAGTCGGGATTCATTTCTGTAAATTATATCAATGCCAACAGGGCTTTGTTATTCTTCCGTTTCGATACTGAAAATCACATTATTACCGACGGCGAATCCAGGGTTGATTACTAAATATTCTTTAAACAATATACTCCGGGCCATGCGCCCGGTTTTTTGTTTATAAGTACCCCAATCTGTTGGTAACTTTGCTTTAGGTTAATCACTTAAAATCCTATTTTTACTTCTGTGGATTCTTTTACTGGAATTCGACCTAATTACCTAAGCCTTTCGCATGTTTTTAATCTTCGACACGGAAACCACCGGACTTCCCAAAAGATACGACGCTCCTTTAAGTGACAGCGATAATTGGCCACGCTGTGTTCAGATAGCCTGGCAATTGCATGACGAAATGGGCGTGCTTATAGAAAACGAGGATTACCTCGTGATCCCTGATGGTTATAACATCCCTTACGATTCTGAAAAGATACACGGAATCTCCACCGAATTGGCCACGGAACAAGGGTCGCCACTCCAAGAAGTGATGGGTCGTTTTCTAAAAGTACTGGAGAAGGCGAAATTTGTGGTAGGTCAGAATGTGGATTTCGATCTCAATATAATGGGTGCTGAATTCTATCGATTAGAGATCGAAAATCCATTCGAATCCATGCCGGTACTGGATACCTGTACCGAAACTACGGCAGAATTGTGTAAGCTTCCGGGTGGTAGAGGAGGTAAATTCAAACTACCTACCCTTACAGAACTGCATCAGTTCCTATTCCATCAACCTTTTACCGAAGCCCACAACGCCACCGCCGATGTGGAGGCTACTACGCGCTGTTTCCTGGAATTGATTCGACGTGAAATCTTTACTTCGGAAGAACTGGATGTGCAGCCTGATTATTTTACCCGATATTCAGAAGTCAATCCGCAGCCCATTGAGCTTATCGGTTTAAAACATTTGAATCTGAAAAAGGCTTCGGAAAAGATCCGGCAAGAACTTGAAAAGGCCACCGAGACACAAACAGTTTCAGCTGAAGAGATTGACGAGAATATCGCTGTACTGAAGGAAACCGCATTTGCTCATTTACATAATCACTCGCAGTATTCCATACTTCAGTCCACATCCTCTACCAAAGACCTGGTGCAAGCCGCGATCGAAGATAATATGCCTGCCGTGGCTCTAACGGACAGCGGGAATATGATGGGAGCCTTTCATTTCGTAAAGGCTGTAAACGATTATAACAAATCCCTTTCCGAAGAAGAACAAGACAAATCCCTAAAGGCTATCCTTGGCTGTGAGTTCTTTGTGTGCGAGGATCACACTAACAAGTCGCATAAAGACAATGGCTACCAGATCGTGTTACTGGCTAAGAATAAGAACGGTTATCACAACCTGGCTAAAATGGCGTCCATAGCCTATACCGATGGATTTTATTACGTACCCCGAATCGACAGGAATGTTGTTGAGCAGTATAAAGAAGATATAATTGTACTTACCGGCAGCTTATATGGTGAAGTACCATCCAAATTACTCAATATAGGTGAAAAGCAAGCTGAAGAAGCGTTGCTATGGTGGAAGGAGCAGTTTGGTAATGATCTCTATGTGGAGATCATGCGACACGGACAAGAGGACGAACGCCGAGTTAATGAGTCGTTGATGGCACTTGCACGCAAGCACCATGTGAAGATCGTAGCCTGCAACAATACCTACTACATCAATAAAGAGGACGCAAATGCCCATGATATCCTTCTATGTGTGAAAGATGGTGAAAAGCAAGCCACGCCTATCGGTCGTGGCAGGGGGTATCGATATGGTTTGCCGAACCAGGAGTACTACTTCAAGAGCCAGGATGAAATGAAGGCGTTGTTTAAAGATTTACCAGACGCCATAGGCACAATTTCTGAAGTAATAGATAAAGTTGAATCCTATACACTTGCGCGTGACGTACTCTTGCCTAATTTTGACATACCCGAAGAATTTTATGACAGTCAGGATTCGGATGGTGGCAAACGAGGCGAGAATGCCTACCTGAAACACCTCACCTATGTAGGGGCCGAAAAAAGATACGGTGAAGTTACCGAGGACATTAAACAGCGACTTGATTTTGAGCTTGAGGTAATTGCCAATACTGGTTACCCCGGATACTTCCTGATCGTCCAGGATTTCATAGCTGAAGCCAGGAAGATGGGAGTTTCCGTTGGGCCCGGCCGTGGTTCCGCAGCGGGTAGTGCTGTTGCCTATTGCTTAGGGATAACGAATATAGACCCCATCAAATACGACTTACTTTTTGAGCGTTTCCTGAACCCGGATCGAATCAGTATGCCGGATATTGATATCGACTTCGATGATGAGGGCAGGAGTAAGGTTATGGATTATGTGATCAATAAGTACGGTGCAAACCAGGTAGCTCAGATCATTACTTATGGAACCATGGCCGCAAAATCATCCATTCGGGATACGGCACGTGTACTTGATCTACCGTTGAATGATGCCGATAGGATCGCGAAGCTCATACCAAATATGACCAAGCTGAACAAGATCTTTGGCCTGAGTGATCAGGAGTTGCGTGCGAAATTCAGAAATGATGAATTACCGAAGGTCAATGAATTGCTGAACCTGGCCGAAGGCGAGGATCTTGAGGCAGAAACCATAAAGCAGGCCCGGGTACTCGAAGGATCGGTGAGGAATACAGGAATACATGCCTGCGGGGTGATCATTACCCCTGATAATATTACGAATTACGTTCCGATAGCAACGGCCAAGGATTCCGATCTGTATGTGACACAATTCGACAATGCCGTGGTGGAAAGTGCCGGCTTGCTTAAGATGGATTTCCTGGGTTTGAAAACATTGACACTGATCAAGGATACCGTGAAGATCGTTAAGCACAAGCACGGAGTGGAACTGGATCCGGATAGCTTCCCACTGGATGATGAAAAAACCTACGAATTGTTCCAAAGGGGAGAGACGGTAGGTATCTTCCAGTATGAATCGGCAGGGATGCAAAAGCATATGAAAGACCTGAAACCAACGGTCTTTGCGGATCTGATTGCAATGAACGCATTGTACAGACCGGGTCCGATGGAATACATCCCTAGTTTTATCCGAAGAAAACACGGTGAAGAGGAGATTACTTACGATCTCCCGGCCATGGAAGAATATCTGAAGGAAACCTATGGAATTACTGTCTACCAGGAGCAGGTGATGCTGTTATCACAGAAACTGGCAAACTTCACCAAAGGTGAAGCCGATGTGCTTCGGAAAGCCATGGGTAAGAAACAGAAAGCGGTATTGGACAAGATGAAGCCTAAGTTTATCGACCAGGCTGCCAATAACGGACATGATGCGGAAATCCTCGAGAAGATATGGAAGGACTGGGAGGCTTTCGCGAGTTACGCTTTTAACAAATCGCATTCTACCTGCTATGCCTGGATCGCCTACCAGACGGCATATCTCAAGGCGCATTATCCCGCAGAGTATATGGCGGCGGTGCTGTCCAATAACATGAACGATATCAAGCAGGTTACCTTCTTTATGGAAGAATGCAAGCGCATGGGGCTGGAGGTGTTAGGGCCTGATGTGAATGAATCTTTCTATAAGTTCACGGTGAATGATCGTGGTGCCGTTCGCTTCGGAATGGGAGCGATCAAAGGAGTTGGTGGGAATGCTGTTGCCACCATAGTTGAGCATAGGAAGGACGGTAAATACAAGAGTATTTTTGACCTGGCAAAGCGTATTGACCTACGTGCAGCGAATAAGAAGGCCTTTGAAAATCTTGTATTGGCTGGAGGGTTTGACAGTTTTGATACACACAGGGCGCAGTATATGCATGCGGACGGTGATGGAGTAATGTTTTTCGAAAAAGTACTTCGTTATGCGGCTAAATACCAGGAATCGCAGAACTCGTCCCAGGTAAGTTTGTTTGGGGATGCCAGCGAAGTACAGATTCCAGAACCCGAGGTGCCTCCATGTGAGGAGTGGGGAACCATGAAGAAACTAAAGCAGGAGAAAGAGGTAGTGGGAATTTATATATCTGGCCACCCGTTGGACGATTTTAAAACAGAGATCGAAAGCTTTTGTAATTGTAAGGTAAGTGATTTCAATAACCTGGAACGCTTTGTGAATAGGGAGCTAATCTTCGGAGGAGTGGTTTCCGATGTACAACATAGGGAGAGCAAGGCAGGAAAAGGTTGGGCGATCTTTACTGTTGAGGATTACGATGACAGCTTTGAGTTTAAGATCTTCGGGGAAGAATATCTTAAATACCGACATCTTTTAATTCCGAATTCGTTCATCTACGCCCGCGTATTTGTTAGAGAAGGTTGGGTGAATCGGGAAACCGGCAAGAAGGGTGATCCTAGATTGCAATATAGCAATATACAATTGTTACATGATGTGATGGGGCTTCAGGCAAAAAAACTAACGCTTCAGATACCTATTGGAGACGTTGAGAAAGAGAAAGTAAGGCAATTGAAAGACTTGCTAAAGATGCATAAAGGGGATAAACAATTGCACATCACTTTGTACGATGTAGAAGATGAGCTAAAACTGAACATGCCTAGCCGGAAACAGAAAGTCGCCATTAGCAAGGAGTTACTGGAAGAGTTGAAGGAACTCGAATTTGCCTATAAGTTGAATTAGCCCTCCTTCGCAGCCAATGGCTGCTTCGGTGGATTAAGGATCTCAGGATTAGATAATACTCGGGCAGGGATTGAAGCAGGCTACCCCGCCTTCGCACGCTTCGGCGGGCAGGCGTGTAGCGCGGAAAGCCCGGTCGTGAAGTGCCGTGAAGTAGAGCGAAGCACACTTCACGACTACTTCACGGGCCCGCATAATTAAAAATGATACAGCCATTGTCTATTCTAATGTTATGGCTGTAAGGTTTGCTGTAAAAATTGACTATTTTTGCATAACATAAATAAATTAGAAAAATGGCTTTAGAAATAACCGATGCAACATTTGATGAAACTGTACTAAAAAGTGACAAGCCGGTAATGGTAGACTTTTGGGCAGCGTGGTGCGGACCATGTAGAATGGTTGGCCCAATCATCGACCAGATAAGCGAAGAATATGAAGGAAAAGCAGTAGTAGGAAAGGTAGACGTTGATGCGAACCAGGAATTTGCTGCCAAGTACGGTGTGAGAAACATACCAACCGTATTGGTCTTCAATAACGGTGAATTGGTAGGACGCCAGGTAGGTGTAGCTCCCAAGAATGTGTACACAGAAGCGATAGATTCACTATTGAACTAAGCTTTGACGTAAATTATTGATAAAGGCTTGGCGTAATGCCAGGCCTTTTTTTATCTTAGTGACATTGAAAATCATTGATTTTCAATATTGAACTAACCCCGCTGGAAAGTGGGGTCTCTTACTCCTAATAGAACAAAAAACATGGAAAAAATAAACAAGGTTCAGGACCAGATAGATAACCAGTTGTTAAACGATCGAAAGGTATTCCTGTGGGGAATGGTTGATGATGAATCGGCCAAACACGTGGTAGACCGCCTGATGTATCTGGATTCTTTGAATCACGATGAGATAAAACTGTACATCAATAGTCCGGGTGGCTATGTAACTTCTGGTTTCTCTATGTACGATACGATACGGGGAATTAAGAGTCCGGTTTCGACCATTTGTACAGGCTTGTGTGCATCAATGGGAAGTATTTTACTTTCAGCAGGAGAGAAAGGAAAACGTTTTATCCAACCACACGCCAGGGTGATGATCCACCAGCCTAGTGGAGGTGCAAGAGGACCTGCCAGTGATATCGAGATCACAGCACAGGAGATCCTGAAAACCAAAGAACTCAGCGCCCAGATATTAGCGAATAATTGCGGACAAACCTTCGAAAAAGTCATGAAGGATTTCAATCGAGATCACTGGATGGGAGCAGAAGAGAGTGTGGAATACGGAATAGTGGATGGGGTAGTTGAGTCTTGAGATTAATTATCAATTAACAACTTTCAATAAACAAATAAATTCCAAATCCCAAGTTCCAATTATTGAAGATTGAAAATTGAGATTTATTTGAGATTTGTGTTTTGGTGATTTGAGATTTCAATTTAATAAATGACTTCTCGATACGATCCGCCGAAGGCGGATCACTCGAAGTGACAAAATGAAGATAGAAAAGGAAATAAACGAAATTACCGGGTTTAAGAACCTGGAGTTGCTAGCCACCCAGGTGGTGGAAGGCTTTATTTCCGGGTTGCATAAGAGTCCGTTTCATGGTTTTTCTGCTGAATTTGCTGAACACAAGATCTACAACACCGGAGAGAGCACCAAGCATATCGACTGGAAGCTCTTCGCTAAGACGGATAAACTATATACGAAACGCTACGAAGAGGAAACCAATTTGCGCTGTCACCTGGTGATGGACAACAGTAGTTCCATGCACTATCCGAAGATCAGGGAGTTTAATATTACTTCTTTGAATAAGATCGGGTTTTCAGCGCTTGCGGCTGCAGCCGTTATGAACTTATTGAAACGGCAGCGCGATGCTGTGGGGATGAGTATTTACAGCGATGAGTACGAATTCTATGCTTCGGAAAAGGGTAGTGAGCGGCATCACCAGATGTTGTTAGGTAAATTGAATGAGGCAATTGTTCGACCGTCAAAATCCAAGCAAACCAGGACCTATTCGCATCTGCACCTCATAGCTGAAAAACTAAAAAGACGTTCCCTCGTTTTTCTTTTTACGGATATGTTTCAAAGCGATATGGAGGAGCAGAAGATGTTTGAAGCGTTGCAGCATTTAAAATACAATAAACATGAAGTGGTGCTGTTCCACACATATGACAAGGAAAAGGAGCTGAAATTCGATTTCAGTAACCGTCCGAAACGATTTGTGGATGTTGAAACGGGGGAGTATGTGAATTTATATGCCGACAATATCAAGCATTCTTACGAGGAGGCAGTTTCCCGATATTTCAACGAGCTACAGTTGAAGTGTGGTCAGTACGGCATCAAATACGTTCGGGCAGATATCAATGAAGGGTTTAATAAGATCTTGACTACTTACCTGGTGGAAAGATCGAAGTTTGGTTAATTGTGATCAAAAGATCAAACGACAACCTTCAAATCCCAAATAAATTCCAAAGTTTCAAACTTTCCGAAGTTACGGACCAATTCAATGGTTCTAGACTTAAGTGAATTGTATTTTGTGAATTGAGTATTATTTGAATTTTGGTGGTTGAGTTTTGCTATTTATTTAATTTTTTTATTTGCTACAACTAAAAATCGTCTTATATTTGCCCTCGCTGAAAAGCAATTTTCTCTAGGATTAACTGTTGTTAGTGTCCTTCTCCGCTGAAGCTTCGAAGGATGAGAAAAATTGGTCTGGTAGTTCAGTTGGTTAGAATACCTGCCTGTCACGCAGGGGGTCGCGAGTTCGAGTCTCGTCCAGACCGCAACCTAAGATGTTGTGTTGTCCTCCTTAAATGGAGGAAGTGGTTTAGATTCCGCATCAAGTGCGGAATGACAAAACCAATGAGAAGCTTGTCCGTTTTGGATGGGCTTTTTTTGTTTCCAATCAATTCATTTCCCAAAGTCAACTTTGACAAGTTTTTGCAACAGAAAAGGTGTACCTATAGGTGTGCTTTTTTGAAAAGGTGTGCACATTAGGGTTTTTTAACTACTAATATCTCTCCAATCAAGGTTTTTATTCCAACGCTCGTAATTTTCTTCAGTAGCATTTCGCATTAACTTACTAGAGGAATAAAACATTAAACCTAACCTTAGATATAGTTTGTTCAACATCTCTTTTTGATAATTTAAGTCATAGATTTCCTTTTTCAACCCATTGACTTTACCTTTTGCATCGAGATAAGACTGCTCATAGTTTGAAAAAAAGTTTGGCTTGCCTCTTTTGATTTTATCGGCATTTGATGCCATTTTCTTTTTGTATTTGTCCATTTTAAATTTTTTCATTGGTATGGTAGCCCAAATGTGATGGACAGTTTTTTCCAAATATAAAACTAGTTGTTGTGCTTCCAGCCACTCCATTTCAAGAGTGTATGTTTCTTCCAATCTTTCCAAATTATAAAGAGTTTAAATTCAAGTTGGCAAGCTCAAAAAATGATTACATCCAATTATTTTAAGGAGCAATAAATTAAAGCTTTAAAACAGTATTAATATAACCCATTTATTATGAATAAAATAAAATTACTATTTCTGATTGTGTCCAGCAGAAGAAATAAATTACATAGAAGCTCTGTTAAATGTAGAATAACATTAAATAGCAAACGCAAGGAATTCTCCACAGGACTCTTCATCAATCCTGATTGCTGGAATGCCAAGAAACAAAAGGTGGAACCCTCTGAGGATAGCACCTACGTCAACCAACAGCTGAGCCTGGTCAAGAACAACTTGTATCAGGCTTTTTTGTTTTTACAGGTCAGTGGTGAATCTTTTACAGTTGAAGATGTATACAGCCGGTACAAGGGTGAGACTACAACTAATGAAAAACAGGTACTTGAAACTTACCGTGAATATTTAGCCAGAATAGAACGATTGATAGGTAAAGATTTACAGTTGGTTACCTATAAGAAGTACCAAGAATCCTATAAGCATTTGGCTGATTTCATTAAGTGGAAACACAAGCGTCAGGACATTCAAATAAAGTCCTTAAAAGAGGCTTTTTTAGACGATTACAGCTACTTTCTTAAGACAGAGAAGAACATGGCTCAAAGCACGCTGAATAAGGCTATACAGCGCTTTAGGAAGGTTGTGAATTATGCTATTTCAGCAGACTATTTAAGTAAGGATCCATTCCTACTATTTAAGTACAAAACAGTGCGGAAAGAAGTGATATTCCTAACTGTAGATGAACTACAAAAGTTGGAAAATCATCACTTCCAAATTGCGAGAATAGAGAAGGTAAAAGACCTCTTTATTTTCTGTTGCTACACTGGGCTTGCATATAAAGAAATGGCACTACTAAAAAAAGAAGATGTAGTAATTGAATTTGATGATAATTTATGGCTTAAGATACATCGTAGCAAGACTAAGAAAGCCTATAAGATTCCTTTACTACCAAAAGCATTAGAGATTATTGACAACTACAAAGATGAGGATGAGGTGTTGGTGTTTAAGAATATTTCTAACCAAAGATTTAATGGGTATCTAAAGGAGATAGCTGATGTGGTAGGAATCACGAAGAAGCTTACCCATCATATGGCTAGAAAGACCTTTGCGAGTACTGTGCTCCTTTATAATAATGTGCCAATGGAGATAGTCTCTGCATTATTAGGACATAGCAGCATAAGGACTACTGAGGCGAGTTATGGAAAGATAGTACAGAGAAGTATTAGTAAAGAAATTAACAGAATTAAAAACATAAATCAATGAACACAATAAGAGAAATAAAATTAAGCTATTCCAACAACGGAATGGAATGCATAACAATTACGGACAGTCAGGGTGCCTACAAAGCACTACTGGATAACTGGAATAAAGATACCATAGAATTGCAGGAGGAATTCAAGGTGTTGTTACTCAATCGATCTAATCATGTATTAGGCATTTATAATCTGTCTAAGGGAGGAGTATCAGGCACTGTGGTAGATGCTAAACTATTGTTAGCATCTGCACTTAAGGCCAATGCCTCTTCTATTATAATAGCTCATAATCACCCTTCTGGTAATTTAAAGCCTAGTGCAAATGATAATAGTCTGACTAAAAAAATAAAACAAGCAACAAAGCTTTGTGACATTACTTTACTGGATCATTTGATTATGACGAAGGAAGGGTTTTATAGTTACTCGGATGAAAGTGATTTATAGGTGACCGCAACAAGTTTAAGAATTAGTGTAAATTTATGTGGCGATTACTCATGCAGGATAATGACGGTAGAAGATTGTTATTATCCTGCATGTTTTAATGAGTAAGGGCAAAAAAATTGAATATTTAACAAGTTGTGTGCAAGACTGAAAGAACATTCTTATGACAAAGGAACAATATAATAAAGTATGCCTTTTGTATCAGGCTTTAACACGAAGATTTGATTTATCTCAAAACTTCTATTATGACGGATTTTATAAATGTTTCAATCCAAAACACTACGCAGTTCGTGGGGAAAATCTTGAAACTCTAAAACATTTTGAAAATTTGACTTTCAGAGATATTTACACAGATGAACATTTGGCTGAACATCATTTTGGAGATAACTACCTCGATTCAAAACTTGTTGTAGTAGAAGAAGAAAGAATATGTGTAATAGCTGAATTAGGACAGGTTTTTCTTTATTTATTAGTTTCCAAGCTCAAAAACGGAATAGAACAGTTCTTGGAATTAGTGGATAAATTACAAAAGGAACATAAGTACTTAATTCGACTCGAAGAAGATGGTCGTATTATGAAAATGAAAACTTATCTTTTTGATGAATTCAATGGACTTTTTGAACAGTTAGAAAATTATGGTTTTGTTTTTCATCTTTTAGGAAAAACCAACTCAAGTTTTTTAATGCAAGATTGGAATAACAATATTGAAATTCATTTAAATAGAATACGCGGGCTTCTAAAAAATGTTAACTCATTTGACTTCTCTAATGTGGAATTATTGAACGAAAATGAATAAAAAAGTCCAGCACACAACAGTGGCTATAAATCAACGCCAGGGGTTTGCGCTAAAATCACTAACTTTTCACTTAAATTAATTTCACGGCGCATCCGACACTCCCGCAGCAGCACTTTTGGGTGCAAAAAGCTACCCAAAACTGCTGTCCAAGCGCGTCGAATTCATAGCCGTGGACGTTAGGCAATATTAGCAATTGAAAAATTTAATTCCTGTTTTAGATTATTTAGATGTCCATTATCAAAGAATTAAATTAAAACTAAAATAAGTGCGATCTCAACTGCATAATTTAGAATTAGTATATCCACCAATTTCAAATCAAGAAGCTGAATGGCTAAAATCTGATCTTGAAGTTATCGAGCGTTTAAAGCAAAGTAATTTATATTTCATCGCACAGAAACCGGAATCAAAATTCGACTTCGCGAATGATGTTGTACAAAAAATAGAGGATGATAAGATTATTGAATTCTCCTATTCCTCAGGTGATTCAACGACTTTTGGATCGATTAATATAATAGAATTACTAAACTATCAAAATATTGATATTTCAGATATTGATGATTTTGAAATTGAAATTGGTGATAAACTAATCAGAATATGGAAAATAAGAAAGGAATCGAAAGAAATCTTAGATTGGTTTACTACGGAAAAAATATTACACGATTTAGGTAGATCAAAACCTTTTATTCATGGCATGAATGACTTTAGAAAATTCACGAAATATAATCTTCATTATATTGGAATTTCAAAAAAAGATGACAGTTTTAAAAGACTTATAATTAAACCCCATGATAAAAGGCTAAGAATTTTATCTAACGAACATCCTCTTTCCACGGGCAGTAGAGTAACGGACGAAATGATAATGTTTTTTTTCAAAATATACACACTCGAATTTAAACAGATTTTGGTGTCGTCGGATTTTGATGAAATAGGTAAGACAGAACTAGAGGATGAAATAAGAATAATTGCCGATGCAGAAAAGGCGTTTGTCAATGTGTTAAACGCCAATTACAATGAAATAAAATTTAAGGATTATCCTTATTCAAAAGATGGACTATTTAAAACTTCAGTGGATCGATACGCGTTTTCGATAAATGATGATTTAGAGTTTTTGACTGATGATAATACGATATATGGAGAAAGGCAAGATAAACTAGGACAATCCGAGTCAGATTTTATTTCAATTAATAAAGAAGCGAATTTAGTTGAGCTAGTAAAAATCAGGAAATAACATTGCCTAACAGTGGCTATAGCTAAGCGCTTCATTTGGTTAAATACCGCAAGTACCATAACTCTAAGAACACAATCATTAACGCGGACAGGTACGCTAGTAATACACTCGCCAAGTCATAGCCCTAGACGTTCTTGCAATTACAATAACAATGAAAAAACCTCAAAAGAAATACGCTGTAGTAGTTGATGTATCTCCATCTGAACAGCTTAACGCAAATGATGCTGAAATAAAAGTAATGGGATTTGTATTCGCATTGAAAAGCCGAAAATCTTTTGAAGAAGTAGGTAGTCTTTATCCTGACCCTAAAAACAGATTAACACTTAAGAAATGGACTCCTGCTGGAAAAAAATATAGAAAAAAATTTGTAGAGCATGCTAAAATGTTATCTGAAAACTTTCAGATAATTTTTGGGTCGAATATCTCTAGCAATAAGGAAATTAGGGTTGTTGGTAAAATGTATTGGGAATTAATAATGAAAGACATGTCATTAACTCCAACAGGTAAAACTAAAGACGGTAGGCCAACTGTTACACTCGGCGGCTATAAGGTTGATGGTGAGACACTTCCGAAATACGAAGTTCTTGTTGATGACTTACTTGTATTAGGATGGTATGGCGAAGCATTAGCTTCTTGTATCAAGTCGTTAATAGACTTAAATAAAGAGCCTGTAATATTAGATGTACTGATTGACAGGCTCCCTAATGAAAAAGGAGGAGATGAACATTACAAGGCAACATTGTTAAAAGAAATGTGTAGAAGAGCATCCAATGGACTATTAAGAATTGTTGGTGTTCCTGAAAGGACTGATTATCTCCAGAGAGATTTATTAGTTGATAATGTTTCTGGGTTATTACGACATATCGTCGAAAACGAAAATTCTCAGTATAAAGAGGCACTAGATTTTTTTAAATTTAATAGAGTTAACAAATAAATGCACCTAACACCGTATATAAAAAATGCTCAAATTTTGGCTATCTTTTAGTTCTCCCCTATTTTTAAAGGAATGAATAGAACTCTTTTGAATATCATTTCATCCCGAGAAGATTTATCTGAATATCTCTTTCATTTTACCAGTGGAAAAGAAGCAAAAGATACTCTTAAAAAGATTACTTCTGAAAAAGAGATTAGAGATGTAAATGGCAAAGGAGTTATTTGTTTTACTGAAGCACCATTACTTTCATTAGTTCAAATGTTCGACATTTTTGCCAACTATGAAAATCCAATGTATGCGCCATACGGTATAGCACTAAAAAAAGACGGGCTTTTTGAAATAGGCGCAAGACCTGTAATTTATGGACTTCCTGGTGAAAAAGATTTTTTAAACACTGAAATTCAATGGCGTTTTGAACCTTATGAACCGAATGTAAAAGATTTTACTTGGCTTCGTGAATGGCGAATAGCTGAAAAAAGTGTTTCTATCAATGTAAATAACTGCTTTGTTATTACTAAAAGTAAATCTGACCTTGAAACATTGATGTTTAACAAAGATAATATCTTTGATGTAGAATTCGATGGGTGTATTGCAGACGGTCAATTTTGGGGACATGCAACTGGAATAACTGAAAGGGCGTTTAAAGGTATATCCATAGAGGATTTGTCTGAACTAACTAACTTATCAAAAAAAGAAATTGATAAAAAAATAGCAGAGCAAAAGGATAGTGACAGAGGAGAATTTGGATTAGGGAGCTTCTTGCATTAAAAACTACTTTCTATACCTCAAATAGGCGATTAAATGGGCTCATTCTAGATTAATTCTTTAGTTTTAATTGAAGTTAATCTAAGTCGTACATTTCCATATGATTAGTTGTTATAATCGTGATGTCAGTGAACTTGTGAAACAGACTGAAACAGAATTAAAAACACCTGGGCACAACAAATACAATACCTAGTAAATCTCTATTCTCAGTAACTCCTAAAATAGTTAGTTTTGAAAAATACAAGCTGATTCTTTTAATTTTTGAGCCGAGGAATAAATATTAACCATTGCGGCAAGAGCTAAATAAGCAACTCACTTTCCCCTTACTCTGAAATAAAAATTTTTTAAAATTTTTTCACGCGCAAGTTAAATTCAACTTCATCCCCCTACCCTTTTTAGATTTGGGGAGATAGGGGCGTCTTATCTCATAACTAAAATCTTAATTATTATGACTGAGTATCGTGAAATTACAAATGAAATTACTGGCGGGCCGGAGTTTCTATTTAATGCAACTTTATTGAAAATTGGAGAAAACACTTTGACCAATAGTAATGACAAAGAGTACAAAATTGTGACTCTCGAATTTAACTTGCCAGATGGTGAAGAGGTCGAGCGCACAGCTATGTGCTATGCATCCAATTACGAACAAGGAGTTGAAATTGGTAAAGCTTACCTGTGTAACCTAAGCTTTGATGAAGAGGGGAAGCCTCAGATCAGAATGTCTCATTTAAGCAATGCTGATAGAGCAAGTGCAGAAGACTTCGCGGGTTTGTTTCAAGGAGCAAAACTACTTATTAACGATGATTTGGTGATGTAGCAATCACTTTTCACAGAGGAACTAACAGGACTTGTACAATGGTGTATAAGTCCTTTTTTATTTATTAATACTTAAACAACTCTTATGGAAATACGAATATCCGAAAGGAAAAAAGCTAAGATAAAATTAGCATTGCAGGGTTCTGCAGGTAGTGGGAAAACGTACTCAGCTCTGCTGATCGCAAAAGGCCTTATTGATGGTGAGTTCACCAAAACAGCCATAATAGACACTGAGAATGGTTCAGCAGACCTCTATGCCCACTTGGGGAATTATAATGTTGTGACATTGCAACCACCTTATTCGCCCGAAAGATTCATTGAGGCTATCAGTCTATGTGAAAAAGCTGGAATGGAAGTGATAATTATAGATAGTATCTCACATTGTTGGGATTATTTGTTGGATGTACATAGTAATATGCCTGGTAACAGTTTTACCAATTGGGGTAAGATAACACCAAGACAGAATGCTTTTGTGAATAAAATACTGCAATCCAACACCCACATTATTTCTACAATGCGTGTGAAGCAAGATTATGTTTTGAATCAGAAGAATGGAAAAATGGTGCCTGAAAAAGTTGGCTTAAAGGCTATTCAGCGAAATGATCTTGACTATGAATTTACAATGGTTTTTGATGTGGATATTGCCCATCAAGTAAAAGCTTCAAAGGACAGGACAGGGCTATTCATTGACAAGCCAGAGTTTATCATAAATGCCGCAACCGGTAAAAAGATTAAGCAATGGTGTGATGAAGGGCACGGGTCGGGAGGAAAGGAAATTAGTATGGAGATAGCCGCCTGTGAAACTTTAGAAGGCTTGAGACATATCTACACAAAGTACCCGGAACAACAAGAAAGTATTAAATCTTTAATTCTTAAAAGAAAGGAAATATTGGAGAGAATACAGTCACAAGTTATTCCAAATAATCAAATAATTAAAAACCAAGAAAATGGAATTGACAGCAGTAAATAGTATAGTAGATCAGATAATCCCAGAAGCACAGATAACTACTTCATCAGGAGGAAGTTTCATAGAGGCGAATACGAAGGAGGTAACGTTGGCTCATCTCAAAAGAGATTGCATCATACCCGTGTATAGTGATAATGAAAGTACTATAGCGCATTCACAATTTATCGATGCTACAAGGGAGGTGGTTCAGGCCAATTTTTTACATACTCAAATTCTGGAGCCAAGTATTAGGATTTCCCATGTTATCAAAGGGAGAGTCCCATCGGCAATAGGAAAGACAGTAAAGGAACTAAGGCCAGAAGAAAAAACAATTTATTATCAACGCTGTGCATTTCTGATAGAAGTGCCAGGTTTGACAGAAAATGTGAACAACAATTCATTATCACTAACAATTGGAGGAGTAAGGGCATTAAATCAGGAAAATCTCTATTCAAAAAGGAATATGGAAAAATTCAAAGTGTTTATTGGTTTCAAAAATCTTGTTTGCACCAATCTGTGTATTAATACTGATGGATTAAAAGCAGATATTAGGGTTAGCAGTACTGCAGAGTTAAAAGATCGCATAAATGAGCTGATTGAATCATTTGATAGAGAAAGATTCCTTGGCAATATGGAACGCATGAGTAAATATTCTTTGGATGAAGAACAGTTTGCCCATGTTATTGGGAAAATGAAGATGTACCAGCACCTTTCTTCTGAAGAAAAAGTTGGCAAGTTGACACTTGGTATGAATGACAATCAGATAGGATCACTGGTTCGTGACTATTATTCCGACCCGAATTTTAGTGGGGATGAAGAAAGGAACCTTAACCTATGGAAGTTCTATAACCTCATGACAGCAGCCAATAAGTCGTCGTATATAGACTCTAATTTGGAAAGGAATGTCAAAGCGTTCGAATTTGTAAATGGCCTTGGTAAATCCTTGCAAAATCAAGTTGAGAGCTGGTTTCTTAATTAACATCGCTATTTCGCATAGTTTTCGAATTTTATGGATAATAGAGACTTGGCAGAACAACTCAAATACAGCTCATCTAAGTGGCTTTATATTGTTGCCTGGAACAATCTATTAAAACAACTTTTTTGCCCTTTCCCAGCCGCTGTATTAAGTGATATAGGCCCACTTCATAAGGGTCAAATAGTTTTGGTTGAAGAAGTAAAGGTTACGGCGAAGCTTCTGACAGTTTTTATTGTTCAAGGCAGCGCCTATTACTACTACCACTTTGATATTTTAATAGATTGAGTGTTTAAAAGTATAGTGAGAAAAACCTATAATGGGTTTTTCTTACATACGCACTCATGCTTGGCATATGGTTTATATGCAAAATACAACTAGATAATAATAATGATCATTATTATACATCGCTATTTTGCGTTATCCTCTTTAATGAATAACACATATATTTACGTTTAAAGAGAAAGCATGGCAGTATTAACTTTTGAGCATTTTTTAAATGCGGATTTATTTGCAAACGTGAAAAAAGATTTCCTCAAACAAGATATTCAATATGAATATTTAGGGTCTTCAGGTGAAGATTTTCAGGTTAACATTGAAAGGGATCAGATAACTGTAATTAAGGAAAAAGTTATATCAATTACAGAGATTGAAAATGGTGATGGTAAAGATGAAATTTACGAGACTGAGGTTATTGAACAAGAATTGAATTTTTATTCTGATTACCTGTTGCCAAAGATTCACGAAGTTGAAATTGCCTATAAGAAGGATTTTGTTCAGGATATTAGGAGAAGAAGCCTGTTTTCAAAAGATGCAATAAAAGGGTACGGTCAAGTACATTTGAATAAATTGAATAAGATACTGGACAAAATAAAAAGTGCCTCTCATCTGAATGAAGAAATTCAAAATGCATTGTTGCAAGCCGTTGCTTCAACTTATGAATTTATAAGTGATGGCTATTATCAAAAAAACATTGATATTCCAAAGAAAATACCATTTGCCTTTTCGAAGAATCAAGTGATCGCTTTATATTATTTATTATATGTAAATGAGTATATCTCAAATAATGATCTCAAGAAAACGGATCTATATAGGCTGATCGAAGAGACAGCTATGTATTATGATTCTAAAGAAAACTCATTTAAAGATATCAGGAAAGCCAATAAATTGTGTAATGAATTATTTGGTTCAATTCCTTCAAAATCTCCTGGCAATACCATTGATGAATTGAAGGAAATCTTCACTGATTCGGATTTTTACGCATCTTCATAACAGTAAATTTCATTCCTCTTGGGGTTATTTTTTTAACCCCAATTTAGTTAAACCAGCACTCTACTTTTGACTCGTCGCTTAAAACAAGTGACCCTGAACACATTGTGTGGAATGGAAATAGCTTGATGTGAATCAGGCATTAATTAATAAATCAATATGAATAATATTGAAATACTTACAACGCCTGAAAAGGAAAAAGAAACACAAAGTACTTTCTGGACGTTGGATGCAAATAGAAAAGTAAAAATCAATCAAATAGCCTTGATCAAATTTTTACAGAATGGAGGTTTCTTTAAAATGACCTCAAAATACGGGACATCGATTATAAGAATCCGGGATAACAAAGTTAGAGAAGTGGCAGATTATAAAATTGTAGATTTTATAAAGGAGTTCCTGCTGGATAATAAACATAATGATGTCCTTGACGTATTTTCAACAGGCATGCCGAATTACTTGAATAGCAAAAAACTTGATTTGTTAGACACAGTAGTAATATCTGATGATCGGGACTCGAGGGATAGCTCATGGTTTTATTACAAGAATTCTGCGGTATTAGTTTCAAAGGATGGAATACAAACAGTTAAATATGAAGATCTCCCAATTAAAATATGGGAATCACGAATTATTAATAGAGCGTACGTTTCATCCCACCAAGGAAAGTCAGATTTTGAAGAATTCATTTACAATATAGCTGGTAAAAATGACGATAGGTTTCTGTCCTTGAAGTCTATTATAGGTTATTTACTGCATAGATATCAAGACCCTTCGGTAACGAGAGCTGTTATTCTGGTGGATGAAAATATTTCTTTAGATGGGACTGCTAATGGTGGTACAGGAAAGACACTAATCACCGAAGCTATTGGAAAAATGCGTGAACTCGTTGGCATGGATGGTAAGAATATCAAAGGGAAGAGCTGGTTTAAAAACCAGAGAATAACCAGAACAACCGATATAGTAAGATATGATGATGTACAAAGAGATTTTAATCTAGAAACCTTGTATTCCATGATAACTTCGGGAATCACAGTTGAGAAAAAGTATCAGGATGAATTCTATATCCGTCCTGAACATGCACCCAAAATTGTTCTGAGTAGTAACTATCCTGTTAAAGGGACTGGCGGTTCTACTGATGAAAGAAGAAGGTGTGAGTTTGAAGTTTCTAATCATTACAATCTGCATTATCAACCAATAGATGATTTCGGATATCACTTTTTTGACGATTGGGGCGAGAAGCAGTGGAATCAGTTTTATAATTTCATGATGTCTTGTGTACAAACATATTTAGCAAACGGATTAACCATAGCAGAACCAATAAATCTCACAAAAAATAAGCTTGTATTTAGTACGTCAAAAGAATTTGTGGAGTTTATAGAAAAGGAGCTGCAAGAGGATGTCTGGATTGATAAGAGAGCATTTTTGTCCTTTTTTACAAAGAATATTTCAGGAAAGAATGAAATAACGCCACATCTGTTTACCAAATGGCTTAAAAAATATGCGAGCCTGAAAGGGCTCATATATGAGGACAAATCCTCTGGTGGTAACTATACATTTATTCTGAAAAGTAACCCTAATAAAGATCAGAATGGAGAATAGTAGAATAATTTACAGAGTGACTCACAAAGAAAGTGGAAAAATGTACTTTGGGGCTACTGGGAGCGCCTTAGAGACACGTAAACGAGATCACATACAAAAGGGAGCTAAATCGACCGGGCATCAATTTCAAGACGCTATTGGGACTTATGGCCCCGAAGCGTTCTTATGGGAGCAAATTGATACCGCCAACTCAATAGGCGAACTAGCGGCAAAGGAAAAGCACTATATAGTAAAATACAATACTAAAGAGAATGGATATAACTCCGATATTGGAGGGGGGTTTAAAAAACCCATATATCAATACTCCGCAGATAATTGCTCTTTCACAGGTCAATATGACTGCCTCGAAGCTGCTGCCGTCAGTGTTGATGGTACTAGAAAGGGTATAAGTGCTGCATGTTTGGGTAAAACCAAAATATATAAAGGATATCGCTGGAGTTATTCCCTTTCCAATCCGTTAGTTTCTGGATATGATATCAGAAAGAAAAGTATAATACAATATGATGAACGAAGGTGCTTTATATCGTCATTTTCATCTATTTCTGAAGCAGCGTCTCAGACTGGAATTGGAAAATCCTGTATTGCAAAATGCTGCAGGCGAGTAAGAAAAACCGCTGGAGGCTTTATTTGGGAATTTGAGAATTAACTAAAATGGGGCATCTATAAGGTGCCCTATTTCTTTTGCCTAGGTTGGTCTTACTTATAGTTAGGATTCACAGCGTTGGGTTCGAGTCTTGGTAGGACTTAAACATATGAAACCAATGCATTCTGATTTATAACAAGAATAATTTTAATCTAGGTTTCAAATTTGTACATTTACTAATAGTATAAAGGCATTCCCCATGCGGATGCCTTTTCGTGCTTAAAAATATCAACCAATCAATGACAAACTTTCAGGATAAAGCGAATTTTATTTGGTCTATTGCCGACCTATTACGGGGTGATTACAAACAGGCGGAATACGGGAAGGTTATTCTTCCGTTTACAGTTTTAAAGCGTTTAGATGACGTGCTTAAGCCCAATAAGGCTGCTGTGCTCTCTATGCACCAGAAGATCAGCGGTAAGCCGGAAGAGGCGATAGACACTATTCTAAACGGAACCTCCGGATATAAATATTTTCACAACCACAGTAAGTACGATTTTGAATCCCTACTGGCAGAACCGGATAAAATAGCTGCGAACCTTCGCAACTATGTAGCGGGATTTTCAAAAACGGTTCGAGATATCTTTGAGAGTTTCAGCTTCGAAACGCAGATTCAGCGTTTAGATAAGGCTAACCTGCTCTATCAGATGGTTAAGGAGTTTAAGAGCATCAATCTTGGCTCCCTCTCTGGTCTGGAAATGGGCTACATCTTTGAACATCTTATCTATAAGTTTGCAGAGGCATCTAACGAGACGGCGGGAGAGCACTTTACCCCCAGAGAGGTGATCGAGCTCATGGTGCACGTTCTTTTCCAGAACGACAAGCAATTCCATAAGTCAGGAACAATTTTAAATGCATACGACCCTGCTTGCGGTACAGGAGGGATGCTAACTATCGCCGAGGACTATTTTAAAGCACATAACGAAGACCCTGATGCGAGTATTTTAAACCTTTACGGGCAAGACATCAACGAGGAGATATACGCTATTTGCAAATCTGACCTCATGATAAAGGGGCAAAATCCAGAAAATATTCAGTTTGGGAACAGCTTCACGGATGATAAATTTCCGCACGAAACCTTTGACTACATGCTCTGTAATCCGCCTTTTGGGGTGAACTGGGGTAAGAAGGCTGATGTAAAGAAGTTTATCAAGGATGAATACGATAAACAAGGCTTTGGAGGCAGATTTGGCGCAGGGTTACCCCCCGTAAGTGATGGTTCTTTGCTCTTCTTACAGCATCTAATCAGTAAAATGAAAGATCCGAAGACAACTGATGGTAGTCGTATTGGAATAGTTTTTAGTGGCTCTCCGCTTTTTACAGGCTCTGCAGGCAGCGGCCCTTCTGAGATACGCAAATGGATAATCGAAAATGATATGCTTGAAGGTGTTATCGCTTTACCCAGTCAACTCTTTTACAACACTGGGATAGGCACATATATCTGGATAGTCACCAATAAAAAAGAATCCCTCCGCAAAGGCAAAATTCAGCTAGTTAATGCAGTTAACATATATGAGAAGATGAAGCGTAGCTTGAACAACAAGCGACACTTTATATCAGACGACAACATCAAGGAAATTGCTCGTATTTATGGTGAATTTCAAGCTACTGAGGTCTGTAAGATCTACGAAAACGAGGACTTTGGTTACGAGAAGATTTGTGTGGAACGTCCTAAACGAGAGAATGGGCAGGTAGTCTTGGACAAGAAGGGAAATGCCAAACCTGATTCCAGCCTTCGGGATTATGAGAGTGTTCCTTTGAAAGAAGATATAGCGGAGTATTTTCAGCGTGAGGTACTTCCGCACGTACCGGATGCGTGGATTGATCACAGTAAGACCAAGCGAGGTTATGAGATAAATTTTAACAGTGAGTTTTATGAATATAAACCCTTACGACCCCTAAGCGAAATACGAAAGGATATTTTAGACCTAGAAAAAAGGACCGAAAAAGCAATTAAGAACATAATATCGTAATTATGCAAAGTGCAAATAAAGAAATCTTACTATCATTTTTTCAGAATAACTATCAATTCGAAATCCCATTTTTCCAGCGAAGCTACGTCTGGGAGGAAGAAAACTGGGAGTTATTGCTAGAGCACCTTAAGGATGAAGTAGAAGCGCATATTAATGAGGCCAAAAGCGAACACTTCATCGGAACGATTATTACGAAACCATTGTCTCATCAGAATTACAGTGTCCAAGCGCAACAGCTCATTGATGGGCAGCAACGATTAACTACGATAGCCATAATGATTAAGGCACTAGCTGATACTGCTAAAGGTGAATATCAAAAGCTTAAATCTAACCTGCTTGATTATATCTGTTTCACAGACAATCAGGATAACGCATACTTTCGAATTAAGCACAGTAAAAACGATGAGCCATACTTTAATACTGTAATGAAAATTCTGGATGATGGAGAGGCAGTACCAGAACAAAAAAGCAATATTAATGCCGCATATCATTTCTTTTTTGAAGCTTTTAACCCTTTGGAGGATAAGCTAAGAGACATTTATTCACATGTATTATTAAGAAAAATGCCTGTAATTGCTATGTTCTTGGATGATGATGATGACGAACAGGAAATTTTCGATACCATTAATTCCCTCGGAGTTCGACTCACTATTTCTGAGCTTTTGAAAAACTACATCTTTAGGGATACCGAACTACAACCGCATTATGAAAGAACCTGGTATGCTGTATTTGAGGAAGAAGAAGAAGATATCGACTTTTGGAACGAAAAGAAAACGTCGGGACGGGTACCACGAACCAATCTAGAATTACTGCTCTATTCGTTTTTAATAATTGAGACAGGTAAAGAAGTCCGTCTGGAGAAGTTGTTTTACGAGTACAAACAATACTTAAAAAACAAAACTTCGGGCGAGAAGCTTGATTTCTTGAAGAGACTTACCAAAACTGCTTCTACCTACCGCAATTTTCCATCAAAAAAGCAACTGAATGAAATCACATACGAGGATATAGAAAATCGCTGTTTTCATGTTATCGAATACCTGGAAATTACGACAGTGTATCCACTTCTACTATACATATACGGAAATGTAGAAGATGACGAGGAACGACTCGATATTCTGAAAATACTGGAAAGCTATCTTGTAAGACGCCTGGTATGTAAGCTGTCTACTAAAAACTACAATCGCTTTTTTATCCAGCTAGTCAATGATTTGGAGAAAATGGAAGAGCTTAATGGTGATTCTTTTGAAGAAAAGCTCTGTTCTTTCGAAGAGGACACCAATCGCTTTCCAAATGATTCAGATTTTAAGGATGCTTTTTATAACTCTTATCTATATAACAAATACGCGCAAGAAGTCCTTTTTATTATCTCACTTTACAAACTAAACAACAACTATAGTGATGTTAAAAAACTCAGTTCCGACAGCTACTCTGTGGAACATATGATGCCAAAAAAGTGGGAAACGCATTGGAAAGTAGCTGGCATGAATGATGACCAGAAAGCAGTTCGTAATCGTAAGCTTAAAACACTGGGAAATTTAACCTTGGTTACCCAACAACTCAATAGCAAAATGCGGAATTCCTCCTGGAAGAAAAAGAAAGATCTGCTTAAGAAGTACGGGATGCTTACGATTACAACGGATTACCTGGGCCTAAGCGACTGGGATGAAGCTGAAATTGACCAACGAGCTGAGGATTTAGCAGAAACTGCAGTTAAAATCTGGGAATAGTATATGCAACCTTACCTTTCATATAAAGACAGCGGAGTAATATGGATTGGTAAAATTCCTAATCATTGGTACAGAGTTAAATTTAAGTATTTAACTGATCTCCTAACATGTGGACATGCAGCTACTCCGGAATATGTTGATGAAGAATTTGGAATGCCATTCTTGTCTGCGCAAAACATCAAAAATGAAAAAGTAAGTCTTCATAAGTTCAAGTATATACCCTTTGATTTATACTCTAAATTGACAAAAAATCACAAGGTAGAAGACGGCGACTTAATTCAGGTTAGGGTGGGAGGAGAAGATACTATTGGACAAACTGCCATTGTAGATATATCGATGGATTTTGCTATTTACGTGTCACTATCGCATATTAAACCATCATCCCGAGCATTTAATCATTATATCAAGCACTTGTGCAATTCAACAGAGTTCAAATCTTTTTGCGGGGTAATTATGAAACGTGGAGCCGGTGTAGCAAATCTAAATGTTTCGGATTTAGAAATGATAAAGGTTCCTCTACCCCCTTTATCGGAGCAAAAATCTATAGCTGAGTACTTAAATTACAAAACAACTCAAATTGACCAGACCATTACCGATAAGGAGCGATTACTGAAGCTCTACGAAGAGGAGAAGAAGGCTATAATCAACCATGCGGTCACCAAAGGGCTTGATCCTTCGGTGCAATTGAAGGACAGTGGAGTAGAGTGGTTAGGAGAGATTCCGGAGTATTGGGGAGCTAAGAAGTTGAAATTCGTCGCCAACTGTTCTCCCAGTAGCATCGACAAAAAAAGTAAAGAAGACGAAACCGAAGTTTACCTCTGTAACTATATGGATGTTTACAACAACGACTTTATCGATGATAATTACAACTTTATGTTGGCTACGGCGTCCTCAGAGCAGATTAAAAAGTTTCGACTCAAAGAAGGAGATGTTATTGTTACAAAAGACTCAGAAGCTGTAGATGACATTGCCGTTCCGGTTCTTGTTCGACGAGATTTTGATGACGTAGTCTGCGGATATCATCTTACTCACATCACTCCAGATAAACAGGAGATTACAGGGGAATACCTATTCAATTTATTTCGAGCTAAAAGCTTCAACATGTATTTTGAAACTTCTGCCCGCGGAATAACCAGATATGGGTTAAGTGTTCCTGCTTTTAACGATGCATATGTCCCATTACCTGAAATCGAGGAGCAAGAGAAGATTAATGAGTACATTTCGGAAAAGTTAAACAAAATCAATTCCGAATCCACTCTGATTTTAAAGGAGATCGAATTGTTGAAGGAGTTCAAACAATCGCTAATCTTTGAAGCAGTTACTGGGAAGATTGATGTGAGATAAAAAAGAACTTAGAACATGGACAGAGCATTAGAAATTATCGATCGTCTAAGAATTCTTAAAGATAAAAACACCGCGGAGTCCTACGCTCACATCAAGAATATCCTGAAAAATCAGCGGATCCCGCTACCCCTATTTGATATTCAAGAATTTGAGCGGGTGAAGTTGGTTCGCTATAGGCGTCACAATAATGGCGAAGACTACTTTAGAAATATTGAAGACTTGACGTATCGAAAAGATATACTGCTCATATCTCATTTTGGGCGATGTAATGAGCCTGGTCAAGGGATATTTTATTGTAATGATCATAATAATCAAGAAACTGGGATAGTTGAAAGTGTATCCGTTTTCAGAGGAAATGCTGATAGTCAAGAAGAAGTCTTTACGATTGGAGCTTGGAGTTTGACGAAGCCTTTGAGATTAGGAATGATCCTGCCTTTGGAACTAAATCGAGGAAAAAATCCACAGTTTGATCAAATGAGAGAGTCTTTTATGCAGTTTGAGAACTCGGAATACTTTGAAGAATTAATGGAGCTTGTCGACTATTTGGCTCTTGAGTTTTCTCTAGACTTGGAAAAGCAAGATTCTAATTACCTGATTACAAGTGCATTTACAAATTATTTTCGTGAGGTTTTCGATGTGGATGGGCTTTTATATGCTAGTGTCAAGGCAGATCTTGAAGGGACGAATATTGTACTCTGGCCGGAGTCGGTTGATAATAAACTTGAATTCTATGCAGCTAGAAAACAATCCTTTCAACGTGACCCTGGTACTAACAGCTTTTGGCAAATTGGGAGTGAAGAAACCGAGTCTTTTGATTTAAACACAGGAATTATTAACTGGTAGAACAAGCAATGAGAAATCCTCATAAACTAAAAGGAAGCCTATTAGAATATATCGTCCGAAGATTACTGAGGAACTGCGGATTTATTCCCGTACGGCCTGATGGGAACTATGTATATAAGCAAAGGGGATTGACTTTCATTAATGGTAAGGGAGCAGCCCACGATGCTGATGTATTAGTAAGCCCCCCGATACAAATGCCCTTCTCATACCCATACCGCCTTAACTTTGAATGCAAGGCATTCAACAAACGTACAGGTTTGACAATCATTCGTAATGCCCTAGGGTTGAGATATGATATCAATGAGTTCGAAATAGTTACAAAAAAGGCTATTAAGAAACGCAAGAATAATCGACGAGCAAAATTTGCAATTGAAAACCGTCAGCGTTATAATTATCAGGTTGGAGTAGCTTCAGTCGAGGATTTCACGAAACCAGCTTTCGAATTTGCGGCTAATAATAAAATCCCCCTGATATCGCTACGCTGGTTTTTACCACCAGGTGTCTGTGACCTTTTTCACCAGATTAACACGGCATATTTAGCTCAATTTACTGACCAGCAACTTCAATCCTTTTATAATTACATTAAAGGGAATGACGATGAAAACGGAAGGTATTTTGGGCACAATGTTGAATCACATTTCAGAACCATTATCGATTCGTTACAACGATTCCAGTCGAGAGTATTGGTTGGCTTACTTGATAGTGGAGACCTGATTTTTTTGGTTGCGGAAGAAGGTGTTAATGCATATAACCTTATTATGAACCATCAGGGAGGTCTGATTGCAAGATATCATTTCGCTGAGAGGGGAAATACGAACTGGGTTCTTGATGTGAACCAGGGCTTTTTAACTCTCAACTTTTATATACCAGAAAGTATTCAAGATATATGGAGGGAACAAAATTATGACTTGGCAGTAGCCCGACAATTAAAGGAGCGTTTCTTTCAGCGACTTTTCATTTTCGTTAGCGATGATTTGCGTCCCTTCAGAATTATTGATATTGATGCTCTGTGGCTTGAAGAAATAAATAATAGGAACTAATGGGCACTAAACCAATCCATACGGAAGAGGCATTTGAAAATGCCATTGAGCAGGTACTTCTCCATTCTGGGTACCAGAAAGGTAATCCTTTGGACTTCAACCGAGAATTTGCCATTGACACAGTAAAACTTTTGGAGTTCCTTAGAAGCTCCCAGCCTGAAAAGTGGGAGCGATTACAGACCATTCACAAGGACGAGATCGAGACGAAGCTTCTGTTGCGACTTAACAAGGAGTTAGACACCAAAAGCGCCCTTGAGATCATTCGTCACGGTTTCACCGATATGGGAGTGCATTTTGATCTGGCATATTTCAAGCCAGAAACTTCCTTCAACCCAGATACCCAGAGGCTGTACGAACAAAATATCCTTTCGGTTACCAGACAAGTAAAGTACAGCAGTAAGAATGAAAACTCCATTGACATGGTTCTCTTCCTGAACGGTATGCCAATAGCCACGGTAGAATTAAAGAACCAGTTCACAAGCCAGAATACAGAGAATGCTAAGAAACAGTATATGTATTACAGGAGTCCGAAGGAAACCCTGTTAAAATTCAAAAGAGGAGCTCTTGTACATTTTGCGGTAGACACAGATGAAGTCTACCTAACTACGGAATTAAAAGGGAATAAAACCTTCTTCTTACCTTTTAACAAGGGCGTGGACAACGGTGCAGGAAACCCTAAGAATGAAGATGGGTATAAGACTGCTTACCTCTGGGAGTCTATCTGGCAGCCTGACAGCATTCTTGATATTGTTGGCAAATTCATCCACCTGGAGAAAGAAGAATATGAACAAAAGGGTAAAAAGTACTTTAAAGAAAAGCTCATTTTTCCAAGGTATCACCAGCTTGATGTTGTAAGGAAACTTACCAGAGATACGAAGGACAACGGGGCAGGGCATAACTACCTGGTTCAACACTCTGCAGGTTCTGGAAAGAGTAACTCCATTGCCTGGTTGACCTATCGCCTTTTTAGCCTCCACAACACAAACGACCAGAAAGTATTCGACTCCATTATTGTGATCACAGACAGGCGTGTGCTGGATAAACAACTTCAGGACACCATCTACCAATTCGAACACAAGCAAGGAGTGGTACAACGTATTGATAAATCGAGTTCTCAACTTGCAGAGGCAATAAAGAAAGGTTCGAGCATAATTATCACCACACTTCAAAAATTCCCATTTGCGGCAGTGTTGGATGAAGTAAAGAACCTACCTGACAGGAATTACGCTGTAGTGGTTGATGAAGCACACAGTTCTCAGGGAGGGCGTGCTACAAAGAAGTTGAAGGAAGTCTTGACAATTCAGGACGAAGAGGAAGATACAGTAGAAGACAACATCAGGAAGTCCATGCAGGCCAGAGGTGAACAAGAGAATTTAAGTTTCTATGGATTTACAGCTACGCCAAAGCCAAAGACAGTGGAGGTTTTCGGTACTCCAGATGCATCTGGAATTCCAAAACCTTTTCACCTGTATTCCATGCGTCAGGCCATTCAGGAAGGCTTTATTCTCGATGTGCTTAAAAACTATATGACCTACAAGACTTTTTTCAGGGTTTCAAAGAGGATTGAGGAGAATCCTAATGTGAATAAGAAGAAAGCTGCGCGAGCCATAGCGCGATTCTTATCATTACATCCTTACAATCTGACTCAAAAAACAGAAGTAATAATTGAACATTTTAGGCAAGTAGTGGCTCACAAAATTGGAGGTAAGGCTAAAGCCATGGTAGTTACCAGTTCTCGTTTACATGCTGTCCGGTACTACTTCGAGTTTAAACGTTACATCAAGGATAACAACTACCGTCATATTAAACCTCTTGTTGCCTTTTCTGGAAAGGTAAAAGACCCTGAACGTCCTGGAGAAGAGTTAACCGAAGTTAAGCTGAATGGCTTCTCGGAGAAAGAACTACCGAATAGGTTTAACACAGATGAATATCAAATATTGTTGGTAGCAGATAAGTACCAGACAGGCTTTGACCAACCGTTGCTTCATACCATGTACGTAGACAAAAAGTTATCCGGAGTAAAGGCGGTTCAAACACTGTCCCGTTTGAATAGAAAAACCGCAGGTAAGGAAGATACCTTCGTGCTCGACTTCGCTAATGATGAACAGGATATTGTAGATTCATTCCAGCCTTTTTACGAATTAACTACGGTTGAGGATACTTCAGACCCGAACAGGCTTTACGATTTGAAAAATCGTATTGAAGAAAAGCGTATCATTTGGCAGTCTGAAGTAGACGCCTTCTCGAAGGAATATTTTACTAGAAAGAACCTACCGGATAAGAAAGCACATAGTCTGTTGAATGCATACATTGACCCTGCGGTTGACAGGTTTAAAGCTATGGAGTCCGAAGAGGAACAGGATGACTTTAAACATACCCTGAATAGTTTTATCAAAGGGTACTCTTTTTTAAGTCAGATCATGCCATTTTCCGATGCCGAGTTGGAAAAATTGTATGCTTACGGAAGGCTACTTTTAAAGAAGTTCCCCAAGAACTCGAGTGAACGCTTTAAACTCACCGACGAAGTTGCCCTGCAGTACTATAGGCTTCAAAAGATGAAGGAAAATGATTTAGCGTTGGAGCATCAAGAAGAATTTGGGCTTAAACCAGCCGATGAGGCAGGCCTCCGGAAGGATAAGGACGAAGAAGCTACCTTAATGGAGGTCATCGAAAACATTAATGATCGCCTGGGAACAGAATTTACCGAGGCGGATAAGCTCTTTTTCGACCAGATAGGCATTGACCTGGCTCAGAATGAGACCATTATAAAACAAGCAAAAAACAACTCCTTCGAGAAATTTAAAAAGGGAAGCCTGAGAGATTTGTCCATTCAGCAATTCATTGACCGTATGGACTCAAACAACGATACTACCGAGAAGATGCTGACCGATGAGAAGCTAGCGGACGCAGTAATTTTTAAGTATCTCGCGAAGATCGTCTATGATCGGATTAATAGTTAATAATCGACATGTATGCCGAACAACTTTTACAGATTACCTGAACTACCAGAAAAGTCAAATTTGGATAGCCTTGTTGACAATTTGCAGTACAAAAGACTATCAATATCTGAATTACCAGTAGAGATCAGAAGTAACGGATTGACCGATAAGTTCAACAGTGTTATTCTTGCTAAATCTGCTAGTACAGAGGTCGAAGTATATACATTTGTCGGAATACGACCTGATAAAAACCAAATTGACGAACATCCGTTCCTTTATTGTTACGACAAGGATCATGGAGAAAATGGATTCGGAGGAATTATACATCATGGACATTGGGACGGTAGAACCACGGAGCTTTCGCCAGAACAGGAACATGCATTATCATCTTCGGGGTTAACGGCTAACTTTACTTACAAAGGAATCCCTTCTAATTCATCTGGTTCTTTGTCAGATTTGGAAGAGAAAGGTATGTTGGAAGGTATAACAGAGCAGTTCAGAATTCTTTTGAGGAATAGATAGATGTTGTGCCTTGAAATAGAATTTGAGAGTAGTAGTACATCAAGTTAGTCAAGGCAAGGCTTACAATTCGGTGCACTTATAAAGTTAAAATACTTTAACTAAATAAAAATCAATAACTTAAAGTCGCGAGTTCGAGTCTCGTCCAGACCGCAAAATGCCTTCGAAGGAAGGCATCTCATCGAAGAGAGTTCATACTCCGGGTGAGATTCCTGCCTCCGCAGGAATAAAGATGTTGTGTTGTCCGCCAAAGGCGGATGTGGTTCCAAGAAATTGGAAACCAATGAGAAGCTTATTAGCCTGTGGCTAATGGGCTTTTTTTGTTCGTGTCAATGACCTATATCATTGCCTGTTTTTACAATTATCTCTAATATAATAGATTAATCCTGAGGTTATGAAAAGATTATGGATACTTAGTTTAATTGTACTTTTTATTTCTTCGGAATTGTATACACAGGAGAGAGAACTGAAAGTGAAAGTCTACAAGACGTGGGTCACTACAATTGATGGCGCGAAGATCAAAGGTTATTTGCATTCTGCAGATGCAGAGGGAATAATGGTAAATCCCGGTAAAGATTTATTATCACAAGATTTGATAGCGATAGAATCCCAAGAGATAAGCAAAATTAAGGTGCGCCGGAAAGGGCAGGTGCTAATAGGTGCGGTTGCTGGATTTGCGGTAGGTGCTACAGTTGGTATTTTGCTGAACGAATCGGATGATTCGAGTTCCGGATGGGATCTTACTCCTGACTACTGGGATGCAATAGCTGTAGGTAGTACGGCCGCTATTGGCACAGGTCTTGGGGCTTTGGCCGCAACAGGGAGAAGATCATTCGACATCAATGGAAGCCTGGAAACTTATGCAGCACAACTACCTCTGCTTCAAAAATATTCTTACCTCGTTGAGTAAAGAAGTATAAGACCAATGAGAAGCTTTTCCTTAGATGGAGAGGCTTTTTTTGTTGGAACTGATTTGGATGACTTGTCCTCCAAAACTTTAGTGTAGATGGACGCTTTTTTTATTTGAACCCTTCACTGTCAATGACTTAGATCATTGCATATTTTGACAAACTTTTCTATCTATATCGATTAATCTCAATGTTATGAAAAACTTAATTTACCTTTTAATAGTTTCTGGCTTAATGTTTACATTTCAAGCCTGCAGTTCGGAAAACGATCCCGCTCCGTTGGACACAGATAATAGCGAAACGTCCTTAGTTTTAAAAGTTATAAATGTTTTAGATTCAGATGGAAATGAATTTCAGATTAAATTCAACTGTCAAGAGAATAAATTAATCCGAATTGAATTCCCCGAGAAGCGTTGTGACTTTTTCTATGATGGGGAATTACTATCAAGACAAGAAGAGTATCGAGGAGATTCTTCCTCTATAACTGAGTACGAGTATGATTCAAATTCAAGGCTTATGCGTTCCTATTGGACAAATTCAAATAATTGGTACGTGGATGAAACCATTGAATATAGCGGAAACAAGGCTACTGTTCGGCGAATAACTGGGAGTCCGGATGGAACAACCTCAGAACGGGTGATTAATGTTTGGTTTGGCAATGGAAATGTAGTAGCACTTAAATCATATGACGACGAAGGAAATTATGAGTTTGAATTTAGTTATGATAATAATCCAAATATTTTTTCCAATATCAAGGGACTTGAGAAGATATCTGTCGTACAGTTGAGTTTTCAGTTTTACATAATAGGAGTGAACAACGCTCAGTCAATGATTGGTTTGAATAATACAAACTATAGAAGGAATTATACGTATCAATATAATTCAATGGGATATCCAACCAATGCTACCGTCAGAGTAACAACTGAAGATGGATCGGAATATGTAGAATCCTATACCCTTGAATATTATTAGAGGCCGCAACCTAAGAAGTTGTGTTGCGATGCAGAAATGCATCGAGTGGTTTAGAAATAGACCAATGAGAAGCTTTTCCTTAGATGGAGAGGCTTTTTTTGTTTGGAGATGTTTCATCCTCTGATGTGATGCTTTGTAATTCATTAACAAGCAAAATCCGATCACTACTCTGATTCTACACTTTTCTGTCAATTAACACCTTAATGTTTCATTTTCAATTTGTTACAATAATTTATTATCTTTCAGCAGACAGAATACTGTTTTTATTCAATATGGATTTTAAAATAATATAATTATGAGAAGAACATATTTCATTAGCTTTTTAATCATACTCTTTATATCCTGTTCGAGCGGTGGTGATAAAAAACTCTCATTTGGAAGTCTGGATTTATATTATACCAGCGATATCACAACCTATGAAGCGGAAGATGTGGGTGACTATTTTTCGGGTATAGGATTTGGTATTGGAGATACTAAAGAGGTGGTAAAATTGAGCAAATCCAACGACCGATATATGGTCCAGTTCGTCATGCCCGATGGACAAGTCAAACTAGAAAACATATGGAAGCGTTACGGTAAGGGAATTTCTCAGAATGTATTGAACGGAGCTCCGGTGGATGTTGATCTCTGCGATGAAAAATTTAATTCGTTGAAATTTCTGGGATCTGATTAAACAAAATATATCGAGGCTTGGCTCTTAGCCTGTAAAAACTAACCAATAAGAAGCTTATTAGCCTAAGACTAATGGGCTTTTTTTTTACCCATAACAGCTGCTGTGAATAAGGGTTCGGGGATGTATCATCGAGGGAACTCTGTAATTTTTTTATTTATTAGGCCAACTTATGTGCAGTTCAGCCCTGTTAAAGGGCTATTGTCGAAAAAGTTAATAAGCTGAAAATATAACAGCTACCTTCCTTACCTAACTATAACCATTTTAATTATGAAAAATTTATTGATTGGGCTAGCCCTACTCGTATGTGCCAGTTCTTTTGCGCAGCGCAATGCGGAAAACGACTATTGGAATTCCTGGAGATATACCGTAAAACAAGGAATGAGTGCGGACTTTGAAGCGGCAGTTGCTAAAAAGATGCAAATGTTTAATAATACTGCGGAGACAGGGATTATAACGTACAGGGTAGTTACAGGAAAGAACAGTGGAACCTACGAACGCGTAGAATCCATGAAGTACCCTAAAGATTACGATATGGATCGGTCTGCCGAAGGGCAATACTGGCAGAAAAATGTATCCAAATTTGTGGAATCATCCAGTGGACAGATGCGATGGGACCGCATGAACAATGCGACCTTGAACTGGGATCCTGAAAATCCGGGGACTCCTTCGAAATATTTAGAGCGAACCACTTTCGATGTGAAGCCGAGTGGAACCTTGCACTTCAGAAGGTTTGTTGCTCGCATCACAAAAACGATGGAAAAAAGAGGAAACAAGAATGTACAATTGATGTTTAGATGCATCAGTGGTGGCAGTGATAATATGTATGTTGTCGTAAGAGGTTGGAACTCATATCAGGACAGACCATGGACTGATCACGATTCAACTTTTGAAGAAGACTATAATGAGCAATTTGGATGGGGAACCTTCAGAGAAGACCGGATAAATTTTGATGCTGCTCTTGAAAGTTGGGGAGAAAGGACAGAGACTATGGAGTTGGTACCTGCCTTGTCAACGGGCATGATGAACTAAAATACATCAAATGATTTAATAAAGCCTATCCGTTTCGGATGGGCTTTATTTGTTGGAACTGATTTGGATGACTTGTCCTCCGTAGCTTTAGCGAAAGAGGGGGCATTGTCCACCGTAGCTTTAGCATAGGAGGAGAGCTTTATTGTTTAGGGTGAACAACCTCTTATGACATAAATCATATTGGAATCAAAAGGCAAAGCTTAATTTAACGTCCTGATAAACAGGCTGTAGCTTTAATTTTTAATCTGTAAACTTCATTAAACATCCATATTTTTAAGTAGCGACGAGCATTTATAGTACAAATACCTAACATTCTAATTATGAAAAAAAACGACACACTATTCATGGTTTTAAGAACCGCCCTAGGACTCTTTTTAATTTTGTATGCACTTAATAGGTTCTTTCATTTTCTGCCCTCCAGTTACGGTGAAATGCCTGAGGTAACGCAAGACTTTTTAGACTCTGTAGCCGCCTATTTACCTGCCTTGTATATTTTTGAGATAATTATTGGGTTGTTCCTGATCTTTAACAAGTGGACCGCCTTTATCCTTATAGTTCTGGCTCCACTGTCTGTTGCTTTTCTCATCTTCAGTATTTCAAATGGAGAATTCTCTAAAGCATGGCCTGCTTTCGTTGTAGGGCTTTTAAACGTGTTACTTATTGTTAGAAGATGGGATGCCTATAAACCACTTTTTAAGTAAAAATTCGTAGAGGTTAATAATATACATTGGATTTGCTTTCCATGTACCTTTATATGGGTTCTTCGGAACCTGACGCCGGATATTTTGACAGCACTTTGGTGTTTGCCATATAATATTTCATGTAAAAATCGGCTAACATACTCACTCCTCCTGAGTTATTAGAATTAAACAATGCATTTGTAATGGATGAATTGCAGAATACAGAGATCATTCACCTTTCAGCTATTATACACCATCTTTGTTGAAGATCATGGTGAATGATATGCTAGAGTCAAAGGAGATCGATCGGACTATATTAGAAATCTTCAAAATAACAATGATAATTATCATATAAAAAGCTGAGAAAGCATGACATAAGTCATACGTCATTTCTAAATCCGAAACTAGTTTTGTATCAAATGTTACAAACAAAAAATCAATGAGGACTTTGAAATACCTATTGGCGTTCCTGGTGATCCAAATCCAGGGAAATAATCTTCAAGCCCAATCCGTAGCAGAAATAGAACCGGAACCAGTATTAAAATCACTTTCATGCGATCCTTTGACATCCAGTTTTGTGATTGAGGGAACTTCCTCACTTCACGATTGGGAAATGATCTCAAATTCCTGCAAGGGAAAACTCGAATACAACGATGGTGATAATTCTATAAACCTTGAACATATAAATATCAAGGTTGGTGTAACCACTTTGAAAAGTGGAAAAAGGATAATGGACAAAAAGTGCTACAATGCTTTAAAGCATGAGAACCATCCAAATATTATTTATCGATTCAAAGAAATTAATTCCATTTCGGAAATCGGAAATTCTAAATATAAAGCAAGCTTAAATGGTTCCTTGGATATCGCCGGGGTGGTAAAGCCGGTGAATATTGATGTTGATATTGAACTGAAGGATGGAATTATGAATATCAAAGGACGCAAGCCAATGAAAATGACCGATTATGACATTGAACCTCCTACTGCCTTGCTCGGAACATTAAAAACTGGAAATGATATAACAATAGTCTTTAATTTAAACTTTATAGTGTTATGAAACGCCTAATAAAACAATTACTAGTATTATTTATTATGTTCAGCGTTGTTTCTGTATATGGACAGAATAAACGTAGTCTGAACAACTACAGAGAGCCTTCAAAAGAGGGTATTAATGTCTTTGAATCCCCTAAAGATACGGCCGTGATAAAAGCTTTCGACGGCGTTCGTGTTAGAATTGGTGGTTCCTCTACCCTTCAATTCCAGGCGTTGGATCATGAAAATGGCCGACCTGCTGAAAGCACAATTATGCCTGGCAGTCCCTGGTTCATGGATGATGGTAGTGGTGGAAATGCAAATCTTCCTTTAAAGGAAATCGGATCGAACTTTAACCTGGCTACCGCTAACCTTGATCTGGACGTGGAACTTCACGATGGATTGCGTATGCACTTGCGTACCTACCTATCTTCTCGTCACCACCCGGAAGCATGGGTAAAAGGAGGTTATATCCAAATAGATAATCTTAACTGGATTCAGGAAGGATTACTCAGTGATGTAATGGATAAAGTGACCGTTAAGGTCGGACACATGGAAATTAACTACGGGGACCAGCATTTCAGAAGAACTGACAATGCCCAAGCTATTTACAATCCATTTGTAGGAAATTCACTTCTGGACGGTTTTGCCCAGGAAGTAGGTGGAGAGTTCTATTATCGTAATAATGGATGGCTGGCAATGGTTGGATTGTATAACGGAAAATTAAATCAGGCCGTAGATAATCCTGAAACTACTTCTCCTACAGTAGTTGGAAAACTTGGATGGGACAAGCAGCTTAGTGAAGATCTCAGGTTGAGATTAACAGGATCTGTTTACAACACTGCTCATAGTGCAAGAGTATATCTCTATGGTGCAGACCGGGGAGGTTCTCGATACTATTTCGTTATGGAAGATGCCAATGCCTCTTCAGGTGGTCGAGGTTACTTTACTTCAGGTAGGGTTGATCCGGGCTTCAATAACGAAGTTACCGCTATTATGATAAACCCATTTGTAAAGTACCAGGGTTTTGAATTCTTTGGTTTGTATGAAACTTCTACAGGTCGGGCCAACTCAGAATTTGATGCTTCCGGTAATAATACAGACAGAACCTGGACACATATTATGGCCGAAGTTCTTTATAGATTCGGAAATAACGAAAATTTCTATGTAGGTGGTCGTTACAATACCGCTTCTGGAGAAATGCAGGGAATGACGAGTGACGTAACTATTAACCGCTTCAATTTAGGCGCTGGTGTATTCTTTACTAAAAATGTTCTTGCTAAGATAGAATATGTAAATCAGGAATATAATGATTTCCCAGTTGGAAGTCAGTTTAACGAAGGGAAATTTAACGGAGTCGTGATAGAATCCGTAATAAGTTTCTAGTTTAATTTTTTGTTAGATGAAGGGGCCGTTATTCGGCCCCTTTTTATTTAGGATTAATTTATAAACACCGGCGTTATTGAAAACGAAGTGGTACTGAGAGATCAGTAACCAATGGAAAGCGTCCAACCAAAATCATAAGAAGAGCTTTTATTATCTTTAAGCCTTCACTTAAATTCTTCACAATGCGATTCATTAAACTAATTATTTTTCTGGTTGTTTTTCAGCTGAATGCTCAGCAAGGCGGAATGTGGATTCCTTCTCTTTTAGAGGGTATGAACGAAACAGAAATGCGGAGTTTAGGTAGTAAACTCAGTGCAAGTGACATTTACGACGTCAATAATTCCAGTCTTAAGGATGCTATTGGGCATTTTAACGGTGGCTGTACCAGTGAGGTCATTTCCGAGAAAGGACTGTTGCTTACCAATCACCATTGCGGCTACAGCCAAATTCAGTCGCATTCCTCTTTGGAAAAGGATTACATAAAAAATGGTTTTTGGGCCAAAAGCTTCGAAGAAGAAATTCCTAACGAAGGTCTATTTGTAGAATTCATTGTTCGCATTGAAGATGTAACGGAAGTCATGTTAAAAAGGGTTACAGATGATATGAGCCCAAGGGAAAAACAATCTCAGATCGACAAGAACAGAAATGCTTTTGAGAAAACCATAGAGAAAGAA
Source organism: Aureitalea sp. L0-47 (assembly GCF_026126405.1). GTDB lineage: Bacteria > Bacteroidota > Bacteroidia > Flavobacteriales > Flavobacteriaceae > Pukyongia. The sequence continues at coordinate 346,830 of NZ_JAFMTQ010000001.1, forward strand.
GACTGGCAGGGGTTTAAGATAAGCCCTTTTTACAAAGGGAATCAGTACTTCCTGTTTATTACAGAACGTTTTGAAGACATCAGGTTAGTAGGTGCTCCACCAGTGAGTATCGGAAAGTTTGGTAGCGATACAGATAATTGGGTATGGCCGAGACATACAGGTGATTTTTCACTCTTTAGGATCTATGCCGATAAAAATAATCGACCGGCTAAGTATAGCGAAGACAACAGGCCGTATACACCAAAACACTACCTGCCAATTTCCTTAGATGGAATTGAGGAAGGCGATTTTACCATGGTATTTGGATTCCCGGGACGAACCAACGAGTATCTGCCAGCGGTAGCAATAGAGCAGATCACCCAAAAAGTAAATCCTTTGAACATTACTATACGGGAAGCTGCTTTAAAGGTGATAGATGCCAATATGAAGGAGGATGATCTTGTTAGAATTCAATATGCCTCTAAACAAGCCAGGATAGCCAACTCCTGGAAGAAGTGGATTGGTGAAAATTTGGGGATTGAAAAAAGTGGAGCTGTCACTATTAAAAAGGACTTTGAAGCTGAATTTTTAAAGGCATTGCACAACCAGGGCAAAACTGCGGAATATGGAAATATCCTTCCTCAATTGGAAAATCTTTATTCGGAAATTGAAGATATCAACTTAAAGCGAAACAGCTTTTCTCAAGTCTTTTTAGTGACGAATGAACTTATGCGGATGATGGTAAGATTAACCCAAATGGAAATGGCTTCTGAAAAAGGAGAGACAGCTTTTGAAAAGGCCAGAGACAGAACAATCAATCAAATAAGATCCATACATAAGAACTACAGTGTTAAAGTGGATAAAGGGGTTTATAAAAATGTGATGCCCTTGTTTACAGATAATATAGATGCTTCTATCTATGAAACCACCGCTTTTGTCGATCTGGAAAGATCCCTTGCCGTTTTAAATGGTGAAATGAGAGAGGTAGTTACAAAGCTCAATAATGATCCGGCGTACATTTATGCGAAGCCATTTGTTCTCGATTTTTATCAAAATGTAGATCCGGAATTTAAAAGACTTAATACTGAAATAAATGCCCTCCAAACTCAATACATGAAGGCGCTAATGGAGGTGATGCCTAACCAGCGCTATTTCCCGGATGCTAACAGGACCCTTAGGGTTACCTATGGTAAAGTAAATGGCTATTCCCCAAGAGATGCTGTTTATTATAAGCCCGTGACCTATTTGGATGGGGTAATTGAGAAGTATGTTCCCGGTGATTACGAATTTGATGTTCCCGAAAAATTACGTCAATTGTACGAAAACAAAGATTACGGAGATTATGCCGATAAGAACGGTAAGTTGCCTATTTGCTTTTTAGGCACCAATCATACCACCGGAGGAAATTCCGGAAGTCCTGCCATTGATGCTGAAGGCAATTTAGTTGGGTTAAATTTCGACCGGGTTTGGGAAGGCACCATGAGTGATATTTACTACGATCCGGAGATTTGCAGAAACATTATGGTTGATTTGCGTTATGTCTTGTTCATCATCGACAAATACGCGGGAGCAGATCACTTGATCAAGGAAATGAAACTAGTTCATCCGAAGAAGTAGTTACGCATAAGTATAAGCAGAAATTCTTCTTAATGTAAATAAACACATTGTGTTTGTTGAATTTATATGGTGGCTGAGTGTTCCGAAGAAACGTATCAAAGTCAAGATTAAAACAACGTGAGTCCAGGAAATTAGAAACCAATGAAAGGCTTGTCTGAGACGACTGTCTTCATTACTTGGTATGGTTTCCTTTACAATACACCTGTTTTAATACTTTTAAAGGAATGCCCGATTGCTTTTGCTTGAATATGTATCCCTGGAGTACTTTTTCAGAGAATATACTTAACTTACCTTCCTAAAACCAATCTATCCAACATTGAAAAGACTGTTTACGGTTATACTAATCGTGTCTTATACTTTCTGTATTGCACAGGAGCTTCCTCCAATTGCCAACTATCCTCCCAACGTTTATGGTGCAGACAATCAGAATTGGATGATCTCACAATCTGATGATAATTATATCTATGTAGCGAATAACAAGGGGTTGTTGGAATATAATGGGGCAAGATGGACGCTTTATCCTACCCCAAATGAAACCATCCTGAGATCTGTAAAATCGATCGGTAAGCGGATCTATACGGGTTGTTACATGGATTTCGGGTATTGGGAGTACGACAATAAAGGTAACCTCAATTATACATCGCTGGTAAAGAAAGAGGAGCTTGATATGATCGTAGATGAACAGATTTGGAATATCATTAATCATGATGAATGGATCTTGTTTCAATCTTTAAACAGAATATATCTTTATCACGTGATCAACGAAAGCATTTCATTCCTCGAGGTAGAAAATACGATCACCAAATTGTTTGAAATTGAGAACGATTTCTACTTTCAGGTTTTAAATGAAGGCCTTTTCGCTATCGAAAACAAGAGGAGCAAACTGATCTCAGACGACCCTGTGCTCAAGGAAAATGTCCTGGTTAATATGTTCATGCGAAACGATGACGTAGTTTTTTTAACGGCATCTAAAGGATTTTATACAATAGCCGATAAGAATGTAAAACCCTGGTCTGTTCCTGCAGATCCTGTGCTTGAAGGATTAAGTATCTACAGTAGCATCCGACTATCTAACGGGGATATGATTTTAGGAACCATCGCCAACGGAATAGTAGTGCTTTCTGAAAATGGCGAACTCAGATACCAGATCGATCAATCCAGCGGATTGAGTGATAACACGGCTCTGTCCTTGTTTGAAGATGTCCAGGAAAACATCTGGGTGGGCCTCGATAATGGGATCGATTGTGTGAATACCAAAGCCCCATTTAGGAACTACTTCAACCGAAACGGGCGACTTGGAACCACTTATGCTTCGATCATCCATAATGGTTTTCTGTATATTGGGACCAACCAAGGTTTATTTTACAAAACCTATAATTCAAGCGAAGCGTTTACCCTTGTTCAGGGAACTGAAGGACAGGTATGGAATTTACGTGTAGCTAAAGGTGAACTTTTTTGCGGTCATAATTTTGGGACGTATTTGATTTCTGATGGAAAAGCTGTGCGAATATCTAATATCCAAGGTACATGGGACATAAGGGAAATACCCGGTGAAGATGATTTACTGCTACAAGGAGGATATGTAGGTCTGTATGTATTGGAGCGGCAAAATGGTTCGTGGGGTCTTCGGAATAAAATTTCGGGCTTTGATATTTCATCAAAGCACTTTGAGATCTCAGACAGTGGTGAAATACTGGTTAGTCATGAATACAAAGGTGTTTATAGACTCATCCCTAACAAAGACTTAACCGAGATCGAAGAGTTTAGCGAAATATCATCGGTTCAAAAGGGATCTCACTCGAGTTTAGCCACTTTTAATGGAACCATTTATTATGCATATCGCAATGGTTTTTTCAAGTACGACGATACTTCAAAAGAATTCATAAAAGATGAATCCCTGAGCGGAATCTTTGGTGATGACCAATATATTACCGGGAAATTGATTGCTGATGAAACCGGTAAGCTGTGGGCGTTTACCAAAGACGCCCTGGTCTATATTTTTGCCGAGAGACTTAACAATACACTGAAGACCAACAAAATTTCCATCCCGGTTGCCCAACGCACGGCTCTTGACGGATACGAGAACATTACGCATTTAGATCATCAGAAGTATCTCATAGGAACCTCTAGTGGTTATCTGCTCATGGATCTTGATAGTCGACCACAGCACTTCAATCAGATCACCATAAATCGCGTTATCTCAGGTTCACGGTCAGGCGAAACCGAATTGATCGATTTAAGAACAGAGGGAGAGTTTCCTGCTGCCCGAAACTACTTTACTTTCCAATACAGTTCTCCGGATTATAACAAGCTTCATACAACGCAATACCAATACAAACTCGCAGGGATCTATGACCAATGGAGCAGCTGGAGTACAAGTTCTAGTATATCCTTCGACAACCTTCCTCATGGCTCGTACGAGTTTATGGTTAGAGCCAAGGACAATGGCGAATCCTACAATATAGCTTCTTATTCTTTTGTGATCAACAAACCATGGTATGTCTCCAATATTGCCATGGCTATTTACACCATTGCATTCATCCTTTTATTTATCGGTATAAATTCTTTTTACAGGCGATATTATAGAAAACAGCGCCAACGACTACTGGAAGAAAAGACACGTGAATTGAAGCTTAAGGAACTGGCTACTCAAAAGGAGATCATCGAGTTGAAGAATCAAAGTCTTAACTCGGACATTGAATCACGCAATCGGGAATTAGCGGTTTCCACAATGAATCTCATCAAAAAGAACAGCATTCTCAATGATATCAAAGCCGAACTTGAGAACATTTCGGACCCGACTAAGATCAGAAATGTTATCAAGGTTATCAATAAAAACCTCAACAATGAAGACGACTGGAAATTTTTTGAAGAGGCCTTTAATCATGCGGATAAAGACTTCTTTAAGAAGGTGAAAGAACTCCACCCGGATCTTACTCCTAATGACTTACGGTTTTGTGTTTATCTAAGACTGAATCTCTCATCCAAAGAAATATCCCCACTGCTCAATATCTCACCCAGGAGTGTTGAAATCAAGCGTTACAGGTTACGCAAGAAGATCGAGCTTCCCCGTAATGCGAATCTGAATGATTATTTTATCAGTTTGTAATAAGCCGGGATCAGAACTTCAATTCTTCATGCTTGTCCCAAAGGCCCCAATAAGCTCCTACATCTCCTTCCGGTCCAACCTTCCAGGACTCATCGAAGGATGAGAAATAGAACATATCTATATTGTCTTTAGCCGACCAAAGCTGTGAATTGATAAAATACTTCATCGCATTGTCCGCAGAAGGATACGCACCTTTTAGATTGGTCCCCTGGCTGGGCCACCCTGTTTCGGTGATGATCACTCGCTTTCCTTTAGCAGCTTGCACTGCTTGCCCGTACATTTGCTGCATATGATTTAACGAATGATCAATATCAGTACCTTCCCAGTAGGGGTAGCAATTGGATAAGATCACGTCACAGGCATCCACAATCCGGGGGTGTAGGGTGAATTCATAATATGCATCAACATAGCCTACAGGTATTCCTGGAATGGCTTCTTTAACACGTAGAATATAATCGAGCAACTGCTCCTCGTTCAGATCGTTGCGATATAGAACTTCGTTCCCTACAGCTGCAATATCAACAACACCTTCACGAGCTAATGCTATAAGAGCTTCTATCTCTTGTTCATTTTTATCCATTTCATCCCCTAACCAGGCGCCAACCATAGTGTTTAAGCCATGTTTGTGGGCGATCCTGGGGACATATTCATTCCCTTCTATACAAGAGAAAGATCGCACCCATTTTGTAAAAGGCTTGATGATCTTAATCCTTCGCTCAACTTGTTCTTCGGAAATGATATCTCCGGGGTTCTGTCCGTCTTCATACATGCTAAAACACAAACCATGCATTCCGTTTTCCAGGGTTTCCCGCCAAAGTTTCTTTAATTCCTCCAACGAGTACTTGCTGAATTTAACACCTTCGTAGGTGGTAAAATCAGTATTCTTTAATAAGAAGTTATGCTCTCCTCTATATGACATTTTAAATATATTTATGTTGTTCTTTAATTTTCTTGATTCGGAAAATTCTTTTTGCTTTCAATTTTAGCTCGAATTTCATTGGCGCGTTGTTCTGTAACATCGTAGCTCTTCATAACCCACATCGCTACTAAAGTCCCGGCCATTGGGAAAAAACAGAAGAAGGCGTGTAATCCGTCCACGGCCCCTTGTTGATCAATTGTTGGAAGTTCTGGGTTGAATCCGACTATAGCTATAATAACGCCGCTCAAGCCTCCGGCTATGGCGAAACCAACCTTCACCATCCACCAATAGATGGCTCCAAATATTCCTTCTCGACGTAAGCCGGAATTTAATTCATCTATATCAATAACATCTGCGGTCATAGACATCATGATAGTAAATAAGCTACCTATACCAAATGAAAAAAGAGGAAGGGCTAAAATATACATCCAGGGTTTACCAGGCACAAACAGGAACCATAACATAATATAACCTATTACCGAAATGCCTTGTGATACCAAAAATGTATTCTTCTTTCCAATTTTTTTAGACATCCAGGTAACTGTTGGAATTACTATGAATGTGGTGCCCAATGCACCCAAACAACCAAATAAAGAGACCCATAGACCGCTTGCTCCAGCATCACCATTGAATAACTTAAAAACAATGACAAAAAAAGTAAGAGCAGCAACCGTATTGAATGAGTTAAAGATTAAGAATGTGGCAATGCATAATTTTCTAAACTCTTTTATTTTAAAAGCCTCTACAAAGCTGGTGAGGATCTTTTTAAGACTATTGCCGATTTTGGAAAGATTCAGAGGTTCATAATCTTTACCTAGGGTTGACTCACTTTTAATAAAGATTGCAGGGACCATGGCGCATAATGCACAAGGAATCGCGACCCATATTGCAAGTTCCCTTGCGGCTACCTCGGCGGATGGAAACCAATCCGGGTCATACATAATAACCCAGAACCAAGGAGCTATTACCCATGCCCATTGTCCTATCCATTGCGCAACGGCCATGATATTAGTGCGTTCGTGAAAGTCATCACTCATTTCATAGCCCATCGCTACGTAGGGTACACTAAAAATAGTTAGTCCCAGATAGAAAACTAAAGACCATGAAAAGAAATACCAAAAATTATATTCAAGGGAATTTTCCTTATAAAGTTGCCACATGAAAATATATGCTATCCCCATGATCAGGCCCCCAATAAATACATATTGCCTGCGTCTTCCCCATTTTGATTTCGTATTATCAGAAATATAACCCATTATAGGGTCGGTGATTGCGTCAAATATTCTTGGGGCAAAAAATATTAAACCCCACATCCAGCCAGGGAATCCAAGGTCCTGAACAAGAACTACCATAAATATAACAAGTATAGCAGGAAACATTTGATTGGCAAGCATGCCTAATCCAAAAGCAATTTTTTGTCCTAATGGTACTTTCTTGCGAGATATAGTCTTATTCATTCCAGAGTGTTTTGTGTATTTAGTTTTAATCTAATTGCATGAATCAGAAGACTCCTCTACAATTTTTTCGTAAATACACGCTGATTCTGTCAACTTCCATTGCTCCTGCAGGGATATCAGCTTCTTCAAGTCCGGGATAAGATTCCTTATTCTTCCATTCGAGTATCGTGTTACTAAAAAACATTGAAGCAGACGCATCGGTCTCATAGACAATAAGCTCATATTTTTCTTCTTTATCTCCGCCAAAACGGGTAACTACCTGCCATTCTCCATCTCTTTTATACGATGTATTGGTATGGTCTGATTGGGGATAATACTTATTATCCGAAGGTTTTAAAACAACCCAGATATCTTTCTCATGACCTTCGGGATATACACCCATGGACAGAATTCTGCAATCCACAGAATCTGCTTCGATTGGTGAAATCACTTTTACTGAATTAACCGGCCCTTCCAACTCTAATTTATTTCCTGTGGAAATCTGTTCCATCTGACTACTGACAAATCCAACATCTGAAGTATAACTTCCGAAAATGACCATCAGCACTCCCAGCACTCCCATCGGTATACCAATTTTTGGGTTTATTAAAGTTACTTTAGAATCCTTTTTACTGAGACTACTGAGAACTGCCACGCCAATGAGAACAATCCCTACTAATATGATTACTACTTTTGCTGACATTTTTTATCTATTTAGTTTGACATAATTACAACTTGCCTCGCCTAGCTTCAAGTTCCTCCTTTATTTTTCTTGCTTTTTCTTCTGATAAGCTGTAATTCCACATGACTATAATTGCTAAAGCCGCCGTAATAGCCGGAATTACGATATCTGCAATTCTCAATTGTACCATGGTTTCTGCCGTTTGGGTAGCGGCATTTCCATCAAAACCTACCCATTTAAGAACGGCCCCACCAACTATCAAGGCCAAAGCCTGCCCAAGTTTTACTGTCCACCAATAGATCGCCCCAAAGGTACCTTCCTTACGCGGCATTCCATTGTCCAATTCGTCTTTATCGCATATGTCGGCTGTCATACTCATCATCAGGGTAAACAAACAACCTAATCCAAAAGCCATCATTGGAAGTGGTAAAAACATAAGATAAGGATTATCCGGATCGAAACCCCACCATTTCAATCCATAGCCGATTATTGATATGAAGGTAGAAATGATAAAAGCGTTCTTTTTACCCCATTTATTTGCCATCCATGCCACAATTGGAATAACCACGAATGCAGTAATAACAGCAAGAATAGTGGAAAACCATGCAGGCCAGGATCCTGCTGCGGCATAATCACCATTGAACAAATAAAACAAAATGATGAAAAAACTAAAAGATGCCACGATTTGAAATCCATTAAAAACCAAAAAAGTAGCACCACATAATCTTAAGAATGGTTTATGCTTGAATACCTGTATAATCCCTTTGAACAGACTCTTAAATATCCCAAGCATATTTTTCAACGAAATTTCCTCGCGATTCTCGATCTTACTGGAATCAATTCCTTTGCAAAAAATAGCTGGTAAAACACCAAAGATAATTGCAATCACACCAACTATGATAGAGAGTTTTCGTACTCCTTCGGCCTGTGTCGCAAACAGATCTTCATCAGCTATCAGAACCCAGAACCACGGCACAACCATCCATGCTATCTGGCCCACAATATTGGCCAATCCCATAAGTCTTGTTCGTTCGTTATAATCTGAAGTCATTTCATAACCCAATCCGATAAGCGGTGTGGAAAAAGTTGTATTGGCAAGAATAAACACTGCAGATAAGGTAAGAAAATACCAAAAATTATAGTCCTGTGAATTATTCTCATCCATCTGCCAGAGTAAAATAAACAAGAGACCGGTAAGGATGGCACCAATAAAAATATAAGGTCTACGTCTTCCCCATCGAGTATTTGTATTGTCTGAAATATAACCCATTATGGGATCTGATATAGCATCAACTAATCTGGGCAAACCTCCAAGGAGTCCAGCTAAAAAAGGATCCATACCAAAGGCCGTAAGGAGGAAGAACATAAAAATTGCCAAAGCCCCGGGCATTAAATTGTTCACCAGGTGACCCGATCCGAAAGCCGCCTTTTGTAAGAAGGGAACTTTGTCCTTTGCGGCAGTTTTGTATTGTGACATAATTAGATTGTTTTTTTAGTTAGTTCACTGCTATTCACTTGATGAGGGAATAACAATCGATTGTATGGCCTGGCCATCAATATGAAGGTTGACTGACTTCCCATTTAGAACGAGTGTATAGTCCCTGGCCACAGGCTCTTCATTAAAAATAACTACGGCAATAGAGTTGTCGGGATTGGTGGCGGCTGTAACCATGAATTTCTCTATATCCGGAGTATCTACTTCCATCACTTTGGCCCCAGGGCGCATGTATTTGCTGAAATGGGCCATGGTATAATAGAGTGGAGTGAAATACACTTCATCGCTGTCGGGATCTACGATGACGGGCGCAATACACCAGTTCTTGAACCAGTTTGGACCTCCTTGCTTATCGAGGACCATATTCCAGTCTACCCATCCGTCTACCCAGTTGTTCAAACAACCGATTATATCTCGGGCATATCGGTTTACAGGTGAATATTTTGGATGTAGGTGTTTATCTTCTTCAGGAGCCCAATCATAGCCCCAGTCTGTGGCTTCCTTTTTCCAGTACCATGCATCATCCTGCCATACGGGAACTTGTGCATCAATACAGCCCTCAGCTTCAATAAGGTACTTATCCGGAGCCTTGTTGTGCGCATACTGAAGGGCGTCGGGAAATACTTCATAGGTACTCGCGTACCAGTGAATCGCCGTACCATCAAAGTATTTTGAGGAGTTGTCATCCCTGAACATTTCATCAACCCATTCATTTAGGTGCTCTCTGTTCTGGTCGTATCCCAGGATCACGAGTTCTCCTTTGCCATCCTCTTCCAGTTTTGGACCTAGGTGAAACTCAACAAAATCTGTCATTTCTTTTGGTGTAAAATGCATGCTCTCCCAGTTGTTTCCATTACCAAGCGGTTCATTTTCAACCGTAAAGCCCCACAAATCGATCCCTTCCTCTCTGTAAGCATCCGCGTATTTGGAGAAGAAGAGCGCCCAGGTATCATAATATTCGGGTAAAAGCTTTCCGCCTACCCATTCCTTGTTGTCTTTCATCCAGGGTGGGGCTGTCCATGGTGAAGCAAATATTTTAAAGCCATCCTCAGAGAATGCCATGGCATCCTTGATCATTGGGATCAGGTCATCACGATCTTCATCGATGTTGAAATGTTCCAATTTCATATCATCCTCAACCGAAGCATAAGAATAATTCGACAATGAAAAATCACAAGAATTCATATGTGTTCGGGTGAGCGAATAATTCGCTCCATCTTTACTGAAATACGCCTTAAGTATTGTATCTCGCTGTTTCTTACTGAGTTTGTTCAAAAGGTAGGCCGAGGATTCTGTAAATGCACCTCCAAACCCGCTGATGGTTTGTAGTTCTTTCTCAGGTTTAAGCTGAATCACCAAAGAATCTTTGGATTCAGGAAAATCTGAGATGCGTGTGAGCTTGTTCCCTTTTTGTGAAGTTTCATATACCTCGACTTCCAGGGATTGTTCAGAATTCTTTTCAGATTTACAAGCCATTATTGTCGTGAGTAAAATTATTAACCCATACTTTTCTAGTCCTTTCATAATTAATAATTAACTGGAATAAGTGCCCGGGACGGAGGAGGAAGAACTTCTTGTTGTAAGAGGTCTTCACTGCCGTCAAATGTCTTTGTAATCGGATTTCCACCACGGGTTAAACCTTTAAATAAACCGCGGTCTACCTTATCCCAAAGAGGGTATTTTGCCTGACCGTCTACAGTAAATAAACCAAAATGATTCTCCGATCCCAATTTGTTATGAGCATCCTTCCAAGGTTCATCGAAAGCTTCAAAATAAAAACATGAAATGTTATTAGTATTTGTCCATTCCCGCATATGCTTATAGAACAAAGCCTGTTTGTATTCGTCTGTAGCCCGGGATCCATCAGGGCCATAGTGGCCATTGGAGGTTGTAGCCCAGCCCGTCTCGCCTATATGAATAGGCTTATCTATCCCTAGGCTCTTCATATGATCTGAAACTGCATTATACTGATTGATGACAAATTTCTTCGCCCTTGTCATCGCACTATCGATCTTCTGAAGTTTGGTTAGCGAATCCTGATATTCAGGAACCAGCCAAAAGTCCGGGTTATAATGAGAGTTGTGATAGGGGTAGGTATGCATGGAAATGTAATCCACAGCATGCATGATTTTTTCAAGGTCTTCGGTATGATAAGAAACGTCGCCACCACCCCAGGATGCAAAATCATCCGAACATGTGATCCATAATTCCTTCCGTAATTTCCCTTGTTGCTTTAGGTCCTGGAGATAGGTCACCCATTTCAGAATAACCTCCGGTTGAACGTAGTAACTTGTTGCCCATCTAACCATGGCTTCATTCCCCACAGCAAGAACTTTTACCACATCCGGATACTCGTTGGCGAGGGCTACAGCTCTATCGATTTCAGCAGCATTGTCCGGGCTTTCCACGTTATGATCCGGTTCCAGATCGGTCCACGCGTTCAGACAATCTATCCAGGCACCGAGCATAACATACATCTCAAATCCAGGGTCTTCCTTCCGCAACTCGCGGATCGCTTTCAACACATTAGATGCGTGAGGCAATTGAACATTATAGGTTCGCAAGACTTTTATATCCATAGCCTGAAGGATTCTTAGATCTTCCTTGAGTTCCTTCAGCGTAGGTTGACTATCTCTCGATTTCATACGATAACCTCCGTATGAAATCGCTAAGTATTCAGGGTTGCCTAGAATGTCTTTGGCATTTATTGATTTCTGCATTTTTTGATCCTCTTTTTCAGACGTTGCATTCCCACAAGATACTACAAGAATAATTAGTCCTGCTAAAACTAAGATGTTCCCGATTGTTCTCATGTTCTTTAATATTTGATTGATTTTTCTTTCTAAATTAATTTCAGTTATGCATTTTTTCGCCTGTAATGTTCTTTGCAATTTTTTATTTTAAATACCCTTTGGGAATATAGACATCGATTCGAATGACTTCACCCGATCGATTGAACACATGTTCACTCGCCTCGGTATTAAGGGTCAAAGTGTCAAACTTTTGAATACTTCCGTTCCGTTTGTGAACTTCAATGCCTTCCTTCTCTGATATTTGATATATTACTGGTACCTGGCCATAGGTGAAACACAGTGCATCCTCAGGTATCCGGATCTGTTGTTTTTGTCGGAAAACATCCACATATTCGAAATCCTCCGGCTCATCGAGAAATTCCATCTTCCGAAGTAAACAAGGGTTAAAATAGATTTTGCCTTCATCTACAAATACACCCAGCTCACCAAAGCGGCTTAGAATGTCTTCCTTGACCTGTCCGGTCATACCCGGTTGCTGAGCTCCTTTACCAGAAGGTGTATGTGAATATGGATCTGTTGGGAATGCGCCGTAAAGTTCCGGTGGTTTATTAACTCCTATCCCTTCATTTATTTCGTAATAGTGTTCGAGGAGTTTTCCAACAACAGTGTCACTTGCTCCTTTTTCAATAGCTATTAAACAACATTCCTGAACTGCCAGAAGCAGCTTGGAGACCATATGCCAGTAGATCGATCCCAGTCCCTCGTAGCCAAAGAATGTTCCTGACCTTCCAGTAAAAGCTTTATGGTTAAATACTTCCTCGAACAAATCCAATAGCAGTTGTCGCTCTTTGTCTACAAGCTTCCCGTAAGTCAACTCGTCAAGGGTATCTAGCGCCTCATCCAGGCGGTTGGCATTGTTGAAGTTCCCGTTAAAATGGTATTTGCCGGTGACATCTCTGTTAATTATTTGTTCGTTTCCATCCGCAAGCAATAGCGTAAGCAACTGAGAACTTTTAACAGACGATTCGGGGATGATGTTTTTCTCCAGGAACCGGGGCAGTTCTTTATTGGGATAAAGCAAATAACTGTATTGATCATCTCTGAAAAGAGCACTGTTTTTAAGTCCGTCGAGCAGTGCAAGACATTCATCGGGGTTCAAATGACCTGAACTCAGTGCCGCAACCTGGCCTTCCAGCATTTCTTCCAGGTAACTGATGGATACACCGTCACCCTTAACGGTCATCAGGTTATAGGCATGATACATATTATCCTCCCGCTTATTAGCGTCTATGGTATGTTCCAGATATCGCAGAGTAACATTGATAAAATCGTTTATATGCTGTATCTGAATTTTCTTTTTGTTACTTGTGAAAGCTTGTTCATATACCTGCAACCTAAACTTGCTAGCGGCTATTCCCAGCCCATCGAGGATACTCTTTCTGTCTTTGTCTCCAATACTTCCGGATAACAGAGATTCATGCGCCTTAAGCGTATCCGTAACACGGTTGAAGAATTCCAGTAGTTCTTCGGATATCTCGGCCTCCTTCAGGGAAGCAGCATCGACGATTTTACCAAAGAACTTAAGGAACCTTCTGAGGTAACAAAGGGTTACCATAGAGACACCATTTCCAACTAAGGCATTATTGGCATCATTCCATTCCGGCCGCTGCGTATTCATCCAGATTCCGGCTTCAGGAATAAAATTGGAAACTTTTGCCAGTACAGTCGCCAAAATCTTCTCGATGAAATTGACCTTATAAATAAAAAAGTTTTCATCTCTTAGAAGGGCTCCGTCGGCACCTAACTGGGATCGTTTGACGTTGATTTTCTCATCCGCTTCGAAATCAAAATCGATGGTATCTTTCGGGTTTTTTAGAAGATCCTTATAGCCTTTGATCTTATAAGGTACATTGGCATATACGAAAAGATCCTCACCGAAATAACTCCCCAGTTTTCCAGGGTCGTGATCTTCGAGGATTTCCAGTAGTTTCAGGAGATAGATGATCTGGTGGTCTCCCCAATATCCTATATACGACCATGGGTCATCTTCTTCGATCGCCTCCCAGTCGAATCCACCTTTGGTAACCCGATAGGGGTTGTAACCGTCAAAGGTTGTTGCATTCAGAAACTTATGGATCATACTCTCCAGGAACTCCGGAAAAGAAAGCGACAGCGCTTCCCAGTTCTGAAAGATATCTCTCCAATTCCCTTCATAATCGAGTATCTTGGAGCCATCAACCTCGCTACGAGTGTTGATGGAGAATTTATTCCATGGCCTACTTGGATCCCCGTGCCTTCGGCTGAACTTCAGGGGCATATATTCCAGGCTTAGTCTTCTGAAGTTCTTATCATCAGATTCATAGGCCAGTGTCTTCAAATATGAAACCGAGAATGTATCGGGCATTTCGGCCAGAACGGCCTGCGCTTTCTTTGTTACTTTCTTATTCGCGTTGGACAGATATCTAACAAAATCCCACTTCTCGATCTCGTAATTATTATCAAAGATACCCCCTCGCATAATATTGAAAAGAGTGTTTGAGAAGTGTCTTAAATTCCTGAGTTTGTCCGTGCTTAATTGCATTGCATCTGAAGAGCCTGCAAGTTGGAGTAGGCGCGCTGTACCAAGGTCAATATCGTCCTGTACTTCCTGCATCAATCCCGATTCAGAATTTATTTTTTCTGAGAGCTCGGTGATGGCACTGACGTTCTGATTTACATTCGCCAACATCATCCAGTGTGTTTCTGCTCCCGCACGCAGACTGATCTCTGATTCGACGAAATAGGCCCCTTTTTCTGCTTTTATGTCTTCTTCCTGATGCAGAGTCTCACCATTTCTGAAATTATCCAGTTGAAGAGAAGACAGCAGGTATTTCGGATTTTGGATCCCTAGTGACCATACTATATTGCATTTTAGGGCTTCGCTTGGCTCTGCCTTGTCGACAATAATGGCACTAAGCGCATAGATGCCGAGACCGGAATCAGGAATCAATTCACTGCGTTTATATGCATCAACCAGGTTGCTGGTTCCGTTTTGAGTGGCTTCACCAACTCCAAAGGGAACAATATTCTGTAGACCATCGAGCACTTTAACTTCGACTGTTTCATCCTCTTTGTTGATCAGGGTCGATTTCCTAACGAATCCATAAATATTGCTGGAATTCCACTGATATTGGTATGTAAGTCCTAAATCCTTGTTGTGTTCTTCAAAGATAACTTTGTTCCCATACGAGTTCTTGTAAAGATTCCGGGTAATTTCATACACCCCTTCATAGCGTTCGGAGAAGGGTTCCCATAAAAATACCTTGCCCTCTTTGCGCACTTGTACTATCGTTTTACTTCCGGTAATCTCGACGGATTCGGTGATCTTGTCGTCCGTGTAATAGGGGAAAAGAGCGTAATCTGAATTTTTTCTCCCTGCTGATAGTGCGCCATTACTGGAAATGAACATCCAGTGATTGGAATCACTTACGAGACTCATAAAGAAAGGTCTCATTAAATGGGAGTTGGAAATTTTGTAATAAGTTTCATTATCGATGGTCGTGAGTTCGCCTTTGATCTCACTCTTATCGTTGGAAGCCGGAGTACTTCCGATATAAATTGGTTCTTTAGTCATTCTTTTTTTTATAAGTACCTCGCTTAGTTAAGGCCGAATCGCTTAATTTAACTCGGCTCATAAAGAGGTTGAACAGCCACAATCACGTAGTCAAATATGTAATTGAGAATGGCATTTGATTATTTTATGTCTGAATTGATCAGACCTATTTTCAAAAAAAGGCCGAGTATAAATAATCGGCCTTTCTATTTCATAGTATTTAATTTAGTCTACAATGTCATATACTCTTACATAGTCTACGACCATTTGTTGTGGAAAAGGAGTTCCTTCTACAGGGAATCCTACGAAAGATCCTCCCACAGCGATGTTCATTAACATGAAGAATGGATTCTCATTAAATGGCCATTCTTCAACACCTTGAGGCAGGTCGTCAATCGTTATCTGGTTGAAGCGGATATCGTCTATAAAGAAATCTATGTAATCCGGGTGCCATTCGATGGCAAACACGTAGAAATCTTTATCAAATCGCTCACCTTCAAGTTCATACTCTCCGCTGATTGCACCACCACCGGAATAACCAGGTCCATGTATACTTCCTATGGTTGTAGAAGGTTCCTGACCTCTCAATTCAGTGATATCTATTTCACCTACAAATGGCCACGGGACCGTATTTGGATCATTGTCCGGTTCGGTTTCGATATTCGCACCCAACATCCAGAAAGCCGGCCAGATACCACGTCCGCCTGGCATTTTAATACGTGCCTCCCAGCGACCGTATTTCTGCTCAAACTTATCCTTGGTGGTTATTCTTGCAGAGGTAAATTCAAAACCTGCAAAGCTTTCTCTTCGGGCCGTAATGACCATATTTCCCTCCCCGTCCAAAGAGACATTCTCGGGTCTGTCAGTATAATATTGCAACTCCTGGTTACCCCAGCCATTCTCGCCATTTCCGATCTCAAAATTCCAGTTGTCTGTATTGATGGATGCTCCTTCAGCTCCGTCAAAGTTATCTTCGAATACAAGCCTTAGTTCAGAAGCTTCAAATCCAATCTCATCATCTTTTTCACAACTCCAAAAAGCCGTAAGCAAAACCCCGCAAAGCAAGGCCATAGCAATTCTTAATTTCAGTTTCATTTTTTATTTATTTAATTATTTCAATTCTAGTTTTGAATGAGTGATACATTATCTATGACAACAACTCCTGTTTCTGCTCCCATATCGAATAATACACGACTATTTGCAAGTCCGAAACTGGCTGTGAAGGTGTATTCGAATGTTTGTAAAGTTTCGGTAAGAGTAACTACCTCTGTGTCTGCTGTAAATGGGGCTTCATTAAGACCGATTCCAGCGATTATGGTACGAGTTCCTGTACCTGGGTCTGTTGCGGCTTCAAATGTAAAGGTATACGATTCACCTTGAACGATCTCCACAATCTGGCTGAGGTTCACGTCAAATGGTTGACCAGCTACAGCAATGTCGGCAAAGTTAAAGCAGTTACCTCCGTCACACTGAATATTAAAGGCATTTCCAAACCAGGCGGTTGCTCCTCCTTCGAAATCTCCGTTGGCGAGAAGGTTTCCGCCTCCGCCACCACCTCCGCCACCGTTGACGGGATCGGAACCTGCGATATAAAGATCATCATAATAATATGTTGAACCATCACCAGGTAAATCAGGAATAAACTCGAAAAATACGATCACACGATCATAAGCAATAGCGCCATCGATCTGGCCGGTAAAATTAAATACCAGTTCTTCCCATTGATTAGTCATAGAGGTGTTTACGTCGATAAAGACCTGAGAGTCTCCGCCAATTGCTTGATTCTCCAGAGCAAGACGCACCGGAATATTCGCTTTTGGAGACCAGGTTTTCATTGTAAATATTTCCGAAGTGGAAAAATCGATCGGTACTTCAAGGTTCAGTAATGTTCCTGCAAAGAAGGCAGATCCATTAGTTTTGGTAGTGCTCACCACGCGGTTTGTAGGATTTATACCAGTAGGGTCAGGATTTGTTATTATAGAAGAAGCAGCTCCTTCAAATCCTTCAATATCGTAAGTCAAGGTCGTAGATTCAAAACCAACCGGCATAGATACTGCCGCAGCATTTGAATCGTCAACGTTCGGAGAAGGAGGAAGTGGCTCCATTCCAATCTGAAGTGATCCTTCAACTTCTGCACCGCCTAAAGTCGCTGTGATGAATGCAACTCCTTCACCTACAACGGTAACAAGACCGGTCTCGTCCACAGTAGCAATACTTTCGTTAGAAGAGACGTAATCGAAATATGCAGGTGCAGCACTAACAGATTGCAGCAAACCATTGGGAAGATTATAAGTAACCGAAGCTCCTGAAATAGAGAAGGTATCACCAACGTTATCGGGAATGACCTGATCCTGTCCTTCCAGGATCGCGGCGCTTTCTTGAATGATGGTATTTAAGTTGTCAAATTTTACTTCATCGATCCATAATTGATAGGATGAACCATCGTCCGCAGCTTCAGCTAACCAAAGCATTCCGCCTTCTTGCTCTAGTTTTGCACCATTCGGAATTGGTATATAGTACTGTTGCCAGTCTGTTCCAACCTGAAGGCCCAGCGCATCAGTTCTGTAGGTTTCTCCCTGGAAGGTCAAACCGAAACCAATTATATCAATATTTTCACCTTTGGATGCCCTGGCATAAAAAGTGAGTACATTATAATTGGTTAAATTTCTTCCGCCTTCTACTGTGAATACCCCTCCGGCAAATCCACCGTTGGGATCACTAGTGTTGGGAACATCAAAACGAAGCGAGGCACTGCTTTCGAATGCAACTTCGTTGTCTACATCAAACGCAGTAACGTTAGAGGTTCCAAATGCATCATACTGTAATCCCGGGGAAAATACATCCAGGAAGACCTCAGCTATATCCGGGAATGAAGCCTCAGGCAAATTGTTATCGTCCGGTTGACAACCCAAAATTAATGCCAACAGCACGGCCGGCAGTAAATAAACAACTGTCCTTTTTCTAAATATCTTTCTCATTACTCTTTATTTTCCGATGTTAATGTGTACATAAGTTCTGATTTCCCACTCGTTTCCATTAGCGAATCCTTGATCTATCGGATTCTGGAATTCAAATCTCGGAGAGAAATTATCCATTGTACGATATATATATCGTATACCAAGACGAGTGTTTGGCAAGATAAACCAATCGGGTTTTCCAACCGTTGTAGAGAGGTCTGCCATAAACTGGAACGGGTACGTAAGGTTGAAGTCACGGTGGTAGTCAAAAGGCCCCCAATCGTCTATTTTAACCTCGGTTGTGAATTTTATTTTCTTGTAGATTGCTCGAATATCTCCACCATAGCGATAGATCACACGATCATCTGGTCCGTTTGCTTGTCCGTTTCCGCCATAGAAATTAGCAACTAGGCCGAATTCCGGAGACAACTTGGATACAACCCTACCGTAGAATTCCCATAGGTCCTCTGCAGGAGGTGCCCCGCTAAATGCAATTGGGTCCCTGATTCCCTCAAAGAAACCGATTGACGCATCCTGAGTGGTTGATAAGCTTCTGTAATTGAAACCAAGGCTGGCCGCAAAAGGTGCATCTTCAGCGCGATCATTGTCCCATTCATAGAACCATGATCCCGGGGTTGGATCCCACGTAAGTAAGATCTCACCCGCCGTTGTTTTACGATTGGCTCGCACCACAAATGGATCATCCAGGATGTTTCTTGACCTTGCCGGAGCCGGAGCTCCGATCGGGATTGGATCAACTATTGGCTCCTGCCATAAGAAGTTAGGTGCAATCTGAAGATTTCCAATTGTATATGTTAATCCGGTTAAGAAGTTATATTGATTTCCACTTCCGCTGTCCTTCAATCTCCATCCGGTAAAAGTCTTTGTGTAATCTGCACCCCCGTTAGCAACAAGTCCCTGGGCTGCTCCCTGAGCATACCAGTTGAATTTACCACCGGTATAGGTAACCTTGGCTTTACCACCCCAGTTGTCGTTACCGTCGATAGTATTTACAAGCACTTGCTGATTTCCGTCTGCATCTGATTGAACTATCTGATATTCTCGGTCATTTAGTGGTTGACCGGCCCAGATACCTCCGACTCCTACTTCCCATTTACCGAATTTACGGCTGGTGAATAAGGTTGCTCTTCGCGTTCTTGGCATAGGAATCGCGATAGAGGTTACAGCTTGTCTCGGTTCCGAAATATCTTCATGAAATATACCGGTTACTGCATATTTACCAATATTCGTGCTGTACTTGGCCAGTATCGCCGGGTTAGCCCCCCACCAAAGTTCGGGTCCGAAGGCTACTTTTAAACCTTTTAACTCCTTTTTACCTTCAAACTCGAATCCGAATGGTGTAAGACCATTATAAATATCGAGGTTTGGTCCATAGTTCGCTTCCGGATACAGTCCGAAGAAGTCACCTTCATAACCCCAGTGGTAGTGTCCCGTTCGGTAGAAACCCGTCATGTTCACATACTTGCTGTTCCAGCTGAAATCAGCCTGATAGATTGCTACCCTGTTATTATCTGTAATTAGCTGATTTTCTCCGGTACTTGACTGAACAACAATAGGTCTTCCACGATTCTCATAAAAGATCTCATTGATCGGATTCGATGCAACATTACCCAGAACGTTGGCAACAACGTTGGCACGAAGTCCGGGCATAGGATTTCCTTCAACTCCGATAAAATAAGATTCCATATTATCAAAACCAAGTTGGTTAGGGTATCTATTAGGATCATTTGGGTCTGGATCTTCCGGTGTTGTAATCCGTTTACCTCCTGTATTGAAGGTGGTTATTTCTGCGCGTAGCGTACTTAATCTGATCTTACCGCCTCCTCCGGAACCACCTCCGCCAGCCAATGCCTTATCTCCACGTGCGCGAAGAACAGCGTCGATGATCTGGATTTTTCCGAAATGCTCTTCAAGAGATCCCAATGTAGCACCCATGGCATAAGGATTGTATTGATGAGCCTCTTTTAGTGCATAATATGCAGCTCTTGGATAAAGGGTGTATAATCCGCGTTCGTTGGTAGGACCTTTGGCACAAATACCGAACCATTCCTCGTTCATGTTGTTCTCCCCCTCAACATGGTCGAACTTGTAGCCTCCGTTTTCCCAGGAAGCATTATTATCGTGGGCATCCAAATTCTTGGTTTGACCAAATTTCCACCAGCCATCGCTAAACTGGAAGGTAAATCCACCTAGTGAGTTCCCGGCTTTACCAAGGCCTGCGGCATTGGCGTAGATATCTTTCCAGTTCTCTACCATATAATAGGCCTGAGACTGCTGATCTTCTTGGTTCTGAACTGCATTAAAGGCGTCAGACCCAAATTCGGCAAGCAGGAATGGCTTGCCGTATTCATTCTTAACACGCTCGAAGGCATCTCCAAAAGAAGTTCCTCGATACATATTCGTACCAAAGATGTCGATGTCCGGACATTCTTCGGCTATGATGTCAAGAAATAGTAAGTCACCATTACAAATGGCGACTGGTCTGTCGTTAACGACCTCCTTTATCCATAGAGAACCTTCGTTAAAAAGCTTATACATTGGTCTGGCACGTTGGGTAGACCTCCTGTCCTCCATGGGAATATCCTCGGTTTCTGCACCATCCCAGAACAGACCGTAGTTGTTCTCGTTACCAAGCATAAACAATAAGATACCAGGAGTGTCTTTAAAATCGTTGGCCATTTGCGTGACCTCTTTCTTCAATATCTCCTTAACTCTGGGGTCGGAATAATCGGTGTTGGGCTGCCAGGCCCCGTCGATCGTAAGACCATAGCGCCCGAAAGAATGGTTGATCATGGTATAGATACCATAGTTCTCGTAAATATATTGAACCCACTTTGGTGGAACTCCAACATACTGTCGGATGACATTTACTCCCATATTTTTCAAGAGGGCCATTTCGGCGTCAAGTGCATCCTTAATAATATCGTCTGGTTGGTTCCAAAATTGATAGGCAGTTGTCGCTATTGTTTCCCCTATGGGAATGTAATCCCAATTCATACCGTTTACCATTATCTCTTTTCCATCTACAATGAGCCGCTGACCATCTGTAGAATTGGAAACAGAAACTTTGTTGGCCTGGGCTAATAATGATGTCGTGAAGATGAGAAAGAAGAGTCTTAACAATTTTTGTTTCATAGATATACTTTTTTATGAGTGTCGATACATCCTTGCAACACAAATGTTGCATTGCTGTTTTTTCAGCGGAACGATAAATATATAATTTAAAACTTATTAATCAATCAGGTTACTAGGCAAAAAAACTATACATAGGCTGTTTTTTTCGCTCTCTATTGAGAATATGACATTTTTGCCTTGTTATTTGTATCATATTCGTAATGGAGCAAATGTTCAGCAAGAAATCCATAACGCCAATAGTTGTTATGTTAATATTATGTTAATGATGTATAAATGTTGTAGTGATTTTATTTTCTAATTCGTTAAAATGTGCTTTTTTGCACTGCTTTGTTTTTCCATGGTGACATATCAGTCTAATTTGCATAGATCCACGTTGAACCTTTGATTGGTTTTTCATCATTATCGAAACTGGCTTTTACGATTTTATAATTCAAGAGTACTTATAGAATCATTGTGATATCAGATTACAGTTTGAATCACGTCAAGAAAATTTATCAACATAATTTAATTTTAAAATCAAAACGAATTCACTATGAAAAAATTTACTCTATTAGTATTATCGGTTTTCGTTGGAGTCTCAGTAAACGCTCAAAATTTACTGACCAATGGAGATTTTGAAGGAGGAAATGTCGCATGGTCAGGTAACGCCTTTAACATTCAATGTGACGGAGGTAACTGCTTTAACTTTGCGGACATTGCCGTAGCCGGAAACCCATTTGACGTTAATCTAAGCCAAGCTGGTCTGGATCTTACCCAAGGCGAAACTTACACTTTGACTTTTGACGCTTCTACAGATCCAACTACTTCAACCCGTACAATGATCGTTGGTATTGGTTTATCCGGAGCTCCCTTTACAGCGAATACTGCAACTGCAAATCTTACGGACACCACTCAAAATTTCGAATTTGTATTTACCGCTTCATTCGGTGATCCTAACAGTCGTGTACTTTTTGACATGGGAGCTGAAACGGGTGTAGTTGTTATCGATAACGTTTCCCTTGTTGTTGGGGGTTCAGTAGGTGGAGAGCCAACTGAAGCTGCTCCAACCCCTCCGGGTAGAGATCCTAACTCTGTAATTTCAGTATACAGTGATGCATACACAGACCTGCCTAATGTTGAATTCGGAGCGTTTGCTGTAGGTACTCAGGCTATCACAGACCGAGAAATTGGTGGTGATAACTTCAAAGAAATCGATTTTGCACAGCCTACCGCTGGCTTCCTTTTAGTAGACTGGGGAGATATTGTTGATGCTACTGCTATGACCCACTTCCATATGGATTACTGGACAGATACGCCTTTACAAACCGGTATGATCGCCAACCCGAAATGGTCAAATCACGTTGGGAATAATGGAGAAACATCTGCTTTTGAACTTACCAATCCAGTGACTACGTTCGGTGAGTGGGTGTCCGTTGACGTCCCATTGGCAGATTTTGACCAAGGTGACCCAACTCAACAGAGAGATGCGCTAAGACAATTTATTCTTACAGTTGTTGGTGCCGACCCGGGAACAAGAAAAGTATTTCTTGATAATATATATCTGCATGACAATACTACTCTGAATACAAATGATTTCTCAGCCGCTGAGATCTCTGCATATCCTAACCCGGTTGTAAATGATCTTAATATCAGTTCAGTTGAAAACATATCTCAGATTACTATTTATAACATATTGGGACAGATAGTACTGCAGGAAGCTCCGAATAGAAGTGATGTGACTCTTAATGTTTCTCAACTTCAATCTGGGACTTATATTGCACGAGTTACAACTGATTCTGGTAGCCAGACCGTAAAAGTAATTAAGCGATAACAATAGGAATTTATTCTTTTTTATCAGATATCTGATAAGATTCAATGAGCCCGGCTAGCCGGGCTCATTTATTTTTGCAAATTACTTACGGCCTGTCAAGATCTTGACGACCGTTAAAGAGTTTTGCGAAGCGCTTAGGCAGGGGAGCGGTGATTGTAAGTCTTTCGTTTGTAAATGGATGGTGAAATTCCAAAGATGAAGCATGCAGATACATCCCTTTACCTCTTAGTATATAATGTTCAGGAGTGTAATCCTTGTCACCTAAAATCGGGTTTCCCTGAGTAGCCATATGAATTCTAAGCTGATGTCTTCTGCCTGTTTTTGGGTGGAGTTTTACAAGATTCAGGTAATCGAACCTGGGTGAAACCATAGTAGCTTCTTTTTCAAAATGGGTGATTGCTTCTTTGTCACCAATAGGCTCCTTTATTGTTCCCTGAGCTTCCATGGCGCCGATAGTCACGGCATAATAGGTTTTGTCGATCTCTTTATTCTCAAACATCCTATTTAATCTTCGGATGCTTTCAGCAGTCTTACCCACTAACAAAATCCCGGTGGTGGCAAAATCAAGCCTGTGAACTGGTTGAGGAGTAACAGCGTCGATCTGTTCACTATTTTGAAGGTTTTGTGGCAACGAATTGGCAATAGTCCTAAAACTGTTACCACTTACTAAAATCCCCGCAGGTTTAAGAATCGCTGCCAGGTAATCGTCCTCGAACAGGACCTTTAGATCTAGATTCAAAGTTTTACCAGGATCATGAACTTCTAGTGGCGTAAAAAGAATGCTTTCACCTCCTTTGATCATGGTTGCCGTAGTGGCTATTTCGCCATTGATTTGGATCAACTCTTTTTTCAACGCTTTTTTTAATGCCGATTTGGTGCGAATCTCCGAAAACAATCCAACCCCGTATTCCTGCAGTCGCTGTGGAGTTGCCAGTACGGGAACAATGTGTGAGTAGGATTTACCCATTTAAGCATTAGTTGAATCATCTAAAGTTAATCATTCAAAATACACCAATGTGCTTTCGTCTGTGCTGGCATAGCAAATTCTGCCCCTTGATGAGCATCGTACAGAGATCACCCTGGAGCTTCAAGAGTGAGAAACACCCTTAATTCGCTCCAATGGATTCAGTATAAAGTTAGCTCTAGTTCCTGTTTATCACAGTACTCTGCGGATTCCACGACTTTTTAAATCGTTGCATGAATGTGAGTACACACACTATTGATGTGGAAAAGCCCATAAGAACCATGGAAAACAGCATGATAAGTACTCCGGTATTGTAACTAATGTGCCAGGTTTCCAGCATTTGAGTTGCGAATACCGAGTTGATCTGGTACATGTAAATTGCCATGAACGCTGTAAAGATTATCGTGGCTATCGCTCCACTCATGAAACCCGCCTGCCATAAGTCCTGATATTTGGAATCAGGGTTATCTCTTAGATGGGTTTTAATAGCCCTATAAATACCACCACCAAATAGTATAGCATTAAAAATACTAAATACCGGGTATTCGTGTAATCCCAATAATTTCATCATTAGAAAATATGCGATCAAAGAAATCGCAATGATAATTCCGTATTTGTAGTAAGTCTTTAGCATAGCTTTTTTGGTTTTACCTAAATATGCGTAAAATTTGGATGCTCGAGGTGTTACTTAACAAAGATTAGCGTTATATTATTAAAAATTAAGAGTTTATTAGAGAAAGAATCTGATATAATCTTTACTTTTCATCCTATTCAAACTGAACTCTATAACTTACTTTCAAATGGAATATTTAATTATCATCCTGAAGTGTGTTGTTTCATTAAGTATATTGAACGTATGGTTACTTCGGTTTAATAAGTCCACTCCGTGGCGTGGAGGTGAAGCTAACAGCTTATTGGAAGAATTTCACGCATACGGCTTGCCCACATCTTTTGCTTATACCGTAGGAGTGATTAAAGTAGGACTTGCACTTCTTTTAATAGTGTCGATATTTTGGGACCCCGCGACCCTTTACGCTGCTGGTGGGATCATCCTAACCATGACCGGTGCCATTGTTATGCATCTGAAAGTAATGGATCCGCTCAAAAAATCCTTGCCCGCATTTATCTTCCTACTTATCTCGGCTTTCATCTTTTTCTCTAGTTTTTAGAACTTAAAACAACTAGCTCAACTAACCGGTTAGTTATGACTAAAATCTTCCTGTCAATGACCGGAATCATAGGAATTCTTGTAAGGATTTCTTAACTGTTCTACTTCAGAAAGAAAGACTGGAAATTTAATTATTGTCCAGTGTTATTCTTTCCGAACCTTCCTTTTTCCGGAAACATTCAAAGTATCGAAGAAATGGGAAGCGTAGTTAAGAATGAGTTTATACTTTGTATAAGTTGAGAGTACAATGTGTTGTCGCCAGGCAGGAAAAAGGCGGTACTATTATCTCGGGAATTCCCTCATTAGCACCTCTTGACGCACTTCACGCCAGCGACTTTCAGCTTAGTTTAAAACTTGAGATATGAAAAATCTAATAATGAAAGCATGTTTCCTATTTGTACTTGTACTCTTAGGATGTAGCAAAGATGAATTTCATGATCCGGTTGGTGAAGTAGCAGATAACACCTATTATATAATGGATCAGGAAGACGGAACCTACAGTGGGATTAAGATTAGTTCTACATCAGATAACAATGCCTTTACAATTCCCGAGCCTACGATTGACAGATTGTCTTTTAAAGGAGCTTATCTGTACGATGGACGTTTGTTAATTAATCTCAACTGGAACGCCTTGTGCGATGAAACCGGAATGTGTGGAGGAGCAGAGATCAAGCAGACCACGGCTACCTATGGGTATCACTTTGTGATGTGTCCGGCAGCCATGGTTGCCGAAGATAACAATGCCATATTTGAGGGAACAATTGTAGAGGTTATTTCCAAATGGGGTGATGTGCCTAATTTCGATGTGAACTGGAGGTTCTGTTTCAATGTTATTGACAACGCGAACGGAACAGGTTTCGAACATGACAAGATTTCAAAAACTATGATGTTTGGATCACCCATGTCTCCATTGATGAGTAGCATGTATCCCCCTGGTCATAATATTTGGTCCAGTAAGGGATATAATGACGTGATGCCACCCGGATTCGTTGAGGTAAGTCATAATCCCGAAATTCCGGTAGATTGATGACTAAAATAAGCCCGCAATACCAGGCGGGTTTTTCTTTTATAGATCTTCCAGCCACTTTTTTGTGCTGAATTCCAGGCCAGTGTGTAACTTTTACTATGCCGCTGAAGTGCCTGTTTACCTGTGAAATGCACAGATTTCCTAATATAAATAGTGAAATAGGCTATTTCTAAATTAATTAGCACTACCTTCGCACCATTATTGGCGATGAAGCATTTTTGTATCGCACCTTATTCAGGACTGTAGTAATATGTTCGATAGGATTATTTGACAAGATTTATTTTTCTTCTAGTAGTATTTTTACTTCCCTAGTTTTTAGTATCCTTTCTCTTTTCCTTTTTCACTTATCTCGTCTTTTTAATGGTAACAAATATTTGCATACATCATGTGGATTGCCAATGAATAAATTAAATGTATCAATATGAATTTGATTCAGAAATTTCAACAATTATTAAATATTAAAGTAAACAAAATGCAAAAAGGAACAGTAAAGTTTTTTAATAATGCCAAAGGATTTGGTTTTATTACACCTGAAGATTCAAGCGAAGACATCTTCGTACACATGAGCGGACTAATCGACGAGATCCGTGAAAACGACGAAGTACAGTTTGAAACTGCACAAGGAAAAAAAGGCTTGAACGCCGTACGTGTTGAGTTGGTAAACTAAATACCAGAACATCACGAACTCATAGGCCTCTCCATACGGAGGGGCTTTTTTTATTTTAAAGATTTCAGTGTAATGAGAATTCAATTTCAAAACATAACTACACACTAATTAATTACAACCTAAAGATCCTCTTCGGGAAAAATACATTCAGAACATACCCAATGCAAATTATCAAACCGTAATTGATCATAAAGAAATTCCTGTCGTACAGGCCCGTAGCAAGGATCAGTGCACCAAACCCCAGGATGATCAATTCAACAAGTAATATACTTTGTTCTTTTTTGAAAGAGTATTCCAGCTTTAGTGATCGGTTGTCATTGATCCGTATGTTGTATTTAGGGGTCCGGTTGAAGTCGGAACGCATTCCGAAGTAACCCTGCAGTATCCCCATCACCATATACGCCGAAATACTCACACTCAGTGCGAGGAATAAGTAGAAATTAGGCAGGAAAAATAGGGCTTCTTTCCATTTCGAGCGTGCTGTCATAAGATGTCCTAAAAAGAAAAGTAAGGCGATAGACGCAGTCATTCCCAGGCTGAGGTTCGAGATGAAAGCCGCAGAAGCAACATCCACCATTCCTTCATTGGCCATCCAGTAAATTGCGGGGCTCACCAATATCAATAGCAACACTATGATAAAAACAGACGAATTAAGCATGTGAGCCGTTCCCACTATTTTGGGCCAGATACCGCTTTTGGAAGTCCACAATTTACCAATATTCTTTCTGAAGCATTCCGCGGCACCTTTGGACCAGCGAAACTGCTGAGTTTTGTACGCGTCCAGGGTGACAGGTAACTCCGAGGGTGACTCAACGTTAAATAGGTATTTAAATTTCCACCCTTTCATCTGAGCCCTGAAGCTCAGATCCAGGTCTTCCGTAAGGGTATCGTCATGCCAGCCGCCTGCATTTTCAATACAGCTTTTACGCCATACGCCCGCCGTTCCATTAAAATTGATAAAAGCACCGCTGTGCGATCGCCCCAGGTGCTCCACGGAGAAGTGGGTGTTCAGCATGATGGCCTGTGCCCGGGTGATAAAGGAGAACTTTTCATTGATATGCGACCAGCGCGTTTGCACAAAGCCAATTTTCTCATTCTGAAAATAGGGGATTGCATTCAGAAGAAAATCGGGGTCCGGTATGAAGTCGGCATCGAAGATCGCGATAAACTCACCCTCGCAAAATTCCATGGCGTGGTCCAGGGCTCCAGCCTTGAATCCTTTCCTGTCCTTCCTTTGGACATGCTTGATTGAAATTCCTTTTATCTGAAGAGATGCTATCTGCTTTGCAATAATTTCCGAAGTCTCATCCGTGGAATCATCCAGCACCTGGATCTCCAATAAGTCCTTTGGGTATTTCAGTGCGCAAACCGCCTCTATGAGTCGCTCCACAACATACTTTTCATTAAACACGGGTAACTGAACTGTTACCTTGGGCCATTCCTTGAGATCCTTCTTCGGATTCTTCTTGGGTGCTAGTAAGGCGAATAACAATAATAGTAGTTCGAGGAGTATATAGATCGCCAGAAGTAAATTCAGCAGTACCCATAAATAGAAGACGATCTTAGCAATCATTTACGGCTTCTTTTTAAGGCCCAAAATATCATGGAGGGTATGAATAACATATCTGTCATGTATGCAAAAATAAGTGAGGAAGATATAATTATTCCGAAACTCATGGTGAAATGATAATTCGAAATAGTAAGCGCAAGAAAGGAGATACTAAGCACTACCGAGGTTGCCAAAAGAGGTAAACTGTTCGATTTCAAACTCTTGACCAGTATTTCCGTCTTTCTTCCGCTCTGTTTAGCGGACGAATAATAATGTCCTAAAATATATATAGAGTCGTCCAGCGCTATTCCCAGTATGATGGTAAGGATAAAAATGGAGCCTGGATTGAGTTGAATTCCGAAGAACAACATGACCAGCACCCCAAAAAACAGGGGTAAGGCGTTTGCCAGGAGAGTGACCAGTCCGATGAATACCGATCTGAACAATAGCGCCACCACAATCGCGACTAGTAGTAGCCCGATCCCTAACGCCCACAAAACAAATTTGCTCAGGTGAAAGACATTGTAGTCGAATATATATGCCTTACCGCTGATATAGGCGGTTGTATTTTCGTCGTTAAAACTTAGCAGGAATTCTTCCAGCGCTTTGTTTCTCTGTCGGGCCTGATGGGTTCCTATATCTGGCAGGCTACCAATGATGCGCGCGGTTTTTCCATCCTTTGACAAAACGGAGTTTAGTCCCAATTCCGACTGGTTTTCGTAAAGTGCTTCTTTATAGTTAGCGGTCATTTTCGATGGCAGTCTGAAAGCATCGGGATCACCTCCGGTAGAGTATCGCTGATGCCTTTTTACCGCAGTGTTTAAACTGAAAGTGGTCCTGCACCCGTACTCATTCAACAGATATTTTTCAATTGAATCGATCCTTTGAAGGACCTCCGGACGCAGCAAATCTTCCTCTGAATCAAGTACCACCTCAATATCCCGTATCCCCTGGAATTTCGTATCGTAAAAAGCACTGGACCTGCTTAATCCGAGGTCGAGATCGGCCTGGTTATAATAACGCATGTCTATAGTTTGGTAGTGGATGGCTCCTGCCACCATCAGGGGGATGATAACCAAAGAGACCAGTATGATCTTCTTGTAATTCCGTTGTGTAAAATCTACTTTTTGGGATACCAGTTTTTCAATTTGAGATTGCCTTCTTCGCATAGCGTTGCTTTCATCGTAGGTAAGGAAGAAAGGAAGCAGTACCCGTGAAGAAAAATAAGCAAACACAATTCCGAAGGAAGCCGCCAGAGCAAGCCCAGTGATCATCTCGATCCCACCGTTGAAAAAGAAGACGACAAACCCGGCCAGGTTAGACGCAGAGGTAAGAATGAGCGGTAGTCCGATCTTTTTAAAGAGCTGCTTTTTTATCACCGCATCGGCTAGATTTTCCTCCTTTAGCTTGTTGTAAT
Source organism: Aureitalea sp. L0-47 (assembly GCF_026126405.1). Lineage (GTDB taxonomy): Bacteria > Bacteroidota > Bacteroidia > Flavobacteriales > Flavobacteriaceae > Pukyongia. The sequence goes on from NZ_JAFMTQ010000001.1 coordinate 377,127, forward strand.
GATACTGAATATGAGTGATGTCTGTGAAGGAGAGAATAGCAATGATGCTCGGCACCGCAGAGCTCAATGAAGTCACTTCTATCTTGCAAACGTACATGAACAAAAGTGTTGTGGATACATTAAAAACGGTAAAAAGCAATGTGAGCGCTATCCGGTGGAAATTGGGCAGTAACCACAGCATGCAAAACAGGATCAGGAGACAGCCTATAACCGATATCCAAAGAGTTTCCCGGGCAAGTAATCGCTCCCCTTCTTCTTTGGCAGCGGGTGTTCCGGCCACATAGTAGGAATTGGAAAACTCACTTGTATCCAGGCGTTGGTAGAGTTCCTGTATTACTTGGGAATCTTCGAACTCCTCGTCTATGAATATGTAGAAGCAGAGGGCAGTTCTGTCATCCGACAGAAACTTCTCGGTGATATCGGAGAATTTGTTCAGCTGGTCGAATTTGGCCTGAAAGGATGATGCATCCTCAATGGGTAGAAACGGTTCATAAACAGTAATTAAACCATTGAAAGCGGGAAGCCCGAAATTCTCAATACTGTTCACTTCTGAAACGCCTTGAATCTGCTTTATAGATTCTGTAAGTTCGTTTACGGTTCTATAATCCTGAATGTTTGTAAACCCATCTTCTTTTTCGAGTCCGATGGCTATTGTCTCCCGGTCTTCTTCGAAAGCTTGTCGGTATTCGGTATACTGTTTTATTTGTTCCGAAGTACCAAAGGCCAGGGGATCCGTTTCGAAGGTGTAGGTGAGTTTGTTCAAGCTCCAGATTCCAGCTCCGATCACAACAAGTATCCCTATGAATAATAGTTTTCTACTCATCTGGGATCAATGTTTTTATTCGATCTTCTATCTTTGAAGCGATAAGTTTATGCCCTTTTTGGTTAGGATGGATATCGAAAGGAACGTTAGTATATTCAGGGCTGTTAAAGTTAAAACCTACTTTCAGCGCTTCGATTTTTTGGTTGGTTAAACCTTTTTCCAGCCTGCGGATCCTATCATCCTCATCAAGAAGGACCACTACAAATTGAATATCGTTTTCCAGGCATAGTTTGTTCATTTGCTCTATGATTACAGCACTGATGTCCACAAGGTCTCTGCTGCTATCTGCGAGCTTGTCGGATTGTGTCTGGATGTAGTTCACAGAGGCTAATTTATCCCTCCATCTCCAGTCGGAATACAGATCTTCCCAACGCTCATAGTTGATGGAGTCTTCGGGATTTTGCAGATAAGGAAAATTGGAGGTTCGCATCATTTCGCGTGCTGTTTCCATGGAGCGGTCGAAACCTATTTTCATGGCCCTTCGGAACTTCCTGGTTAATGCATTACGTTCGAAATGATCCGAAGCAAAATTCAGAATAACTACTTCAGGAGGTGTACCATTTTTTAATAATGACTCCAACTGAAAATACGATTGTAAAGTACCATAACCGATAACACCATAATTATGAAAATCCAGCTTCGGATATTTCTTCTGAAGGATAGAAGCAAAAGTTTGCTCATCATTCACCCCATAGCCATACGTAAAGGAACAGCCCAAAAAGGCCAGCTGCGGTCGTCCTTTTGCACTATTGGTATCCGGAACAAGACGCTGTCCCGCCGAAGTATGAGTGGTGTGGAATTTCACTTTCCGGTTCAGGATAATATCATAGTTGCCGGGATTGAGGACTATGCCCAGGGAGTCGTGCCCGGTGAATGCCTTGGGAGGAGAAACTTCAATATGGTAGTCCGTTTGAATATAAGGCTTCGCACTGATAACACGCAGTGCCAGTTCCAGGCAGATAGGGATAAGTACAATGATGTACAGTATCCACAATACAGTCTTTTTTTTGACGATAAAGGATCTTCCTGAATCTCGATTCATGGGGTGATTAACACTAGTCGGAATACAATTGTTAATATACATATTATCTTTACATCTGATGAGTAAGATCCTGGGTATTTCCGCTTTCTATCATGATTCGGCCGCAGCCATACTAGTTGATGGTGAGATAGTAGCGGCAGTCCAGGAGGAACGCTTCACGCGTGAAAAGCATTATGCCGACTTTCCTTCCCAATCGATAGAGTATTGTTTACAGGAGGCCAATTTGGGTTTTGATGAACTGGATGCCATTGTCTTTTACGACAAACCTTTCTTGAAATTCGAGCGTTTGCTGGAGACCTATTTCCAAAGGGCTCCCAGCGGATTTGTTTCATTTCTGAATGCCATGCCGGTTTGGTTGAACAAAAAACTCTTTTTAAAGGGATTGATACGAAAGGAATTGCGGAAACTTGGGATGAATAAGAAGTCAAAAGTTAAACTCTTGTTCTCAGAACACCACCTTTCTCATGCCGCCAGTGCTTATTACCCATCCCCTTTTGAGGATGCTGCCATTATAACCATCGATGGGGTAGGCGAGTGGGCTACAGCAACCATTGGCCGGGGAAGGGGATCCAAGGTTGAAATCCTGAAAGAAATGCACTTCCCGCATTCGGTGGGGTTGCTCTACAGCGCGTTTACCTATTTTCTCGGTTTTAGGGTGAACTCGGGTGAATATAAATTGATGGGACTTGCTCCCTACGGAAATGAACAAGCGGAGCAAACAGAAATTTTTAAGAAGACCATTCTGGACAAACTGGTCCAGGTATTTGACGATGGGTCAATTTGGCTGAACCAGGAGTACTTCTCCTATACCACTAAAATGCGAATGATCCCCGATAACAAATGGGAGGCCTTATTTGGTTTTCCGAAACGAAAGGAGGGAGATCCCATTGATAATAATCATTGCAACCTCGCCCTTGCCATACAGGAAATTACTGAAATGATCGTGATTCGGATGGCGAAGGGAGCCAGGCGAATGACAGGCTGTGAGAATTTATGCCTGGCAGGAGGGGTGGCGCTTAATTGTGTGGCTAACGGGAAATTGGAAAGAGCGGGGATATTTGATAATATCTGGATACAGCCTGCGGCAGGTGACGCCGGAGGTTCTTTAGGCGCTGCATTGGCGGTGTATCACATGTATTTTAATCTGGATAGAGAACTTAATTCTGAATCCGACGGAATGAAGTCGGCATATCTGGGTCCGGGTTATTCAGATCATGAAGTAGAAGCGATGAACGAAAAGCATAAGGCGAGTTGTGAAAAGTTCGAAAATGAAGAGGAACTAATCGCGGAATTGGCTACTTATCTTGAAAAGGGATCCGTAGTTGGTTGGTTTCAGGGGCGAATGGAATTTGGCCCCAGGTCCCTGGGAAACCGAAGCATACTTGCCAATCCATCCTCTCCTGGCATGCAGGAGATTCTCAACGAAAAGATCAAGAATAGGGAAACCTTTAGGCCGTTTGCACCGATGATTCTAGAAGAAGATGCTGCTGCTGTTTTTGAGGGTGTAAAGAGCGCTCCCTATATGCTGAAGGTTTATCAACTCAATGAAGATTTCAGAAAAGATATCCCGGAAGGTTATAAAGAGCTATCAGCTCTCGACAAACTATACACTGAAAGAAGTTCTTTTCAGGCAATAACCCATGTGGATTTTTCAGCCAGGGTACAGACTCTTTCTGAAGAGCAGAATCCGAAATTGCACAAATTGCTTTCAGAAATAAAACTAAGAACAGGAATTGGGATGCTCGTAAATACCAGCTTCAATGTGAGGGGAGAACCTATTGTATGCACTCCGGAAGATGCCTATAGCTGTTTTATTAATACAGGAATGGATTATTTAGTAATACATAATTATCTTTATAACAAAAGTGACCAGGTTCATTTGGTAAATACGTCGAGTGAACGAAAAGAGTTTCCAAAGGACTAAAAACAAAATTGATGGAGTTTCTCAGTGATATGTGGCAGTTTCTTTCCGAGCGAAAAAAGTATTGGTTGGCTCCCATCATTATATTCCTGGTCATACTTTCAATTCTGTTCCTTATTGGAAGCTCGTCTGCGGTAAGCTCCTTGATCTACACCCTTTTCTAAGCCATGAAACTCAAGACCTCTCATAAAACCTTTCTTGGATTACTCCTCGGTGCGGCTGTGTTGTTTTTTCTGAAGGAGTACACCATCATACCCGCTGTGATGCTGATGATAGGATTAGTTTCACTCCTGTTTCCTATTGTGGCCAATATCATAGACGGCCTGGTGTCAGGATTGATAGGATTAATCGGCCGAGGTCTTTCCACTGTACTTCTGTTTTTAACGTACTACCTGGTGTTGTCTCCGGTTGCATTGATCGCAAGTCTATTTGGAAAAAACGACAGCCTGGGATTGAAGAAACCAGAGGGGACGAATTTTAAGTCGGTTGAAAAGAAGTTTGAACCTGAGGGTTTTGAGAAGATGTGGTGAATATTTTCCTGATAGCTCGAACAGGTAAGGAGTTCGGAAAATACTTAAATTAGAGGTGTTTAATTGAAAATAAACTGGCGGTATGAGCAATTCTCAATTGATTCTTAACAAGATGGATCGGCGCATTCAGGAATGGAAAACCTGCCAGGATTCTCGTTATGTATTCCTGAGTTGTTATAAAATGATGAGTGCGAATATGCTTGTCGCCTTATCTAATGATGAGTTTCACGACTCCGAATGGGTCGGTAAATTACTAAACAGGTTCGCCGATTACTATTTTGACGGGCTGAGTTGCTTTGATTGTGGTGATCAAACTCCTGAAGTTTGGCTGGCAGCTCACAACGCTACCCTGGAAAAAGAGCTCAGTGAACTCCAAATGCTGGTTTTGGGTGTAAATGCCCATATCAACTACGATCTGGTACTTGCCCTATATGATATGCTCGCTCCGGAATGGAAATCCTTGACCGAAGAAGAAAGAAAGCTACGCTATGAAGACCACTGTCATGTGAATAACATCATTGCCCGAACCATTGATGCGGTGCAGGATCGTATCCTTGAGCCCGAAAATCGGTTCCTCGCCTTCATAGATATAGTTTTCGGGAGGGTAGACGAATATTTGATATCCCGGCTCATTTCAAGTTGGCGTGAGGACGTCTGGAAGAATACCCAGGTTATGTTGCAGGTAAGTAATGATATTGAAATGGAAAACTTCAGAAAAAAGATCGAGACTGAAGTTCTTGAACTAGGAGATACGATTTGCTCTGTCTAGTGTAAAGAAAAAGGTTAATGGGCCAATTTATTAGAAATCATATAATTATTGTGCCAATCAATCTTTGTATAAGCGAGCTCATTAAAATGGAAATCCCTATTTTTATCTAAATACAACTCCGCATTGAAGCATCTACTTCTGTTATTTCTTTGTTTTACACTGGGAACTTATGCCCAGGAAGAATCGGGTATCGATTCTTTAAAACAGATGGCCTTCGGAGAGGCTCCTGACAGTACACGGGTGAATAGCTATTTGGCTCTTATTCGTCATTTCAAAAGAAATAATGAGGATAGTTGTCGGGCTTATTTAGAAAAGCTGAAGAACTACGGCGAGGGCAAAAATTCCAATCGAGCACTTTTTCATCACTATAGGCAAAAGGCGGGATATTTCGGTTTGTATATTAAAAAGGACGAGTCGGCCGAAACTTTTATATATGCGAATTTAGAAGAGGCATTGAATTACGCCAAACAGTCTGAAGACCCTACCCTGCTGGCCATGGCGTACACTAAGTTATCCGTTGAGAAATCAAGATTCGGGGCAACTGAGGAGGCGCTTGATTATGCCAATCAATGCCTGGTAATTTCCATTGAAAACAACCTGTGGGAGGAGACGGCCTATATGTATAGCATGATGGGAGAGGCCTATCTGTATAGCTATAAAATGATGGAAAGGGCACTTCAGTACACACTTAAATCGGATAGTATCTACATGCTTATGGACCCGGACCATGAGGAAAGGGGATTTGCGCTTTCAGCGATTGGAACTATCTATAAGGATCTTGGTAATGTTGAGGAAGCCGAGGAATACAATAAGAGAGCCCTGGATCTCTACAAGCGAACGGGAAATGTGTATCAGCAGATGTCTGCGCTTGCATCATTGGCCTCCATCGAAAGGATTAAGAAGAATTATCCCTTAGCTGTCGAGTACATACAGCAAAGCATAAAATATTATAGTGAAAATAAATATCTGGTGAAAGAAGCCATGTATCACATCGGTCTAAGTGAAATATATTTTGAAGCCGGGCAGATGGAGGATGCCTTATGGGCCTCAACGCGTGCGATTGATTTGAACAGGCGAAACGAGGACTCCTTTGGAATAATGCTTTCTTTGATCATGAAGGCAGAAATTCTTAATGAAATCGGAAGGTACTCGGAAAGCTATGAATTGGCACTTGAAGCCAACGGCCTGGCGAATGAGATGGATAGTTACATAGACAAAGAGGAATCGCTGAAATTGCTTTACCTGGCTTCCGAAGAAATGGGTAATTATAAACAGGCGTACGAATTTTCTAAAGAGCACAAGAGAGTAAATGATTCTCTTACAGCATGGGCGAATATTGATAATGCGAAGGAACTTGAAGCCCGATACAAGAGAACCCAGCAGGAGCAGGAAATTGAAATGTTGGAAACACAAAATGAGCTGTCAGGGGCAAAACAACGCAATCAACGAAACCTGTTTTTCGGCCTAGGTGGTGTTGGTGCACTTGGTCTAATCGTATTATTTGTGCTGTATCGGAATCGACGAAAGACTCTGGATAAAATGGTGGAACTGGATGCCGCTAAAACTACCTTTTTTGAGAATATTTCTCACGAATTTCGCACACCACTTAGTCTTATTTCCGGGCCCTTGGAAAAGCGCCTGGACAATTCAAGCATTGATGAAACAGATCGAAAGGAATTCGAAATGATGCAGCGGAATTCAAATCGTTTGATGGGGTTAATTGAGCAGTTACTGGACATTTCAAAACTTGAATCTAAGCATTACAAATTAAATGTTACGGAGGGAGATCTCACAGGATTACTGAAATCACTGTCAGCTTCGTTCGTTTATGCTGCCCAGGAAAAAAGACTGAATTACCGTGTGAAAGTTGATGAATTTGAAAAGGGGTGGTTCGATAGAGATGCAATAGAAAAGATCGTTGTTAACCTGCTTTCAAATGCAGTAAAGTATTCGCCTGAAGGAGGAGAAGTGAACTTCGAATGCCTCCGACAGAATGGAAATCTCCAATTAACGATTGAGAATAGTGGTAAGACTTTTTCTGAAAAGGAAGTTGATACTATTTTCGAGCGATTCAGCAGAAGGAATTCGGATGAACAGGGAGCTTCACATGGAAGCGGAGTTGGATTGGCTCTGGTAAAGGAATTGATAGTGCTATCTCATGGCAGGATCAAGGCGGAGAATAGTTCGGATTCAAGTGTTAAGTTCACTGCCGTAATTCCGATCAACAAGGAGGCGTATGCCCCTGGTCAGTTATCGGTTACGGTTAAAGAGGATCATATCATTGACCGGAACGAAGTTGACACCCACCATTTAGAGACCTCCGATATCCCGGTATTGCTTGTTGTGGATGACAATGACGATATCCGAAGTTTTGTGAAAGATATGTTCAGCAAGGAGTACAAGGTCCTGGAAGCTGCGGATGGTGAGGCAGGGATCATTTCTGCAATTGAAAATATTCCGGACATTATTATCTCCGATATCATGATGCCAAATATTAATGGTGTTGAATTGTGCGGCAAGCTGAAACAGGATGAACGCACCAGCCACATCCCAATTATCTTACTTACTGCCAAAGCCGATGATTCAAGTGAATTTGAAGGGCTCGAAACAGGTGCCGATGATTATGTCCTGAAACCTTTCAGCACAAGGATGCTTTCGACCAGGGTCAAGAATCTTGTTAAGTCAAGGGCGAAATTGCGCCAGCGATACAGTAAGGAAGTCGTGCTCAAACCAGCGGATATTTCGATTAATGATGCAGATGCGCGTTTTATCGTACGGCTTAAGAAAGTCCTGGATGAAAAGATCACGGAAGAATCGTTCTCGGTGGAAGAATTCAGTAAGGATCTTCATATGAGCAGGATGCAATTACACAGGAAGTTGAAAGCACTTACTGGCTTGTCGGCTTCGGAATTCTTGCGAACCGAACGATTAAAACTCGCATATGAACTTCTTCAGAATAAAGAATTAAACATAAACGAGGTCTGCTACAAAGTTGGTTTCAACAACCCTTCTTACTTCAGTAAGTGTTTTAAAGAAGCCTTCGGAATCCTTCCCACAGAGTACCGGGATAGACTGTAAATCCCTTTTCTAACAAGCAAATACTTCAATTGTTACACCCGTGTTACATTCTGTTACATGGTTGTTATTCCCGTTTTTAAATCCAATATAGTTTTGAATCAGTGCTCCTCAAATCCCGAATCGGGGGTGGCATTAGTAAAAGTAAATGAAAAGAAAACCCTACTCAGGTTCCTTGGAAAAACTGGACACTCAGGAGATATACCTAAATGTGTCTTACCTCAATAAAGGAGTGTATCAATTGAAAATAGTACACAACAACAAGATCCTGAAGAGTACACTTTTTATAAAACACTAGTAAAAACACATTGTCATGAAGAAATTAATTCTGTTTGCCGTTTTTTTATTCGCTGGTTACACCTCTATTATTTCCCAGGTGGGGATCGGTACCGTTACTCCGAATTCCACTTTGGAGATTCAATCTTCTAACCAGGCCACCCCGGCCAGCAACGATGGAATATTAATTCCGAAGATCGACAACTTCCCGGTCAGTAATCCGGGTGCAAATCAGGATGGTATGCTGGTATTTGTAACCGGTAGTGGAACCCCGGCCAAAGGATTCTATTATTGGGATAGTAACACCACCGCTTGGATCAATTTTGATGGAACCGGCGCAGAGAAGATCAATGAACTGCAAGATGGTCGTTCAGACGACGATGGCACAAATGATGGCTCGTCTATCTTTCTGGGGGTTAATGCTGGTTTGAACGATGATAGCAGTAATAATGGAAATATAGGCATAGGTTTTGAATCCCTCACTGCCAACACAACGGGTAATTCCAACGTAGGTATAGGTTTTGAGTCCTTACGCGCGAATACGACAGGTGAACTCAATGTCGCGGTGGGTTATGCTAGTATGAGTGATAATACCACAGGATATCAAAATGTGGGAATAGGATTCAGGGCTTTTGATAATAATACCACAGGATTCCAAAATATTGGAATTGGGGCCGTCAGTTTAGAAAATAACACAACTGGTTATAGCAATATTGGCGTAGGAACCGGTACACTTAATTCTAATACGGATGGAAACAACAATATTGCCATAGGGAATAATGCCATGCTTATTAATTCGACTGCAGATAGCAATGTGGCTATTGGAACATCTGCACTTGCTAACACAATAGTCGATGAAAATACGGCAGTTGGACATTATGCTTTATCAAACAATTCACTTGGACTGCGAAATACTGCATTGGGATACAATGCGTTGTTGGCAAATAACAGTACGAATAACAATACGGCTATTGGTTATGAAGCATTAAAAGAGAACGTCGCATTAGGTAACACTGCCGTTGGTGCATTTAGCTTGGGGGCTAGTACAACAGGAACTAGTGTAACCGGGGTAGGGAATTTTGCGCTTGGATCGAATACTACAGGAAATCAAAATTCGGCAATGGGTAGTAATGCTTTAGGAGGTAATACCACAGGTTCTAACAATACAGGAGTTGGTTTTGGTGCAGGCTCAAACAACAATACGGGCTCTAACAACACTGCTGTGGGTAATCGCGCCTTAGAAAATAATACAGGAGATAATTTAACCGCCGTTGGTTATGAAGCTTTGCGATATAACACTACAGGTGGGAGTAATACAGCGCTTGGATACGTTAGTCTTCGATCAAATACCGAAGGGAATTGGAATACCGCTTTAGGGTACGCGGCCCTTACCGGTAATACCACCGGAAATTCTAACACCGCAATTGGTTATACTGTATTGCAGAATAATACCACTGGCTCAGGAAATATTGCTGTGGGTAATAGATCATTAATAGCAAACACTACGGGTGAACAAAATGTCGCCATTGGAAGCGCTAGTATGTTCTCCAATATTGATGGAGTTAATAATTCGGCCTTTGGGAATGGTTCATTATTGAATAATACTTCTGGGAATAATAATAATGCACATGGGTACCAAGCCATGTACAACAATACCACTGGGATAAACAACGTAGCGATGGGCTCGTACTCCTTGTTTTATAATACTACAGCTAGTAATAATGTTGCTATTGGAAACCAGGCGCTACAAAATAATTTATCTGAAAGACTTACGGCAATTGGTTCATATTCTCTGTTTAATAATACTACCGGGCTTCGGAACACGGCAGTTGGATACACCGCTCTATATCTGAATGATACAGGAAGTAATAACACCGCTATGGGTTATGAAGCACTACGTCAAAATACAGGTTTTAACAACACTGCCATGGGATATAATGCCCTTCGAAACAACACAACGGCAAATGCAAATACAGCTTTTGGGACGCTGGCATTGGAAGCAAATACAACGGGAGAATTAAACACCGGAGTTGGAGTGCAAGCTTTGGCCGATAATACCATTGGCGTGTCCAACGTTGCTATGGGATGGGGATCTCTAAGTGCAAATACCCAAGGGAACCGGAATACTGCCATTGGAACGGCTGCCATGCAGCTAAATACTTTGGGGATCAACAATGTTGCCGTGGGTACTAATTCGTTACGAAATAACACTACAGGAAATTACAATACGGCCTTGGGCTACTACGCTATGTTTAATAACGACGATGGTGTTGAGAATGCCGCTATTGGATCGGGTGCAATGTATGAGAATACTTCTGGAAGTTATAACCTAGCTTTAGGGAACAATTCCTTGCGTCTAAATACCTCAGGAAATTACAATACGGCGGTTGGGAACTTTGCTTTGTACGAAAATATTACGGGGGTCAATAATACGGCCGTTGGGTATCAATCGTTACGTTATAATCTGGCAAACAACAACACTGCATTAGGAATAATCGCATTGGTTAACAATACAACTGGATCTGAGAATACGGCAGTAGGTGTGGCAGCTTTGTCTTCAAATACTAGCAGTTCCGATAACACGGCCATTGGTTATAATTCGTTGTTGTCGAATACTGATGGCGTACACAATACAGCAGTAGGAGCATGGTCTATGAATAGTACGACCACCGGTTTTAGTAACACCGCAATTGGGAGCTATGCAATGAGCGCTAACGAAAGCGGGATTGGAAATATCGCTATTGGAAATGATGCACTTTATTCAAACACTGTTGGCAACTCAAATGTAGCCATTGGACAAGGTGCCTTGCGAAGTAATTCATTAAGTTCTAGTAATGTGGCCATAGGTTTTGAGGCCTTGCATGTAAGTCTTAACGACCAAAATGTTGCAGTTGGAAGTAGTGCTTTACGAAATAATTCGGGTACCAGAAATACAGTGGTAGGTAATGGAGCAGGGTTCAACAGCACAGCCGCGGCTTCTGACAACATATTTGTAGGGTATCAGGCGGGATATAATGAAACAGGTTCCTCTAAACTGTACATCGAAAGTTCGAATGCAAATGCCAATAATGCGCTTATCTATGGTGAATTTGACAGCGATTTATTACGCTTTAACGGGAGAACAGAAATAACAGATAATACTGACGCGAACGGGACGGTGGGCTCTGGAGCCCTGGAAATTGGGAACGGTCTGCGTTTGGACGCGAATGAAATCATAACCAACACCGACGCTACTCTGTTTGTACAAAGTGATAACAATGGCGATCTCGAAGTAGATGGGGGCACTCTTCGCGTTGATGCCAGTGCAAATAGGGTGGGTGTTGGTACCACTACTCCTGACTATAGATTTTCTGTGAATGGAGTGGCAAATTTAAACGAAGGAATAGCTTCGGGTATTGCTCTTCGTGTTAACGGATCTGAGGCGATTTGGTACAATGGCACGTATTTTAGTTGGGGATTTGGAGGATCCGCTAATTTCTTTAACGATGATGTGGGAATAGGTACTACAACTCCGGATACGAACCTGCAGATAGAAGGAGGCCCGGACACATCTTTGTCATCTCATGGATATTTTCTGATGGGAGCAGTTTCAGGAACAAATATTTCGATGGACAATAATGAGATACAAGCGAGGAATAATGGCGCCGCCTCCAGCTTATACCTGCAAGATGGTGGTGGAAATGTAGTAGTAGGAGGAGCCGTGGTCCACACTAGTGACAGAAGACTAAAGAAGGATATTGATGATTTGGTATATGGATTGGAAGAAGTGATGAGACTTTCTCCTAAACAATACAATTGGAAGGATAAACCAGATAATGAGTACAAAAGCCTTGGATTAATCGCACAAGAAGTTGAGCAAATTATCCCAAATGTTGTGCTTGAAAGAGATGATGATGCTAAGACGCTTTCAGTGAATTATACCGAACTCATTCCTGTACTCATCAATGCGATGAAGGAACAACAGGCTACGATAGAAGAACTTAAAAGAGAACGAGATTCAGAAAAACAAAACAGGATGAGTCTGGAAAGCAGGATCGAACGTTTGGAGGCCTTGATTTCGAACTAATACCAACAACAACTCCCCTTACTTTTTTTGCCCAAATTCTATTGATAAAAAAGCCCGTACGTCTAGTACGGGCTTTATGTTATTCGACTTTAGTTGTTTCCCAGGAATCCCTGCCAGATTTCTTTTTCTTTTTCTGAATTTTCTTCGGAAGCTCGGATGGTGAGTTGATCGTTATCAAAAGAGACTTCCTTACCAGCGTACGGCATATATCGTTCCAGGGGTACTAATTCTGAACCAAGGATATGCTTCTGGAAGAAAGGTTCAAAATCTGTTTTACTGAACTCACTAATGATATCGATGAGCCTTTGCTGGTCGATGGTCTTTTCACTTCCTCCGTACTCATTGTATAATTGCCGCATGACATCATCCATGCTCTTTAGGTTATTTGTATTGTGGCGAATCTCCAAATCCATGCCTATTCCCGCGAAGAGGCCGCCACCGTAGATAAGTCCCCAATGATTATCCTTGTCGAATCCGGATGCAGCGTTTGCTGGAGCCATGGTTCCGTAACCAGCATCATTTCTGTAGCGTTGATAAAATAAGTTGTTGAGTACCATTTTTGTAATTTCTTCATTAACTATACCGGTCTGGTTGAGTGCTTTCAGGGTATAATAATTTGAAATTCCTTCCTTGAACCAGTCGGTCGTGGTATCATTATATCGCAAGGTCTTTCCATTCCAAAGATGGAAAAATTCATGGGCGAACATAAACCAACCGATCAATTGGTTTTGCATATCCGCTTCAGGATTCAGGAACATGCTGAGGTGATTGCCTATTACTTCGCCATCCACCTGTTCAGACTGGTTGATCAAAACCATGGCTGTGGAAAGTTCGCTTCCCGGCCTTGGGACAGGATTTCCTCCCATGAGCTCAATATAGTACTTCAATACCTTCTCTGCTCGCTCTACATATAGCTCTTCCTGTTCTAGAATACCTTCGCCACCAAGGATGAACTTAAGGCTAAAATCACCACTTGGTATGTTCACTTCTTTATGTGTACCGGCAAAGAGAAGGGTTTCCTGTAATTCGATCAGATTAGGGACTTCATAGCTGTCGTCTGAAGCATTGGTCTTCTTCCATGGGATTGAAAGTTTCCATTCATTCGGCACCTTGAACTGAACGCTGATGTTTTCCTTGTTGGACCCATTCATCACGAATAGCGACCGGCCGGATAGCATAACACCCCATGGTCTTACGAAAGCTACACCATCTATTCCTCCTGGCCATTTCTCCTTTTCGTGGTCCACATTGAGGGTGTAACTCAGCAACACTTCAGTATTCACAAGAAATGCTGGTAATTTCCACCGAGCAGAGTCCTGCATTTCAACCTTCACCGACTTACCTTCAGGAGTTGTCACTTTCAGATTGGAAACGTATTTCGGCCAGTTTTCCGGTATTGGCCCAAAATTGCTCATTCTGAGTAAAGAATCCTGAAGCCGAATTGTTGCTACCACTTCAACCAATTCAGGCTCGTCGGGCTTAAATGAAACCGAGTAACTATCCTGGGCAGTAAGGGATGTATTCAGAAATATAAAACAGAGCCCGATTAAGACAGCTGTTTTAAGGGAACTAGATAACTGTTGCATAATTTGAAAGATGAATTTCTATTAAGACTTATTCAGCTTTCAAATGGTTACATATTTCAGAGTTAAATTCTTAGAGGAACCTATTTAGATCAACGAAGTATTGGGTAATTACTGCTCCAGCTGATCTATAATCCCCAACACCTGCTCAACAGAAATTTGTTTCGCTACGATCTCTTTTTTTGAATCCAGAAGGTAGATCATTGGATATGTCTTAATATTATAGGCCTTCCTTAGATCATTTTGCAGATCCAGAGATGGAACGACACAATGCCAGAAATAATTGCGTTCCCCTTTTATCCTTTTCATTTCCTCCATGCTTGCATTGAAAACAACACCTAATACCCTAAGTTCGGACGGCAGTTGATCCTTCAGTTCGATAATTTTATTTGAAGCATCTTTACAATGGCCGCAAAACGGGTCCATGAGAAATAACAAAGTGTATTTTGATTCTATCCCATGAAGGCTAAGCTTTTGACCGGTAGTGCTTTCCGCCGTGAAATTAAAAGCGGAGTCCCCAATGAGTGTACCCTCCATTGCTTTTGCATTATCCAGGATCTTATTGAGTTGCTCCTGTTCTGTCCAGGGCGCCTTTCCTTTAGCATAATAGTTCATGGCCATGTGGTGATAGATCTTATCATGCCCCATGATCTTAGACTTGGCGTAAGTATTTAATCTGTCAATTATGAAATATTTGTAGAGTTCTTCGTTTGGTTCGATCATGGATGCAATCCGGTCTACAGCAACGATGATGGAATCAGGAACCTTGGAGGTTAACTTTTCGAAGTACTCATTGATCTTTTGGTTAAATATCGGAGTTCTAACTAACCAGTCGGCCGTCATATCGATTTTGTCAAAATAGTTCTTTCGATAGGCATAGAAGCGTTTGTTTTTATCCTCTATTTCCGGAACATCCGCATTTTCTGCAGCTTTAAGTAGACCTAGATAAATATTGCTTGGGTAGGCTGTTCGTTTTTCTTCCAGGAAGCTGTAATATTCATTCGTTAAGGCTTCCATTTTTTGCTCCAGGTCTGCCGGTTTTTCCTGCTGAAGTTGGTAACGCCGTTTTTGAAAAGCATCGTTTTGTGCCTTAATGCGGTTCGATACCGAATTTCCGGGATGGTCTAATATATAATTCCCTTTAGTATAGACGTCGAGGTCACTGCCTTCGAAAACAAATTCGATAAAGTTGTTCGCGGGAGGAAACACCATAAGGTACATACCTGGCTTCATACCCTCGTGGGTGAAGCTGCCTTTGCCGTTTTCATCTATTAGAACCAACTGATTACCGTTTTCATCTCTCGGAGCCGTAGGAGATGATCCCTCTTTTCCTAAAATGTATTGCTTGTCTCCATAGTAGTATACTACCAGTACTTCCTTGCCTGGTGGATCTTCGAGATGAAATCTAATGGTATTGGTTTGAGAAAATCCTGTTAACGTTACAAGCAGAAAACAGAGTGACATAAAGTGCGTTCTCATAGGGAGTAAATTTTTGCGTTTAAAGATAGTATTCTATTTCTAAAAATGGACCAAAGGCATTAAACGGGGTTTCAAATAGAGAAAAGAAATAAAGGATTCCTGAGGTAATAATGGGTCATTACCTCAAGGCCTAAATTTTGATAATTGAACCTTTTTTTTGAATATCTAAAACGAGAGTACGGAACTTATGCTCTGAATTACTTAGTTATTTCGTAAGATGGCTATTGTTTGGTTAGCAGAGCTAAGGGAGGACTCACAATTCTGTAGTGATTCTTTTAAGGTTTCAATTTCTGAAGAAGCATTTCTTACTTCGTGTAACTTTACTTTATCATTTTTAAGATCAAGAAGAAGCTCGATAATTTTCATGTTCATATCCGATAAATTAGTAGAATCATTTGGTGGGATCTTATCTGAAAGCACCGCGAGACGACTACTAATTTGTTTTGATTCAAAATCGACTATAGTGCCAGGAATTTCTAACGAATCGATTAACTCCTTTATTTCTTTCATTTCAGAATAGAAACCCTGTTGAAATTTCAAATCGGCATTTACTAATTTCGCGTCTTCTCGCAATATTTCATTTTCCTGGTTTGGGATTTTAAAATTAAAGTAAACAGCTGCAACAACGGTACTTGTGGTTACCAGAAATAATACTAGAAATTTTAGGAAGGCTGACCTTCTCTCCTTACTGTTTTTGGGTCTCATGCTACTATTTTTACGATACTCTTATTAAAATGTTTACAGAATAAAACTCCTTAATCCAACAAGAAACTTCGTCTGCCTTTAACTTCCGTATTTTCAACAACTTCTTCTTTTACGAAAATTCCGGAATCCTGTTTTTTGCCGATATAATCCAATTCGTTTAATTTCTTAAACAGTGAAAGCATCAATCGGGTGAATTCAGAAATAGTTCCAAGAGCTGCGTTTATATCGGTGTGAGCATATTCCATTTCTATAGTTTGAATCAGGACATTCTCAAAGGCACCCTGATTGAGGTCGCACCAATCCGTTAGGTAGTTTAAGAAATCTTCTTTCCCAGTGCCCACGTGGATATCCAGAGAACTTTTAATTACACGAGCCATGTTTACGATTCGGCTCATCATGAAGATAGGAGGTGCATACCTGTCTTTGTATCTGAACTCAGGAATGGTGCTATTCAAATAGCGCATGACGGATTGGGTTAAAACCAGTGCCATTTGCGCCAGGTCATTAGCCTGTTTTTTCTGGTGGATTTTCTGAACTATATGAAGGGAGAACGATTCCATTTGATTAAGGAATGATCCTATTTCAGTATAGGTAAATTTCAAATCGGCATGACTTTGAATGGATCTGCACGGCGGTATGAAATCTGCATCTATCGCGGGCCTGCCATCCTGGAGAATGACTTTCCCAATTGTAATATGATATAAACCTAATTCCTGACCTGAAGTCTCACTTTTCGGCAAGATGTCCAATTTGTATTCCGGCAGCACGAAAGGATGTCGCGGAGGCTCCTCCTCGGGATCCGCCGGACCCACCGGTACGCGGGCAAAAGGATTAACTGAAAGGACAACATACCATTCAGATTCATCTTTTGAGATAGCGTACTCGTTTTTCAGAATATATCCCGATTGCTCCAATAGCTCCTTAGTTTCAGATGTGATATGGATCTGGTGCCCACCCAATGTGACTGCAGAGCATGTGTTGAGGACGACCTCTATTGTAGATTGGCCGTCAATGCTAATTGTAACATCAATTGAACTTTCCTGCTCATTATATGTGGGGAGCAGCCCGAAATTAAATGGATTGATATCCTTTTTTTCGGCATTGCTCATTTGCGATAACATGGCGTCTTCCAGTTCGATGAAATGATTCTTATTGATTTTCATTCCATCGATCCAGTTTACCCTGAAATTATTCTTCTCTTTTGATTTCATAGATATACTTTAACTAGAACAATCCAAGTTTTTTGTGTTCAATGACAACATTCGTGATGCAATTCGAATTATCATCCGCACGTACGATATTGACTTCTTTTACCTTTAATCTTTTCTTGCCCTTGATTTTAGCACAAAATTCCAGGAATGTTGTGCTTTTCCCATTTACCACAACTCCTTTTTCAAGATCGCCGCAGAAATAATCTTTGAATGCCTGCGGTTGAATTTGTTCTTTTGCAATTTGAACCAATTTCTTTCCAAAGGCCGAATTACTAATAAATGGAACTTCACGCTCTTTTTCCTCAGGGGTTTTTTTGATGGACGACTTCAAACCTTCTTTTATGGACGATTCTTTGGGTTTGTCTTTAATTGAAGACTCATATTGTTTTGGTTTGTCCTTGATAAATGAAGAACCTGTTTGATTGAATGGTGGTTTTACCTCGATCAAGGCGGTACCCACATAATCTATATTTCCATTAACCACCAATCGAACGGTGCGCAAACCAGGTTCGCTGTATACATATTCTGCAGTTTGTGTCTTCGCATCAACTGATGCATTGTCTCCAAATCTCCATTCCCAGGTAGACGCATTTTCGGTTTCGTCTATCACTCTTAGAGTTTGGCCTACCCTTATTGATTTTGGAATTGAAAACACCGGATACTTACTGGGATCCTTTATGATTTCCTTTGGAAGGACGGTTATTGTTTCAACTCGTTCACAGAATTCGTTTATCGTTAACTTCACTTTGTATTCACCCGCTTCATCAAAGCTGTGTATGGCTGTCTTCCGGTTGTCATTCTCCGAACCATCACCAAAGTCCCATGCCCATATTTCGGCCCCTTCGGTATGATCTCTGAACTGTACCAATTCTCCCACTCGTAATTCGGAAGCATCAAAGGCAAAAGTCACCAAATTGCACCTAACAAAGTTTTTGTACTTATATGCCATGGTAGAAACTGAAGTCAGGAAAACTACCCCAAATAGGTAGAGAACCATTTTGTCCAGGTGTTTCGACCTGTGTTTTTTTCTAGACATAACTAAAATTTTTTAGCAAATAGTAGGCGAGGGATGGTTCTTAAAGGGGCTGTGAAATAGAGTTTTAAATTAATATTTTTATTTTAAACGGAAACACATTAATCGAATTTTTTTCGAGATAGTGCATTAAGTTCGAATTAATGGAATCCCATTCTTTATCGTTGGTATCTATTTGATTATTAGGATATAATAAAATATCTATACACCTTACCATTCCTTTTTTAAGATTCACATCCTTAGTGAAACCATTTTGAACCACTACATCTTTTATCTTGTTGCCATAGAGTTCAAAACACAGCGCGCGGACATCCTCTTTAGTAACCACCCGATCTCTGGATAGCAGAGATCGCCGGTAAGAATTCAATCGATCTTCCATACTGAGATCGTTCTTTCCACCTAAACTTGTAGTAAGCATCATTCCTCCGGACTGTTTTAGACCCACACCCTTACTTATATTCAGGCGGCTACCAGACTTGATATCATTGCCCAACTCCCCATTGGTAGACCAAAATTCAACCAAAAGCGTCTCCTCATTTTCATATGGTTCCATGACCGCATATACCGTTTCCGATAAACTCGTTTGAGATTCGGATACTTTGGCTTCAAGCATGGATATCATTTGATTCAGACTTTTTAAATTATTATTGAGAAAGTCGTTATTCAAAAATGAGAATGCAGCACTTTCATCTTTTAATAATTCTATTAGATAAATCAGATATTCTTTGGCACGTCTGTGATCAAGTTTGCCGATGTTTTCAGAACGAAGCACATAGGTTCCCTTGTCTTCATTCATATTATCTCGACTCCGGGCGCGATATTTTTGTCCGCTCGTATTTTCTATACTATGGATATCAAAAAAAAGATCTTCAGTTTTAATAGGCAGAATATGAACGAACTCCTTCAGCCTGTAAGAGAATGAATTTAAACTGCGATTCAACACTGGAAACGCATTTAATGAACAGTATACTGATTGAAGAATGGTATTAGTAATAATTCGAGGGAATTGTATTTTGATCCAACGAATGTTTGCATCCACTTTTAATTTAGCCGATTCAATAAAGGAATTGATTTCAGGGAAATTGGATTCTGTGATGGGCTCGTTATCGGGGTTCTCTACAACAGTTACATAATTCTTCTTGTAAGCATTGCTGGTCTGCTTGCCTATGTTTACCGTTTTGTTTGAGACATCTTCAAAAATGTGATCTAAATCGATCTTCTGCTTATTCAAACTAGATGCAAAGCCGCTATGTGTTGGTAAATGGGAATCATCTACATGCCAACTGGCATTTCTGAGGTGATGATAAAACAATGATCTGTGAATAGGATCAGGCAGTTCAAAATAGAAAGATACTTCGCTCAAATCTAATTTCCGTTCGTCACTCAATATACCAAGATAGAGTGTTGAGTTATCCAAATGCCCTGAATTCCTCAAATCTGAAAGGATATTTACATTTCTGCCTTCTTCCACTTCCGTAAATTTCCCTCCACTAACCAGGTACTTTACCTTTGCATTCACAAGGTTGAAATTCCCAATAGGAGAAAAAGAAATGTCCCGATATCTTAAGGATGTATGATTGTGTACGGTTTCCTGTTTGAAACTGAATTCGTATTCGGGTTTGATTTCATGTTTCGAATCAATCGGTTCTGAATATAAAATGGCATGTGCAGGTTTTGGTCCGTACACTGCTTCAGGCGTCATCAATTGAATTAGTTTTTCGGTAATCCTTGTTTGAGACGCATCCATTTCGGCTGTTAGCTTTTCCATCTCGGAAGCACATGCCGATAATAACATGGACACTATGGGGTCGAAGGACATTTCGATCTCATTGGCAGGAATTCCCCAGAGCGTGGCCGCTCTCTTTACCATCCTGTTCTTTATCGCCTCTTTAGTTTTTTCTTTCATATTAGTAGGATAGCGGACCTATGTAAAAGTATTCAAAATATGAAAAACTCTCATTTGTCTTTTTTACAGTGCCTTTAACCTGAATATCAATTCTTTTCTTTATTCTATTTGCAGAAACGCCAGAATTTAGTTCTTCCTGTTTGATTTTGACATCAATCTTAATATTTGCAAGTCTTTTTTCGTGGCGCTGCAGTGAATTATGGAGGGATTCTACTATTTGACTTTTTAATTTGTTGCTGCTTTTTAGATTGTCGAAATCGATTAACCAGATTGAGCATCCAAAAGTCTCATCGAACGAACATTCTCCAAAGGAAGAAGTATTTATCAAATGAATGTGGTGTGCAATAGATTGATTTAAGTTGCACATATCGTGACCTTTACGCGACGTTAGGTTTTTGGCCCTCAGGGGCAAAGTGTAAAATTTCTGCTTCATATCTATACAAGCTTCATCAACAATAATGTAGGAATAAATGGAGTAAAAAAAGGGGGAGAAAACTATTTTCCCAGTAAATATAGCATTATTAAACGATTTAGCGCCACATAAAAAAGTAGGAAAAATCACAATTTTTTAATTATCAACTGTTTTCGTTTCACCATTTTTATTACCTTTAGCTCCCCCCTTTCGCGTTTGAACTTAAATATTGCTATGTATTTTTTAGTAGAACGAATAAATTCATTCCAAATAGTTATGAAAAGATTACTGTTTACAGTATTACTGATTTCCACTTTTTTAGGGGCTCATGCACAAAGCACCGGCTTAGAAGGCATAGTTTCTGAAGTTGACAGCAGTAACAACTTGAGCAATGCAATTATATCCATATATGGTACCACGCTCATTACCGAATCTGATGATAATGGCTTTTTCTCTTTCGACAGGAACGTGCCTGTAGGAGATCAGATATTGAATATCAGCAAGGATGGCTATGAAGAACAATTTATTCCAATTGATTTAGGTTTCGGTCAAAGGGTGAAGCTAAATGTTGCTTTAGAACTCACCAAAAAAGAGAAGAAACGTCGGGCTCGTTTGGTCAAGGATTTAAAGAAATCTGAAAAAAAGAAAGCCAAGGAACGAGAAAATGCTATAGAGAAGGCTAGAAAAGCAAAGAAAAAAGAAGATAAACGAATTGCTAAGGAGCAGAGAAGAGCTTTAAAAAAAGGTAACAAAGTAGTAGTGGTTTACGAACCCATGACTGAAAATCCGCCTTCCAATGAATCCGTTTCTCTAACAGAAAAGAAGGTGGCAGTAGAAGAACCTTATTTGATTAACAATAAGGACGAGCAATTAAAACGGAAATACGCTCAAATGATGGGTGTTTCTATGGATGATATTCGCAATATCCGACTCTATGAATTTGTTGATGAATGGATAGGAACTCCTTACAGAATGGGAGGTCACGGAAAAGAAGGTATCGATTGTTCGGCTTTTACACAAAAGCTATTATCCGGTGTATTTAATTACGTTCCTGAAAGAACCGCACAGACCATGTTCAACGGTGGAAGAGATGAAGAAGAATTATACGCCGATGTAAGTGCAATACGCACCGGCGATCTTATCTTTTTCAACGATACGGCTTCCGAGTTTGATGAGATTACTCATGTAGGTGTATATTTGGAGCACGGTTTTTTCGTGCATTCAACATCTAACAGAGGGAGTGACGGTAGAAATGGTGTACAGATTAGTGAATTGGAAAGCCCAACATGGAAACGAAAGAGAGTGGCCTGGAGGCGAATGAAAATGAAAAACTAAAAAATTGATTAATAGATCCAATGAAAGCTGCTGATATAGAGAAACTATTTACAGAGCTCATTGCGATTTATGAGAATCTCAAGGCAGAGGTTATCGTTGCAGAGATACAAGAGAATGCGGATGTCACTGCCAAGGACTTTGTAATTACAAATAAAAGTACGTTTAGCCGGCCATACCGAAGGGATATCATAGATGTAGATAATTTAACCTATGACGATGCCCTTAATTTAAATCTGTCACGGAACGGAATTTACGATCAACTCCCCGAAGGTCTTTTTCATCAGAATACCAGCGCTCAGTCTGAAAAGAGTTTTAGCGAAAAAAGAAAGCAGTTTAGAAAAGAAGAGGAAGAGGCGCGATCTTTTTTTGCACCAATCGAAAACGAAATTTTTTATCAACGATTGAGTATTGAAGTCAATGAGCGTGGTATGCTCGATGATTTCTATAACCTGAATGATGATTTTTTGATACAGTTTTGGAATATTCAGGAGAATATACCCGAACAGTATCGCTTGAAACTGGTAAAAATACTTCCCCATTCATATAAAATAGTTGGTGACCTCGAACTCACTCGATTGAGTCTTGAAGAGATCATTGACGACAAAGTTGGATTTAAAATAAAATATGAGAATCGAACTGGTGAGAATGGAAACAAAGAACCACAAAAGCATGATAATCAATTAGGTGTGGACATGGTTTTAGTTAGTGAAGAAACGGAGGTATTACAACCAATATTAGAGGTTACTATCGGTCCGGTTTCAGAAAGTAAAATAAATAACTACTTGAAAAAGGATGGAATATTAAATTTTATTAATACTTTTTACGACTATTTTGTCCCCATGGAATTTGAAGTGGAAACAAAATTTATCGTGGATAATGAAAATGGGTTCTCGTTAGATACCGCCAGCAGCCCGATTGTGGGGATATCAACAAGGATATAGATCAACCAGTAAAATGAACAATATAGCAAACGGTCAGATATTCAAAATCAGTATAGGACTACTTATAGTAAGTGCTATTATCATGACTATCATGACGAAATTGCGCAAATTGTTCAGTAAGAACAAAAAACGGGCAATTATTTATCTGTTGTTCGTGTTTGTGACCTTCGGCCTTACGGCATTACTCAGTTCAAGCAAGGTGCTCAATGATACCCCGCTAAATAGTTTCTTCGGATTCCAATTCATATTTCTAGGCTTAGGGATATTGCATATCTATATCCTAAGGCGATATTTTCCCGACCTCTCCCAGGAGGAGACCAATTTTTGGCCTGAATTCTTATTTACTGTAGCATATTTATGCGTTGGGTTGATCGCTTTTGTTCATGTGACAAATAAGTTTAAATCACCGTTTAGTTTGGTGTTTATGGGTTCGAGCCTGTTGTTTATTGTTCCGCTCATGGTGTATAAGCTCTATGAGTTCGCATTTAATATTCCTGTGGCTATCTATGACAGTTGGGCATATCCTTTAGGCAAGGAAATTAAAGATCCAACCAAAGAAGAATTAGCCAATCCGCTGGTTATTAGTTTCGAATTCAAGAAGCATCCAACAAAGGGAGATGTTACGAATTTCAGAGTAAAAGCTCCACAGGCAATGGAGTTTGGTAAATTATTCTATTTCTTTTTATTGGATTATAACGATCGTCATCCCGAAAGTGAGATAGCAATCCTAGATGATCAAACCCAAAAACCATTTGATTGGGTTTTTCACTATAAGCCCAATTGGTATAGCGGCATTCGACATATAAATTTCAATCATACTGTTGCAGCGAATAAGATAAAAGAAAACACAGTTATTATATGCAACCGTACCGATTAATAACGAGTTAAAACACACATTTTAACTCCTACTTTTAACTCCCCATTTTAATAAGAATTATCAAGGTTTGTTCCTTGTTTATTAACTGTTTCTCATTTGAGAATTCAGTGTAAAGTGCCCTAATCTCCCCTCAATAACCACTAGATGGTCTAATAGGTTGTAAATAAGCCTGTTAATTAATTGAATATTTGAAGGAAATCACGTGTTAATGTAGATAAATATTCGCTGAAATAGTGCAGTTTAACAGCAAAAGAAAACGGTTAATCTATTCATTATAAGAATTTTACACATTCACTTGGTGCTTAAAATATCCTTGGGTATTTTTAAGATATACTTTTATATATATCTAATTAAATAACTTTTTATTACTAATTAAAACTCAATCATTATGTCTTTTAAAGCTAAACTGAACGTAGGCGGAAATGAGTACAACGTACTGAATTGCTCCTATGAATTACATCAGGAAACAGATGCCACGGGTAGACCATCTTCTATCACTCGTGGAGGAAAAATTAAAATTGTTGTTGAATCGACTGCCGACACCAGTCTTTCCGATTGGATGTTCAATAACTTCGAGCGTAGAGATGGCTCTATTGTCTTTCTAAAGCGCGATACCGAAGCCACTTCTAAAGAATTGAAATTCACGGAGGGCTATATGGTAAAATATAACGAACACTTTGACTCTACCGGTAATAACCCTATGTCTGAATCCTTTGTGATTTCAGCCAAAACCATTGGTATAGGTAATGGTGAGCATGTGAACGACTGGGTATAAGTTCACATATTTACAAGTTTAATACAATTAAGGGAGTGAAGTTCTTCACTCCCTTGATTGGCTGTAAGTAACCTAAAACACTATACTATGTCATTTTTAGCTACCTTAAAATTCGAGGAAGAAGATGCGAGTATGAATGTACTTGATTGTTCTTTCGAATTCTATCGAGATATTGACATCAACGGACGCCCTACCAGCTTGGCCAGGGGTGGACGTGTTCATGTCACTATCGAATCTTCCAATAACGCCGACTTTTTCGCCTGGATCACAAGTGCGGATATCTACAAGAGTGGTGAAATAATTTTTTACAAAAGGGATATGGCGTCCAGCTATAAAACGCTGAGATTTATCGATGCTATTTGTGCCCAATACCGTGAGATCTTTTCAAATACCGGAGAGATCCCCATGAAAACCGAATTGGTAATTTCTGCTCAGGAGATTGATATCAATGACGTCGCTTATGCAAATCCCTGGTACAATCAAACCTAATCTATTATGGCACTATTATCCAAAACCAAAATTAGTATCAGCGGTAAAGAAATTAAGTCGTATTCCTCGTTCTTCTTGCAACAGGAAATAGATGCCCATCATGTATTGCAAATTACCATACCGGTTGAGAAAGCTAATGCCAGTGAAACCGTTTTAATTGATTTGACTAGAAATTATTTGAGCGAATCGATCGCTGTTAGCATTGAACCTATAGATCACCTGGATTCTAACAAATATGGTAAACTTGAATTCAAAGGGATAATCACCCAGGTAAAAATGGTACACGGCGCGAGAGGACAAGGGGATGAGATTGTTATCCTTGCCGAAAGTCCTACCATCTTTGCCGACGATGGCCCGCATTACCTTTCATTTACTGATAAGACCTTAGCTAACATAGTTAAAGATGCTATGAATGTAAGTCCGGATTTAAAGCTCAAGAACAGTCCCAGATATAAAGAGACCATGCATTATTGTGTTCAACAGAACGAGAGTGCGTTTCAGTTTGTAAGCAGGCTTGCAGCTCAATACGGGGAATGGTTTTATTACGATGGTGAGTCGGTAGTATTTGGTGCTCCGGGAACGAACCAAATTGACCTGGAGACCAACTTGTATGAGTACGATATCAGCCTGGTACCACACCCACAGATGTTCAAATATTATGCGCCACATTATCAAAAAACTGAAGTCATTTCAGAAAGAACTTCAGCTAAAAATACTGGCTCAAGCAGCCTCGTGAGTTATGCTAATGACAGTGCGAAGAAAATGTTTCCAAATGAGACGGAGGTTTGGAAATTCGATTATAGTGATGATAGGATAAAAAGCCGTCTCAAACACAAAACAAAGGCTCAAAAAGAATCTCAGGAACTGAACCAGGTAGTCGTTCGAGCAGTGAGTGATAATCCGGGAGTCAACCTGGGAGATAAAGTTAAAATTGGGGGTGAATCATTTAGGGTTGTCAAAATTTCACATCAGACCTCGATCAATGGAAATTACAAGAACTCTTTCGAGGCGGTAACTGCCTCTCATGACGCCTATCCGAAAACCAACATCAATGCTTTCCCATTAAGCCAAAGCCAGGTAGGGACTGTGACAGACAACGCGGATCCTCAGGCACTGGGCCGTGTGAAAGTACAGTTACCCTGGATGAAACAGGCCGGATTGGAAACCCCCTGGATACGGGTGGTTGCTCCGATGGGCGGTAAAGAACAGGGGATGTATTTTATTCCCGAAGTGGGAGATGAAGTAATGGTGGATTTTGAGGGTGGAAATGCAGAAGCACCTTATGTTATTGGTGCATTGTACAATTCAGAATCTGCACCATCAGGTGACTGGCAGGATAGCAAAAAGAATGATTTCAAAGTGATTAAGACCCGGGGAGGTCATATTCTTACCTTCGACGATACCGATGGCAAAGAAAGTATTACCCTTGAGGATAAAAAAGGAAACAAGATCTTTATGGATACAGCGGATGGTTCTATTACTATTACCGCAATAAAGGATCTGAACATAAATGCGGAGAATATAAATCTCAAAGCGAGCAAGGATATCAACATTGATTCCACGGCCAAGACCATCCTTAAATCTATGGAGCATCTCAATGATGCCAAAACGAAGATCACTTTAAAGAGTAAGGCCAGCCTGGACGTTTCCAGCGCACAGGTCGGTATCAAGGGACAGGCAACGGCTAAACTTGAAGCTCCGATGGTGGATGTGAGTGGCCAGGCTATGACAAACATCAAAGGAGGAATGGTAAATCTTAACTAGGTACATGTTGATGCCCTACTAAATATGAGCACAGAACACAATCCCATAGCACAACTGGTTACCGAACTTCAGCAGAAGTGGAACACCGATATCAGTCCTAATCCCGATATTCAAATTGCCCGCTGGCTGATCATTCCACAACAGGCGAGGTTGTACGAAGGCTTCCTGAAACTGGAATCTACTGCTTACGGTGGCGTCCCGGATATGGTGATTGTGCTGTTAACTCCCTTTACTTCAGCTTCACAACACAGTCGCGCCCTGGCCGAACATTGGATAGAGGCCTATAGAAAGGATTCGAAGATCATAAATGAATACATAGAGAGCAACCCCGATTTTTCCTGGCAGGCAGATGAATACGAGAAACGACTTTCCGAAGATCAGGATGCGAACAATGCCCTCTTGATCGAGATGCTCTCCCAATTCCAAATGGCCTTGTCTGAAAAAGAGAGAGCACTTACCC
The DNA here is from genome assembly GCF_026126405.1 of Aureitalea sp. L0-47. Classification (GTDB taxonomy): domain Bacteria; phylum Bacteroidota; class Bacteroidia; order Flavobacteriales; family Flavobacteriaceae; genus Pukyongia. Next base: position 404,599 of record NZ_JAFMTQ010000001.1, read on the forward strand.
TGGCTCTATTTCCATATAGCGTATCGGATACCAAAGACTACGAGAAATGGATGGACACAATGTTGGAGCTTGGTTTGCCGGAAAACGTAAGATTCATGATATTCGACTATTCAGATGAACGATACTTCGACCGATTGATGAAAAATCATGAGGATATCGGCAAATCCTTGTCGGTACCACTGGATCTCGACGGAGCCATCAATAAGATCGCCACTGCCGGAGACCCGAATAACCCCGAGGTGCAATTTAGAAAGTGCATGATGATGATGTCCAAAGGCGTGTCGAATAAGAACCGTGAGTCGGTGCACAAATGGGGCGAACGCGCCCTTGAAGTTACCCAACCAAGCGGTATTCGAAGTCTGTTCATCACGGCACATATCGTATACGCAGGAATGCTCTTCAATTTCAAGGATTTCGAAACCATCGATGACCTGCTGATGAAGGCTACAGCGATGGCTAAGCAATCGGTCAAGGCGGGCGACGACCAATGCAAACCACTGTTGGTGCAGAGCTATGGCTTTCAGGCCAGTTCGAAACAACTTCAGAAGAAAAAAGAAGACGCCAGCACTTTATTCTGCAAACAGGCAGACACGGCGATCGAATTTGGATTCCCCCAACAACCCCTCACTTCCTGGTGGATGGCCTATAGCGCTATTCGGAAAAAGGATAAGGAACAATACAAAGAATTGGTCATTAAAGCCTATAACTACGGATCGGAACAGGAGAAGGAAACGCTAAAATCTACCTGTATGACCTTCATCGCCAACGACTATTACAACATCCTGGATAAGGAAAGCCAGTACGACGACTGCAAGGAGATTGATGAGTTTATGACTGAAGTAGAAGGTGAGAACTGGCGAGAAGAAGTAGAGGAGAGAAGGAAAGAAATGGAGAAACGAAAATTATCATTAAAGAATTGGTTTTAGCCCATGATGCCCGCCAATAAACATATGGATCCTATTGTTGGAGTTGACATTCACATAGTCATGATCCCAACTCCAGCAGGCCCGGTGCCCACACCGCTGCCGCACCCGTTTGTGGGAATGGTTATGGATCCTATGGATTACATTCCGGTTGTCGGCGCGACCATTATGATCAATAAGATGCCCCGCGGGAATGCCACAACGGCGGGAATGCTTGGTTCCAAGGTTCATATTCCTATGGGTGGACCATTTCAGATGGCTCCCACTATTGGGCATGATTCAGTAAATTTTTTCGGAAGTCCACGCGTAGTTGCGGATGGCTCTTATATGAGCGCATCGGGCTTTATGGTGATGTCATGTAATGATGTAGGAATGCCTTTGACGGCCGCTCCAGGTAAGAAAATGAAACCGAAACCCGGCTTCTATTTGCCATCTTCAGCAACAATACCTATCCCGAAAGGCCCACCGATCATGGTGGGAGGGCCCTATGTTCCGGATCTTATGGCCATTGTAATGAGCCTGGCCATGTCCTACGGAATGGGGAGTGCCATGAAGGCGGCGGGCAAAGGACTTAAGAAACTCAATCACGCAGTACTAAAGAAGTTTCCTGCCACCAAGGGCCTTAGCAAAAAGCTATGTAAAATGGGCTTTGAACCAGTAGATCTTATTACCGGAAGGATGGTTTATGAAGGAGTCGATTTTGAGATCCCGGGAATAATTCCTGTTAGCTGGGAGCGCAACTGGTATTCCGATTCCGAATACGAAGGATGGCTGGGCCACGGGGTGAGTTGCAATTACGATACTGCCCTGCATCTCATGCCCGATGACGATGCCATCGTTATGCGATTGCCGGACGGACGGGTAACCACATTCCCATTACTCATCGCTGAAGGCGACAGCTACTATGACCGCATGGAAAAAAAGACCATCACCTGCGTCGATAGCCATACCTACACGGTTCGTGATCATGAGAGCAATCTAATCAATACCTTCAAAAGGATAAACAATAACCTCTATCGTCCTGAATCTATTAGCAATACGGATGGATTTGCTATTCAGTTCTTCTACAATGCCGTGGGTAAGCTGGAACAAATGGTGGATACGGCCGGCCGCAGGATCGATTTTGAACTGGACCGGGAAGGCCGAATTACCAAAGTAACTGCTAAACACAACGGATCGAAACGAAAGCTAGTTGAATACAGCTATAACGAATCAGGAGATCTGATCGGGATCACCGATGCCCTGGACCAGACTACCAAGATGGAATACGAGAACCATTTAATGGTAAAGAAGACAGACAGAAATGGCCAGTCCTTCTATTGGGAATACGACGGCAAGAAGACAGGGGCCAAATGCATCAAGACCTGGGGTGATGGCGGCATCCTGGCCGGAACCATTGAGTATGGCAAAGGGAAGAATATAGTGACCAATTCCCTGGGGCATGAGACCATCTATTACTTTGATGAGAACAACCTCTGCACCCAGGTAACCGACCCGGAGGGCGGACATGTATTTCATCAGTACACCGATTATATGGAGCCCTACCGCGATATCGATGAGGTAGGGAATATAACGGGTTATAGCTATGATGATAGAGGAAATTTAACAGGGCTCCACGCACCAGATGGAACCGTTGCAACATTTATCTATGATGATGAAGATCGGGTTATTCTTATAAAACCACCTGATGGAGGTAGTTCTACCAAGGTTTATGACGAGGATAAACTTATTGCCACCATTGCGCCTTCCGGGGCAATGACATCCTACGCTTATAACGATAAAGGCTTATTGCATACTATTACGGATAACGCAGGTAATACTACGCATCTGTTATACGACGCAGATCTAAACCTGGAAAAAACCATTGTGAATGGTGAAAAGCGCGCGAGCTGGCGATATGATGCCTGGGGGCGGGTTTTGGAAACGAACAATTCTGAGAAATACAGGCAGCAATATTATTACGATGCGTTGGATCGTGTTACTCAGATCCAAAAGGCGGATAAAAGTGCAATTCGATTCAAATACAATGCTTATCAGGATATCATCGAGACACTCGATTCGAAGAAGCACAAGATAAAATTCGACTACACACCTATTGGCAGTTTAAAGAATAGGGAGGAGAATGGCGTGAAGGTTGAATTCAAACATAACACCGAGGATCAGCTTGTTGCAATTGTTAATGAGCATAAGGAATATTACCGTTTTGGAAGAAATGATAAGGGCGAAATAATTAACGAGACCGGGTTCGATGGATTGCGAAAAGACTTCATTCGCGACCAGGCGGGTAAAGTACTGAGAGTTAGTCGTCCCGGCGAACGATTTACCGAGTTCGAATACGACCTGAATGGAAAGATCACCCGAACCGAACATTACGATGGTAGTTGGGAAACTTTTAGCTATGATGGAAATGGTTCCCTGGTCGAAGCTGTTAACCAGAATAGCAAGGTACTTCTTACCTACGATGATGGGGGTAAAATTATTACTGAAAACCAGGACGGTTATATGGTGGAAAGCATCTATGATGAACTTGGAGATCGCATCCAGGTGAAAAGTAGTTTAGGAGCCAATATCGAAATTGAAAGGAATTCACTGGGGTATGTAAAAGGTATGAGTGGCGAGGTTGGCGAAAGTGGCAAACAATGGAAAACCACTGTTAAGACCAACAGCCTTGGAATGGAGGTGGAGCGCGTACTACCTGGCGGAATAAAAACAAAGTTCGAATACGATTCAGCGGGCCGGCCGATCGCTCAAACCGTTCATAGAGGCTCTGATTCCCTGCGGCACAGAACTTATTCCTGGAACGTCAACGACCAGTTGCGAAAAATGGTCAACGAGTTGAGCAGTGGAGTGGTCACCTATACGCATGACGATTTTGGCAACCTGGCAAGTGCGCGCTACGAAGACAATCAGTTCGATTATAAGTTGCCGGACGAAGTTGGGAATATCTTCCGCGATAAAGGGCAAAGTGACCGAAAGTACGGCCCGGGAGGAAAATTACGGGAAGCCAATGGCAATACCTATCGCTATGACCCGGAAGGGAATCTCATAACAAAGATCACGTCTAAGGGGAATTGGGAGTATAAATGGTATGGCAACGGTATGCTAAAATCCGTTAATAAACCGGATGGAAGCCATGTTGCTTTTGAATACGATGCCCTGGGCAGGCGAACAGCAAAGATAGTCTCTCCTCGTATGGGGAATAAGGAAAAGACGATCCACAGGTGGGTCTGGGACGGCAATGTACCCTTACATGAATGGCGCTATGGGTTACACAACAGGCCCAAGTGGGTAGTGGATGAATTCGGTGAACTGACAAGAGATAAGGAAGAGCCGGTAAGCGATCTTATCACCTGGATGTTTGAGGACAGATCATTTAGGCCTACTGCTAAAATTGTAGCAGGCGAACAGTACTCCATTGTGACGGATTATTTAGGAACTCCTGTGGAAATGTACGACTCCAAGGGAACAAAAACCTGGGAGGCAGAGTACGATATTTACGGAAAAATACGTAAACTTACCAAAGGTTCTTTGAGCGATTGCCCTTTTAGATACCAGGGACAGTATGAGGACGTAGAGACGGGGTTGTATTATAACAGGTTCCGTTATTATGCCGCGGAAGAAGGGTTGTATATTAGTCAGGATCCGATAGGATTAATGGGAGGTATGTCATTATACTCTTACAGCAAAGACACATCACTATTCGTTGACCCGTTTGGACTTGAACCTATTAGTTTACAGGAAGCACTGGACCAGGCTAATGATTTTTTAGAGCCAGGTGAAAAAGTAAGAGTAATTGACAATCCCAATTCATCAGGAGTGCAATGGATTCAGGTATATGAGAAGGACGGTGTGAAGGTTACAAAACGTGTTGGTTTTGACATTAACCCGGAATCTGGACATGTTAAAAAACTTGGTCCGCATTTGAATCTTCAAACACAATTCGATGGGAAAATTCAAGGTGGTGACTTGGCAGATCCACATACCAAGATTGATCCGGGTAGTATTGATGCAGTGGATCCGGATGATCTTCTCAATCCCAAACCTAAATGTGGTTAATATAAATTGTAAAAAATGATTCGTGTTAATGCCTCAGAACATCATGATTTCCGCGAAATTATGTTTTATGGGAATCGAGAAGATTATGATCAATTTCTAAATAAGGTTTTTGTAAAGGAATATTTAATTGAATTGGATACTAAAGAAGAAGAGTTTTTTCCGATTTGTTTTGATTTCCTCCACATAATGATCGATGAGACAAATCCAAATAGAAAATTAAACTTTAATATTTGTTTAAAAACTTTGGAAATCCAGTGTGGAATCAATATGATACGACTGTTCCTGGAATCCGTTAAAAATCTGACAACACTCACGAATACGCATTTCGTTATGGATATTTACGGGAATGATGAACTTATCGAACAAGAAAACTTGACGATATATTTACATATTGATTAAAGTTGAAAAGTTATTTTATGAATATTCAACAAATTCCTTATCCAGGCAACGAAGACAAACACGAAATGGGATCTGTTAAAGTTTTATAGATACAAATTCTCAAATCGTTCTAATTACGCATCCACGAGAGCTACTTGTCCTAAAGAATGTATCACTTACCCTCTTTGTATTTTATAAAAAAAGGTCTTTGATTGATTAATTTTGGCGGTGGAGGCACAAAGAATCCACCACTTCCAGGTGCATGCGAATTAAAGTGCCTGGAGTTTGGTTTAGGATATGTTTTATCTCCTCTTTTTACATTATCCAAAAAACGAATATCATTTGATACTGTAGGACGACTATTGCTTCCCCTGTCCGCATTGAACTTACGAGAACCTCCACTCAGGATCTGGCCTGCTGATGACGCCAGTTCGGCCCAGCCTATCGCGTTACTATGACTGCGACCCATAAGTCTGAGGACACCATAGACCGGAGCACCTATGACCACTCCTTCACTTTGCAGTGGTGGCCCGGCTTTAAAATAACCCCATTGAGCGCGCCTTGCCAAATCTTCCCTCGTTCCAACCAAACCAGTCTTATTGTCGGTATGAATTACTTCATTAGCATCGAATGTATTGAATTCTAGTCTTCCGATACCAAGAGAGCGGGTACCTTCTGATGGTCGTCTAAAAAACCGATGAGCAGATAATTGGCCAAATTGCCTCACATAGCCTGTCCATGCTAATTGATGTCTGTCGTCTATTGAAAGTTCCTGTCCAAACACTCTTTCAATTCGAGACCATTTAAGTAGTTTTCTCTTTTCGTCTTCGCTGAAATAAAATTCCCAGCCCGAAGCACCTAGATACGCCTTATTTGGATCTTTCCCCTCGGCTATAGCATTCCAAACTTCCTTTGCAAAAAGGGAATGACGTTTAGCTAATGGAATACTTGTTCCTTTTTCGTGTTCATATTTACTTAAATTATCCGGCATACAATCGTGTATATTTAATTCTAGAAATAGTTACCACTGATACTCCAACTTAAATGTCGTATTCATTTTCAGCTCATTGGGAACCGTTGTAACCATGGCGTTGCCAAAGGATTTTATATCACCCATATCAAGGTATCTGGGATTTGGATCGCCAAAACGAATACTCCTTAAATCCGTAAGTGAGCGAGTATACTCTAATCGGACGCTCAGGTTTTCTCCCTTCCATAGGTCCACTCTACCGCCAATTTTTTTATACTTATTACTGGAGTGTGGGAGTATAGGATGTAATCTGTCGAGTGTCCAGCCCAGTGAATACCACTTTTTATACGCCTTACCTACAACTTTATCTGTCCACAATAGGTCATCTCCTATGTGTTGTCCAAGATCCGGATTATAATATGGTATCCTATTAAAACCAATTGCCCGGAATGCGGTGTCATCCAGGTGAATATTGCATTTTAATTCTTTAGAAGCAATTTGACAATGAAGACTCTTATCCGGCCAAACTCCTTTTTCTCTGTACCCCCTGCCATTCGTTGCCGCTGAAGCAACTGCATCACAAAGATTCCGTTTGTCATCCAGTATAAATGCACCTGTAGCAAGAAGTGCATTTTCTAATTTTTTACTGTCTTTGGGGAAAAAGTCGAATCCTTGTCCTAGATTATCACCTATTCGTTTAAAACTGTCTACATGAGAGTAAATATCTATATCATATCTACTCTTAAATCTATCAGCAATGATTTTTTTAATTCCGGCCATCTAATTGTACTCAAAATTAGATGGAACGTTCGAGATCATTAAATTTCCATCTTCTTACTGCTGCTCGTACTCGGCGTCCCATTCGTTACCGTCGTCTCCTTTTTGCCCATCCATCTTAATCATGAAGTTCTTGGCAGGGAAATACGGTTTCATATGTACATCCAGGTAAACGCGATCCTTTTGGTTCGGGTCCTGTTCAAATCGCTTGATGCTGAAATCTTCGATCAGCTTGTCCGGACCGGTTATACCGTCCAGGAACTTCACGATCTGCCCCATAAGTTCCTTACGAGTCCTCGCATTAAAGTTCTCGAAAGCCCTTCGGTTAAGGAAGTCCATCAATACTTTGGTGATATAGTCGAACACACGTACAACCGAGTAGGTTTGTAATCCTAAGTTGTCCCCATTAAATAAGGTCTTGGCAGAGAATGCCATTACCTTACCGTATTCGTTCACCATAGGAACTAAACCAAGTTTTTCGATTTGCGCGATATCACTTTTCTTAAGGTCGAAGCGTACTCCGTCCACCTCGTTCATCCCACCAAATTTCTTACCGGCGGTTACCTGAGACATAAGCGTCTTGTAGATCTTTCCGGCAAGTGCTCCGGAAGGAGGTACGAACAGGTCTTCTTCTTCACCTACTTCATCGTGTTTACCGCGACCTACTAACCAGTTGCAGGACATGATCACATTAGAGCGGTATTTATCTCCTCCTGTTAGATTGGCGGCTTCAAACATTTCCATAACGTCATCCGGTTCGTCCAAGTGTTCAAAATCGGTTACCAACATTACCTTGTTCTCATGAGCGATCTTCGCCCATTTCTCGACTACCTTATTCGACCCCAGGTATCCCGGGATCACAAGCAGACCATAATTTTCTCTTAGGTCCAGGCGATCAAAAGTAGAAACGAGTTCCTCATTTACAGCATCGATGAATCGGGTATTATCCAAATCTTTCATCTGCTCAAGATCGGCGTTCATGATCGAAATATTCTTGAGTTTATCCGATTCAGAATTCTTATAGAATAAAGCGACAGATCTATAAGAACGTTCCAATTCGCGCGTGGCATCAATGGCCTTACCAAGATTCTTGGTAAGCGATTCGGCTGCTTGGGCAGATCGTTTTTCGGATTCCTCTATCATTTCAGTAAGGTCATCAGAACTCGACAACACATTCGACCAAATTTCCAATACTTGTTTCAAAGTCTCGCGATCTTCCTTTTTCGAGGATTCTGTAAGGAAAATTCTTTTCCTGGCTTTTCGCTCCGGGTTCATATTCTGAACTCCATCTACACAAGCCTCCAATAAATCAAAGCCTCCAAATTTTACAAGTTTATCACTACTCTCTTGTAAAAATTGAGCAGGGTTCTCAACAGGTGAGAACTGCTGTTGTTGTTTTGCTGCAGCCATATTTATTTGTTTTCTTCAATTTCGGTTAATAATGCTCGTATCGAGTCAAGTAAAGCCTGCTTTGCTTCCGGATCGGCCAGGGCAGTCTTCAATATTTTATTTGTTTTCAGTTGTTTTACAACCTTTACATACTGATCTTTTTCAGTATCCAACCCTTTGAGGTAGTCGCTTTGGCGGGTAATTCCCTTGGCGCCAAAGTCACCCAGATTATTAAATCTCAAAGTTTCTTTTGAACTTGTGCCTTCGCTGTCTTCAAAATCTACTTCCACCTCGGGCTGGTAATGTTCAAACACTTCTTCCACGGTTTGCAAACCACCCTGGATCACTGGTTTGATAGCGGGATCCTGTGTTAATTTTTCTACTAGTAAGGTTCTGTTCTGAGGTATTTCCTGAATCGCCTCATTGGCATCCGATTTAACTTCGGTACCACCAATTCCATATGTGTCGCTCATAATGTTGCTTATTTAAGTTAAATATATTGAAATTTTTGGCTTTATGGTTAGTTATTGCTAATGTTCCACATTAATTCTTTCTTCTTATCCAACTTCAATTTAATATTGGCCCCCTTCGTTAACTCACCGGAGATAAGCATTTTTGAAAGCGGTGATCTAAGATCACTTCGAATTACACCTCTTAGCGGACGCGCACCATATTTGGGTGTAAATCCTTTCAACGCGAGATAATCTACTACTTCATCAGTCATTTCCAGGGAAATATCCTGCTTGTCAAGTGCCTTGTAGAGGTCTTTAAGCTGTATTTTGAAAATCTTAGAAATATTCTCAACTGTGATTGGTGAGAATGGAATGATTTCGGTGAGTCTTCCCAGGAATTCCGGCCTGAAATGTTTCCCCATCATTTCCAAAAGATCACTCGATTTTGGAATTTCACCCTCTCCGAAAGTGTCCACAATAAATTGACTCCCGATATTAGAGGTGAACAGGATTAGTGCATTGGAAAAATCACCTTCCTTACCCAAACGGTCGTGTAATTTCCCTTCATCCAGAATCTGGAGGAAGATATCGAATACTGATGGGTGTGCTTTTTCGATCTCGTCGAAGAGGACTATAGAATAAGGTTTCTGCCGTATTTTGTTCACCAATAGACCGCCTTCTTCGTAGCCCACATATCCGGGAGGAGCACCATACAATAAGGCCGCAGAATGTTCTTCCTTGAACTCAGACATGTCGAAACGAATAATTGCCGTTTCCGTTTGAAAAAGGAATTCGGCCAGGGCTTTGGCTAATTCGGTCTTACCAGTTCCCGTTGGGCCTGAAAAGAAGAAAGATCCAATTGGAAGCCCCGGTTTACTCAATCCGGATCTTGATTCCAATACTGCTTCCGTAATTATCTTGCAGGCATGATCCTGGCCTATTACCCGTTTCTTTAATGTCTCCTCCATATTGAGGAGTCGCTCTTTTTCGTCCGATTGTAATTTTCCTGTAGGAATACCTGTCTTATTTGCAATTGTGGACGCAATATCATTTTTACTAATACTGTTCTTTTCCTTTTCGGCTATAACTTTCAAATTGTCTAGCACGCTGTGAAGGGCTTTAAATCCCTTTTTTGGATCTGATATATTCTCGAAATGATCTTCCTCTCCAAGCTCTGTGAACAACAGGTAACTCAGCTTATCCTTCATTTGAGAATACATCCAGTTTTGTTCCGCAAGTATGTACTCCGTCTCAAGCTTTTGTTTTTTGAGCTCATCCAGTCTACTCTTCAGTTCCATGATCTCCGATACAGAGGTTTCTTTCATAAAATTAGCAGCCGACATGGTCCTGTCTATAAGGTCAAGAGCCGAATCCGGTAACGCACGCTCCTTATTGTAACGTTTGGCCAGACGGATTGCCTCCGAAATGGTTTCTGGATCAATTTCCAGTTCGTGGTGATCCGTATAATAGTTCACGTTATTTTTGATCATCCGCAAGGCTTCTTCTTCGGAAGGTTCATTCAGTCGAACGATCTCAAACTGCCTCGATAATCCCTCATCACTTTCTATATGTTTTCTGTACGCATCATTGGTGGCCGTCCCAATAACAGTCAATTCACCTTTCACCAGTTCCGATTTCAGAATATTCGCCAACCCCTGGTTACCGGAATTTTTATCGGTAAGGTTCTTTAATTCATCTATGAGAAGAATCGGCTTGTTTAGTTTCTTTATCTGGGTAAATACTTTTTTAAACCGGTCTTCGATCTCACCCTTATATCCGGCACCTGATACCAGATCGATAAAATCCAGTTCGAACACACGAGCATCTTTCAGGTGTTGTGGAATGGTGTCACTGATCGCCGCATAGGCAAGGGCATTCATCATCACCGTTTTTCCTACTCCGGGATCTCCCAGTATCAATACATTTGGTTTGGATCTCCTGCCCAGGATCTCAGTGATCATTTTTATTTCTGAATCCCTTCCGGATATCTTTTCAAGCGTTTCGTTTTGAGCTTCTGCTGTTTTGTCAATACAATACTGTACTGTGGAAGCCAGCGTTGTGGAGGAGCCATTGGAACTGGTTGCTGTAACTCCATTCGACTGTGCCGCACCAGCTTCCCCACCGAAATGATTCATTAATTCTGAAGGGGTAAGAGGAAAAGTTTTTAATTGCTCAAAGGAAAATCCAACTCCAGGAGTACACAAAGCGGTTAGCAGGCATTCAGGACTCACTTCTTCAAGGCCCATTTTCAGCTTGATATTATCGGCTTCATAGAATGCGGCATCGACAAAAGAGTCACCACTGGGGTTTTCAGGAATTTTAGCCGTTTTTGGCATTGATTCGAGCCGTACCTCGCTCCATTCTTCTACATAATAACCATCCTGGCCGATATTGTTTATGAATTTCAGCATACCTACATCTTTGTGCAATAATGCTTTCAACATGTGCGCTGCAGAGTATTCTGAATGAGCATATTCCTTTGCAATTGCCTGCGCAATATGCACAGCTTGCTTTAGGGAATCGGATAGCGTATAGTCTGCCATATTCATCGGACTTGGTTAGTGTAAAACAAAATATTGAATTGGGGAGAAAATTAAAGTTACAATAAATCAACATTTCGTCAAAACTAATCGTTAAGCGGCTAAAAAATGGGATGAAGTGAGCATTCTCCTACAAAATCGCTCATTAAATCGCTGATTTAGTTCCATTTATCGTTGGTCATTGCAAATATCTCCTTCAGACCTTGTTGGCTGATTAACAAAAAAACCCTGCTTTTCGGCAGGGTTCTGTAATGCCAGGAGAAAAAATCTCCCAGAGCAGATTGTTACTTTAAAGATACAACAATTTGATTAACCAATTTAATTGCAATCTGCAAGGACCATGATTAGCTGATCTGCCATATCTCTCGCTTTTTGCGTATAATAGGCTTTAGTAGCATTAATGGACTCTACTTCCAATTCTTCGAGGGTTCGGCTGTAATTTTCAGATACAGGTTCTGAATTTCCACAATCCATAATACGGATAAACCTGTTGATCACATTTTCCAGTTCCAGCAGGTTGGTCTCAGCTTCAAATTTTATCTTTTTCTGTTCAGCCAGTTTGATCTCTTTTTCTCTGTTGATCTTGGCTTGTAGTTCCTTTTGCGCTTTTAATTGAGCCTCCAGGGCCTTTTGTTTCTTCAGAAGTGCCTGTTGCTGCGCCAAAAGCTCTTGCTCCTGTGTAATAAGATTGTTTTCATCCACTACAAGGTCGTAAGTGGGATCGGGTTCATTACACAAATCGAGTGAGATCAGTATAGCTTTTGTACTGGTAAGAGCGGATTTTACATAATACCGCGAAACTTCGAACTTCTCTTTTTCGAGTGACTTTTTCAGATATTCCAAAACATCATAACTTGAGTTGTTCGCTTCGGTGCATGCGCATTTCTCTGTGTCCATGTACACTTTTTCCATGGCTTCAATGGCCCGCCTACTGTATTGTTTCAGGTGTTCAATGTTGTTTGCCTGAAGCGCTTTTTCAGTATGCTCCAGGGCATAAGTAGCGTCCTGATAGGCCGTACCACATTGATCCGAGGCCCGAGCCGAAACCACCAGACTTAGGAGAAAAACGAGCATAGTAATTTTTTTCATATTCACGTAATTTAATTGGGAGTGAAAATGTCTTCATAAAATCGATAAAAAGCAAAATAAATCGATGAAATACACAATAATTAACATTTACACCACCTTCATTTCTTAAAACTATATCTGAAACAGTTGATAAAGAAGACAATAGGCCATGGCTGGAAATCATTGGAGTATCGGTAACGGTTCAACAGGGAGTATGAAACACGGTTCATTTTGGTGGGTAATACAGATAATGTGTAACATAAAACACTACCTTTCGTCTATAAAGCGCAGCTAGGTAAGATCTTAGATGCATCGAACAACTTCTAACTGATACCGTATGAAACCTCTTCAACTGCTAGTGGTACTATTTCTTTGTACCCCACTTTTCCTCTTTTCACAAAATTCTTACACCATAAACGGAAAGATAAACGATGGCAACGACCAGGGAATCGCTTTTGCCAATGTATTGCTCATGAAATCAGCCGATTCTACATTCGTTAAAGGTGCTGTGACCAGTGAGACCGGAACCTATTCTCTGGAGAATGTCCCTTCCGGAAGTTATTTTGTGGAAGGCTCTGTAGTAGGCTTCCAGTTGGCGAGGTCCGAAGCTTTTACTTTAAACTCGGATTATACCGTACCAAACCTGTTAATGCTGGAAGGGGAGGCCCTTGGAGAAGTTGTTGTTCAGGCTACAAAGCCCCTGTACACGCAAAAGGTTGATCGACTGGTGATCAATGTTGAGAATAGTATCGTTTCCTCGGGGGGAACGGCCTTAGAAGTTCTGGAACGCTCTCCGGGAGTAGTAGTTAACAGGCAGAACAATGGTATATCCGTAGTTGGAAAAGAGGGTGTTGTTGTAATGATCAATGGCAAGATTAGCTATGTACCAACTTCCTCTATTGTTCAACTTTTGGATGGAATGAGTGCGGACAATATCGAATCTATCGAGCTCATCACTACACCACCGGCCAATTTCGATGCTGAAGGAAATGCGGGCTATATTAATATCGTATTAAAAAAGAATGCCGACCTGGGCCTGAATGGTTCTTATTCGCTTTCTCTGGGTTATGGTAAGGGAATCGTTTCCAATGATAACATCAGCTTCAACTACAGAAAGAACAAGTTCAATCTCTTCGGGAGTTATTCATACCTGGCAGATCAGCGGGATCAGCTTTTCAAAACTAGCCGCGAGTTCAGGGATAGTGGTGATCTGCTGTCTACTTCCTCTCGAACAGATCGCGACCCGAATCAGCAAAACCACAACCTGCGCCTGGGTGCCGATGTTCAGCTTTCAGAAAAAACAATTACCGGTTTTATACTTACAGCCTTCAGTAATAAGTGGACCATGGATGCCTTCAATAGCAGTACGGACGCCATAAATGGAATGCCAACCGGTTTTGTGACACTCGAGAATACAGAGAAGAACCATTTGCGTCATTTTGGAGCGAACTACAACATTCGACACGATTTCACGGAGGATCAATTCATAAGTATGGACATTGATTATCTCTACTACGAATTCGACAATCCTACAGACTACGTGAATATGTTCTTCGACGGAAGCAATATGTTTTTGCGCACCGAACTTCTCCAAAGCAGGAAGGAAACACCACTCTCCACCCTGGTAGGTAAGATCGATTACAGCAATAAAATAGACGACGCCTTTAAATTTGAATTGGGAGCCAAGGGAATTAAGAATGATTTTGAGAACGATGTCTCAGTGGCTAACGATGTGAGTGGCACGTTTGTGTTTGATCCATCGCTTACCAATTTTAGTGTTTTGGATGAAAGCATCATGGCGGCCTACGCCTCCGCTGATTATACCATAGACGAAAAGACCTCTGCAAAGGCAGGTGTGCGTTATGAGTATACCGACTCAAAGTTGGACGTGGATACTCAGGGTACAGTTGTCGACAGGCAGTACGGAATTTGGTTTCCTTCGGTTTTTCTTAGCCGAAAATGGACGGACGATCTCAGTATGAACGTTTCCTATTCCAAACGAATTACCAGGCCAACATTCAATGATCTGGCACCTTTTGTGATCTTTTTCGAACCCAATACCTTTCTTTCCGGAAATGCAGGACTGCAACCGGCAATTTCTAACACCGTTAAATTCGACACAAATTTCAAAAACTATTTCCTGTCGTTTCAGTATACCAACGAAGATGCTACCATTGCAAATTTTCAGGAACGTATCGATCCGGACACAGGCAGATTGATCTTTGAAGCTGCAAACCTCGATTATACGCGAACATTTTCTATCATAACCGGTATACCGATCAAATTGGCCCCATGGTGGCGTACCCAGACCAATCTTACCTATGTTCGGCAAGAGGTACGTTCATTTTACCAGGGGGAGCCTATTGAACAGGAATTGGGGATATTCTCGGCAAATAGCACCCATTCTTTTAAGATCAGTGATAGTTTTACTGCTGAATTATCCGGGTTTTATAACGGCCCCGGATTCTTTGGAAATGCTAGATACGACGAGTTTTACGCTATTAACCTGGGTTTTCAGAAAAAATTCAGCGATAAATGGGGCACCCTTAAATTCTCCGTCAACGATATCTTTGATTCACTCGAATTCAATGGTGGTACCGATCTGCCTGAGCAGAATATCCTCACAAGGAACCTATTTGATTTCAGTAATCGAACGTTTACTTTAACCTATACAAGGAATTTTGGAAACAAGGAGTTGCGTTCAGCAAGGAATAGAGAGACAGGGTCTGAAGAAGAACGCCGCAGAGTAAATTAGAATTAGCTAAAGGCAACAGATTTCTCAAGAACCTCTTATTTTGTATATTTAGAACATGAAAAATTTAGCCCTGATTATCGTTTTGTTCCTGCTTATTACTCCGGCAGCAACCCTTGAAGCTCAGGATACCATTAACTGGATGGATATCACCGAATTGGAAACAGCCATGAGCAAAGACCCTAAACCGGCATTCTTTGATGTATATACAGATTGGTGTGGATGGTGCAAGCGCATGGATGCCACAACCTTCAAGGATCCAAAAGTAGTTGCACTGCTGAATGAAAAGTTTCACCCGGTGAAGTTCGATGGTGAAAGAAAGGAAACCTTTACTTTTCAGGGACACCAGTTTAAATTCGTTGCAAGCGGAAGGCGTGGATATAATGAATTGACCGGTGCTTTACTAAACGGCCAATTGAGTTACCCAAGTTATGTTGCTCTCAATGAAAAATTTGAGCGCATTACCATTATCAAAGGGTATCGGCAGACAAAAGAATTCGTTGTCATGTTAAATTACCTTGCAGACAAACACTACCTCGAACAAACCTGGGAAGACTACCGAAAATCCAGGACTGGCAAATAACTTTCCGCTAATCCAGACAGTTCCCCCTGTTTATATCTCTCCAATGACCAGTATCATTGGATGGCATTTATGTTATCCTTAGATTATTTGATTACAAAAGGAATTACTAACATTAAATGACTGTCATGAAAAGACTTGTTTTGATCGCATTACTCATCGGATTTATTCTTCCGATCACAGCACAGGATCCTGCACAGCTAGATGAAGTAGTTGTAAAGGCGATGAACTATAAGTACTTGAGTGCGGTAGAGAATTCCAAGGCTCCGGTTCCAATCTGGAATTTAGAAAAAGAAGCGGCGATGTTCGACGTAACTGCGAGCGATGTATACCTTGATAATTTTAATACCTATCAAGTAACTTTCCGTGTTCCGCGCGGAGTAATTGTTGCGGCATACGACCAGGATGGTGAAATTATAAAAACCATCGAAAGATTTAAAAACTTCCAAATGCCAGATGAGGTGCGACTTGCCATCAAGGAACAATATCCTGGATGGGAAGTAGTGAAAGACGTTTTCTTTGTGAGCTATTCAGAAAAGAAAGGTGCTAAAAAACTCTATAAGGTAAAACTCGAAAAAGGAGATGAAATAATGCGCGTTAAAATTGATGCCAAAGGTAATTTCCTTTAATTGAGGGTAGTTTTTAAAAAAAGGGAAGGCGAGTCGCCTTCCCTTTTTTTATTCGATTCGCTTATAGTTCTCGGAAGACTCAGGATCTCCGTTACTATCCATTACAATCTGGCTATATCGATCTTTTCCCAGGTCGAGGTCGAAGCGAAATACCTGAACTGTATCTAAAGCACGATTCATCGCATCGGAACCGTATTCCAGCCGTTCCTCAAGTTTGCCATCCTTTACCTCATAAGTTCCATACCCAAACCATTCATTGGAATCGGCAGGATTAAACCTGGTCCACATGACCTTACCTTTCGTATATATTTTTACTTGTCGGTAGCCATTTAGGTTCATGAGAGTATCCTTAACTATATTATTCTCATAAAGGAACTGATGCTGCAGCTCCCATACACCTTCGATGGTCATTTCACTATTCGAGGAAGTGTTCTTATCTGCTGAGATAAAGGCGATCGCCCCTAGAGCGCAGCAAATGATTAGCATTGCTTTTTTCATATCTGCGTGAATTTAATTGATGTTAAAGGATTTAACAGCTTTAAGGTACGAAAAAAACCACTACAACCCTTTGCTTGCCTATAGATTCTCTGCCGGTAGGACGAGGGTGTTGAACAATCGAGCTTTGGTGTCCAGAAATTTATTTTGAATTTCCAATTGCTTCAATCGGCTTTCTATTAATTTCTGCTCCCGGCTATTGACCAGGAAAATAGAACTCTCTCCAAATGAAAACTTTCGCTCTTCGGCGGTCAGCATCCGTTCGTAGTTTGTCACGATATCGGCAATAAGGCCATTTTGGATCTCGAAGGAATCCAACTCGTTGTAAAGGGCTGTGATTTTATTCTGAAGCGACAGCGCTGTGGTTGTTCTTTCATACTCCGTATCGATTACTTTTAGACGGGCCAGTTTGTATTCTCCTCGTTCTTTCCGAAGGAATAATGGCATAGCAAATCGCAATCCTCCCTTGTATTCGGCAGTATTAAAGCTGTTGCCTATTTCAGGAGTGGCGGTAATAAAGTTATAGTTAAGATCGATAATCGGTAATAGCCTGTTTCCCTTTAGTCGGCGATCAATTTTAAGACCGTCGATTTTTCGATCGAGTGACCTAAGCTTAGGATGTGTTTCCAGAGTAAACTCGCTAAGGGGCGTGCCGGTAACATTCAGGGTGGCATCGATTTCTGTTTCAATATTTTCAGAAGGGACTACCCCAGGCTGCAGCTCTAATGGAATATTGTCTTGCAACCATAAGAAATTCGATAACTCCAGGCTGCGTTTCATGAATTTCACTTTGGCTTGCTCCAGGCTCAGTGAACGATTCTGATAGCTGATCTTGGCCTCCACAGTGTCGATTATGGCCCTGTCGCCAGCTTCGGCACTGCGTTTAACACCATTGAATCGCTGAAGGGCATTCACCAGGATATCATCAAAGACCTTAACTTCATTATAAGCCCTAAGCCACTTAAAATAGGCCAATGACGCTTCGTAAAGCACTTCGTTCACCAGGATCTCCTGATCTGCGGCAGTTTGCTCCCTGAAGAACTTTGCTTTTTGAAGGGTAGCCATTCGTTTGTTCATAAGGAATCCCTGTCCGAGAGAAAATGAGACCCCTGCGCTGTACAATCCCTCATCGGGTACAAATCGCTCCGGATTTACAAATTCCCCTTCGTTCTGCTCAAAATTTGCCTTCAACTCGATACCGTACCAGGTAGGTATCTTGAAGGTTGCGTTTAGCAGATCGTAGTATTCACTTCCTTTGAATTGTTTCTGACTGTAATCTACTTCCACCTTAGGGTCGAAACCACCCCTGGCTCTCATAACATTAGCCTGGGCCATGTCGATGGTAAGATTTGCCTGCTTTACAACCGGGTGGTACTTTTTAACATAGCCGAGGTACTCCCGGAATCCCAGCATCAGGGAATCCTGAGACCACACTTGGAATGACATTGTGAAAAAAAAGAATACAAGCAATCGCTTTTTCATTATTTTTTAGCTTCAGTGGTTTTTGGATTCACTTCTGGTTGATAATAGTCTGGTGGGAAACCATTTAGTTTTCGCCAAAGCTCGAACCAAATTGGTACATCGTTGAGCAGGGCCATGGTATTTGCACCACTACCTACTCTTAGGTCGACAGGCCACTCGTTATCTGCCTCATCCGGAGCAATCAGGATGCGATACTTTCCATTGTCGGAAATATAATTCTCTATTGCTACAACCTTACCTCCGTAGGTACCGTAAGAAGCATTTGGCCATCCGCTAAAGACGATCGCAGGCCAACCATCGAACTGTATTCGAACTTCTTCTCCAACTATTATCAAAGGCATATCGATTGGATCGATGTAGGTTTCCACAGCCATCTCAAAGTCGGAAGGCATGATAGCTACCAGCCGCTCGCCCTCTTTAAACGTCTCACCAATACCAGCCTTCAGGGCCTTATTGATAAAACCGTTTTGAGGGGCTCGAATGTAGTACATCTCATTCCTGATCTCGTAATTCGACCTGGCATTCTCAAGTTTTGTTACCTGGCCTTCCGCATCAAACCGGTTGGATTGAGCCGTGAATTTATCACTATTGGCTTTCGAGATCTTCTCAGTGTATGAAGCCCCGATCCTCGATATTTCTACACTGGCATTGATGACTTCGTTCTTGCTAGCCAGCAATTTGTTTTCCTGTGAGATGAGTTTAGCCTGTGTTTCCTGGAGCTTGAGTCGCTTGCCTTCTACATCGGTCATTGCTTTCAGTCCTTCCTGCTGAAGGGTTAGCGTACGGTTGAACTGCGTCTCAGCAATGCTGAGATTGGTCTTCGCGGCTTCCAGGTCGATACTGTCGCTCTGTACCTTCAGCTTTGCTTGCAGCAATTTGTTTTGGGCCTGCTCCAATTTGAGTCTTCGCTCATTTGATAAAGCGGCTATCTGTCCGTCCAGTGCCTTTACTTTTTCCTTGTAAGAGCCCACAGATAATTCCTTAGCCTCAATTTGCATTCCTGTACGTTCAATTAGCCTGGGGTCGAAATACTCGTTCTTGACCTCAGAAATATGAAGGATGGTATCTCCTTTTTTTACAAAGTCTCCTTCTCGCACATACCATTTTTCAATCTTTCCGGGAATTGGAGACTGAATGGTTTGCGGCCTTTGGTCCGGCTTGAGGGTAGTGAGATATCCTTTACCAGTTATATTCTGAGTCCAGGGCAAGAACATTGTAATAATGGTAATGCCCGCAAAGATCTTTAGAAACCGATTGAAATACTTGAAATGCCTCGTGTGAAACACCTTCTTACCGGCTTTGTACGATGAGATATCTACCTTTTGGTTTAACCTGTTATGTGATATATTCAGCATATCTGTTTCGTTAAATCTTTATAGTTCCGTTTTCAAGATGTAAAATGCTACTGCACTGTGTCTCCCAACCAGGATTGTAACTTACCACCACTAATCCCCATGGCTGTTTCGGATCAGTAAGGAACGACATGATCCTTTGTTCTTCTGACTTGTCGAATTGATCCAGCGGATCTTTCATGATGAGCAGTTTCGGCTTGGTTACTATGCTACGAGCCAGAAGGATCTTTTTTGTTACCGTATAAGGAATTTGTTTTCCTTCGGGATAGATCACAGTGTCCAAACCTCTTGGCTGACTTTTTACAAACTCAGACAGTCCCACGTTTTCGATGGCCCACCAAATATCATCTTTAGAAACATCTTTATTTCCAAAAGTGATATTCTCAAGCAGTGTTCCTTCGAAAGGAGATTCCTCGGTGAGTGACTGTCCAATATTCGCCCTGAAATGATTCAATTGAATCGCGTTAAGGGAAATGTTGTTTACATAAATGTTTCCTTCGGAAGGCTCTATGATTCCCGAGATCAGTCTAAGAAGCGTCGACTTGCCCGAACCACTGTGACCTTCTACCAGGATTCGTGATTTGGAATTGATTACAAGCGAAATATTGGAAAGAATCTTCTTTCTTCCGCCTTCAACGTGATAGTTTACTTTATCAAGTTCCAGAGTGAAATCCTGATCCGAATCAAAGATCATTTCACCTTCCTGTGGCTCCAGGTCCTTGTCCACTACCTGCCCTATCTTTTCAAGCGAAGTAAGTATATCGTATAAGGACTCAAGGCCCAGGATCAGCTTCTCTACTGAACTTATCACAAGTAGGATAATAATCTCTGCCGCTACGAATTGCCCGATATTCATTTCCTGGTTCAGTACAAGTATTCCACCTATTAATAAAAGCCCGGCAGTGACAAGTACTTTAAATCCGATCATTTGGGTGAACTGCAGTAGAAGCACTCGGAAGTGAGACTCACGGCTCTCCAGGTATTCCGCAACCAGGTCGTCATTCTTGGACATCGCAAGTTTGGTCTTGCCTGAAAGCTTAAAGCTAACGATAGACCTGGCTACTTCCTGGATCCAGTGAGCCACTCGATATTTGTTTTTAGACTCGCTCAGGCTGGTCTCCATTCCTCTACGGGCCGTGTATTTGAATACCACATAAATGAGCAGAAGGAGTAGGATTCCGTAGATGATAAAGAAAGGGTGGTAGAATGAAAGCAGCAATAATCCGAAGATGATCTGCAACAAGGCTGCGGGAAAATCTACCAGGATCTTGGACAATCCTTTTTGAACTGTAAGCGTATCGAAAAATCGGTTGGCCAACTCTGGCGGATAGAAATTCCTAAGTTCACTCATCTTTATTTTTGGAAATCGATATGCAAATTCAAAAGAAGACCGGGTGAAGATCTTCTGCTGTACATTTTCAATGATACGTATTTGCATTAACTGGAGGACTCCTCCAAATGCAACACCTACAGTTACCAATATTACCAGTATGATCCAGGAAGTGCTGATCTGCGCCCCCTGGATAAGGTTGATGATGGCCTGTATTCCCAACGGTAATGAGAGATTCACAATACCTGCGAAAATTGCGTAATAGAACACCTGGAGGATATCTTTCTTATCCAGCTGAAGCATGTTTATCAATCGTTGCCAGGGAGTCATTCTTTCGTTCATAGCGATTTATTTTTTCAGGATCTTGGCAACGAAATTCAATAAGAAATCCGCTGTCGATATTTTATTGTTACAGTTTGTTATCGATTTGAAATGATCTTTTAAAAATTGCTGATGCAAAGAGGTCTCAATGATCGTGCTGGCTAGGCTCGTAGGATATTTATATTCCGCATTGATCGTCTGGATCATTTCCTCAAGGCGATGAACCAATCTCTTGTAAATGGAAAAATAGCCTTCCTTGTTTTCCTCATCTACTTCCTTAGTGAGATACGACTTAGAAAACTCATTGATCACCATCTTGTTTAACAGTACTTCATTGATATGAGCATAGGATGAATCCTCAACAATTGGCCTGCAAATGATCTCAATCGCTTTATCGAGCTTTTCGGAAGCATCTCCAATGCTATGGGTTTCAAATACCAGCTGATACTCGATCCAACCCCAATACCAGGACGTTAAGTACAGTAATAGCTTGTGCTTGTTTTCGAAGTATCGATACACAGAACTTTCGTTCGAACCAATGGCCGTCCCAAGTTTTTTGAACGTGAGTCCTTCAAATCCGATCTCATCGATGAGGAGTATGCTGTGCTCGATGATCTTCTTGCCTAAGAGCGATGACTCCGGGTCCTTGAGATACAGTTTGTCGTGTACCGCAATCTTCAAATTTCCTAACAACTGTTTCATATTAACTTATTTGATCGCGAATATAATAGTATTACTATCATATTTGAGAGCATTTAACTTATTTTAACATCTACTTCCAACTTACACAAGCTTCAAAAGTTATATTTTTACTTCCCGAATGAAAAGAAAGGTTGCTATATGATCGATATAATAAAATCAAGAAGGGCGGTATTTCCAGCTCAATACAATTCCGAAGAAATAACCGAAGTCGAACTCCGAGCTATACTTGAATCCGCTAACTGGGCACCTACACATCGAAGAACAGAACCTTGGCGTTTTAAGGTATTTAGAGAAGAGGCTAAACTTCGTTTGGGAGCGTTTCTTGCCGAGAAATACAAAGAGACGACTGCGAAGTATTCGGAGTTCAAGCAGAAAAAGATCATAGACAAATCGTATCAATCGGCTTGTATTATCGCCATTTGCATGCAAAGAGACCCGGAGGAGTCGGTACCGGAATGGGAAGAGATCGCGGCCACGGCCATGGCGGTTCAGAATATGTGGCTAACGGCCCACAGCTTGGGTATAGGGGCCTATTGGAGCTCGCCTTCCTATATGAAGTTCTTAGGGGAACACATTACCCTGAACGACGAAGAGCGCTGTCTTGGGTTTTTCTATATGGGAAAGTTCGACGGTAAACTACCTGATGGAGAAAGAAAAACCCAGATCGAGGAGAAGACGACCTGGGTATAATTCCGGCTAAATTCGGGACGAGCGGTTAATATCCTCCTCCACCGTCCGGATCCTCCATCTCCGTCCAGTCCTGGTTTTTATAATTGGAGTCGAGGTTTGGATTGTACAAAGCATCATCCGTACTTATGTATTCTCCGTTTGAATTCATCCAGTAGTTATTCGCATCATTATCTACGTAATATTGCTGCCCGGTATTTGGGTTGGACTTGGTTGTTTGGTCCCAGATACCCTCGTTGACATACTGACTTTGTGCGCGATCCGATGCTGCATTATTGTTCCTCCAGGTTTCCATCATAGATTTATTCACAGCATTACTCGAGTTTCTGAATGCGGCCTGCTGGGCATTGAAGTTCTGTTGGTTCTGGGCCATACGCCGATTGTGGGAACTCCAGCTGGCTTGTGACTTTTGCTGCTCTTCACGGTTGTAGGCCGCGATCTGAGCCGGATTGTGCTGGGTCTTCAGAAGTCCGTTGATTAGAGCATTTTTCGAATTTTCGAAATCATTGGTCGGCGATTGAAGTACCATGCCGTGGTAGCCCCAGATCATAAGTCCCTGGCTAAAACTGCTAAATCCACGGAGAATAATTAATAGGGACTGGTTATTAGGTCCGTTAAGTTCCACTGCCAGGGCATCGAACTCCTTTTGAGAAGGCATCGATTGATAAAGTTGATTGGAATATTCACCATCCTTACGCGCCAGTTCGGGGAGGTTGTATTGCTTAACCACCTTGAACCCGTTTTGTTGAAGCTGAGGTGTAAAGTCCTGTGGAAACAAATTTTTTAGTGTTGTTCTCCTGCGAAGTTGGGATCCGCTTTGGGCATAGATCTGCTGAAAATAAGGGTCATCTGTCCACATAAAGGTCTGATTCTTCAGATAGTCAACTCTAATACCATTTGGTCCTGTTAGGAAAATAGCCGGGTTGCTGTTATCTATCTGCCATGAAGCGGGCAGGGGTAATTGACTCATCGGTATATTTCGCTTACTGTCCATGACCGTTTTCATTTCGATCTTGTTTGAAGCCATCGGGTTGTTGCTATTAGTCATAGTTGAAGTTTCCTGCTTATTCATTTCATCGTATTCTTCGGAATATTCGTATCCGTAACCTTCGTCTTCTGTACCTTCCTGGGCAAAATTAAGGCAGCTGTTCAGGAGGATAGTGGAAAGGGCAATCAGTAGAAGTTTGATATGTTTCATGATCTGGATGTTTATTCTACCATCGAAGGAAATTTGAAATGTCATCATTAACTTCAGAAATATTAATGGTTTCAATAAAGGTTTTGTACCTCCCTATTCGTAAAATGATTCTATATTTGCAGCAGCAAAAAATTGTGGATGAATAACAAAAGAAAGACCCTTTCTATCGGCCTTTTAATTGCCTTGGTTCTTATCCTCGACCAGGCGATTAAATTTTATGTAAAGACCTCCTATCCTTTGGATGGAGGCTTCAATATGTTCGGGCTGGATTGGGCGCAGATCAAATTCACTGAGAATTATGGAATGGCTTTCGGACTCGAATTCGGAGGCCGGGCGGGAAAGATATTCCTTGGGGTATTTCGTATTCTCGCAGGTTCAGGACTGTTGTATTACACCTTTAAATCTCTGAAGGATGACAAGCGATTTTCGTTTGTTATCTCACTGGCGTTGATAACGGCAGGAGCGATAGGTAATATTATCGACGGTTTGATCTACGGAGTGATCTTTTCGAGATCTACAACCCAGACTGTAGCCGAGTTTCTACCCGAGGATGGGGGATACAGCTCGTTCTTCGACGGGCACGTTGTCGATATGTTTTATTTCCCGATAATCGATACTTACTGGCCGGATTGGGTGCCATGGGTTGGGGGAGAAGTGTTCCGTTTCAACAATTATATCTTCAACTTTGCTGATCTTTCCATTACTATTGGGGTAATCTGGATAATATTTCTCGGAGCTTTTTCTAAAAAGTTCTCCTTATAATTTATCTAACCGCTAAAGTCGAAAAGAACCCCTCGGTATTCCCAAACCTTCCAGCAAAACAATAGCAGGAATACAAGAGTTGCAAAGAGTTTCATGAATGTGGATGCCAGGAATCCAATGAAAGAACCGAAAGCTGCTTTTAACGCCTTGGGGCCGTCCGTTTGGTTAAATGCCATTTCCCCTACGAGTGCTCCCAGGAATGGCCCGATCAGGATACCAAAGGGAATAGGAGCAATGATCCCGACAATGAGTCCGATAATAGTTCCCCAGGCACCCGCCCTGCTGCCGCCAAACTTCTTTGTTCCAATGGCCGGGATGATGTAATCCAGTATGTAAATCCCTATAGCAACTATCCCTGTAATGATAATAAAGGTCCAGTCGAATTCGATGGAAGGGGCCAGGTAAAGTACTATAAGCCCAAGCCAGCTAATAGGTGTCCCTGGGATCACGGGTAATATGCTTCCCAATATCCCGATGAGCATTAACAGTAAACCAACAACAAGTAATATGATATCCATACGAATACATTAGATGTTAAAATTACACTTCTGTTACAACTTTTTAACTAATAAATTAGTTTAAACTAAATATTTAGTTATATTTGAGTCCGTAAATCGTTCAATATGAAACAGCTCACTAAAGCAGAAGAGGACATCATGCAGATACTATGGGATCTTGGCGAAGCCAATGTAGCCGCCATTATAGAGGAACTTCCGGAACCCAAACCGGCCTATAATACGGTTTCTACCATAGTTCGCATCCTGGAAAGCAAGAATTTTGTGGATTATCGCAAGGCAGGCAGGGGTCATATTTACTTTCCGTTAGTGAAGAAGTCGGAATACAGTAACCAATCTATCAATAAACTGGTTGATGGCTACTTCCAGGGATCGTTTAAGAGCATGGTTTCATTTTTTATGAAGAAGAATGATATCAGTATTAATGAACTGGAAGCAATAATGAAGGAGATCAATAAAGACGAGAAATCATGACACATTTCATCATTCAGACCATAGCGTTCCAACTTTTATTTTTAGTGCTGTACGATCTATTTCTTCGGAAAGAGACCTTTTTTAACTGGAATCGTGTCTATTTGCTTATCACGCCCATACTCAGCCTGGTACTACCATTTATCCGTATCGGAAGCCTTCGGGAAGCAATTCCCATGGAATACACTTTTCAGTTGCCTGCTGTTATTGTGGGTAATGCCCCGGCAACCGAACAGATTGTAGAAACCGCGTTTCAGTTTCCCTGGATGCTGGTTTGGATTACTGGTGCTGCGCTAAGCACTCTATGGTTCACCTATAAATGCTTCAGAATAGTAAGAATTCGAAGAAGTTCTTATACAGAGTTGAATGCTGTTTCCGGTGTAAGAATAATTCCCCGCAGCGATACGGCTTTTACATTCTTCAATACCATTTACCTAGGAGAGAACCTTTCAGAAAAACAAAAAACACATATACTTTTTCACGAACGCATCCATGTGGAGGAGCGCCATACCTTCGATTTAATTCTATTCGAACTCCTGCGCATTGTATTCTGGTTCAATCCCCTGGTCTACATCTTTCAGAAACGCATATCGGCCTTGCACGAGTTCACTGCCGACCGAAAAGTTGCGAGGGCAAACGAGCGTAAGGCTTATTACCAGGAAATACTGTCACAGGTCTTTCAAACCGAATCAATTTCATTCATCAATACATTCTTTAAACATTCATTAATCAAAAATCGAATCATCATGTTACAGAAATCAAACTCAAAACGAATCTTCCAACTAAAATACCTAATGATCCTTCCCATTATATGTGGAATGCTCATATACACCTCCTGTGCTCAGGAGACCGAACCAGTTTCCACCAATGAAACCAATGATTTTGTGGCGGGTACAAACACCGATATCATTAACGATATTCAGGCACTTAAAGCATCGATAGCGGCCAAAGGGGATCTTTCTGAAGAAGAGCAAAAAGCCTTGAAATCCCTTTATACAAAGGCTTATGGGGATGTGGATAACACTGGTAACTTGCATTTCGACAGTAAGAACAACGGGCAGCAGAAACTGGCATTCGCCACAATTGATCGTGTGCCTACCTTTCCAGGTTGTGAAGGGCTTTCAAATGATGCATCAAAGAAATGTTTTACCCAGAAAGTAGCGAATTTCGTAGTACAGAACTTTAATACCAAAGTTTCCAAAGATTCCGAAATTTCGGGGAAACAGCGCATCATTGTTCATTTCAACATCACAGATACGGGCAAGATAGACAAGGTAAAGGCGAAGGCCCAGCACAGTGAACTTATCGATGAGGCGATTCGAGTTATTGAGACATTACCGGAAATGATCCCGGGAGAGCACAAGGGTAAGAAAGTTACCGTTGAATTCGCCTTGCCTATTATCTTCGAAATGGACGAATAGTAGGTTTTAGTGGTTAATAGACAGGCGGGAATCCACAGGTTCCTGCCTTTTTTAATGCATCCTTTTGGGTTAAATTTGTACTTTCGGACCGTAGCCGAATCGAATGAAAGTAGGACTTCCCATATTGAGTTTACTGTTTCTCCTTACATCATGCCAGTTTTTTGAGACTGAAAAGATATCTTCTGAAACATTTTATGAACAGGACATAAAGACCATAGATTGGAACGATGTTGATCAATATCCGGCGTTCCCTAATTGTACTGATCTAATTGACAAAGAGGAGCAGAAAAGATGTTTTAGTGATGAAATAAGAAATGCTTTGTCTGGTATTAAGAATGAAACTGCTATAGGATTGGATGCTACGTTCATCGATACGATTTGGGTGCGTTTACACGTTTCCGAAACTTCTAAATTAAGTGTGACCGAAATTGAAATGGACAGTTTACTAACTCGCTATTTTCCGAATTTCAAATCTGAAGTAATACGTCGGATCGATTCCCTTCAACTTGTTGAACCGGCCAATAAAAAAGGGGTTCCGGTTAAAACAGAATTCAGCCTGCCTATAGTGATTCAGACGCAGTAATTAAAGTCCGAATTTATATCCCACCGAGAAGTCTATTGGAAATTCCCCATTGCTGTCCACACCAACACCAACAATATCGTTATAGGTGATGAACAATTGTCCGCTGCCTAACTGAATATCGGCACCTATCCCAAATGTTCCCGGTACGTTGAGATCACCACCCGAAGCAGATTGGATGAAGGTAGTGGTCATTCCATCGACTGTGGTTGTAACCTCAAAATCTCTTTCGGAATAGGTATAAGCAACAAACTTACCATTCACGAATACATCCACCGTTTCCGATTTGATGAACTTAAACCGGTAGTTCAGTGAGAATTGAGAGGCATTGTATGTGAAGTCGCTGTTTTCGAAGGTTTGCTTAAATCTAAGCACCACCGAATGCCTCCTGAGTTTCACCTCGTCTACCAGTTCCAGGTCGGCACCTGCGGTAAACAAGGTCGCGTTTTCGGTATTTTGGGTGAATATTGCATTCGATACACCTACAAAGGGCCCAAGTCTAAGTTTAAGGTCTATGTTTTCCGTGGAATCATCGTAGGAAGCATCCACTCGCTTATTATAACTTCGGAAATAATTGCGAAGGCTGGCGAGGGTCAATTTGGTTTTATCCACATCTCCCTGGGAATCCCTTGTGAACAAACGAAGCACATCCTTGTATTCCTCGCTATAACCCGAATCGGTTCGTGTGTTCTTCAATTCGGCTATGTCATTACCTTTTTTGATGAAATAGCGATATTCATCGTCGATCACATTCCAAAGGAGTTCGATAGTACCGTCCACTTCTGTCTGGAGTGAATAGGACTCACCGTCTACGGTATATTGCTGCTGACTAAATGTAAATGTGCAACTCGCCAGTACAAAGCTGAATATAAGGAGTAGGCGTTTCATATGGGCTAGATTTGATTCGGTTAAAGGTAAAAAAAATATTGAATTAGCGTTTGAAATCCCGCCCTTTCCAGCGGTAACCACCAAACAGGCTCCTAACTGCTATGTAACTGGAAATGAAAGGGTAAACCAGGCCAACTAAAAATACGCGCTTTCTGCTTATTCCCGGACGCAGACTTTCGGCACTATCCGTCGCAAACCAATCGTCAAAAACCAGTTTAATAAACCAAAATAAAAGGTATTCCAGTATAAATTCACGATTAAAGAGTGGGAAATATACCAGGCCGACGATTAACCATAAGTTCATTAAAAGAATGAACAAGCCCGTCCATTTAATTTGCTTGCCTTTCATCTTGGTAGTTTTGGCAGCCCATCGAATACGCTGGGCGAGCATATTTCCGAAACCCTTTACTGGAGTGGTAATAACCGTATGTTCGGGGTCTTTCAGAAAAAAGACCTGCCCATTAAAAGACTCCCGGAATTTTTGCATCAGGAAGACATCATCGCCACTGGCCATGTTATTGTTGCCTTCAAAACCGTTTACCTCTAAGAATGCATCCCTGGAATAGGCAAAGTTGGCACCGTTACAGAGCATAGGACGATTCCAACCAAAACTACCTTTGGTTATTCCCTGTAACGCCAGCATTTCGAATTTCTGGTATTCAGAGAAAAAATCCTTGCTTTCTTCAACAAATACCTGTCCGCAGATCATCAGCGGTTGTACTGTGCTTACTTTATGGCTGAACCCAACCAACCAGTTCACTGGGACCTTGCAATCGGCATCCGTAGTTACAATCCAGTCGAATTTAGCCTGTTTCACTCCGGTTGT
Source organism: Aureitalea sp. L0-47 (assembly GCF_026126405.1). GTDB lineage: Bacteria > Bacteroidota > Bacteroidia > Flavobacteriales > Flavobacteriaceae > Pukyongia. The sequence goes on from NZ_JAFMTQ010000001.1 coordinate 434,143, forward strand.
GACTGCGTCCTTTTTAGGTGAATTACTTATTCGCTCAGGTGTAATTATTTGCCAGTTAATATCTTTCTTTTGAAGAGTTTGTTTAATTATCTGCCTGGAATTGTCTGTAGAATCATCGTCAACGAGCAACAATTCGAATCGGTCCGATGGATAATCAAGGTTCAAAAGTGACTGGAGTAAGATTGGTAAATTGTTTTCCTCGTTCCTAAAGGCTACTACAATTGAAAATTGTACGGTGTATTCCGCATTTCGGTAAAAGAGGGTTTTCACTTTATAATCCCCCAAACGATGCCATAAGAGAATTGCGGAATAAACCAATAACAAAAATATTCCTGCGACTATCATGTTGATGCCAGTTTGAATTGTCCAACATAGAAGCTGCCCAAAACCGCCGGGAACACAAAATTTAGCAGCCACATGGCAGTCACGGTGCAGAGCACCGGGATCTCGTTGTATCCGGCCATCGAAAACAACCAAAGTGCCACCCCGCCTTTAATAGCTACTTCAGTAAAGAAAAAAGATGGCAGGACCGAAGCTATAAGATACATCGCAGTGATTAGAGGAATCGATTGGCTCAATCCAATTTCTATTCCGAAGAAAACCAGTAGCAGGTAAAACAAACTTGCAAATACTATGTACCTAAATAAGGATAAAAGGACCACACGGGACCTTACCTCAAGAGAAATGCTTGTGATGAATTTCAATAGCTTTTGTATTGTAAGTCCCCGTATTAAAAGTTGTTTTTTTCTGAATGCATAACCGAAAACCAGCAGCAAAAGTACGATTGTGAGAATTAAAAGTGGTTTCCATGCAGGAATATCGATTTGGTAGCGAAAAACAAAATACAGTAAACCCGGTATCCCGAAGAGGAGGGTAGCGAACATCTGGGAAAGGTTGGAAAACAAATTCAGTACCATGACCTTCTTTCGTTCTTCCTTGTGAAAGTACAATGCTTTCACCCCGTATTCCCCTATGCGGTTTGGAGTCCAGAGGCTGGCACTTAAAGCGGATAAACAATGCCTGGCTGATTCCCTGAAATTGATTTTCCGAATTGGGCTTACTATCGTTCGCCATTTAGTGATTTCCAGTAACCAATTGCAACCGGCAACTAATATGAATAGTAGGATGTAGGTGAGATTCTGTCCCGAAAGAGCAGTGCTGAAAGTTTCCCATGCGGTTCTATCCAGGGACGAGAGCCTATTGAAAATAAACCAGAAGGTAGCTCCAAGTATCAAAACTTTTAGGGCAATCAACCCATAATGCTTAGATTTGTTGGAAAGCGGCCTCATCTATGGCTAAAGTAGTGAATTCGGAAAAGATTATACTCGGGATCGATCCCGGAACTACCATTATGGGTTTTGGTCTCATTAAAGTGGTAGGTAAGAAGATGCAGTTCCTGCAACTGAACGAACTTCAGCTGTCGAAATACGACAATCACTATGTACGACTTAAGCACATCTTCGAACGCACAGTAGAGCTAATCGATACCTTCCACCCGGATGAAATAGCCATTGAAGCGCCCTTTTTCGGAAAGAATGTGCAGTCTATGCTCAAACTGGGCAGGGCGCAGGGTGTTGCCATGGCGGCAGGGCTTTCCAGACAGGTGCCAATTACCGAATATTCCCCTAAGAAGATCAAAATGGCGATCACTGGCAATGGAAACGCCTCCAAGGAACAGGTAGCCAAAATGCTACAGAGCCTTTTAGAACTAAAGGAACTTCCGAAGAACCTCGATAGTACCGACGGACTCGCCGCTGCAGTTTGCCATTTTTACAATGCCGGAAAGATTCAAACGGGGAAAAGCTACACAGGATGGTCGGCCTTTGTTAAACAGAATGAAGACAGGGTGGATTAAGGCGAAACAATGGGTATTTACATTCACATTCCGTTTTGCAAACAGGCCTGTCATTACTGTGACTTTCATTTCTCGACATCACTGAAGAAGCGTGCCGATATGATAGAAGCCATTTGCAAAGAACTATTCCTTCGGAAGGACGAGCTTGAAGGCCCTATTGAAACCATCTATTTCGGGGGTGGTACTCCCAGTTTACTTACTTCTGAAGAGATTCAGCAGATCTTCGACTCTATCTATAAATATTTCAAGGTTATCGATTCTCCTGAAGTCACTTTGGAAGCCAACCCGGACGATCTGTCGATTGAGCGAATTCGTGAAATTGCAAGTTCACCCGTAAACCGACTGAGCATAGGAATACAGTCGTTCTTTGAACAGGATCTCAAACTCATGAATCGCGCACACAATGCGAAAGAAGCCACTGCATGTATTTCCGAAGTAAAAAAACATTTCGATAATTACAGTATCGATCTTATCTACGGTATCCCGGAGATGAGTGAAGAACGATGGAATGAGAATCTCGACAAAGCCCTGGAATTCGATGTGCCCCACCTCAGTTGCTATGCCCTTACCGTGGAACCCCGAACAGCCCTGAAGAAATTCATTGAGAAAGGTCTGGTTCCTCCGGTAAGCGATGAGCTTGCCCAGTCGCACCACCAACTTTTAGTGGAAACCCTGGAGACCCACGGATATGAGAACTATGAATTTTCCAATTTTGGGAAACCGGGTTACTTCTCCAGGAACAATATGGCCTATTGGCACGGAAAGCCCTACCTGGGAATTGGCCCTTCGGCTCATAGCTACGATGGAGATGTGCGAAAGTGGAATATTGCCAACAACACTAAATATATCAAGGCGATCACAGAAGGTTCATTGGCAGTAGAAACCGAGCGTTTGTCCAAAAGGGACAAGTACAACGAATATATAATGACACGCCTGCGAACCGCAACCGGAGTTGTATGGAAAGAGGTGGAAGCTTCCTTCGGTAAACCGTATTTTAAATATCTCGGGGAACAGGCACAGCCACATCTGGAAAGTCACCTCTTGTTTTCTGATGGGGAAATTTTAAAAGTCACCAAAAAAGGAAAATTCCTTACGGATGGAATTGCGGCTGATTTATTCTTAGTAAATTTAGAATCTTGATTATTCAGGAAAGTAGAAGCTGAGCATGATAGCGTCATTGGTACATAACAACATCACCTACAGAGTGGACCTGTCCAAACCGCTGGATATTTCTATTCCATTAAGCGGAACTTCGAAAAATCCTGTTGCCTGGTACCTGGAAAAACCAGTGATCGAGGCGGTAGAGCAGGAAGACTGGACGGGAAGCGTAGCCAAGGGAGCATCGGTGAATTTCAACAACATCAAATTCAATCCACATGCACATGGAACCCATACCGAATGCGTAGGACACATCACCGAAGAGTTCTATTCGGTTCAGAAAGCGCTGAAGCAATATTTTGCAATAGCGAGAGTGATCACCGTGGCCCCTGAACTGAAAGGAACGGATATGGTGATCTCACGTAAACAACTCTCGAGTATTCTAAGCGGTGATTCTCCGGATGCATTGGTGATCCGGACCCTGCCGAATACTTCTTCCAAACGTTCCCGGAAGTATTCTAATACCAACTGGCCTTATCTCGAAGAAGGCGCAGCAAACTTCATTCGAAAAATAGGAGTGGAACACTTATTGATTGATTTGCCCTCGGTGGACAAGGAGAAAGACGATGGAAAGTTAAAAGCACACAAAGCTTTTTGGAATTATCCGGAAGCGCCCAGGATGAATGCAACCATAACGGAATTCATCTATGTGTCCAATCGTATCAACGACGGCACCTATTTGTTAAATATTCAAACGGCCCCGTTCGTGAACGATGCCACACCCAGTAGGCCAGTATTGTACAAGATCATGTCCATCTAACGATAAAATTTATGGAATACCTTTTTTTAGGACTAGCCATAGGAGCCATTCTGGCCTACTTCGTGTTTGTTCGGTATAATGCCGGGAGACGCAAGAAACGCTCAAATGCACAATCGGTTGTTCTTATGGAACGGATCCGAACAGTTTTCAAACTGGTTACGGTTGAAGGTGATTTCTCCGAAATCTATCACTATGAGAACCTGAAGAGCAAATGGGTTAACCTGCTGCTTGGAAAGAAGAAAGCCCTGGTGGTAATAGAGGCGAAAGCCTATGTGGGTTTTGATCTGAGCCAGTTAAAGATGGAGTCGGATGTTCAAACAAAAACCATCAAACTGAGTAATTTCCCACAACCAAAACTGCTTACCGTAGAAACGGATTTCAAGTATTACGATAAAAAAGACGGTTGGGCTAATCCCTTTACGGCATCCGATCTTACCGAGATCAACAAAGAAGCAAAAAACCACATTATTGAGAAGGTTCCGGGGAGCGGATTACTCGAGGAAGCGTCCAAACAGGCTATGGAAACCATTCAGCTAATTGAGAAACTTGTAGAGACAATTAATTGGAAATTAGATTATTCTGACTTATTATTGGGTCAAAATGACCCAAATTTACTATCAGGTTCCAATGAAACGACTTAGCCTCTTCCTTTGCTTGCTGATCGGTTTAATTACCTATGCTCAGGATTATTCTCGTGTGGATGCCACCATCGAATTATACCCTGAGTCCTTCGAGGACATCGAAGATCTATCGGCCATGATCACACGTGATTTTGCAACCGACGATGAGAAGGTACGGGGGATCTACACCTGGATCATTAAGAATGTAGCTTACGATCCGGACGAGTACAAGAAATTCAACTACAATTTCAAGAATTACCGCGAGCGGAATTCCAAAGAGGAAAAAGTACGTGAGCAAACTATCAAACGCACCCTGAGTGAAGGAGTAGCCGTTTGCGAGGGGTATGCAATGCTGTTCGAAAAACTCTGTAGTATGCAGGGGATCAGTAATTATCTCGTACGAGGTGATATTAAGACCCATTTCAATGATATTGGACGCCCTTTCAAAAAGATTCACATGTGGAATGTGGCAGTGATAGATGGACAGGGGTATTTGTTCGATCCTACCTGGGGTGCCGGTAAATACCAGGGGAAATTCATAAAAGAACCCAGCTATTTCTATTTTAAAACAGCACCGGAATTATTCATAAATACCCACTATCCCGAATTGCAGGAAGATACCTTCCTGGGGTCCATGGTACCGAGGGAGGTCTATGCAAACTGGCCGCTCATTATTCAGAAAGGAATGTCACAGGACGATATCGAAATGCCACTTTCGGGTATTATCAGCACTGAAAATAGTCTTGGGCAGATCGACTTCGGGATTCGTTGGAATGAGCCAGTAGAAGTTGCTTATTCCTTCGGAAAGGAAAAAGTGAAGATAGATTCGGAGAACGACAACGGAATACTTCGTTTTACAGTTCCGTTCGAACTGGGACTGCGGAATTTATTAATATACTTCAATGATAAACCGGCTCTTGCTTATAAAGTGAAGTAGATGCATTTAGAAGAATTCCGAGATTATTGCCTTGCCAAAAAAGGAGTTACAGAGTCCTTTCCTTTTGATGAGCACACCCTTGTCTTTAAGGTCATGGGAAAGATGTTCGCACTCACAGGCCTGGAGCGTGTTCCGCCTCAAGTAAACCTCAAATGCGACCCGGAACGGTCTGCCAGTTTGCGTGAAGAATACGACGGCCTCATCTTCGGAGCGTTTCATATGAGTAAACTGCACTGGAATACTGTGGAGATAGCAAGTAATGTGCCGAGGAACCTGATCTACGAACTAATTGATCATTCCTATGAGCTGGTGGTTGCCGGGCTTACTAAAAAATTGAAGGAAGAATTAAAGAACCTATAATCTCAAACTTCAAAACTCAAAATACAAATCACAAATAAATCTCAACTTTCAATCTCCAAATATCAATAGACCTGTTGGTTCGTTTATTCATGGATTTGTTTATTTGGGACTTCTAACTTCTAACTTCTAACTTCTGACTTTAAACTTTCAACTCCTACCCACAAGAAGTGTCCGAAATAATTTTCCACTCCCCATCGATCTTTCGGAAGATGATCATAAAGATTCCCTCGGCATCGCCTGCGTCACGGGTAAGATAGTATCTTCCCATAACGTAGTAACTTTTCGTTTCGATTGGGGAGATCTCCTCGATCTTGAAATTGAGTGTTCCGGTATTACTTTTATCCGGGTATCCTTTTTTGTACCGTTCCAGGGTTTGCTCCCAGCCGTGGGTCACACCACTCTTTCCGAAGAATTTTAAAGAATCACTCTTCCAGTAACCTTCCATAAATGCTTCCAGGTCGAAATTGTTCCAGGCTTCTTCCTGCTGTTTCATCACCTCGAGGATGGCCGCTTCGTCCGGTGACTGGGCATGGATAGTAATTGTGAAAAGTGCGAATAGTACGAATAGATATTTTTTCATGAAGTGATATTTTCAGAATAAATATACTATTTCAAATACCAACCTCCTAGAAGTCCTTTCTACGTGCAACTCTTCTTATGAACCAAACCGGGATAAGCACCCATAAGGCAAGGACACCGATAGACAGGAACATTCCGAAGTTGGTTCCGAAGAATTTTTGAAATATGGCGCCTGTGTATCCCATCAAGGCTGAAATGTCTAGTTTTAGTAATATCAACACCCGGGACAGGTCGATAGGGTTGAACATGGTTGCCGAGAGAGAAAAAGTGTCCAAGGGATAGTCTTCGAAGATCATCAGTGACATCAGGAAGATCCCATCGTAGATCACAGCCATAAATAGCCAAAGCAAAATAGCATAACCAAATCCTTTGATCCTGTTCTCGTTACGTAAGGCGATATTGAAGGATAAGGCGGTAAATATGAAGGTGAGGAAAGCACCTGTTACTAACAGCAAACCGAAATCCCAGATGGCATCCGACATAAAAATTCCATACGCTATAAAAGGAATTCCAAGCCCTACAACAAGGCTCATAGACAACGAGAGGGCCACTCCAAAATACTGTCCTAAGAAAATAGTAGACCGCTTAATCGGCTGTGCCAGCAATAACCCGGTAAACTCTTTCGAATTGTAGTAATACATCACCCCGAAGATCGTACCTATGAGGGGGGTTAGAATGATGATTACGTTCATGAGGGTAATAACAGCTTTGGAGACGTTATTGTTCAGAAATAACAGCACGAACCCTAACAACAGATAGAAGACGAAGTATACATAGCTCCAGCGGCTACGCATGAGATCGTAAAAGCTGTATTTAAGTATCTTAAGCATAGGATTGTGTTAGGATGGACGCGATGGCGTGTTCGAAATCGGGTTGTTCCGTCTTCTTTTTTAATTCTGAAATAGTCCCATTGAAATAGATCTTTCCTTCCAGTAGAAACACGATCTCCTCCGCCACCTCCTCCACAAAACTCATAATGTGGGAGGTGATAACTATGGTTTTTCCTTTTTTCTTTTCTGAATTTATCAACTCCTTTAACCGCAGAAGCGAAATAGGATCGAGACCGGAAGTAGGCTCATCCAGGATGATCAACGGACTGTTGAACATAAAGGTTAAAAGGATGTTTACTTTCTGCTTTGTTCCACCTGAAAGGGTTCCTAACTTCTTGTTTAAGAAGGGTTCCAGTTTAAAGAGTTTGATGAGCGGTGTATCTTCGGCCTTTTTTTGCTTCCGAAGGTCCTTGATCATACCTATCAGTTCCTTTACCGTAAGATTGTGAGGGAAGTTAGCGATCTGGGGCAGATAGTCGATGGAATCCCTGTATCTCCATTTTTTCAGTATCGATTCGCCGTTCAGTTTGATGTCCCCATTGTTAGGCACAACCATTCCAAGGATACTTTTAATGATTGTAGTTTTCCCGGATCCGTTTGGTCCGAGTACGGCCACGATCTTTCCCTCTTGAATTTCCAGATCTACACCTTTGAGCACCTCGTTCTTCCCGAACTTCTTATATAGCTGGCTAATTTCTATCATGTGCGAATGGTTTCATCTTAGGGAATTGGTCTACCAGGTTATCCGGTGTAAAAACAGGAGAAACTTTTTCAGAAAAATCAATGATATCCACAAACAAACTCCGTAATAGGATTATAGCCTCGGGAGTGTTGTTCACGACATAGGAAAACAATTTCACAGGCCGGTAGGGAATGTCGCCGATCCCATCCTTGTCCAGGTCATAGCCCGCGTAATTGCTCCAGTAATTGTTCTCGAATTTATTGTCGTTCAGCCTGCTGTTGTAGGAGAGGTCGAAGGAGTTGAAAAGAAAATTATTTTCCAGGAAAAGATTGGTATAGCAAGCACCACGTGATTTTATGGCCCATCCATTCCCTATGAAATCATTTCCTTTATAGGTAACCCGATTCGAACCTTCGATATTGATGCCTACCGTGTTATCTTTGAAGGTATTTCCAATGATCTCGGAATCGTTGATCTCTTTCAACAACATACCATAGGAAGCCGTACCCCAGTTGTCCTGGAACACGTTGTTGTGCATGGTGATCTCCTTCGAAAACATCACCGCCACCCCGGCGCCATTGTTCTCAAAAGTGTTATTAGAGTAAACATCGTTGTTTGAGAACATAAAATGGAGGCCGTACCTGATGTTGTTTACGCTTTTGTTATTCCGAATGGTACAGTTATTTGCAAATTCCAGGTATATGCCGTCCCGAACACGAGAGATAGTGTTGTGTTCTATCTCGATGTTGTTGCTATACCATAATTGGATGCCATTACCCGAATTGTATTCCTCTTCGGCGTCGCCTAAAATATTGTTGTGGTAGATTCTGCCATTGTTGGATTTCTCCAGGTATATTCCGAAGAATAACTTCTCAAGCACCAAATTCTGAAGCAGAAAGTTCTCACTCCTGGTCACTCGGACCGCTGCGTAATCTTTAGTATAGCTGGTGCCAACATTGATAATGAACAGCCCATCAATGGTAACGTCATCCGAAACGATGGTGATAATCTCACCCTTGAACTCACCATCGATCAAGGGATAATTCTCACCTTTTAGTACAAGCGGCTTGTCTATGCGGATATCTACTTCTTTATAGGTTCCTTTCTGAACCAGGACGGTGTCGTAGGGAGCTGCCTTGAGAATCCCTTCCTTGATCGTTGAAGCCTCACATTTCTTGCAAACACGAATAGTTTCGGCTTGAAGCATGCCTGTGTGTGGGACAATAAAAAATATGCAGATATATACGAAGATCCAATTCAAAACGAGGGTTCCTTAATCAATGTTACGACAAATAATTAATATTCACAGACTGTCCTGAGTTTCGAGAAATAACTAGCGAATAATTAGGAATTTAGATGGGCTATGAGCATGCACTTCATGAGGCTCTTCCGCGGGAAAAGTGAAGGCATCACCTGTTGTGAGTATGATATTTTTCTTCTGAATTTTAAACTCGAATGTGCCTTCTAGTACAATCAGAAGTGCATCACGAGGAGAAGTATGCTCAGGAAAGTCAACTCCCTCATCCATGGCGATCAACAAGGTCTCGGCAGTGTTGTTTGTCCATAGTTTTTGAACTTTGAGACCTTCAAAAGTGCTATCTTTTATTCTAGTATCTATTGAGTACATATTACATTTCTTTGAAGTATACTAATAATTCATCCCAGGTATATAACTCGCCGGTTTTATTCTGAAGTAGGCCATCTGCTTCCTCTTTGTTTGAAGTGGCCGACAAATTTGCTCCCATCGGACTGGGCATGTCTTCAGAAATTATAAAAGTGGCCGAAGTTGCATCGATCAGGCTTTCAGGTTCATTGTAGTCGGTAACCAGCAGCATCCCGATACTCTCTTCGTCTACACCATTGAGATAATTGACCAAGCATTCGGCAGCGTCGAAATTGTAGGTCTTGCCTTTATCGTTTACAAATTGAGCTGCATGCTGTTTGTCTACTATGGTCATTCTACAAAAATGACAGGACTGTTCACCATAGACGATTTTTGATGATCCTAACGTGCAGGAAAGGAGGAAAGCACATAGTGGTATAATCAATATTTTTTTCATGATGTTTGAACTTCTCTTGGTTTTCTGGCGACTGCTTTATGGTTTTTCCAACCAATTACATAAGCAACCACAGTTAGCATCATTCCAGTAAACATCATCCATCCGCCGGTAGAAGGTAAGGAGGTTACATCGAAATTCAACATTTTGGTATGTCCGAACAAAGGTGGTTTGTAAGTCATTGGGGTTCCGTCCGGATTTGCAAGTTTCATTATAGCATTTGGGTCCAAATTAGTACCGTAATCCACCATCCAGGCATTAAAATCGTACATACCTAAAACACCTAAAATGGACATCACAATGAACCAACCCAGGAACCATTTGTAATTAACTTTTTTAAGATACCCAAGCACTCCGATTAATACTCCCAGGCCTATCATTATGCCTATGACAATTGGAAAAGTGCTAAACTCCCACATTTCTTCCGGTTTCGGTAGGGTCTTCATCCCGATATAGTGGTTCAGACCATCGATATTCTGAATGTCGAATTCGTTGACTCCCCTTATACCATTGATATGAATGTTCATGCCCAGTGGATCAGGATACTGAGGTGCACCCAACATGATGGTCCATAATGGGAATACATACAAACCCAACAACATCAGCGGACCAGCTATCATAATAATACTAGCTTTTTTCATCGAAATTTAATTAAGGATATGAGCGATTTTGTGCTTAGCGATAGTAATTTTTTGAGAGAGAAGGCGGAAGTAATGTCACTTCCGCCTTCTTGGAAATATGGTATTAATCACTAATCAATAGATATTTCCATATCAAAAACAATCTAATCTTCACCTAGCGACCATGAAAGTTCGATATTGCTAGATGCTGGTGATACCCGCACATACCCTTGCATTTCCTGGTGTAGTGCGGAACAGAAATCGGTACAATAGAATGGCCAAACTCCAACTTTCTTTGGTTCCCAAAGTGATGTTTTAGTTTGCCCTGGCATAATAAGTATTTCTGATGTGTTCTGACCAATCATCGAGAATCCGTGAGGAACATCGAAATCCTGTTCGTGGTTAGTTATATGGAAGTACACTTTGTCACCGACTTTAATTCCTTCGATATTGTCTGGAGTAAAGTGGCTTCTGATGGTGCTCATATAAATATGTACCACGTTTCCGTCACGTTCTACTCTTGCTTCCGATGGATTTGTAACCGCATACGGGTGTTTGTTTTCATCCAGACGATAGATCTTCTGTGAATTGGAGGCCAACAACTCCGCCGGACATCCTGCTGCATAATGAGGTTCACCATGGGTTGGGAAATCATAGATCAATTGCATTTTATCGCCCGAGATGTCATATATCTGCGCTGAGTGTTCCATTTCCGGTCCAGTTGGCAGATAACGGTCCTTTGTGATCTTATTCATGGCAACAACATATTTACCAAATGGCTTACGAGAGTTACCTCCAGGAATCATCAAGTGTCCAACAGAGTAATACGTTGGTTTCCTATCGATGACTTCCCAGGTTCCCAATTCCCATTTTACAACTTCAGAAGAGATGAAGAATGTAGTGTAAGCGTTGCCCTTGCCGTCAAATTCGGTATGCAATGGGCCTAATCCGCCACTTTTAACTACACCCGCCATCACATCCTCGTATTGGAGAATAGGAATACCGTAGGCTTCACCGTCAAACTTCTTGTTTGCTATGGCGTCCAGCATTTTGGTAAAGGAGTGGATCGTAAGATCTGCTGAGAGTTTACCGGCTCCGATTATATATTCACCGGATGGGTCAACATCACATCCGTGAGGGGATTTCGGAGTTGGAAGGAAGAAAACGGCATCAGGAACTTTTGTAGGATCCACCGTTAAAACTTCATTTTTCATAGTGGAAGTTCCGGTATGAGTATGCTCATCATACACATTGTGAGCATAGTTTGTGGCCATCTTGGTGCCACCACCGTTATTCACATACTCTTCTATCTTTTTCCAGTTAATTGCCGCGATAAAATCCTTGTCGTTTTGCGACGAATTCACTTCCATAAGTGAATTAGCCTCCTCCGTATTATAAGTACTGAAAAAATGCCACCCGTGAGATTCTCCTCTTCCGGGGTGGGACAGGTCATAATTGAAACCTGGCATCATCACTTGAAATTTCAGGTCCATCCGACCATTTTCAGGATCTACGCTTATAAAGCTCAATGCACCTTTGAAGTTCCCTTTGTATTCTTTAATCGACATGTCCCTTTGTGGAACAGGAACAGAAAAACGCGTTCCCGCTATCACATATTCTGTATTCTCTGTAATAAAAGCAGAACTGTGATTACCGGCACTGTTAGGGATCTCAATGATCTCTTCGGTTTCGAATGTTTTCAGGCTTACGCGTGCGATCCTGGGAGTATTGTTCCCGTTTACGAAGATCCAACGACCATCAAGTTCACCGTTTGTTTGTGAAATGTCAGGGTGGTGAAGGTCATCCCAGGGGATAAATCCGTGAGAGGTATTCAACATTGGTTTGGTTTCTTCTGAATATCCGTACCCAGACGTAGGGAATTGTGAGAATACCGGAATTTCCTTGAACATTCTTCCGGATGGTAATCCGTAAACAGTAAGGTTTCCACTGTACCCTCCGGATAGGAAGGCGTAGAATTCATCTTGTTCTCCCGGAGCAACATATACTTTTTCTGCTGCACTGGAAGACAATGCTCCATTACCTGAATTAGTGCCCTGATTACACCCTGCCAGCATTACGGCAAGAGCCACTAGGCTGCCAAATAAATATTTAATTTTCTTCATTGTGATATTTTTTGATTAGTGTTAATTAGACGGTGGCAAGATCACTGCATCAACGACATGCACTATACCATTACCGGCAGGTACGCTTGCTACAATTTTTGCTCCTCCTACATATACGTCACCATCTTTAACTTCAACGGTGGTATTCAGGTCACTTGCCTGACCAAGTTTTTTGAACTTTTTGAGAAAATCCTTTGAATAATTACCGGGAGTTACGTGATGCTTTAGGATCTTAGCTAGTGTCTCTTTATTTTCAGGTTTCAAAAGGTTTTCAACTGTGCCCTCTGGAAGGGCATCGAAAGCTGCATTGGTAGGAGCAAAAACCATTAATGGTCCTGCATTCACCAAAGCATTCTCAAGGTCAGCAGCCTGTACAGCCGCAACCAGGGTGGTATGATCTGGCGAACCAATGGCAATTTGTAATACATTAGGCACCGACTCATCGTCCTCGATAAAGGCCTGTCCTTGCTCTTTAATTTCCGAAGTTGTGGTTGTATTTGTCTCAGTAGAATCTTTTTTGGTCTCGTTCTGACATCCGAAAAATAATAATAGAGCAAAACAAGCACCTAGTGCAATGTTAAGATTAGTTGTTTTCATAATATATTTTGCTATAAGGTTCTGAAATATTCTAGTATGTCTCTGGCCTGTTCAAATGTCATGCTCTGATTCGCCATAGCCGCCCCATTGAATTCTACAAGAAGGTCTTTGGCGCAGCGATCCTGTTCTACCATTAACTGTGGGTCTAGTATCATGTTCATGATCCATTCCGGACTTCTTCGTTCCATGATACCCTTGGGAGAAGGACCAATAAAGCGCTTGTCAGTTTTATGGCAGGCGGTACAGTTAGTTTTAAATATTTCTGCACCTCGTGCTGCCATTTCCTGGTTGATTTCCGGATCTAGAGGGAGGTCCTTAACCTCTCCTACACCTTTATTGTCCAGTGTGATTCGCTCCGAAGCCGGTACTTCGTCGGAGGCCGAACCGGACTTCTCGGGTTCTTTTTGCACCTCCTTCTTAGTGCTGCTTAACTTAATTTTATCGTCTTTTTTTTCTTCCTTGCCCCCACAACTAAGTAGTAAGGCTGCAAAAAAGAGTAACAGTAGTTTAATAGGTAGTTTCATATTAGATTGTGTTTGATTTTAAAGCTCAAAAGTATTCCCTGGGAGGCTGAGAAAAAATGACAATTATCATATAAAAAGATAATTTTATCTTTTTATAATTATCTATATTTGTTTCCTCTGAATATCATTTAAGGAATGTTAGCTAATTCGTCCAAATATGCCGTTAAAGCGGTGCGATACTTAGTCAATAATGCGTCCGGCTCATCCAAGCAGTCTGTAAAGGATATTGCAGGTGAAATTGACGTGCCAAAACCCTTTTTATCCAAGTTGCTTCAGCAGTTGTCTTCTAAGAACCTGATATCCTCTACCAAAGGTCCTGGAGGGGGGTTTTACATCACCGATGAACAGATGGAACATTCGATTTTGAATGTAATTGTTGAAGTGGAAGGTAAGGACAGGTTAAAACAATGTGCCCTGAACCTGGAAAATTGTGATGATATTAATCCCTGTTGCATTCATCACCTTATTGCTAAACAGAAAGAAGCATTGCACAGGGCATATTTTGAAATAAAGATCAAAGACCTGAAATCTTAGTTCCAATGTTTCCAAATTCGTAAAAGCGCATTACATTCGTGTTTAATTTTCCTTCACCATGACGGATGTAACCATTCTTACCGATAGGCGCTATTATCTTCCGAAGAAAATTACACCTTACATCCGGAATATCCTGGATGAGTCTAACCTCCTGAAAGACGCTCTTGAACAATGCGGTCTAACTGTAGAGCGAACCTATTGGGACAACCCCGATTACAACTGGTCGCAGACGAGGGCCGTGGTGTTCAGAACGGTGTGGGACTATTTTGAGCGTATCGATGAGTTCAGGGAGTGGCTTGTGAAAGTAAATTCAAAAACAAAGCTGATCAATTCCTTAAACCTTGTAGAATGGAATATAGACAAGCATTATTTAAGAGACTTGAAGGGTAATGGGATCGATATTGTACCCACTGTGTTTGTAGATTCAGGCTCCTATCGGTCGCTGGTAAACGTTTGTGCGGAAACCGGTTGGAAACACATCGTGATCAAACCGGCAGTCTCGGGAGCCGCCTTTCATACCTACAAGATCACCAAAGAAGAGATTCCTACCAGGGAAACACTGTTCAAAAAACTGGTTTCCGAAAGAGATATGCTTGTACAACCTTTTATCTCAACTATTCCAGACAGGGGAGAGGCTTCTTTGATGGTTTTCAACGGTGAGTATACACATGCCATTCTAAAGAAGGCCAAGCCAGGCGACTTCAGGGTGCAGGACGATTTTGGCGGTACAGTGCATCCCTATACCCCAACTAAGTCGGAAATAGAATTTGCCAATTCGGTCTTTGCCGCATGCGACGAATTACCTGCCTATGGGCGAGCAGATATCGTTTGGGATGAGGCGGGGAATCATTTGCTTTCGGAGCTAGAGATCATCGAACCCGAATTGTGGATCAGGAATCACCCGCCTGCCGCTGTTCCTTTTGCTGAAGGGATCAAACGAAGGCTGGAATCATAGTTCCTTAGCCGAGGGTAAGTATTCTTCGAAAATCAGGTCGGGATTCGGACATAATTTCGTCCATCTGTCCAATTCCGAAGGAAAAGCAACCCCATTAAAATTCTCGGTATTCCCCAGAAGGTCCGTGATCAACTGAAAATGCAGATGCGGCACCCAATGTCCGTTTTCATTTTCATCACCAATAAAGCCGATCTGCTCTCCTTTCTTCACTTCGCTATTTGCAGGTGAAAGTGACAGGGAGGAACCACTCAAATGCCCGTAAAGCGTATAGAACGCGCCCAAATCCAGCTCGTGTTTCAGTACCAGAGTCGGACCGTAGTCCTTGTGAATATCGTTGTTATGTGAAATAACCACTTTTCCATCGAAAGGTGCATGAACTGGTGTTCCTGCCGGGATCCAGAAGTCTGTACCCAGGTGAATGTTCCGGTATTCGGTGGTTCCATTGACCGTGCGTTCGAATGCAGGGGTGTTGTAGAAGGCACGTTGTTCCAGATAACCATTGGCTAGTAGTGCTCCGTGGTTTTCTTTCTGAAATAGTTCGAGACGTTTTGATGCTTTTTCAAGATCTTCATGGTCGGGGTCATCTTCGAAGAAACCTCCCGAAATACTCATGTTGGGCGCTACGACTCTGTCAAAAGATAAAGTTGGGAATACAATATCTAGTGATATCTTTTTAGGGGATACTATCATATTCATTTTTGTAGATTGCAATATGCGCTGTGGTATTCTTTACTATTTGCCGAACTAAAACTTCCATTCGTCTACACATAAGTGCTATTAATCGAAAGAAAAGCGTCGGGCAGCTCTTGGTAATCGTTATTCCGTAAAAATAATGGCATTTTTGTAAATAAAACAAGCCAATTTTGAAACTAAAATCGTTAACAGTATTATTGATCGAAGATGACCAGATCGAGGTTATGAAGTTGAAGCGAAGCATTAAGCAACTGGGACATACTCATAAAGTGGTTGAAGCCAAAAATGGGGAAGATGCGTTACAGCAACTAACCTCGGGGAATGTTCTGCCCGATATCATTTTACTCGATCTAAATATGCCAAAAATCAACGGGATTGAATTCCTCAAAATCTTAAAGGAAGACGCCAAATTACGTTATATTCCAACTGTAATTCTTACAACTTCAGAGAACCGGACCGATTTATTGGCTTGTTATGAGGTTGGGATAGCGGGCTATATTTTGAAACCTCTGAAATATGAAGATTATTTAAAAAAAATAGATTGTACCTTGCAGTACTGGAGCGTTAATGAATTAATAAGTAACTAAATGAAGGGTATAATATTTACAGAGTTCCTGGACCTGGTAGAGACCAAATTTGGGATCGAAATGGTAGATAAAATTATTTCGCAATCGGAGCTTGAATCCGGAGGAGTATACACATCGGTTGGCACTTACGATTTCGGTGAAATGCTTCAGTTAGTAACACATCTTAGCAACAATACGGATATCGCTCCGGACGACCTTCTTCTTGTGTACGGAGAACATTTATTTAGTGCACTCCGGAAAAGTTATCCAGAACTTATAGAAAGCTATAAGAACCCATTGGATCTCCTCGCCTCCATAGAGAATCATATTCATATCGAAGTTCGGAAGATCTACCCTGATGCGGAACTTCCTACATTCGAGGTTCTCGAACGCACGGAAGACAAACTTGTTTTACTGTATAAGTCCAGCAGAGCCTTGTATAGCCTTGGCCTCGGTCTTATGCAGGAAACATTTGCCCATTTCAACACAACCTACAATATCGAAATGCAGAAATTGAACGAAGAGGGAACTGAAGTTCGATATTCTATTCTAAGCCATGCAGTCCAATGAAATCGAAATACTCAAGCGATCGGTAGAACGGGAACGTGCTGCTAGGAAACAAGCTGAACGAATACTCGAGTCTAAATCGGCAGAACTATTTCAGCGCACTACCGAATTAAAGGTAGCAAACGACAAGCTTGAGCAGCTTGTTTCGCGCCAAACATCCGAACTACAGGGGGTATTCGAGAATATTGTAGATGCCTATGTAGTTATGGACCTCGAGGGTAATGTACTCAAGATGAACAACCCGGCTGAAGAATTGCTGGAACATTCACTTGTACAAGAACCTTTGAATCTTAATTCTATGGTGCATCCTGAGGATGCTGAAAAAGTATCACATTACTTCGCAGTCCTGGTCCAGGATGGATCGATCACTGACGCAGAGATTCGAATAAAAACTGTATCAGGGCACATCAAATTGGTGCATATAAACGCAAGTATGATCTTCGATAAGGCGGACAAACCCATAGGTGCCCAGGGAATTGTTCGCGATATTACCTTAGCTCGCCGGGAACATGAAAAATTGATGGAATCGGAGTCCCGACTATCTAAACTTATCGCCAACCTGGATAGTGGGGTTTTGCTTGAGGACGAAAATCGAAATATTGCCCTTACCAATCAACAGTTTTGCGATCTATTCAAAATACCGGCTCCTCCAGAAGCCCTTATTGGGCAGAACTGTGAAAACGCAGCAGAGCAGAGCAAACATTTATTCAAGGATCCAAAATCTTTTGTTCTTAGTATCGATGAGCTACTGGCAAATCGAAAAACCGTTCTGGGTGAAGAATTGGTAATGGATGAAGGTCGAATTCTGGAACGGGATTACATCCCAATTTTTATAGATGAAGTTTATAAGGGCCATCTCTGGACTTATCGTGATATTACATTAAAGCGAAAGTATCGGAAGAGCATAGATGCGCAACGTCAGAAATACTCCGGGATCATCGCAAATATGAATCTTGGACTTTTGGAGGTAGACAATGATGATGTTGTTCAGATGGTCAATCAGCGCTTCATTGAAATGAGTGGCTATTCGGAAGCCGATCTCTTGGGTAAAAAAGCCAGTGACCTTCTACTTGATAAAAATGAGAAAGAAAAGATCTGGAAAAAGAACAGCGAACGATCTAAAGGGACCGCTGATTCTTACGAGATCCAGGTGATCACAGGGAATGGTGAACAGCGATACTGGCTTATTAGTGGAGCCCCAAATTACAATATCAATGGTGAACTAATTGGATCCATCGGGATACATTTGGACATAACTGAACTCAAGGAACTCGAACTTCAAAAAGAGAGTCTCGTAAAGAAATTAGCCAAAAGTAATAAAGAACTTGAAGAATACGCTCATGTGGTGAGCCATGACCTGAAATCACCACTACGGAGTCTCTACGCCTTGACAAGTTGGCTGAGGGAGGAGAATGAAGGCGAATTCTCGAAAGAATCACTGTCCTACCTGGAGCTTATAGAGCAAACGCTGGAAAAAATGGAAAAATTGATTTCCAATGTACTCCTGTATTCCAGTGTTACTTCGGAGGATGATAAAGTGTCCCGAGTAAATTTGGATGAGATTGTCCGGCAACTTATCTCTTTGATCCATGTCCCCGATCATATCGAGGTCTCAATAAAAAAGAAGCTCCCAAAGGTGATAGCAGACGAGACTCGGATGCAGCAATTATTCCAGAATTTATTGAGTAATGCCATTCGGTATAATGATAAGGAGAAGGGAGTTGTTGAAATTGACTACCAAATCCAAAAAGGTATGTACCAGTTTTGTGTGAGGGACAACGGAATTGGGATTAAAGAAGCGTACCTGGATAAAATCTTTGGTATGTTCCAGCGACTCGATAATGATGAATCTTCAACCGGTATTGGACTTTCGATCGTGAAACGGATTATTGAGCTCTATGGTGGAACTATCTGGGTGGAAAGTGAGCCCACAAAAGGAACGACCTTCTATTTTACATTACCAAAACCTTAGTATGGAACATCCCAATTTGGATTACATCAAGGCCTTATCGGCTGGGGAAACCGCCTTTGAAAAGGAACTGATTCGGATTATTAAAACCGAACTTCCTAAGGAGATAGACACCTACGAGAGCCAATTGAAGGAGGGTGATTTCCTTTCTGCTGCTCAATCGGTCCATAAACTTAAGCACAAAATTAGTATTTTAGGCATGACGTGGGCATACGATCTGGCAGTCAAGTATGAAGAAGACCTAAAAAAAAGCCAGACCAGACTCGAACAATCTTTTAAAGACGTTCTGCAATTGATGTCGCGATTCGTAAATGAACTAAACCTATGAAGTGTATTATAATTGATGATGAAGCGGCTGCTCGGGCCATATTAGAGCATTTGTGTGAACAAGTGCCAGATCTTGAGATCCTTGAGTCTTTCCCTAACGCGATTGAAGGAATAAAATTTCTGAACAAGAACGACGTTGATTTGATATTCCTGGATATCCACATGCCGGATTTCACTGGATTCGACTTCATCGATACCATTAATAACCCGCCCAAGGTAGTACTCACAACATCCGATAAGAATTATGCCGTTGATGCCTTCGAATACGATTGCATTGTAGATTATATGGTAAAACCGTTAACCCTACCGCGATTTCTCAAAGCTGTGCAAAAGGCGGAAGCCGCTTTACGCTTGAACATTACCGGACAAAGTTCTAAAGCGGAGGATGCGTCTTCATCTCAGGAAAAGGAACTTTATGTGAACATCGACAGGCGATTAATAAAGATCGATTTCGAAAAGATTTATCTTATTGAAGCCAAAGGGGATTACATATTTATTAAAACCGAAGACAGTAATTATACAGTTCATTCAACCCTTAAGAAGATTCAGGAAAAATTACCGGATTCCTTGTTCCTGAAAGTACACAGGTCTTACATAATCAACTTTAAAAAGATCATTGATATCGAGGACAATAGTGTTCTTATCGCGAAAGACGTGATCCCGATTAGCAGGTCCAATCGCCCCGAATTAATGAGGCGACTTAATCTCCTGTAACTAATCGTTTAGATACATTCTTAATAGGATTCCAACGTAACCGTACTCCCATTTCAGTATATTCAAAACCAGTTGCAACCGCCGAAGCGATGTTGCTGTACTTCCCGAATGCACCGAGCGTAAAATCCTTCCCGAGTGAAAAGTTAACTGCGGCATCCAGCCTGTAGGTTGAAGTGGCTTCCTGGCTTTCAACGAACTGTAGGCCTGCGGCTCCCTTGAATGCAAAGGACCACTTATCAGACTGTCGACTCATTTCTGCGAAAATCTCAGTAGCCTGGTAGGAGTACGGACTGAAATACAGTTCGGGGCGTTGTTCTTTGAAACTGATGTACTGAAAGTTCAAGCCTGTCTTAATAAGTGGTCGATCAGTGACCTGGTAATATAGGGAGGTAAAAAGCAGGTTTCGGGTATTGGCATCGGTTTGAGCAGTATATGTATATGAGGTAAACCATCCTAAACCAAAATTTGTCGATAGGTTATAGTTGAGCATATAATGACTCATTAAGATCTTTTCGGCCACCAGTGCCGCATTGAAATTCTGAAGTTCCCTGGTGTAACCCAATCTTAAGAATTGTTTTGGTAGCGGTCTGGATTCCAGAAAGACAGAGCCGATCCAATTCGTGTAATCGGACGTAGATGTATTGGCATTTAACAAGCCAATGTTTCCTTTAACCCATGTATTATTGCGGATTCGGAATGCAGAACCAACCGAAAACTGATCATAGCCTGCTCTCATTCCGCTAAGTGAGTTTTCTGTCGATCGGTGGCTGTAGGCGAAGTTGAAATGTGTTTTGAATGATATCGGAAGCCTTATGGAGCTGTTTAAATTTGTCGCGATATTATTTCCGTTATCACTTGAATACGAGAAGGAACTATTGGCTGTAGGTTGAAGTTCTTGCTCAAGTTGTTGCAATAAGGCGATCGCGTCCTTCTGATTGACATATATATTCAGGGTATTGAGTAGTTGCCGTCGCGCGAGTTCAAGGTTACCATTGGCCCTGTATGCGTTCGCTAGTCCCAAATTCGCATCAAAGGAAAGGCTATCCTCTTTAAGGACCGACCTATAGATATCGATGCTTTTTCTGAAGTCTCCCGTGTACAGACCGATTGAGGCTTTAAGGTTCATGATAATTTTATCATCTGGGTAGGTTCTTTCCAGGGAATCCAATTCTGAAGTGGCTTTTCTAAATGATTTATTCCAAAGGAGTGCCTGAATAAATCGTTCCTGTGCTTTGAGCTTAGGTTCTTCATCCTGAATATCCTTGGTGTAATTCTTGGCTTTGGCAGCCCATTGAAGGGCCTTCTTATTATTGTTACGCCTATGCTCCACTAGCGATAACCCTGTGTAAGAAACCACCGAATCCGAAATTTGAGTATACACGATTTCGGCTTTGGAGAGATCGTTGGTCTGTAAATAAAGATCCGCCAGACCCAATTGAGTTTCCGGATCTAGGTTAAATTCTTCAAGGTTGCTTTGAAGCAAATTTTCTGCATCCGTGTAGCGTCCATTATTAGCATGTGAGCCAGCGAGGCCTAACCGAATAAATTTTCTGCTAATTCTTGCACTTGTATTTACGGAGTCGGACGCGATAAGCATGTTGATGTATTCAAGAGCTTCTTCGTACTTCTTCAGATTGGAGAGGGTGTTGGCATATCCGAGTAGTATTGTGGGATGCTCTGGATAATCTTTCATCAGTGTTTCGTAATATTTTAAAGCCCTGAAGAATTCCTTGTTCCATAGTAATGACTCTGCATAATTTAATTTTAGTTCTAGGTCATTGGGTTCCTTTAAGAGCAGTTTGTCGAATATGCGCTTAGCTTTTCCGGGTCTTCCATTCAATCCTACAGCACGTCCATAGCAAAGTCGCGCGGTTTTATTACCAGGATGTTGGGTAAGTACATCTTCAAAATACGATTCTGCATCGCTAAATCGCCCGGTTTCGAGAAGAACAAATCCACTGTTCATATCCTGGGCAATTGACGCACATTGAAATAGAAATGCAATAATTAGAAATCTTAGATTCATGACTTTTCTTTCTGGATGCAAGTTACAAGTGAACGGGTTCGAATCAATCGACAGTTTTCGACCATTCATCGAAGCAAAATGGTAGTTCGCAAGGAATCATGTAATTGCCCTAGCTTTTTTTGAAGTAGCAGGGATAGAAAATGATCGAGGTTAACTGCTTATTCCCGGGGATTGACTCTACCCACCTTCATTATGACGTTAGAATCACCTTTCATACCATTCGTCTACAGTAACTTCTTATTCGTCGATTTTCACTTAGATCTTCTGAAACGGAAATTGATATTTGCAGTGAAATTGAAAATTAAAACAGATGGAAATATTTATGCATTCAAACGAAAGCCTTTTGAGGATCGCTTATAAAGAGGGAAGAAATCCGACCAATACACATCTTAAAGTGGTACACAGGACCTCTTTAGAATCAAATTTAAAACTTGTATAGACTCTTTATATGGCACTTCAAATAACTCATACGAATAATGTCTATGTCCTGCACGGCAGGTTGTGTTCCGATCAGGTACATGAAGTTCGAAATTTCTTCAAAATTAAGTTGAAGCAATATGAATATTTAATGATCGATCTGGGTGGCTTGGACGACCTGGATCTATCAGCAGGGATCATGCTTCAGGATCTTAAAAAAGAAGCCTATCGCACTAACAGATCATTCCGCCTAACAACTAGCGGTAATAAAAAAATCATGGGTCCTTTCCAGGTATTGGATTCGCAATTACTAAACGCAGCTTAACCCCCTACTTATGTATTCAATTCTCCGCAGTATCCCCAGACAATTGGGCCCCGAGCAAATTTTTATGCTCGGAGGTCTGTTTGTCAATGTTGGAAACTATGCCTACAATCTTCTATTAGGGAGATATTTGGGTCCCACTCAATTTGCGGATGCTGCATTACTGGTCACCTTATTGCTTGTTCTATCATTTGTGGCAATGACTTTCCAGCTAACCACGGCAAAATTCGTAGTGGAGTTGTCAGGAGAATCCAGGGATCTTTTTCAAAAGTGGATGTATCGTTTGTCCCTTTCTATTGGTGTAATTATGGGTGTTGTGATCATGCTTTTCGCCGCAGAGCTACACCAATTATTCCGAACCGAATCCAAGGCCATGTTCCTTATATTTGGAGCCGCGGTACCCCTGTATTTTGCCATGAGTGTTAACCGGGGTGTTCACCAGGGAGATTGTAGTTTTATTCAACTGACGTTGACCTATCAATGGGAAATGATTTCCCGCCTCATTATTACATTCCTATTGCTATTCATCTTTGGTGTGAAATCCTCAACAGGAGTTGCTATTGGCATTGCTCTGTCCATGATCGCCGGGGTCTTTCCATTTAAGAAGTTAAAACGGGTAGTGAATCAGAATCTTCAGACTGCCGGTTTCCAAAAGAAATTGGTACTTCGGTTCTTATTAGTTTCGTCTCTATACGAAGGAACATTGATTATTTGTAATAATAGTGATATACTTCTTGTTAAACATTATTTCGAGAGTTATCAGGCTGGCCTATATGCTTCATTGGCCCTTATAGGACGTCTCGTCTATTACGTCACATGGATGTTTGTGATGCTATTGCTTCCGAAAGTGGTAAAAGCCAGAAAAGCAGGAGAAGCTACACGTCCGTTAATGCTTAAATATCTGAAGTACATCGTCTTGTTATGTTCATTGATTGTTGTGTTCACATTCCTGTTTCCAACCTTCTCGGTGAATGTGCTATTTGGTTCAGAGTATGTACAGATTGCCCCATTATTAGGATGGTACGCGGTTGCTACCGGGTTATTTGCCATATCTAATGTCTTCGCCTATTATTTTCTGTCTTTGGATCGTTACTTGCCCATAATCCTGGCAACTATAATGGGTATGATTCAAGTCGCTCTCATTGTGATATGGCATGAAACTCTCTTTGAAGTACTTCAGATGCAGGTGATTGCCATGTTTGTCCTTTTGGTCCTGCAATTTCTTCATTTTCGAATATTTTCTAAATCGAGCGATTAACAGTTTAACGGCACTAACTTTCCATTGGTCTACAATTGTGATCGGCCGAACGAAATTAAGCCGAAATCAGTCCGAAGAATTTCCATATTTGCCCTAGTTAAATAATTAATAAACAACTATCATGAGAATAGGTATCGTAACTTCATTTCCTCCTAGTAAAGTAACACTGAATGAGTATGCTTTTCACCTGGTTAAGCATATGAGACAACATGCAGACGTAAAAGAAATAATCCTCTTCACGGATGTTCCTGAAGACGAAGCAAAGATCCATCTTAAGGACAATGGTTGCACGGTACGCGTTGTGCAATGTTGGAAATTTAATAGTATGCGCAATATTCTTACTATCGGCAAAGCAATTCGCAGTATGAGACCGGATACAGTTTTATACAACCTCCAGTTTATGAAATTCGGAGACCGAAAAATTCCTGCTGCACTGGGATTGTTTCTGCCATGGCTTACAAAACTATCGGGTATACCTACCGTTGTTCTCATACACAATATACTGGAGGCTGTAGACCTAAACAGTGCTGGGTTTTCAAATAACCCTGTAAAAACGCGTATTCTGAACGCTATTGGAAGAGCCCTCACTAAAGTAGTGTTGAAAGCAGACAAGGTAGCTGTAACCATAAAGGATTACGTGACTATGCTTCAGTCAAACTACCTTGTCAATAATATAGAACTCATACCTCACGGGACCTTTGAGATCCCGGGATCTCCCGATTTCGAGATGCAAGATCGCCCGGTTAAACTAATGACCTTTGGAAAATTTGGGACCTATAAAAAAGTTGAAACTATGATTGAAGCAGGTATCATTGCCAGGAATCAAACCGGGATCCCAATGGAGATCGTCATTGCAGGAACCGATAATCCGAACACACCTGGTTACCTCGATTCAGTGAAAGAAAAATACAAAGACATTCCCATGCTAACCTTTACCGGTTATGTTGAGGAAGAAGATGTTCCTAAGATATTTGATGAAAGTACTGTTGTGATCTTCCCCTACACTTCAACTACGGGAAGTTCCGGAGTACTTCATCAGGCAGGGAGCTATGGTAAAGCGGTAGTTATGCCCGACCTCGGAGATCTTGCAAGACTGGTGGAAGATGAAGGGTATAGAGGAGAATTCTTTGAGCCGGATAATCCACTTAGCATGGCTAATGGTATTGTAAATTTAGTCACGGACACTTCCTACCGTTGTGAAATCGCCCGCGCGAACTTCCATGCTGCCACTGCCTATCCAATGAGCCGCATCGCCAGTATGTACATGGATACCTTTACTCAGATTATAGTTGAAAGAGGTTCTTCTGAAAGAATGGCAGCTTAATCACGATCCCGGATCACATCAAAGGCTTCCTTCTCATCACCATTTACATCAATAAGTCCAAAATTTGACTGCTTGCTATTTTTCCACGGTGATCCTCCCGTAATTGTTTTCGGACTTGAATGGAAATCATATAAGGTCCAGGTAAGAAAATGTATACCATCATATTGGTTGATGGATAAGAATTGGTCATAATATTCGGCCTGTTCACTTTGATTATGTCCAAAAATATTCCACAACCCAAAATCGGAAGACAACCCCAGTTCCTGTAGGACAAGGGGTTTGGTAGTTCTGCTTTTTAAAGTGTCGATTGCTTCCTGAAGACCGTCCAGATCCCGATAGAAATGAAATGATAAATAGTCAACCTCGTCTTCGAGTAACAGAGCATCTTCGGGGTTCGACCATCCAATTGTTACGCTGCTCCCGGGATCCAGTACCTTGATGTAATGGGACATGTGCTCAAGCCAGGCGACCACCTCTTTTTTACCTCGGCTGGAAAAATCCAGGTCCGGTTCGTTCTTTACATCCCAGCTAAGTACAGCCGGATGATCTTTAAATCGGCAAACCAACTGATTCGCATGCTTTAGAGTTGAGGTCCAGTCTCTTACTGAATAATCACCGTAGAAATCGAACAAAGTAACGATAACATGCAGCTCATTTGCGGTTGCAATGTCAAGAAGTTGTTGAAGTTTGTCTAATTTTTCGGTTAGCACATTGGCACTGCCGAAATCCTCGTAATTGACAAAGACCCTAATGGCGTTAAGTCGTAGCTCTTTGATCTTTCTGAAATCTTCCTGAATTATTGTAGGGTCAAATCCCTTTCCGAATGTGTTCCAAGGGGTTTGCTGTGGATAGTAATTAATACCGTTTAATTGTTCAGGAAGCTTTGCTTTAGGGTAGTTGTATATAGAAGTGATCGGTTTACCTGATTGGAAGCGTTCCATATGCCTTATGCGCCAGAAACCATCTTCCAGCAACATCACCAATTTATAACTAGCCAACTCATTTGTCTCGGCTTGGATATTTCCATCCTTCCAAAGGCGTGAATAGGAGCGCATTCCTAAATCCGTAAAGGCAACTAGCTTCCCGTCCGCACTGATGAGATCGAATTGTAGATTGTGAGAAAGCGTAGTTGATTCTATTGAAATTCCCATTTCCGAGTTGTACCGAATCAGTTCTTTTAATTTTTCTCTTGCATTCTCGGTATACATATCATCCAGACCATTCTGATCTCCCGTGAACAAGGCGTTGTTTCTTACGAACCACGCTATCTTGTAATCGTTGATAATATCATCGATGGTATTCAAGGAAAGCGTTCCGCCTTTTGCTTGCAGACTGTCCCAGGATATCTCGGGATGATAGTCTATCGCACCTTCAAGATCGCCGTGAAAAATGGAGCTTTTACTTGCACCGGAATTCAGAAATGAATATATCTCACCAATACCGAGCAGCAGCAGAGCGTTTAATAAAACAAACCCTGCGATTATGAGAATCCTGGATGTGATTTTTCGGGATATTCTCATCGTTCTACCTCTATTGTTTCAGTGATTCCAAGAGCTCTCACTTCAAAGGTTAACTTTTCTGAAGGAAGCCCCAGCTTAGAGAGACTGAAATTAACAATGCCTTCTTTACTGCCTTTTCTAAGTATTAAATTATCATTGAGGAACAAGGATATTTCGGTGCCATCCGACACCCATTGTCCCATATAACTTATAATAGGTCCCACTACGATGTTGTCCTCCAGCTTGTAATAATTAATGGGAATAGATTCAGTAATTTTTGTAAAGACGAGCTTCAAGCTATCGCTTTCAGCAATACCCGAAATCCTTGCCCTCACAGACCAGGTGTCTGGATGATCAGGATGAAGTATCTGGGCTGTTGAGACCCCATTGATGGTGGTTCCGGAGGTTTTTGAAATATTGCCTTGTTCCGATTCGATCTCGAAAGTAACCAAGGTGCCATCGCTGATCACATTTCCGTAGTTGTCCCTTAGCACCGAGGTAGATAAACGAACCAGCCGGTTGCCGTCGGCGTAGTCGTGTTCCCTTTTGGCAGAGATTGTGAAATCTACAGGCTTTGAAGGATGTACCTCACTCTCCATTTCCCGTGCGCCAAAACCATACAAAGAGGCGTTCACAAAATAGGTGCCTGTAGTCGTGGTAGAAGGAAAGACTTTCCACGCGTATCCGTTCTTCATTGGGATATTAAAAATAGACGTTTCCCTGCGGAAGGTGCTTCCAATATTTACCATGGTACTATCGCTTACCATATTGTCGTACATATCCGTTGGCAGAGTGACCAGCATAGCGAAATCAGCGGTGCCTGCCTGGATGCTTGGTGGGCCGAAATAGCTTTCCATGGTAATTGCTGAATCTTCTTTCGGCAAGATGCGAATCATTTTTCGATCTGTAATTTTATTATTTACTACAAGTAATACTTCGGTCTCACCTGCCGTCTCACATAAGAAGGATGGTAGCTGGAAATAGCTGTTATTACTATCGGTCTGAGGTTCCACGGGAACTGATCCATATGAACTTTTCACCCAAAGAAGGAAGGTATCTGTATTTTTACCTTTCGAAGGAATAGATTCGATGCCGGTCTCGTGAAATCCGATCCGGATGGAATCCCCTGCTAAGAATTCGACCTTGCCAGGAAGTAATTCGTATCTTCTTTCATCAGAGAACCCGCTAGGAACTTTAAGATCCTCCTCCGGAGCGAAAGATAAAATCGCCAGCGCCATACAGGTGCTAATGACGATAGAAGCTGCCGTATATGTTCCGATGCTCATCCTCATAAGGCATTTGCAACAAAATAATTCAACTTCAACATGTATTTACTCGCTCCCCGATCCTTTTTGGTATTGGAGTTCTGATCACTTGCAAATTCTCTATCTGAAAGCCATATGTCCCAAACCTGGGTGTTCGGGTGTCCATTTACAAAAACATTATTCATATCTGAGCTTACCAAGGTGGTCTGCACGGGATGGATATCCAGGCTGAAACGTTGTTTTCTGTGAGACCGTATACTTTCCGAAATATATCTTTGCTCTACCCAGCTGGTTTTGCCCTTCTCATCCAGGTGAGAGATGAGTAGCTGCGTAATAGTAGCATCTTTACTTCCTGTGTTGTACAATATCCCTTCAATGGAATCTTGAGAAATTACGAGATCGGATACCGCGATATAATCCCTCAGGTCTTTGGTGGCTACATTTGCTTCGATCTGGAGTTCAAAGGTGGCTGGAGCATCTGCAATTCTGGCATTTGTGAACTGACTGGGATCGAAGGTTACGGGAAGAGGGGAAGTGTCCTCATCCCATAAGTATTCTTCGAAATCAACCCTGAACGCCGTACGCTCCTTTGGCAGGAGTTTGTGTTTCATCAGGTCTCGTGCATTGAAGGAAGCGAGTATTTTATTGTTCCTTGAATAAAGTGTAGCCTTTATACTGATATCTGCCGGAATATTGTCCATGTTTTGAAGCTCTCCAACAATGTGATATGTATCATTTAAAGCAACAAGCTTAGCATTTAAAACACTAACAAGCGGTTGTTTCAATACATCTTCATGGTAGGTTTGCTCCGATGAGATCCTTCGTCTGCCATGGTTTGAGTAGGTTGTCTGTGATGTAGTAAACAGCTGATCGGCAGGGATATCAGTCTCATATTCGAGAGGGTCGAGGTACCACTTGCCTTCGATGCGCTGCAGTGAGTGATCTATATGTTGTTCGAACTTCTTTAAAGGAGTTACCCATGAGAGTTTTGTTGACACTACTGCACGGTCGCCTTGCTCTGATGCAAGATTTGTAGTTATTGCATCCAATTTTGAATAAGAACTAAGGAGTCCATCTGAAACAGATATTTCCAGCATGAACTGATCGAGGGATTTATCTGAATTCGGATTCAACAAGCTATACGACTTTTCGAATGCCTTAAAATCGAGTGCATCATAATAGGCTTCAACTGCGTTTTCGGGTGAGATTTGGTCTGAATTGGTAAGGTAGAACTGAATGCATCCAAAAATAATGAGCACGCTAAGTGCATAGGTCCAGAACCTTGAGAACGGTAGCAGTTTCTTTGGATACGATTCCAAAGCAAGTTTAAAAGACATATAGGACGGTGCAACAGCTTGTCTTGTTTTAAGTGTTCGTTGCCATAAGGAACGAAGGTTGAGTAAAAGCACAATGAATACAGTAAAAAGTGGGATGGTCCCCCACATCAAGGCCTGGTAAACGGGAATATCATCTCGCGCTACCCGGGAGGGCAGGGGTGAAACGCCTTCTTTTTCCCAAACTACGATCCCATTTTCTAGTCGTTGTAGCCTGTGCCAGCCCGAAAAATAAAGCAGAGGATCGTAAAACTTGTCATTAGAGAAGATATATTTCAAATGGTATTTTTCGGGAACAGCCAGGAATTGCTGAAGGGAGCCCAGTCCTTCAACACCTCGGAATTTGGAGTTTTCCAATCGTTCTACTGCTCGTGATGTAAGTTCCGGCAACCTGCGAGCAGAATGGTAGTTTCCGTCAATGGTAGATGCTTTGGTCTGTGCAGAAAGCCAAGCCATCTGGTCCCCAAAACCTAAAGGTAGATACCTCCATTTATAATGTTGATCCTGATTTAGAAAGTTCACCAGGGGTTGCATATTGATTTGCTCCGGTTGAGATGGCCTGAAATATCCAAGACTCATTGTAAATCCCGTCATAAACAGGAATACGGCTGCCAGAATGGCTCCACTTAATCTATGGTACACCGGGCTGTATTTTTTTTGAAGATATTGCTTCAAATCGCCTTCCGCGAATCTATATAAGAATTCTCCGAAAATGGGTAGTGCCATAATACTTGCCCAAAGCGTGAAGCGGTCTAAGGTGAGTATATTAAAAGCATTGTCACCAAGAATCATCTTGGGTAGTGGAGTAGTTCCACCGGTACCTAGCAACAATAGCAACGAGAAAGAGAGTCCAAAGAACAAATAGCGCTTGCTAAAATACCTGTAAAAGATATAAGGAAGTACGATTAGAAGTACACCCCAGGGGATGAGAAAGAAGACTAGACCTGATGAAGTTATCTCCAGGAAGTTATCTCTTGAACCATGGGGGATTGGCACCTGGGTAATAGGGTTGTTCTTTGTATTTATCCAATAAGGAAGTATACAAACCACGATAAGTACCAGTGCACCTATACCAAATACCAAGATGCGTTTAAAGTGATTCCTGAATCTACCAACAAAGATCTTTAGCGTTACTTGCTTCCATGTTCCGGCTTTCTCGAACGAATTATCCATCAATACCATTCCGATCAGAGGAAAGATGAAGAATACCATCCCGAAGATAGGAGTCACATGGTGGGATGTCACGGTAACGGCGAGTAGTGATAATGAAGTGATCAGATGCCAAATGCGCCCGGTTTTGAGCCATAGGTAGATTTCTGGTAAGGCATGCATAAGGACTGAGATTCCAATAATGCTTGGTAGCTGTCCAAATAGATGCAAAGTTTCCACAAAAGAAGAAGAGAATACCGAAATAAGTGCAGCGTAGCCAGCCACGGTTCTATTTGCAGTGATCAATAGAGCATATCGGTATACCCCTGTAACAAATAACAAGGTGCCAATGATAACTAAGGTGAACATCCCGAATTTCAACCCTCCGATAAACGACAGTAACGCAATGGCCTGATGCACAAGTGGGGGATAACCCAGGACAGTGAATCCAGTATACCAACTCTCGTTCCAAGTGTCGAACCAGTGTTCTGCATAATGACTTCCGAAGAAAACGTGGATCAAGGCATCATAGGTCTGTTCCATGGTAAAGAACATACTTGTACCATGAAATAACAAAGCCAGTATGATGGCAACTACGAGATATTTATTCGATCTGATCTTCACAAAGTTAGACTTTCTGTAAGCTGTAATTCTACGATACCAAAGATAGGTGATTCGATGAATGGTACATCTGTCGATAAGTGGCATTCATCTACAGTAACCCATCAGCCGTCGAAAACTTCCTTTTCTCGACGCAGGTCTGGATACGTTTGTATCGAAATTTATTGCAAACCCAAATATATATCTTATGAAAACAGGAATTATTATCCCTTGTTATAATGAAGAAAAACGACTTGACACAGAGGCTTTCGTTTCTTTTATCAAAGCTAATTACAATTATCATTTATGCTTTGTGAATGATGGAAGTAAAGACAACACATTAAAAGTACTACACAGTATGAAACAACAGCAACCACATAATATTAGTGTTGTGGATGTAAAACGGAATGTTGGAAAAGCAGCTGCCGTACGTGCAGGCGTAAGATACCTTTATCACCGATCGGATATAATAAGTATTGGATTTATGGATGCCGATCTATCCACCGATTTCAAGGATTTCAAGGATCTCGTGAAAACTCTACACTCGAATGAGCAATTATCCGTAGTTTTTGGATCGAGGAACACAGGTGGGAATGGTATAAAACGAGACGCCTTCAGAAATGTCATGTCTAAAATGATAAAAAAATTCATTCTGATGATTCTCGGTTTACCTATTCGTGATACCCAATGTGGAGCAAAGGTGTTTTCAAAGAATATCGTCCCCATAGTATACGGTGAAGCATTCGAGAGTAGATGGTTGTTCGACGTTGAGATCTTCCTTCGTTTAAAGAAATACCTCGGCAAGAAGGCAGTAATGAATCATATTTTCGAACAGCCTTTGATGCGCTGGGTACATGTCGAAGATTCTAAACTAGGTATGAAAGATTCACTCCTAATACCGATGCGGTTATTCAAGATTTGGACGGCCTATTCGCTTTTTCAAAAGCTGAATGTTGCCGCTCCCAGCGATGGGTTCGTACTGGAACAGGAAATGATTGGAAAAACACAACTATCAATTGCCGCTTAATATGAAAACAATTACGATGAAATCATATCCAATAAAATTCAATCCTATTCTTAAAGAAAAGATATGGGGAGGTACAAAACTTATCAACGAATATAATAAGGGCAATTCCCATAGCCCGATAGGTGAAAGTTGGGAAATATCCGGAGTGGAAGGAAATATATCGACAGTTATGAACGGTGCTTACAAAGGAATGACATTGAATGAGCTCCAGTCGAGATTTACTTCAGACTTTCTAGGAGATGAGAATTATTCTCGGTTCGGACAGGATTTTCCCTTACTCATAAAATTTCTTGATGCCAGCAAAGATCTATCCATACAGGTTCATCCGGACGACGAACTGGCCAGATCAAGACACGGGGGCTATGGTAAAACGGAAATGTGGTACGTAATGGACCACGAAAAGGATGCCTCGGTTATAATGGGATCGAGAGATGAGCATACAGCCTTACCAGTTTCAGGGTTTGATGCAACCTCAGTTGATTCATTCTTTAAGAGAGAAAAAGTACAAAACGGGGACATATACTCGATTCCTGCAGGTATGGTACACGCTTTGGGCGCCGGGGTTATGGTTGCCGAAATTCAGCAGACATCAGATATCACTTATCGAATCTTCGATTGGAATCGCAAGGATTCCGAAGGAAAAAAAAGAGATTTACATATTGATCTGGCTCAGGAGGCCATCAAGGACTTTTCTAGTACAAAAAGAATTTCATATAAAGCATCCCCTAACACTATGACCAAAACCGTATCGAACGAATTTTTCACTACGAATATGGTGGACGTTCACTCTAAATACAAAAGGGATCTTGCTGAAGTGAACTCATTCGTAATTTATATGTGCGTAGAAGGTAGAACATCAATTACGGTTGACAATCACACAGAGATCCTGCAGGCAGGTGAGACTGTTCTGTTGCCGGCTAATAGTTCAGAAGCTGCATTCTATGGACCAAAGGCACGACTCCTGGAGGTGTATGTGGATCCAGCTATGCATGCATACATGGAAGCAGCCGCTTAAGTAATGTTAACTTCCAATTCTATACTCCATTCAAATGTTACTCCAGGCCTTAGCGTTTTAAGTCCGATTTTATTGTTGAAAGCATCCGGAATGCACGACATAGGTTCTACAGCGAAGGATTTCTTATCTATCGGATTGTATAGTTGAATATAACCCTCTTCGGTTACAAACAATTTCAATTCGCGATTCGGTCCTTCTAGAATAACTTCTGAATTTGTAAGTCGGTAGGCATTGTCAACTTCTAAACCTGAAAGCTTAAACTTGGAATGGTTCACCGGTGCGGAGTGATCAGGGATCATAGTTTCATTTACCAGGTATTTTTTTTCAGCTTCAAAATGCAGACTGAATTTCTCCTGGTCTGGTGTTACAAAATAGGGATGCCATCCGAGTCCGAAAGGCATCAGATCTTTACCGGTATTCTTTACTGTAAACTTAAGATTCAGCCCTTGAGGACCAATTGTATATTCCAATTCAAGTACATATGGAAATGGGTAGCCCGGACTTTCAGAATGCGTAAATCGAAGGAAGAGCGAAGTATCGGTATGGGAGATTACTTCAGGGGTTTGGCAATAAGCGAAACCGTGTATGGAGTTCCCATACCTTGAATCATTCAGGT
Source organism: Aureitalea sp. L0-47 (assembly GCF_026126405.1). Taxonomy (GTDB): domain Bacteria; phylum Bacteroidota; class Bacteroidia; order Flavobacteriales; family Flavobacteriaceae; genus Pukyongia. Next base: position 468,022 of record NZ_JAFMTQ010000001.1, read on the forward strand.
CTAGCTGATACTGTTTATCTCCAAAATAATACGCTCCATTCGCAATTCGGTTTGGGAAAGGAAATAAGATAGCTGAATTACAGAATTCCTTGTATTCTTCAAAGCCATCCTTGTCGATGGAAACCCCTTTTATTATCGGCTTTTCGTTTACCACCAATTCCTGTATGCTTCCCCCGAATGAAGGAACAATCTTGCATGAGAAACCATCATCTGTAAAATGATAGTAAGGGATTTCGGATTCAACAAAATTGCAGTTCACTAAAATATCTTCCGCAGTTTAGTTACGGAGGATTCTAAAGTACGCTTTTTTGCTTTTTATAGAAAGCGTCTGCCTGCATTTGCATAAGTTCCCTGGCGATCTTACGCTTGTAATCGTAGATCTCCTGTTCCTCGGCAATGTCTGCGTAAACACGGTTGTTCACATCCCTGTCTGTAGTCACCAGAACATCACGCTGTGATTTTTGCTGGGCCACCCAACTGGCAACCGCACCTTCCTGCTCAGCGAGTTTAAGGTCGTATGAACCTTTAGGCGAAAGTAGTTTGGCCAGGATGGGCGAGGTTTCAATAGCCAGGAACAACAAGAATATAAATAGTGATGGAATGATCGGAAGCTTGTTGAGGGCATTTACTCTTGCCATTAGTCCGTCGAAACCATCTATCACAGGCTGTGTTTCCGCTACTTTGGTTTCGTACTGCTCTGTCAATGCTGCTACCTGCGTTTCTGCTATTTCGATCTTAGCGGCATTGGCTGTACGCAATTCCTGAAGTGCAGCCAGTTCGGCATCGTGTTTATCACGTTTTTCCTTGTAGACAGGTCCTTTACCTACCAGTAGTGTTCCTTCCCTGCCTTCAGCTTCAGCAATAAAGGTTTCGTAATACTGGTTAACGGCCGTTTCCTTATCGACCACTTCTTGTTTTAGTGATTCGATCTCGGTGTTTAGTGCTTCGATAGAAGGCTGATACTGTAATGCCAATTGATCCTTGTTTTCAAGGGTCATCGTATTTTTTTCTTCCAGCAATACCTGGTCGATCTCCTTCTCGAATATCTTCAACTCTAAAGGTTTGGAAATGACAATGGCAATGATAATGGCCAAAACGATCCGAGGCGAAGCCTGAACGAGTTCGTCGAAAAAACTGTCGCGCTTTTTAATGGTTGAAACAATAAACCGATCCAGGTTGAAGATCAGCAATCCCCAAACGAGTCCGAAGAATATAGCCGTATAATAATTGTCGAATACAGTGTATAGTGCATAGGAAGAGGCGATCATGGCCATCACAGCTGTGAAGAAAACGGTAGCCCCAATTCCTGCATACTTCGTGCGTTCTCCCGGCGAGCATTGTTCCAGTATATCGGTATCGGCTCCGGAGCAGAAGATGAAAAAGCGTTGTAGCATAATGAGTTGCGTTATTGATTGATGTGCTAATTAGAACGCTGCATTTTCCGAATTGTTACAAAAAAGGCCCTTAAATCTTAAGGGCCTTTGTAGTAGGATATACTAATTTCTGAAATGTACTTTGAGTTTTCCATCCTTGCCTTTAACAACATTGATCATCTTGAGGGCGTCCAGATTCTTTTCAAGCTCTTTAGCTTTCGCATTCGATATCTTTTTGTCATTGAGATAAAATGTGGCTCCCTGAGAGATCAATTTCGATACGTCAAACGTTGGCGGAGGAGGTGGCGGCGGTGGCGGTGGTGGTGGCGGTATGCATTCCGGGAAAGGTTCGGCGTCTGCTTTTTGTTTCGGTGACATCTTATTATAGATGTACTCCAGACGTTTGAGATCCTTAAGTTTTACCACACGCTCTTCCTTTGGCATAGCGTTGTATTTCTTTGCTAGTTTGGTGTATTCCCTCATTTCGTCACGCGATGCGCTGGTTTGAAGTAGTTCCTCCTGGACCATGTCGTCCGTTTCAATTGGAATGTATTCCCTGTTTGTAAAACTGAACAATACAAGTGCTATTAAGGGTAGAATCAATATTGTTCGAATCCAAATAGCTCGTTTTGATGTGTTTGCTTTCATAACTGTAAATCGTTTTTTAATAGATGAATAATTGATTGAATTTGCCAATTGCGGCGAGCTGGCGGTTGATGAGTACGCCAGTAAGATCTTTTGATAGTCGATGGGGTCGGCACCATTGTTCAGAACGGAACGGTCTGCAAGAAATTCGTGGTTGAGTTTGATGGCACGTTTTAATAAATGAACCACCGGATTGAACCAAAATATTACGGTTGCAAGTTCAACAATGATGAGGTCTATGCTATGTAATTCTTGGGCATGTGTCTGCTCATGGGCGAGTACTTCCTTCGGAATTTCATCGTTTTTGTATCGTTCCCTATTCAGAAAAATAAAACTGAAAAAAGTGTGTGGTGCAATTCGTTCCCTGAGTAAAACCTTAATGATGTTGTGAGATCGCTCCTTGGGGTTACGAACGATCTTCCTGATCATTTCTCCCAGGTTTTTAAGGAATCGAATTCCAAAGAAGGCAACGCCAAGTCCGTAGAAAGACCATAGAATAACAGGGAGGTAATTTATTAATCCCTCTTCAGAAATTGTTACTCCCGGAAGCATTGTTATGGTTGAAGTTCCTATGGTATTTGCCTCTACATAGGTGGTAAAAGTGATCAACGGAATTCCGAATGATAAAAACAGCGCCAACAATAGATATACTCTTTTAAATCGGTGCAAACTAGTAGCTTCCAGGAGGCCCTTGTAAAAAACATAAAAGCATAGGATGCACAGCGCGGATTTCAGAACATACATCTCCATAATTACTTCTTTTTGATTTGCTGATCGATGATCTTTTTAAGCTCTTCCAACTCCTCTTTAGACAAATCCGAAGTTTCCGTAAAGAAGGATGCGAACTGGGAAGCACTATCGTTGAAGAAATTCTTGATCAGGCCATTTACGTGCTTAGAGAAATAGTCCTTTTTCTTCACTAGTGGAAAATACTTCCTGGAACGACCCTCCTGCTCATAATCCACGAACTTTTTGTCCTGCATTCGCTTCAATAATGTTGCCACAGTTGTTGGTGCGGGTTTCGGATCCGGGTACGCATCGATGAGGTCCTTCATAAAGGCTCGCTTCTGCTTCCAGAGTATCTGCATTAGTTGTTCTTCGGAATTGGATAACTGCATGAGTGATCTTTTATTTCTACAAATGTAGAATAAAATTTGAATTCTACAAGTGTAGAAGAAAAATTTTAACATTTAATCCTGTACCTTTGGCCAAATTTCGAAGAGATGAGTATTGAAAGAGCACTGAAGAAGAGGGCCAACGACCAATGTGAATTATGTGGAAACAGCGAGAATTTGTCTGTATATACTGTTTCCAACGCGCCCGCATCGGTAAGTGAAGAAGAGGCAGCCATCTATGTGTGCGCCACCTGTACTACTCAATTCGATAGTGATGACAGGGATGTACATCACTGGCGTTGTTTGAACGACTGTATGTGGAGTACGGTGCCCGCTGTTCAGGTGATGTCGTGGAGAATGCTTCACCGACTTAAATCCGAAGGCTGGCCCCAGGATCTGCTGGATATGCTCTACCTGGACGAAGCTACTCTTGAATGGGCAGCGGCGGCCGGTGATAATGTAACTTCAGAAAAAATATTGGTTCACAGGGATGTCAATGGCAACGAACTTCAGGCCGGGGATAGTGTTGTTCTAATCAAAGACCTTAAGGTAAAGGGTTCCAGCATGGTCGCTAAACAGGGAACTGCTGTTCGACGTATCTCCCTGGACCCGGATAATTCAGAATATATCGAGGGCAAGGTTGACGGACAAACCATTGTCATTATCACTCAATACGTAAAGAAGTTGTAGCCGAATTTACTTGCTCAACTCCGTAAAATAGTGATAGAACTGCGGAATGGTCTCGATACCTTTCAGGTAATTCCAGATCCCGAAATGCTCGTTGGGGGAGTGGATGGCATCGCTGTCGAGTCCGAAGCCCATCAGTATTGTCTTACTTTCCAATTCCTTTTCGAATAGAGCCACGATAGGGATACTTCCTCCACTTCGCTGAGGGATAGGCGTTTTTCCAAAGGTAGCTTCATAGGCTTTTGAGGCAGCCCGGTAGCCCAAACTGTCAATAGGGGTTACATAGGCTTGACCACCGTGATGGGGCTTGACTTTCACTTTCACCCCTTTTGGTGCGATACTTTCAAAATGGTTCTTGAACAATTCAGTGATCGCTTCCCAGTCCTGGTGAGGAACCAGTCGCATACTGATCTTGGCAAACGCCTGACTCGCAATCACAGTCTTAGCACCTTCACCGGTGTAACCACCCCAGATCCCGTTCACATCCAGCGTAGGACGAATGGAATTTCGTTCGTTGGTCGTATATCCTTTCTCACCATATACATCTTCGATGTCAAGCGCCTTTTTATACGCTTCCTTGTCGAAGGGAGCTTCGGCCATTTTTGCTCTTTCTTCGGAAGTCAGTACCTCTACAGTATCATAGAATCCGGGGATGGTGATATGGTTGTTCTCATCGTGAAGGGATGCGATCATCTTTGTTAGAATGTTGATCGGGTTTGCTACAGCACCCCCATACAATCCTGAGTGCAGGTCGCGGTTGGGTCCGGTAACTTCCACTTCTACGTAGCTCAGTCCGCGCAGTCCTGTAGTGATGGACGGAATATCTTTAGCGATCATCCCTGTATCACTGATCAGTATCACATCGTTGGCTAGTTTTTCGCGGTTTCGTTCTACGAACCACCCGAGGCTAACACTACCTACTTCTTCTTCTCCTTCTATCATGAACTTCACATTACAGGGAAGCTGATCGGTGGAAGTCATATACTCCATGGCTTTAACGTGCATGTACATTTGTCCCTTGTCGTCGCTACTTCCTCTGGCAAAGATGGCACCATCAGGATGGAGCTCGGTGTTCTTGATCACCGGTTCGAACGGCGGGCTGTCCCAAAGATCTAGTGGATCCGGTGGTTGCACATCGTAATGGCCATAGACAAGTACCGTAGGGAGGTTAGGGTCTACCATTTTCTCTCCGTAAACAATAGGGTATCCGGGTGTTTCACAAATCTCTACCTTATCGCATCCTGCTTTTTCAAGGGAAGCTTTCACTGCAGTGGCCATTGCATGAACGTCCTTTTCATAGGCCGAATCGGCGCTGATGGAAGGAATTTTGAGTAGTTCGAGCAGCTCGTTTATAAATCGGTCTTTATGTTCGTTTACGTAGGATCTTGCGCTATTCATTGATGTAAATTTTGAAGGTTATCCGCCTTCGCCAAGGGCTTGGGAGGACTGGATAGCGAAGGTACGAAAACCTGTAATTTTTTGTTGAAAAGATATTTGTAAATTGTAAATCTTATGTATATTTGCCACCCACAAAAGTGGTACCAGCGGCTGTGATGGAACTGGTAGACCTTCCTTCGCTTCGCTTCGGCGGGCAGGCATGCTAGAAGTCTAGCATTAATTGGCGGGAAAATTATGAATCACAGTTTATGGACACAGTAATGCGGCTGTGATGGAACTGGTAGACATGCTAGACTTAGGATCTAGTGCCGCAAGGCGTGGGGGTTCGACTCCCTTCAGCCGCACATCAAAAACCCTACTGCAAACCGCAGTAGGGTTTTTTCGTTTGCTTCAGGGTGTCGAATTGCAGTCGTATCGTCTGGTAGTTCCTAGCGAAAGGCCTGCTACCCGTCACTGCATTGACTTTTCCAGGATTTTTACAGTTAATGAGCTATGACATTGGTGAATGAACTCCAAAGAATGCCGCAGCATGTCCTTGTCAGTCGCCTTGATCTTTAAAATTTTTGTTTCTTCTGAAAGCCAACGCATGGAACCAGAACCATCAAAGAATTCGTCATATCTCCTTTTAACTGAGATTGGTTCTGACAACCACTCTTCGGTATTTTCCCAAAATCTATCACCTTTAGTAATACGCTCCCTGATCCTTTGAATCATTGTTTTGATGTCAACGTCCAAATATATGATCCCATCAGGTGGTGAAAATAGCCGGGCGGTGTTCTCAATCAATTTGATCATCTGCTCTTTCTCATCATCATTAATCAAAGTATCGATGTAGAACAAATTAGACAGCCAATAGTTATCAAGGATAACTACCTTTCCCTGATCCCTCAACCTTTCAGCCTCAATATATTGTTCTACCCATTTATTGTGAAAATATAGGAAAGCATGTATACGTTTATGGGGGTCTACAAAGGCAGTAGTGACAAATTTGGGGAATGATTCACCTTCATAGAACACTTTCCACAGTGGGTTCTTTTCCGCGATCTGTTCTACCAGGGTAGATTTACCGGAGGATTGCGCACCTACTACCGCGATAATCTTACCTTCTGAATCCATACTTCTTCATCCAAAATAATCCCTTACCCAGGCTTTCAGCTGGTTCGGGGTCATATTATCAGCTTTCTCAACACCGCGAATTTTCCGCGTAAGAGAAGTATATCGTTCGGAAATCTCCTTGGCCAATTTCTGACCTGCCTGTGCAGGTCCGAATATCACAACTTTGTCTGAACTCTCCACAAAGGGAATCAACTCTTTAAAATACTCTTTGAACTGTTTCTTTTCGTGGGCAAGGTACTTACTGTCGTGTACCACGTCCTGAGGGCCTCCTTTAAATCGAGTGCCACTGCCACCTTTCACATGAAAATCATCAATTTCCGAATAGACTTCATGTACTTTTTCTACATTCTCATCCATCGTAATAATGACCGCTTTCTTCTTGTCGATCCATATTCCTGTCTTCTTCATTGATCAATGTATTAAGTTGTTTATTTTATTTTTCCATTAAAAATTACCCATAACACCGAGTCCAACCGCGAAATAGTTCATATCTACTTCCGAAGGTATATTCATTATCATAAATTCTCTCGATAATGATCGGTAACGTACATCGGGTTTCAGACTCCAGTAATCCGTTAGGACGAATTCCACGCCGCCTCCCAGTTGCCATCCCAGGCCGTAATCGGAGCTGGCGTTGATGGTATTACTCATATCTTCAATTTTCAACTGTCCCAATAAACCACCACCATAAAGGAAGTAAGTCACCGGTGGATCTGTAACAGGCAACTGAAGTTCAAATCCGAAAGTAAAACTGTTCTCGGTGAGTTCCAATTCGTCGTTCATATCTTTAGCATCGGTCTTAAATGAATTCCATCCCCATCCTCCATAGGCCTTGAGATGTGGCATCATCTTGTAGGCTGCTTTCACTTCAAATCCGAAACCTAGTCCAAGGTTTTCCTCATTCAGGTCACTGGTTGGAATATTAAATCCCGGTCTGAATTCAGCAGAGAACCTGCTTTGTGCTACAGAAGTCGTTATCGCAAATACAACTAGCGCACAAATGAACGTATATTTCAGTCTTCTCCAGTTCATACTCCTAAATTTTAAACCCGGTCTTTTCTGATAAGATCTCTCTTATCTCGGGCATGGTGCTAGCTTCGATCATATTGATCGCGCGTACCTCGCACAACTTTTCAACCATGGTCTGGCCGGCAAGTGTGTTCGTCGATATACCCGTAACAATGTCAGGTACGATATCATAGGCTTTCATGAGTCCGTACACAGCGTAAGGGTCCGATGCACTCAAGACCACACATTTTATTTGCTCCCTGATGGCTTCAATCGCCAGGTCGCCGTTATAAGGTTCTAGTGGTGAAGCACCGATCTCCACTACGGCAATATCAGCATGTTCCGAAGCCATGCGGTTGATGAGCTGTTTTAACTTATGTTCGAATTCTTCCCGCGGACAAATGGACGTCGGCAAACCAACATCGACAAAATCGTAGACCGCATCCGCTCCAACATCCTTGATTGAAAGAATGTCCTTGTAACGTCCGGCACCAGTTAATTTGGCGCCCACCACTTTAAGTCCGGCCAGCTTGAGCAAATGAGTCACGATCCGCGCTGAGGTGGTTTTTCCTGCCGACATGGAAGTACCTACAAACAAGATGGTAGGGGTGGTATATTCGAGATCCGGATAGGTGATCACGTATTCCTCCATCGTCTTTTTATTACCTTCTCTCCAGGCGTGGCCCTTATATTCCACTTCCATCATCTGAGGCATAAAGACGGATTTGGAGGTCATTTTTCCGAGCAATCCCGCGGCGGTAAGTACATGCATCCGTAAATCTTCTCCCACTTCCCGGTAGGTACCAGTGGCTTCCAGGGTGGCAAATCGTTCACCGAAAGCACCAATAAGAAGGTCGCCGCCAATCACCCCGCGCATACGCCCCGAAGGGAGTTCTATTTTAAGGTCCATGCCGCCGGGATCTATGATCCGTGCAGCCACATAATCACCATTCTCCCAGGCTTCGCGAGGAAGTTTTCTGATCTCGAATTCCGAATCGGCGAGGTCGGAGATACGACACAAAGACGTGTATAAGAACCGGTGATCCATAACTCATTCTTTAATCGATTCAGATGTTAGTAATAAAACTAACAGGGCGGTCCGCTCCTTCAGTTTCTTATGGAAAATAAACTCGTGTTCGGCATGAGCTCCATCGCCAGGTGTTCCCAGGCCGTCCAGGGTGGCTGTGTGCTGGCTGGTAGTGTTCGCATCAGAACCTCCACCAACCATGGCGTCTTCAAGTTGTAATCCTAATTTCTCTCCCAGGTCACGAGCGTGTTCCCAGAGCTCGGTGTTGCGCTCATTCTTTTCCATCGGCGGACGACCAATTTTACCCTTTACCTTGAGGTCAACGTCGGATAATGTAGGTTTGAGACTCATTATTTTTTCTGAAATATATACACCATCGGCTTCACTGTTTACCCGCACATCTACCACAGCCTTGCTCCTTGGAGCGATTACATTGGCCGAAATTCCCCCTTCTATCATTCCTACATTCACAGTGATGCCCCTTTCCAGATCGTTCATAGCGTATAATTTCTGAACCTGTCTAGACAACTCAACGATCGCATTCACGCCTTTTGTAGGGTCTAGACCCGCATGGGCGGCCTTCCCCTTCACTGTAATGGTGAACTGTCCAATGCCTTTTCTGCTGGTTTTCAATTTGCCATCCAGGCCTAGCGGTGGTTCGAGCACAAAGGCCCGTTCCGAAATTTTAGCCAGGCGAGAAATAGCCCTTGTGGATTCGCGGCTTCCTGTTTCTTCGTCAGAATTAATCAGTATTACCGGGGTTACCTGAGTTTGAAATTCCAGCTCTTCTAATGCCTTAAGTGCAAAAAGTATCTGGGTGAGCCCTGCTTTCATATCGTATACCCCGGGACCTTTCAGTTTTTCTTTTTTTTCCTGAATTGGAAAGCTCTTAAGCGTCTTTAGTGGCCAGACAGTATCGCAATGACCCACGATGAGCTGAAGCGGAGCCCCTTTTGTTCGATTTTCGGGTCTCGCATATAGATACCCACCACTTTTTCTCCCCGGCATCCGAAGTGTAACATACCCCATCGAAAGCAAATGCTGTTCGAGAAATGAGAGAATCATCTTTTGTGCTTTCTTAGACCGGGAAGGTGACTCCAGGGACACTAATTGTTTACAGAATTCCACCATCTCCGACTCCCTGTTTTGTAGGTAATCTTTAATTTCCCGTGTTATGTTAGACATGGCAATCATCTGCAGAAGTTCTTAGGGTATGGGAAATTGAAAGTTTCACTAACACTGGCAAACCGTCCATCGGCTACGTATGCCAAAAGCGGATGGGCCGCGATCTGATCGCTTTCGTCCTTTTCTGAAACTCTCAGGTAATCAGGGTGCACCGAGGCCGAAATCACCTTCCCTGTGATCATACAATTCTCGTCGAAACCGTCTATGATCTTATGGAGTTTACATTCCAGGCGAACATAAGCATCTTCCATCAGCAAGGTATCCGTATGTGTGCCATTGATGGTTGGCAGGGCAGTTACTATCTCATCGGATTTTGAAATATTTTTACTTCGAGGAGAGGCACTAATAGCAGCCTGAATTACTTGCTTCGGAAGCAGGTAGCTCACCGAAAATTCCCCATTATTCACTACGTTGTGATAGGTGCTGTGATTTGGAGTGCAAACAAAACCAAAATAGTTGTTGAAACCCATCGGAGTAGCCATGTGTTTGGGTGCCATATCGTACCCTACGCCTTCCTTTGTTCCGATGATCACCAAAGGTGCAACCGTAAAGAAATGACTCCAAATAGGCTCAGTAATATCAAGGGATACGAAGGCAACAGGTAAATCCATAGTAACGATTTGACGGTGACCTAACAAATTACAAAAGCAACCACTTTTAAAAACTGACCAAAGTCATTCTTTGGACTAAAACAGACCGTCCACATTCGTACAAAAAAGAAATGCTACCCGAGGGGATCGGGCAGCATTTTTTAGAGGAATTATATTCTGGAATTTTAGGATTTGGTGGCAGCCATTTTACCGTAAATAAGGCCTACGATCAATCCCATCACAAGGTAAAAAACCAGGTAAATTCCAAAGTTGACCATCGTACCTGTAATATCTAGCATATTGGAAGTTGCATGGTTGATCAGGCCATCACCCAGGCCATGCATGATACTGAGCCAGAATCCAAAGGCCAGTCCACTGTTCACTCCATAATTTCCGGAACCGAATGAACGATAAATGGTACAGAATGCGAAAGCTGCCACAATACATCCTATGATAAGATATGGCATGTCCGGCATGTCCTTCATTAGACCATCCGTAAGCGCATTTTCACGGAAATACGGGTCGGCCAGAAGGCCCCATAGGAGATAGCCACCACCAAACCCCCAAATGGCGGTTACTAAAGTACTCACAAGATTTGATTTTGAAAACATAATTGAAAAGTTATTGGTTATGTATCAGCAAGTTACGAAATATAATAACCCAAAAAGAAGGAAAAAACTTACTCGATAATCCTCTGGGATTTGAATGGAGTCTTGTTGCTTACGGCTGATAATAATCATATTTTCTCTAGCATGTCTGGGATATATTTGGTCTGCAATTCAGAAATAAAAAAAACCAACATATTATGAGAAAAAGGATTCTAATAATGGGTGCCGCCGGAAGGGATTTTCACAATTTCAATACTGTGTATCGCGATAATGAAGATTATGAGGTGGTGGCATTTACGGCTACCCAGATCCCCAATATTCTGGATAGAAAATATCCGGCCGCTCTGGCAGGTAAGCTGTATCCGGAAGGAATTCCGATTTACGACGAGAAAGAGCTCGTTACACTTATTTCAGAATTGAAGGTAGATGATGTGGTCTTTGCCTATTCGGATGTGACATATGAGCACGTGATGCACAAAGCGGCCATCGTGAACGAAGCAGGTGCTAATTTCACACTACTGGGATATAAGGAAACGGCGGTTAAAAGCACGAAGCCTTTGATCAGTGTTGGTGCTACGCGTACAGGTTGTGGTAAGAGTCAGACTTCTCGTATGATCGTTGAATACCTCATGGAAAAAGGTTTGAAAGTTGTGGCTATTCGCCACCCAATGCCTTATGGTGATCTGGAAGCTCAGAAAGTACAGCGATATGCTATCCTGGACGACTTGAAAAAACACAAGTGCACCATTGAGGAAATGGAGGAATACGAACCTCATATCGTTCGAGGAAATGTGATTTACGCAGGAGTGGATTACGAAGCAATTCTAAGAGCTGCGGAGAATGATCCCGATGGTTGCGATGTGGTTGTATGGGATGGAGGGAACAACGACTTCCCATTCTATGTTTCAGATCTTCATATCACCGTAACCGATCCTCACAGGGCAGGTCATGGAATGAAGTATTATCCCGGAGAGACCACCCTTAGGATGTCCGACGTGGTGATCATTAATAAGATCGATACGGCCCATCCCGATGATGTGAATACCATTCGGAATTTACTTGCCGACATCATTCCGCATGCCATCGTAATAGATGCTGCTTCCCCGGTTAGAATCAATACTCCGGAAATCATTCGGAATAAAAAAGTATTGATCGTCGAAGACGGTCCTACCCTAACTCATGGTGGAATGAAACTCGGTGCGGGAACTGTAGCAGCCAGGAAATACGGGGTGGGTGAGATCGTGGATCCACGGCCATACCTCGTAGGAGAACTTAAAGATACGTTTGAAAAATACCCCGACATTGGTGTACTCTTACCAGCTATGGGTTATGGTAACCAACAATTGAAAGATCTGGAGGAAACCATCAATAATTGCGAATGCGATGCTGTTGTAATTGGTACGCCTATCGACCTAAACAGGGTGATTGAGATCAATAAACCTAGTGTTCGTGTATTTTACGATCTGCAATCAATTGGTACTCCTCGAATGGAGGATGTTTTAAACAATTTTATAACCGAGCAGAATCTGTTGATGACACTTGAAGCAGAGCTTAGTTAGTTTTAGTAAGTGTATTTATTTCATCCGGGCTGACTTCACAGTTCGCTCCGGATTTTGATGCCACAAGCGCTCCGAGGGCACAACCCATGGTGAGCGCTTGTTCTGTTGTGGAACCTGATAACAACTCATAGATCAATCCAGCGAAAAAACTGTCTCCGGCTCCTACTGTGTCTTTCACACTAACCTTGTATCCGGGGTGGCTGCTTATCAAGTCTTCGGAAAGCTGTACCATGAAGGCACCATTTTCACCCAGAGTCACACAAATGCTATCCGTTTCGGTTTTATAGGCGATCTCCGCTGTCCTGGAATCCAGGCTACGATGTGTTATCTTCAGAAGATTAGATACGTATTCCAGTTCCTCATCATTCAATTTAATGAGATGCGCCTTTTGCATCATTTCTGAAATCAGCTCGTCTGTAAAATGTGGAGGTCGAAGGTTGAGATCGAATATTCCGAAGGAATTTATCTCCAGTAGCGTGTTGAGTAGTTCCCGATTGTTTTTGTTTCTAAGGGCAAGGGAGCCAAATACAAGCGCATCTGCTTCGGCTACTTCTTTCATCAATTCATCGCTCACTTCGAGATGATCCCAGGCGACATCCTCGGTAATTGTGTAACTCGCTATTCCATCAACGAGTGATACTTCAACGGCACCCGTAGGTTTTGTTTCCGAAGTAATAATCCCTGAAGTTCTTAGTCCGGTATTTGCTATCTGTGTAAGCGCTTCAGAACCTAATGCATCCTTGCCCACTGCACTAATCATTAGCACTTCAGCACCTAAGGAATGCAATCGTAGCGCTACATTCAGTGGAGCACCTCCCAATAAGCGTTTGTCCGGAAACACATCCCAAAGCACTTCTCCGAAGCAAACTACCTTCGGCCGTTTATTCTCCATCTTCAATTAGTTTTTTCTCAAGCTCTTCCAGGCTTACGCCTTTGGTTTCAGGCATCTTGAAGATCGCCCATAGCAATTGCAATACCATCATACCAGCGAAGAAGTAATAGATCAGCTCCAGATTTTTTCTGAATAAGCCTTCGGCCGGATCGATAAAGAATGGGGTGACGAGTGTGATCAGCGCTGCAAAAATCCAGTGAGTACTCGTTCCCCAGGATTGCCCGTAGGCACGAACCCGGTTGGGGAATATTTCGGAAATAAATACCCAGATCACTGCTCCCTGTCCAACGGCGTGAGAGGCGATGAACATACAGATAAATATCAACAACAAGGTCGAGCTTAAGGAAGCCTGGAAGCAATAACCTACCATGAACAAGCTTACGATATATCCAATGGATCCAATAATAAGCAGTTGTTTTCTACCCAGGCGGTCAATGAGTCGGATACCGATAAGGGTAAAGATGAGATTCACTGCACCGATGGCAATCGAATTAAAGAGTGATTCCTCGCCGCCAAGGCCCGCTTGTTCGAGGATCTGTGGTGCGTAATAGAGTACAAAATTAATACCCGATAATTGGTTGAAGGCCGCGATAAGGAAGCCAAGCCAGAGAATTTTCTTGTATTTTTTCTGAAAGAGATTGTCACTGCTTTTGGGTTGGGCAGCATCTTCTTTGATTTCTTCAAGATGGCGCTGCGCATCGTTTTTATTGTACATTCGGTTCAATACCGAAAGCGCACCTTCAATGTCTTTTTTCTGAAGTAATAACCAGCGCGGACTGTTAGGTACGTTCATCACCATAAGGGTATATGCCAGTGCAGGAATAGCCTCTACACCCAGCATCCAGCGCCAATCAGCTTCACCGCCAACCCCTTTTAGTAACCAGTTGGAAACGAAGGCGATCAAAATCCCGAAAACAATATTGAACTGGTACAGGGCTCCCAGGCGCCCGCGGTTTTCCGAAGTTGTGATTTCAGAAATATATATGGGAGCTGCTACGGTTGAGATCCCAACTCCAACCCCTCCTATAAATCTGAATATTGAAAAACTGTACGGATCAGGTGCAAAAGCACTACCTATGGCAGATATGAAAAATAAGATCCCAATCCAAAAAAGAGTTTTTTTTCGTCCTAACTTCTTAGTTGGGATACCGCCCAAAAGAGAACCAAGAACCGTGCCCCACAAGGCCATACTCATAATGAAGGTTCCATGGAAAAGGGGTGAGGTGTTCCACAATTCCTGTATGGGTTGGTTGGCCCCACTTATCACGACGGTGTCAAAGCCAAAGAGGAATCCTGCCAGAGAAACCGTAATGCTCCATTTGGTGATGTCTTTCATAAATATTGGTTCGTTAGGAGCTGTAAGATACCAAATTTGGTTTATTGTAAGTGAAGCTAAAATGACTGAACTATTTATGAGTATTTTTGATGTATGCAATACGAATTCGACCTATTGATCATTGGCGGTGGAGCAGCCGGATATTTTACTGCCATAAATGCGGCCGATATGGATGGCGATCTTACAATAGCCATACTGGAAAGGGGAAAGGACGTATTGAACAAGGTAAAAGTTTCGGGAGGGGGAAGATGCAATGTTACTCATGCTGAATTCTTACCCGATGAGTTAACGCAGAATTATCCAAGAGGGGAAAAGGAACTATTAGGTCCCTTTCATCGCTTTATGACGGGTGATACAATTACCTGGTTCCAGGAAAGGGGAGTGGAACTGAAGATTGAAGCCGATGGAAGAATGTTTCCGGTCACGGATTCCTCTCAAACGATTATTGATTGCTTCAACAGGGAGGTGGAGCGATTGGGGATAATGGTATATCGCCAGTCGGCAGTAAAGAGCATTGCAAAGGAAAAATCCGGTTGGGAAGTAGCAACCAAGGATCATGCCTTCAGGGCGAAGAAAGTTGTAGTCGCAACAGGTAGTAATACAAAAGTGTGGTCGCTTCTGGAATCACTGGGACATACCATCGTGCCAGCGGTGCCATCATTATTTACTTTCAACATTAAAGATGACAGGATTGATGGTCTTGCGGGTATTGCAACACAGGCTGAGGTAGAGGTTGTGAATTCCGAAGGAAAAACACTTTTGAAAAGTGATGGGCCTCTACTCATAACGCATTGGGGAATGAGTGGGCCGGCCATATTGAAATTATCCGCCTGGGGAGCTCGAATTTTGGAGCCTTTGAGGTATAATTTTACTATTAGGATTAATTGGTTGGACGGACTCGGGCCAGAAGAAGTTGAACAACAGCTCAAGGAAATGAAGCTGACTCATGGAAAAAAGAAGATAAACAGTTTTCCTATGTTCGAACTTCCGAAGCGTTTGTGGAAACACTTGGTTTTGGCGTCGGGCATTTCGGAGAACACTACCTGGGCTGAATTGGATAAATTCGGTACACGTCGCCTGACCCATGAGCTTACGAAAGGAGAATTTAAGGTCAATGGGAAAAGTACGTTTAAGGAGGAATTTGTAACGGCTGGGGGAGTGGCTCTTGAGGAAGTAAATTTCAGGACCTTTGAGAGCAAGTTACTGCCCGGTATGTATTTTGCGGGAGAAGTTTTGAATATCGATGCAATTACCGGAGGATTCAATTTTCAGAATGCCTGGACGGGTGGGTACCTGGCGGCTAAAGCAATTACAGTGTAGTATGAAACTGTTAAAATATTATCTAATACTTTTTATTATGGTCTCAGGCAGCATCTGTGCGCAGGGAGAAGACAGACATCGATGGAAAGACAGGGTGGTAGTGATTCATGGTACTTCGGAAGAAGATGCTCAGGTAGCGGCACAAATAAAACTATTGGAAGAAGATACGGAGGCCATGGACGATCTCAAACTTGTGATCCATATAGCAACAATTAGTGAAATACGATACCATTGCAATGATGAAGTTGTTGTTGCAACCAGGGAGAAACCCATAGCTAGTCCGTTCAAGGTAGAGTTGTACGGGTTGGATGGCGGACTTAAATTCAGCTCTAACGAATTGGTGCTTATGTCGAAATTTTACGAGATCATCAATAGCATGCCTATGCGGAAGTCTGAACTAAGGGATAGAAACAGAGGATAGATGTATCGTTATATTGCATTATTACGTGGAATAAATGTGGGAGGGCATAAAAAGCTACCCATGGCCGAGTTGAGAGAATTACTTTCTTCCCTTGGTTTCAGAGATGTTCAGACATATATTCAAAGTGGTAATGTGACCTTCAGGTCAAGCTCCGAAGCTTCAGCGGAGGAGTTACAAGATACTTTCCAAAAGGCTATTCTTCAGAAGTATGGCTGGCAAGTCCCGGTTTTGGTAAAGAAACCTACCGAAATAGAAGAATTTTTAAATAATTGTCCCTTTCCGAAGGAAAAAAAAGAAAAGAGTTATTTCACACTTCTGTTTAAGCCCCCTTCCACAGAAAATATTGAAACAACCCTTTCTTATCAGTATCCTAATGAGGAGTATCACATTACACCTCAATGTGTCTACTTTTATTGTTCCACCGGCTATGGTCGGGCCAAACTGAGTGGTAACTTCTTCGAGAATAAACTCAAGGTAACTGTGACGGCCAGGAATTATCGAACGATGATGAAGTTATTGGAGTTATCTGGTTTCTGATACGTAGCTGGAACAACATATTTTTTACTTCTTACTTTCTATCTCATTTGAATTCAATGAAGAGTTGCTGAGTAATTTGTAGATATGGGTAATCTCTGATCTTAGCTGCGCATTTTCACTTTCAAGGTCCTCGATCTTCGAATTGAGCGCCTTAATGGATTGAACGAACACAGGATCGTAATCCCCGTAAGCCGTTTGATAGTAGCCTAATCCATCCTTAGTTACTTTAGATGGAAATACCTCCATGAGTTCCTGAGCGATAAATCCGTATTGAACTCCCTCTGGCCTTTCCATTCCGGTAGCATCGTCGTTCCATTGGAAGGTCACTCCTCTTAAGTCCAAGACCTTCTGAAGAGCTTCTGTTTCCGAAATTGTTTCAATGTTCGATTTTAAGCGTCGATCACTATTTCCCAACCAGGAACCAGCTGTAGTTTTAGAAGCATCACCTTCCACTTCAAGAATATTTGTGGTAGGGATTCTAGATAATCCCATTCGGCCGTTTTTAAGAACAGTGACGGCATTGTTCGTGGTATTATTGGCGACAACTAATAGTCGGTCGGTACCCACTGCAGTGCTTGTACTCGTGGGAGTGTATGCGCTGCTCTCATAGCCAATTACAGTTTCGGCGTATGAATATGCATTGATATTGGTACCAATAGCAACGGAACCATTGCCGGATGCGTTTCCGCCTATTGCCAGGGAATTACTTGCGGAAGCTACTCCGTTGATCGCAATCGAACTTTGGCCGGAGGCTACGCCGCCATTTCCTGCAAGCGAACCGTACCCTGAGGCACTTCCACCGGTAAGAGCCACCGAATCACTGCCCGATGCATTCCCCCCAGAACCAATAGCCAATGAATTTGAACCTGAAGCCGTACAAGTATCACCTATAGAGATTGCACCAGTGCCGGAGGATAGTGCGTTTTCACCGAAGGAGAATCCATAAGTTGCCGAGGCATTTACGGTTCCGCCCATTAGCGCCACAGAGTTTAGGGCACTGGCCGTACCAGCCAGTGCGATGGCATCCAACCCGGATGCAGTACCATTGAAGGCTATACTGTTCTGTCCGGACGCCGTACCATTAGGGCCTGCAAACGCAGATTCTCCCGAAGCATCACCTCCGGAAAATGCTATTGCATAGGTGCCGGAGGCATCACTGCCAAAACCAAATGCAAGAGAATTATCGCCTATCGCATTGCTCGATGCACCTAAGGATATGGCATCAGATCCCAAGGTTGAAGCATTTGTTCCTAAGGAGAATCCGTTCGGAGCAGCTGAATTCACATTGCCCCCCATCAGGGCAATCGAATCGTCGGCTTCTGCCGTACCGC
The DNA here is from genome assembly GCF_026126405.1 of Aureitalea sp. L0-47. Classification (GTDB taxonomy): domain Bacteria; phylum Bacteroidota; class Bacteroidia; order Flavobacteriales; family Flavobacteriaceae; genus Pukyongia. Next base: position 486,170 of record NZ_JAFMTQ010000001.1, read on the forward strand.
CAAATGAGATGGAGTTCATTGCTGTTGCAGTACCATTAAAGGCTATGGAATTTTGTCCGGATGCAGTACCATTGGCTCCGGCGATGGAAGTACTTCCCGACGCGATACCCCATGTAAAAGCGACCGAATTTGTTCCCGAAGCATCTCCGTTAAATCCCAGAGCAATGGAATTGGTGCCTGAGGCTGAACATTGTTCTCCAAAGCTGATAGCATCTGTTCCTGAGGTTGTGGCATTCTCACCAAAGGAAAACCCCTGTAACGACGCTATTGATACATTTCCGCCCATCAATGCCATCGAACCAAATCCGTCTGCTGTGCCACCAATAGAGATGGCGTTATCCCCTGTGGCTGTTCCGTGGAAGGCCATACTATTGTCTCCTGATGCGGTACCGAAAGCCCCGGCGATTGCGGAACTTCCCGATGCTGTACCCCCGGTAAATGATACCGAATTCATACCTGAGGCCTCCGCGTTGAATCCCAATGCCATGGCATTGGTCTCCGAAGCCGTGCAAAGTTCACCAAAACTAATTGCAGCTATTCCGGTAGTGGATGCGTTCTCCCCAAAAGACAATCCATTATTCGCCCCGGAATCTACATTACCTCCCATTAAAGCTATTGAATCCGGACCGTCTGCGGTTCCAGCTAATGATATTGCATTGTTTGCCCTCGCAAACCCGTTAAAAGCTACTGAGTTGAATCCAGAAGCTGTTCCGTATACCCCGGCGAATGAAGTGTTACCCGAAGCCACACCTCCGGTAAACGCCACCGAGTTCGTACCGGAAGCCGTGTTAAAGTACCCCATGGCCAGGGAATTCGTTCCTGAAGCTGTGCATTCTTCACCTATACTGATAGCAGCCACTCCCAAACTGTAAGCATTTTCTCCGAAGGACAAGCCCCGTGTGGCTGAAGCATTAACTGTTCCTCCCATAAGTGCCATTGAACTCGATCCGTCGGCACTGCCAAAAAATGATGCCGAATTATATCCCGAAGCAGAACCGTTTACCGCGAAGGAATAGGGGCCGGATGCAACAGTTCCCTGTCCTATGGCTACTGAATAATCTCCAGAGGCCTGACTATCAGGGCCAATTCCTATGGATTGGTTCCCGACATTTACATCATCCCAGGCCGTGCCCGAAGTTGTCCCTGCCCTGAAAGCCGCTTTGCTTTTATCGAAAAAGATCCTGTTCTCCGTTCCGCTTAAAGTTGAACTTCCGAAGACAAAATCGTCACTTCCCGGATTGGACGTATTTTGTACAATTCCTCCAAGACTTTGAAACTCACCCCCGGTGGCTGGAGAAAGATGAGTCCAGGCAGTTCCGTCGTAGTACCAGAATCCGGCAGAATTGTCCGTCTGATAAATAAGAAGCCCTGTCGCCGGGCCAGTAATCCCCGTGCGTTGTGCTTCTGTCATTCGAGGTACCAAGATACCCGCCGAATTACTTGAAATTTCAAGTGCTGAAGATGAATCAGGGGTTGTTGTTCCAATACCCACCTGACCGAAAATTGGATTTGCAAACAGAACTAAAATGATTACAATTTTTTTCATAATGAACAGATTTAAAGCACATGAAGGCTAAGTCTTTTCGTAAATAAATAAGCACGGGGAGCACACCAGTTGAATAGTAGGTGAGAACAGTAAAAACGGTTCTCATCTCGATGATGATGACCTACAATTTACATAACTTTTCTATACATTGAAAAAGTTTTCAATGATCATAGCCTATGCTATAGGTTCACGCGATTTCTTTTTCTGAAGCGAATTGGTCTTTTTATATAAGAATATCGGGAAGAATCGATCAAATTGTACTTTATGAGTTGTTTGGTCTGTTTCTGCTATTTTACGAAGACTGTTAAGAGATATATTTTTTTCTGATCGTACCTGGAAGTACAATTTGCAGCTGTCTTTAATTTTAGATTGAAATTTTAGGCTGCCTGCCTTCTTCGGAAGATCAAGAGGATGGCGATCAGGAGAAGCAACCCGCCAATAAACCATGGCCAGAATGGAAATTCAGAATGGAGTACAATAGGCTGCGGATCGCCCATTAATACTAGTCCGGACCAGTACTGAGGTGCCAGGGTTCTCCCTTGGGCCGTAGACAAATAGGTTAATTTGGCCTGTCGCAACGCCTCGTCCTTCGGTACACCTTCCTTCAGATTCTCATAGAAATATCCAAGTATCTCATTGCTGGATTTTTCATCAATCTTCCATAAACTTGTAAGAATACTTTCGCTTCCGGCATAAGTAAAAGCGTGCGCGAGGGATATCATACCTTCACCGGCCTGGTAGGTGGGTTTGCCCGTTTCACAAGCCGTGAGAATTGCAAGATCCGAAGACAGGTCGTAGTTGTAAATTTCGTACGTATAAAGTGAATTATCGTCCAGTTTGTTCTTTTCTGAAATGTTCTTGGCGAAGATCAGTCGGGAGAGTTCAGGACTCACATTGTTGGACTCGGCGTGAGTCCCTATGTGAATTATCTTGTACTCTCCGGCATTAGAAGTAAATACCTGTTTCGAAGCCTGTTCATTCAGAAATGAAGTACCACTAAGCAGAGAACTGTATTGCTTTACGAGCTCTGCGCTAAATGGTTGTGGTAAAAGGGTGAGGTAGTTCTTATCCAGCTGAGTCGAATCACTCACAGCTAGTTTGTATTCCTCCTTCATCTGTTGCGAAAATTCAGGGGCAAAGGCTACGAAATTCTTCCCGTAGTCATCTCCGTCACCCTCCGAATCAGTAAGTAAAAGACTAAAGTTATAGTGTATGGAATGAAGAGCCAGTAAGCTGTTCTCAGAAAATTCGGAAAACGTAGTGATGAGTTCAGGAGTGAGCATTTCGAAACTGAGGTTGAATAACTCCCTGTCTGGAATGATCAAGACGCGATTCGTAGTTATATTTTCCGACAAAGGCTTCCATAATGCATTGTAAAGATCATGTAGCAGAGGACCACAATACCCTGGATCGAAATTGTCTCCAGACAGCTTCTGAATATGATCCTTCACCGGTTCAAAATCCAGTGAGAATAATTTCTTACTCTGTGGATTCATGAGGTAGGCATAGAGTTCGTCTTCTACAAAGAAATAGCGTATCAATGTAGTTTCCTGTGGAATATTTTGCAGGGCATTATCCACCGGTTCCTCAAGTGTGGCATAACGCATTTTAAAATAGTCCGGATGCGATTGTCTTAGTGAATCCTGAAATACCTTCCATTGTTCGGCTATGTTGAAATAATTATTTATCTCGCTGGTACCATCACCATCCAGGCTCTTGGACAGCGTTGATTTCAACTCACGTTCACGGGTAAGCACAGAATTCGAAACATCTTTAAAGGTGATATTATTCCGAAGATTCAATCGCGAACGAATCCGGTTATAAATAGCCGATTCGTGCAACCCTACCGCATCGTTCAAATAGGCTTCATCCTCGGTTTCGCTATAGAGGTGGAGCCTTAATTTCTTAGCAAAATTGAAAAGGTCATTGTTCTCGTTTATAAGCAGACTCAGGTCATCGTAAGAAGTGATGATGGTTTTTCGCTGCTCCAGTATCTCAAGACCCGTATCAATCGAATTGGCGAGCTCCAGAAGTAATTTCTCATCGTAGGTTTCGGCCATTTTATACCGTGCTTCTGCCTGAATGAGTAAGGCCATGGGTTTATTGAACTGCTGCGATATGGAATCTGAAATACTCTGTCCTTCCTCACTCGCATTAAGTTTGATGTTCAATGCTTCCGTAGCATAGTTCAGTGCATTTTCATAATCACCGGTCTTGTAATGGACATTGGCCAGGTTAAGGGCCTGTTTGAATTCGATCAATGTGTTTTTAAAATCGCTTTCGCGTGTATAGTTGTACGACTCTTCGGCAAGTGATAAGGCCTTTTGGGTATTGCCGTTTTCAGCATAGAACTGAGACATTACTATGAATTCCTCCAGGAAATCATTTGAGAATTCACCTCCCAACGAACTTCGATATAATGCTTCTCCTTCTTCGAAGTACCTACTCGCCATTTCTGAATCTCCAATTTTTTCATAGGCACTGGCGAGGTTGGTCAAGGCAGCGGCCTTCCAGTACAATTGGATAGAGGGATTGTCTTTGGTGAGATCGACGGCCTGCTGAAGATATTCTTTGGCTTCTTCAAATTCCTGAAGACTCATGTGAGCCTGTCCCAGGATAATCCTTGATATAATCAGGTTGCGGTCTTCGGGCTCGTAAATCTTCTCCTTTTCCCGAAACGAATAAGCAATTAACTGCTTTGCCTTGTTAAACTCCCCGACAGCATTGTGAAAGGCCCCAAGGTTGTCGGTAGCCATAGACATCGTTTTTTTTGCCTGAAGAACGCGCTGCTCGTCTTTGGATCTTTTAATGAATTCCTGGAAGTTCCTTATAGTACTTTCAGAATAAGAAATTGCCTCATCATTTTTTCCCAGAGCATTTGAGATCACCGCAATATTCAAATTGACCAATGCAGGCCTATAATAAGCATTCATCAGGTCGGTGCTGTCTAGTTGTTTCAGTACTCCCAGAGATTTTTTAAAGTAATACCCGGCGCTATCCATTTTGGAAGTATACCACATCACACCTCCAAGAGCATTGTAGGTCTGTTGCATAAGGGTTAAATCCTTCTTTTCACCATTTTGCAAATGATCAAGCGCATTCAGATAATGTCTTTTGGAGGCGGGGTAGTCGCCATAACCGGATGAATAATATCCTAATTCGTATTCAATGTCTGCCAGATGTGCACGTGCAGGATCGGAAATTTTAGACGCTTCTGAATACGCATCTTCTATTATTTCATAGGCCTTCCTCGGTTGTCCGGCATCGTTGTATATGTAGGCTAGTTCAAGATAAGCCTCCTTGTTTATGTAAGGGTCCTTCTGAAGTTCCAGCTCGGATATCAGGTCCTCCGCATTCTTGATGGCTTCTGCAGAATTATTCTCGGCCAATGTAAGGCTCCCCGCAAATTTTATATACCGAACCAGGGTGTCGTAATTCTTTTCACTGCGGAATCTGTCAAGTTGTGTTTTAAGCTCTGTACGCGCCTCAGTTAGTTTGTTCTCATCGATCAATACTTCCAGTTTCTCGTAGTCGCTTAAACTATCCTTTTGCCCGAAAGAGATCCCCGACAACATCAGGAAGGAGATAATTAATAAGCGCATGGATAGTGACATGAGGTTTAGTCGTTTAATTCTGAAAGGATGGCTTTGCTGGCTTCATTGTCACTTCGCCTGAAATATTTCACGGCTGTTTCCACCTCATCCTGCTTAAGATAAGCCAGTCCCAAATAGTAGGAACAATCTTGCTGAAAAACACTTTCTTCAGTTTTTAATACTTCTTCCAGGTGGGTGATAGCCCTGGATTCGTCCTCTTCCGCCAAATATGCGACTCCTATGAAATAATTAAGAGTGTCGTTAGCAACCGAAACTTCATTCACCAGCGATTCCCATTTCTGAATTGCTAGGTTATAGTCACCTTTTTTGTAATCCACCATGCCTTCGAAGAACTCATAATTTATCGAACTACTCATGGTGGTGGGTAATCCGGGATCGGGAGTGAAGTGTTTTGCAAAGAGCTTTTCGTTTTGGTTGCCCGTATTCAGCAAAGCAAAAATTCCTAATGCAATCACGAGCACCGCAGCTACAGACCAGGTCCAGGGCTTAAATTTCTTCTTGCCCGGAGGATTTAGAGGTCGCACCGGGCTAAGGTCTGAATGAAAATCATCCAACTTGGATTTTAATACTGCGCTTTCAATTCCGAGGATACTACTTTCGACTTCCTCAAACTTACTTTTAAATTCAGGGTCTGACTTGAGTTGAGCTTCAAATTCTGACTTTTCCGAGGTCTTCATAGCCTGGTTCAGATAACGTTCGCAGCGTTCCCAGAATTCTTGTGATATTTGTTCTGAATTGCTCATGATACTATTGTGGGGCGGTTACCAATTCTCTTAATTTATTGATACATCTGTACTTTTTGTTTCGCGCGGATGCTTCTCCAATTTTAAACACCGACGCGATTTCCCGAAGCGATCTCTTTTCAAAATAGAATTGGGAAAGAAGTTGACGGCATTCATCACCTAAGCGCCCAAAGGCAGCCATAGTATCCGATACCTTTCGGTCGTTACCTTCGTCGATTTCTTCTGAATTGTCTTCTAACTGAAAATCGGTATCAAGAGAAGAAGTCTTTTTATAGCGTGATGACCGTAGAAAATCCGTCCATTTGTTCCTTGCTACCCGGTAGAGATAACCTTGTAGCGCCGATTCGTTCTCGGGGACGAATTTGCCTTTTTTTACATTCTGCCATACCGCGATAAACGCTTCCTGGTAGGTGTCCTTGGCCTGGGGTTTAGATCCGTTGTTCTTCAAAATATACACTTCGATTTTTGCATACGATTCCTGGTATAGCTGTTTCAGAACTTTTTCATCATTGTTCTTTACAGCAGTTACCAGTCGTTCTTGTGCCGCTATTTGGTTGGTATCCCCCATCTTTTGTAGACAGGTAAAAAGATACAATTTTTTTCATTCAGAAAAAGTCTGAAAGCCAAACTGCAAGCACAATTCACCTATACATCGAAATGTGTAGGAAATGTCATCATCATAACGCCTTACTGAAAAACTATCGTAAAAGTATCATCGTGAAATTCACCGGTCTAATCGCAACCTTCAAGATCCACATTGAAATAACGCGTTCCATCCAGAGTGATAAAATCCTCTCTATCGGTACCCAATTCAAACTCCTTTACGGTATCATCCGCAAAATTGAGTTCAAGGTAACTAGTTCTCCCAGCTGAATAGATTTTGTAAGAGCCTGTATTTTCATTTGTTGACTCTAACACTCCGGATCCAATCTGGTTGCCGGTCGACATACCGTCCACTGGGTCACCAACCGCGTAGCTGCTGTCGGAATTGAAGTAATAGGTAAATTGGCCGTTGGTACACAGATTAATAATCCTGGTTGTAGATGTGCTGCTGAATCCCCCGCTTGAATCGGAATTAGAATCGGTATTCATATACTTCAATTGTCTGCCTGTTATTTTCGCTTTCCACTGGAGGGTCGCATCCGAATCTTTCGCCTGGTAGAATTTTACAGAGTTAGCCAGTTTTCGAGCCTCATTTTGATGTTGTTCCGAATAAACCGAAGTTTCCGTGATCACCATGATGTTCATGCCTTTTCCATAGCCGTTTATTAAACCGATAGCATAAGCAGTGGCCTGAGAGCCGTTGAAATTGCCTTCATAAATACCTTCCACACGGCTATCTGAAATAAGATTGAACTCTTCTTTAGGCTGAAAATCAATTCCTGAATCCCTGAGACCTTGCATCGCCAGTTGCTTTAGACTTTTGGCATCTGCTGAAGAATTTTCAGAAAGGACCATGAGTCCGGGTATTGACTGATGACCTAAAACAATATAATCGTCCTGTTCACCACCAGTCCATCCTTCCGGAATAGTAAAACTCAATCCAAAATCCGGTAAGTCAATTTTTTGTTGTGCTTCCATGGTGCTTAAATTCAGAATAAGAAATAATACAATTAGTCTTTTTAAGTTACTCATTGAGAGTGGTTTTTATAAGGTTTTTCAATTCTTCCAGTTCTTGCTTTAAAGTATCGATCTCTAGCTGCTGCTCCTTTACGGCATTGATCAGCATATAGGTCATCGCTGAATTATCAACCGACAGGAACTCGCCTTTATCACTTTGATAGTTTTGTACCATATAGGGTACGACTTTCTGAAGTTCTTGGGCGATGACACCTACATGCTCTTTCGAGGTATCAAAGCCACTTAGTGTATTATAGTTGAAAGTTACCGGTTCAATTTGAAGCAACAGCTGCAGTCCGTCCTGGTAGGTGTTGATATTTTGTTTCAACCTCCTATCCGAAGAGTTGATCCAGGAACCACCACCGGGCTTAGCGGCATTTCCGTTTACTTCGAGCTCCCAGCCGGGCGTGAGGGTGTTTACTCCCACAAAACCCGTTCCGGAGATGATGCTCAATTCGGTATTTCCACCGGCTCGAATATAGGTGTCTCCACCGTTGTTATCAATATCTCCCACATAGATGTCCTGGGTCCCGGTTTGTCGCATCAGGGTGCGGTCCGGATTTCCGGCATCGTCCATCATTCTGATCTCACGATCGGTTGCGGTGCCTTCAATAATGAGGTCACCATTTGTCAACGTCAAACTTCCGCCATTCCTAAATTCGAATAGTGGATTTCCCCCGACCCCGTTGATCACCATTCTGTTCGCGGAGCCTGATCCGGTTCCGTTGTATTCCAGGCTCATTCCTTCGTTGAGACCGATCGTTGCCGTTTCAGAAAATTGTAGCACTGGACGATTAGAGACATCTGAAACGATACCAGCGACTATAGTTTGTACATTTGAGGTGCCATCTTCCGTTACATGCAGGGGAGCACCGGGAGCCTGGGTCCCGATCCCGACGTTGGCATTAAGCCCGAGAATGTCGTTATCGAATTCGCCGTAGATCAAGGGAGTTGAACTGGAAGAGTTTTCAATATAGAGTCTGTTATTGTTCAATTCATTATAGCCAGCCTGATAGCCAATATGAATGCTGCCATTTTTAACAATTGCTGCGGCGCCCCGTCCCGCCTGATATCCCAAAAAGACGTTGTTATCTCCTGAAACAAAGCGTCCGGAAGATATTCCAACAGCCGTATTATTATTCCCATTTGTATCATACATTGAATAGGCACCGAAAGCAGCATTATTATCTCCCGTTAAATTTTGATGTAGCGAGTGACTGCCAGAAGCGGTATTAAGTTCACCATCTAGATTTGTGAACAAGGCTTCATTTCCAATTGCCGTATTTCCGTTTCCTTGGTCATTTGCCAAAAGCGAATCATTTCCGATGGCTGTATTTTCAATACCAAATGTGTTGGATGCCAGAGCATTATAGCCTGATGCGGTGTTGCGGTTACCAGTTGTATTATTATAAAGTGCTAATGCACCGGTAGCAACATTATATTCTCCAGATGTATTTGAAAACAATGCTCGATAACCAATCCCAACATTTAGATTATTTGTTTCATCGTCCGCTGTCCCGGCATCTATACCCAGAAAAATAGAAGAACCATCATCGGTTCCGTCATTGTCCGATCTTCCATCTACCAGATCGTTTATCCGGTGCGTTACAAGAGTTGAGGGGGCCACCCAGCTCGTACCACCGGAACCGTCGGTTTGCAATACCTCATTTGCAGTGCCAACGCCTGTAGGAAAGGCATAGCCTCCCGAGGTAGGATTCCCAATTTGTAGGGTCCCGTTGGTTCTGAGAATATCGTTGTCGAATTCACCGTAAATAAGAGGTGATGTGCTGTTGGAATTTTCGATATACAATCTATTACTATTTGATTCTGAATAGCCTGCTTGGTTTCCAATGAAGACACTTCCGTCCTTAGAGTGAGTACTTCCCACATAGCCCGCAGAACGGCCAATAAACACATTGTTGTCTCCCTGCACATAATGACCCGCATTCGCGCCCAACGCCACATTGAAATTACCGGTAGTATTCGATAACATCGTCTGGTGACCCACCCCAACGTTACGGTCGCCGGTGGTGTTATAAAGTGCGTCGGCACCAATAGCCAGGTTGTAATTGCCGGTCGCGTTGCTGAATAGCGATCTGTGTCCGAAGGCAATATTCGAAAACCCGTCAACATTGGTGTTCAATACATTGAAACCTATACCGGTATTTCGGTTGGCGGTTCCATCATCATTTGCTCCAGCGCCAATTCCGAGAAATATCGATGACCCCGTAGCATCAGTTAATCCATCACTCAGATCATCAATACGTTCGGCACCACTGGCACTCGAATCTACCCAGGTCATTGCCCCGGCTCCGTCTGTCTGCAACACTTGGTTCGCGGTACCATCTGAAATTGGAAAAGCGAATCCTCCGGAGGCAGGATTACCTATTTGTAAAGTTCCGTTGGTTCTAAGTATATCGTTATCGAATTCCCCATAGATCAAGGCATTATTGGCATCGGCACTGGAGTTTTCTATATATAATTTATCGCTGTTAGTTTCATTCGTCCCGGAATTATTACCAATAAAAATACTATTACTGATTGTCCTCAATACACTGGCATCTCCGGCATTGTTGCCTATTAAGATATTTGCATCACCCTCAACATTATTTCCTGAATAGCTTCCAAGTGCAATATTGCCGCTTCCATTGAGACTATTGGGCATTGAATTGTGTCCGATAGCAGTATTTGATCCTCCGTTCGTCATGATACGTAAAGAGCGCGCTCCAAGAGCCACATTATTAATTCCGCCTGAATTGCTTTGCAGAGCGGAATAACCCATACTTGTATTGTAGCTACCGGATGTATTTGAAATAAGTGCGGAATAACCAAAGGCTGAGTTGAAATCACCTGTTATATTCTCCCGCATGACCGAATTTCCTATCGCAGTATTACCACCGCCAGTAGTGTTGTCTCGAAGGCTTCTACGACCTATGCCAACATTACCATTTACAGTGCCATCGTCGTTTATTCCAGCATCTGTTCCAAGGAAGATAGAAGAACCACTCACATCAGTTATACCGTCACTAAGATCATTGATGTTTTTAGCACCGGTTGCCAGGACCCATGCCGTAGTCCCATTATCCCAATAATAAAAACCTTTACTCACACTGCCCGTCCCGGTGGCGTATACAAGCATTCCATCTTGTGAAGCTCCCGGATTGGTTACAGGGAATTCATCAACTTTCGGGATAAGGAGTCCGTCGGTACTGGCTGGTGTCGCCTGGTTGGTGGATTGAATTTCCAGGCTGGCATTGGGTGTGATAGTCCCTATCCCAACTTGTGAGAATAAAGGAGTGCTTATCATCAATAGAAAATAACATAGACGTTTCATCTTTCTTAGTTTTAAAGCATAAGCAGGGAAAGTTCGTGCCCCCACGGCTTAAAAGTGATTCAGGAAATCAAATCTAATTCGAGTAGAAAAAAGTAATGTCCTGTTTTTTCAGCTTACTGAAATAACCGCACAACAAAGCTTATTGCTGCCGGTATTGGGAAGGAGTAAGGCCAGTGATCTTCTTAAAGGAAGCGTTGAAAGCCGATTTACTGTTAAATCCAGCTTCCAGACCGATAGCAGCCAGAGTATAATCGTAGAATTCAGGATCTTTCAAATACAGTTTTGCTTCGTCAATACGGAGATTGTTCAAATAATCTTTAAACGAGATGCCCAATTCCGTATTGATCACTTTTGATAGGTGGCCCGAGCTTAAATTGAGCTCATTGGCGATGGTGTCCAGGGAGATTGTCGGATTTAAAAAATTCCGTTCAACCTTTAGGTATTTCTCCATGGCGGTGATATGTTCATTCTTCTGTGGAAGAACTTCCGTAATCGAATAGCGGTCGTGTACCGTCTTTCTGATCTTTTTTCGCTGTTCGTTAATGCCGTATTTGTAGATACCAATATGGCCCAGCCAATAGATAAGAAATGCTACCAGGATCCAAAGGGGGTAGAAATAAGAAACATCGTCTTCGTCGCCATAGGTATATTCGGAATAAGCCCAGATTAATGTTGCCAATAACAGCAGAAACAATGTGGTCTTAAACCAATTGAGCTGGGGTATGACTTGTTCGGAAGAAAACTTTATTTTCTTTTGATGCTTATGGACCTTTATAAGCATATAGAAAATAGCACCTATGCTAAATAAGATCGCCAACAATTCACCAGTAGGAATTAAAAGCTGGAAGAATTCCCCAAGGGCAGCATTCTTAAATTCTATAGCTCTCAGTAACTTATAGGTTGAACCTGATATGAAACCGACCAGAAAAGGAAGAAATAACACTTTCTCACCTATTGAAATCTTTCGTTCAGGATGAATGAGAGAATGGCAATAAAGAATGATTAGAGGAGGCATTACCAGACCCCATTGGATAAACACATAATCATAAAACTCTAAGTATCCCACTGCTCCACAATCCAGTAAATACCATTGAAGATTGTTAAAAGAATAGCTTACGATCCAAGCTACCAGGAAATAGGTGCTTCTGGCCCGGTATTTTTTATTGAATAATACTACGAGCGCGAAGATAAATCCCTGGATCACTCCGGCAAGAATAATGCTATTGAAGATGTTGAAATTCAATCGGCTGCAGTTAGTTCTTCAAATATAAGGAAATAGCTTTCTTTCCTTCTGAATGCCTTTTCGCTATCTTTGCAGCTGAAATTAGACTATATGTCCGAAGCTACTTTTCTTCCGGGAACCTATTCGAATCAGCCTCAAAGTGGCCGTATTTCCTGGCGGTCTCCGAGTAATATCGCACTGGTAAAGTATTGGGGAAAGCACGGGGTGCAACTTCCGAAGAATACTTCAGTAAGTTTCACCCTTTCAAATTGTTTTACGGAAACAACGCTTCATTACAAGAAAAAAGAAACTGCGGGTTACAACTTTGAAGTCTACCTGGACGGGAATAGGGAAGAGGGCTTCGAACCGAAGATCTCTCAATTCTTCGATCGTTTACAGAAGTACCTGCCGTTTTTGGAACAATATAGTTTCAGAATAGAAACCTCCAATTCGTTTCCACATAGCAGTGGAATTGCCTCTTCGGCTAGTGGGATGAGTGCCCTGGCCTTATGTTTAATGGATCTTGAAAGGTCATGGAGCGGAGCTGAAATGACCGATGATCACTTCGACAAAAAGGCTTCTTTTCTCGCACGATTGGGATCGGGAAGTGCCTGCCGAAGTATCGATGGGCCACTCATCGTTTGGGGTGAACATCCGGAAATTGACAATAGCTCGGATCTCTTCGGAACAAAATACCCTTTTGAAGTACACTCGAATTTCATGAATTACCGGGATACGATCTTGCTGGTAGACAAAGGCGAAAAGCAGGTGAGTAGTACTGTAGGGCATGGGCTCATGAAAGATCACCCCTATGCAGAACAGCGATTTGAACAGGCGAATGCAAATATTGTCAGACTCATCGATGTATTCAAAAGCGGAGACCTGGATGCTTTTATCGAAATTGTCGAATCAGAAGCGTTACAATTGCATGCCATGATGATGACCTCCCTGCCGTATTTCATTCTCATGAAACCAAACACCCTGGAGATCATTAACCGGATCTGGAAATACCGCAATGAAACCGGGAGCAAAGTTTGTTTTACTCTGGATGCCGGAGCCAATGTGCATGTATTATATCCAGCGAATGAAGCGGCTGAAGTATCTTCATTTATTGAATCGGAATTGGCTCAATTCTGCAAGAATGGTTCCTTTATTCACGACCTGGCAGGAATTGGCGCTCAATCTTTGTAGGATTCTGATTGTTAAAATTTTATGTTTATTTTCTGAATTAACAATTCCGTAAAATCTATCTTTGCGTCAAATTGTTATGAATTAAAGCTAAAAAATGTACCTTTAGCTCTGAAAACGTACTAAAATATGCGTGGTCCCCTTTTTTACTCGAAAATACTTCTCTTTGGTGAATACGGAATTATCAAAGATTCAAAAGGCCTCTCTATCCCTTATAACTTCTACAACGGAGCCTTAAAGATAGATGAGCACAAAACCCCTTCTACTCACAACAGCAATCAGAATCTTAAACGATTTACAAGCTACCTGGAAGAACTGGCCGAGCGCCAGCCGGACCTTGTGAATTTCGATCTCGACAAGTTAAATGCTGATGTGGAAAGAGGGTTGTATTTCGATTCGAGTATTCCTCAAGGTTACGGAGTAGGAAGCAGCGGGGCATTAGTTGCTGCTATTTACGATAAATACGCAACAGATAAGATCACGGTACTTGAAAACTTAACACGGGAAAAATTACTTCAGCTAAAAGCGATCTTTGCTGAAATGGAGTCATTCTTCCACGGAAAGTCTTCAGGACTTGATCCGTTGAACAGCTATTTGAGTTTGCCGATTCTTATCAATTCCAAAGATAATATTGAGCCTGCTGGGATTCCGTCTCAAACACAGGCGGGACACGGAGCAGTATTTCTTCTGGACAGTGGAAGTACAGGAGAAACAGCGCCAATGGTCCAAATTTTCATGGAGAGCATGAAAAAGGAAGGTTTCAGAGCGATGCTTAAGAACCAGTTTGTTAAACATACAGATGCCTGTGTGGAAGACTTCCTGAACGGAGATGTAAAGTCCCTTTTCAGCAATATCAAGCAATTGTCGAAAGTAGTGCTTGATAACTTCAAACCCATGATCCCTAAAGAGTTTCATTCTCTTTGGAAAAAGGGTATAGAAACCAATGCGTATTACCTGAAACTTTGTGGATCGGGTGGCGGAGGTTATATGCTGGGATTCACTGAAGACCTGGACAAAGCCCGTGCTGCTCTCAAGGATCACAAATTGGAAGTGGTTTACAGCTTCTGATCAACTAATCACCCACATACAGCATGTTAAGTAGAAGGCAGAAACATTTTCTATTGAAATTTTTCAGCCTGTTTTCCGTAGTGCGCGGATACAATATTCTCATACTTATCTTTGCACAGTATCTTACCTCCATTTATATCCTTGCACCAGACCGCCCCTTGCGGAATGTGCTATTTGATCCAAACCTCCTAATGTTGGTCCTGGCTTCTTCAGCGGCGATAGCCGGGGGATACATCATCAACAATTTTTACGACCGCGAGAAGGACCTGATAAACCGTCCGCACAAAACCATGCTGGATCGCCTGGTTAGTCAGCGAACAAAATTGAGTACCTACTTCATCCTGAACTTTCTTTCGGTGATCTTTGCGAGCTACGTATCCTTTAGAGCTGTTATGTTCTTCGGATTGTACATCTTTGGGATCTGGTTCTATTCACACAAACTGAAACGTTATCCCTTTATCGGGAACATCACTGCGGCCATACTCACAGTAATTCCTTTCTTCGCGGTATTCATCTACTACAGAAATTTTGACCTGGTCATCTTCGTACATGCCACCTTCCTTTTCCTGTTAATATCAATGCGTGAATTGGTAAAAGATCTCGAGAACATCAAAGGAGATCTCGTACAGAATTACAGGACTATTCCGGTTGTTTACGGGGAGCGGGTGTCGAAGTGGATGCTTACCATCGTGGCTGCACTTACCCTAGTTCCGATATACTTCCTGCTTACCAAATTTGATGTTGGGTATATGTATTTTTATTTCTTCGGAAGTATCCTGGGCCTGATATTCTTTGTGATAGTACTGTGGTTATCGGCCCGAAAATTACATTACATTATACTTCACACTATTCTCCGACTAGCAATTGTAATTGGTGTATTCAGTATAGTTCTATTAGATGTGGATGTTGTATTAAACCGAATTCTATAGATGGAAAATAGTAAAACATTAAAGGTTGCACTCTCGCAAATATCCCCGGTATGGCTCGATAAGACCGGAACACTAGCCAAAGTGGAGGCTCAGATCGTGGATGCTGGTAAGAACAGTGCAGAACTCATCATCTTCGGGGAAGCCCTCGTTCCGGGATATCCGTTTTGGCTGGCACTCACAGGTGGCGCTGAATGGAATACCGAATTGAACAAAGAATTACACGCTCACTATGTTTCCAATGCCGTTTGTATTGAGGAAGGTGACCTGGATGGTATATGTGATCTTGCAAAACAACATCAGATGTCGGTTTACCTTGGGATCATTGAGCGTCCGAAAGACCGTGGCGGACATAGTATCTACGCCTCGTTGGTATACATTAATTCCGAAGGAAAAATTAGTTCCGTGCATAGAAAGCTACAACCTACATACGATGAGCGACTCACATGGTCGCCGGGTGATGGTAACGGGCTGGTGGTTCATGAACTGAAGGATTTTACGGTCGGCGGACTCAATTGCTGGGAAAACTGGATGCCTTTGCCGAGAGCTTCACTCTATGCCCAGGGTGAAAACCTGCATGTGGCCGTTTGGCCCGGTAGCGACCACAACACACGGGACATTACACGATTCATTGCCCGAGAGTCCAGAAGTTATGTGATCTCTGTTTCTTGCCTGATGACAAGGGATAACTTTCCGAAGGAAACCCCTCATCTGGATGCAATTCTAAAAAATGCACCACAGGTCCTTGCAAACGGGGGAAGTTGCGTAGCCGGACCCGATGGAGAATGGATACTCGAACCTGTGCTCAACAAAGAAGGAAACTTATTTGTGGATCTCGATTTCCAGAGAGTACTTCAAGAACGCCAAAACTTCGATCCGGTTGGACATTATTCACGTCCTGATGTAACTAAACTTATCGTAGATCGGGAGCGACAGACCACTGTTCAATTCGGAAGTTTAAAAGAAAAGGACTAAAAGAAACAGCGTTAGTTTTTGTGCTGAAAACCAAAGCCTTTACCTATCTTTGCCGAAAATTTAAAGGCTGCTGAACAGCGGAAGATTATGAGTAAACAAGGGAAAAGAGGAGACAGGAGAGACCGAGGAAAAGCCGGGAGAGATACAGGATCGAAAAAACCACAGAATAAACCGGGAACTAAATCCGGTGAGGGTATTCGTTTGAATAAATACATCGCCAACAGTGGGGTATGTTCAAGACGTGAAGCTGATACATTCATAGCAACCGGACTTGTTTCTGTAAATGGTAAGATCATCAACGAGATGGGACACAAGGTGAATCTTGGAGATGATGTTCGTTTCGACGGAAGGCGTATCAGTCCTGAACCCAACACTTATATTCTGCTTAACAAACCTAAGGCAGTCGCTACTACTACGAGTCAGAGTAAAGGCATAACAGTGATGGATCTAATCGCCAATGCCACTACGGCTAAGGTAAAGCCTATTGGCCGATTGGGGAGAAATGCCACAGGATTACTGCTCTTTACCA
Source organism: Aureitalea sp. L0-47 (assembly GCF_026126405.1). Lineage (GTDB taxonomy): Bacteria > Bacteroidota > Bacteroidia > Flavobacteriales > Flavobacteriaceae > Pukyongia. The sequence goes on from NZ_JAFMTQ010000001.1 coordinate 502,935, forward strand.
ACGATGATAAGCTAGTCAATAAGCTGCACAGTAAGGGTATGGAACGTTTGTTTCATGTTGAACTTGATAAGAATCTGAAAGCAGTAGACCTTCAGAAGGTGTCCGAGGGAATGACGGTGAAAGGCAAGGAGGTCTCAGTGGAAGAGATCAGCTATGTGGACAATGCGCCTAAAAAAGAAGTAGGATTGCGCATAAAGCATATGGGGAACAGCGTGATCCGTGATATTTTTTCCGAACTGGGTTACGACGTGATCCGGGTAGATTGTGTGACTATTGCACATCTTACCAAAAAAGACCTTCCCAGAGGTCGCTGGAAATTCTTGAGCCAGGCCGAGATTGAATTATTTGCGATGATGTAAAATTTATTCAAGTTTTAACATTTTATTCGTTTTTTTTTATTTCATTTGCCCACGTTTTAGCTGAACAATTGAACGCTGTTTCTACGTTCGGGTTTTTGAAAATCAGGAAGTCATATTCAAAAACAGGGGTCGGGAGATTCCACCGAAATTTAAAGCTAACTTCCGCTACATTCTTCAACCTCTTCGATCTGAAAGAGGGTCATAATATTTTACTACAACCAGTTTTAGTGTTAAGGGTCTAGTGTAGATGATGTCATTTAACAACGAAATCATTTTTACAACCACCTATATTATCCACTAATACTAATGAACACTAAATATATTGATCTGATAGATCAAACCTATGAATTTCCGCAAGAGGAATTCAGATTGCGTGATTCGAATCTATTGTTTCACGATATCGACCTCATGGAATTGGTCTACAACTATGGTGCACCTCTGAAATTTACTTATCTACCGAAAATATCTCATGATATTCAGCGGGCGAAATCATGGTTTCAGGATGCGATAGTAAAGCACAATTACCAGGCCACTTACAAATATTCCTACTGTACGAAGAGCTCGCATTTCAGGCATGTACTCCAGGAAGCACTAAAGAATGATATTCATATTGAGACATCTTCAGCTTTTGATATTGATATTGTTGAGAACCTAAAGCGTGAAGGAAAAATCACTGCGGAAACCTTTGTCCTGTGTAACGGTTTTAAGCGTGCTCAGTATATCACCAATATAGCTCGGCTTATCAATGAGGGGCATTTAAATTGTATTCCAATTGTAGACAATTTCGAAGAGGTGGATTTATTAGCTGAAGAGATTCACGGGGATTTCAACATTGGGATCAGGATTGCTTCTGAAGAAGAACCAAAATTCGAATTTTATACTTCCAGACTCGGGATCGGCTATAAAAACATTGTGCCATTCTATGAAGAGCAGGTAAAGAATAATGATCGCGTTAGCCTGAAAATGCTCCATTTTTTTATAAACACCGGGATTCGTGATAACGCCTACTACTGGAACGAATTACTGAAGTGTCTTAAAGTGTATGTGAAGCTTAAGAAGATTTGTCCCAGCCTCGACAGCCTGAATATCGGTGGTGGTTTTCCAATAAAGAATTCGCTTGCATTCGAATATGACTACGCATATATAGTTGATGAGATAGTGAACCAGATCAAACTGGCTTGTGATGAAGCGGAAGTGCCGGCACCACATATTTTTACTGAATTCGGAAGCTTTACGGTAGGTGAGAGCGGTGGTGTCATCTATGAAGTGCTATATCAGAAGCAGCAGAATGACCGTGAGAAATGGAACATGATCAATTCTTCTTTCATTACCACCTTACCTGACTCATGGGCGATTAACAAACGTTTTATCCAATTACCGGTGAACCGTTGGCATGATGAATATGAAAGGGTACTGCTGGGAGGGCTTACATGCGATAGTGATGATTATTACAACAGTGAACAGCACTTGAATGCAATTTATCTTCCGAAGTATAAAAAAGATAAGCCTTTGTATATCGGATTTTTTAACACGGGGGCCTACCAGGAGACCATTGGCGGTTATGGTGGGCTGCAGCACTGTCTAATACCAAGTCCGAAGCATATTTTGATCGATCGGGATGCGCAAGGAAACATAAGCACCCGATTATTCAGGCAACAACAACGAAGTGAAGATATGCTTGAGATCCTTGGGTATGCTGCAATAGACGAGAACGAAAAACAACATCACTCAGAACCATTATCAACTACTAAAAATTAAAATGAAAACGAATACGTACGCAGGTATCCCTGCCAAATACGCAAACCTGGAAACGGCCGAGATCGTCCTTATCCCGGTCCCTTATGATGGAACCAGTACCTGGAACAAAGGTGCAGATAAAGGCCCGGAGGCATTTCTGGAGGCTTCAGAGAATATGGAGCTCTTTGATATAGAAACCGGTACAGAAGTTTACAGACGAGGTATTCATCTTAGTGATCCCATTTTGGAAAATAGCAGCCCCGAAAAGATGGTAGATACTGTTCATAGTATCACCAAGGAATTTATTAAGAAGAACAAGTTCGTAACCGTTTTTGGAGGAGAGCACAGTGTTTCAATTGGCACAATCAGGGCATTTAACGACTGTTTTGATGATCTCAGTGTACTGCATATAGATGCCCATGCCGACCTGAGGAAATCCTACGAGGGAACTCAGTATAATCACGCTTGTGCGGTCTATGAAGCAAGCCAAATCACTAACCTGGTTCAAGTTGGAATTCGCAGTATGGATGTTAGTGAGATAGATGTAAACGAAGATGACAAAATGTTCTTTGCGCACGAAATGGTACAGGACGATTACTGGATGGATAGTGTAATTGAGGAACTCACCGATACGGTATTCATAACCTTTGATCTCGATGCGCTCGATCCGTCCATTATGCCTTCTACCGGAACACCGGAACCTGGCGGACTCCTTTGGTATGAAACTTTAGAGTTTTTGAAGAAGGTGTTTGAAGCGAAGAACGTGGTGGGATTCGATATAGTTGAACTTTGCCCTAATGAAGTAGATAGATCTTCCAATTTCCTTGCTGCTAAATTGTATTACAAGATGTTGAGTTACAAATTCAGCAATCTGGATGAGGAAGCAGAGTTCGAACTTGTGGAAACCGAACATAATTCACAAGTTAATCAACCAAAGAAATTTGATCTTGACAATGAAAACTAAAGGACAAATCTCTCAATTCATTGAGAAGTATTATTTACACTTCAATGCAGCCAGTCTGGTAGATGCGGCAAAAGGCTATGAGAAACAACTGAACGAGGGGTCGAAAATGCTCGTTTCACTTGCTGGGGCCATGAGTACTGCGGAATTGGGTAAGATCTTTGCTGAGATGATCCGGCAGGATAAAGTACATATCATATCATGTACAGGAGCCAACCTGGAAGAGGATGTGATGAACCTGGTTGCTCATAGTCATTACAAGCGCATTCCTAATTACAGGGATCTCACCCCACAACAAGAATGGGATCTACTGGAACAGGGTCTGAATCGGGTAACAGATACCTGTATCCCTGAGGAAGAAGCGTTTAGAAGGATACAACAACATATTTTCGAATTGTGGAAAGATGCTGAGGATAAAGGTGAACGTTATTTTCCTCACGAATTCCTGTACAAATTGATCTTGAGCGGTGTAATGGACCCCTATTTTGAGATTGATATCAAAGATTCCTGGATGTATGCGGCGGCCGAAAAGAACCTGCCAATGGTTGTTCCTGGCTGGGAAGACAGCACCCTGGGTAATATTTTTGCAAGTTACGTGCTCAAGAGCGAGCTCAAGTCTTCTACCATGAGATCGGGGATAGAGTATATGACCTATCTGGCGAAATGGTATTCCAGGAATTCGAAAACAGGTATCGGATTTTTTCAGATTGGCGGAGGCATAGCCGGAGATTTTCCAATATGTGTGGTCCCTATGCTTTACCAGGATATGGAACGAACCGACACCCCATTCTGGAGCTACTTTTGCCAGATATCAGATTCTACTACCAGCTATGGAAGCTATTCCGGCGCTGTGCCAAACGAAAAGATCACCTGGGGGAAACTAGGTGTAGACACCCCTAAGTATATCATTGAGAGCGACGCGACCATCGTGGCACCCCTGATTTTCGCTTATTTGCTAAATATGTAATTACTATGAAACGAATTATAGTAGATTATACCAAACTCGACGATAGTATACTGTCCAAATTAGTTGAAAAGTACCCTTATGGGTATGGTCCTGAAGACTTCATAGTCTTCAGGAATGCTAAAAATGAGGTAATTGAGTGTGTGGAAGTTCGAACCGAGGACACAATTTTTCTTGTTAAAGTGAGTAAACGCTTAGTGGCTGCAATGGAAGACTTCGAGGAGGATGAGTATTCGAAGGATGACGAACAAGATCCGCAAGAGGTGGAATACGATCAGGAGGAAGAAGAGTCTTCATATATTTAAAATGTACACTATTCAAACCATACAGGTTGCCCAGAGCATCAATATTCGTTCGGTGCGGGAAATAATTGATGGAACGCTGTTATTTCAGGATAGTGATGAATTATACTATAGCCTGGGGGCACGAAGCTATCTATATATCTTCCAGTTTGGAGTGGTGTGCTTCTTTAACCTGCCGGAAAAATCTGTACAGAAATACAAAAAAAAGATCCTTCAATTTTCGAAAGGTGAAGTTGAACCCAGATTGACCGATGATTTTTTAGTGAAGTTGGTTAGCGGAAAATCCATTGTGAGCACCACCGAAGTGATCCTGCCGGTTTTTGATGAAGAAATGATCCGTCTCGTAATGCTTCACACGGCTCAGAATGTTGCTTTGGAAAACTATACTTCAATGACGGAATCCTTACTGGAGGAAGCGGGAATTCATACTCATAATTTACAGAATAAAGGAGCCTTGAGGATTTCCAAGAAAAAACTCAAGATGCTGATCGGTAGAAACTTAACATTAAAAAATGCCATCTATGAGAACCTGTACATTTTCGATGTGCCTGAAATCGCAATTGAAAACCAACAACTAAATTCCTTAGACCAATCATTCAAACGTGAATTCGATCTCAAGAATCGCTATCGCCACGTAAATGATAGAATCAATATTATCAATGAAAATCTCCAATTGTTCAAGGATATTTGGGATCACAAGGAAAGTAGTACTTTAGAGTGGATCATTATTATCCTGATCTTCGTAGAGATCGTTGACTTATTTATTGGAAAATTGTTATAAACTTGAACAACTAAACTGTATGAATTATGGATCGTAGTTTCCACATATCTCTGCCCTGCAGGCACATTGCCGCAACGCGAGATTTCTATGTCAATATTTTAGAGGCAAAAGTTGGCAGGAGTACACGGAATTGGGTAGATATTGATCTTTTTGGGAATCAACTCACCTTTGCCAAAGCTGGAAATTTCAAGTTCGACTATCCAAATTACAGTTTTGAGAAGACGGTTTTACCTTCTTTTCATTTCGGGATAATCCTGGAGAAGCCCGTATGGCGAAAGATTCAAAAAAAGATTCAGAACGACGGAACATTCCATATACCCGAAACGACTTTCCTGAGTAATAAGGTTGGAGAACACACTTCTTTTTTTATCAAGGATCCTAATGGATATGTAATAGAATTTAAATGCTTCAGTGAAGAGGAAGACACCTTTCATACATCATAGTGCTGAACCTTGCTTTTAGGGAGTTGTAAAATTTCCCAAAGTGCAAATCCTATTACCACAATATATTCCAGTGCTACCATCCAAAGGTTTTCGGAGAAACCATTTTCTCCATAGGCAGAATAGCTAAGGAATATCATTCCACTCCATAGAATTGGGAACCGATATCTCGTGAACAAACACAGCAGTAGCGGCGTGGCAACATACCAGGGATGAACAGTGGTGGACAGCAGGAAGTACACTGATATTGCCATAAGCATGGCCGCTATGAGTTGATTCGTAGTTTTATTTTTTCTGAAAAAAGACAGGGCCAGTACTGCCAGCAGAACAACGATAGGTATGAAAGGTCCAACGATCTTAATGGGGTCCCAGCCGTATAATTCGAAACCGATCCATCGAACCAGGTAAAAGACACTCGCATTGAATTCAAAATCCCGAAACCACAGCGCGATGGTATTTGAAAAGTTTGAGATAAATTCCGAAGAAATAAAAGGCAGAAAACTTATTACTACGGTCCCGATCACCGTCCAAAAGAAGTATTTCAACTTCCAGAATCCCTTGCTGAAAATACCTTTGTCCACAAAATAATAGTAGAATAGAGGTAGGAAAAGTAGCGGTATCAACTTCGTTGAGATCGATATTCCAAAGAGCACTGCCGCCCAGAACCATCGGCCTTTGTGTAGCAAATAGAGCGACCAAAGCAGGAAGAACAGCATGACTCCCTCGAAGTGCAGGTTTCCTGTTAATTCGAGGATGATGAACGGATTGAGGAAGAACCAGAATATTTTGGAAATTGGCAGATGAAAAGCCTCCAGTAGTTTTTTTCCAAAGTATAGAATCCCAATATCCGCGAGGATGATCAGCAGTCGCAAAACAATAATCGACCCTAAAATACTCTTGCCTCCAAACAGGGCCGAGAGCGCAAAGAATAACTGATTCACGGGAGGGTAATTGCTGAAATTACTGGCGTTGAGGTCAGTCATCCCTGCTTTTAATTCTGCAGCATTTTGAACTATAACTTCGGAGCTGGCCAGGTACATATCGGGAGTAAATAGGTAGGGATTAACTCCCTGGCTCACTAACTGTCCGTCCCAGATAAACCTATAGAAATCTTGCGAAAGATTTGGAATGGCGGGCAGAAAGAGCAGCCTTAATGCAACCCCGATCCCGGCCAGGAGCCAGAAATTCCAACCGTGCATCCTGATGATGGCGTAGGTAAGGAAAAACAGGCCAACGTAGAGGGAAATCAGCTTCCCGAAATCATGTCGTTCCAGTTCATATCCGAAAGCCCAGTACAGCAGCCCACAAACTAATGCGAAGACTATGGGTGCGAAATTGGTTTTCAGATAGGTGAACATGGTTTAATCCTGCCATTCGGCTATAAACAAATTTGTGTCTCTCGTTCCACCGTTATTCCGGTTGGATGAGAACGCCAGGTATTTTCCGTCGTTAGAGAATACCGGGAAGGCATCGAAAGTCTCGCCATGTGTTACTCGTTCCAGGTTTTTCCCATCGACATCGATAAGGTATAAGTTGAAAGGGAATCCGCGTTCGGCCTCGAAATTACTTGAGAACAATATTTTTTCTCCACTTGGGTGGAAGAATGGACTCCAGTTGGCGTTGCCAAGGTTGGTAAGTTGTCGCAGATCACTACCATCGGCGTTGCAAATGTAGAGCTCCATTTCGGTAGGTTGCACCAGGCCCTGTGCTAAAAGCCCCTTGTATTCTTTGATCTCCTCAGGAGTTTTAGGTCTTGAGGAACGGAAAATGAGTTTACTTCCATCCGGAGAAAAGAATGCTCCACCATCGTAGCCCAATTCATCAGTGATCTGTTTTACATCGCTCCCGTCAATATTCATGGTATACAACTCCAGGTCTCCGGAACGCATGGAGGTAAAGACGATCTTATCTCCTTTTGGCGACACTGTAGCTTCAGCATCATATCCTGGCTCATCTGTAAGTTGAGCGGTGATGTTTCCTTCGAGGTCGGCCACAAAGATGTCGAAGGAATCGTACACCGGCCATACATATCTTCCATTCTTACGCAAGGGTACTTCAGGACATTCTTCATCTACCAAATGTGTGGAGGCATAAACGAAACTTTTGTTGTCGGGCAGGAAATAAGCGCAGGTGGTACGGCCCATTCCCGTGCTTATCATTGGAGGTTGCTGGTTTTCGAAGGTCTCACCTATATTCATAAGGAACATCTGGTCGCATCCCACTCCCCAATCTTTGTTGTTGGACTGGAAGACCATTTGTTTGTCGTCGAAACTCCAGTAGGCCTCAGCATTATCACCTCCAAAGGTGATCTGTCGTATCGATTTAAAGTGCTTTTCTTCGGGATAGATCAGGCTATCGACAGAGCCTTCCATGAATTCCTCAATGATGCTTTTGGGTTCCTCTGAAGTGGCAGGAGCAACCTCAGTTTCTTTTTCGGTGGAATTCTTACAGGAAATAAGCACAGAAAGTAACAAAAGTGACAGTATAAATCTCATTTTTCAGTTATTTTTGTGCAAAAATAATGATATGCGTTCAATTCTAGCTTTATTTCTAGTTCTTATTCTGTTTTCCTGTAAACAAGATACCAAAATGATGGTGACCATGGAGGAGGATGTGGCCTATTTAGCGGCCGACAGCCTCATGGGTAGAGCAACAGGAACATCTTACGAAATGCTTGCTGCTTCCTACCTTTCAGATCGTTTCAAGCACATGAAGCTGGAACCCAAAGGGGACAACGGCTACATACAGGAATTCAGTTTTAAACCAAGTACTAATCCTCATGAGCAGGCCAAGACCACAGATAAAGGGGATAGCACCTTAACGGGGAGAAATGTAATCGCTTACCAGGATAATAATGCTGCCACCACAGTTATCATAGGGGCACATTACGACCACCTGGGTATGGGTGGCCAGGGTTCGCTCTACCGCGAAGGAGAAGCAATCCACAATGGTGCCGATGATAATGCGAGCGGAGTGGCACTGATGATGCGCCTGGCAAGAGAACTCAAAGACAAGAATACCAACAACAATTACCTGTTCATTGCATTTTCAGGAGAAGAAATAGGATTGTTAGGGTCGAATTATTTCGTAAAAAATCCAACCATCGACCTATCGAAGGTTAACTATATGATCAATATGGATATGGTGGGAAGGTTGAATGAGGAGAAAACAGTAGCTGTTCACGGTGTTGGAACTTCACCTACCTGGAAACAAACTCTTTTTGCAAACAACAACGGGGAATTGAACATTGCCGAACACGAGAGTGGTATTGGCCCAAGTGATCATACTTCTTTTTACATCATGGACATTCCCGTACTTCACTTTTTTACGGGGCAGCACGAAGATTATCACAAGCCTAGTGATGACGCCGATAAGCTGAACTATGCCGGGATGGAGACTATCTTCAACTATATCACGAAGATAATCACTGACCTGGACGATAACGAGAAACTGGCTTTCAGAAAAACAAAGAACGAGAGTGAAAATGTACCTCGTTTCAAAGTGACCTTAGGTGTAGTTCCGGATTATCTATATACCGGTGAAGGAATGCGAATCGACGGGCTTAGCGAAGACAGGCCAGCCATCAAGGCGGGAATTGAGAAAGGTGATATCGTGAAAAAGATGGGTGAGTTCGAAGTGAAGGACATGATGAGTTATATGGAGTGCCTGTCAAAATTCGAAGAAGGTCAGACCGTGAAAGTAGTTGTTGAACGGAACGGTGAGATGGTAGAGGTGGATGTGACTTTCTAGAAATTCCTGGCAATTGATATGGTGATCCAACCGTGCAGGAAGGTTTCCGGGGCACGGGGTGAGGCGTAGTTGTAGCCAATATTGTATTCCATTCGTTTTTTTCTGAAGAAACCCTCCAGGCCATAAGTAAAAAAGTGTTCTACCGGGTCGACCGTGAAAATGGAGCTATCCTCGCGGAAAAATCCTTCCAGCAGACCATCGTAGATCACGTAGCGATAGGCGAACTTCACAACAAAGAAGAACTCGGGTTGGATCTTTCCAATTTGGTGATAGGCCATAGTTTGCCTGAGATTCCTTCGCTTTCCGAAGTAAAAGTTTGTACCATTCTCCAGGAATATATCCTTGGTTCCCAATGCTACCTTCGGGCTCCAGGCAAAATGCACTCCGAATTTATCGTCAATGAGTTGCCAGTCGCGAGTATAAGTGGCGTAAAGATTCATATGAACGGCATTCTCGATCTGCCCGATCCATTCCGGGTTGCCGGACTCATTACTTGAATGAAACCAACTTTGAAATCCTTCTGCACCTGAAATGGGCCCCGTAACTCCCATTTGAAAGTTAAAGTCCAGGATTCGCCGATCGTTGGTAAAGGTCAATGCATTGATAATTGAGCTGTAGCCTGCATAGGGCCTGTCGAATAAGCGAACGTTGGTTTCCGTGATGTTGGAGGGGGTGTAGTATTCCTGGGATATACCCAGCAAGAGTTGCTTACGGTCTCTGTCCTCTTCCAGTTCATTCAGAAGTAAACGATAATTGATAAAGGACCCCGTCGTATAGTACCAGTCCGTGAACAACAGGAAATCGTTGTCGTGGTGCAGTTCGATCTGATTTTTGTAAAAGGGAATTTCTTCTTCCGAATCAGGTGTTTCCTGAGTGAAGCCTTCAGAAGAGAAAAAAAGGAATACCAGCAATGCGATGATTGCCCCCTTTGGTTGGTTCATACGTCAAAAATAGAAAAAGAAATGAATTGTGTGCATACTCCTAAAAGCTACGTGCATATGATAGGATTAGATACTGGTGTGTTTGGGTCATTGAAGTCTCGTCTGAATGAAACCTGTAACTCACTATATAGTCGTTTTGTTTGAACCGGTGTTTAAAATCGAATCCCACCCGGTAATAGGATTCCAGTGGTTCCACAAGGTACACCGAATCATCATCAAAGGCATTTCCTTCCAGTAAGCCATTGTATCCTACCCAACGATACGCAAATCGAAAAGCGAAGAAGATTTCCCTTTCGGTGCTTCCTATCTGATCGTAAGCGATACTCGAATTCATGTCGCTACGCCTCCCAAAATAAGCCACAACTTCAGGCTGAAGATATTGATCTCTGCTCCCGTAAGCCACTTCAGGTTGAACGGCGAGTCGAACGCCAAATGGATTGGGTGCCAGTTGCCATTCCCGGGCGTACCTGGCGTATAAATTCATATGGAATGTATCTGAAAGCTCTGCCACCCAGCTCTGTGGATCTGAAACAACCACGGCGTTGTGATACCAGCGCTGAAAGGCCCCTGCACCGGATGATCTACCTGCCAGCCCCAGTTCGAGTTCAATTTTCAGGAAATTCTCGGGGGTAGTCAGAGACCATCCGCTGTTGAGACCTAGATAACCGGCATACGGCCGGTCCATTTCTTCTATGAGTTCAGTACTTGTGTCGTCCGGGGTAAATGCTTCCACACCCAATCTAAAACTGAGCTGTTCGTATTCACTTCCAAAAACACCTTTGGAAAGACGATGTTTGTAAGTTAGGAATAGCCCAAAAGAATAGTAACGATCCGTCAAAACGAAGAAGTCATTATCGTGGCGTATTCCAAGTTGATGTTTTACTGAATTGGTTGGTTCTTCCTGTGCAGTTAGCTTAGCAGGAAATAGAAGAACCAATAGTAAAGTCAGACCTATTAGTCCGAGAGTCGTTTTTTTTCTAGTGAAAGACGGATTGTTATCGGAGGTGTCGATGGCTATGCCTTGCTGATTAGACTCTTGAAAAATACAAAACCGAAACCGATGAAAAGCATCAGGTGGAATGGAAACAAACCGAAATCACCACCCTGATCTCCAACGATGAAGGCACTGTACATTCCGAAGGCAAAATAAAGCATAAGGAGTCCTTCGATGATCACATTCGGACTTACTTTTTTCTTGAGGTACTTGTTGCCTTTCCAACCATCCTTTAGTGAGTTGATATTGAATTTAGGAGTCCTGATGAATTCACTCTTCTTCCCAAAATGCCCTTCCAGTACGGCTATGCTGTTGTGTAATGAGAATCCCATCGCGATGGAGAAAAAGGTAAAAAACATACCGGTGTATTTCAGGAATTGTTTGATCCCTCCTCCGTAAATACTTCGGAACATAAACCAGTAACAGAGGAAAAATATAATAGTACTGATCACAAAGAAGCTCATGATAAAGAAATATACCTTGAGGTGTTCGTACTCATTCTTGATGTAGAGCATTGGAATACTAAGGATGGCAACAATAAGTATATTCAGGAACATGGTGCTGTTGAGCAGGTGCATGATGCTATGCACTTTGGTCTTAAAAGAGATGTTGTCTTTCCTGAGGACACGTTTTGCCATCTTCTGAAAATTTTCTGCTCCTCCTTTATTCCATCGGAATTGCTGCGAACGGGCGGCACTTATTACTACAGGAAGTTCGGCAGGTGTCTCTACCCCTTCCAGATATTTGAATTTCCAATCCTTTAATTGGGCCCGATAACTAAGGTCGAGATCTTCCGTTAGGGTATCTCCTTCCCAGTTTCCGGCATCGATAATACATTCCTTTCGCCAGACTCCGGCAGTGCCGTTGAAATTGATGAAGTGACCGTGGCTGTTTCTACCCACCTGTTCCAGTGTAAAATGAGCGTCAAGCGCAAATGCTTGTACGCGGGTAAGCAAGGAATAGTTCCTGTTGAGGTGTCCCCAACGGGTTTGTACAACCCCTATCTCGGGATCTTTGAAATAAGGAATAGTGTTCAGTAACCAGTTTTTCTTCGGAAGGAAATCGGCATCAAAAATGGCGATGAATTCTCCTTTAGCAGTTTTGAGCCCTTCTTTCAGCGCGCCGGCTTTAAAGCCTACACGGTTTTCACGTGTTACATGCTGAATATCAAGCCCCGTTTTTTGTAATTCTTCTATCTGGGCTGCCGTGCTTTGGAAGGATTCATCGGTAGAATCATCCAGCACCTGGATCTCAAGTTTATCCTTGGGATAATCGATCTGGGCGATATTATTCAGTAGGCGTTCCATAACATACATTTCGTTATAGACTGGTAGCTGAATGGTTACGTGTGGTACTTCTTCGGGATTGGAAAGATCGATTTTCTCACAGCTAACTTCTTTTCTGCTTCTTGCTCGCAGATAATTAAACAGCAGGTTCAACTGGGCGATCGCATACAGGAATATTAGTATGAGTGCCACAGAATAAACGATCATAACTGCTGTTTCCAGTATCATCTTTTGAAGCTGTATTTAAAGATCCAACCTAAGATTTTTATGCCAGCAAAGATAGCACCTTTTACGGTTCCCGAAACTTTTGAGACACCTATTCGGTTTCGATATTTTACGGGAACTTCTACGCAGGTGTATTTTCGTTTAAGTGCTTTTAATTGCATCTCAACGGTCCATCCGTAGGTCTTGTCCTCCATGTTAAGCGCAAGCAATTTTTCATATTTGATCGCACGGAAGGGTCCCAGGTCTGTAAACTTTGAGCCGAAGAACAATCGCATGAGAAATGTGGCAAGCCAATTACCAAAGATTTGTGGAAGAGTCATGGATCCTGCCTCTCGCATTTCTTTTACTCTCGCCCCTATTACCATATCAATGTCATCCTCTAGAATGGGTGCAACTACCTCGTCTAGTTGTTCGGGATAATCACTGTAGTCACCATCCAGGAAAACTATGATATCCGGATGAGGAGATTCCGAAGCAACATAATCCATCCCCTTAAGGCAGGCATATCCGTAACCTTTTCTACCCTCCTGCAGTACAGTTGCCCCGGCTTCAGAAGCCACCTCTTCAGTGGTATCGGTAGAGCCATTGCTCACCACGATGACCTCAGAAACTGAATCCGGGATGTCGTGAATCACCTTTCCAATGGAGTCTGCCTCATTGAATGCGGGTATAATAACTTTGATTACAGGTGACATTTACGGCTTGGGGTTTGAACAGACGACCAAATAAAGGTGAATTGACCGATTAGACAAGGTAATTGGTCATTTTTTATTCACTAAAGTCATCAGATCAACGTCATTACCCAAAAGTACCTGGTTGGCATCGATCCTGTCATCCATTGGTCCGTTTTCCAGTTTAAGTACTCCCCTTGGGCAAACTGCTGAACAAATTCCGCAACCCACGCAACTGGCCCGCACGATATTTTCACCTTTTTGGGCATAGGCACGTACATCGATCCCCATCTCGCAGTAGGTGGAACAATTTCCGCAGGAAATACATTGTCCGCCATTAGTTGTTATTCTGAAACGAGAGAAGAGGCGCTGCTGGATTCCCAGGATGGCAGCCATCGGACAACCGAACCTGCACCAAACCCTACTTCCGAAGATAGGGTAGAAGCCAGTACCGATCACCCCACTGAAAATAGCGCCGATAAGGAAACCATACCACTGTCGAAGTGTAGAAGCTTCAAAAAGAAATATGTTGTCGTTACCACTTCCGTAGTGAATTCCCAGCAAGGCGATGATGATCACGAAATAGGAAATAGCACCATAGCGGGCATCCTTTTTCAGGGCATCCCTTTTAAAGAACCAGATAGCTGCGAACAGCAAGGTGAGAAATACTCCAACTCCAATGAGGAATACATCTTTGGTAAGCCAATAGGCATTCGGATCGTTACCCAGGTAAGTGCTTACTAGTGCGGTTGTCATTACAAGGGCGAAGACCAAGACGCTGTGGATCACCCATCGCTCTACTTTCCATGCAAACGTGCTCTTGTCCGATAAATGACGGAAAGGATCTCCAGCAGTCTCTGCCAGGCCACCGCAACCACAAACCCAACTACAGTACCAGCGTTTACCGTATTTGAAGGTGAGAATTGGAGTGATAATAAAAATACTGGCCACTCCGAAGATGAGCATGTACAAACCGAGGTTGCCTGAAGAAAGCAGGCCGTCCAATGAGTAGCTATCGAATAGATAATAATTCAATGGCCATACACTTTTCAGATCGTAGTAGGGGAGATTATAAGCTTCGCTTGCGTTAAGTCTTGCCATGAATTCGGGGATGAGGAAGGCGAAAGCGGTTTGGAAGAACATCACACTCATGGTTCGAATTCGTTCGTAGCGATTGTGGCGGTACTTCCAGATAAATTTTATTCCGAAGGCAAAAATGGCGATAGTATACAGCGTGCCGTAAACAAACCACTGACTAGCAGGATTACCGCTGAGGATTCTGCTTAATGGATCGAATAGAGCTATCACCCCGGTATTCTCTCCATTCGCGTTCAAACCGAGGAATTCAGCATAAAAATAAAGGATCACATAGAAACCGGTGAGGGCGATTCCCGAAATCCAGCCCCAGAATCCCCGACTCGAAACCGATTTAAACCAAACCCCGTGATTCTTGATCCCTTCGAGTTCATTTCCGTAGGCACCTTTTGCAAAGAGTATGATCCCACCAGTTATTGATAGTAAGGAGACTACGAGCCAAATCCCTTTATTTGGAAAATCCAGGTTAAAGCCAGCCAGTAAAAGTATAGCCAGCCCTATCATTCCCCAAAGAGTAGCGATCTTCTGCGTGGTGTTTAGTGTCTTGGGCGGTTCACCTGTAAGGCTCATATTTCGTTGAATGCGATCCATGGGTTAAGCGTTTACGGTTTGGTTGGAATATGCCGATATGATATCTTTTTCGAAGGTCTTGTAGAATTCCGGATCGAAATTGGCCTTGCGTAGGTGTTCTATAACATAATCGGTGCTTCGCTCTTCGGTGAGCCATTTGTCGAAGACCTCGTGCCGCATCCTAATTCCGAAGGTGTTGATGCCGAGGAATGTTCCATTATCCCTATGAGTTGCCACGGTGATGCATTTTGTATCATCCGGATGCAGCCAGTGAAAGTGCTCCTCATAGTCTGGTTTTCGATTGTCGCTATTCACCCAACCATAAGTCTGGTATTCGATATCAAAGAATTTCGCGCTATTGAACCAATGCCCCGGATTGTATTCGATGCGGTTGCCACAAAGGGTTTGTGCTACGGTTTCACCCATCATTCGGCCGGTGTACCATACGGCCTCAATGGGGCGTCTGTTGCCGATGGCTTGGTGTTGTTCTGCGCAATCTCCAATAGCGTATACATCGGGCACATTCGTTTCCAGGAAACGATTTACTTTAATTCCGCGCCCTAGTTCAATTCCGCTATCCTTCAGGAAATCAATATTGGGAGTAACCCCGGCTGTTAGTCCAACCAGCTGACATGGAATTTCCTCACCGGTTTCAGCAACTACGACCGCACGTGCCTTTCCATTCTCATCGGCCAGAATTTCTTTGAGGTTAACACCTAACCTTAGGTCAATATGGTGATTTTTGATGTGTCGATTAATCATTTCACTTTCTCCGGAAGGCAGCACCCCGTTCCAAAAGCTGGATTCACGTACCAGGAAGGTTACAGGGATTCCACGAGTGTGGAGCATCTCTGCCAATTCAATACCTATAAGGCCACCACCCACGATCACTGCCCGACGACAAATTTTGTTGTTAGGAGCATTATGTTCGAGATTTTGAAGGTCCTGAAACGAATACAACCCCTGAACACCATCCAGGTCTTGTCCGGGCCATCCGAATTTGTTCGACTTTGAACCTACCGCCAGTATAAGCTTATCGTAAGACAAGATATCGCCATCACTGAAGAGTAATTTTTTTTCTGAATGCTTTACTTCTTTTACAAATCCACGTTTAAGTTCGATGCTATTCTTTTTCCAGAACCAGTCTTCATAGGGTTTGGTATGCTCGTACTTCATATGGCCCATGTAGATATACATGAGGGCGGTACGAGAAAAGAAATAGTCTGTTTCAGCGGAAATAATGGTAATTCTCTTATCAGAAAGTTTCCGAATGTGCCGGGCAGCAGTAACTCCGGATATACCATTTCCTATTATGACGATGTGTTCCATAAGGTTGTTGTAGTGGCTTTTGAGTCGTATATAAATTTACGGAATTACAATAGATGAAGTTTTATAAACTGAACAACCTATTTTTGAGTTAATTTTCGGGGTCTGTAAGTTTGTGGAGTTCAGTTCCGACCTACACTATAAATCCTTACTTCAAATGAAGAAAATCGTCCTTTTACTATTCACTGTTATAACATGTGCCCTGTCCGGTATCACTGCTCAGAATAACCAACAATTCTTTGATGAGGCCGATGCACTCTTTGACAAATATGTATCGAATGGGAAGGTAGATTACACCGCAATAAAGAACGACCCTACTGATTTGAATTCGGTGTTGAAGCTTGCAGAAGAGGTGGTTGTGTCTCCTTTCAGCTCGGAAGAATACCAGGCTTTCTGGATCAATGCGTACAATATATTTGTCATCAAAGGAGTGATCGACAATTACCCGATAAAATCCCCTCTGGATGTTGAAGGTTTCTTTAAGTCGGTGAAATACAAAGCCAGTGGTACCAATGTAACTTTGGACGAATTAGAAAATAAAAAATTGCGTGGTGTATTTGATGAACCACGGATTCACTTTGTGCTTGTTTGTGGTGCCAAGGGTTGTCCTCCAATCATTTCTATGGCCTACAGGCCAAAAAATCTCGATTCACTGCTCGAGCAGCAAACTCGAAAAGCACTGAACGATCCGAAATTCATTCGGGTAGATGGAACAAAAGTGGAACTTTCGGAGATCTTCAAGTGGTACGAGGAAGATTTTGTGAAGGGGGATAGCAAGGTGCTTGAATACATTAATTCTTTCAGAAAAGATAAAATCCCGAACGATTCAAAAGTCTCATATTATTCTTACGATTGGAGACTCAACTCAATTTAAAATGAATTCTTTCTCCTGAACCGGGCATTCAATAATTCTAGCATTTCTTTAAGAAGCTACTTCAGAAATAATTAGTACTTTTTCACTCAAAATCAAACAACTTGAGAGGACTGCTACTACTACTTACGCTGGCACTTTCACAGGCGTGTACTGCTCAATCCGAAAAGATAAACGGCGTTAGTTTCGTGGGTTCACGTAACCCTGCTGAACAGAAACATGTGACTCCCGTGGCGGATGTTCAGGCCAATCATGCGGCAATTATGCCGTTTGGCTTTATAAGAAGCCTTGAAAATCCGGAAATTATCTATAATACGAGTCGGCAATGGTTTGGAGAAACTACCGATGGCGCATCTCAATACGTGGAGTTGCTCCATTCGAACGATATTCGGGTTATGCTAAAACCGCAAATTTGGATATGGCGGGGAGAGTTCACAGGTTATCTGAAAATGAAGACGGAAGAAGACTGGAATAAACTTGAATCCTCCTATCGAAAATTCATCCTGGAATACGCAGATCTCGCTCAAAGCTTGAAGGTTGATGTTTTTTGTATAGGAACGGAACTTGAGCAATTCATTGTTAACCGCCCTGATTACTGGAACAAACTCATCCGGGAAATTAAGAAGAGATACAAGGGGAAGCTTACCTATGCCGCGAATTGGGACGAGTACAAGCGCGTACCTTTTTGGAGAGAATTGGATTATATAGGAGTAGATGCCTATTTTCCTATTTCTGAAAGTGCAACGCCCACCATTGAAGAAGCACGGAAAGGATGGAAACGCTGGAAGAAAGAGCTCGAGGGAGTCTCCCGGTCAAATGGAAGGGAGATTTTGTTTACAGAATACGGTTATCGAAGCGTCGATTTTGCAGGGAAAGAACCCTGGCATACGAGCAGGGAGAAAAAGGGTGTAAATCTCGAGGCACAGGCCAATTTACTTACGGCCTTGTACGAAGAAGTGTGGAACGAATCCTGGTTTGCCGGGGGCTATATCTGGAAATGGTTCATCGATCATGAGAATGTGGGCGGAGTTGAAAACAACCGGTTCACACCACAGAATAAACCGGCCGGGATGGTGATGCAATACTATTATTCCGAAGAATAAGCGCTACGACAATCAATTTTCATCTGCCTTAATTTCGGCTTCAATCGTTCCTTTCAGAATAAAATCATCCGCTATCACATTTTCCTTTAGTTTTTCGAACACCGTGGGGGAGTTGTAGGTGATTCCATACACCGTTCTATCCATGGTGTGATCGAATGAGATGCTGATATTGTCATCTTGCTTAATTACTTCGGCTTTGATCTTCTCTTCTGAACTTTTCCCCCGAATGGTCATTATTCCTTTTAGTAATATGTCCGAATCGTTCAACTGAACCGCTTCCGATAGCATGAAGGTAGCCACAGGGAATTTCTTCACATGAAAGAAATCTTTATCGCGTAAATGATTTTTTAACTGACTGTTCTCCTGGTCCAACGTGCGCATGTCAACAACCACACTTAGACTGGTAAGTCTATCACCTTGAATTTGTGCTGAAGCTTCCATGACTTCCAGGGTTCCTTCCGGCGCATAACCTCCTACCGCGGCTCTCCCTTGCCAGGTAAGTGTTTTATTTTCTTGTGCGTGAACAAATGATCCCATGATCAATAACAGAATTGCAAGTAACTTTTTCATAGCACTAGTTTAAAACATTAGAAGTAGTGTGAATAGTCTCGTAGCCGCATACAACCTCGCCTTCTTTTGTGGTACCGATGAAATACCAAAGCGCCCAACCCCCAAATAATCGGTTGTCTACTCGCCAGTTCTCAGCCCAGGTATACGGTTCTCCCTGCTCCATGAAGGCCTTTGCCGTACCGAAGGTCTTATCGAGGTCCTTCAGCGGGTATTTCTTACGAAGGTTCCAGGTATTGTTGTAATAAAGATAGGCGCCGTACTCCGTGATGGTGATCTCACTTTCTTTGCACAGAATAGCGGTAGCGTGTTTCCAGAAGTAACGGTCATCGATCTTCACAGGATCGTTGATCTTTGGAAAATGCATCACTTCTATTATGCGTCGTTTACCGTCAAGTATTTCCGGCAGGTCTTCATTGGTTGGTGTTCCGTAATCTGCCTGGCAGAAGGCAAGGTGTACGAACATAAATATGGTGATGTGGATGAGTCCTTTCATTTTAGTCGTTCTTTGTCGCTGTCCAAACAGCAAGAAAACCCCTGTCTACTGCGTGGGTAGTTCCGTATAGTATTCCGTCTTCACAGTAAAAAGTTGAATTATATTCTCCACTATTGTCTCCCGAAACCAATGCAACGTAGATGATTCCTCTCTGGGTATTTACTCGACCTTCTCTAATAGCAACTGAACTTCTGTAGAATTCACCTTCTACAGAATTTTCAGAAATACTTGTGATACTCATCATAGCAAAATTATCGTCAGTGGTATCCTGTGGACTCATATCCAGCTTCCATGTTCCTACGAGTTCCTGAAGGTCGTCTTCGGTTATTTGAGCTTGCAAATTGCTTGCTGTTGAAAAGAATGTGATTAATACTATAAAAGCTAAAGTCTGTCGTTTCATGATTTTGTTTTTTCGAATTAATAGCGCAAAGATGTATTTTGAATCTATACCAAACGTCCCGATTTTAAAAATGAGACGTTTTTTAGCACTAAGGAAAGTATCAATTTAGAATCTGAAACGTCTAAGTGTCAGATTTTAAGTGTTTTGGAGATTTTCCGGTAATTTTCTTCACGGTTCGGTTAAATGAAGCTTTCGAATTGAATCCTGCCTCAAATGCGAGACTTAAAAGGGTGTATTTGTCATTTTTCGGATTCTCGATCAATGATTTCAGCTCGATGAATCGGAGCTCGTTGATATAATCATTGAACTTCTTTCCGAATACAGTAGTTAGTGCTCGTGTTACTAAATATGATTTCACGCCGATTGCTTCAGAAAGTCCAGCAACTGATAAATCCTGGTTTTTAAACAACTTTCGTTCTGTCATTACTTCTGAAATTTTATCAGCAATATCCTGAAGTTGTAACCGATCCTTTTCTGAAAGAACGTCCACTTTTTTAAAGGCTATAGTATTTCTTCGCGCAAATCCTTCCAGTCCCAACCAATACGTAATCACCGCCATAATGATGAAGATGGGGTATCCGAAAAAGCTAAAAGCAGAGTCAAAAAATAGAAATTCGATCATTACTGTTAATGTAAAGGTCACCGAAAAAATAATGAGTGCAATCACCACACGCCTGATCCATTGGGTGTTCTCGGGTATTAACTTAAATCCTGGAATTTCAGGAGCTGATTTAAGTATTTTAAGAGATATGAAGGCGTAATAAATTATTAGTCCTCCAGAGATTATATGCATGGTTGGATAATGCATCCAAACCACGTAACCCCAGTAACCCAGCCAACTTAAACTTTCGCGTGTGCCATCCCAGTAAAAATTCTGTGATTTGATAAAGAAACTCCAAATCACCTCAATCATCACAGGAAGGAAATGTATCCAGTGCTTTAGTCTAAGTTTAAAGGTGGGATTTACATAGCTCAGCACAAAAAAATAGATTAGCGCACCGTAGATCCAGTTGTATTCTAATAAGAAATAATACCAGGTGTCATACCGACCTAAGCCAAAAAAATGCAGTATTTCGGCTATGAGTCGATAGGAAAAGAAAAACAGAATCGTTGCAAGAAAGCGATTGGCCGTTCGATGGATGGTTTGTGTGCGCCAAAGTATACCGCCATAGACTATTCCCTGGATGGCTCCTATAGCAAGTAAGATAACAAGAAGAATGATCTTTGTTTCCAACTGCTTAAAGATAAAAAAGATTAGGTAACGATGTACTTTTTATAATAACGAGTGAGATCTTCGGCTGAGGCCCCCATCCATTTTTTGATATGAATCATGGCAAAATGATATTGTAGTCTGAAAGTTCCATTCTTTCCGTATTTCCTTGCGGAAGTAACCACATAATCGTTAATGACCTTGAATTTATAATTGTCGTAGATCCTACCAATGAATTCACAATCCTCGTATACCTCAAAATCTTCATCAAATCCATTCAGCGAATCGAATAGATCCCTGGTAACGAACAGGGACTGATCACCACCTCGGCACGCCCTTACGTTAAAACGTGTAAACCACTGTGAAATGGTAAGTACCGGATGTTTATCGTCAAATTTCATTCGGAAGCATCCTGCTGGATTGCCCTTTTTAACTTCTTTCAGGATGGAAGTATCAAAACTAAGGGGAGGAAAGGAATCGGCGTGTAAAAAGTAAAGAATCTCACCCGAAGCATGCCCGGCACCCTTGTTCATTTGTTTAGCCCTGCCCTTATCAGAATGTAAAACATCGTATGAAAGAATGCTTCCATTGTTCTTATAATTGTTGGTAAGTTGGACAGTCTCATCGGTACTCCCTCCATCCACGATAATCACTTCCTGTATCATCCCTGACGTGCTTTTTTCATCGAGATGGCGTAAAATTACCTCGATATTGGCTGCTTCGTTTAAGACGGGAATGATAACGCTGATCATGAATTAAAGATAGGAAAGCTGTTACTGTTCATTTAAATTCCAGTTGTAATCTTTAAAGCCCAGATCTGCATCCGGAACCATTTTGTCATCTGTAAATTGGTTGATATAGCCTATCACGTCTACCTTTCCATCAACTTTAAAATCATTCTGATACCATTTGAAGATGGACGATAGTTTCGGTTGCCCGGAGTTGAGTTCATTTTTATTTCCGTTGATGAATTCCGAAGTAACTCTTTGCAGCTGCTCCTCCATTCGTGAAGGGACAAATGCTTCATTCAAGAGTTTCGGACAGGAAATCGACGCACAATTTATGGCGAAATGTATGCGTGGCTCGTTCATTTTCCGAAGAATACCATTTTCAATACCGCCCAGGGATAAATTCTTATTCCCAATAGGGACAATTCCTTTTGTCCAGGGTCCGTTAATATCCTTAATACTTTCAACAGGGTAGTTATCCAGGATCAACTGAACGGTATACGCGTTGTAAGTGTTAATATAGTAGGCAAGCAATTCTTCAACTGGCCATGATTCATTGGGAAGGGTTTCAGAAAGCATGATCAGGTATTGTCGCAAAGACGACTGATCCTTCTGAAAGCCCCGGTAGTTAACCAGACCATCCTCATCTACGTGTTTCTTAAGTAATTCATCCCAGACAGAGTGATCTACTATCTGCTGTTCCGGAGTAATACGAACAAGGTTGCCATCAACCAGCTTTGTCGGTTGCCCCTGACTGCTCAATCCGGCGGCCGAAAACAAGGCACATTGCTGACTGCTTAAGGCCAAAGTAAAGACAAGAAGGAGCTTTAGGATGTGTTTCATTGTTTTTACACGAATAACAGGCAATGTAATTTCGGAGGGCACATATTAACAGCAGCCTCCTCCATCGTAATGAAAGGTTGAATCGCTGATAAATATGTCATCCCTACCCAATGCTGCGAGGTTACCTGCTGTTTTGTCGCAAACGGCAATGGGCTGGTTCTTCAGTAAGATATGCCCGTTTTGGTCGTCCAGGTATTCCTCTTCGCCATAGTAGATCGCAGCCTTACCTGTAAAAATACAGGGGCCATCTTCTGGCATCGGATCCTTGATAGCGGCAACTTCAACCGATTCGATGTAAATAAGTTCGTCAGTAGGATAATTTTTCGGATCGAGAATGCGATAGGGTTTCCTGGCGCGAATCTCAATAGTTCCGAAGCCAACATCAGTGAGGGCTTTAACATACTCCTTGATGGGTAGACTTCCGCTCAGGCAGAGCGCCCTTAACCGGTCGTCGTTGCGGAGTGTGTCGTTCATGGGTTGCTCGCAGGTAGGATCGCTCATCACAAGTCTTCCATGAGGTTTCAGCACGCGATACATTTCTTCAATGGCTTTTTTAAGATCTTCTTCTTTGAAGATATTGAACAGGCAATTCTGAGCCGCCACATCGATGCTATTGTCTTCTACGGGCAGGTCCATGGCCGTTCCTTTTTTCAATTCAACAAATTCGCTCCTGAACCAAGGATTCAATTCTTCGGCTTCCTTGAAGTTCTTCCTGGAAGCTTCGAGCATTTCATCCACTACATCTACACCTACAACGCCGGCCTTCTGACGCGAGAAATAGGCGAACTGGAGAAGTTCCATTCCACCTCCAACTCCCACGTATAGCACTTTTGGGTCGTTAATAAGGTCACGCGCATGCACCGTACTTCCACATCCGTAATTCATCTCCTGCATTATCTTAGGAATCTTCAGGCCGGGTAATTCCCAGATCGGATTGGTAGTACAACACAAGCCAACATCAGGCGTTAGTGCGGCGTCTTTATATAAATCGTGGGTGGCTTCTAGGTAACTCATATTTTCAGTATTCAGTATTCAGTGTTCAGTGTTCAGTAAGCAGTATTCAGTATTCAGTGTTCAGTGTTCAGTGTTCAGTGTTCAGTGTTCAGTAAGCAGTATTCAGTAAGCAGTAAATATGTTGGATATATGTCTTAGTCTAATTACTAACTACTAATATCTAACATCTAATTTGTCATAGTTTTTCAATCAACTCGGTGAATATAGCGATCATGTCTGGTTCCGCTTTGGCTGCCATAGCCAGAATTTCCTGTATGTTCACCTTTTGCAAATGGTCCGGATCACATTCGTCGGTTAAAACCGATATAGCTGACACCCGAAGGCCTAAATGGTTGCAAACAATTACCTCGGGAATGGTACTCATCCCAATGGCATCAGCGCCAATAATTTTGAGGTAACGGTATTCTGCACGTGTTTCCAGCTGAGGTCCCACAACGGCTGCATAGACGCCTTTGTGCAGGGTAATATTTTTTTCTGAAGCGATCTTCTCTATCAGGTCGTTCATTTCCCTATCGTAGGGTTCGCTCATATCCACAAAACGCTCGCCCATTTTTTCAACTCCTTTGAAAGCCAGCGGAGAGCCCCCCTGCAAATTAATGTGGTCGTCGATAAGCATGATCTCACCCTTTCTAAAATCCGGGTCTAGAGCCCCTGAAGCATTGCTTACCAGCAGTCTTTTCACACCCAGTTTATGCATCACGCGAACGGGGAAGGTTACATCCTGAAGTGAATATCCTTCGTACACATGAAATCTTCCCTGCATTAGAACGACCTTCTTGCCACTCAGGGATCCATAGATCAGTTTCCCTGTATGAAATTCAACTGTGGCGGTAGGAAAGTAGGGGATGTGATTGTAGCTCATTTCAGCTTCAACTTCAACCGATTCCAGTATCTTTCCGAGTCCAGTACCCAGGATTATACCAACTTCCGGGGTGCCGAATCCACGGCCTCTAAGAAAATCTACAGCCTCTTCAATTTGATGTATCATTGGTTTTTAACTTCGTTTGCTTTTGTATATGGATTGAATATTTCGTGTTCCAGCAGATCTTCATACAGATCAATATCGTTTCTCATTGGTAAATAGAAAACCGACCGATCTTTGAAATCCGCAACCGTATCGTTAAAAACAGTATTTGTACCCCATTGCTTATTTTCGAATAGCTCCGGGTAAAGTTGATTCATTCCGAGGAGATAATATCCACCATCCTGGGCCTCACCGATAACTAGTTCCTTAGTATCCAGCGCCTCAAAAGCACTCTCAATGTCTTTACTGCTAATATCGTATATGTCACTACCGATGATCACGATCTTTTCATATCCATCCTTAAATCCCCTCTCAAAAGCATTTTTCATGCGATCACCCAAATCGTCACCCGACTGTAATTTTTTTTCATATACCGAGGGCTGCCATATGTCATCTTCCCATATGGTTTCAGAATAATAAACATGTTTATTTATAGTAAGGTCTCGAGTGATTTCAAAAGTATGGTTAAGGAGGAAATTGTAGATCTTGAGAGCTGCTTCGGCTCCTATAGTTGCCGCCAGCCTGGTTTTAACCTTTCCCAATTCGGGATTTCGGGTGAAAATTAGAAGGAGTGCTTTATTCATAGGCCTTTTCTCCTTTCAGTAGCCATTTCCCCCAGGCTCTTGAGAAAGGATGGACTTTTTCAGTTTCATTACCTGCAGAATCGACTACGGGATATTCCTTGTTTTTCCATTCGAAGATACCTCCGTAAAGGTTTTTCACATTGGTAAATCCGGCCTTTTTCAGTTTTCTCCCAATTTTCTCGGAACGAATTCCCAGGGAGCAATACACCACTACAAGGTCATCACCGGGTTTTATTTTTTTCAGGACTTCTTCAGAAGAAAACTTATTAAAACCAACATGGATGGCTCCTTCGATCTTGCTCACAGCAAATTCTTCAATTTCGCGGGAATCCAACAATATCACTTCATCATTCACCTGGAGCATTCGCAACTCTTCTACAGATATATAGGGGATCGAGCGGGTATTATATATACGCAACAGATCGCCTAATGATTCCTGTGCGAACCCCTGGAAGCCCATCAGAACAAGTAATATATTTAAGAATCGCAATTTCATAATCTATCAGGCTACAGTTCCCTGGCAACTGCTGCCGGCACCAGCCGTACACCCATAGCAGTGCTGGGAGATGATAATATTTCGGTCGTTCAGGATTGCCTCATTATAGTCTCTTATATGCTGAACTTTACTATCTACTTTGAGTTCCAGCATTTGGTTGAAATCGCAATCGTATAGCCAGCCATCCCAACTCACAGAAATGGTATTTGTGCACATAACATTTGCCACTGCAGAAGGATTGAATGCCTCTACCAGTTGGTACATGTAATCTTCGTAATTATCGGAAGCTATCAGGTAATCAAGGAATCGTGAAATAGGGAGGTTTGTAATGGCAAACAAATTATGGAACTGGATACCGAAGTCATCCATCAATGCTTTCTTGAAATCCTTTTCCATGCTCGCCTGGTCTCCTGGTAAGAATGCCCCACTTGGATTGTAAACAAGATCGAGCCTGAGATCACTTCCCGGCATTCCATACCCTACTTTATTAAGCATTTTTAGCGCCTCGATCGATGCATCGAAAACGCCATCCCCACGTTGTTTGTCGGTTTTTCCTCTAGTCCAGTGCGGCATTGAACTAACCACATGGACATTGTGTTTTTTGAAGAATTCCGGAAGATCGTGGTATTTTTTATTTGCCCTGATGATCGTTAGGTTACTGCGGACAATAAAATCCTGTATTCCCGCTTTACTCGCTTCTTCAACGAATCTTCTGAAGTTCGGATTCATTTCTGGAGCACCTCCGGTTAAATCCAGAGTGTGAGCACCTGTATTTCGAATTACCTCCAGGCATAATTCCATGGTTTCCCAGGTCATGATTTCCTTACGATCCGGGCCAGCATCCACATGGCAGTGTTCACATACCTGGTTACACATATAGCCTACATTGATCTGTAAGACTTCCAATGTCCCAGGTCGCAAAGGGAAATGTCCCGTCTCTTTAATTTTGTCGGCAAAAGTAGGTAGCTCCTCCACGAAAATTCCGTTCGAAAGGATCTGAAGCTGCCTGTTAGCCTGCGCAAGTTCACTGTGCCGCTTGTGCAGGGATTGGGTCTTTATCTTTGTCATAGCAATATTTGACTATCCGTCCAGTTTGTTCACTTTATTCATCATCATCACACCGTGCACCAGGGTCGCCCCACTTCGAATCGCTGCACCCACGTGGATCGCTTCCATCATTTCCTCTTTAGTCACCCCTCGTTGAAGCGAATCTTTGGTGTAGGCATCAATACAATATGGACATTGCTCCGTATGGGCTACTGCCAGGGCGATCAACGATTTTTCACGGGCTGTAAGAGCCCCCTCTTCGAACACTTTTCCGTAGTAGTCGAAGTATTTATTTCCCAGTTCTTCACTCCATTCGGTTATATCACCGAATTTCCGCAGGTCTTTAGGGTCGTAATAGGACATAAAAGAATTTTAAATAATACCAAAACCGAAATCATTTCGGCCTCTTCATGCTCGTAAATATAGGGAAGTAGTCTAAGAAATGTAAAAAAGCTTACGAAAGATTTTCGATCCTTCCATAACGACTATTTATAAGTCCAAATCTTGTCTCTAATCAAAGCTATAGGTAAGGCCAGTACTAAAATCGTATTGCGAATTAGGAATGCCCACGGCGGGGAAAACATCATAGGTGAAAGTGTATGATGTATTGAGCGCAAAATTTTTGAAAAGCATGACCAGGAGGGAGCTCTGACTCGATATTCGGTAATCACTGAATTTATCTATTCTTGGTTGATAGTAAGTTGTGCTAATGATTGTGATATTATCCGTTGGATATAAACTGAAGGACAGGTAGCTGCTTCCCCGGATGTCCTCTTGTATCGGAGTGATACCATCGGTTACCTTCTCGTGTTCATACATGGCTAAAATACCGAGGTAGAATTTATATTTTTCTGAAGTGGTTAGTTTGAACCTGGGACCTATACCCGCTAATCTTCTATAGTCGATAAGGTTGATCTTGTTATATTGCCCCTGAAGGAAAACCTCCCATGCGATGCGGTCATGAAAGCGGTAATTATAACGAAAGTGTATAATAAAGCTATTGTCGAAATCCTGTCCTTCAATTTTTTGAAATGCAATATCGTTCTTAAATAGTACCAGGTGTTTATTCATCTTATACTGAAGATGGATGTCACTGCTAATAGTTACAAAGTCGTTCACATTTCGCTTGAGAGCCAAAGAAGCACTTATCGACCCGGAAAAACCTGAAGTGTCCGTTACTTTCCGAAGAGATTCGGCATTCAGTATTTGCGCTTCAGCAGTACATATTGCACATAACAGAAACAGAAAAAGCAGTGATCTCATGGTTCATTTTGTTTATTAAAACTATAAATAAATATAAGATCCCGCAAAAGAGCTTTGGGGGATCTTAGAACAAAATATCGAATTATTACGTTTTTACTGGAAAAATATATAAGTGGATACTACGATTATAACAATAACAAAGCCAACAAGTTTTACGTACTTCCATTGGGTAATATCCACTTGTTTGGTATGTACCTGAACATAGTCGGTCGATCGAGGATAGAACTTTCCAATAACAAGCATCAGCAGCACATTAAAGACGAATAGAATCGCCATTACGTGCAGAAAATGAGGGTAATCCTGTCCATACATTGGAGCCAGAACAAACTGACTTATAGTATAGAGAATAACGCCAGACAAGATAGCGACCTTGGCGGCGATTGCGGGCACTCGCTTGGTAAGATAACCCACTACGATGATCGTAAGGATAGGGATGCTGTAACAGCCGTTAACTTCCTGAAGATAACCGAATAATCCTGCTGGGGCATTGGCGATGAAAGGAGCAATGATCATGGAGGCTAATGCTAAGAAAATCCCAAAGAGTTTTCCTTTCCATACAATAGTCTTTTCATCTGCTTCTTTATTGAAGTACTCCTTGTAGATATCTACACCAAAAAGGGTCACAGAGCTGTTTAGTGCGGAATTGAACGAACTCAAAATAGCTCCGAATAATACAGCTGCGAAGAAACCTACCAATGACGCCGGTAAGACTTCTCTAACTAATGTTGGATACGCCTGATCTGCATTGGTGATCTGACTTTCATATAGATAAAAAGCAATGATACCAGGCAGTACAACGATGAGTGGTCCCAATATTTTAATAAAGGCGGCAATCATGAGTCCTTTCTGTCCCTCTTTAAGATTTTTTGCTGCAAGCGCTCTTTGGATAATGGCCTGGTTTGTTCCCCAGTAGAATAATTGCACGAGCATCATACCGGTAAATATAGTTCCGAAAGGAATGGATGAATCTGAATCTCCGGCGGCAACAAACTTCTGCGGTAGTTTATCCATCAATTCGGTTATTCCGGCACTTACACTGCCATCGCCAATTTCCCAAAGTCCAAATACAGGGATCATCAGACCACCGATCAGCAATCCAACAGCATTTACTGTATCCGATACAGCGACCGCCTTTAGTCCACCAAAAATAGCATAGAGAGAACCAACAATTCCGATACCCCAAACACAAAGCCATAGTGAGGCGGTTTCAGAAATTCCAAAGGCCTCCGGAACATTAAACATGGTACTTATAGCTAAACCTCCGGAATAGAGTACGATCGGTAAGAGAACTACCATATATCCCGAAAGGAATAAGCCTGAAGTTATTGCTTTGGTGCCCTTGTCGTAGCGTCTTTCCAGGAACTGCGGCACTGTGGTAATACCACCTTTTAAGTAACGCGGCAACAGAAAAACGGCTGTAACCACTATCGCGATGGCCGCAAGTGTTTCCCATGCCATAACCAGAATACCTTCTGCGTACGACTGTCCGTTAAGTCCAACGATCTGTTCTGTAGATAGGTTGGTTAACAGCAGGGACCCTGCGATTACAAAAGCGGTTAAACTTCTTCCGCCCAGAAAATATCCATCCGAACTGGTTTCATCAGTTTTGCGGGTGGCCCACCAGGAAATAACTCCTACAAGGATCGTAAATGCTAAAAATGTAATAATGGTCATAATTACTATATGATAGTTAGAATTCTAAGAAATTCGATAATTCCGTTGCAAAATCAGGGATTCGTCCTACATTTTGTAATTTAATGGCGGCCATTTTAAGACCTGTTTTTAATTGTTCCTCTTTCGATTTACCCGCTAAGGTAGCAAAAAGAAAACCAGACCAAAAAGCATCTCCAGCACCTGTGGCGTCCATAATCTTTTCCACTTTCAGAGCCGAGAATTGGATCACTTCCTTTCCGCGTTCACTAAGCTTGGCGCCGTCTTTCCCCAATGTTAGACATACTACATCAACTCCGAGCCCATGTATATACTCGAAGATCTCTTCGTGATTCATACCTGGGCCAAATAGCCTGTCAACGTCGTCCTGACTCACCTTTACTATCGGGTTCAGACTGCAGTATTCAGTAATAGTATTTGTAGCGGCTTTCGTATCCGGCCAGATCTTTTCAGAATAGTTAATATCAATGCTTAATTGACAACCCAACTCGGCCGCACGTCTGGCGCTTTCGAGTATGGTTGACCTTGCTGGTTCTTTGCTCAGGGCAAAACAGGACGTATGAAAGATCTTGCATTTTTTCAGTTTCTCTTCTGATATCTGATCCCAGATTATTTCAGAATCAGCACCTCTTAGCGCAACGAACTCAGGCGTTCCCGTAGTTCGAGAAACAAATATCACCGTGGTAGGAACACTTTCAGAAACACGAATACTCTCGGTATTTACATTGTTCTCAGCAAATCGTTTCATGATATATTCACCAAAGCCGTCATCGCCAATGGTGGCTACCATTTCTACATTGACCCCGAGCCGTGACATATTCATAGCCACATTGGTTGGGGAGCCGCCAAGGTAACGGTGATAATCTTTGGTCTTGCTTATTGGGTGTTCCGGTTGAGTTCCAATGAAGTCGATCAATGTCTCGCCAACACTTAAGATGTCGATTGTACGTTCACTCATCAATTAGAAATTAAAAAAGTTTATCAGGTGATTCCAGGTCATTCAGTTTTTGAAGATATTCTTCGTGCAACAAAGATATACCGTATTGGTAGGAAGCGTTCATCCAACCAAAGCCTTCCCTGGTAATGTACTGAAACTCGGTTCCAACGTTACCATACTCAGCGAAGACCTTATGTGTGGCGATCACAACATCATACTTCTCGGGTATCGTGCCATTGTAATCAACGGCATTACGAGTTATCATATACAACCAGCGGTAAACAAGTTCCTGCATTTCATTATCGAATTTGTACATTTTCAGTCCTTTCCAGATCATCATCTGGTGAGGAGCCCATCCATACGGATAATCCCATTGTTTTTGAGGTCGGTGCTCAGAGATCTCACCCCTGCTTTCCTCGTCACAGGAAGCAATTCCCCCTTTTTCTTTGAGAAGTCTAATGCCGTTTCGGACCAACTGAGAGGCCTGTTTTGGACTGCATAAACCCGCCCACATAGGTGTAAAAATCGTTGCTGAAACAAATATATTCTGAGCTCCCTCTTCAATATTGAAATCGAAATACATGCCTTTTTCATCATTCCAGAGTAGGGAATTCATTCGTTCTTTTCGGTCGGCAGCCTTGTGTTTCCAGTAGGCAGAATTATATTTATTGTCATTGTATTCGAAGGAATCATTGAATTGGTCTTGGATCAGTTTTGAGAAGTCAATTTCATACTGATATAGGAAGGCGTTGAGTTCAACAGGAATAATATCTGCGCACATACCTTCAAGTCGGTAAGAAGTATCATGACCCGATTCACGAACACTGCGGTCGTGCACAAAGTAGTGGTCTAGTACTTCGTTATCTATTTTTCCTTCGGAATATAACTTCTCGTATTCCTCCAGGGTCATTCCTGCTTCGTCTGCGTATTTCCCAAACACATGATGAAAATGACCTGCTTCGGCTTCCGGTGGTTTACCGAGGCCTTCAGCCAGGTAGCGGTTTAGACCAAAGCCCGTGAGTCGCTCTCCCGGAACCATCCACACGGTTTCGTACTCTTTGATGGCGGTTTTTAAGTGGCTTTCCAACCACTTTTTATCGCCAGTTACTTCAAATACTTCGGAGATCATCCTCGTATAGAACGGAGGTTGGGTACGGGTGAGGTAGTAGGAACGGTTTGCATTAAGGATCTTGCCGTAATGCTCTATTTCGTATTGAAAATTATCGGCCATAGCTTTTGCAAGTTCGGCCTTCCCGTCGAGTATAAGTCCGATGGATTCAAAGTAGCTGTCCCAGCCGTACATTTCGTTGAACCTTCCGCCGGGAACTACAAAAGGCACACCTTTAATCACACCATCTTTTTCTTCCAGTTTCAAAGATAGAATACCGGGTTTGTCGTTCAGTGACCGAACGTATTCAGGAGTGATTTTCTCAGGGAGTCGAATCACCTCAAGCGGCATATTCTTTTTTAATTCTGAATAATAATCGAAAGCGAGGTCATCTTCAAAAGGAACATAGACATTCAGTACGGTAAGCTCATCGAGTGTCTCATTCTTGCTATCGTTCAGCAAGGTTTCAATGCCATTGGCATCCATAGATCGAGTTAGCCCCTGCCAGAAATAGTCACGAATCATTCGGGACACTCGTTGAACCGGCGGCTCTTCAAGATGTTCCAGGGGAATAGTAGCAGTGCTTTTACCTTCATTTTTAGCGATCACCAGTTCCTGTAATAAATTAGATAGATGGTAAGTACCTTTCAGGCTGTGCGAAGTTCCATCCTTAGCCTGGATAACAAACTCACCAGGGCCACTGTCTTCAATGGTGATCTTTTTATCGTTATCGGTGTCTTCCTGGGCGAGAAGTTGCTCCAGTGTAGTTGCTATGTCGAGTTCAAAGATCATGATTGGTTGGCCACTTCCTGTTTTTTAATGAGTCTTTTTATAAGCACTACGGAAATAATTAATAAAACAATTGGGATGATCAGGAAATAAAACGCTTTGGCCCCGCCTATGTTTTCAAATAGTTCACCTACTATCCTGGATCCTAATGTACCACCTAAAGCAGAAAAAATGATGATCAACCCTGACATGGGTGAATGAAGGCTCTTAGGTAAATGACTGAGAACAGTACTGTTCAGCAACGGATATATTGGGGCTATGAACAAACCGATAAGTGGCAGAACATATCCCAGAAAAGGAACTTTAGCCAATGTGTTAATTGTAAGGGTTTCACCTTCGGGTTTTAATTGTGGTAAGACCGCCAGTAAAATACCCACTGCAAGTATTGAACAAACTATTATAATTCGTTCCCATGCTATTTTCTTGGACATCCACCCGGCAATAAAACGGCCTAATGCCAGTGAAATGGCCAGGATAGCGGCCATGTTTACGCTTAATTTTGGAGAAAAGGAGAAGATCTTTTCATTAAATCTCGGCAGCCAGGTCATGATACCTTGTTCGATCATTACAAAGAAGAAGGCCGAAAATATAAAAACCAATACCAGTGGTAGTGCCAGAAGTCCAAAGGAGTTCTTAATGTCTTCTTTAAGGTTATTTCCCGAAGTCTCTACGGGAACATTGAGTTTAGAGAACAATAAGAGGATAAATGAAATACCGATTAGAATACAAAGTACCGGGTAGACTCGAATCCATGCATTCGGATCCGTATCGCTAAAAAATGCTGGGAAAATGAAGTACGCACTGGCAATACCCACCATAAAAAACCCTTCTATCGAACTCATCAAAGAGGAGTGTTGTTGGGGGGTTTCGGTAACTATTCCAATTAAGGTGTAGACTGAAAGTTTTATGAGCGCGAAACTAACACCAATGGTTAGAAACAACATCTTCGCAGTTGCGAATGTATTTCCGAAGTACATTCCAATACATCCGCCAAACACGATTAATAATGCCATGAGCATTGCCCGTTTATAACCAAATCTAGGAAGAAATGATGCTACCAGGAAAGAGACTACTGCAATTGGCAGATCTTTAAATGCCTCAAGAAGAGATGCCTGTGATTCAGTTACCTTGTACACCTCGATCGATCGGGCAATTACAATACCCACACTATTCAATAGAATAGCGAAGACAAAATAATTGACGAAAATGGAAACTTTTATTCCTAGATTTTTCATAGGTGATCTTCTTTTTCCTTCGGAAGTTTGAGTCGTATCGCGAGAATGGAAGCGATTATAAAGAACACACCTCCGAAAAGTATAGCATTCACCGCGTTGTCCCCAAGTAGATTCTTGATAATAGGCCCAAAGCTTACTGTCTGGATAAGCATTGGGATCACTATCATCATATTCACAATTCCCATATAAACCCCTCGTCTGTCTTCAGGGATGACCTTTGAAACCATGGCGTAGGGAATTCCCATCATCGCCGCCCAACCAATTCCGAAGAGTATCATCGGGGCCAAAAGAATGTATTCATCTTTGATAAAAGGCATACTCAACATTGCTATACCGGTGATTACAAGGCTGAGTACGTAAACCCATTTGGATCCAACTCTTCTGGCCAGTGGCACGAGCGCCAAAGCCACCAGCATGGTAACAAGGTTGTATGTTCCGTTCATGAGACCCGTTTGTGCAAGTGCCTGTTCAGAGAGCAGTTGAATATTTTGGGCAAACGACTGATCGGCAGTTGCAATGACTTCCCCGGCTTCACAGGCCTCCATAATGCCTTCGTATTTTTGATAATCGGTGTTCGCAATTCCATACAAACTGGTGCGTAACATTGGTGTTATGAACTGCCAGTAGCAGAAGAGTGCATACCACTGGAAGAAATAAACCCCGGCAAGCGTCCACATCATTTTTGGCATGTCGCCAACCGCTTCAGTTGTTTCTATGAAGGGTGCGAGTAGATCTCCCATCCTTTTGGCGAATGGATTGGCCTGGTGATTCTTTATCCAACGATATATGATGTACACCCATATCAACGCTAAGAGAAGTATCACGATCACCAGGACGTTGTAATCTTCTAAAAGCTCCGGCAAGAAGAATCTGGCTACAAATCCTAGTGCTATTGGTAGTGTTAATAGTACAACCAGTACAGAGATTATCTGGATGAGAGCATTAGGCTTATCTTTATTGAACTCCCGGATACCATTTAATTCTTCGTCGGAAGGCGGAATTTCCGGAGTTTTCCAAACGGACCAAAGTACGGTTCCTATGGATGCGATCGCACCCAGAAAGAAGGAATAATATACCCATGTTGGGATAGCGGTCACTGTTTCGACGGCAGTAGAACATAAAGCTGCGCCTTCTTCAGCAGGAACACTAAACCAATCCTGGAAGAGGAATAACGAGAAGTTAGCAATCGTAATCCCGGCTCCTACAAACAAACTCTGCATCTGGTAACCGAAAGTGAGCTGCTCATCAGGTAGTTTATCCCCTATAAACGCCCTGTATGGTTCCATTGCTGTATTATTTCCGGCATCCAGTAACCATAAGAGTCCTACGGCGAACCATAATTCCGGACTGAAAGGAAAGGCAAACAAACACAAACTGGCGATGATAGCCCCGATCATAAAGAACGGCTTTCGTCGTCCTCCCCATTTCGGTATCCATGTCTTGTCAGATATAGCCCCGATCAATGGTTGAATCAATAGCCCTGTTACCGGACCTGCCAAATTCAGCAAAGGAAGCTCGTCATGAGCGGCACCAAGGAATGAAAATATAGGATTGACAGCCGTCTGCTGGAGACCGAAACTAAACTGAATTCCGAAGAACCCAACATTCATATTCCAGATCTGCCAAAAGGTGAGTTTTGGTTTCTTGATCATCTAATTTGGTTTAGCCTTAGTTAGAGGTAGCCGAAAACTGAGTTTTCAACTATGTAATATCCGTATTTTTTGAGAAAAATGTAAATATGAAACCGATTTAATACCGAATTCTAAACGAAATCGTTATCGAAAGCCTTGAGAATCGGTAATTCCTATTTTCTTGCGTTTTGGATTTGAATTAAAGCTATGTACATGAACACTATTCCCGAAGCCGTATATCCCATTTGGGTCTTACCCTCGAAGGAGAAGTCTTGTGCGTTCAGATATTCGTGGAAGTCCCAGCTATCATCTCCCGAAACTCGTTGTGTGAATTCGGCGATAATCCTCTCCGCTTCATCAGGCATACCGGAATGAGTAAGTCCAAGACAAAATAGTCCCATCCAAACAGGCCAGATTCCACCATTGTGAAAATATCCCGGTTTGTTTTTGAAATCGTAGGAGTAATTTCCCTCCAGTAAATTCCAGTCGGGACTCTGCTTGTCTATAATTGGCCAGAAAGCAGGGATCAGATGGCTTCCAACTTCCGTTTTTAGATTGTTCAGATAGTTTTGCAAAGCTGTTTTTTGTTCTGAATTAGGCGGCATCAATTCCAGAGCAAAGGCCATCCCGGCGGCGTCAAAGCGCATATCGTAATATCCAGGCAAGATAAATGAGGCGTAGTGACCTGGATTGGAGGCTGCGGCCTTCTTATAAGCATTCTTATGATAAATATGTTTGGAATCTGAATTTTGTGACGGCCAGAAGTTGGTTCGGGTGCGTTCCTTGAAGGTCTCCCAATCTGCCCATTGTTCTCCATTGATCCCACTCCACAATTGTTCGCCCAGGATCCGCAGCATGTTGTCGTACAATGTATAGCCATGAATAGGATATTCGTCTGCCCAGTTCCCGCTAAGCGGTGTATAGATCCACCCCTTATCGTTGAATTCAACCGTATTTAGAAATCTTCGACATTTTTGAACAGCTGGCCTCAGAAGATTCCAGGTAGCTTCATCCCGCGTCTCACCGTAATACATACAGCAACCTATTATGAACCAGGTGTTGGCATCGATGCGCCCGGCAAGTGAGCCGTAGGAAACATCGTCTGAATTATCCGGGAGTACGTTGCTCGGAATCATGCCCAGTTCGTGTTGGGCCTTTGCCAGAGTGAGGAGTGAATTCTTTAGTCCTTCGATGATCTTTTCATCCTTGATCAATATACCGGCAAATCCGCATACAACAGAATCCCTGGCCCAGATACGTTTATAATTATCCGCAGCAATGGTGCTGGCAAGGATGCCGTTTGGGGTTGTGAGTCGGTAAATTAACTGAACCGCCTCGTACAATAAAGGATGCAATGCCTCCATTTATTTTTGCATTAGGCTTATAGCGAATCCGCCTCCGGCCGCCATGTTGATCTCAATTTCTGAAGTGTAAGTTATATCCATGTTTTCAATTTCGTATGCTTCCGGGTTGGTCTCGTAATGGGCGTCTGCAGCATCTTTATAAATGGTAGCAATATAGGTTTTTCCTTCTTCAAGGAAATCGAATTTCACACTAACTGTCCTACTGTTTTCATCCGAAATTCCACCAACAAACCAGTTTCCGGTTCCTTTTTCTTTTCTCGCGATCACTACATGATCTGCTACTTCGGCATCCAGTACTTCAGTCGCATCCCAATCAACACCTACATCGGCGATAAACTGAAATGCCGGATGGATCTCTCCTTCAAGCATATAGTGCTCTGGAAGGTCGCAAGCCATTTGGATCGGACTGTAAATCACTACATAAAGTGCTAACTGATGGGCAAGTGTAGTGTTTACCTGGTTGTCCGGTTTGAATTCATCAAATTTTATATTGAAAACTCCAGGTGTGAAATCGATCGGACCGGAAAGCATCCTGGTAAAAGCCACTATAGATAAATGCTCCGGAGGATTTCCACCGTCGGTGGCCCAGGCGTTGAATTCCTGTCCTCTCAATCCCTCTCTTGCAATGGCGTTCGGATAAGTTCTTCGTTTTCCCGTAGCCTTTATGGGTTCGTGGGCGTTGATGGCGATTTTTTTGGCTGCCGCTTTGGTGAGTACTTTTTCGTAGTGGTTCACCATCCATTGTCCGTGATGATATTCTCCTTCAGGAATGATCTTTCCAACATATCCGGTCTTCACTGAATTCATATTGTTGGCCTTCATGAAATTGTAGGCCTCTTCCATTTGTTTCTCGTAGGTTCTTGGTGCAGCCGAAGTCTCATGGTGCATGATCACTTCCACGCCCTTCTCCTTGGCGTAAGCCATCACTTCATCAAAATCGTAATCGGGGTAGGGGGTCATGAAATCGAAAACACCTTCCCGGTCATCGGTATTGATCCATTGATCCCAACCTGTATTCCATCCTTCAACCAGCAGTCCTTTTATACCATTGGCAGCGGCGAAGTCGATATATCGTTTGGCGTTTTCTGTAGTCGCTCCATGAGTCTTTGACCCTTGCTGTCCTTCGATATAGGTGCTCATATCCTGGCTACCTTCCATATCCCAGGTGGATTTACCTATATGCATTTCCCACCAGATTCCAACATACTTCATCGGTGTGAAATAACTTACGTCACCAATAGCGTTAGGCTCGTTGAGGTTCAGCAGCATCTTCGATTCGATTAGGTCGCCGGCATTTTCTTCGATCTGAATAGTTCGCCATGGTGTATTAAAAGGAAGTTCCACTTTGGCCTTTCCGCCTAATCTTTCGGAACCTACCAATTCACTCTCCATTTCGAATGTATCGTTGTTCACTTTTAAGGTCATACCAGAGTAGTTGGTAAGATCCGCTTCGTGGAAGCTGAGGTACAAGCCGTTGTCGGTTTTCATGGTTACGGGCGTATTCACAGCATTCTCGGGAATGTATGTAGCGATCAGGTTAGGGTGATCGCGTTTGGCGATGGCGTCTATCTCAGAAAAATTCGTCTCGTTGTACAGATGCTCATATATGTCCCAGTCTCCCGGTTGCCACCATACGCGATGATCTCCTGTTAAATTGAACTGGGTGTTCTCATCCATCACTAGTACTTCAGATACGCCTTCCATGGCCGGAATTTCATAACGGAACCCAAGTCCGTCATCGAATACGCGAAATACGATATTTAGGCTCCTTGCTGATTGGCCGGTTTCCTTCAATCGTAATGTGAGCTCGTTGTATTTATTCTGAACCGTTGCCTGCTCTCCCCATGGCATGTCCCAGCTGGTATCTATCGTTTTCATGTCCGAAGAAACAAGTTCGAAACCGTCTTTTAACGAAGGAACGTCCTTGAAATCGAAACTCATATAAGAGGTGTCAATGATCATTTCCTGTTTGTGCATCACCGTATAAGATGGTTGTCCGGTAGCTGAAAGATTGAAGCTGACTTCAATAGTACCATCAGGTGAGGAAACTGTTGTTTCAGCCTGTTTTGAACAGGATATTAAAACGGTTAGAAGGATAATAGTGCTGAGAAATAGTGAGATTTTACGATTCATATGGTTCTATTTTATTCGTCTAAAGGTAAGAAAATAAGAGCTTTCCAGAGGAGTGGATCACCTCCTGAATGGGGGTCGTTCAAATAAATCTCAAGTGGTAATTTCTGAACAACTCTTTCAAATTTTTCGGCATGTTCCAAGAGATAATACCAAGCCTTATTTGATATTCTGTAATTACCGTTGAATTCTGCCTTGATGCCATTTACAGGCTCTGTGGTCTTTAGCCGCACAGTAGGATGTGTTGGCATACTATCTCGCTTCTTTAGAGGGAAACAGAAATTAAAGTCGATTACCCCTGCGTTTTCATCCCAGTGTGTTACCTCAAGAAATGGATCACCATTAAGTGAAAGATCATTGCCTTTAACATAATCCATGATTTCATTAATCCCACTCAGCATAGTGGAAGCTTTTGCCTCAACCCTTGAACTTAAGGGAAGATAGGCACAATAAATAGCTGCTATTGTCGAGTCTTTAATGCTATGGACTTTATAAGTTTCAGAGTTAAGTTGCAATGCCTTTGCAACGGTTTCTGTATTTCTAAGACTTCGTTTCACAAAATCATTATTTCCAAAGGGAACCTTGATCTTCTGAATGAAATTATCATTTTCATCCGTGATATACGCAGTTACTTTGGTTCCTTTGGGATGTCTTTTTTCAATTCGCCATTGATAGGTAAAAAGCGAATCACCCACACCTACTTCTTGAATGATTTCCGAATAAGACTTTTTCGAAAGTGTTTTTAACTGAAGGTCATCCCTGTCATAATTTTCCCAATCAAGGATGTGGTTGAATACAAGTGAAGCAGGTTGGTCGCTTCGGAAAGAGACCTGGTAATGGTGGTCTTTAAGAAAAAAATACCACAAGCCGGTGGCCAGGATAGCAAAAACAAGTATCCATTTCAACCGACGCATCATCTTATTGTTTCATATCTAGGTTTTCAACCACCCATCGGCCAACATTCTGACCCTGAGAAAGTCCTTTATCGATAGCTGCACGATAGTGAATTCCTCCATAGAGTCTGCTCACAGCGGCTTCAGCGGCAGCAGCTTCAAATGAGTCGAAACCTCGAACCGGCAATCCGAATGGGAGTTCCGTATCGTCCATAAAACTGAAATTATCACCAAAAATATCCGTCAACACGGTCGATGCAGCACCTGAAACTACAGAATGACCACTACTGTATTCGGGAAATGGCGGTGTTTGCAGTATGGGTTTCCAGCTTTCGTCTATGTGTTGGTTGATCAGGGTTTCCGGACGAATAAGGTTAGACCTGTATTTTTCGTCCCAGCAACTGATAAATGCATCGAACATGGCAATAGAACTCTTTGCATAGGCGTACACGGTCTTGTTGAAGTCAGACTCAGAATCCTTACAGGCGATCTCGGTAATTCCCATCCAATGTGCTCCGGGGGTGATCTTCTTGGTGGCAAACATAAGGTGGCCACGTGTAACCGAAACATATGGATTGCAATCCCAGAACTGTGCAATCTCAATTTCTTCCGATTCGTCACCTTTCTCGGTGATCTCCTCACTTACGTCGTACACTTCCTGTAGTTCCTTGTAGAAATCACTGTTCTTATCCATCGAATATGGTGGTGGTGGCTCCGGTTTGAACTGTGCCGCCGAATCCAGCACCAGGGGTCTTATCTTGTTCCAATGCGGTTCGATCCCGTCCATATAGGCCGGCGGAGTTGGTTGCCAGCGAGACGGGTCGTCTATGTCTACAGTGAACTTGGACATAGTTCTTGTCTGGGCGTAGTTGTCTTTCGCGATCCACTGGTTCATGTGATCCACTACTTTCATTGCATAGGCCTTAGATGCATCGAAGACCGGTTTATTTTTGCCACTCCAGATATTCTCAAGACTATCGCTAAAGGTTTTCATCTTTTCTTCGGAAAACACCAGCGTCCTGCTAATATCCATGTGCGCTATCAAAGCGGCCATTGGATAATTTACCAGGCTGTCTGAAGTTTGGGGAATAGGTGTGAAATCGGCAATTTGCCCTGAGAGGGATTTATACCCGGGATCATTTTGGGCTACGATCTCGTAGGCCGCTATATTCGGGTAGACGTAGATTCTGCTTGCCTGTGGCGGTGAGAAAATATCGTGGATCATTATCCCAGTCACATGATCTACCG
Organism: Aureitalea sp. L0-47; assembly: GCF_026126405.1. Classification (GTDB taxonomy): domain Bacteria; phylum Bacteroidota; class Bacteroidia; order Flavobacteriales; family Flavobacteriaceae; genus Pukyongia. The sequence continues at coordinate 543,989 of NZ_JAFMTQ010000001.1, forward strand.
CATTCTGCAGATCCTTTGAGGTAACCTCAACAGGTTCTGAAGTTACTTTTTCCTGGCATGAATTCAGCAATAAAAACACAGCCAGAAAAGGTAAAATCTTGAGTAGATTATCTTTTAATTTCGTAAACAACAGCATCGTCATTATTATTAATTACTAAAAGGTAAGGTTGATTGTTCAGGTGTATCACTTTTAAATGTCGCACCGATCGCAACGATAGATCCAGTCCCAGCTTATTAGCCAACTGAAATTCAGTATCGCTATCGATGATCGCTCCCGGGAAACTATCGTAACGCCCGTGAAAAGGGATCACTCCAAAATAATTTCCACCTGCCAGCACACTTTCACTTCCATCGCCATCAAAATCAAACTTCTCAAAGGCCGTGATCGGTGCTGTTTGCAGCATTTCAGGGAATTGCACAAAGGTAAAGCTATCCCCGTTATTTCGCAAGAATCCGGATGCCAGTGTATGGACTTCAAATTTAGTTGCCTTGTCAAGTGCCTCTTCACCAAAAATTTCGGTTATGTTCTTCCCGGCAAAGGATTCGTAGGTGGTAAACTTTTTCCGAAGGAAATTCATCTGAGCTGACAACTCATTCAGCCCCATAAGCGGATAATACGCTCCGTTCTTTTCAGTCGCTACTATGGTTTCGGTGGTGCCGTTTTCATCAAAATCATCATAGTACATCATCATCGGAGCTTCCTGGCTAGCCTCGAACTTCGAATTCATGCCCCAGTTCCCCAGGAGATAATCCATATCACCATCCTTATCGATATCGAAAGGGATAATGGATTGCCAGAGGCCATTTAAAGGAGAGTCCAATAGATTTTCCTCTATGAGTTGACCATTGTTGTTTCTGAAAAACGTTGGTGGCATCCATTCGCCTACAACGATGAGGTCTTTATTACCGTCTCCGTCAAAATCATCCCAGGTTGCGTCTGTGACCATTCCGATTTTATCGTCAACTAACCGACCCGAGCGAGTGCTGTAGGTTGAGAGAGGGATTTCTCCAAAATCAAGCGGTTTCGTGTAGGAACCTTCGAAACTATAAGTTTCATTATTCTCTATTATAAATCTTTCTACAGAAGAATTGTTGGGATCACCTGATTCAAAGATTACTTCTCTAGTAGGATCTGTGAGATTGTACGTTCGATTCGACAATACCCTCAATGAAGGTGAAATTCTATTTCCTCCCGAAACAACGGTCAATTGATTTTTATCTGTAAAGTGAGGTTTAAATATGACCGCATCTATGTCCTCAAATACGGAATCATTATCAATTTTTGGATGATTTGTTCTAACATAACCGAATTCGTTCTGAAGGAAAAGCCCAGCTTTTTGATTTCTCCCACCTCCGATAAAAACATCATTCTTTCCATCATTGTTCAAATCACCAACAGCCAATGCCGGCCCACGATCTGAGACAGAATAGGGGATAAGCTTCTGGTAGTCGAAGTCGGAGTGGCGATCTTCCTTATGGGTGTAATTGATCCCCAGGTTACCTTCAACTTTTCTGAACAGGCTATCGATCATCGGTTTTTGATATCGATAGGGTTGTACATTCTCGGGTGAGATGGTAAGTGTTTGATTGGTTTTTACTTCGGAAAGGACCTGGTACGTTCCATTGGGCCAGATCACCTTCAGTGAATCGACAGAGGTAGCATTGCCCAGTCCGAAGTGGATCATAGGTTCGCTGGAGGCCTGCCAACCACGGAATGGATTTAGTTCTTTGTAGCGTAGCATACCATCGTTCCATGCTTCCACTTTTGTCCCTATTCCGAAGGAATTTTTAGCGTCCATAGCGAAACGGAGCTTCAGGTAATTGGCCTGGTCGTTTGTGCTATTCACGTAGATGGATGCCGGTTCGTTGATATTATTTGTTACGATATCCAGGTCGCCATCACCGTCGAGGTCACAAATTGCTGTAGCTCCCGAAACAGACGGTCTTTCGGGAATCCACACCCCGGTTTTGTTGCTGAATCCAATGGATTCGTTCCCCTCAAAAACATAGTTCGACACCGAGCCGGAAGGCATCATTTCCAGTGCTTTCTGATCCACCAGGCGAGTTTCGTTGATACTTTTCTTTATTTCGTCACTGGAAACAAAACGGATAAAATCCAGGTCGTTGGGTCGTTTAGGGATACCATTGGAGATGAACAGATCTTCTTCTCCATCCTGGTTGTAATCCCCGAAGAGAGCACTCCAGCTCCAGTCGGTGGCGGAGATACCGCTAAGTAATGCTAATTCGGTATAGGGATTGTCACCCTGGTTCAGGAAGAGCATGTTCCGCGTGTACTGGTAGTGATACCCATACTGTTGGGTACGCATTTCAAGGGTTTGGTAAGTGTCGTCCCCTTCGGAAGATTTCAGGACTTTTTCATCTTCGGGCGCCATATCGAGGGAGATAAGATCCGGCAGCCCGTCGTGGTTGATATCGGCTACGTCGTTTCCCATTGAAAAGCGTGAGGTATGCCCGAAGTATTTCCGAAGTGATTCAGTAAAGGTGCCGTCACCATTGTTCAGGTAGAAATAATCGTCTTCATGAAAATCGTTTCCTACGTATATATCTGGGAAACCATCTTTGTTGAAATCGGAAACGGCCAAGCCCAGTCCGTAGGCGTTGATCCCGCCATAGATCCCGGCTTCTTCACTAACATCGGTAAATACGTTACCGTCATTGCGCATGAGTCGGTCACCGGTCATTTCATTTCGGGTGTATCTCAACTGCACTCTTCCGAAGGATTCTTCGGTATGTACGGCGTGATTCAGAACATAACAATCCAGGTCACCGTCCAGATCGTAGTCGAAGAAAGAAGCTGTTGTCCCATAGGCTGAGATATCGAGCCCAAATTCCTCTGATCTTTCAGTAAAGGTATTGTCACCATTGTTTATAAAGAGTTCGTTGTGGCCTTCAAAACCGTTGATTCCTGCAACAGCAACCAAATAGATATCCAGTAAACCATCGCCGTTTACATCGGCCATGACAGCTCCGGTGTTCCAGCTACTATTTCCCTCAACACCGCCAGAAGTCGTGATATCTTCAAACTTTAGGTTGCCTTTATTGAGGTAGAGTTTGTTCTTCACCTGGTTGCCTGAAAAGTACAGGTCCGGTAATCCGTCGTTGTTCACATCCCCCATGGCAAGGCCACCGCCATTGTAGAAATACAGGTAATCGAGAATATTCAGGCTATCATTTTCGGTAATAGTGTTTTCAAAAGTAACACCGGTTTGGGAGCCTTCCGGAAGTTCAAAGAGGTATTTTTCCTCCTTGCAAGACCCAAGAAATGCTAGTAGGGATACTAGAAGCAGATATTTACTGATTGATCGCAAAAACTCTCGGTTTTTCGTCATTTATGGCAACTACGATAAAGGTATTGCCGGCTGCATCCTTAAAATTCTGGATGTGTTTGATCTCTTCTTTAATAGCGAATCCACTTTCCGCATAATTCTTCCATTCGAAGTTCATATTGCCATCGTTCAGCAATACGGATCCGTAATTGGCATCAAGCCTGGAGTATTGTGGCTTTAATTCGTAATCGTTTCCACCCATGATGATATCCAGGTTGCCATCGTTGTTTACATCTGCACAAGCGATTCCGCACACGCAGGAAAGCTGCGTTTGCACCGGAAGTTCAACGATCTTAAATTTTCCGTTTCCTTCGTTGACCGCAATGATGGTTGCGGATGTATTTACTTCCCGCACCAGTGAATTATTCAAGGTGCTTTCGGCAAATAATTCCTGAATGGAACGTTTGGCGTATTCGGATGCTTTTAAATTTTTCTTTTTTAGCGAAACCAGTTGGGCCATGATTTCACTTTTCATGTGTAGCGGAACATCTACACCTTCTGAATGTTGGGTAACAATCTGTTCAATTGTCCCATTGTTATCAAAATCATTTACCCACATTTTGATGACTTCCTCTTCTGATGGCCTGTAGTGAATATTCTTTCCTTCATTTCCAAGGATGAGATCCTGGTCGCCATCCGTATCGATATCGGTAGCGTAAATGCTATTCCACCATCCGTGTTTTTCGTCCAGATTCGTTGACCAGGGTTCCATCTTTCCATTAATGAATTTATAAACCAGGGGAGGTCCCCAATCAGAAACGGTGATTAGCTCGTTCTTCGAATCACCGTCTAAATCTACCCATTTTGCATCTGTGATCATCCCACTTCGGTTCAAGGCTGAAAATGTACTTTTCACTTTATTTTCAAAAGTCCCATCACCTTTGTTTTCCAAATAGGTATGATAAGGATTCATTCCGTAGATACCGATAATACTTCGGGCGCCAATGAATACATCAATGTCTCCGTCGTCGTCTACATCATTTGGGGCAATCACACTAATATTTGAGGTATTCGGTGTCGAGCTAACTATTTTCTTCAGAAACTTACCATTTCCGTTATTAATGTATAACCTAATTCCTTCGTTATTGATCTCATCTACTTGGTTTCCACCGGAGCCAACCATCAGGTCCAGGTCACCATCTCCATCTATATCTAGAAAAGCAGCCGCTGTATCTTCATTGAATCTGTCTTCTTCGAATACAGGGTTATCTGTTGGTGTTAATCGGCCATTACCGGAGTGCAGATATAGAGCTCCTGCTTGTTTCTTGGCCCCGCCAAGAAAAATGTCGTCATTGCCATCTCCATTTACATCCCCTACGGCCAATGCAGGACCTTCTTGTGAAAGTTTACGAGCTATTAGACCTTCATAGTCGAAATCATTGTAATTGTTCTCTTTGTGTTTTTGAAGACTGTTATTTTCCACTTCGCTTAAAATCGGTTGTATTCCCTCTGGTGAAGGTGGTGTATAAGCGCCAGTGGCTTCGGTTTGGTTGAAGGTGATTGTCTGATTGGCCGCCACATTAGTTTTAAAACTAGTTTTGTCGTCAGGCCAGATCACTCGGATAGAATCGATGGTTTTTTCTTTACCGAGGCCAATAGTCATAGGATATTCCATGGACGACTGGAAGCCACGAGAAGGAATAAGCTCCTGAACTACTTTATTGTCTTTATAGTACATCTTCACCATTGTTCCTACCGCAAATTTGTTCTTGCCCGATCCTTCAAATCTCAGTTTGATGTAGTTGTTGTCCGTTGTTTCCTGTGTATTATTTCGGTACACGAAACTTTCCATGTTTACATTGTTTACCACCAGGTCGAGGTCGCCATCGTTGTCCAGATCTCCGTATGCCGCACCATTGGACATGCTAGGCAAACCAAGGCCCCAGTTTTCGGCTTCATTAGTAAAAGTAAGGTCACCATTATTTCGATATGCGTAGTTAGGTATGGGAACTACGGGCATTTTAGCAATAATAGAATCCACAGCTTCTTTTTTTCCTGTCAAAGCCATTTTTTGAATGATCTCATTTGCGAGAAAATCCATAAAGTCCAGGTCTGTAAGGTCGTGATTGATACCATTGGTAACGAATATGTCCCGGTGCCCGTCGTTGTCCATGTCGAATAAGAGACCAGACCAACTCCAATCTGTCGCTGATACTCCGCTGTAGTATGCAATTTCAGAAAACGTTCCATTTCCGTTATTCAATTGCAAGGTATTCTGAATGTACTGCTGGTAGAAGTCCTTGCTTTGTTTTAGCTTGTAAACATTGTATTTCTCGAATTCCATGACAGACTTCACACGTTCCTCGGTTTCGGGTAGCATGTCTGTAATGAAGATGTCTACATTTCCATCGTTATTGATATCTGCGATGTCGGCACCCATTGCTGATAGCCCCATATGCGAGGTCCAGTTTTTGATATCTTCGGTGAAAGTACCGTCCGTGTTGTTGATATAAAGATAGTCCCTTTCGTAGAAGTCGTTGGAAACATAGATATCCGGGTACAGGTCGCCGTTCACGTCGCTGATTAATACTCCGAGTCCGAATCCGATCAAACTTCCATAGATTCCAGCTTCTTCACTCACATCGGTGAATATTCCGTCATCATTCCGAAGTAACATATCACCCTTACCCCGGAATATTTCAGGAACATCTTCCCAATCCTGGGCCCTTAAATCTCTCTGATGCGCATAGCCCAAGCTGCTCACAGGGATATTGCTATTGTTCAGAATATAGGCGTCCAGGTCACCGTCCTTGTCGTAATCGAAGAACGTTGAGTGAATGGTAAACCCACCAGCGGTGAGGTTGTGTTCTTTAGCTTTTTCGGTGAACGTGAGATCACCATTATTGATGTAAAGATCATTTTCGTGATTGTCGCCCTCCATATTTCCTGCATTACTCACATAAATATCGAGGAGGCCGTCCTCGTTCACGTCAACCATAACTACTCCGGTTGACCAGGGCTTGGCACCTTCCACACCTGCCGATTCGGAGATGTCTTTAAATTTAAAATCTCCCTGGTTCAGGAACAGTTTGTTCTTACCCATATTTGCTGTGAGGTAAATATCGGCTAATCCATCGTTGTTGATATCACCAATCGCTACTCCACCACCATTATAAAAATTTCGGTATTTGAAGATGTTGAAGTCTTTCTGATTTTCAACAATATTGGAGAACTTAACCTTTGTTTCTTCGGAAGATAACATGGTAAATAGTGAAGAGCCACTTGCGGTATCCGTATCATCCTTTTCAGAATTACAACTCAGAAAAAGAAGGCAGCTTATAAATGCAATAGTGTATTTTGAAAGATGCATAGGATCTATCTTTTATTTAGCGATTCTTAAAAAAAACAGGTTGGTCGTTGTTACGGGTCACTACCAGGTAATTATGACCTCTGTACTCCATTATTTCGATGTCCCTAGAGGCACCTGGAATGTCGAAATGCAGGTTATTTGCCTCCACAAATCCGCGGTCAGAATCATTTAGAATGAGTGTACCATGTGAGCCGTCTAATCTACTTAATTGGGTACTAATTTCAAAATTGTTACCCACTAAAAGCAAGTCATTTAAACCGTTGTTATCGAAGTCGAAAACCAGTATGTCATTCACACTAGAGATCTGAGCTTTCCTGGGTAAAGGCTTGTGTGTAAAACTCCCATTTCCATCATTTTCAAAGTATGCACTTTCGAGTGTAAACACTTTTTTGTGCATTGCTGAAGCGAGCTTCTCCTTCGAAAAAATATCCTCAACAGTTGCTTGTGAAAATTCTTTGTAAGACAAGTAGTTTTTATTGATACTGGGTATTTGTTTTACCAATTCGTCTTTTGAAGCTAGCGTGGTTTCTATTCCCTGGTAATAATATGTGATGATAGTTTCAATATCACCGTTGTTATCGGCATCCACTCGATACAATTGGACGGGTTCTTCGGCAGAGGCTTTCAATCTTGTGTTTAATCCCCAGTTTCCGGCGATCAGATCCGTATCACCATCGCCATCCATATCGGCAGCCTTAACTATATTCCAAAATCCATGCGTTTCGTCCAGTCCATTGTTGGCTTGTAATTTCAGAATACCCCCTTCATTCATAAATATCTGTAGAGGCATCCAGTCCCCGGCTACGATTAAATCTTTGATTCCATCATTATTTACATCTGCCCAGGTTTGAGAATTACAATTACCAATCTGAGAAAGCTCGGGAGCAACGGTGTCCGTAACATCAATAAAAGAGCCTTTCCCGTCATTCTGAAGAATGTATTGCGTTGGAGTTTCTCCAAATCCGCTGGCTACTGTCCCCGATGTTATAACAATATCTTCATCCGAGTCGCCATCGTAGTCCACGGATTCCACTGAGGATGCATTTACTTCAATATTGGCACTCATGTTTGTCTTTACTAAAGTTCCATTGTCGTTCCTGTATAACCTTGGAGCCAATGCAGGGCCTGATTTAAATTCATTGCCACCGCTCACAACGAAGAGATCCATGTCACTATCCCCGTCTGCATCGAAGAACACCTGGTCGATATCTTCACTCAGGGCATCTTCCTGGAATAATTCTTTCTGAACGGATTCGAAAGTACCATCATTCTTCTGTAGAAATAGCTCTGAAGCTTGAAATTTGGCTCCTCCAATGAATATATCTGTCATACCATCATTATTTACATCTGCAACCGAGATATTCGGACCTTCATTAGAAGAAGTATAGGGGATGAGAGGGTCTCTATTGAACTCAAGCGTGGTATTTTCGTCGTGTACAAATTCGAACAACGGAGATGCGTTTACTATAAGGGCTTTTTCCTTTGAGCTAAAATCACGATAGTAGTTGCGTGATGATTCGGTTTGCCCAATGGTGATCATCGTATTGATTTCTGGATTGTAAATCTTCTGATACGATCGATCCGGCCAGATCACTATTAAAGAATCTATCTTATTTCTGTTTCCCAGTCCGAAGTGTACTTTATCGGAAACGGCAGATAAATAGCCTCTGCTGGAATAATTTTCCCGAATTGCTTTAAGCGTATTGCTGTACAATAAGACTTTAGTTCCTATGCCCAAAAGGTTTCCTTTCTTTCCCTGCAGCTCTATTTGAAGGTAATTCGATTCTGGAAGGCCAGTGGTCTTATTTTCGAGTATGGTTGCTGGTTCATTTATATTATTGATCACCAGGTCCAGGTCTCCATCGTTGTCGAGGTCGGTGTAAACGGATCCATTACTAAAGGAGGGGCTCATAGAGGCCCATTCAGAAGAAACATCATCGAAATTGGCACCATTATTATTTCTGAAAAAATAATTGACGGAATGTTTTTGCGGAATTTTCTCTATAAACGCCATATCCTCCTCGGTCATCCCAGCCCCTAAAGATTTCTGTATAGCTTCATTAGCTATGAAGTTGATGAAATCCATATCATTGGTAGCTCCAGGGATACCATTCGAAATGAACAAGTCGTTATAGCCGTCATTGTCGAAATCGGCAAGAAGGGGAGACCAGGACCATTCGCTGGCTGCGATACCTGAAAGGAATGCAATTTCCGAGAAACTATTATTACCATTATTTAATTGCAGCGTGTTGTGCATGAATTGATGGGAGTATCCGTTCCGGATATAGTTCTGATAAATCTGGTAGTTGAACTCCGTCCCAGATGTTTTATAGGTTTCCAGGTCTTCAGGGAGCATGTCAACGGAGATGATATCTGTTAACCCATCGTTGTTCACATCTGCGATATCATTCCCCATAGAAAAATGGGTGGTATGTCCAATGGTGTGATCTTTTTTCTGAATGACCTCTTCAAAGGTTTTGTCGCCTTTGTTCAGGTACAGGTAATCGTTTTCGAAGAAATCGTTTCCTATGTAAATGTCCGGGTAGCCATCATTATTGAGGTCACTTACTGAAATTCCTAATCCGTAGCCGATCTTACTCTGGATTATACCGGCAGATTCGGTTACATCCACATAGATGCCTTCAATATTTTCAAACAGTTTATCCCCGGATCGTTCATCAGGTTCGTTCCGAATTTCACCTCGCCCATAGTTTTGATTAGGATTCACGGAGTGGTTCATCAAATAGACATCCAGGTCTCCGTCAAGGTCGTAATCGAAGAAACTGGCCTGTGTAGAAAATCCTTTGAAATCGAGGCCGTATTCGGCAGACTTTTCTTTAAAAGTAGGAATGCCCTCTTCATCAGGCCCCATATTTACGAAGAGTAAATTGTGTCCGCTTATGGAGTTGTACTCCCCGAGTTTGCACACGTAAATATCGAGGAATCCGTCCTGGTTTATATCGACAAGGGTTACACCCGTGGTCCAATTCGAAGCATTGTTGATGCCAGCTTGTTTCGTAATATCCTCAAAGGAAAGTTCACCTTTGTTCATATACAGTTTGTCGGATGTCTGGTTTGCCGTGAAATATAGATCTGTTAGTCCGTCGTTATTAAAATCACCTGCAGCAACACCTGCTCCGTTGTAGTAATAGATATAATTAAGGATGTTCAATTCAGGTTTTGAGGTAAGAGAATTCTCGAAATCAATGCCTGTTTGGGGAGCAGTTTTAACGGTGAATCGTTTAACGGATTCGTTTTGGGTACAGGAGAAACAACAGTAACAGAACAGCATAACCAGCAATGATCTGAACATCTGTGTTTGTATACAGAATTGAATACTGCTCAGCCTGTTTGTATGTGAGGAACTAAAGCTCATTTGTATCGTCTACAAATGTAATTCAACGAATTGAGTAATACGGTATTAATCAAAAAAGAAAGGCCGACGTTTGATGGTCGGCCTTTCTTATATTCATAAACTAAATTTTCGATCTAGTATCCTTCGTTCTGCTCCAGATTTGGGTTAGAAAGAAGGGCTGTTGTTGGAATAGGGTACAAGTTTCTGAAATCTGCACCTACAGATTCAGGTAATTTGTAATCCCAATCGCGAGTATACTGTCCAAAGCGAATTAAGTCATTTCTTCTCCAGAACTCGTACCACAGTTCGCGTCCTCTTTCAGCAAGAAGATCATTTTCAGAAACACTTCCTAGAGTAGAAGTATTACGTAGTCCTCTTAGTTCGTTTACCATGGCTGTTGGATCACCACCAAGACGCAACATTGCTTCAGCTTTCATTAGGTGAGCATCAGCATAACGCATAATGATTTGGTGACCAGCAAATGATCCGTTAACCGGGTGATACTTGATCAAACGGATACCTTTTTCTTCAGCGTTTCCAGAAATACCTGTAAGTTCCTTGGTGAAACTTAATGGTTGTCCAGAACGATTTGAAAGTGGTCTTCCATCCACATCATATTGCTGTCCAATCAGGAATCCATAACCAATACCTAGGTTATCCGGTCCAGCGTTAGACGCATCTGGTACCCAACCTCTACGGTCGTCACCAGCGTCACCAACGTAGTTGGAATTTGGGTCTCCTTCGAAAGAATCGTAGAATTCAGCCAAAGTAGAGAATCCATTCCATCCACCTCCTGTGTTATCAGGGGCAACCTGGTTATAGTGTAGACCGTTCCACATTCTGTTACCAACAGATGCAGGTACCCACCAGATAGTTTCTGAATCAGTATCGCTTTTGAAGATATCAAAGTAGTTGATCGACTCTAGCGCATATCCTTCAGCAGCGATTGCATCAACTGCATCGATAACTCCTTGGTAGTTTGCACTGCCCACATATCTATCTGCGTTCAAGTATAGCTTAGCTAACATGAAGTTAGCAGCAGCTTTTGAAGCCTTATCATTGGCACCACCAGGTCCGACACTAGGAAGGTTTTGACGTGCTTCGGTTAAATCATTAAGGATAAAGTCATATGTTTCCTGAGCGCTAAGTACTCGAGGATCAATTTCAGACCCTTCGTCTACTTCACGGAAAGGTGCTTTACCCCAGAAGTCCAGGATAAAGAACATACTATATGCTCTTAGGAATTGAGCCTGTGCTTTTTCTTCAGGAGAAGGTGCACTTCGTTGATCGATGATCTGAGTTGCACGGAACACATTTTGGTTCAGATTGTTCCAAACGGCTAGCAGGTATTGGTGTGAAGGACTCCAAGAGTGCGTGTGAAGCGTTCTCCAGATTCCATTATCACCCCAGTCCGTACCGCGTGTTGGTACAAGGGTCTCGTCAGTAGATACTTCATTTAAAGCAAAGAAGTCCGCCTGATTTTCCAATTGTCCTCGCAGGTCATTGTACAGCTGGTCCAAAGATGCTCCTACATCTGCTACACCCGCAAATCCTTCATCTGTGTCTTCAAGAATGATCGAGTCTGATTCTTCGAGTTCTAGATCCGTACAGGAAACCGCGATGGTTGATAGAAGAGCGATAGCAAAGATCGCCTTCAGATAGTTCAAAAAAGTTTTTTTCATAATCATTTTTTTAAAATTTTGCATTAAGTCCTAAAGTAATTGTTCTAGGCCTTGGGAAAGAGGTATAGTCTATACCAAAGATCGGAACTCCATTAAGAAGGTCTGGTCCTCCAGGTACTACACTCACCTCCGGATCAAGTCCAGAATAATCTGTAATCACAAACAGGTTCTGACCTGTTAGCGCTAGGTTTAGGTTGTCAAAGAAAGAGTCTTCATCAAGCGGCCAGTCATAACCGATTGTAAGGTTCTGCATTCTAACGAAATCACCTTTCTCAAGGAAACGAGTAGAAACATCAGGAGCTGCTAATAAATCTTCTCCAGAAGTCAAGGTCTCAGCTGTTACGTTTCTCGCACTGTTGAAAGAACCAGCAACAAAGAAGGCATTGGCTGTGTTGTTATACACATAGTGACCGAATTGACCTGCCAGGAAGGTAGATAACGACCAACGTTTGTAGCTTGCATTAAGAGAGAATCCACCAGTAAGGGTTGGTAAGGCACTCTTGTCAACAAACTTCTGGTTATCCACTCCACCTTCGTAGATAGGGTTACCCGTGCTATCGTAACCTTCGAATTCTCTTAGAAAATACGAGAATAAAGGTTGTCCGGCTTCAAGTCTCTGGGCAAAAGCTCCTGTAAGTCCTTGACCACGGATAGTTCCGGCATCGTACGAACCTTCAAGTTCTTCAACCAAGTTATCGTTGTAAGCAACATTAACACTGGCTCCTAAATAGAAATCATCTGTTTCAACAAAGTCGTAAGCAAGTGCTACTTCCACACCTTCGTTTACAACTTTCGAATTTGGTAAGTTCAGGAATTGGAAAGGTTGAACCGCCGGTTGAGCAGAAAGTACTCTAAACAATAGGTCGGTTGTTTCCTTACGATAAACATCAATACTACCGGAGAATTTGTCGTCATTGAAACCGAAGTCAAGACCCACAGCGTATTGAAGTGTTTCCTCCCACTTAAGACCTTCTTCCTGGAAGGCAACATCAGCAATACCAGGAATGTTAATGTCACCACCATCGGTAATAACATCACCGCCTGTGTAACGTTGTCTACGAACAAAGTTTCCGTATCCAACACCATCCTGGTTACCTGTGATACCAACACCTACACGTAACTTAAGAGTAGAAACATTGTCTCCAATGAAATCTTCGTTATTGATCTTCCACGCAATTGCACCGGAAGGGAAGATACCGTATTGGTTATCTTCACTAAATCTTGAAGATCCATCCGCTCTAACTGTAGCAGTGAAAAGGTATTTGTCATTCAGTGTAAGGTTTACACGGCCAAAGAAAGACTGTAGTTCGTCGGTAAAATCGAATGTATCTGCAAAAAACGAACGTGTCCTTAAACCATTGAAAATAGGTAGATTATCTGTAGCAACATCGGGCAGAAGACGGTTGATAAAAATTCCGTTTGTATTTCCTGCATAACCATACTGCTGGTAGCTACCGTCGATTCTTGATTCTAAAAGATTTGCCGTGGCCTCCATGTCGTCAACCATTCTGTTCATGTCGTCAGTAAAGAATCCAAAAGCCAGGATATCCCTTCCGTTTCTGCGAAAATCCTGGAATGAGTAACCTGCTACGATGTCGAGACTGGTATTTCCGAAGTCTTCTTCGTAACGAAGTGTAGCTTCAAGAAGTTTACTCTCAGTATCAAGATCGTTAAGAGAACCTGTTCCGTTTCCGAATGCTCCCTGATCTAAGTTTCTTGCATTTGCCGAAGCAACTGCCGATCGAGTGGATTCAGATTTGTCAATACCAACATTTACTTTAGCAGAGAATTCATCGGTGAAGCTGTACTCAGCAGAGAAATTACCAAGGATTCGATCAGTATTACTCAGGTTCTGAGTAAACTCAATAATAGCTGCCGGGCTAATTCCGGAACCAGTATTAAATAGAGGTCTGTCCGGCCATGTTGGATTCGCACTAAGTGCTGAACCGATCAAGTCACCTCTAAATCCGGCACTTCCACTAAGAGGAGCCGTCTCATCATTCACGCGGGAAATTGTTGCCTGGGCACTCAATTTCAGTTTGTCATTTAAAAGTCTTTGGTTGATATTCAGACGACCTGTGATTCTTTCGAGAGAAGAGTTCTGGAGGATTCCAAAATTCTTTCCGTAACCAAATGTCGCACGAATGTTACCGCCCTTATAACTTTGTGAATAAGACAGGTTGTTATTCGTAGACATTGCGGTTCTGAATATCTCATCCTGCCAGTCTGTGCTGCTACGAAAGTTTCTCTCTGCTACTGGAAATCCAAGCCTTTCGGTTTCAGAAAGGAATTCTTCAGCAGTTAACAAATCGTAAGTTTTTCGTACTTGAGACATACTTACGCTGGAACTCCAGTCCCAGCTTCCACCAGTTGAACCTCTTCCGGTTTTGGTAGTAATGATAACAACACCATTTGCTCCACGAGATCCGTAGATCGCTGTTGCAGAAGCATCCTTAAGAATACTGATGCTTTCAATATCGTTCGGGTTAAGGAAGGCAAGCGGGTTTTTCGTTCCTGAAGTACCAAAACCGACGTTTCCTCCTTCGGCGACTGTATTCTCACCTGAAAGTGGAACACCGTCAATCACGAAAAGTGGATTGTTATTCGATCTTACCGAGTTAGCACCACGAATACGGATATCAATTCCCGCACCAGGTTCACCACTGCTCTGGGAGATCTGAACACCCGCGGTCTTACCTTGGATTAATTGTTCCGGAGATGTGATAACACCCTGGTTAAATTCTTCAGCGGTTACAGCGGTTACAGCACCCGTCGCATCTTTAACTGTAGTAGTACCATATCCAATTACAACAACTTCACTTAATGCCTCAATATCTTCCTGCATGGTTACATTAACAGTGGATTGCCCGTTAACGGCAACTTCCTGAGTTGTGTAGCCAATATAGCTAAATACGAGTGTTGCGTTTGAGTCTACATCCTCAATGGTATAATTACCATCAAAGTCAGACTGTGCTCCATTGGAGGTACCTTTCACAATAATATTTACCCCAGGGACAGGACCATTTGCGTCGGATACTGTTCCACTAACGGTATTTTGTGCAAAGGCCGATCCTCCTAATAATAGGAGAACAGGGAGCAACAAGAGTTTAGTTAGTAGTTTGTTTTTCATATAGTTCCTAGTTTAAAGTTAATTTTCAAATGTTAATTTAATGATATAAAAAGGTATCACCCAAATATTGGGCGAATATAGTTATTCTTACTTAAATGTTATAAAAATGTAAAATTATGGGTCGAATATACAATTTTTTAGGCAATTCAAGGGCATCTTTTTCCCAGTAAAAATTCTCCATAAACCCTTTGAGAGTCATTATTTCTAATTGCCAGTAAGGGAATTTTAGGTAATTCTTAATAAAATATAAATCAATCCCCTTTAGTATACGGCTAATTCCATGATCTGAAATCGAAATTTCATCACGGTTAATATCGGCGCTTATGCTCCGAAGTGATTTTTCTACTTGTAAAGAGGATTGATCTATTGCTGTATCGTGATTACATTCTGATATTGGTTGTAACTCAAACGACCTCCATAATATTCGAGCGTTAGATGACAAACCATTTTTGTGGTTTTTCGTTGCAGCGCAAGCCGCTTGTTCCTGACGCTTCAAAATCAGAGAATTCAAAAATCTGTTAAATATCTTTCCGGCCAATTGTCCTTTCCTAGAAATGTTATACGCTACAGCTGCGTATTTAGCTACGAATTTCAATTTTTTTTTTCAATTTTGTAAATAATCGTTTCTAAAATAATGAATTTAACATCCGAAAACGTTTTCGATTATTATATCGCAAATTCGCCTTGCCTTCGAAAAAACATTGTACTTTAGAGTTAGGAATGTAATCGTAAGGATTTAGTCACTACTCGACTTTCGAAATACACACGTATTTCTTCACCTTACCATGCTGTGAATATCTAAGGTTTTTTTGAAAGAGATTAGCCTTCAAAAATTATGAAAGAAGTTACGCTGAAACAAATTGCCGAGAATCTGGGTATTTCTATTACCACAGTTTCAAAAGCATTGAAGGACTATCCGGATGTAAGCAAGAAAACCAAGGCTCTTGTAAAGAAAGAAGCAAAAAAGCTGAATTACAAACCGAATGTTTTCGCAGTTAATCTCCGAACCAGAGAATCCAGGACGGTTGGCCTTATTATTCCCGAAGTTGTTCATCATTTCTTTTCAAGCGTAATAAACGGAATCATTGAACAGGCTGAAAAAAAAGGTTATCTCGTTATTATATTGCAATCCAACGAATCCTATAAGCTTGAGAAAAAACAAATAGATCTCCTTGTAAGTAAGCGTGTAGACGGTATTATGATATCACTGGCTAATAAAACAGTAGATATTTCTCATCTAAAGAGAGTGAAGGAACTTGAAGTGCCTTTGGTGATGTTCGACAAGATTTCCAAATTGATAGATTGTTCGAAGATTGTGATCAATGATCGAGCAGCAGCCTATGAGGCAACCAAGCATCTAATTGAAAGAGGCTGTAAGCGCATTGCTCATTTCAGAGGTGCCCTGTTGCCTCAGAATTCCATAGACAGGTTCCTGGGATATAAAAAAGCACTTGAAGACCACGGATTGAAATACGATTCCTCACTGGTCTACATATGTGAAAATGTAGACTACAATGATGGGATAAGGGCAGCGAATCAATTGCTGAAAGATCACGACGATGTGGATGGAATTTTTGCCATTACAGACCTGGCGGCCATTGGAGCTATTGCGGTGTTTAATGAAAAAGGCATTCGGGTTCCCGATGATGTTGCTATTATGGGATTCAGTAATTGGTTTGTGTCTTCGGCCATCACTCCTTCTCTGAGTACAGTGGATCAGCCCGGATATGAAATGGGAAAACGTACCTTCAAACAATTGTTTAAGGAAATGAAGGCGCGTAGAGAAAACGAGGAGGTTGAGCTCAAGACCATAGAATTGGACACAAAACTTATCAAAAGAAATTCTACCTAATACATGGATGATGAATTATAGTACCAAAATCCTATTTGCAGCCCTCATCCTAATGGGGGTTTTCTCATGTAAGACTGAAAGTGAAACAAAGGAAGAGATTTCACCTGAACTTTCGAAAGCTATTTCGGGATACGATGAACCTTTTCGGCCCCAGTTTCATTTCTCACCACCGGAAAAATGGATGAACGATCCCAACGGCCTTGTCCATCACCAGGGAGTTTACCATTTGTTCTATCAATATTACCCGGATGATATCGTCTGGGGACCCATGCATTGGGGACATGCTACAAGTACAGACATGATCCATTGGGAGAATAAACCCATTGCACTATACCCCGATGAACACGGACTCATTTTTTCCGGAAGTGCCGTCGTAGATAAAAACAATACGTCCGGATTTGGCACAAAAGATAATCCACCGCTTGTGGCGATCTTTACTTATCACCTTATGGAAGGTGAAAAAGCGGGAAGGAAAGATTTTCAAACGCAGGGGATCGCCTACAGCCTGGATAATGGTGAGACCTGGACAAAGTATGAAGGCAATCCAGTAATTGGTAACCAAGGGATCAAGGATTTTCGTGATCCGAAAGTGTTCTGGCATGATGAAAGTTCAAAATGGATCATGGCATTGGTGGCCGGCGATCATGCCAAATTCTATTCTTCGGACAACCTAAAGAAATGGGTTCTCCTCAGTGAATTTGGTAAAGATAAAGGGGCTCATGGCGGTGTTTGGGAATGCCCGGATCTATTCAAAATACCTGTTGAAGGAAGTGAAGAAGAGAAGTGGGTCCTTCTCATCAGTATCAATCCCGGGGCACCCAACGGGGGTTCGGGAACTCAGTATTTTGTGGGCGACTTCGATGGAACAAATTTTACAACTGAACAGGCAGAAACCAGGTGGCTGGACTATGGCATGGACAATTATGCCGGTGTTACCTATAATAATGTACCGGATGGCCGAAGGGTTTTTATTGGCTGGATGAGCAATTGGAATTATGCGAGAGACACACCAACGGAAGTTTGGCGCAGTTCGATGACACTCCCCAGGAAATTGACACTTCACAAGAACGACGAAGGTTACTTCCTGAAGAATTTCCCTTTGACTGAGTTTGATAAAATTTCCAAAGGGAAATTATTGTTTCCGAAACCAGTGAGATTAGACGAGCCCTTCGAAAGGGAGTATGATAACCTGAACAATTCGGAACTTAAGTTTTTAGCAGACCCGAATGAGAATTACGCTATCACCTACAGTAACAAGGAGGGTGAGCAGTTGTGCTTTCAGCTGTTAGGTGAATCTTCCGAATTATTGCTGGATAGAACTCGCTCCGGGATAGTGGACTTCGAGGAAAGTTTTGGCAGGGCTATTCAGAAACAACCGTTTTGGCCCGAAGGTGACAAGACAAAAGTGCGGATCATACTGGATGCTTCTTCAGTGGAGATATTCATCGATGAAGGGAAGCACGTGTTCACAAATCAGATCTTTCCAAAACAACCTTATACGAAATTAGAGATCTCCGGACCCGCGGATGGATCATTGGAATATCTTATGCTACGAGAAGTAAATTCGATCTGGAATCCTGTGAACTAACCCTTATTATTTTTTAATTTCAATTGCAAATTAACCTCTTTATAAAAAACTATAAAGCTTGTTAAATATTTGTTTAAGTCCATAGACTAATGCATGTTAGTTTGTATGTTTACCTCAAAAAATAAGCTATGTTTGGAATCTTCAAAGGGAAAAGTGAAAAAGAAAAGCTACAGAAGCAGTATGAAAAATTAATGTCTGAAGCTCACAAACTCTCACAAACCAATAGGAAGGCGGGAGATGCCAAGTACCAGGAGGCCGAACAAGTTATGCTTGAATTAGAGAAACTTTAATAAACCTACGAGAACCTCATGGAAACGAAAGTAATTAACGAAGCGTTGCAATTTGAGCAACAGAAATTGACTCTGAGAACGACCAGTGATCGTATTGTAGCCTCAAGAAAAGCTAAAGACCTTATACTAAGATTGAATGAAATCTATAAAGAAAATAAGGATGCCGCGATCATGGATCTCATGAAGCGACTTACGGTAATAAAGCGTAAGATCGAAAAACGACTAAAAGGCAGACAGGATCTGCTGGCATAAAACCAAAACCCGGGCCTAGTGTTCGGGTTTTTAGTTTCGGTCCCAGTCCTCGTACCACTCAGTGCCGGGGATTCGGGCAACGTAGACGATCTTGGCTTTATACACCCAACACCACAAAGGTCGCTTCTTATAGGTATATCGCCATTCTTTGTTTTTGAAATTCGCCTGTTTTAGTAATTCAAGTGCCCTTGATTCTGCCATAGACTCGGAATTGAAATTTACGATGATCTCGTACAGTGGTTCGTTGTCTTTGGTTCCAAAGTAATACCCGATCCCTGTCACATCCCTATTGCCTGTCTTCTGATATACCGTTGTTCTGAAACTTTCTTCTGCAACGATCTCGGCATCGGGGAATTTATTTAGGAACTCAGTTTTCGACATCCCGAATTTCACCTTTTTTGATATTTCTGAAGGGAAGGGTTTTTTGATCTTCTCGTTTTGTGCTATCGTGGATGTCGTAATAAGAAGTAATAGTAGAGTGAGTATTAAAGGAGTTGTTTTTGATTTCATTCTGAATCGCTACGTTATGTTTATTATAAGGTACCCGAAAGCTACGTATTTTTTTGAACACAGAACTTTCAACTTTTTACTTCCGACTTCCGACTTTTGGCTCTTCCCCCAGGATTCATTGGGACGAGCCCAATGTTCCCTTGTTTCCAAAAGTCAAAATACAAACCATGTGGCTTCAAACTTTTTGCTTCTGACTTCCGACATTCGACTTCCGACTTCTGACTTCTGACTTCCGACTTTTGGCCCTTTCCCCAGGATTCATTCGCCTTCGGCAAATGTTCCTTTGCTCCCTCTCGTGAAAATGCAAAACCACTCAACCTATGGTTGAGCGTTTTTTGATGCTCCTGATCTATATAAAGTACACTTTATACGATCACTCACATAAAAAAACCCGTCTCGCCAATGGCGGACGGGTTTTGCGCTTTAAGTGGTACCTCCAGGAATCGAACCAGGGACACACGGATTTTCAGTCCGTTGCTCTACCAACTGAGCTAAGGTACCTTTCTAAGGTCTGCGCCCTACTAACTCGCCAATAAGGTGAGCGAAGGAGGGTGCAAATATAGTCGATATTTGTACTTTCCAAAATATAAATTTAAAAAATCTTGACCGCATTTTCAATTTAATAGCCCATTAACAACTCGTAACGGATACAAGTTGTACTTTTAGCACTTTACAACCTGCAATGAACCTCATAATAGACGTAGGCAATACGCGAATCAAGCTTGCCGTTTTTTCTGGAAATAAGTTACTTCAAAAGTACAGTTGCGCTCCGAATGAAGTTTTGGATAGCCTGAAGATCATTTCCAAAAGCTATCCTGAAATTCAACATTGTATTATGGCTTCGGTAGGTACAATCCCGAAAGCTGCATCAGAATTCCTCGACACACATTTCACGGTTCTCACTCTATCAAGTGAAACCAACGTCCCTTTCAACAATGGGTACGGATCGCCCCATACGCTTGGGGTAGATCGGATTGCTCTTGCGAGTGCGGCCGCAACTAGTTTCGCGGCGAATAATGTTCTGGTTATCGATGCTGGAAGCTGTATAACCTACGATTTCATTTCCGAAGAAAATACCTATCTCGGTGGAGCGATCTCACCGGGGATAGGCATGCGCTATAAAGCTGTTCATACGTTTACCGCTAATTTACCGTTATTGGAACCAACATTGCCGATTGCGAAATCAGGCTCAGATACCAATACCTCTATTCACAGTGGAGTACTGCAAGGCGTGCTTTTCGAGATTGAAGGATATATAAACATGTACAGGGAGAAATATCCCGATTTAACAGTTATTTTAACAGGTGGGGATGCTCATTTTTTGCGAGATAGCCTAAAAAGTGACATATTTGCCAACTCAAATTTCCTACTGGAAGGTTTGAATTTCATCTTAGAACATAACAAACATTGATGTTGAAACGAATTACAGTTGTCGTAATACTGCTTGTTGCAGTTATGGGTCATGCTCAGGAAGGAACAGTTTCACCTTATTCTTTTTATGGGATCGGAAATCTAAAGTTCAAAGGAACTGCCGAGAACAGGGCCATGGGAGGTATCAGTGTTTATTCGGACAGTATTCACCTGAACATACAGAACCCTGCTGGTGTAGCAGGCCTGAAACTGGTGAATTATACAGCCGGTCTGAGTCATAAATACGAAACTATAAAAACCGCGGAGGAAAGTCAGAAAGCTAGTACCACTTCTATAGACTACCTGGCATTGGGAATTCCCATGGGGAAATTTGGTGCAAGTTTCGGATTGTTGCCGTATACGGCGGTTGGATATAATTTAAGGACCGAAGAATCCGGAATTACCACGACCTACACGGGGTCTGGTGGTGTTAACAAGGCGTTTTTTGCACTAGGGTACCAGATCACACCGAAATTGAGCATAGGTGTGGATGCTAATTATAACTTCGGAAATATTGAAAATACCGCTGAACGTCGCGAGGATGATATTCAATACGGAACCGAAGAGTTCAATAAATCCGACCTTCTTGGCTTCAACTTTAATATAGGAGCTCAGTACAAAACAATGATCAACGAAAGTTTGTCGCTCATTGCTTCGGCTACCTATACTCCGGAGACCAATCTCACTTCAGAAAATACACGTACCATTTCTTCATTCCTGGTTTTACCATCGGGAACCACGACTCCTATAGACGAAAGAGATATACAGGTACCTGATACCGAGTTCACATTTCCTTCTCAATATACCCTGGGTCTTGGAGTTGGAAAGGACAAAAAGTGGTTCGTGGGTGGAGAATACACCAATATTACAACTAGTAACCTAAGAAACAGGTCATTTGATATAGATTTTGTTACCTTTACGGACGCCTCTAAATTTAGAGCGGGGGGATTCTTTATCCCAAACTACAATTCGATTGGAAAATTCTGGAATCGAGTAGTTTACCGTGGAGGTGTTCGCTTCGAAGATACCGGGATCACTGTTAATGGTGAAGGTATTAATGAGTTTGGCATATCTTTTGGAGTTGGTCTACCTGTAGGAAGAGTTTTCTCCAATATCAATATTGGTTTTGAAGTAGGAAGGCGGGGAACAACCGATTTCGACCTTGTGCAGGAGAACTTCTTCAACACCTTTATAAGCTTGTCATTAAATGACAGGTGGTTCAAAAAAACATATTATGATTAATAAAATAAACATCAATACTATGAAGACGAAAGCAATTTTACTTTCACTTATGCTTATAACCGCATTTGGAAGCAAAACGCTGGCACAGGAGAAGTGTGCTACTTTGGGTTCTCTATTCATAGAGCCAGCCAAAGCAAAAAATTATGAAGGCGCCTTGCCTCACTACGATAAGTTGGTAGCCGAATGCCCAACTTATAGTATGGCTACCTATCAGTACGCCGAAAAAATGTTCAAATATTTCATCAAGCAGGGTGATAATTCCAAAATTGCTGAACTGGACAAAGTGTACAACCTCAGAATGCAGTATTACCCGGCTAAAACGAAAGAGGGTGAGTTGATGATGAAGATGGCACAGGTGAAGTACGATAACGAGATGGGTACCAAAATGGAGCAGTTCAATAACTTCGATGCTGCTTTCAAAAAAGATGAAGATGAATTTACGAGTCCGAAAAGTCTTTATACCTATTTCTCTCTGGCCGTAGATTTATACAACGCGGGAGAAAAACCAATAGATGATGTTTTCGATCTTTATGATGTTGTTATTCAGAAAATAGAGAAGGAAGAGGGCAAACTTGCCTCTGCACTTACCCAGTTGCTGGACAAGCAGGAAGCTGGAACTAAGCTTTCGTCTAAAGAAGAGCGTAAGTTGAATGCTTATGAAAAGAACCTTTCCGCCTACGGTACGGTAAAAGGTAGTGTTGATGGAAAGTTGGGTCAGTTAGCCGACTGTCCAAATCTAATCCCACTTTATGAGAAGGATTTTGATAATAAAAAAGACGATATCAACTGGCTTAGAAGAGCTGCCGGTCGTTTAAGTGCAAAGGATTGTGATACTCCGTTGTTCTTCAAATTAGTACAACAATTACACAACCTTGAGCCTTCTGCCAAGTCTGCTTATTACCTTGGTAAACTGGCCGATAAGGACGGTGACAGTAGTACTGCTTTGGACTACTATAACCAGTCGGCCGAATTGGAAACAAATCCTGGAGATAAGGCAAAAGTATACTACAGTATAGCCGAGAACTTCCGCAAGAAAGGGAGCTACGGAAAAGCGAGATCTTACTACATGAAAATGGTAGAAGTGAAGCCTTCAGCCGGTATCGCTTACCTAAAAATAGCTAATATGATCGCCAAGAGCGCCAACAGCTGTGGAGGTACCGTTTTCGAAAAAAGAGCGATCTACTGGAAAGCTGCGGAATATGCAGACAGAGCAGCACGTGTAGATGGGTCTATTGCCGGAAATGCAAGAAGTACGGCGAGTGCTTACCGTGAACGTGCACCTCAGAAAAGTGATATCTTTACAGAAGGTATGGCAGGAAAGACCATTACATTCAGCTGTTGGGTGGGTGGAAGCGTTAGAGTGCCTAGTCTATAAGAATGAACAAAACACGATATACGATCACTAGCGTGATGGCCATTATACTGGTCATCACGCTTTTTTCTTGTGAAAGTAATTATCGAAACATCCAGAAATTAAACCTGAAGGATGGAGCACCTGTTGGCGTGGCTAAAAATATCAATGTGAAATACACAGATTCCGGTCGCATAATTGCCAACCTCATCTCACCACTTCGTAATGATTATACCAATCTTGAATTTCCTTACCAGGAGTTTCCCGAAGGTGTGGAAGTGTTCTACTGGAATGAGCAGCAGGAAGTAACTACGGTGACTTCCGACTTTGCCATTCGTTACGATGAAACCAGTATTGTGGATCTAAGGGAGAATGTTGTGCTATATACCAGTGATAGCCTTACCTTAAAAGCAGAGCAACTCTACTGGGATCAGAAGAATCAATGGGTTTTTACCGATCAACCCTACAGGATCATTTTTAAAGATGGTTCCTACAATGACGGAGCCGGCTTCGATTCCAGCGAGGATTTCACCGAATTCCTCTCCAGGTCGAATGTGGGTGAGCAGATAATCGATCGGGAATTAACCAACGAAAACTCAGAAATCAACAATGGGGAATAAAATCTACCGTCTGTTCGAATACGCCTACCTAGGTATGGCTGCATTCTCAATCTACCTGGTTATTACCAACTGGGAAGACAATAGAAACCGGGCTTATTTATTTGCTTTCTTTACCGTTGTCGCTATCTTTATGTTTTTCTTCAAAAGAAATTTCAGAAGAAAAATGGAAGAGCGCAACAAAAACCAGTAATGGAATACAGCCTGATGATCATTTTGATAATGCTGATCCTATCCGCATTCTTTTCGGGTATGGAGATCGCTTATATCTCTTCCAATAAGGTACATATCGAGATCGAAAAAAAACAGTCGGGTTTCCTTGCCGCTGTTCTCAAAAAGATCACCAAAAGACCATCGAAGTTTATCGCTACCATGCTGGTAGGCAATAATATTGCCCTGGTGGTTTATGGGTTTTTCATGGGTGATCTCCTCATGAATTTCATCCCCTTATCCGGTTTCAGTAGCCTTTTGGTGCACACCATAATATCCACACTCATCATTTTGCTAACTGCTGAATTCCTGCCAAAGGTGTTCTTCCAGATCTACGCAAATAAATTGGTAAAAGTATTCGCCTTTCCTGCCTACCTGTTTTACTTGCTTTTTTCGGTTATTTCTGAATTTGTCATATGGATATCGGATATGGTACTCAGAATCTTTTTCAAGACTAAAGGCGATCATGTTCGTTTGAGTTTCAGTAAGATAGAGCTTGGAAACTACATCAGCGAGCAGATGGACACCATGGAACAACACGATGAGGTAGATTCCGAAATCCAGATCTTTCGGAATGCCCTGGAATTTTCAGAAGTAAAATCAAGAGAAGTAATGGTTCCCAGAACCGAAGTAGTAGCTGTGGATCTCAAAACTTCCATTACCGATCTTACCAAGCAATTCACTGAGACCGGACTTTCGAAAATTCTTGTCTACAAAGAAAATATCGACGATATCGTTGGTTATGTGCACTCATTCGAACTTTTCAAAAAACCGTCCAGTATAAGGAAGATCCTAATACCCGTGGTCTTCGTTCCGGAAACCATGCTTGCCAAAGATGTGCTTAATATTCTCATCAGAAGAAGAAAGAGCATAGCCGTGGTAATCGATGAGTATGGGGGAACTTCTGGTATTATGACGGTTGAGGATATCATTGAAGAACTTTTCGGTGAAATTGAAGACGAACATGACTCGGTTGCACTCACTGAAGAAGTGGTAGCTGAAGATCATTATCGTTTCTCTGCTCGACTGGAAGTGGACTACCTCAACGAGCAGTACAAACTCAACCTTCCTGAAAGTGAGAATTACGAAACACTGGGTGGAATGATCGTTAATTTTACGGAAGAAATCCCCGATGAGAACGAAACTGTGGTCATCGAAAACGTAATTTGTACCATGCTAGAAGTTTCCAATACGAAAATCGAACTCGTCGATCTAAAGTTTAATCCGGAACCTTAGTTTTTTACCAGTATCTTTTTTTTATTCCTAACCTTTCATAAATGCTGGGAAAATGCTATTTTCGCCCCCTAGTAATTTGACAGACAAATGGCAATATTAAATAGTATTAGAAAAAGAGGAATATTCCTCATTTTGATTATAGCAATGGCGCTGTTCGCTTTTATTTTGAGCGACGTGCTAACCCGAGGCGGAGGTTCCAGTGTTGAGAATACAATAGGAACCGTGAATGGAGTGGATATAGATCGAGAGAATTTTGCCACTTTGGTAGAGAATACTCAGAATTCCATGGGACCGAATGCAAATACCAACCAGGCCATGAAATTGGTTTGGGACAGGGAGCTGCGTCGTATCCTTATGGAAGAACAGTACGAGAAGCTCGGACTGCGTGCTGAGTCCGACCAGGTAAACCAGGCGCTTAGTATCTATCTCGCCAATGATCCTACTTTCCAGGACGAAAGCGGGAATTATAGCGAACTCAAAATGCTTGAATATGCCGCACAGGTGAAATCAAATGCCGCTACTAACCCAGCTGCCTATGAAGCCTGGAATAACTACATAAAGAATGTGGCCAATACGGTCCTTGAAAATACCTACATGGGAATGCTTCGTGGAGGACTATCTTCTACAATAGCCGATGGCGAGCAGCAATACCGTTTTGAGAACGACAAGGTGAATATGCAATATGTGTATATACCATACACTTCCATTGATGATGCAACTATTGAAGTGAGTGAGGAAGAAATTGCTGCCTACATCAAGGAAAACCCTAAGACCTTCGAAGTAGAACCGCAGGTAGATTTTCAGTATGTACTCATCGAAGAAACAGCTTCTCAGGAGGATATCGATGATGCGAGGACCGAGATCATGAGATTACTGGAGAATGAAACGGATTCCAGTGAGGTTGGTGGGACTACAACTATTCTTGGATTTAAGGATACAGAGAATTACGCAGATTTTGTGAACGCTAATTCCGATACACCTTACACAGACAGATGGTACACAAAAGAACAACTTCCTAATGCTATCAAGGATACGATGTTCGATCTTAACCAAGGTGATGTCTATGGTCCTTACCAGGTTGATAGAACGCTTAACCTTTCGAAGCTGATCACCAAGCGTCAGTTACCGGATAGCGCGCGAGTTCGACATATACTTATTCCTGTGGGGCTTAATCCTACTGATAGTATTGCTCGAACAGACGAGCAGGCAAAGAAAACGGCCGACAGCCTTCTTACTAAACTAAAAGCCAACGAATCGAGATTCGCTTCCTATGTGGAGGAATTCTCTTCCGATATTGGAAGTATTGATAACGGGGGAGTATACGAGTGGTTCGAATACACTAAAATGGTACCTCAGTTCAGGGATTACTCCTTTGAGCAATCGGAAGGAGATATCGGGATCGTAAGAACGAATTTCGGATATCACATCATTGACGTACTAGGACAAAAAGATTTCAAAGATGTGGTTAAAATTGCGACCATCACTAAGGAAATCGAGCCTTCAGAGACTACAATCAATGAAATCTTTGCCAAAGCGACCAACTTCGAGATCGAAGCAGCCAGCGGAGACTTCGGTGAGCAGGCAAAGGCACAGGAGCTTGACGTAAGACCTGTGAACAAAGTGGGGCAACTTGATGCCAGCATTCCTGGAATCGGTAATGCACGCACTATCGTGAATTGGGCGTTCAATGAGGAAACCAACGTAGGTGATATAAGCAGATTTAACGTGTCTCAGGGCTATGTGATCGCTCAACTTACCAGAAGGTCACCTCGAGGATTACAGAGTGTTGCAGAATCTTCCGCAATGGTTACCCCAATTCTTAGAAATAAGAAAAAGGCGGCTCAGATTATTGCGAACTCCAGCGGATCTACCCTACAGGAGATTGCAGCGTCTCAGAATGTAACTGTACAAACGGCTACCGCTGTTACCATGGCCGCTCCAACAATGCCAGGAGCCGGAAATGAGCCAAAAGTAGTTGGTGCTGCCTTCGGTACGGAGCCAGGACAAGAAACTGGCTTTATCGAAGGAAAAACCGGCGTGTTTAAAGTGAGGGTGACTGCTATCAACAAGGCACCTGATCTGGAGAACTACGCTTCATACGCCAATCAGTTGAAAACAAGCGTCGTTCAAACGCTTAGTACCAATGTCCAGAAGGCCTTGAAAGAGTCGGCGGATATAGAAGATAACAGGGCTGTTTTCTACTAGGAAATAGCATCTCAATTAGCAAAAGGCTGTCTGAATTTTACTTTTTAGACAGCCTTTTTATTTGATCATTTCCGTGAATGGAATGCAGGTTTCGTATCCTCTTTCTTCGAAGTAGTGCAGCTGTTCTTCAGTGCCACTCACAAGTACAAAATCACCTCCCCAGGCTCCCAGGCTTTTCACTATTCCGGGATAATCATGAAATAAGCTGTTCTTAACCCTAGGTATTCCGAGGAGATTCGAAATGATCGACTCATGCAATTCCATGAGCCGTTCGAACTCAGAAAGGGATTCACAGGAAAGAAGCTCCATGGATAGTTTGGAGATACGTGCTTGCACGGACGCATCGACTTTCACCTTGCGGTATGCCGCTATCCCTTCTTTACTGTCCTGTTTCTTGTTGAGATGGATGAAATGTAGTTTCTCCTGAAATGGCCAGTTAACCTGCACCGGGGTGATTTTAGGTAGTTCGTTTTTTACCGAATACAGTATCGGGGTATCTCTGCTCGCTGCGGCAATATCATATCCGCTGCCGCCGAAACTGTTCCAGAGCAGTTTAAAAGGATCCACGCCTGCCCATTGGGCAATGTTATTCACTAAAGTGGATGAGGTGCCAAGCCCCCAATCCCTGGGGAAGTCAAGTGTAGTAGTAACTTTCACGCCCCTGGATTCCGACAGAAATTCAGGGTTGAGATTCCTTGCCTCCTTCAGAATTTCGATGAGGGTTTCTTCTATTTCGTTACCTGGGCGGTCTTCGAGGTCGAATGCCGACTGAAACCAACAGTTGCCATCACTGTCGTAACTTTTCCAAACGATTCCATTTTGATCAGAAGGCGTCACTTCCAGTGTTTGTCCGAAGGAGGTGGGAATGGCAAGTGCGAGCGCGCCGTCCAGCACCAGGTATTCCCCGGTGAGTAACAATTTTCCGTTACTGTGAAAGCATTTCATCTAAGCTCTGAGTTTCTCAATGAATTCCACAGCTGCACTATGGGAAACAGTGTTGTTGGTAAAGTACTCAATGGCCTTTTCTTTTTCTTCTGAAGTGGCCTGCAATTGGTTCAGGATGTTCATGAGGTGCATTTTCATATGTCCCTGTTGAATTCCAGTGGTTACGAGGGATCGTATGGCTGCGAAGTTCTGTGCCAGACCCGCAACGGCAACGATCTTCATCAATTCCTTCGCAGAAGGTTTCCGAAGTAACTGCAACGCGAATTTCACCAATGGATGCAAACTTGTCAAACCACCCACGGTGCCCAATGCTAAAGGTACCTCTATACTAAAAGTGAAGCTGTTGTTTTCGATCACTGCTTCGGTTAAACTGGTGTATCGGCCACTTTTCGCAGCATAAGCGTGTACACCGGCTTCCACCGCCCTGAAATCGTTTCCGGTAGCCAATACAACGGCGTCGATGCCGTTCATAATTCCCTTGTTGTGGGTAACTGCTCTCCTAACTTCAGCTTTGGCAATATCGATGGCGCGGACAAAATTCTCGGCAAATTCCTTGCCCTGGGTATTTCCGTAGCTTAAACTTTCTAAAGGACAACCTACCCAGGCCCGAACGACGCACTCCGGCACATAGTTTGAAAGAATGCTGAGTACTATTTTCGGAAGGGTAGTATTGAATCCATCGTATTTAAGCGCTGCTGTTTCAAATGTAGCCGCGATCTTTTCCAGGCAACTATTTATAAAATTAGCGCCCATGGCATCCAGGGTCTCGAAAGTACAATGAAGTTCGTAGTAGCCATTCAGTTGGGAGGTTGCATCTTTGAGTTCGATGTCGATCAAACCTCCTCCGCGGGCTTTCATGTTCTTCTGAATGTCTGCAATAGAATCGATGAGCTCATTTTTTACTTCGGAAAAGAATGCGTTGAGTACTTCTCCATTTCCGAAGTAATCGATATGGATCTGACCGGTCTTGACCGTCGAGATCACTTCAGCATTAAACCCACCTCTTTCCAACCAGAATTTCGCCGCATTACTGGCCGCAGCAACAACGGAACTCTCTTCGATCACCATTGGAATGGTGTAGAGGGTATCGTTTATCAGGAAATTAGGGGCTACACTGAAAGGGAGATAATAATTTGATATGACGTTCTCCGTAAAATCATCGTGAAGCTCCTGTAATCGGGTGTCGCTGTTCCAGTATTTTCTTAGCGTATTGATAGCCTCCGGATCATCTCCAAAATAGGCGTTGGCCAACCATTCGATTTTTTCTTGCTTCGATTTTTTCGAAAATCCTGAAACCGGAACGTCCATGAGGTTTGTAATTTGAATGACAAAGATAGCATTTCTGTGGCATCATAAAGCGCCTGAGTAACAAACAAATTGCCTGTATTTAACATAAAAACTACCGGTTTTTGCCGAAATTTTAGTAAACTTGACGTAACAAAAATTTAACACGTTGAAACGATATTTTTACGTTCCCCTGCTAATACTATTCCTGGTTGTTAGCAATTCCATTCAGTCACAACAAAAACAGATAACATTAGAGGATATATGGGGAGGAACTTTCCGAACCGAGCGATTGGATGTGTTGCGGTCGCTACAAAATGGTAAGGAATATGCTGTATTGAATTACAATCGGGCGGAGAGCGCGTCAACAGTGGATGTCTACGACTACCTAAGCGGTGAGAAGGTAAGAACCCTTGTCAATTCGAAGGACCTGGAAGGGATCAATTATATCATTTCTTACGAATTCAGCCCGGATGAGTCGAAACTTCTATTAGCCACCCAGTTAAAACAGATCTACAGAAGGTCTTCCATGGGAACTTACTACGTATACGACCTCAATAGCAAAAGGCTAACGCTGGTGTCTGAAAAGCAGATACAGGAACCCACCTTTGGTCCGGACGGAAATAAGATCGCCTTTGGTAATAACAATAATCTCTACATCAAGAATCTTGTAACGGGGCAAGAGATGCAGATCACCAATGATGGAAAGAAAAATCATATCATCAATGGTATAACCGATTGGGTCTACGAAGAGGAATTTGGCTTCGTAAGAGCTTTCGACTGGAGCAAGGACGGTCATCGTATCGCCTTTATCCGCTTTGATGAAACTGACGTACCCAGGTTTTCGATGGACGTTTACGGAACGGAGCTTTATCCTTCACAACAAGTTTTTAAATACCCAAAAGCAGGAGATCCTAATGCCGATGTCTCTTTGCATATTTATGATCTCAGGAACAGTTCTACTTCTGAAGTGGATGTTTCACAATACAACTGCTATTATATTCCTCGAATCAATTGGACTGAAGATCCGAATATCTTAAGTGTCCGCCTTACGAACCGCCACCAGAATGAACTGGACCTGGTCTTTGTGGATGCAAGGGATAATTCTTCAGAATTAATTCTGAAAGAAACAGATCCTGCCTATGTGGATGTTACGGATGATCTAACGTTCTTAAACGATAACAGTTTTATCTGGACCAGCGAGAAGAGCGGCTGGAACCATATCTATCACTACGACAGGAACGGAAAATTGATCAATCAGGTTACTGACGGCGAGTGGGAAGTGACCAATTTCTATGGTTTCGATCCGAAAACAGGCAGAATCTACTACCAGAGTTCAGAAGATGGCAGTATAAACAGGGGTGTGTACTCTATCTCACAAACCGGGAAGAACAAAGTAAAGCTTTCCGAGAAGACAGGGTCGAACAGTGCTTCCTTTAGTGCCGATTACTCTTATTTCATTAATACGCATTCGGATGCTCAAACGCCGTATTCCTTTACGCTTTACCAGGCGAAGAATGGAAAGAAGCTAAGGGAGATTAAAAACAACAATACATTAAAACAAAAGCTGGACGGTTTTGTTACTTCACCTAAGGAATTCTCAACCATTAATATCAATGGTGAGGAGTTGAACATGTACATGATCAAACCCTTGGATTTCGATCCGAACAAGGAATACCCCTTGTTCATGTATCAGTATTCCGGACCTGGCTCCCAAAGTGTTGGGAACAGATGGGGAGGTGCTAATGACTACTGGCACCAAATGCTGGCCCAGCAAGGAATTATAGTAGCTTGCGTGGACGGTAGGGGAACAGGACTGAAAGGTCGTGATTTCAAAAAGATGACCCAGAAGGAACTGGGTAAATACGAAGTGGAAGACCAGGTAGCGGCAGCAAAGAAATTAGGCGAATTACCGTATGTAGACGAAGACCGAATTGGGATCTGGGGATGGAGTTACGGAGGATTTATGTCGTCCAATTGCCTTTTCCAGGCACCGGAAACCTTTTCCATGGCAATAGCTGTGGCGCCGGTAACAAGCTGGAGATTCTACGATACCATCTACACCGAGCGTTATATGCAAACACCTCAGGAGAATCCCGATGGTTACGATAATAATTCACCTATCACGCACGTAGACAACATGGAGGGGGATTTTTTGCTGGTGCACGGAAGTGCGGACGACAATGTTCATGTTCAGAACACTATGAGACTTGTTGAGGCGTTAATTCAGGCGGATAAGGACTTCGAATGGATGATCTACCCGGATAAGAACCACGGTATCTACGGTGGCAATACAAGACTTCATCTCTATAAGAAGATGACGCGTTTTATACAAAATACACTTGGGCAACCTCAACCTGAGAAACTCATTCAGATAAAAAATTAACAACCAATTTCAACGAATATCTAACTAATACTCTTTCAACTATGTCAACTAATATGCTTCATAAACAAAAAGAACTATTCGGGCATCCGGTAGGTCTGTATGTATTGTTCTTCACTGAAATGTGGGAGCGTTTCTCTTATTACGGTATGCGAGCCATTTTGGTTCTTTACTTAGTTGCTGAAACGGTTGGGGATAATGCAGGATTAGGATGGAGCAATGCCGAAGCTCTTGCGTTGTATGGATGGTATACTATGCTAGTTTATGTAGCCTCAATTCCAGGGGGGTGGATAGCTGATAAATTTTTAGGTCAGAAGAGATCTGTTTTAGTCGGTGGTATTCTGCTGGTGGCAGGACACAGTATTCTAGCTGTTGAGCAAATGTGGGCTTTCTATTCCGGTTTGGGACTTATTATTGCGGGTGTTGGAATGTTGAAGCCAAATATTTCTACCATGGTTGGTGGCCTTTATAAGAAAGGAGACATCAGAAGAGATAAAGGGTTTACAATTTTTTATATCGGTATTAATATAGGGGCCTTTTTATCCAGTTTGATAGTTGGATATGTGGGTGAGGTTTATGGCTGGCATTATGGTTTCGGACTAGCTGGTATTGGTATGGCTTTAGGATTAATTCAGTATTTGGCCGGACAAAAGCATTTGAAGTATGTAGGTAACTATCTTGGCAAGTCTGTAGATGAAGAAGAGAAGGCTGCCATGAATCGTCCTCTAACAAAAATTGAAAAAGATAGGGTAGTAGTATTATTCATTTCATTCTTACTTGTAATAGTATTCTGGGGTGCGTTTGAGCAAGCCGGAGGTCTTATGAATATTTATGCCAAGGAGAACACCAACAGGATGCTTCTGGGATGGGAAATTCCGGCTTCATGGTTTCAGTCTCTAAATGCCATGTTCATTATTTTCCTTGGAACCACGGTCGCAGCCTACTGGGCCAAAAGGAAACTGAAGGGAAAAATCTCTACCTCATTGTTCAAGATGATTATTGGTCTTGTTATAATGGGAACAGGTTTCTTCTTTATGTCAGCGGCCTCAGCACAGTTCAATAGTGCAGGCACTTCGGCAATGTATTGGTTGGTACTTGCATATTTGTTCCATACGGTTGGAGAGCTTTGTATTTCCCCTGTTGCCTTATCTTATATCACCAAGCTGGCGCCGATCAAGTATGCCTCCATAATGATGGGTGTTTACTTTGCTATGACCGGATTCGGAAATAAGCTAGCTGGTTTATTAGGTGAATCGGCCTCTAATCTCGGTGAGTTTACAGTATTTACGGGTATAGCGGTATTCTGTGTAGTTTTCGGATTACTAGTCTTATTATTCAGAAAGAAACTGGAATATCTAACTCATGGTGCCGAAGATGACGAAAGAGAAATGCACTATGACGAAACCGAAGGCTTTGAACTAGCAGATAACCAATAATCCCTATAATATGACAACCGACAAAGAAAACTTCTTCGAAAATAAAGTATTAGGACATCCGGCAGGATTATTCGTACTATTCTTTACCGAAATGTGGGAGCGTTTCTCCTACTATGGAATGCGCGCCATTCTGGTGATATTTTTAACCGGTGCAATTTTAGGTGACAATCCGGGTTGGGCATGGTCTACCGAAGCTGCCTTATCCCTGTTGGGAACCTATGCTATGTTCGTATATCTAACTCCAATACTCGGAGGATGGTTGGCCGATAACAAGATCGGTTATAGAATGGCCGTGGTTATTGGAGCGCTGCTCATGACTTTAGGACATGCATCCATGGCGGTAGAGACACCTACATTCCTATATATAGGTATTACCTTCCTTATCCTTGGTAATGGTATGTTTAAGCCAAATATGACGGCTATAATTTCTAAAATGTATGAAGGCCATGACGAAAAGAAGGATGGTGCTTATAACATTTTCTATATGGGAGTGAATGCCGGGGCTTTTATCGGGATCATGCTCTGTGGATGGGTTGGTGAGAAAGTTGGTTGGAGCTATGGTTTTGGACTCGCAGGAATATTCATGTTTTTAGGAATGCTTCAGTTCGTGTTTGCCCAACGACTTTTTGGGTCAGTGGGAGATGTTCCGAAGAAAAAAACTGGAGAAGTAGCTAAGGAAGTAGTAATGGATGGTGATGAAGAGGTTACCATAAAACGTAATCCTTTTACAGTACTCGATTTTACTCTGATAGGAATCTTCCTCGTCTCAGCATTGATTTTTATCTTCAATGACCCCTTGAGCAAGATAGAAGATATTCAAACCCTGAATTTTGAAATTTTAGGGCTGACAGATTCCTTATTCTTTGCGTTGCTGGCAGCCATCTCCTTTGTCATTCTGCTAGTTATAAGATTAAGCAGGTATGTTCGAATTGAAAGGGATAGAATGATCGCCTTTACCATATTTTGCATATTTACGATATTCTTTTGGGCTGCCTTTGAACAAGCGGCGGGATCTCTTCCAATATATACAAGAGACTTTACAAGTAGAGTTTTGGAAGGTAACGCAGCTCTGGGCTTCCAGATCGTGGATCTGGTAGTTACCGTAGTACCATTGCTCATCATCACATATGTGCTTATCAGTCTATTCCGAAAAACATTTAACCGTATTGGACTATCCAATATAATTCTTGGAACCAGTTTCGTGATCGTTTGGGCAATAGTGATCTTTAAGATCTATACCGAATTCCAGTCGGAAGAAACTGAGGTGCCGGTAACATGGTTTGCTATTCTGAATTCTTTGTTCATCATTATGTTTGCTCCGCTATTCACCAAATGGTGGGATAGCCGTTACAATCCGCCGGCTTCCGTGAAGTACTTCCTTGGATTATTTTTACTTGGAATTGGTTTTGCCTTCCTTGCCTTTGGAGCGAGAAACGTACCAGCCGGAGCCGAGACAGCTGCCCTTAGTATGGCCTGGTTAGTACTTGCATACCTATTCCATACTCTGGGAGAACTTTGTCTATCGCCAATGGGTCTGTCTTACTTGAGTAAGCTTATTCCTGCAAGGATGATCGCCTTTATGTTTGGTGTATATTATCTGGCAATCGCCATAGGAAATAAACTAGCGCACTACGTAGGTGGTGATATCGAAAATATCACCCAGGAATATAGTCTTTCAACATTCTTCCTGATATTCACCATTATACCTATCGGACTTGGATTTGTAGCGCTCCTTCTGCATCCGTTGTTAAAACGACTCATGCACGGAATTAGGTAAACACAATACTTTCGACCTAAAAAACGTTCCATACTTTGGAACGTTTTTTGTTACTTGTATATGTGAAAAAGAATTGAATATGAAACACTTATTACTTGTTCTGGCATTTCTTTCAACCGGGGTGATGGCAGCACAGAAGATCAACTGGATGACAATGAATGAGGCCCTGGAAGCCCAGAAGAAAGAACCGAAGAAAATACTTATGGACGTTTATACCACCTGGTGTGGACCCTGTAAGCTCATGGATAAGAATACCTTCGGAAACAAAAAAGTTGTCGAATTCGTCAATAAGCATTATTACGCGGTGAAGTTCAATGCAGAAGGAACCGAAGAGATCACCTACCAGGATTTCACCTATACCAATCCCAATTATCAACCCGGAAGAAGAGGGCGTAATGCCACTCATTTCTTTGCTGACGCGCTCAAATTACAGGGATATCCAAGTATAGTGTTCTTTAAGGACGACGGTGAATTGATCCAGGCCGTTCCAGGGTATAAATCTCCTCAGGAGTTCGAGATCTACTTGAAGATGATAGCGAACGACGACTACGCCGAACTCACAACCATGAGAGCCTGGAAGGACTATCAGAAAAATTTTAAAGGTACGTTCTAGGAGTAGCTTTTAGTTAAGTGTTTCACTACTCCAGTATGAAGGCTCCGCTGTTGCCGGTATGGTGAAAGGGGAGCTTTCTATTTCTGCAAGTGTTTTCCCATCTTCGCACATACGACTTATAATTACTTCCGTCGGCGACGATTTTCTTCGGTTGGAGGTTTTCAATGAGCAGGTCCAAATTCACCTTCGGACTGCCACTTAAAAGAACGATATCTACAGTCTCACCCTTGGGGTATACCCCAGTACTATCCACCACAACAAGAATTGATTGTTTAAACTGTATCACGGCTGGAATTATTTCTTCTGAATAGAACTGCTCCCGAATACTGGTTCTGAAAGAGGCTATGGGATAATTATTTACAGGGCTCACACTGTCCTGTTTCAGAATTAATAAACTCCTCTGCTTTTGAATTCCAACGATAGTTTCCTTGTTTTTATGAAAGATGATCAACCTGTGCGAGGCGTTCCCGGTTTCAAAATGAAAGATAATTAGCAGGAAGAAAACAAGAGCGATTAGGAAAACCCGCAATTGATTGAATCCGAATCTGGACAAAACCAGCGTGGTACTAACGATTAACACATAGGAGGAGAGCACAGCTATTTCAGAAATAACCAGGTCCCTGAAAATGAAATGTTCCTGCTCGGAGATCCAAACAACAAAGCGGTTTAGGAAGTTCACCACCTCGTTAACCATATTGGCTAACCAATTTGGGGCAAGATCAATGGACGCCAAAAACAATAGCAATAGCCCGGTTCCTACGAGTAGGCCAATAAAAGGAAGAACCACCAGGTTTGATAGCAGGAAAAGCCCCGGGAACTGGTTGAAGTAGTAAATGCTCAAGGGTGCCACTCCTAGTTGAGCGCAAAAACTCACTGTAATCGTGCTCCAAATGAGTTTATCCACAAAATATTTCGGTTGATATAAAGCGGAGATTCGCGGGTGCAACCAAAGTATAAAAAAAACGGCTGTGTAGCTCAACTGAAAACCAACATCGAACAACCATTTAGGGTTCCAGAGCAGGAGGAAAAAAAAGGAGAGAAATAAGGTGTTGATACTATTTGTGGGTCGGTTGATCAATCGCGACATTCCGAAGAAAGAGAACATGGTAACCGCCCTTGTCACGGAAGGAGACATTCCCGTGATCAGCGCATAGAACACAAGAGATGCTACAACAAAGACCACCATTATTTTCCGGCCTTTGGGAAGAAACAGCAACGGTTGAAATAGCCATTGAAGGATGAAGTATATTATACCAACATGCAATCCCGAAACCGCCAGTACATGAATGGCGCCGGCCGAGGCATACGATTTGTACAGATCTTTATCAATACTGTTCCTGTGGCCTAAGGTTAAGGCCTGGACAATGCTTAATTCTTCAGTTCCAAAGGGGTAAGCTTCCAATTTTTGAAGTAATACATTTCTGAAGCTCTGAATTCTGGAAAGGAAACCAGGTTGCTTGTTATGTTGGTATAAGAGCACTTCGGAATCAATATTGAGTTGTCGGAATATGTCTTTAGATCTCAGATATTTTGCATAGTCGAACTGACCCGGATTTAAGGGGGCCGTCAGCTCTTGCGGTTGAGCGAATACAGTGAGCCGCTGTCCCGGGGAAGGCATTTTGCTGGTGCTGTCCCTTTGAAGGTACACTAACAATTTCCCTTGAGTGGGTGAGGAGTTCACCGATTTAACTTCAGCAATAAACCGATGACTGAAATTATTGGGTTTCTGGGTGGATAGCACCTCCAGGGTGAGGCGTGAATCGTTTTCTTCGGAAAGAAAATGAGTATAGTGATTCGGTTGATAATCCGGGGAGCGCAGTTGATAATTTGCAGCGCCAAGACAGAAAAAACTCAAATAAGTAATGATGCCGAAGAATGGTTTTTGGAAAAGGTTCTTCCGTGCGAAATACCAGGATAGTACCAGCATTGGAATACAGGAAATCAAAAGCACAAACCACCATTCTGATGGACACAAGCCAGAACTAACTACTCCAAGGGTTAGGAATAGTGAAAAACGTACAATGGGAAAGTCAAAAAACCGCATACCGATGATCAAGGATCAACCGGGGAGCGGTTTTAAATCGATTCTAAGTTAAATGATACGCCGCACTTCTACAAATGCATCGTTCCAGTAGCGTTCGTCAAGGGAAGAGATGATAACGCCTTTGGATGTGGTGGAATGGATGAATTTAATAACACCACGCCTGCTTTCCACCACCAGACCTACGTGATTTATCACTCGCCTGTTTTTATTGGTTTGAAAAAAGAGAAGGTCACCTTGAGATACCTGTCCCAGCTTAATTCGTGTACCTTGTTTCGCCATTTCCCTGGAGATCCTGGGTAGCGAAACGTTCTGTTCCATAAAGGACACATACACCAGTCCGGAGCAGTCCATCCCTTTTCGACTGGTCCCACCAAATTTGTATCTGGTTCCTACAAATCCTTTAGCGTGCGACACGATCCTGTCCACCTTTTTTGCAGGACTGGCACTACGACTTGTTTTAACCACGGTCTTATTGGAAGTCTGCCGGGAGGCACCACAAGATGCCAGTAAGCCCGCCAGCAGGCAAAGAAGTAATATTCGTTTCATGTGAGATTTGGTTTGAATAAAAGTAATAAAAAAACTTTTACGATTGACTGGTATAAAGTCTGAAACTCCAGTCTATCTCATTAAACGAAGACTTTACTGAATACGAGAATGAATCAACTCCGCAGTTTTCTCACTCGCTCCTTTTCCTCCAAGAACTTGCTCCAGGTCGTAGTATTCAAGGAACAATGTAGCTCGCTTGTATGGATCCAAGATGATATGCAGTTCATCTGAAAGCTTGGTTTTGTTGAATTCCGTTTGAATTAATTCGGTAACCACGGGCTTGTCCAGGATGAGGTTAACGAGAGAAATATATTTCAACTTGATGACTCTTTTGGCTATTTCGTATGAGATCCTGTTCCCTGTGTAACAGACTACTTGGGGAATTTTGAAAAGTGCTGTCTCCAATGTAGCTGTTCCTGATGTAACCAAAGCGGCATAAGATACACTAAGCAGATCGTAGGTTTTATTCAGAAGAAGATGAACCCCGTCATTGGCAATAAATTCACTGTAAAAAGAAGCGTCCACACTGGGAGCACCTGCTATCACAAACTGGTACTCAGGAAAATCTTCAACAACTGAAAGCATGACCTCAAGCATCTTCCGAATCTCCTGTTTCCTGCTTCCCGGAAGCAATGCAATAATTGGTCTTTCATCAAGGCCATTTACCTTCTTAAATTCTTCCGGACTAATTAAAGGGCGATTGTTGATGGCATCGATAAGAGGGTGTCCCACGAAATCAACCGGCATATTGTGCTTCTTCTCGTAGAAATCCTTTTCAAAGGGTAAGATTACGTACATCTCATCTACGTCTCGCTTTATACCCTTGATACGCCCCTCCTTCCAGGCCCAGATTTGAGGAGAAATGTAGTAATGTGTTTTATAGCCCCTACGTTTAGCCCATTTTGCGATTCGCAGGTTGAATCCGGGGTAGTCGATAAAAATAATGACGTCGGGGTTGAAAGATTCTATGTCCTTTTTGCAGAATGAAATATTTCGAAGGATGGTAAATAAATTCAAGAGTACTTCTACAAAGCCCATAAAAGCCAATTCGCGGTAGTGCTTAACCAAATGGGCACCCGCCGCTTCCATGAGATCACCCCCCCAGGCACGGAATTCCCCATCCGGATCCCTCTTCCGAAGCTCCTTGATAAGGTTCGATGCATGCAAGTCTCCCGATGCCTCTCCCGCAATGATGTAATACTTCATTTAGAAAAAATATATGATATACGCCGTTATTGCCGTCAAAAACGTTGCCAGCAACACACCCCTGGCGCGATAATCCCGATTTATTTTTAAAAACCCGAAGAATACTGCCAGGTTAGGCAATGCTCCCAGAGTGATGATCATCCATAGATTTCCAGTTTGCTTATAAAAATCATAGGTTCCGCCAAAACTTAGATCTTCCATTTTAGCGATAATAAAAATGCAAATGATTATCCCGATAAGGTTGGATATCAAGCCAGTAACAAAGCCAATCCCAATCTCTTTTTTCATTATAGTTCCCAGGTATTAATATCTTTAATGGCGTGGTGAGCGGTTAGATCGAACTGTACCGGTACCACCGAAACAAAGCCGTTTCTCAATGCCCATTCATCCGTGTCTTCACCTCCGTCTTCGTTAACAAATTCGCCGGTTAACCAGTAGTATTCGCGTCCCAGTGGATTCACTCGTTTGTCGAAGTTTTCCACCCAATGCGCATTTGCCTGTCTGCAGACCTTGATCCCTTTGATCTCGGCTTCGGGTAATTTCGGGAAGTTTACGTTGAGCACCACGCCACGAGGCATGCTTTTATCGAGACATTCCGCCGCGATCTGCTTTACAAACTTTCGAACCGGTTCAAAATTAGCTTCGAGGGAATAATCCAGGAGTGAGAATCCGATGGAAGGGATACCCTGGGTTCCCGCTTCCACTGCAGCACTCATGGTGCCGCTGTAGATCACGTTAATGGAGGAATTGCTCCCGTGATTGATACCGCTTACACAAAGGTCCGGCTTGCCTTTCAGGATCTCGTTCACAGCTAATTTTACACAATCGGCAGGAGTTCCGCTACAGCTAAATTCCTTTTGAGGAGCAGATTTGTCCACCGTTACCCTATCTACGTACAAAGTTTCGTTAACGGTGATGGCATGACCCATTCCACTTTGAGGTGAATCTGGGGCCACAACAACTACATCACCCAACTCGTTCATTACTTCGATCAGGGTGCGTATTCCGGGCGCAGTAATACCATCATCATTGGTCACTAATATAAGGGGTCTTTTAGCTGACATAGACATCTTTTTACCCTGCTAAAATACGCATTTTATGGCCGCTTAGGTAATTAGTTTGTTTAACAAAAAATTAGTATCATTACTAAGACTTGGCACGGTTTTTTATCTAATTTAGAAAACTGAAAATGACGAAAGCTATGAGATTAATGAAAAAGAACTTTAAAGTATTATTTCTTGCCGTGTTTGTAGCGGCTGCCTCCTGCAGTTTTACCTCCAAAGAATTCGATAATCCTGATAAGGATAAACTACTAATAGACCTGACAACTTATGTTCTTCAGAGATTTCACTATGATCCGGCCGACATGGACGATGTCTTCTCTGAAACGGTTTACGACGACTTCATCGAAGCCATGGACCCGATAAAGCGCTATTTCCTGGCTTCAGATATAGAAGACTTTAATGAGTATCGTAACCAGATTGATGATCAAATAAGAAACAAAGAACTTACCTTTTTCAACCTCGTTTACGAACGCTATACTCAACGATTAGCTGAGTCCAGGGATATTTATAAGGAAGTGCTCAGTACTCCTTTCGACTACTCTAAGGATGAGACGATTAATGTGGACTACGACAAGATCACCTATGCAACCTCTAAGAAAGAGTTAAAGAAACGCTGGAGAAAGCAATTGAAATTCAGTACCATCTCTTCATATTACGATGCCATCGAAGACGACGAGTCCAAAATAGAGAACGAAGAAGAAGGATACACACAAATGACCAAAGCGGAGCTGGAAGAAAAAGCTCGAAACCAAACCCTTACTTCGCTTGATGAATATTTCGATCTTACCGACGACCTGGAGCGGAAGGATTATTTTGCGGTTTTTCTTACTACTGTGGTCGAAGGTTTCGACCCACATACAAATTACTACGCTCCACCGGACAGGGATCGTTTCGATCTTCGAATGAGTGGTAAACTTGAAGGTATCGGTGCCCGACTTCAGAAGAAAAACGATTATATCAACGTGGTTGAGATCATTAGCGGTGGTCCCGCCTGGAGAGGAGAACACATTGAAGTGGGAGATATCATTACCAAAGTGAGACAGGAAGATGAAGATGAAGCAGTAAGCGTTGTTGGAATGCGTATAGACGACGCCGTGAAGTTGATAAAAGGCCCGAAAGGAACGAAAGTTATTCTCACCATCAAACGTGTTGACGGAACCATTGAAGAAGAAACTATTACCCGTGATGTAGTAGAACTAGAAGAGCAGTATGCGAAGTCAACAGTAATCGAAAAAGAAGACAAGAAATTTGGTTTGATCAATCTACCTGGTTTCTACTTCGATATGAACGATTACAAAAAGCGCAATGCCGCTACAGATGTAAAAGAAGAGATCAAGCGTTTGAAAGCAGAAGGTATGGAAGGTCTGGTTTTGGACCTTCGTGATAATGGTGGAGGTTCTTTGAGAACCGCTGTGGATATCGCCGGCTTGTTTATCAAAGATGGACCCGTGGTGCAGGTTGCTTCAACAGGAAAGAATAAGGAAGTACTTAGCGACAAGGACGACGAGATCCTGTGGGATGGCCCACTGGTGATTCTTGTGAACGAATTGTCCGCCTCCGCTTCTGAGATTCTGGCTGCTGCCATGCAGGATTATAAGAGAGCGATCATAATAGGAAGCAAACAAACCTATGGAAAAGGTACGGTGCAGAATTTGATCGACCTAAACCAATGGTTGCGAAAGAACGACATGGGTGATATGGGTGCCTTGAAGATCACCACCCAGAAGTTCTACCGTGTGAACGGAGGTTCTACACAGTTAGAAGGCGTTAAAAGTGACGTAGTGATGCCGGATAGGTACAGTTATATAGAAGTAGGGGAGCGCGATTACGACAACCCGCTTCCGTACGATAAGATAGAACCTGCTCAATATAAGATATGGGATGGTTATGTGGACTTTGAAGAAACTATTACGAAGAGCAAAGAGCGAATGGCGAAGAGCGAACAGCTTGCGCTTATCGAGCAGAATGCGAGATGGATCAAAGAGAAGAGAGATGAATTGGATGTTGATCTGAATTTCGAAAAGTATAAAGCCGAGATTGAGAAGCGAAAAGCAGAAACTGAAAAGTTCGACGCTATCGAGGAATACGACAACAAGTTGAGCTATCGCTCATTGCCTTGGGAAATAGAAATGATGAAGCAGGACACAACCCTGCGTGAGAAGCGTAAGCGCTGGCATAAGAACCTGAGTGCCGACATCTATTTGGAAGAAGCGATCAACGTACTCCAGGATCTGAGAATGAACAATATTAAAGCAGGGAAATTCGCTGAAATTAAAAATTAAGCTTAGATCCTTACTGAAACAGGATTTGACTAAATTTACGATGTGAAAAGCACATCGACCTCATTGACGAAATTAGCGCTCCGAAAGTTCCGAAAGAACTTTTGGGGCGTTTTTAGTTTTAGTTTCCTGCTGGTATGTGTGCTTATCGCGATCTTTGCCTATGCCATCGCCCCGGACGATTCACAGAATGCTAACCAGATGCACCTTTCTATACATTCCAAACAGCCGGGCTTTAGTGTGGATGTATTAACCATTCCCAGCAATGTGGAGCAGCAGAGTAGTTTGACAACCTTTTTCTTCGGAAAGAAGAACGTCGATACTGAAGTTCCCATCAATTCCTACGAAGTAACAGCTTCCGGAATCTCCATTGCTGAATATACTTCGGATGGCACCTCGGGTTTACTGAAAGATTATCCTTTAGACCTGTTCACGAAGGCAACCTCTGCGGAGGATATCCCTTCAGCATATATTTCAGAAAAGAAATTTTTACTGGGAACCGATAAATACGGCAGGGACCTGCTTAGCAGAATGCTTATAGGGATACGGATCTCACTTGCCATCGGGTTTGTGGCTGTCTTTATTTCTCTGGTCATAGGAATCACCTTAGGCGCAATAGCGGGATATTTTGGTGGAAAGATAGATACGGCCATTATGTGGTTGATAAACGTAACCTGGTCTATCCCAACGCTGCTGCTCGTTATCGCCATTACCCTGGCTTTAGGTAAAGGATTCTGGCAGGTGTTTATTGCCGTCGGACTCACCATGTGGGTGGAAGTTGCCCGGGTGGTGCGCGGACAGGTAATGAGTGTGAAGCAGATGCAATACGTCACGGCTGCAAGGGCACTTGGATATACTGATTTCAGAATAATACTAAAACACATCCTCCCGAATGCACTGGCTCCCGTGATCATTATATCGGCGGCAAATTTTGCGGGTGCCATCCTTATCGAGAGTGGACTTAGCTTCCTTGGGATAGGAGCACAACCACCTATGCCCAGTTGGGGAGGTATCATTAAGGACCATTATTCCTATATCATCTTGGGAAAACCTTTCCTGGCTGTGATCCCCGGGATTGCCATAATGAGTTTGGTGACAGCTTTTATGCTAATCGGGAATGCATTGAGGGATGCTTTGGATGTGAAAACTTAAGATTGATCAATGAACCGAAAATACCTTTACCCATTCTTACTAATCCTCGTTGTTGCTCTATTGTTTTATGCTGAAAAATATGTAGACAAGGCAACTGAGGATTATC
The DNA here is from genome assembly GCF_026126405.1 of Aureitalea sp. L0-47. Classification (GTDB taxonomy): domain Bacteria; phylum Bacteroidota; class Bacteroidia; order Flavobacteriales; family Flavobacteriaceae; genus Pukyongia. Next base: position 588,411 of record NZ_JAFMTQ010000001.1, read on the forward strand.
CGAAACCTACTGCCTCGAACTCAGAGGAATTAGAGTTCGACGATCGCTTCCTTCCGAATTCAACAACAGGTAAGATCATTCGTCATACCTACTTTTCACTTTCTTATTCTGAAAAACACGAACAGGCAGAATGGGTTGCCTATGAGCTACGGGACGAACAATTGGTTAAAACCGAGTTTGAACGACCCTATTTCGTTCAGGACCGAAAGATCAAAAGTGGTTCGGCCGACTGGCGTAACTATAAGAATTCAGGCTACGACCGAGGCCATCTTTGTCCTGCAGGTGACCGTCGCTTCGATTTCGAAGCCTACCATGAAACCTTCTTAACCAGTAATATAAGTCCGCAAAACCACGAATTCAACGCGGGAATCTGGAACCGACTTGAACAAAAAGTTCGTTACTGGGCGGGTAGGAGAGAAGCCTTGTTTGTTATTACGGGAGGCGTACTGGAAAACGGACTGGAGGCAATTGGAGATGAGGATGTTTCTGTTCCGAAGGAATTCTATAAGATCATTGTCGATAGAAACGGAGATGAGCTAAAAGCCATTGCCTTCCTGATTCCCAACGAAGGTACATCGGATTCATTCTATGATTATGTTGTTAGCATTGATGAGATCGAGAGAAAAACAAGGATCGATTTCCTGCGTGGCCTGGACGACAGGATTGAAGATAGGCTGGAATCCAGAGTGGATCTAAAAGAATGGGAGCAACGCTAGATCAGGTGTAATAGGAATTCGAAGCGTCAAGTCGGATAAGGATAAACAACAGGATCGTAAAGCCCCATAAACCTGAACCACCATAACTGAAAAAAGGCAGTGGAATACCTACGGTTGGAAGTAAGCCCGTCGTCATCCCAATATTCACAAAGAAATGCACGAACAGTATGGCTCCGACGCTGTAGCCGTACACTCGACCAAACTGATTCTTTTGACGTTCGGCCAACACCAGTACTCTTACTATCAAAGCCAGAAATAAGATCACCACTACCATACTTCCCAGGAAGCCCCATTCTTCACCTACAGTACTGAAGATGTAATCGGTTTGCTGTTCCGGGACGAAATTTCCCTTGGTTTGTGTACCCTGAGTCCAGCCTTTTCCTGTCCAGCCACCACTTCCTATAGCTATCTCACTCTGGTTGGTGTTATAACCTATCCCTTTTGAGTCAGTTTCCTTCCCGAGCACTATATTGAAACGATCACGGTGTCTCTGTTCGAACACATTATTGAATATGTATTGAACCGAGAATACAAACGCTATGCACACTGCTGCTGCCATGATATAATTCACGGCTTTTGTTTTTTTCTTTTTTCTGTTTTTGAAATAAATCAATGCGGTAATCGCCAGGATCCCTACTGAAACCCACACCACTCCGAATGCCAGCGTTGAAATGAACAAGGCCGCAAGGAAAAACCCCAGCAGTAAGTATACGTAATGCAAGCCCTCCCTATACATGGGAAAGATGAATGCTGCATAGACAAGCGCACTTCCGGGATCGGGTTGAGGAATGATGAACAAGGCAGGTAAGGCGATGATAACGAACGCCCTTAACTGGTGTTTGAATTCTTTAATATTGGTCTGCATATCCCCGATATACTTTCCAAGTGCGAGTGCAGTAGCCGCTTTGGCGAATTCCGCAGGCTGGATGCTGAAACCACCTAGAACATACCAGGATGTGGCGCCATTAATATTCTTACCAAGAACAAAAAGCCCTAACAGGGATGCAAGAGAAACCAGGTAAATGATACTGGAGAAGCGTTCATAGAACTTGGCTTCAATGGCCAGGATGAAAATGATAAGTACCAAACTCAGGCAGATCCAAACCAATTGTTTGAAATACACCTGGCTGAAATCGAAAAAACTCGTTGCCGAATCGTCAAGAGAAGCAGAATAGATATTGATCCAGCCGATCCCAACAAGTGCGAAATACAGGAAGATAGTCAACCAGTCTAACTTCACAAATCCTCTGTTTCCTGTCATTACTGGTTAATTAAAAAGGGTTCTCCGCTGTATGGCTTGGCATACTCTTCCTCAAGGCTGCCATTGAGGATAAAATGTTCGAGGTCGGTACGTGTAATTTCACCTTTCAGGTATTTCTCGATCATCAAACTGGCGATCCTACCTGCCCATCGGCTACCCCAGTAACCGTTCTCAACGAAAACGGCAATCGCGATCTTAGGATCGTCCTTTGGGGCAAAGGCAACAAACACCGAATGATCGGTAAGCTGCATACGTTCTCCGTTTACACGAGTATAGTTCTCGGCCGTCCCTGTTTTACCGCAGATCTCAATACCCGGTATCTGAAGGTGTGAGGCGGTTCCGTAGTTATATACATCGTACAATCCGTCGATCACGGGATCAAAATATTCAGGATCGATAGTTGTTTGAAATTTTTGTTTGTAGATCGACGGAATAGTATCCACGCCTCCAATGTTTTTTATGATATGCGGCTTGTAATACCAGCCTCTGTTCGCGATGGCAGCAGTGAAATTTACCATCTGCATGGGAGTGAGCAAAACTTCTCCCTGCCCGATCGCATTCGAAATCGTAGCAGGAGCATACCACTTGTAAGTGGGATACTGGTAGATTGCATTATATGTTTCTGAACTCGGGATCTTTCCCGGCCTTCCACTAGGCAGGTCATAACCCATATAATCTCCCATTCCAAAGCTTAGCAGATGAGCCCTCCAATTATCGATCCCTTCTTGTGGTGTTGGATATTTTTCTATGATGCGCCTGTAAACGGTACAGAAATATGCATTACACGAATTGGCAATTCCCGCCTGCATGGCTAGCGGACTTCGGTGGGCATGACAACCTAACTTTCGGTTTCTTCCATACCTGTATCCCCCGGCACAATATATTGTCTCTTCGGTATCGATTACGTTTTCCTGCAACCCGATTAAGGCCGTAAGTGCTTTAAAAGGTGATCCCGGCGGATATTCTCCCTGAAGTACCCTGTCGAATAAGGGTTTTGAGATGGTATCATACCACAGCTTAGTGAAATTCTTGGAACGTTCCCTTCCCACTAGCAGCGCAGGATCGTAGTTTGGTGCAGCCACCAGTGCCAGTATCTCTCCGGTAGCGGGCTCCAGGGCGACGATTCCTCCGCGTTTATTTACCATTAATTCCTCTCCATACGATTGAAGAACTCCATCAATAGTGAGTGTAATGTCCTTGCCTCTTTCTGGCAATGTATCATAGATCCCGTCTTTGTAGGGTCCTATTTCGCGGTTAAAACGATCTTTCTGAATGTACTTCACTCCTTTTACACCTCTCAGAATTTCTTCGTACTGCATCTCGATCCCCTGTTTACCTAACAGGTCACCCATCTGATAGTAGGGGTTCTTTTCGATGATCTTGTTGTCGGCTTCTGCTATATAGCCCAATACGTTGGCAGAGTGATTGATCTGGTAGTCCCTAAGGGATCTCTTCTGAATATAAAATCCTTTGAACTTGTGCATCTTTTCAGAAAGTGATGCGTATTCAGCTTTTGTGAGTTGGGGTATTACCACGGAAGGCAATCGCGGAGAATAGGTCTTAGCCTTCTCTAAGCTTTCACTCAGGTCTTCAACTGTCATTTTTAGTAGTCCGCTGAATTCCAGGGTGTCAAATGGCTCCACATCTCTCGGGATCACCATCACATCATAGGACGGTTGATTGCTTACGAGTAGATCTCCATTTCGATCGAAGATATAACCACGTTGCGGATAATCGTACTGGATCTTAATTGCGTTGTTTTCTGAAAGCTTCTGAAATGAGGTATCGTACACCTGGAGGTAGAAGAGCCTTCCGGCAAATACCACCCCGGTGATCAAAACCAATACAAGCAATAGTAATTTTCTCATCAACTCCTTCGGCTAAATAATAATATTGTGCAGAAGATCAGAACCACACTGAATATACCTGAAAATAACGTAGATTTTAGGATCAGAAGTATATGGTTAAAGTTAAAAATTTCAAGCGAGAAAAGGATGAGATGATGGGTGAAAACCATGAGTGAAATATAAGTGAGGCGTTCGCCTATGGCGGCCGTACTGATTTTCACCATATTGTATTCGTAACTAACACCAAAAGAAACTTTAAGAAATGCGGGCCGGACGTATGCAAGAAAGGAGCAGGCCGCGGCATGGATTCCGCCGGAATCACTAAATATATCTATGCTCAGACCCAGAACAAAAGCAAGGCCAATGAGTAAAGATTTGTTCCCGGAGAAAGGATAAACGATAATGAATAGAACGTAGAGATACGGATTTACATAACCGAAAAGGTTTATGTTGTTCAGTAATATCACCTGAACCAACACCAGTACGATAAAACGTACCGCATTCACTAACGCTTCATTATTCCACATCTTCCACTGCGTTTTCCAGTTCCATGATTTCAGGGGCTGCCTTATTTTCGATCACATACACATGGCCAATATTAGTCATGTTGTTGAATAACTCGATTGATAGTTCGTAATAGTCCTGATTATTGGCGAGTTTGTAATCGGCAATGGAACCAATTAGGATCCCTTCAGGAAAAATAGTCGACTTACCGTCTGTCACAATGGTGTCTCCCAATTGAAATTGTACTTGTCTTGGGATATCTATAAGTGTAACTATATACGGACTCCCCGTTTGCCATTTCAGGGTTCCGAAATCATTTGTGTTCTTCAGTTTAGCGTTGATCTGACTGTTTGTATTCAAAACCGATTGCACGGTGGCATAATTGGCCGAAACACTATTCACAATACCTACCACCCCTTTAGATGATATTACTCCCATATCGATTGCCAGGCTGTCATTGCTGCCTTTGTCAATGGTAAGGTTGTTCTTCGTTTTCGAATACGAATTATTGATCACCCGGGCAGCAACAAAATCGTAATTCCACAACACATTGGTGCTGTCAATATCCGCTGTGCGCATGTCTGATCCGGCATTAGATAGTAATTCCCGAAGTCGGTTGTTTTCCTCTACAAGCAAATTATTCTGTGTTCTCAGGTTAAAATAATCCCGAACATTCTCCTTAATGCTGTAGATACCTCCGGAAAAGAAATTCGCCGAGGTTGCCACTTTATTGCTGTGGAAGGAGTGAGAATTTACGGTGAGGAAGATCGAAATAGTGAAGAGTAGTAAGAACAACAGGAAATTTTTATTCCTAATGAAGAAAAAAATTATCTGTTGCATGTTTTACTATTTCTATTTGATCAATACACTCTTGTACTTGTTGAGGTTTTTCAGGCAGATCCCGGTTCCCCGAACTACCGCACGAAGTGGATCTTCGGCAATATAAACCGGAAGATCTGTCTTTTGAGACAATCGCTTGTCCAAGCCTCGTAACATAGATCCTCCACCTGCCAGGTAGATCCCGGTGTTGTAGATATCCGCTGCCAGTTCCGGCGGGGTTTGTGATAGTGTTTCCATCACAGCGTCCTCTATCCTGAGTATCGATTTGTCCAGTGCCTTTGCTATCTCGCGATAAGAGGTTTGTACTTGCTTTGGTTTACCCGTTAGCAGGTCACGTCCCTGTACCGCCATTTCATCCGGCGGCAATTCCAGGTCTTCTGTAGCCGCTCCGATCTGGATCTTAATCTTTTCGGCTGTGCGTTCTCCAACATAGAGGTTGTGCTGGGTGCGCATATAGTAAATGATATCGTTGGTGAATACGTCTCCCGCAATCTTCACAGATTTGTCGCAAACAATTCCTCCCAGGGCGATCACAGCAATTTCGGTAGTACCTCCACCTATATCTACCACCATGTTTCCTTTCGGCTGCATAATGTCCACACCAATACCAATAGCGGCTGCCATGGGTTCGTGAATCAGGTACACTTCCTTTCCGTTTACCCGTTCCGCACTTTCCTTAACCGCACGCATCTCTACTTCAGTAATACCACTTGGAATACAGATTACCATACGAAGAGATGGAGTGATCCATTTTTTCTTCAATGCCGGTATATCCTTGATGAACATACTGATCATCTTTTCACTGGCGTCAAAGTCGGCAATTACCCCATCCTTTAAGGGACGAATGGTCTTGATGTTCTCATGGGTTTTCCCCTGCATCATGTTCGCTTCCCGTCCAACGGCTATGATCTTTCCGGTGGTACGGTCTCTCGCTACAATGGAAGGTGCGTCCACCACAACCTTGTCGTTATGAATGATCAGGGTGTTGGCAGTTCCAAGGTCGATCGCTATTTCTTCGGTCAGGAAATCAAAAAATCCCATATATTTTACTGGCGGTATTGAAATTAAAGGTGTTACGTGGTATCACGAATCACAAATGTAACAAATTTTAGTGCTTAAAATGGCGCGTTCCGGTAAATACCATCGCCATTTCATGCTCGTTGCAATAATCGATGCTCAATTGATCCTTTATCGACCCTCCGGGCTGGATAACAGCAGTGATCCCGGCCTTATCAGCAATCTCCACACAATCCGGGAATGGGAAGAAGGCATCACTGGCCATAACGGCTCCTGTCAGGTCGAAATCAAAAGATGTCGCTTTTTCGATAGCTTGCCGCAGGGCATCTACTCTCGAGGTCTGTCCAGTTCCACTAGCGCATAGTTGTTTTCCTTTTGCAAGCACGATGGTGTTGGACTTCGTATGCTTACAGATCTTTGATGCAAACAATAAATCTTCTAACTCGGTTCCGCTAGGTTTATTGTTGGTAGCATTCGATAAATTTTCGGTACTATCCGTCACATTGTCCCTATCCTGAACAAGAGCTCCATTTAAACAAGTCCTGGTTAGCGTTTCGGGTAGTTTTACTTCCTTATGAATTAGGATGATCCTGTTCTTTTTTCCTTTCAGAATTTCAAGGGCTTCTTCGGAATAGGAAGGAGCAATCACCACTTCGCAGAACAACTTGTGAATTTCCTCTGCCGTGGCGGCATCAATTTCAGTATTGGAAATTAAAATTCCTCCGAAAGCTGAAACCGGGTCGCCTGCCAGGGCGTCTACATAAGCCTGTTTTACCGTATCCCTTTGTGCAAGACCACATGCATTGTTGTGTTTCAGGATAGCAAAAGTGGGTGCCTCTTTTTTAAATTCTGCCATAAGGTTTACGGCAGCATCAACGTCGAGCAGGTTATTATAACTAAGCTCTTTTCCATGTAGCTTATCGAAAATAGCATCGAAATCCCCGAAGAAATATCCCTTCTGATGCGGGTTCTCACCATATCGAAGCACTTTTCCCTTCATCTCACTTATCTTGAGCGAGGCGATGCTGTGATCGCTGTTGAAGTAGTTAAAGATAGCCGTGTCGTAGTTTGAAGATATGTTAAACGACTTCGCAGCGAAGCGTCGGCGGTCTTCTAGACTGATCTCTCCGTTTCCTTCGTTTAGCATGTTCAGCACTTCTTCGTAGTCTTCCATGGAGGAAACACAAAGTGTATCCTTGAAATTCTTCGCAGCAGCACGGATGAGGGAGATCCCCCCTATATCGATCTTCTCAATGATATCTTGTTCCGAAGCACCGGAAGCAACCGTTTTTTCAAAAGGATAGAGATCCACGATCACCAGGTCCAACTGCGGAATGGCATACTGGTCCATTTCAGCTACATCGCTTTCGTTGTCCTGTCGGTTCAGAATTCCACCAAAAACCTTCGGATGCAGGGTTTTTACTCGCCCTCCTAAAATTGAGGGGTAATCGGTCACTTCTTCCACCGGAATAACATTAACCCCTAAATCGTTAATGAACTTCTGGGTTCCCCCTGTAGAGTATATTTTCACGCCCAGTTCGTCCAATTTCTTGACTATTGGAGCAAGGCCGTCTTTATGAAAAACGGAAATGAGTGCCGATTTGATCTTTTTGGTGTTGTTCATGAGAAAAATTTGTTAAATAGAACCTGAATACGCAGATAGCTGCAAAATTACACAATTACCAAGAGAATTTGTAACATAAATTCAGTGAAAACGTCATATCTTTATTCTGAAAAATCAAGGAAGCAGAAAGCACTATGCTCATTTACCTTCGGATAATAAAAGAAAGTTTTAATTTTGCCATCAACGCACTTAAAAACAATAAGTTGCGAACCTTCCTTTCGTTGGTGGGTGTAACCATAGGTATATTTTCCATCATTGCCGTTCTCGCGGCGGTGGATTCCCTGAAAAAAGAGATCGAAGGTAGTATCAGTTCACTTGATAATAGTACAATCTATCTGGGTAGATTTTCATTCGGTCCTACCGAGGTACCACAATGGAAGTGGCAACAGTTTCCGGACGTAAATTACGAGGAATACCAGTATATCAAGCGCAATATGCCGGATGTCTACGCAGCTACTTTTACCCTGAATGTCCCTTCCGAAACGGTGAAATACGAAGACAAATCCATTAGTAGTGTAGAGGTTGGCGCGGTAGGTCACGAGTACTACGAAATCGAATCCCTTCAGATAGCGAACGGACGCTTCTACAACGAGCTAGAATCATACAGTGGTAGTCTTGTGGTAGTCCTCGGTGACGAGGTTGCTGAGACTCTTTTCGGCTCTGGCGAAACGGCCATAGGGAAGAAAATCCGATTATACGGTCGTAAATTCAGTGTTATTGGGGTGCTCAAAAAAGAAGGTTCGGGTATTTTTGGTTCCAAGGATACATCTATCTTCCTGCCCGTGAACGTGATCCGAAAGATATATGGCGATAGCAATAAAAACCTTTTCCCTTTTATTATTATCAAACCTGAAAGTGGTACAGACAATGCCGAATTCATAGCGATGTTAAAGCAAAAAATGCGAGTACGTCGCGGTTTGAAACCTGATGAGATTGATAATTTCTTCGTTAACCAGTTGCAAGGGTTTGCAGATTTCATTGACAATATAACAGGCCAGATGAATATTATCGGTTGGCTGATCAGTGGGTTTTCACTACTAGTCGGTGGATTTGGTATTGCGAATATCATGTTCGTGAGTGTTAAGGAACGTACCAATATCATTGGTATTCAGAAATCCATGGGTGCCAAAAACCGATTTATACTCCTTCAGTTCTTGTTTGAAGCCGTGATTCTGGCGATCATTGGTGGATTGATCGGTTTGGTGCTGGTATTCTTCGCTTCAATCATTGCGTCCTCCTTTACCGGTGACTTCCAATTTGTACTTTCACCATGGAATATGTTCATTGGAACGGCAATCTCTGCCGCCATTGGATTGATCTCTGGGATATTACCGGCCATATCGGCATCTCGTCTCGATCCTGTGGAAGCGATCCGCACCGGAATGTAGTTCAGAAAATATAGATAGGTTTAACTTCCCGCAAAATTGTCTGCATACCATTGACGAGCACCTCGGCTATACAATAATAACAAAGCAGCAAAAAGAAAGAGTCCGAAAAGAGAGGAAAGCATTCCAGTTGTGAGGGAGGCATTGAATTCCTTTAAAACAACGAAAGGAGCAAAAACGATTATTGATGCCGTTATTACGGCAAACGTTATCCTTGCCCAGTTTCTTGCCTTAGCTATATTAATACTTAACCACAACAATAGTACTAGAATAATAGTATTCATTAGTAAGGGGATGTAGATCTCGGAAGAAGTGAAATCTGAGCTCCAGTATAAACTGATAATCTTGAATATTCCAACGGCAACGGCAGCTAAAATGAGATAAGCTGCAAGTTTGAAATTTCTATGTACTTGTGTAACACCCACATAGCTAATTTATAATAATTTTGCCACATTTTCATTTATCCATTCAAGAAAAGTTTCGTCCTGCTTTCCAAATGGGTCCGGGAAGTTGGAGTCAATATCGATCTGACCAATGTTCTTCCCGTTCTTGAAAAGGGGAACCACGATCTCCGATTTTACATTGATGCTACAGGCAATATAATTGTCCTGGGCCTGCACATCCGGAACCACGAAATTACTATTACTTTCCGCTACCTGTCCGCAAATTCCCTTGCCAAAAGGGATGACAGTGTGATCGGTTGGTGCCCCTGCATAAGGACCCAGATGAAGTGTCCTGGAATCGTGATTGGCGAAATAAAAACCAACCCAATCGTAGTAGGGAATTTCAGTTTGCAGTAACTCGCATACGCTTTGAAGTCGCTGATCGGTAGTATGATCGGTGCGATTTAGAATGTGGGAAACTCTCGGTTTAAGGGCTTCTAAGGTCATCTTCAACTTTTTCGTAAATGTATTTTAAAATGAAATGTCCTGCCAAATTATATTCCTGTATTTTTGTTAAAATCCGAAGCCCATTGAAAGCCTTACTTTTCAAATACAGATCGGTTCTGCGATTTATTGCGCTCTTCCTGGGTACGTATGTTCTTCTGAGTTTGTGCTATGGTTTATATCTGAAGCTTTCTGAGGGTGGTGAGTATCCACCCGATGTTATCACACACCTGGTAGCAAAACAAAGTAGTGATCTGCTGAATAGCTTCGGTTACGATGCCGAAGTCGTGCCGGGGGAATCCAAGCCAATGATGAAATTGATTGTTGAGGGAAAGTTCCTGGCTCAGATCATCCAGGGATGTAATTCACTTAGCATAATAATTCTGTTCACATCTTTCATTGTGGCATTTGCTGAAAGATTCCGTAAAACCCTGCTTTTTATTTTAGCGGGAGGGGTATTGGTGTATGCTGTCAACATCCTGCGAATAGCCATACTTTCAGTGGCCCTTTACGAGTACCCACAGCATAAGGAAATCCTGCATGGAGTTGTATTTCCGGGTTTGATCTACAGCATGGTATTTTTACTCTGGATGCTTTGGATACGCATGCTTAAAACAAAGGTCGGCGATGCATAAAGTTGTTCGAATTATAGCGATCACAGTATTGGTAGTCGGCCTCATTCTGGTTCGACAGTTCGAGTCGGACTTGTTTTACGATCCCTTGCTGGAATTCTTTAAAATTGATCACACCACCCAGGCGTTGCCAGAAATGGAGAAAGGCAGGTTGCTGCTTCACCTTGTATTCAGATTTGTACTGAACACCTTTCTGTCCCTGTTGATCCTCTGGTTCGTATTTCGGGATAAGAGCATCCTTAAGATATCCTCGCTTTTATACGCTGGCCTTTTCGTTGTTCTATCGATCACATTTATCTTTTTACTGAATAAATCAGCAGAAGGGGATCATATGGCACTCTTCTATGTGCGAAGATTCCTGATCCAACCATTGTTTCTCCTGCTCTTATTACCTGCGTTTTACTTTCACAAAAGGAGTTAGCGTCCTATATTTGCACTTCAAATAAGATAGATATGAGATTTGCGACATCCACAGTACTTTTAGTAACAGTTATGGCTCTAGTTTCCTGTTCCGAAGGAAATAAAAAAGGCGAGGCGAATGAGCCGGAGGTTAAAACCGTTGAAACCAAATTTGAGCATATACAAGGCAGTATTGATGCTAATTTTAATGATGAAAAACTTACAGCGATCTTCACTGAATACATCGGTTTGAAAACTGCTTTGGTGAATACGGATCCTAAACTGGCCTCAGATGCAGCTTCTAAGTTAATGACGGCTTTTGCGAATAAAGGTGTGGATGAAATTTCGATGAAACTCGCTCAGAAGATTGTCGATGCTGAAGATGTGGAAGCACAACGTTCAGCCTTCGTGGGTGTGACAAACGCGGTAGAAGCGCTCCTTAAAGATGCACTGGATAGCGGGAAAGTATACAAGCAGTATTGCCCTATGGCTTTTAAGAACACGGGTGCTTACTGGCTGAGCGAAAGCAAGGAAATTGCCAACCCGTATTTTGGAGATAAAATGTATCGTTGCGGCAGGATCGATTCGATTATTGAATAACTTTAACTCAATTTTTAAGTAATACAGCCGGCTATCTAGTACTTTTGCTGTTGATGAAGAAGGCCTTATCCATATTCTTGGCAATCTTAATGCTAGCAAGTAGCACCGGAATTGCCTATGCTCAACACTATTGTGGTGAGTACAAAATGCTTTCTGAAATTACCCTGGGTGAAAAACACCTTTCCTGCGGAATGGCGATGGAACTTCCCGGCTGTGATGATGGGCAGGAAGAACCAGGTTGTTGTGACAATGAATACACTAAAGTAGAAACCGACGATACTTTTGAAAAATCATCCTTCGAAATTGATTTTTCACCCGTCTTTTTGGAGGCGTTAGTCTCAATTATTGTTCTGAAGACAGTTGATCTTCCCAAAGAACATGATTTTAATTTCAAAGAACACGATCCACCTCCCCTGGAGAGGGACCTTCATGTGCTCTACGAAACTTTCCTGATTTGATTTTATAAAAAGGCGTTGTACTTTCACTGCGTCAATACCGGTATAACATCGGTTCTCAGCAATTTTTACAAAAGCGAATGTTTGTGAATACTATTTCATTGACATTCAGAAAAATATAAAATCATGAAAAACACAATATATATACTAGCAATCACCATAGTATCTCTTCAGAGTTGCCAGGAACAGCAATCGGCTTCTGTGGACGGAGTACAATCAGCAGGTGCATTGCACGAGATCATGAGTGGTAATCTGGAAGCAAATATGAGCCTTGAAGAACTTAAGGACATCCCAAATCTCTATGCTCTTGGAGCTGTAGAAGGCTTGAAAGGAGAGATCCAGATATTTAACTCCAAGCCCTATGTTAGCGAGGTGAGTCCAAAGATCATGGATATAGACACCACCTTTTCAGCTAAAGCTGCTATGATCGTCTATGCCCAGGTTCCGGAATGGAAAGAAATATCTATTCCGAAGGCAATTCTAACCACGAAGCAATTCGACAGTTTCGTATATCATACCGCTGCTAAAGAAGGTCTGGACAACTCTAAACCGTTCCCATTCCTAATTGAAGGCTATGTGCGAAAGATCGACTGGCATGTTGTAGACTGGGATCAGAACAGTTCTACAACCCATTCCCACGAAAACCACAGGCTAACTGGGGTGATGGGAGTTACTGTTCAGGAAAAAGCAACAATTTTGGGCTTTTATTCGAAAAATCATACCGGGGTATACGTGCCACATGACACCAACTGGCACATGCATTTCATATCTGAGAATGAAAGAACAGCCGCTCATATAGACGACATGTTATTCGGGGAGTATATGACGCTTAAACTGCCAAAACAGTTTTAGGATGAAACGAACATATACGATTGCCGGAATGACCTGCGAAGGATGCAAGGCATCGGTAGCGCAGGCACTAGAGTCACTCTCTGGAGTGACCGATATTGACGTTAACCTGGAAAGTGGAGAAGCTGTTTTGAATATGGCTAACCCTATTTCTTTGGCCGAGTTACAAAGAGTATTATCACCGAAATACAGTATACATGAATCAGGAAATCTTATGTCGTCCGGGGAGGAAACCTCCAAGCTTAAACAACTGCGACCATTGTTCCTGATCTTCGTATACCTTGTGGTATCTGTACTTCTATTGCACTATAAAAACTTGAGCCTGGACGCTGTGATGCTCGATTTTATGGGGCTATTCTTTGTCGTTTTCAGTTTCTTTAAGGTACTAGACCTAAAAGGATTCCCATCATCATTTGGGATGTATGATCCGTTAGCAAAACTTGTTCCTGTATACGGATGGATCTATCCATTTATCGAGATTATACTCGGGCTTATGTTTCTTCTGCGTTTTGAAGTTGGGATAGCGCTGATCATCACCATAGTGATCCTTGGAATCACAACAATTGGGGTCACGAGAACACTGCTCAATAAAAAGAAAATCAAATGTGCCTGCCTTGGGACCGCCTTGAAGTTACCCATGACAGAGGCTACGTTTATAGAAAATGCAGTTATGATAGTAATGGCTGTGATCATGTTGTTTAAAACACCGGTACTATGAGAATATTGATAATCTTATTGCTGTTACCATGGTGGAACCTGGCCCAGCAAAATGTGGAAGGAGAGGTAGTTGAACTCAACGAAGAACAGAAAGTAGTTGGACTTGAAGGTGCAAGTGTGTACTGGTTGAATAGCAGTATAGGTACCATTACCGATTTCGAGGGTAAGTTCACCATTCCTTACGACAGCGCCTATAATAAATTGGTGATCAGTTATGTGGGATATCAGACCGACACAATTACTGTTTCTGAACAGAGATATATTCGACATCAATTGAAATTGAAGGCCGACCTTGAGGAGGTGGTAATCAAATCGAGACGAAAGACCAGTTCTACCTCCTATCTAAAGGCGGAGAACATTATTAATGTGAGTAGTGCGGAATTACTAAAGGCAGCCTGCTGTAATCTTTCTGAGAGTTTTGAAACTAACCCGTCTATTGATGTTAATTTCGCCGATGCGGTTTCTGGTACGAGACAGATCCGGATGCTAGGGCTAACCAGTCCGTATATCCTGATCACTACTGAAAATGTACCTGCTATTCGCGGTGCCTCCCAGGCCTTCGGACTGAGCTTTATCCCCGGAACCTGGGTGGAGAGTATACAGATCACGAAAGGAGCGGGTAGCGTGACCAATGGTTTCGAGAGTATCACCGGCCAGATAAATGCCGAACTTCAGAAACCAACCCGGGACAATAAGCTATTCGTAAATGCCTATGGCAACCTGATGGGCCGATTGGAACTCAACACTCACCTCAATACCAGGGTGAGCGATCGCTGGAGTACTGGTTTGTATATTCATGGGAACTTGAGAGAGCGTAAATTCGACAGGAACGACGACAATTTCCTCGATACCCCACTGGCCCAGCAGATCAACGTTATGAACCGATGGCAATATACGGATACCGAGAACGGCTTTGTAAGCTTCATCAACTTTCGTTTTATGGATGATGAGAAGCAAACAGGTCAATTGGATTTCGATCCCTCTCGCGATAAATTCACACGAAATTTCTGGGGTAGTGAGATCGACACGCGTCGTTTCGAAGCCTCAGGAAAGCTCGGATATGTGAATCCGGATATTCCCTACCAAAGTGCAGGAGTTCAACTTGCCTATAGTAATCACGAGCAGAACTCTTATTTCGGTTTTAACACCTATGATATCGTTCATAACAGTGTGTTCGCGAGTGCTTTGTATAACTCTATAATAGGTGATTCCCGCCATAAATTTAAAACTGGTTTAAGTTTTACCTATGACGCCTACGATGAGGTAGTGAACGGGTCCGACTTTAACAGAGTTGAGAACTCGGTTGGGGCATTCTTTGAATATGCCTACGATAATCTGGGCGATCTTACCGCCACTATTGGGTTGAGAGTCGATCAACACAATAGACTGGGAACGTTCGCAACCCCTCGTTTACACGTTCGGTATACGCCTTTCGAAAAATCGGCGCTGCGTTTTTCGGTGGGTAGGGGGAAACGTTCAGCAAATATATTTACTGAAAACCAGAAGTTCTTCGCTTCTTCTCGTGCCATCGAGATCACGAATGTAGGAGGTAATATCTATGGTTTGGATCCTGAAATTGCCTGGAATTATGGCATATCCTATCTGCAGGGCTTTAACCTCTTCGGAAGGAAGGCAGATATCACTCTGGATTTCTACAGAACGGATTTCGAAAACCAGGTAGTAGTGGATTGGGAAGACCCCACGAAGATCCAGTTTTACAATTTGGATGGAGAAAGCTATGCAAATAACTTTCAGGCCGAGTTCAATTACGATATTATGGAGAATGCAGACCTTAGATTCGCTTATAAGTATTTTGACGTAATGACGACCTACAGAAGTGGTGCGCTTGAAAAGCCATTGACGCCGGGTCACAGGATCTTCGCGAATGCTTCAGCAGAAACAAATAGTAAGGAAAATGGAGCACAATGGAAGTTCGACACCACCTATAACTGGCTTGGAGAACAACGATTCCCATCAACGGCTACCAATAGTCCTGAAAACAGACTACCGGAATTTTCGCCTACGGTGGGAACGTTAAATTTTCAGGTTACTAAAGTATTTTCCACTACATTTGAGATATACATAGGAGGCGAAAATGTTACCAATGTTAAACAAAGTAACCCTATAGTAGGCGCTCAGAACCCATTTGACGCGGAATTCGACACCACCTTGGTTTATGGTCCGATATTTGGTAGTATGTATTACTCGGGATTACGATTTAAAATTGAATAGTATGAAACGATTATTATTTGTGACACTAATATTTTTCGCTGCGACCGCTACCTACGGTCAGAATAAGAATGCCAGAGCTGTCATTGAAGTGGACGGCGTGTGCGGTATGTGTAAAGAGCGAATCGAGAAAGCCGCCATCCGAACAAAGGGTGTGAAATCAGCCGTTTGGGATATCCAAACCCACGATCTCAGCCTTATTTACGATGAGCGGAAGACCAATCTTAAAAATATTCAGCAGAACATTGCAGATGTGGGTCATGACACCAAAGCTATCAAGGCTACGGATGAGGCCTACAATTCTGTACATCAATGCTGCAGATATCGAGACCTGGCCGTTCAGGAAGAACACAAGAACGGTGGTAATTAGCAATGTCAATATGAACCAAAAAAACCCTTACGAGAATAAGGGTTTTTTTAGTTAAATTATAGCCAAGAAATGTATCACGGGTGTGTTTTCAGACTACATTTACTCTATAATTTAATTATTTATCTATGGCAATAAATAAGTCTGCCGGAAAACCTAAAGCAAAACCTTCTGCAAAGAAGATTGTAGCGAAAAAGGTGTCACCAGTTGCTTCTAAGAAGAAGTAATTGTTGAGGGGATTTTCGTAATCCCCCTAATTTTGAGGAGAAGCCACCCCTAAAGGGTGGTTTTATATTATAAAAAAAGCCTTCGCATATGCGAAGGCTTTTTCCTTGATATATTATTTGGCTTACATCATTCCAGGCATTCCACCGCCACCCATTGGAGGCATTGGAGGAGTGTCTTCCTTGATATCTACCAACGCACATTCCGTAGTAAGTATCATTCCTGCCACAGAAGCTGCGTTCTCCAGTGCGACACGGGTTACTTTCTTAGGATCGATGATCCCTTCTTTCATAAGGTCCACGTATTTATCGTTCTTGGCATCATACCCAAAGTGTTTTTTACCTTCAAGTACTTTGTTAACTACAACAGAACCTTCACCTCCGGCATTCTCAACGATGGTACGGAGTGGAGATTCGATGGCTCTGGCAACGATCTGGATACCTGTAGTTTCATCCATGGAATCAGTTACGATCTTCTCAAGAACTGCCTTCGCCCGAACGAGGGCAACACCGCCACCGGCAACAATTCCTTCTTCCACAGCTGCTCGAGTTGCGTGAAGGGCATCATCCACACGGTCTTTCTTTTCTTTCATCTCAACCTCACTGGCCGCACCAACATATAGTACCGCCACACCACCAGCTAATTTTGCAAGTCGCTCTTGTAGCTTCTCACGGTCGTAATCGGAAGTTGTGGTATCGATCTGAGCTTTTATTTGTCCTACTCTTGCCTGGATATCACCTTTTTTACCGGCTCCGTTCACAATAGTAGTATTATCCTTGTCGATGGTGATAGTTTCCGCAGAACCAAGCATTTCGACAGTCGCGTTTTCAAGGGTGAAACCTCTCTCCTCAGAGATTACGGTTCCCCCTGTAAGAATGGCAATGTCTTCCAGCATTGCTTTTCTACGGTCACCGAATCCGGGAGCCTTTACTGCAGCAATTTTAAGCGAACCGCGTAATTTGTTAACCACTAAGGTTGCAAGCGCTTCACCGTCTACGTCTTCAGCAATGATAAGAAGCGATTTTCCCTGTTGTGCAACGGGTTCAAGAACAGGAAGTAAGTCCTTCATAGAAGAGATCTTCTTGTCGTAAAGAAGGATCATTGGGTTCTCCAGATCGGTGAGCATTTTCTCACTATCTGTTACGAAGTAAGGCGAAAGGTAACCTCGGTCGAACTGCATTCCTTCCACTACGTCAACGTAAGTGTCTGTACCCTTGGCTTCTTCAACAGTGATCACACCTTCTTTTCCAACTTTTTGGAAAGCCTTTGCAATAAGGTCACCGATCTGCTCATCGTTATTCGAAGAGATCGCGGCTACCTGCTTTATTTTGTCGGTAGAACTTCCCACTTTACTGGACTGCTTGTCAAGATCTTCTGTAATTGCAGCCACAGCTTTATCGATGCCGCGTTTTAAGTCCATCGGATTGGCTCCGGCAGCAACGTTTTTAAGCCCTTCTTTTACGATAGCCTGGGCTAACACGGTTGCGGTTGTGGTTCCGTCACCTGCGAGATCGTTGGTTTTGGAAGCAACTTCTTTTACCATTTGCGCTCCCATGTTTTCCAATCCGTCCTCCAGTTCGATCTCCTTGGCCACCGTGACACCGTCTTTTGTTACTTGTGGAGCACCGAAAGATTTACTGATGATCACATTACGACCCTTAGGTCCTAAAGTTACTTTTACTGCGTTTGCCAATGCATCCACGCCGCGTTTAATACTGTCCCGCGCTTCAACATCAAATTTTATATCTTTTGCCATAATTTTTTCTTTTGAATTTTACTCTTTGATTATTTCAGAATTCATTAAATGATCGCCAGGATATCGTCCTCGCGCATGATGAGATAGTCTTTCCCGTCAAATTTCAATTCACTCCCTGAATATTTTCCATAGAGCACCACGTCTCCAACTTTAACAGTCATGTCGTGATCTTTCTTGCCTTTTCCAACAGCCACAACTTTTCCTTGCTGTGGTTTTTCTTTAGCAGAATCGGGAATATAGATACCGGAAGCTGTCTTGGTTTCGGCCTCCTGTGGCTCTACCAAAACCCTGTCTGATAGTGGTTGAATTTTTAAAGCCATTTTGTAAGTGTTTTATATGGTTAATTACTATTCGATTTTGTAGTCTCTCTCCGTTATCCAGAAACTGTGCCAACGGGTAAAAACTGACATATTTGAAATAAAAAATGCCAGCTTCTGACAAGCTGACATTTTAATATTGTTATATCAATGTGATTCGATTACTCAATAGGTGTCTCTCCTTCTGTACCACCGTCTGTTGAACCGTCAACGGCTCCAGGATCTGGTAAGGTTGTTTCAATTCCCTCGGTATCGATAACATCAGCTTCAGTGCCACCTGATCCTCCAAGAATTGATATACTGGAAAGTAAAATTAGGGCGATCATTATGATGGCCAGTGTCCATGTACTCTTGTCCAAAAAGTCCGTGGTTTTCTTAACCCCTCCAAGTTGCTGTGTTCCGCCACCACCGAAAGAAGATGATAATCCTCCTCCTTTTGGGTTCTGAACCATTATTACCACTACCAGTAAGAAGGCCACGAAAATAATGAGTATTAAAAATATTGTAAACGTGCTCATGAGTCCTCTGTATTAATCAATTTTTTTATCGCGCGAATTTGGTCTGCAAAGAAACCACTTTTTTCGGGATATTTCAAAATTAAAATGTTATAAGCCTGAATGGCTTTTTTATAGTTTTTTTGCTGAACATATACGCGTGCAAGTGTCTCTGTCATAAGGCTTTCCGAAGCCCTGGTATATGGTTTTGCAAGATTCTTATTCTTGCCCTTGGTCACCGTTGGGTCGATCTTCGGACTGCCCTGGATGAACTTGTCGATCAGTTCGAACTTCCGCGCTTTGCTGTCCTCCTTTGTATTTTTCGTGTCGTACTTCCTTTCTATCGGAGCCGCCTTGGTAAGCTTTAGCCACTCACTGAATGAGTGTGAGTCCTCTTTGTTGAATTCGAGAGGCTTGTCTACTTCCAGTACATCCTCTTCCACTTCAGTGATGATCTCTTCTGCTTCAGGAATGATCTCTTCCGTTTCTGCTTCTGATGTTTCGGGTTTGGCTTCGATTTCTTCAGCTTCAGGCGCAGTTGGGTCTTCCACCAGGTTCTCTACGGAAGCGAGTTTTCTTTCGAACAAGTCCGGATTTAGTATGGCTTCGGCTTTCTTGAGTTCCGACTTCAACTGTCGGTCGATCTCAAGGCTCACCTGTTCCGAAATGTTTTCAGAATGAACCACGATCTCCTTCACACTGGGGTCGTGCTCCTTGATGCGGTTCGAAATTTCATTCTGAACAAACTCTTCAGAAGTAATATATTCGAACAAAATATTCCTGTCGGAAGTATATGCGGCTGTCTTCCGAAGGGCGTCGTTATATCGATAACTCTCGCTGTTTTTCAACACTTTTAACTGCAGCGCTCGCGCACTCTGAAAATACGGATATGCCTGTATCACCCCTTCCAGCTCACGAAGATGATGATCCCCAATTTGCTGTGGATTGTCCAGCAGGTATGTATAAGTTTCCGTATTCAAAATATTACCAGTTAGCCAGGGAGGCATTAAACACATCCTGGGTGATCCTTTCGAAAATAACGGCCAGCGCGTCGTCCAGCCTGGAGCCGGTTAACTGTGTGCTCCCCGTATAATCGAAATAGAATGAAAAGCGCTGTTCAAAATCTTTTTCGGGTTCTTTTACATTGATGAACCGTACGTTCACGGCAACCGTAAGCCGGTTCTCTGCAGCTGTACTCTGAGAAGTAGCTGTTATCGGGGCTACATAGAACTGAACGATCTCACCTTCGTATACCAGGTCGCCATTATTGTTTACAAGGTCCAGGCTAGTCTGGTTCAGAATGAGATCCTGCAGTAAAATTGTAAAATCCCTCGCCACACCGGGTTCTACCAGGGGGGCGTTGTTCTGAAAGTTATTCACCTGGAAGGATTTGGCGCTGCCGATATCAGCCCCGGTAAATGAATATTGCACACTGCAACCCTGCATTATCAGGGCTGAAATAAGGAGTACAAGTATGCGGGTGGCATTCATTCTTTTAGGTCCTATTAATTAACCGTGAACTTACAAATTATATTGTTTGATCTTACGGTAAAGTGTTCGTTCTGAAATTCCCAATTCGTCGGCGGCATCTTTTCGTTTCCCGCCGTATTTCTCCAGTGATTTCTTGATCAATTCCAGTTCTTTATCCTGCAACGACAGGTTTTCTTCTTCCTCGATCTCCTCTGCAAAATCGTAGTTTGCCTTGCTGCCTTCAGAAACTTTTTCCGGAATACTAAGCACTTCCACATCCTGACTCTCAGGTTCATCCTCAACAAAAGTAGACAGGGTTTCCTCTGCCTGTTTGTCTTCAGAATAGATCTTATCGATAAGCGTTGAATGTTCTTCCTTCACCTGGGAGGTATTGCTGGCATTCATTAGCTCCATGGTGAGTTTCTTGAGGTCGTTTACGTCCTGTTTCATATCGAAAAGGATCTTGTAAAGGATCTCCCGCTCACTGCTGAAATCACTTTCCTTCTTCTTGCTTTCGATCACTGCCGGCAGGTTGCTGCCCATGTCCGGCAGATAGCCTTTAAGCGTGTTGTAGGAGATATTTCTTTCCTGTTCCAATACGGAGATCTGCTCGGCCACGTTGCGTAACTGACGGATGTTCCCACTCCAGCGATATTGTAATAACAGGCTTACAGCATCGTCCTGTAAACGTACTGTTGGCATTTTGTATTTCTGGGCGAAATCGGAAGCAAACTTCCTGAACAAAAGGTGAATGTCCTCGTGTCGTTCCCGAAGAGGTGGCAGGTGAATATCTACCGTGCTCAATCGGTAATACAGATCTTCCCTGAACTTTCCTTTTTCTATGGCCTCAACCATCTTAATGTTGGTTGCTGCCACAATACGAACATCGGTTTTTTGTGATTTTGAAGACCCCACTTTCAGGAATTCCCCGTTTTCCAGAATTCTGAGTAGTCTTACCTGGGTAGGGAGGGGGAGTTCACCCACTTCATCCAGAAAGATGGTACCGCCGTCGGCTACTTCAAAATAACCCGATCGGGTAGAGGTTGCACCGGTAAATGCTCCTTTTTCGTGCCCGAAGAGTTCACTGTCTATGGTTCCTTCCGGTATCGCACCACAATTCACGGCTATATATTTCCCGTGTTTACGGTGAGACAGGGCGTGTATGATCTTTGGAATACTTTCCTTACCCACACCGCTTTCCCCGGTAACTAGCACCGAAATATCGGTAGGGGCTACCTGGATCGCCTTTTCTATGGCACGATTGAGCTTAGGGTCGTTCCCTATAATTCCAAATCGCTGTTTTATTGCTTGTATGCTTTCCATAATTTATTCTGAATAACCTACTGCTTCTCCAATTAGTGTAGCACTGGTACAATCCTCAACTTTCACCATCACAAGGTCACCTACTTTGTATTCGCCCTTCGGAAATACGGCCACTGTATTATATTGGGTCCGTCCGCTCCAGTGCTGGTCACTTTTTTTCGATTCCTTCTCGATCAACACTTCCAGGGTTCTCCCAAGGAATTGTTTCGTTCTGTAAGCGCTGTGTTTCCGCTGCAGATTGATGATATCGGTAAGTCTTCTCTTCTTGACCTCCATAGGCACATCATCTTCCAGCTTTCGTTCGGCGAGCGTTCCGGGCCTTTCAGAATACACAAACATAAATCCGAAATCGTACTTCACGTATTCCATCAAGGACAGAGTATCCTGGTGGTCTTCCTCCGTTTCGGTTGGGAAACCGGCGATCAGGTCTTGAGAGATAGCACAGTCTGGGATGATCTCCCAGATCTTATCGATCAGCTGCATATATTCTTCGCGTGTGTGCTGTCGGTTCATTTCTTTCAGGATGCGCGTACTTCCGCTCTGTACCGGCAGGTGGATATAGTTACAGATATTTTTATGCTTCGCCATGCTGTGAAGCACGTCTTCCGTCATATCTTGTGGGTTACTGGTTGAGAAGCGAATTCGCATCCCGGGTTGAGCCGTTGCCACCATGTCGAGTAGTTGCGCAAAGTTGGTAGCTGTGGCCTTTTGTATTTCCGAAGCATTCTTAAAATCCTTCTTCAATCCACCACCATACCATAAATAGCTATCTACATTCTGTCCGAGTAGGGTTATTTCCTTGTATCCTTTTTCGGCAAGGTCATTTACTTCTTCCAAAATACTTTGAGGATCACGGCTTCTTTCTCTACCGCGGGTAAACGGTACTACACAGAAGGTACACATATTGTCACATCCGCGGGTAATACTCACAAATGCCGTAACACCGTTTCCACCCAGGCGTACCGGGGCAATATCGCCATAGGTCTCATCTTTTGAGAGGATAACGTTCACCGCATCTCTTCCTTCTTCCACTTCCTGGAGTAAGTTCGGAAGGTCTTTGTAGGCGTCCGGACCTACAACCATATCGACGATCTTCTCTTCTTCGAGGAATTTACTTTTCAGGCGTTCGGCCATACAGCCAAGAACACCCACCTTCATCCCGGGGTTGATCTTTTTTACGGCGTTGTACTTCTCAAGGCGTTTTCGAACCGTCTGTTCTGCCTTCTCACGGATGGAGCAAGTGTTTACAAGCACAAGGTCGGCCTCTTCCAGTATATTAGTGGTGTTGTACCCCTGCTTTGCAAGGATGGACGCCACGATCTCGCTGTCGCTGAAATTCATCTGACAGCCATAGCTCTCGATGAATAATTTGCGATCATTGCCTTCCTTAGCGTCCAGAATGAGGGCTTCACCCTGCTTATTTTCGTCGATTATCTTTTCTTCCATATCCGTTTGGATCCCTTGCTATTTAATAGATCAATGAACGTGCAAAGATACGATTTAATTCAAACTTATGTCAAAATGGCAGGTTACTTTTTTGTACTTTTATCGACATATAGCAAACAACCTTACCTATGGAACATCCTATATTTCAGAAAATTGAAGACTCGAAAAAGGTGGATTTCGGGGATATGCTCACGTTTAGTTATAATCTGTTTTTAAAGATATGGAAGCAAGGAGCGATGCACACCCTGGTTATCATGATCTTCGTGATCCCTTTTATCATATTGGTCTATACGCCAATTTTATTCATGGTATATACTACAGACCGCTATTACGACCCATATTATTACGATTACGGCCCGGAGTACCCCTTCGGATTTGATAGTCCGATATTCTTTATCGGTTGGTTACTGCTTGTCTTTGTGCTCATTTTCGTGATGCAGTCGGTCGCTCTTGGGGTCAATGCACACTTTTATAAAGTATGTCGAATTGTGGATATGGAAACCGGCGAAGAGGAGGGAGGCTACTTCGATTTCTTTAAGAATGGCGGTTTTATGAAAATATTCGTGCTGTCGCTTGCTACCTTCGGAATTGCCGTGGCCGCAGCATTATTATGTTATCTACCTATTTTCTATGTCATGGTACCCTTGCAGTTGATAGTTCCAATTTTCGCCTTCAATCCGAAACTATCCGTTAATGAAATTATCAAGGCGGCCTTTAAGTTGGGGCATAAGCATTGGATCTATGTTTTTGGTTTGGCATTAATAGCCGGTAATGTTGCTCAGTTAGGTATCCTGGCCTGTTTCGTGGGGATAATATTTACGGCTTGCATTACCTACTTACCTATATATTATTTCTACAAGCATACCATTGGTTTCGATACTCCCAAGGCGATAGAAGCATAGGTCTGTTTTTGAATTTAGCACTGGACTCTTTATCTTCGGCCATCGATAGATTGTCGAAGATAAATACTATGCTATGAAAAAAGAATACTTCCCTTCGGTTGTACGACCGGTCTTAACCTTTGTCTTACTATTAACCTTAATAGGGTCAATACATGCCCAGCACACCTTCTCCATTGTTGCAGTTGATCCTGTAACCGGAGAGATAGGGAGTGCCGGAGCTACCTGCCTGGATATTGACGATCTCAACGGCGAAGAAGGCGCCCTGGTGATCAGTGATATCATTTTAGGTATTGGTGCCATACACACCCAGGCTTTCTGGCATCCTGTGAACCAGGCTGCTGCCCGTGATCGCATGTTGGCTGGCGATTCACCTCAGGAAATTTTAGACTGGTTATTCACCAACGATCCTGCTCCGGGTACCAACCAGGACAGGCAATACGGAATTGTAGACCTCATAGGCGGACCGGGTGGTACGCCGAGGTCGGCCGCTTTCACAGGGACCAATAATTCCAGTGTAGCCTACCAGGTGGTCGGTTCTAATTATGCCATCCAGGGAAATATACTTATCTCTCAGGATGTGATAGACGATATGGAAACCGAATTCCTGAATGCCACCGGTACACTTGCCAACAAGCTAATGGCGGCCATGCAGGGAGCGAAACGAATAGGAGCAGATAATCGTTGTACCTCGAACCAAACCAGTTCTAAGTCGGCATTCCTTCGAGTGGCAAAGGTGAGTGACCTGTATTCAAACTACGGTCATCTTACTGTTGATCTTAACGTGAGTAAAACCATGGTAGCCGAAGATCCCATAGATGTGCTTCAGAATACTTATGATTTCTACCTGGCAAACCCGGGTACTACTTGCACCACTACAATATCGACCTATCCGTACGAAGAAAGTTTTGAAAGCGGACTCGGACTTTGGGAACAAAATGATATTGACTTATCCCACATCGGTAATACCGACTTTGATTGGACAGAGAATTCGGGTACTACGGCTACAAACAATACCGGGCCTACAGCCGCTTCAGATGGTATGACTTATCTGTATACGGAAGCTTCCGGTGCGAACCAGGGATTCCCTACGAAAAGAGCCGTGCTTAACAGTCCGTGTTTTGATCTTTCAGGTTTGACAGAAGCTTATTTTGAATTCGATTATCACATGTTTGGATCCAATGTTGGCAACCTGGCTGTTCGCGTGAACGACGGAACCGGATGGAATACGGTTTGGTTACTCGAAGGAAATCAGGGCGACAGCTGGAATGTGGCTTCTATCGATCTTGTTGACTATTTGGGTGAATCCATTCAGTTACGTGTGGACAGCACTACAGGCCTGGGTGAGCGCAGCGATGTAGCTTTTGATAATGTTCGTGTGGTACTTGATCCACTATCGATCTCGGACGTTGATCGCAATGCAGTTTCACTGGTTCCAAATCCTGCAGAAGACCTGGTTGCTATTCAACTTCAGAATATGAATTTATTAGAAGTTGAGCTATTTGATGTACATGGTAGAATGATTCTTTCTGAAACAACCATCAATGAGAGCAGCTATACCCTGGATGTGTCTTTTTTAAGCTCCGGACTCTATTTCACCTCCCTCAAAACCACTAATGGAACTGTAGTAAAACGCCTTATTAAACAGTAGCTTAAAACAGCCTTATAGAAACAAATTTTTGCAGTCTACCTGAGCTTGATTGCCTGTTAAAGGGAGGCTAAAAAAAGGGGCTGAAATTTTGTAATAAAAAAATTCGCCTACTTTTGTAAACCAAAATTGCACCCCATGGCAAAGAATTTAGTGATTGTTGAGTCCCCCGCGAAAGCCAAAACCATCGAGAAATTTTTAGGTAAAGATTTTAAGGTAACATCGAGTTTTGGTCATATCGCAGATCTCCCCTCAAAAGAGTTGGGAGTAGATGTTGATGGGGATTTCAAACCTAAATATATAGTCTCTCCCGATAAGAAGTCGCTGGTAAAAGATCTAAAGGCTTTGGCGAAGAAGGCCGATATCATTTGGCTGGCAAGTGACGAGGACCGGGAAGGAGAAGCCATTGCGTGGCATTTGGCGGAAGAACTGGATCTTAACGAGGAGAACACCAAAAGGATCGTTTTCCATGAGATCACGAAATCTGCTATTTTAAAGGCAATTGAGAATCCGCGTAAGATCGATTACAACCTGGTGAACGCTCAGCAGGCGAGAAGAATACTGGACAGATTGGTAGGGTACGAATTATCGCCGGTATTATGGAGAAAAGTAAAGGGCGGATTATCGGCAGGGCGTGTTCAGAGTGTGGCGGTTCGTTTGATCGTGGAACGAGAGCGCGAGATCGAGTCGTTTGTTCCAAAAGCGTCTTACAGGATCGATGCTGAGTTTATCACTTCGAATGGTAGTAAATTCAAAGCAAAGCTTCCGAAGAATTTCGAAACGGAAGAAGCCGCCAGGGAATTCCTTCAGAAGAACATCAATGCTACTTATTCGGTGGCAGACCTGGTTAAAAAACCAGCAAAGAAATCTCCTGCACCACCATTTACCACTTCTACACTTCAGCAGGAAGCTTCAAGAAAATTATATTTTTCAGTAGGAAAAACAATGACGATCGCCCAGCGCTTATATGAGGCGGGACTCATTACCTACATGCGTACCGATAGTGTGAACTTGTCGCAGGAAGCAAGAAATGCGGCCCAGGAAGCCATTGAACACTCGTTCGGAAGTGAATACAGTAATCCGCGTAACTATAAAGGTAAATCCAAAGGTGCCCAGGAAGCGCACGAAGCGATAAGGCCAACTGATATGTCCCGACCATCCATAGACGGTGATCGCGACCAGATGCGATTGTACGACCTGATCTGGAAACGAACCATTGCATCCCAGATGAGCGATGCACAGTTGGAGCGCACCAATGTAAAGATCGGGATTCAATCTTCAAAGCCCGTTTCCGAACAATTTGCCGCGAATGGGGAAATGATAAAATTTGACGGTTTTCTGAAAGTGTACCTTGAAGGAACCGATCTGGAAGATGAGGAGCAGGACGGAATGCTACCGAAACTGGTGGTAGGCGATCCCCTTACGAACCAATACATCACGGCTACACAACGCTATACAAGACCTGCCTACCGCTTTACGGAAGCTTCACTGGTGAAGCAGCTTGAGGAGTTGGGCATTGGTCGTCCATCTACCTATGCACCTACGATCTCGACCATTATCAGCAGGAATTATGTTGAAAAAGGAACGGTAGAGGGTGTGGAACGAAAGTATTTACAGCTCACGCTGGAGAATGAAACAATAAAAGATAAAACCTTAAAGGAAACCGTTGGAAGTGATAAGGGGAAACTGGTTCCAACAGACATAGGAATGATCGTGAACGATTTCCTTGTGGATCATTTCGGATATATTCTGGATTATAACTTCACGGCAAAAGTAGAGGCAGACTTCGATGATATAGCCGATGGCAAGGAGGAGTGGACGGAGATGATGAGGGAGTTCTATGAGAAATTCCATCCAAACGTTGAGGATGTTCAGGAGAATGCTGAGCGCGAAAGTGGAGAGCGTATACTTGGTGAGGATCCGGAGACGGGTAAAACCATACTTGTGCGTCTTGGTAAATATGGGCCTATGGCACAGATTGGTGGACCCGACGATGAGGAAAAGAAATTTGCCAGCCTTCGACCAGACCAGCAACTGCACCTTGTTACCTTTGAAGAAGTCCTTGATCTGTTCAAACTTCCGAAGACACTTGGGGTGTACGAAGGGGAAGAAATAGAAGTGAACAATGGTCGTTACGGCCCTTATGTTCGATTCGGAAAAAAATTCATCTCATTACCTAAAGGTATGGATCCCCTGGATGTGACCATGGATGATGCAAAAAGGATGATCGATGAGAAGAATAAGGCGGATGCACCTATATATATGTATGAAGGTTTACCCGTTCAGAAAGGGAAGGGGCGATTCGGACCTTTCATCAAATGGAACAATATGTTCATTAACGTGAACAAGAAGTACGATTTCGATGATCTTTCCGAAGCAGATATCATAGAGCTTATAGAACTTAAGAAGCAGAAAGAGATCGATAAGCTGGTAAACGAATGGCCGGACGAAGGTATTAGGATTGAAAAGGCCCGATGGGGAAGGTTTAACCTTATTAAAGGTAAAACCAAGGTGGAGCTTCCTAAGACTACCAAGGCCGATAAGATCACCCTGGACCAGGCTAAAGATCTATTGGAAAAGAAAGCACCCAAGAAAACTAAGCGAAAGAAGAAAACCACCACTAAGAAAAAATGATAGAATTTCTTTCTCCCATTTCTAAGCATGTTTTGGCTCATCGTGAAGTTTTACCCGATGGAGTTTTAGGAAAGCAAATAAAAATACATTCTGAAAAAGGCTCGCTGCCATCTATTGAAAAGGCGGGCTTTGCTATTTTGGGTGTACTCGAAAACCGGAATGATGTTGATTTCATGGGCAATGAGATCTCCTTCGATGCTTTCAGGAAGGCGCTTTACGGTCTGTACCCGGGAAACTGGAACCACGATATTGTGGATCTTGGAGATATTGAAAAGGGCGCCACAGTAGAAGATACCTATTTTGCCGTTCGCACAGTTGTGGAAGCCCTTCTGAAGAAAAACATCATACCTTTAGTGTTAGGAGGCAGCCAGGATGTAGCTTATGCCCAATACAGAGCCTACGATACCCTTGGGAATATGGTGAATATGGTGAACGTGGACACAAATTTCGACCTGGGTGATGCCGAAAAGCCAATCTCGAACAAGTCGTATGTAGGTAAAGTTATCGTTGATAAGCCGTATAATCTATTTAATTACAGTTCTTTAGGTTATCAGTCGTACTATAATGCTCCTGCGGAGATCGGGTTGATGGAGAAATTGTATTTCGATGCATACCGACTGGGAGAAGTGACGGCCGATATTACCGTTGTGGAGCCGATTATGCGTGACGCAGATATTGTGATGGTGGATGTTTCTGCAATAAAAAGTTCCGAATTGAGTTATAAGAACAACAAGAGCCCCAATGGTTTCGACGGAAGGGAAATTTGCGCGATAACCCGTTATGCGGGAATCAGTAATCGGGTGAGTTCTTTCGGAGTGTATGAACTGAAAGACTACAAAGATGCCGAAAGCGGTGCAATGCTGGTGGCGCAGATGATCTGGTATTTCATTGAAGGAGTTAATTTCCGAATTGCGGATGAAGATTTCAGCAATGACAATGAATATACTACATACAAGGTCCCGATAGACGACGAGGTGCTGGTGTTCAAAAAGAGCATTAAGACCGGACGTTGGTGGATAGAATTACCATTTATTTCGAATGTTAATAATAAATTAAAAAGAAGAACGTTATTACCTTGCACTTATGGCGAATATTTGAGTGCAACGAACCAGGAAATTCCTGAACGGTGGTATAAAGCCCGCCGAAAGAATGAGGTATAATCCAACAAACTAAGTAAAACTGGGTTCTCGGGTTTTTTTAAGAAAATTGTTGTTTTTTTAAAATTTTATAAATAGGTTTACGCCCTTGAATCTCGAAAATTTAACCTAAATACCTATGAAGAAGCTAATTGCATTCGCTGCGATAATTGCCTTTCTATACAGTTGTAACTCCGGAGACAGAGGAGAACTTGTAGGAGCGAAAGGCAAGAAATGGTATCCTCAAAAACCTTACGGAATGACGCTTATCCCAGGTGGTGCTTTCATTATGGGTAAGTCGGATGACGATTTCGTAGCTGTTAACGATGCCCCGACCAAAACCGTTACCGTACGTTCCTTTTACATGGACGAGACGGAAATCACAAATTCAGAGTACAGACAATTCGTAGAATGGGTACGTGACTCCACGGTGCGCCTTAAATTAGCTATTTTGGCTGATGAGGTGGGTGCAACACCAGGTGATGGTGGTATCGGAGAGTTTGCCTTTGTCGACCAGGAGAACGAAGAAATGACGCCTTACGAACAGTATATGTACGATAACTACTATGGCTTTGGGGAGGATTTCTACGCAGGTAGAAAGATCAACCGTGACGTAGATATTATCTGGGATACTTCGGAATATCCGGATGAGTACTATTCAGAAGTAATGGATACTATGTATATCCCTTCGGAAGAAGCTTATAACGGACAGCGCACCATTGATGTGAGCAAGCTGAAGTTCCAGTATACATATATGGACATTCAGGCTGCTGCAAGAGCAAAAGATCAAAGAAGAAAAGACTTTATTAAGAAAGAAGAGATCAATATCTATCCGGATACTACCGTTTGGATCAAAGATTTCAACTATTCATATAACGAGCCTATGCACAATGATTATTTCTGGCATCAGGCTTATGGAGATTATCCTGTAGTAGGAGTGAACTGGAAGCAGGCAAAAGCCTTTTGCGCCTGGAGAACTCTTTACAAGAATTCATACCAGAAATCACGTAGACGTAATTTCGTAAACTCCTTCCGTCTTCCTGGCGAAGCTGAGTGGGAATACGCTGCACGTGGTGGTCTGGAATCGGCTACTTTCCCATGGGGAGGGCCTTATGCTAAGAACGACAGGGGATGTTTCCTTGCGAACTTTAAGCCGCTTCGTGGTGATTATGCTGCGGACCAGGCTCTTTATACCGTAGAAGCAGATGCGTACGAACCAAACGATTACAACCTGTACAATATGGCGGGTAATGTTTCCGAGTGGGTCGCTTCCTCTTACGATCCTGCATCTTACAACTACACTTCAACTATGAATCCTAATGTTAACGATGACGAGAACATGCGTAAAGTGGTTCGCGGTGGATCCTGGAAGGATGTTGCATACTTCCTTCAGGTGAGTACCCGTGACTACGAATACGCAGACTCAGCTCGTAGCTATATCGGTTTTCGAACCGTACAGGATTACATGGGTACTGATGTAGTTTTGAACCAAAACTTCGGAGACGCTCGCTAAGTTGGGGCTAAATCCGTGCTATCAAAACATTTAACTTAACTTAACTTTAACTATAGTATTATGGCACAGTCTAAATCATCTAAAAAACTGTTTAACATGGCCTACGGGCTGGGTGCTTCTATTGTAATCTTGGGAGCGCTATTTAAAATTCTTCACTGGGAAATAGGTCCCCTTAACGGTGGACTATTACTAGCCATCGGTCTTATCACTGAGGCGATTATTTTCGCAATCTCAGCTTTCGAACCGGTAGAAGACGACCTCGATTGGTCACTTGTATATCCTGAATTGGCAGGAGGAAAAATGAAAGGAAAAGATAAAAAAGAGCAGCCTCAAGACGCTGAAGGTCTACTTTCTAAGAAACTAGACGAAATGCTGAAAGGTGCGAAAATCGATTCTGAATTGATGAGTAGCCTTGGAGACAGTATCCGTTCTTTTGAAGGAGCTGCCAAGAGTATGGCCCCTACCGCCGAAGCTATGAATTCAACTAAAAAGTATAGCGAAGAAATGGCACTTGCTGCCGCTCAAATGGAATCATTGAACAGCCTTTACAAAGTTCAGGTAGAATCTACCAGCCGTCAGGCCGAAGTGAACGAAAGAGTTGTTGAGAACGCAGAGCAACTAAAAGCTCAAATGGAGCACCTTGCTACAAACCTGTCTTCATTGAACGGTGTGTACGGTGGTATGCTTACAGCAATGGGAGGAAGAAACTAAGGTTTTCCAAACCAATTATTAATCTTTAACCGATTTAAAAATGGCACAAGGAAAACTATCCCCCCGGCAAAAGATGATTAACCTGATGTATCTGGTTTTCATCGCGATGCTTGCGCTAAATATGTCCAAAGAGGTATTATCTGCCTTCGGACTGCTAGACAAGAAGATCGAGGAGAGTAATGTTGCTACAACAGCCAGAAACTCAGCCTTTATGGAGAGCCTGGCAACTAAGGCAACTGATGCTCCCGAACAATACGCTGCTCTAAAATCTAAAGCCGATGAGGTGACCGCCGCATCTGCAGAGCTTGACAGCTATCTTGAGGACCTCAAGAATCAAATGATGGAAACTATTCCTGCGGATGACAGAACCGACTATGAAGTTCAGGACAAGCCTGACTTCCTAGACAGACGTTTCTTCCAGGGAAGTAACCTAAAAGCTGAAGGTCAGGAATTCATTGATAAAATCGATAATTATCGCGAACGAATGATTGCGATTCTTGGAGATTCTTTATATCCGGATGTAAGACAATCAATCGAGACAAACTTCTCAACTGCCCCTGAGACAAACCGCGATGGTAAGAAGATTGATTGGATCAACTACAACTTTGAAGGATTCCCGTTAATTGCTTCTAAAACGAAGCTAACACAGATCCAGGCAGATATCAAGACGACGAAGAGCGAATTACTTGGTAAGATGCTATCCGGTGTACAAACCGAAGCATTGGCACTAAAGAACTACGAGTCGTTTATGACAGTTAAGAAAACCGCATTCTATCCGGGTGAAACCTTTGATGGTTCTATCATCCTTGGACGTGTGGATCCAAATACAGTTCCGAAAAGAGAAGAACTAACTCTTGACGGACGTAAACTGGAAAGAGATAAAGACTATACCATACAGGGTGGACGTATCATTCTTAAAGTAGGAGCCGGTAGTCCTGGTGACCACAAAATTGAAGGTACATTATACTATGGTGAAGAAGGTGATGAGACAGAAGTTCCTGTAGAAACAGGCTTCGCTACTATCTCTAAGCCAAATGCAGCGGTTATCTCTGCAGATAAAATGAATGTTGTATATCGCGGTGTTGAAAACCCAATGACGGTTTCCATTCCAGGTATCCCAGATAATAAAGTAAGTGCATCCGGAACAGGTCTATCCAAAGTTTCAGGAAGTAAGTACGTAATGCGTCCTGGTGGTGGCCGTGAGGTTGCTATCAACGCAAGAGGTACTTTGCCCGATGGCCAGTCCGTTAATACAACGTCTACCTTCCGTATCAAAGATATTCCTCGTCCAACGGGTACTATCCGTGGTGAGGATGGAAACGGAGGTTGTGTTCGTATGCAACGTCAGGGTCTTGAGATCGCTAGTGTAGGTGCTATTCTGCCTGATTTCGATTTCGATATTAACCTGAACGTTACCGGATTCAAATTCAAAGTGTCTGGACAACCAACCGTAGTAGTATCTGGTAGAAAAATGAACACTCAGGCAAAGAGCGCTCTTAGAAGAGCGAAAAGAGGTGAGACCGTTCAGATATTTGACGTAACTGCAAATATTGCAAATAACTCAGGGTATAAACTGAAGAAGATCTCTCCGGTTTGTATCGAGTTGACAAACTAAGAAGATTAAAAATTAGAATATGAGCTTTAAGAATGTTGTTTTATGTGGTTTAGGCCTTATGTTGGGTAGCGCTTCTGCAAATGCGCAGTTGAACGTGCTCAATGCCAAAAACCCAGAAGACATGGGTAAGAAGACGGAAGCGCAGATTGCCTATGACAATGACGAGCCACTGCCTTACGGGTATACGGACGAGCGTGATGTTTTGTGGTCAAGAGCAGTTTGGGAGATCATCGACCTTGATGAGCGAGTGAACTTCCCTCTGTACTATCCTATAGACACAAACAACATTGGTCCCGAACGTCGTTCGTTATACGATGTGCTTGTTAAGAACATCAAGAATGGTAACATCGATCACGTGTATGCCGATTCCTATTTTACTGAAAAGCGTACTTTGAAAGATATCGAAGCATCATTAGTGTATAGTGATACAACCGATTTTGGTATCGATCAATTTAATGCGGAAGGTACAGTGGATGAAGAATACATTCGTAAGTTTTCTCTTGATGCAGGCGATGTGGAAGAATGGAGAGTACGCGGACTTTGGTACCTTGACAAGCGTCAGGGTGAATTAAAGTACCGTCTACTTGGTATTTGTCCCGTTGCTAATGAAGCACGTTCTAAAGCTTTTCCAGACGATAACATCGATAGTAAAGTAGAACTTTTCTGGGTATGGTTCCCTGGTGCGCGTGAAGCACTTCACAACGCCAAGGCCTTTAACAGAAGGAATACTTCACAACCGATCTCCTTCGATCATTTACTGAATTCGCGTCGTTTCAACGGACTTATCTACAAGCAGGATAATGTTCAGGGAGACCGCTCTGTTAATGATTACATTAACGATAACGCGTTGATGCAATTACTGGAGTCGGATCGAATTAAAGAACAAATCAGAAATATCGAGATTGATTTGTGGAACTATTAATTTAGTTCAAAATTTACATTTATAGGTATTTTGACCCTCCGTAGATCGAGCTGCGGAGGGTTTTTTCTGCAGTCTCAGAAGCCTTGTGCGAAGGAGACTCTTCCTTCTTTAAATCTCAAATTTCAAATTTCAATTCTCAAATAAGCTCCAAACACCAAACTTCCGACTTTCTACTTTCGACTCTTACAACGAGATATTAGTATCACTCCGTTCTTTGTATCGCCCCGCTCCTTGAATCTTAGATTGGTTGACTATGATTACCGAACATCCGACACCGGACGGAGAAATCGTTGATTCAACTTCTGACTTCCGACTTCTGACTTCTGACTTCCGACTTCCGACTTTTCCCTATCTTTATTACAATCAATAACACAGATTGAAAAAGGTAGACTATATAATCGTCGGACTCGGTATTGCAGGTATTTCGGTCTGCGAGCAGTTAGAAGCCAGGGGTAAGTACTTTGTTGTTTACGATAGTGGCAAGAATACAGCTACGTCTGTGGCCGGTGGTGTTGTGAACCCAGTAGTACTCAAACGGTTCAACCCTGCATGGAAAGCCGAATCTTTTTACGAGAAAGCCAGGCCGTTTTATTCGGTATTGGAGCGCAAACTAAATGTGTCATTGGTTTCAGATATTAGGGTTCGACGCATCTTTAATTCGGCAGAAGAGCAGAACGATTGGTTCGTAGCCGGTGATTCTCCTGTTCTTGAGTCCTTTCTATCTTCAGAAATAATTCAGAATACAAACATTTCCATCATCGCTAAACATGGAATGGGAGAAGTACTGAATTCATTCAGGATCGATACCGATCTTCTTTTAAAGACTTACCGGGAATACCTTGAACGAAAGGGTTGTTTGGTTTCAGATGAATTTGAACATAGCAGTATAGTGACCGAAAATGGCGGATTTGAACTCAACGGATATTCAGCGAATCGAATCATTTTTTCTGAAGGCGCCGCCGTCATTAGGAATCCGTTTTTCACTATGGATTGTCTCATCCCTAAAAAAGGGGAATATTTGTTTATTAGGGCGCCAAAACTCAAATGCGAATCCATTCTGAAAGGGCCTTTTTTCATGATCCCTCTGAAGGACGATGTCTACCAGGTTGGGGCTACCTTTGCCCACGGGGATTTCTCATTTGAGACTAGTTCCGAAGGGAAACAAAAAATGCTAGGAGCCATTGCGAAAATGATTAGTTGTGATTTTGAGGTAGTCGATCAAATAGCAGGCATGCGACCCACTGTGAAGGACAGGAGGCCAATCCTTGGATCGATTGAGAACAACAATATGTACTTCCTGAATGGCTTGGGTACACGCGGATTGCTCATGGCGCCGCTGTTATCTGAATGGTTATTTGAACATATTGATACCGGAGATCCACTTCCAAAGGAAGTAGAAGTTCAACGATTCCTGAACTAAGCTGCTTTCTCGCTATCGTATTTGAAGAAGAGATTGATCCATATATTCCTCGAAAGTCTTAGGATCACTGGAAGCAATACAATTTGCACCCCGGCTATTGCCAGGAATGTGTTTAGCCTGCCCAGATCCAATAGAAAGAATGCAATAACGAAAGTAGCAACGGCAATGGCTACCCCAACTGCATAGCTCACATACATGGAGCCGTAGAAAAAAGATGGTTCTATCTTAAATTTGGTATCGCAATGCGGACAGCGTTCAGGCATCTTCAAGGTTGAAGAAAAAGAATAGGGGTTTTTGCTGGTATAAAGGTTTCCCGTATGACAAACCGGGCATTTACCCTTTATAATACTATATAATTTCGTTCCCTTCATTCATTTTTTTTCTGAAACAAAATTAAGCATCTTTGCACAATTCGATTGTTACAATTGTTACAAAATGATCAACGTCCATAACTTGTCGGTATCCTTCCAGGGAGATTACCTTTTTGAAGGCATCACCTTTCAGCTTACCCCCGGTGACCGTATAGGACTCGTGGGAAAGAATGGAGCCGGAAAATCTACGCTACTACGCATACTGGCCGGGGAACAGGAATACGACGAAGGTCAGATTGCAACCGACAAAGAGGTCAGCGTTGGTTTCTTAAAACAGGACATCGATTTTGTGAAGGGCAGAACTGTGCTTGACGAGGCCTATGAAGCTTTTACCGAGTTAAAGGAACTCGAGAAGCGATTGGAAGTGATCACCCATGAAATGGCCGAGCGCACCGATTATGAAAGTGAGGCCTATCACCAGTTGATGGTGGATATGAACGAGATTCAGCATCAGTACGAGATCCATGGTGGATATAATTACCAGGGAGATACAGAACGAATTTTGAAAGGGCTGGGATTTGTTCGGAAAGACTTTGATATGCCAACCGACACATTTTCTGGCGGATGGCGCATGAGAATTGAGCTGGCTAAATTATTGCTTCAAAACAACGATGTTCTGCTACTGGATGAGCCCACGAATCACCTGGACATCGAATCGATATTGTGGTTAGAGGAATTTTTAAAGAACTACTCCGGGGTAGTGATGCTGGTTTCACACGACCGAATGTTCCTGGATAACATCACCAACAGGACCATCGAGATCTCACTGGGGAGGATTTACGATTACAATAAGCCGTATTCAAACTACCTGGCACTGAGAGCTGAGTTGCGTGAACAGCAACTGGCTACCCAGAAGAATCAACAGAAACAGATCGAGCAAACCGAAAAACTTATCGAAAAGTTCCGAGCTAAAGCCAGTAAGGCGACTATGGCCCAGTCCCTCATCAAGAAACTGGACCGCATGGACCGCATTGAAGTAGATGAGGATGATAATTCTGTGATGAGCGTTCGCTTTCCGGTTTCAGTAACACCCGGGAAAGTAGTACTGGAGGCGGATAATATCTCTAAGAGCTATGGTGATAATCATGTGTTATCAGGCATCCACCTTTTTGTCGAGCGGGGAAGTAAGATTGCTTTTGTTGGTCAGAATGGCCAGGGAAAATCCACTCTCGCAAAGATACTGGTTGGCGATATTGAACACCAAGGATCCATGAAAGCAGGCCATAATGTGCAGCTTGGTTATTTTGCCCAGAACCAGGTGGATTATCTGGATGGTAGTAAAACCGTAGAGGATACCATGCTGGATGCGGCAGATGAAAAGACCCGGCCTCGAGTTCGGGATATATTAGGAGCATTTTTATTCCGTGGGGATGATGTACATAAATACGTTCGGGTGCTATCGGGTGGAGAACGCAACCGACTCGCTCTCGCAAAGCTTTTACTTCAGCCTTTCAACGTATTGGTAATGGACGAACCCACCAATCACCTTGATATGAAGTCCAAGAACGTCCTCAAAGACGCTTTAAAGCAGTTTGAAGGTACGTTGATACTTGTTTCTCACGACCGTGAATTC
Organism: Aureitalea sp. L0-47; assembly: GCF_026126405.1. Taxonomy (GTDB): domain Bacteria; phylum Bacteroidota; class Bacteroidia; order Flavobacteriales; family Flavobacteriaceae; genus Pukyongia. The sequence continues at coordinate 626,213 of NZ_JAFMTQ010000001.1, forward strand.
CTGCAGGGGTTGAGCAACAAGGTGTATGAGTTCAAAGATCGGAAGATCAAAGAATACCTGGGTGATATCGATTTCTTCCTGGAGCAGCGTAATTTGTTGAATCTCAGGGAGGCTGAAAAGCGTTCCGAAGAGAACGTTCAGAAAAAAGAAAAGATCTCAGGTGGGAAACAAGACTACGAACAACAAAAAAAGCGAAAGTCCCTTCAGAATAAATTGAGTAAGGTGGAGAGTAACATCAACATGCTGGAAAGGGAGATAAAGGAGATCGATGTGGAATTGCAGATAAATTACGAGCAGACCATCGCTCAACCGAATTTCTTTGATGAATACCAGGCAAAGAAGGAAAAGTTGAATTCACTACTGGAAGAGTGGGAAACCCTATCGGAAACCCTGGAGGAATACTCTTGAATTTATGACTTTTTTAACTGTACCGACTAGCGCATAGTTATAGCTTTGTGGATAAATAGCAAGCTAACCCACAACCGCATGCGTAAAACTATACTTTCGATCCTAGGGATTGTATTTATCATTGCATCCTTTTTCCTTGCCAGATTAATAATAAACAGCAACCAACGCAAGAGACCGGCTCCTGAGAAAATTGTGAAGACCGTCTTTGTTGACACGGTGGTGAACAGCACGGTTCCGATCACAATTAAAGCCAATGGTAATCTTGTGGCGAAACGACGCGTGGAATTGTATTCTGAAGTTCAAGGGGTCCTCTTACAGGGTTCCAAGTTATTCAGGGCGGGGCAGAAATATCGAAAAGGTGAGGCTTTGCTTCGTATGAATAGTGCCGAGTTCAATGCTAGTGTGGTCTCTCAAAGGAGCGGGCTCTACAACCAAATCGCCTCCATCATGCCGGATCTCAAACTTGATTATCCCGAAGCTTTCGAGCATTGGCAACGATACCTGGATGCCTTCGATGTAAATAGAACACTTCCTCCGCTGCCTGAATTCTCTTCGGAAAAGGAAAAATATTTCATTAACGGCAGGAATATAGTTACTACCTATTACAACATTAAAAACCTGGAACAGCGCCTGGTGAAGTTCCGTATTTCGGCGCCCTTCGATGGAATTCTTACCGAAGCATTAGTCACCGAAGGTTCTTTGGTACGTTCAGGACAAAAACTGGGTGAATATATCGACACCAATGTTTATGAGCTGGCCGTGGCAGTAAGCAAAACCTACGCCAATTTACTGGAGCTAGGAAAACAAGTAACCCTAAGCAGTATCGACGGTGAAAAAGAATATACCGGAATAGTGAGCCGAATCAATGGGAATGTAGATGTGAATTCACAAACTATAGACGCCTTTATCGAGGTGAGCGATCCCTTGTTACGAGAAGGAATGTACCTGGAAGCTCTATTGGAGGCGAGGGAAGAACCGGATGCGTTTTCCATGAATCGAAGCCTGTTGCAGGCTGATAATTTTGTGTTCGTGGTGAAGGATACATTACTCGATCGCTTAAAGGTTCGGCCTGTGTTCTTTTCCGAAGAAACCGTGGTGCTTAAGGATATACCCGATGGAACGGTAATTCTTAACCGCACAGTTCCCGGAGCATACGAAGGTATGTTAGTGAAAATATTCAAGGAATCCAGTGAAACCACTAAGCCTGAAGGATCAGAATGAGAAAGATAATTTCATACTTCATAAAGTATCATGTTGCGGTAAATGTGATCGTTCTGGCATTCTTTGTTCTGGGAATAGCCGGAGCTTTATCGTTAAAATCTTCCTTCTTCCCGTTAGTTGATTCCAAGAATATCAGTATAAATATCGTATATCCCGGAGCCTCTCCCCAGGAGATCGAGGAAGGGATCGTGCTTAAGATCGAAGACAACCTCAAAGGTCTGAAGGGTATCGACAGAGTGACTTCGGTATCCAGGGAGAACAGCGGAACAATTAATGTCGAGATCGAAAAGGGCGAGGATATTGATTTTATGCTCCTCGAAGTGAAGAATGCCGTTGACAGGGTGCCGACATTTCCTACGGGCATGGAGCCCTTGATCGTAGCTAAGCAGGAGGCGATCCGGCAAACGATAGAGTTTACCATTAGTGGTGAGAACATTCCGCTGGCAACCTTAAAACAGATCGGTAGACAGGTGGAGAACGACCTTCGGGCCATTCCGGGTATTAGTCAGATCGGGATTAATGGCTATCCGGATGAGGAGATTGAGATCGCTGTAAATGAAAACAGTTTGCTTGCCTACGACCTTACTTTTGCTGAAGTGTCGCAGGCAGTCAGCCGGGCGAATATCTTAACCACCGGCGGAACCATTAAGACCGCAGAAGAAGAATACCTGATACGCGCTAATAACCGGTCTTACTACGGTGATGAGCTTTCGAATATCATTGTTAGGGCGACGAATACCGGGCAGACTGTCCGACTCAAAGATGTCGCTATTATTCGGGATAGGTTTTCAGAGACTCCGAATGCGAATTATTTCAACGGAGATCTCTCGGTGAACATTGTGATCACAAGTACTAACAATGAGGACCTGATTACTTCAGCACAAAGTGTGAAGGATTACATGGAGGACTTCAATGCCAAGTACAACAATGTTCAGTTAAATGTTGTAAGCGATTCCTCCAAGACACTTACGCAGCGTACAAGATTACTCGCGGAGAATGCATTTGCCGGGATTGTCCTGGTACTTTTCTTTCTTTCATTATTTCTGAATTCAAGACTGGCGTTCTGGGTAGCCTTTGGTCTGATAGTAGCCTTTCTTGGAATGTTCATGTTCGCACCCTATTTCAATGTTACTATTAACGTGCTTTCCCTGTTCGGGATGATCATTGTGATCGGTATACTGGTGGATGACGGAATTGTTATTGCCGAAAATATCTACCAGCACTACGAAAAAGGGAAGTCGCCAATTCAGGCTGCCATCGATGGTACCCTGGAAGTAATGCCTCCTATTGTTTCCGCGATCATTACAACCCTCATTGCCTTTGGAATATTTCTGTTCCTGGATGGTAGGATAGGGGATTTCTTCGGGGAGGTTTCTGTGGTTGTGATCCTCACATTGTCGATTTCCCTGGTTGAAGCACTCATAATTTTACCGGCTCACCTGGCGCACTCCAAGGCACTTCATAAGCAGACCAAGCCCAAAACGCAAATTGCGAAACTGTTCAGCAAGCTCAGACAGGTGAACGCTTTTGGAGATCGAATTATGCGCTATATGCGTGAGAAATGGTACGGACCAGCACTGAAGTTCACCCTGAAGTATAAGCTACTTACTTTTTCCTTCTTCGTGATGGCCCTGGTGCTCACTTTCGGAAGTATCGGAGGAGGGATCGTTCGAACATCATTCTTTCCACAGATCGCCAGCGACCGGGTTTCAGTAACCCTTGCAATGCCTAACGGGACTAATGAGTTTGTAACAGACAGTATCATTTCCTTTATCGAACAAAAGGCCTGGGAAGTTAACGAGGAACTCACGGAAGAATATATTGAGGGAGAAGACAAGATGCTTGTTGAGAATATCATCAAAATTGTTGGCCCGGGTTCCTCCAATGCGAGTCTCAATATTAACCTGCTTCCCGGTGAAGAGCGCCCGGATGAGGTTACCTCAAATGTTGTATCATCACGGCTCCGTGAGAAGGTAGGACCTGTATTTGGTGCCGAAACACTCATCTTTGGAAGTGGAGGTAATTTTGGTGGCCGGCCGGTATCGGTTTCGCTACTGGGTAATAACATAGCCGAACTCAAGGCAGCCAAGGACGAATTGAAACGAGAAATGGTAAGCAATCCGCAACTTAAGGATGTTACCGACAATGATCCGGCAGGGATCAAGGAAATCAGGCTGGAACTAAAAGAGAACGCCTATTTACTCGGACTCAACCTTCGTGATGTGATGGCTGAGGTGCGATCGGCATTTTTCGGGGTGCAGGCGCAACGTTTTCAACGAGGACAGGATGAGATAAGGGTGTGGGTTCGGTATGACCGTCCGAATCGCTCTTCCATCAAGAGCCTGGACAATATGAGAATCACCACTCCTGCCGGTTCGCGTATTCCTTTGAACGAGATTGCCGAATACTCAATCGAGAGGGGTGATGTGGCTATCAACCACCTGGAGGGTAGGCGAGAGATACAGATCTCTGCCGACCTGAAGGACCCGCAGAATGACAGTTCAACAGAGATCATGAATGATATCCGCACTGTGGTGATGCCTGAGATCCTTTCAAAGTACCCGACGGTGAGCCCGTCGTTTGAAGGGCAGAACCGGGAAGCAGGTAAACTAACAAGTAGTTTGAAGCCTGTAGGGTTAACCGCCTTACTATTGATCTACATCGTGATCGCCTTTACATTCCGAAGCTATTCTCAGCCACTGCTCTTAATATTATTGGTGCCGTTTAGCCTAACCGCAGTATCCTGGGGACATTGGTTCCACGGGTTCCCAATCAACATACTCTCCATGTTAGGTATTATTGCCCTCATTGGTATTATGGTGAACGATGGTTTGGTACTCATAGGTAAATTCAACATAAACCTAAGAGAAGGTATGAGTTTTGACGATGCCATTTACGCGGCGGGTAAGTCAAGGTTTAGGGCTATTTTCCTGACCTCGCTTACAACTATTGCAGGTTTAACTCCATTGATCTTCGAGAAGAGCCGACAAGCACAGTTCCTGAAACCAATGGCCATTTCCATTGCCTACGGTATTGGTTTTGCCACATTATTGACGTTGTTAATGCTACCCTTATTTTTATCTGTAAACAACAACCTAAAGGTGAATGTAAAGTGGTTGATCACTGGTAAAAAAGTAAGTAAAGAGGAAGTTGAAAGGGCTATTATGGAACAGAAGGAAGAAGAAACCTATGGCTCTGATAAGGATGATAGGATAGAAACGAATTCAAAAGAGGCCTCATGAGAAAGTTCCTGTTTTATATAGTGGCTGTGATCCTGATGTTCAGTGGACGTTCCTTCGGGCAGGAGGATATGGTTGAATTACTCGATAAGGAAGATGCAATTGCCTTGATGCTGGAAAATAACTTCTCGGTTCAAATTGCCAGGAACAATGTAAATATTGCCGAAAACAATGCCGGGATACTGAATTCGGGTTACCTGCCAACACTCTTCGGACTAGCCGGTGGGAATTATGATAATACGACATCGACCACCGACTTTAACGGTGCGCTGGACAATCAAGGAAATCCTCGGCCTGATATCACAATAGAAGATGCGGAAACAAGAGCCTTGAATGCGAGTATTAACCTGGACTACACCCTCTTTGATGGTCTTGGCAGATTATACAACTATAAATCCCTGAAAGAACAGTATCAGTTATCCGAGCTCCAGGCCCGACAAACCATAGAGGAAACAGCGGTTCAATTGCTCGTAGTCTATTACGATGTTGCCAGGTTGAAGGAAAATGTGGCTGTGCTTGAGACTGCGCTTGAGATCAGTAAGGAAAGAGAAGTAAGGGCGCAATATCAATTCGATTATGGCCAGGTGAGGAAGCTGGATCTCTTAAATGCCAGGGTAGATGTGAATACGGATAGTATCAACTTACTCAACGCCCGACAACAATTGTTGAACGCAAAACGCGATCTGAACCTATTGCTGAACAGGGACCTGGAAACTACGTTTAGGGTAGATACTACTGTTACTTTCGTGAACGAGCTGGAGTTGGAGTCCTATGTTGCTTCGGTAGAAGAAAACAATGTGCGATTGCTGCAGGCGGAAAAGAACCTTGAGATCACTGACTATACGTTAAAGCGAAACAGAGGCCTCTTGTTACCAACGGTTGGGCTTTCGGGTAGTTATGGCTGGAATCGTTCCGAAAACCCCGCTTCGGCTTTCTTTCCCGGTACAATTCGGACTTCAGCATCGTTGAATGTTGGTTTGAATTTACGGTGGAATTTATTCGATGGAGGTAATGCCTACACCACTATACGTAATTCAAAGATCGCCATTGAAAACCAGGAGCTGGTAAAGTCACAGTTCCAGCAGGAAGTGTACAGGGATCTTGCCAATGCAAAGGGAGATTACGATAATGCTTTATATATCTATGGCTTACAGGAACAGAATGTTCTTACGAACAAAGACAATTTTGAACGATCCAGGGAACAATTGAAGTTGGGGCAGATCTCAAGCCTGGAATTCAGGCAGGCTCAGATCAATCTCTTGAATGCTCAGACCACTCGGAACGCGGCTAAGTACAACGCTAAAGCTGCCGAGGCACGTTTACTACAACTGGTAGGACAGTTACTTAATGTACCTTTCTAACTTACAATGGAAGAACACTATTTTCAATGTCCGTATTGCTGGGAGGAGATCTCCATGCTTTTGGACCCTTCTGAGTCTCAGACCTATGTAGAAGATTGCGAGGTGTGTTGTAATCCCATCGAACTTCGAGTAACCTTCGAAAATGGAATGCTTATTGCTTTTGAAGCCGTGAGCATTGAGCAATAAATCTAAAGTTGGTTTTGTGTAAAGTATAATTATTGTATCTTTGCCGTCCACATCGCGGGGTAGAGCAGTAGGTAGCTCGTCGGGCTCATAACCCGAAGGTCGTTGGTTCGAGTCCAACCCCCGCTACTAGGAAATCCGGTTTCAACAGAAACCGGATTTTTTATTTCAGTAAATATGGAATGGATTTCAGAATTTTTCTGAAATAAAAAATCCAGCGTTGCGTAGCAACGAGGATTTCCTTGTAATGCTCCCCCAATTCTGGACCATTTTACATTCCGAAGGAATGTGAAATGAATCCAACTGTTATAGAATACTATGTTACATGCCCGCGCGGCAGTCTGGCCCGTTCGCTAAAAGTGTTTACTGGACACTTTTTTTACGCTCCGTCCTCTTGTTAAGCTCCCCCAATTCTGGACCATTTTGCATTCCGAAGGAATGTGAAATGAATCCAACTGCTAAAGAATGCTATGTAACAGGCCTACGCGGCAGTCTGGCCCGTTCGCTAAAAGTGTCCACTGGACACTTTTTTTGCGCTCCGTCCTCTTGTAAAGCTCCCCCAATTCTGGACCATTTTGCATTCCGAAGGAATGTGAAATGAATCCAACTGCTAAAGAATGCTATGTAACAGGCCAACGCGGCAGTCTGGCCCGTTCGCTAAAAGTGTCCACTGGACACTTTTTTTGCGCTCCGTCCTCTTGTAAAGCTCCCCCTACTTTGGACCATTTTGCATTCCGCAGGAATGTGAAATGAATCCAACTGTTATTGCGATAATTCGATTTCACTATAACCGCAAATTTAACTGAATACATATTCAGAAAACAAATACGCGATCACTACAGCCAGAATAATTGAGACAGTAAATAGTATGATCTCACGATTTCTGCGCTTCCTGGATTTGAGCCTGAGCTCCTTTTTAAGATGATGCATCATATCGGGATGGGCTCCCTCATCTTCTATGCGGTCTCCTTTTTTAGATCTTAGGAATTTAAACGACCGCGGGCCTTCCTTCTTCCTTCGGCGAAGGTCCTTCATGCGCTCGTTGTGCGCTTTTAATCGTCCATATGATCCGTCAATAGGCATATCATCCCTATTAGTACAATTTAATCTTCTTTAGTTACCGAATAGAGAATGATATCCTTAACAATAGCAAATGGCAGTTTTCCTTCTTCTGAATTGTACGCGCCACCCGTAAAAACAGCCACCATATTAAATTCCTCGAAGATCATGATATATTGTCCGCCGTTCCCAGTGGCCACAGTGGCTGTGGTTTGTATGTTGTGCAATCGAAAGGGAATTCTCCACCACTGATAACCGTAGTCCATGCCTGTGATCTGTGTTTGTGCCGCAGTTGATTCCTCGATCCACTGTTCTGAAACTATTTGCTGGTCACCCCAAGCACCCTTGTTAAGAATCAATTGTCCAATCTTCCCCATATCCCTTGGCGTCATATACAATCGTTTGGAAGAAGGGATCACTTCTTTTTTCGAGGTATGCCCCCAGCTGAGGTTTGCTATTCCCATAGGTTCAAACAAGTACTTCGCTCCAAATTCATCGATAGACATCCCTGATGCCTGGCTAACGATTTCGGCCATTAGTATGGTGCCCATGGAACAGTAGTTAGCTACCGTCCCGGGATCGTTCACCATTGGCAGGTTGAGCGTGAACTGGATCCAGTCTTTCTTTCGATAAACCTTGTCTTCCTGTCCGGCCGAACTTTGATCCCAATCGTTGCAATCGAGTCCGGTAGACATGGTGATGAGGTGCCTGATCGTGATTTCTTCCTTCCTGGGATCCAAATTCTTCTTTGCCTTGTGCGTTTTCAGGTATTTTGAAATAGGATCGTCTATACTTTCGATATACCCTTTGTCCAAAGCAATTCCCAGGAGCAGGGATCGAACGCTTTTTGTTGCAGAACGCAGGTCATGCTGGGTATTACGATCATGATCGTTGAAATACTCTTCAAGTAGCAATGTGCCGTCTTTAATAAGCAGGAAGCTGTGCATTTTGTGAGGCGCGGGTCGCAGTTGATTGAACAACATATGAAATCGTGTAGTATCGATCGCCTTTGATTCGAGGCTGGCTGTTTTCCATCCGTCCTCTAAAGTCTTCGGAACCTGATATTGATATGGATCTTGTGCTATGACCCGGGAAAGGGAACAAACAATCAAGGTAAGTACCAGAAAATATCTTGTCTTCATAGTGATCACTTCGGATTTAAAAAGGTGTTTTCCGAAGATACAATTATCCTGAGATATGTTGATTATACCATCTGAAATAGGAGGCGAAAACTGACCCATAAACCATCCTTATAAGAAAATAAAACGAAAGAATTACCATCCGGAGTTTCTCCCGTATCTTTGTAGTACTTTCGAGAAGGCACAAAAATTTAAAACTACATAACATGGAAAATAATAAACCGCAAGGTCGTGTTTACGACATAAACAGTGACGCTAGCAAATGTCCATTTCTAGGAGGACAGATGAAAGAATCTGCCGGTGGAGGAACATCCAACCGGGACTGGTGGCCAAACCAGATCAACCTTAATATTCTACGTCAGCATTCCGAATTGGTAAATCCAATGGGTGATGATTTCGACTACGCTGAAGAATTCAAATCGCTCGACCTGGCTGCGGTTAAGCAGGATCTGTATGATCTTATGACCGACTCCCAGGATTGGTGGCCTGCCGACTATGGCCACTACGGACCATTCTTTATCCGTATGGCTTGGCACAGTGCAGGAACCTATCGTATCCAGGACGGTCGTGGAGGAGCAGGTTCAGGAACCCAGCGATTCGCTCCATTGAATAGCTGGCCTGATAACGGTAACCTTGATAAAGCACGTCTTTTACTTTGGCCGGTAAAGAAAAAATATGGAAAGAAACTTTCCTGGGCAGACCTTATGGTACTCGCCGGGAACTGCGCCATTGAATCCATGGGTGGAAAGACTTTTGGTTTTGCCGGTGGACGAGAGGATGTATGGCAACCTGAAGAAGATATCTACTGGGGTTCGGAAACCGAATGGCTGGGAGATAAGCGATATACCGGAGACAGGGAATTAGAAAATCCTCTTGGAGCAGTTCAAATGGGATTGATCTATGTAAACCCTGAAGGACCGAACGGAAATCCCGATCCATTGAAATCGGCTATTGATATCCGTGAAACTTTCGGAAGAATGGCAATGAACGATTATGAAACCGTGGCTCTAGTAGCTGGCGGACATACCTTCGGAAAGGCGCACGGAGCGGCAGACCCGGACAAGTATGTAGGTAGAGAGCCTGCCGGAGCTGGTATCGAGGAGCAAAGCCTCGGGTGGAAGAACACTTTCGGAACCGGTGTGCTGGATGATGCTATTACCAGTGGAATTGAAGGTGCATGGACACCAAACCCAATAAAATGGGACAACGATTATTTTGAAGTTCTTTTGAACTACGACTGGGAATTAACAAAGAGTCCCGCCGGCGCACACCAATGGACGCCAACTGCTGATTCTAATGCACGTATGGCACCAAGAGCCGGAGATGCTTCCAAGACTCAGGCTTTAATGATGACCACAGCCGATATGGCCTTGAAAATGGATCCTATCTACGAGCCAATTTCCCGACATTTCTATGAAAACCCGGACGAGTTTGCCGATGCATTCGCTCGCGCCTGGTTTAAGCTTACTCACAGGGACATGGGACCAATTCAACGTTACCTGGGACCTGAAGTGCCACAGGAAGAATTGATCTGGCAAGACCCAATTCCTGAAGTAGATCACGAACTTGTAAATGATGCGGATATTGCCGCACTCAAGGCTAATATCCTGGCATCCGGACTTACAGTTTCCCAATTGGTATCGACTGCATGGGCTTCGGCCTCTACGTTCCGTGGATCGGATATGAGAGGTGGTGCTGATGGTGGTAGAATTAGATTGGAACCTCAGAAGAACTGGGAAGTGAATAATCCTGCACAGCTTGCTGAAGTTTTGGATACTTTGGGAAAAATTCAGGATGAATTCAACATTAACAATTCACCAAAGAAAATTTCTATGGCCGATCTAATCGTTCTTGGAGGATGTGCAGGTGTGGAGCAGGCAGCTAAGAATGCCGGACATGAGGTTACAGTTCCTTTTAACCCCGGACGTATGGATGCCTCTCAGGAGAAAACAGATGTGGAATCTTTCGCGGCCCTTGAACCTATGGCGGATGGCTTCAGAAACTATGTAAAGACACCATACCTTGCTTCTACTGAAGATATGCTGGTAGACCGTGCTCAGCTGCTTACTCTTTCGGCGCCCGAGATGACCGTTCTTTACGGTGGACTAAGAGTGTTAGGGACAAACTATGATAACTCTAAGCATGGAGTATTCACTAATAGACAAGGAAGTTTAACGAACGACTATTTTACAAATCTTCTTGACTTCGGAATAACCTGGAGTGCGGTTAACGACAACCAGGAGGCATTCGAAGGGCGCGACCGCAAGACAGGAGATGTAAAGTGGACCGGTAGCCGAACAGATCTGATCTTTGGTTCGAATACGGAACTCAGAGGTATCGCGGAAGTATATGCTTGTGACGATGCAAAAGAGCGTTTCGTGAATGATTTTATGACGGCATGGGACAAGGTCATGAACCTTGATCGATTTTAGATGATTTAAGTATTTAGTGTTTAATTGAGAGCGAAGGCGGGTCTTAGGATCTGCCTTCTTTGTTTAATAAAAATGAAAAATGTTAAACAAAAATAAAAACTAATGATTTAACGAATACATCCGCCTACATTTGTAAGGCTATGAAATTGAAGGCAAAACAGGTCTTGCTCATATCCAGACCCAGATTTTGGATGTACGTTCTTGGTACTTTCCTGGTTGGGATGATCGCGTCGGGTAACCCGTTTGGATATGACGAATCTACGGTGCTGTTACTTGTAGCTTTCGGGCTGTTCTTCTCGCTGCCTGCCAACTTGCTCATTTACGGGGTAAACGATATTTACGACTACGACACGGATATCCACAACGATAAAAAAACAAAATACGAGCAGTTACTGCCGCCGGTAACCCACAAACGGCTCTGGTTGATCATTGCGTTGATCTGCCTACCTTTTATTCCTCTGCTGTTTATAGTGAATAAGGCGACCTTGTTAACCGTTGTGATATTCGTCTTTACAGGATTGTTTTATTCGGCACCGCCTATCAGGGCGAAAAGTAAACCACCACTGGATCTGCTCTTCTCTGCGATCATCTATGTTTCACCTGCGTTAATCGGTTATTTTGCTACCGGAAGGTCAAACCTTGAATGGCTCGCCGTAATAGGAGGGCTACTATGGGCCTTTGGAATGCAGACTTATTCGGCAGTTCCTGATATTGAGGCAGACAGGAAAGCAGGTGTTGAAACCCTTGCTACTTATTTAGGGGAACGAAAAGCTCTTTGGTTTTGTCTTGTGGCCTTTCTTCTGTCGGCGATGATCGGTGTCTTCTATGTTGGCTTCATCGCTGCTATTCTGGGAATCATTTACCTTTCTATGATACTTTTGTCATTGTTCAACAGAACGAAGCTTTTCAACTATTACACTTATTTCCCCGTGATTAATGTACTCGCAGGGGGAATATTGTTCTTCTACCTTTTCTTTTTAATGGTGCTTTAAGACCGGGAAATCGATTTCAAAGGATGTGGGTCCTTGATCCCTGTAATTCTTTTGTATACCAATTCCGCAGATATTAGACAGATGGGCATTCCTATTCCCGGACTCGTACCGGCGCCCACATAATATAGATTTTTCACCTTTTTACTTTGATTGCGAGGTCTGCGAACCGTTTGCTTCAGCGTGTGAGCCAATCCAAGTGCAGTTCCTTTGTATGCGTTGTAATCTCTTCGGAAGTCATCACCCCAGAAATCACGTTCGGTAACGATATAATCTTCAATATCGGGCAATTCCAGATCGACCTTCATCATGTCGAGTATCTTTTGTCGGTAGTTCGTCATGTCGGCTTCCGAAAGATTCAATCCTGGGGGAATTGGGACAAGAACAAACAAATTGTCTGTACCCGGAGGTGCTAATTCCGGATCGGTTTCTGTGGGTTTGCATATGTAGTAGCTTGGATCTTCCGGAAGTCTGGGTTGATCGAATAGCTCGGTGAAATTCTGCTTCCAGTCTGCGCCAAACCGTAGGTTATGATGACTTAAGAGTTCTATCTTCCTGTCCATACCCAAATACATGATGAAGGCGCTTGGACTAAGCTCAACCTTATCCCAGTAGGGTTGCGGATAGGTCTGGAACGGCTTGTCCAGTAGTTGGGTTTCAGTAAACCACAGATCGGCGTTCGATATAACTTTGTCTGCCTTGATTCTAGTTCCGTTTTCAAGGGTCACACCAACAGCCCTTTTCCCTTCAACATCGATTGCTTTAACCGGAGCGTTACGAATAAATTGAGTTCCGTGTTTTTCGTTAATACGCACTAACGCTTTAACGATCTCATAAATACCACCCTTGGGATAATAGACTCCCATCTCGAAATCGATGAAGTTCATGATGTTATACATGGCCGGTGTTTTGGCGGGATCGGAGCCCAGGAAGACGAGAGTGTATTCCAGGATCTTTTTCAGTCGGTCACTTGTGAACCATTTGTTCAGGTAGGATTCCATGGTTTGGAAAGGATTAAGTTCGATGCCCTTCTTAATGAGTTTCCAACTCAGAAAATCCATAGAAAATCCCAGGTTGCGAAACATGAAATTATGTTTTGCCATGGCGTATTGTTCTCCGGAACGTCTGAGGTATTCCTTCAGTTTCGGACTTACACCTGGCTCAAGTTTTTCAAACAGAGGGAGGTCTTTTTCCAGGTCGGAATGGATATCGACCACGGGAAGTTCTTTGTCGTTCGAAAAGAATACCCGGTAGGAGGGAGAGAGTTTCACAAGATCCAGATGATCCGATATGTTTTCATCCAGCAGCGAAAAATAATGTTCAAAAACATCGGGCATGAGGTACCATGATGGCCCCATGTCGAAGGTGTAGCCGTCTTTTTCGAAGATATTTGCGCGACCACCGAGGGTGTCGTTCTTTTCAATGACAGTTACCTTGTGACCGGACTTCGCAAGTAAGGCGGCGGCTCCTAATCCTCCGATACCGGAACCAATGATTAGCACATGGTCTTTCTTTTTCATATTCAAAAATAACCCAGTGCTTTGAGGCAATCAATTATTTAAGAATGATTTATGATAGTAGGGATTAGCTGATTTTCAGTTAGGAGGCGGCGATTAATTTTCTTAGGAGGGAGATTTGTCCCAGGTGATAATAGGAGTGTTCGATAAGCCCTTCGATATTTCTTCGGATGGTGCCGTATTTTGGGTCGGCGAATACCTGGTTTAAGTCGGTATCGCTCATTCTGTCGACCTTCTCCGCGAACTTTTCAGCATTATCCTTCAGCTCCAATCGCAGCCCATTCCAGTCTTCTTCCGAAGTAATAGGAGACATGTCAAAACTATAGCTATCACTTATATCCAGGGTTCCGCCGTTAAGAAATTTAAGCACCCCTCCCAGGTAGTAATTCACATGGAAGGTAAGGGCAGCTATGGAATTTAACTGTTCGACCTTTCTGCAGGCCTCTTCCATGCTTAGACCTGAGAGTGCCTTGGTGTAATTGGAATTTGCTATCCAGGTACCGTCGAGGAATACTTCCCGAATTCGTTTAGCGAGTTGTTTCCCGGTTTCCATGGTTAAATATAATTAAAGAACAGCTCAATTCTCGAACCGAAGAGAAAACAAATTAATGCTACTTTGAGATAGAGGAGGTAACGTATCCGGCACCTGGCTGGTCTGCATACTGGAAGCTGTTATTCCGGATCCTCGTTAATGGGAGAGATCATTATATGCGCTCTATGAGTCCCCGGATTCATGATCCACGGATGATTTGGAGCAATTGGTTTCTCTGGAAGCCCTGTGGACTCTGAAGTTGCGAACGGCAGATAGACCACATACCGGTATTTGGCACCTGCCACCACGGAAGTTTCAGGGTTATAAACTGTCTGAGAACCAAAATAGATATGCAAGGTAGACCCTGGTTTCCCCATGTCGAGCTTTCCAGCTTTAGCTTCTTCTTCCCGAATATTGAACACTTCACCTCCGGACTTTCCTTCTTTTCTCAATTCTCTTCCCCTCGCCATGAATGGTTCCAGGTCTTTGTGATAACAAGCTGCGTTGAAACCTTGTTTATTAGGATCGTCCGCAATGCAAATGAACTCATTGGTTCCCTCTTTCAAGGTCACGAATTCACCTGCATCGTTATATCCCAGGACAGTGCAGTTCGCTCTATCTTCCTCCGGTGCCGCCATGAGGGCGGTAGCGATTCGTGCTTCTTCAGAATCGATCTCTACGAATCCTTCAGGGATTTCCGGAGTTTTTACTTCGCTGGTCTCTTTTTCCGGAGTTTCGGACACGGTTTCGTTTTTTTCCGAAGGAGAATTGCAGGCCATAAAAAGGCCAATTATAAATAGTGCTGCTATATTTCTGCTCATGGTTGAGAAGTTTTGGTGATATTGCTAATGGTTTAATTTTAAGATATTAAATTGATTTCAGACAGGAAAGAGCTTTGCTGTTTTTTTGCTTCGGAAGAAATCGTCTTATCGGTATTTTTCTACAAACCTTTGAAGTAATTGATTTGCATGAGGAGTCTCAACCCCCCTGAAGTTATCGATCAATTCGTCTGCTTTTTCAGGAGGGAAATACCCGTGATTCTTATAGATCCTTATTCGAATTACAAATTCATTGGCGTTTGCCTCAGGATGGAACTGGGTGGCGTAGATATTGTTCTTTAGGCGGAACATCTGAACGGGGCATTGCTTTGATGATGCAAGTAAGACCGCATTTTCAGGGACTTGGTCGCATGCTTCTTTATGTCCAACCAGGACTCCAAATTCTTTTGGCAGACCCTTGAGGAGGTCATCGTGCTGTGCTTCTTCAGTGAGAGTGATGGGGACAATCCCAACGTCTTCAGCATATTTGCCTGAAATTGTAGTGCCACAGTATCTTCCCAGGAGTCCGTTACCCGAACAGGCCCCGAGGAAAGGAAAGTCGGCAGGGACTACTTGGTCAAATAACCTGTGAAAGAAGGATTCTACCTCCAGTTGTACGTCACTTTTAGAATCTCTGGGAATACTTACATCAAAGGGGCTGCCACCGGCAATGATCGCGCAGTAGTTAGACAGATCAATGTTGGTATGCGACTCCTGTTCAACACGAATACGATATGCTCTTTCCCTATCTATATTACCTACCTTCAGGATTGACTCAAATTCGCTGTCGGCCGCCTCATCTTCAGGTCGTAATTGCAGGACAAGAAACTTCTTCATTGGCTTATGGGGTAATTTGAATTGGAAACATAGGATTCGCTACTTCTTTATTTTACGAATAGAATACATAAATACTACTTCCGCTAAGCAGTAATGAAAGTTACGAAAAAGGCATTTCACGATGGTATTTCTAGTGGAATTCTTTTCGACTGATCCCTGAATGATCTAAGGTTAGACTATCTTGGTTGAATTAATCCAAAGTAGCCATTGTATCCTGCTCAAATTTATTGTGAATTAGCATTATTAGGTAGCCGAATAACACCGCCAGGATTATTAATCCGTTATTTACTAGTCCTTCAGCGGAGAAAGATATTTTGATCAGGATAGTAGAGATCACAAATCCCGAATTTCGAATAATCTTGTGAAACTTGTCCGAATAAAAAAAGGATGCCAACAACAAAAGGACATCAACGATAATTAAAATGGTGAAGAATTCGTCGAAGAAGATATTGTTGATATTATTAAAAGTCTCAATTCCATTTTTACTTTCATCAAATGCGGCTGCGGCCCAATTGTAGAATGTGACCATTGCCAGTACAATTAGAACAGGCACCAGCACCGCAGCAATACTCCTTTTAAGGTTTATGAATTTTTGAATCTTATGTTTTCTTTCCGGAGTATTTGGAGTGGCGAGGTCTGTTTTTTTGGCAAGATGTTTATAAAAGAAATAGATCAGTAAAAACAGTATAAGAGACGTTCCTACGTCGTACATGAATTTCAAATCACTTGAGCTTTGAAACCAATTTGATGTGAGTTCGAGATTGGCAATGTCCTTGAAGATCCTGCGTATCAATATTAACGTAATGATTTCGTACTGTTTCCCAATGTAAGATGAAATCGATTTGGGAAGAAAGAAAATCAACAGGAATACTTCGTAAACTAATATGAATGAGAAAGGTGTGTATATTGCCGCTATGGGATCTTTCAGAAGCTTGGACTCGATATGGATTATATCGTAGTTAGCAAGTAGGATGAGAAGCAGGTGTACTATATAACTAATGATCGCTATCATTAGAATAATCCGTTCACTCCTCGTTTTTGTTTTTTCCGAAAGTAGTTTACCAACCATAATATGTAAAAATTGCGATTTCATTTTATCAATAATGATGTACGTTATGGTTGCGGTTGTTGATACCTAAGCAATTTGCTTTCTGAAATAATTCTTCCAGGGTTGGATTCTGACATGTACTAATAAGGTAGAATGATCTATTTCACCTAGTATGCATTGTGATAAATAGACATTCCCCCTTTAGGAAATATTAGGAAAATTAGGTGGACAGCTTACTCTGTTTTTCCTCTTTGATTATTTTTGTGTTTTTCCGAGTGCTGTGGGTGATTCCTGGCCATTTTCAGAAGTTGCTCATTAAATCTAACTCCGTCGGAGTGCATATCGGCAAGAGGCCGATGGGTAAGGTAAAAATCTCTTTTCATAGCATAAATTTTCACCCAAAATACAAATTTACTGAGGGCCAGAACGTTAACTATGCGTTAAACCCTGGAATGTACTTTCAATGGATGTATAATAAACCTGAATTTATACACAAAGCCGCTAGTACTAATTACAATTACCTAAAATGGAACTAAGTACCTCGATAGCATCATCCCCCAGGGTTGAGTACTTATAGTTCGGGAGTCTGATAGGAAAGATAGGGGAAGGAGGGATCATATCTGAATTACTGCTAATACAATTGTTTCCGTTATTACACACAAAAAATAAAGTATCGAAGTTGTCTTCCATATCTGCTTTGTCCTTGTACATGCGCTCGATATCATTCAGATTGAAAGACATCTTGAATTCGTTGCCTTTACATTCGAGTGTTACAGAAAAAATACAGTCTTCAAGGAGGTATTCCCGGTAGTTGCACCCCGGCTCCGCAGGAACTTCAGTATTGAACCGATCAATGATGTTTTGAATTTCAACCTCTGAACTTTGTGCGTTAGTTATACCAAAAACCGTAATAGTACAGCAAATTAAAAACAGAATTCTCAGGTTTTTCATGATCTTCGGTTTGAGCGCGAAAGATACAGATTTTGATTGTTTAATACTTATTTAAAAGTAATCATGGAACTCTCAGAATTTCATTTTGGCTATGCGTTCGTAGTGTTGGCTTGTATCAGTTGTAGCTTGGTGTTTACCATTGAACTACCCATCAGCCGCGTCGGTTCTGCAGACTAAGCGGGCGCATGTCTGTCCAAACCTTTTTGATGTATTTTACACATGGGTACAGTTTGCCACTAAAATCTGTAGCCCTCCAACCTTCGGGTATGGCTAGTTTCTTAGGCCAGATAGAATACTGTTCTTCGTGGTTTATTACCACGTAGTAAATACTGTCTTCCGGCAAATCCATCTCACGAATACTTAAAGGCCGCATATCGGTCCATACTTCTTCTATGTACTTCTGACATGTAACCTGGTTCCCTTGTATTCCTGTTGCTTTCCATCCGCGGGGAGGATTCTTATTTCCAAGCCAAATAGAATATTGCTCCTCGTGATTTATTACTACCTGATATTCCTCGATATTTTGTGCGGAAACAGAGCTTATGCTTGGATTGATTACAAGCATAAAGAATGCGGCAATGGATAAATATTTACTCATAAGATAAAAGTTAAGGATTGAATTAAAGGTACTTAAATTTTGCGTACAATGAATAAATATTGATTCGGTTACTCTTCACTTCCATTCGCACAATTGATATTGGACGCCATCGATCATCACTTTCTAACACTCCAAATCTCATGCATTGGGTCACCTTTGCTTGAGAAACCGGAATGGTGCCAATTCCCGTCGATCATCTCGTAGTTGAACTCAAGGCTGAGTCCCGCTTTCGAATCGTCCCGGGAGAAGAACTCGATGTTCTCAGTGTATTTTCCGTCAATGGTTGTATAGGTGCCTCCACCGGTTCCCATGAATTGTTTGGTTTCGGTATTGTATGCGATCCACTGAAACCGAGTCCCTGAAAGTATCTTCATGGTTTTTCTTGGCCTATTTGTATCACGAGTTTGAGTTTCCCCGTTTCTTATTCTACCTGACATCAACCAGGCTCCCTGTAGCTTTCCAGGAGTACCATCGTCTATCCTGCTAAGCGTCATTCCGCTATCCGGTATTTCAATGGTATTTTCAAAAATAACCACTTTAAAACTTACTTCCTCTCCCACCATATCCGGGTTGCCGGTATGAAACTCTACTTTTTCAGTCATCATATCCCCTTTTAGTTCCCAGGTGCCACCATTGGTTTGTATGAATTTTCCAGTAGATGCATCGTAAGTGCTCAGCACCTGGTAGCCATCTGCGAAGATCAATACGTTTCTCAGCTTGTCGCCATTTTCGGAAGTGGTATAACTTTCCCATGAACCAATTGGGCTTTGAGCATTTATTCCTATGGAAATTGTTAGAAAGAGTAGGAGGAACGCTTTTTTCATGACCTGGACTTTTCAGTTAAATATGTGTTTTAAAGATAGTTGTTTTTCAATCTTGAACCAATCTTGGGGTTGTATTACAAATGTTTTTAACTTCAAATGTAAATTCTATTTACAGAGATCCTCCAATGCCATATCTTTAACCCGCCTTTGATTGGAAAACCTGGATTATTTTTATTAATAGTTAAATTTAAAGACTATGTGGAAATTTATAGTTGCGTGGGTGCCCATGATATTCATAGCTATTGCGAACGGCATATTTCGTGAGAAAGTCCTCGCCAGCAGATTAGGTGAGCTTCAGGCGCATCAGCTGTCAACGGCTACTTTGATACTTCTTTTCGCATTATATATGTGGGGCTTATTTAGCATTTGGGAACCCGCATCGGCAAACCAAACTCTTAGAATAGGTTTATTATGGTTGCTGTTTACCGTGATATTCGAGTTTATATTCGGGCACTACGTCGCAGGTCATTCATGGAGCAGGCTATTTGAAGATTACAATATTTTGAAAGGAAGGCTCTGGATATTTGTACTGATCTGGGTAACAATTGCGCCCTACATTATAAATCAATTAAGAAATTAGGGGCTTGTTTGCACCAATATATACCAAAAACCGTTAAAGAATCATCAACAGTTCGTTGGCTAAATATTTTATGAAGCAAGGATTCTACTTTTCTCCTATATGCTTTTTGTAGAATTTCCAAACTTCCCTGGCCACATCTCTACCAAGTTGTAGTCCGGCCACGTTATCTGCCTGAATATGGTATCCTCCTAAAACTCTTGATATTCCCGCCATATCTGCCGTTTCGGTAAATGTTGGGAATTTAATTGTGACCGTGTCACCGAGGTTGTTAGGTTCTGTCATAGCTCCGGCGACCAATTCTACTTCTTCTCCGAATTCATCACTTCCCGTCCATAGTTTCAGTGCTTCGCCACAACCACCGCTAATGGTGCTGTGTCCCGAAACATAACTTGGAAATGGCGGACAAAGGAAGGTCTCCGGCGAATAAGGTCTCCATTGATTTCCGTCAAGATCCATCATACCTTTTCCTTCTCCTCCCCAGGCTTTGATTTTCTGTCCTTCGTAGTATTCATGTACCAGTGCATACGGCCTTGCGTAATCGTAGAACATCTTCGAATCCCAGGAAGCTATAAATCCGTCCATGGCTACCACCTGGTTGTAGAAATACATCTTAACATCCTCATCCAGTGTATGCGCATCTCGTCTTGATACATCCTGGGCAAACTTTAGCCAGTGGCCTGCCTGCTGTACTGACTGTGGCCCGTCACGCATGAATTCCACAAGGGCTTTTTCGTAGTCGGTGAGATTGGCCTGCATTTCGATTACTTCCTGCACTTCTTTCTCCAATTGTTCAGAACCTATCATCGGAGGAGGTCCTGGACGGAACTGGTCTGCGGATTGCAGTGCGATAGGCTTCACCTTGTCCCAGTAGGGAGTGAGGCATCCGGGTGCGTAGCTACCACCTTTTCCATCAGAAAAATACTTGGGTTGCCATCGGTTCGGATCCACATTTTTATCTGCGGAATTCACCGGTTCATAACCTACATAATTGAAATAAGGTTCTCCCATAGAGCCTTCTTCCTCTCCATATTGATTTGCTCCATCTCCCTTGCGAGCTTCAATCACTGCCTTGGCAGCTAAATTACCAATCCCTTCAGGAGTAGTTGGGTCTAAGGATTCGTTTTCCGGATCGAGACCTAGTTCTTTCATGAAATCTGCAAAGAGTTCCTTATCCGAATAATAGTACTCGTTCATCGCGCGATAGGCTGCGTAACTAATCGCGATCTCTTTGTTCTTTAAGTTGTGTTCTTCGGAAGGTCGACGCTCCACATCCTGCAGGTATACTGGAGTGGCCATATCGTCGTATCTGGACCAGGCATCAAAGACAGAAACGAAGATCAGTCCCAGGTAACGTGAGGTAATAGTAGGCCTTGGTTTAAAACGTTCTGTGTCGTTGGCAGTGGCCAGAAGCGCCATTTCTCCCCATTTGTAGGCTACATTATCAATACCCGAGGGCTCTGCTTCTACAATTGTGTTTTGAGCATCATTTTTACTGGAATTCTCATTACAACCAAAGACAATGAATAGCGCTATTAATAGTATATAATTCCTGGTCATGTTGGATTATTTTTTTGGATAGGTGATGTTTAATATCAAAATTAATAATAAATAAACTTTAATACCAACGCGATTATCAATGGCATATAAAATGAACTTACAAACCATCATTTTTTCTATACACTAGTGAAAAAATAGTTTTTTGATAAGTACTAATTCCCCGAAAAGCCCTCCCGAAAGAGTATGACTTCTTATTCATTCAGGTAGGCAGAATACATCCATACCAACTTCTCTTGTTCCCTGATATAATCGCTCATCTGCGCATTGGTGCCTTCATCGTTGATATCTGCAGCAAAATCCAGAATTTGTCGTTGTTTGGTGATAAGAATTTTAAAGGCCTCCAGAATTTCTGATATTGCTTTAGTGCCGTCCGATACTTCATTGCTTTCAGGAATTCCCGAACCGTCAAGGTACAAGGTGTACTTATGTTGAGGTACATGTCCGAGTGTGAGTATTCTTTCGGCTACATCGTCAATTTTCACGAAAAGATCGTTGTATAATTCTTCGAATTTCAGATGAAGTTCAAAAAACTTATTACCCCTAATATTCCAATGATAACCTCTTGTATTCTGGTAGAAAATAGAATAATTAGCCAGTAAGTCGTTTAGTAAGACTGCTAACTCTTTACTTTTATTTATATCAAGACCAATGCTATTTAAATTTCTCATAATTCGTGCTTTTTATAATGTCAAAGGTAATTTGATTCGAATCCACAGAATATGACAATTGTTAGATAATTATTACGGAGGAACGTATAGCAGACAGCTTTTGTTTAGATCAGGATGAAAATAATTTCAATATGGCGAATTATTATGCTGAAGGATGCCTGGAATTAGTAATCCGAATTGATTTCCAACCACTCTGATCTTTTCAACGTATACCAATGGTGAGGAATACCTTCAAATTCGAACGTTTCAACATATCTTAGCCCTACTTTTTGTAAGATCTTATTCGATGCGATATTATCGACGTCTGCGGCTCCACTGATTTCATCCAGTTCGAGTTTATCGAAACCATATTGGAGAGATGCGATAGCTGTTTCGGTAGCAATTCCTTTTCCCCAGTATTTTTTTCTGAACCTGTAACCCAGGTCGTAATAATCAAACTCCCTAACTGTTGTTTCAAATTTTAACCCAGACCAGCCAATAAAATCGTTGGTTTTTTTGTCTATCACCGCCCAACGCCCTATTCCATGTTGTTTGTATTGGTTCTGAACATAATCAATCACTTCTTTGGCTTGTTCCATGGTGGTGATGGGATTTTTCCCTAAATATTCATGAACATCGGGATCCGAATCCAGCGCAAAGATGCCCTCTACGTCATATTCTTCCATGTCTCTTAGGATCAACCGATCGGTTTCAATATGTATGTTCATCTTTAAAAGGTAGATTTCCCTTAGATTACGGCTGTTAATTTTTCAGAATAAAGAAAAACGACCCGGTAGCTTTAGGCTACCAGGTCTTAAAAATATGTGTTGATTCTATTTTGTCAATGTTCCTATTCCGAAGTTACTGGAAACCCTCTGTCTCTCATCAGAGCCTCGATTTTTGCATCTCGCCCTCTGAATAGTCTGTAGGCTTCAGCCGGATCCATAGAGTTTCTTGGAGCGAACAAATATTCAACTAATTTACCGGCCATTTCTTCATCATAGAAACCTCCCGGGGCTTCAGCAAAGGCTTCTGCTGCATCAGAAGTAAGTACATCTGCCCACATATAACCGTAGTAGGCCGTTGCATATCCTTCACCCGAAAATACGTGCCCAAAATGAGGGGTTCTGTGGCGCATGGGTAATTCCTTCGGCATATTCATTTCAGCAAGTGTTTCACGTTCGAATTTATCGATATCTATATTCGAAGGATCGGCCAGGTGGAGTTTCATGTCCATCAATGCTGAGGCCAGGTATTCTGTAGTAGAGAATCCCTGGTTGAAAGTAGCCGCATTTTTGATCTTCGCAATCAATTCTTCCGGCATAGGTTCACCCGTTTCGCTATGAACCAGGTATGTATTAATAACCTCGTCTGTTGATAACCAGCGCTCTAATAACTGCGACTGGAATTCGGTATAATCCCTAACACCTCCATTAAGAGACGGATATCTCACATTAGAAGAGAAGTAGTGAAGCGCATGGCCAAATTCGTGGAAGAAGGTGGTGGCGTCGTCCCAGGAAACAAGCAGGGCCTCTCCCGGCGCCGGTTTTACAAAGTTTGAATTGTTGGTGCCCAGTACATTTTTCTTCCCATCGAAGGTAGAATAATCTCTAAAGGTGTTTGCCCAGGCTCCGGATCGTTTTCCCTCCCTCGCATAAGGATCGAGGTACCAGAGGCCTATATTTTCCCCGGTGGTTTTGTCGGTAACTTCCCAGACCTTCACATCTTCATGATATACGGGAACCGAACCTTCCGGAACCGGTTCGAAATTAAAGTTGAATAACCTTCCTGCCACATAGTGCATGGCTTCCGTTAGCTTGTCCAATTGAAGGTATTGTTTTACCTCATCCGAGTCAAGGTCGTATTTTTCTTTCCGAACTAATTCAGCATAAAAACGATAATCCCAGGGCTCGATAGTGATATTGTCTCCCCTGGCATCAGCAACGGCCTGCATTTCTGCAACTTCTTCAGCAACTCGGGCAATAGCGGCCGGCCAAACAGCTTCCATCAATTCCATGGCATTCTCTGGAGTTTTAGCCATTCTATTTTGAAGGCGCCATTCGGCATAGTTGTTATGACCTAGAAGCTTCACGCGCTCAAGACGTAACTTCAGTATTTCTGCTATCAGTTCATTGTTGTCGTATTCATCCCCATTGTCTCCACGTGAATAGTAGTTGTTCCATACCTGTTTGCGTAATTCTCTCTCAGTGGAGTAGGTGAGGAAGGGATCCATAGAAGAACGGGTATTGGTTACCGCGTATTTCCCGTCCTGCCCCTTATCGGTTGCTGTTCGAGCCGCCGATTTGATATAACCTTCCGATAGCCCTCCTAATTGATCTTCCGTCAGGTAGGTTACGTAGTTTTCTTCGTCGTGCAGTACATTGTTTGAGAACTTGGTATACAAGCTGGATAGTTCCTTATTTATTTCGGCGTAACGCGCTTTCTTATCCGCGTCCAGTTCCGCACCATTCATGGCAAAATTCTGATAGGTAAGTTCTATTACGCGCTGCTGATCCGCAGCTAAAGGATTTTCCATAGAAGCGTCGTATACTGCCTTTATTCTTTGGAACAGTTTTTCGTTTTGGGTGATCTTAGATCGAAACTCTGAAAATAACGGGGCCAGTTCAGTTTGAATTTCCCTGAATTCAGGAGTAGACATATTGCTTCTCAGAATGCCATAATAAGCGAAGCCCCGGTCCAGTTCTTCACCTGCGCGTTCCATTGCTTCAATGGTGTTTTCGAAGGTGGGAGGATCTTCATTGTTGGCAATGGCGTCAATATCTTTGAGATTTAGTTCCATACCCAGAAGCATGGCCTCTTTTACATCTTCAACTTTCATTTGGTCAAAAGCGGGAACACCATTGTAGGGTCCTTCCCATTCTGCTAGTAATACATTCTCGACCATAGGTTCTTCTTTTTCTTGTTTACAACTCACCACTAGAATAAGTGCTGCCAGCAGGAGAGTCATAGGTATTCTTACAGTATGTTTGGTCATTTTGTAATGTTTAAATTATCGTATAAGCCCAAAAAAAACTCAGGTTTCTTTCAATTGTTTAAGATAAGGAATTTAGGCAACTTTAAGATGGTTTATAGCAATGGATATGTCGGCTTACACCGATTTATCGTAAGCCTCCTTGATCCAGGATTTCAATTCTTCGTCCACATCAGAAACCTCATGTAATTGCACCCTGTGCGTGCACATAGTTCCAAACGGACCGGAATTTCCAAGTCTAGCGGTAGTGGGCTTGTCTTTTAATTTGAATCCCAGGTCTATTCTTGTTTTGGTCGCAGGTTTGATCAAAATGAATTGTCGTTTCCGAATGATGCTAACACTGCTCTTTTTTGCAGTTATAGTTACATCATTACCCAAGGTATTGATATAGGCGAGCAGTTTTTCATAAATAGGAAAAAGTACTTCTTTGCCTTTGTATTGTTCTGATACAAGGTCCGCCTCTGGGGAGTCCTTAGCTTTTGAAAGGGATACAATTGTATTCGCAAAGCCGTGAGTGACCTGATGTTCAGTCTTCAGATATTTAACTGCTTCGGAATGTTTTTCAAACGACTTGGTTTTTAAGATTGCAAACCATTCCTCTAATGACTTGCCGGTCTTCTCCGGCATATTGTCTATCATCGTTTGTAGTGCTTTGTCCATAGTACTTTACTTTATTCTTCCAATTCTTTTATCACGATGTCCTTATACCAAACTTCATTAGAGTAAAGCACCCGTTTGGCTCTAATGCTTATTCCTCCGTTGACTTTAAGTCGCTAGTGACAAATTTTGCGGCCAATTTCAACTCGAAATTTTCATATTTCTTTGTTGTACAGAGGTAGTGGCCTTTATCTATTACTTTTTGTAGGCTACCCCCAACAATAGCTTCATTTTCCACCCTGAAAAAAGTACTATTCCCTTCCCAACCGTCAAGTGATTCTCCATTGAATAACTTCTGTTTGGGCTCATTAGCGCAGGAAATAAACAATGTAATAGCACAAAGTAATCCAGTCAGATCTATTAAGTTTTTAAACATTCCTCCAATATTACTACCCATAATTTTGAACCAAAGATTCAGTTCGCATATAACCTCTCAGTCCAGGATTCAATGTTTCATTTCGGGTGAGTTATTCTCCTTTATTCTCCACAAGATTTTCTAACCGCAGAACCGCGGTTATTCTATTTCAAAACTCCCTGTTAATCCCTTTTCAGAACTTCCTCCAACCATTACCCTAAACTCTCCGGCTTCTACCACCCATTCATAGTCTCGGTTATATAAACCCAGCTCTTTATCGGTGAGGGTAAAACTTACCGTTAGGGAGGCGCCGGGTTCCAGTGCTATTTTCTGGAAGCCTTTCAATTCCTTTACAGGACGCACCAGGGTGGATACCGGGTCGTGAAGGTACAATTGTACTACTTCTTCCCCGGCTCTGGAACCACTATTGGTTATCGTAACAGATACCTGAATATTTTTTGAATCGTTGGCGTTAATGTTCAAATCGCTATAGTTAAAGGTCGTATAACTTAAGCCATGCCCAAAGGCGTATAGCGGACTATTTTCTTCATCGGCATAGTGCGACCAAAAGACATTCCCTTCTTTGTTCACAGGTCTGCCTGTACTATAAGCGTTGTAATAAATTGG
The DNA here is from genome assembly GCF_026126405.1 of Aureitalea sp. L0-47. Taxonomy (GTDB): domain Bacteria; phylum Bacteroidota; class Bacteroidia; order Flavobacteriales; family Flavobacteriaceae; genus Pukyongia. The sequence continues at coordinate 652,784 of NZ_JAFMTQ010000001.1, forward strand.
GACCTGACCCACGCTGCGAGGGAAGGTCATAGGTAGTTTTCCACTGGGGTTTTCGTCGCCAAACAGCACTTGAGCAATAGCATTCCCCGATTGACTGCCCAGCTGCCAGGTTTCCAGAATAGAAGGAATATTCTCCGCCTCCCAGGGTAAGGCTAAAGGACGGCCGTTCATCAATACCAGTACCACATTTTGGTTTACCTTATACACCTCTTTTAGCAGTTTCAATTGTAGTCCGGGCAGATCGATGTTGGTACGGCTGCGGGATTCCCCACTCATAAAACCGTGTTCGCCCAGGACCATTACTACCACTTCTGCATTTTTGGCTGCTTCCACCGCTTCTTTCATACCGTTATTGTCTGTTTCGTTGATCTTGACATGCTGTAGAAAGCTAGCTTCGAGAAACACCTTGGGTCCCTGAACAAATTGGTATTCCTTGGTGATGGCATCAATACCTTCCAGTACTGATACGGCGGTATTATTCTCAGAGGCAAGGCGCCAACTACCCAATGGGCTATTTTTGTCATCCGCGAGATCACCAATAACTACAATACCTTTTTGGTTTTTGCTCAACGGCAGCAGGTTACCCTCGTTCTTTAGAAGTACAATACTCTTCTTCGCCATTTCCAATACCCCAGCCTGGTGGTCCGGATGGTAGATCCGTTCTTTTTCGCGCTCAAGATCAGAGTATTTATAGGGATCATCAAAGAGCCCTAATTCCATTTTCACTTTAAGAATACGACGTACGGCTTCATCAATATTAGCTTCGTCTATCTTGCCGTCTTTTACCAGGCCAACCAGATTTTTTAGGTAGGAACCGGAGGCCATATCCATATCGGAGCCAGCCTTAACGCCAATCTGTGAAGCGTGGGTGGAGTCTTTGGCATGCCCATGGGCGATCATCTCAGCAACCGAGCCCCAATCCGAAACTACAAAACCATCAAAGCCCCATTTCCCTTTTAGGATTTCCCGCTGCAACCGGGCACTTCCGGTTACGGGTTCCCCGTTCAATAGGTGAAAGCCGTTCATAAAGGTTTTGACTCCGGCATCTACAGCAGCTTTAAAAGGTGGGAACACCCGATTGTAGAGTGTATACGTCCCAACATCTACGGTGTTGTAATCACGCCCTGCCTCGGCAAAACCATATCCAGCAAAATGCTTAGCGCAGGCGGCAATGGTAGTCGTGGATGAGAGATCGTCACCTTGAAAACCTTTTACCCGGGCGGTTGCAATTTTCGCTCCCAGGTAGGGGTCTTCGCCACCGCCTTCCATAACCCGTCCCCATCGGGGATCGTAAGAAATGTCCACCATGGGTGCAAAAGTCCAGTGTACCCCTTCTGCCGCCGCTTCATTGGCAGCTATCGCGGCTGATTTTTTAATTAGCTCCATGTCCCAGCTCGCCGCTTCTGCCAACGGTACTGGAGCCAGTGTTTTTTGTCCGTGGATGACATCCAGCCCAAAGATGAGGGGAATCCCCAGGCGACTTTCATTTACTACAATTTCCTGAAGTTTTCGGGTTTCTTCGGCACCTCTAACGTTTAACATAGCGCCCACCCATCCTTTTCTCAGGTGTTCGTATTTCGTGGCCGCACTTCCGCCCTCAGGGGCTGGTCCTGTAGCATCGTAGAAACCACTGTAAAGGTTCATCTGACCTATTTTTTCCTCTAAGGTCATTTTGGCGAGTAAGGCATCAATCTCCTGTTCCATGGTGGATTGAGCTATCAGAAGTGTATTGCTCATAAAAAATAAAACGATTGCGGCTATTCGGCGAAACATAGTTTGTGAATTTTGATTGTAGCGTACAAGATACGACCTGAATTTCAACTGCGAAAGAGGTGGAACGGGTTTATATGGATGATAACTTCGGAATTCAGAATTCTTCGAATGGACATTAATACGTATGCATTATTTTACCTGTTACTTAATTCCACAATTTGGTGGATGCATTAAGATATCTCAAGTCTTCCATCTCTTTTTGCCATTTTTCTGATATGTATTTGCTTTCTTGGATTCTTGAATCTACTTTTTGAAATACAGGGTTATTTATCCACATAGGCTGCGAGGACCAATCGGAATTTATATAACTAAAAGCTTTAATCACATCTGAATTATTTTTTATTGTATTGAAAAAAGGAACAAACCATTCTTCCCATATTATCTTTTCTAATTTTTCTTTTTTTATATCACTATCGAAGTATAGGTTTTCAATTTCTCTTACCGGAGTGGCCTCTGCGATAAAAACAGGTTTGTTGTGTTTTCTTGCGAAGGTGAGCATTTCCTGGTCTGGATTCCCGAAATATGAATAACCCACCCAATCTACAATATCATTTCCGGGATACCATTCTTCTAAAACTTCCTGATTAGAGCCAGAACCTTTGGATTGCCATACAAATGCAACATTCTCGACTTGAAGATCTTTAAAAATTGAATGTATTCTTTGCCAGGACTTTAAGTAGTGCTTCTTCTTATAATGATTCCAATCCCAGCCATCAAACTCATAACCAATTCGCAAGAATACAGGGCGTTTAGCAGATTTAATCCAATGCGCTAGTTCTTTTATTAAATGGTCGTGTTTTCCATTGGCCACATTCTTTTCATTATTTACGAATGACACTCCGATGGCAATTGCGCTATTTTGATATGTGGAGTCTTGTAAATAAAGGTTGGCCCAAGAATCTCCGGCACCCCAGTTGGCCTTAGTTTTTAGGCCATCCAGGCCTTTATTGAAATATCCATAAGATTCATTCCCTGGTGATAGATTGGTATAAACCGTAATACCTGCCGGTGTCTTGAAATAGTCTGTATATCCTTTATTATACCTATCTAATCCACCCGTAGCTTCCAGATCCTGTCCTATAAAAACTAAACATTTTCCGTCTTCAGGTTCAAACTTTTGTGCTAAAACCGGATTGCCTAAAAGTAGTAGTGCTAATACAATAAAGGCTTCATTTCTCATTTTTGTATTCGTGCTTGATCCAGTCCACTTCCATTTCCCAGTTTTGGGTCATCGGGGAATCGTTGATCTTGGCAAAATTTAAGATGGCGAACAATGGTTCAGGGTAATTTCCCCCCTGATCTTCTGCCCGATAAACCTCAGTTTCATCCAGACGGAAGACAAGATCATTACCATCCCACTCCACCGAATAATCATGGAATTCATCGAGAGTAGCCTCCTGAACCAGCATCTTGCCCTGCCAGTCACCACTTTGGCATTCTCCAAGACTCACAATTGCGCGTGCTGCATAGTGGTTGGATCCACCATCACTATGATGCTCAAAAACGTCTATTTCTCCTGAGCCGGTAAGTGGCCAACACACGGTTTCGTCATCATCCTCAACGGGAGGCTCGTTATTCAACGCGCCTAATAGCCACCAGGCGGGGAACATTCCGGGCTGACCGCTGTTCTCCACTTTCAACCTGACGGTCCATTTACCTTTAATAAACTCCTTGCGATTCTTGGATATGATTCGTCCTGCCACGTATTGTGTTTCCGGATGTTGCGCCCCGGTCTTTACATCTAAATTGTCACATGGGCGTTTTTCACCTAGATCCACCACACGTAGTTTCAGTGTTCCGTTGCTGACTTCCCGCGTATTGAACTGGCCATCTGGCACATAGCATTGATCCTCATTATTAACCCAGATCATCTGGTCTTGCCAGTTGTCCTCATTGAATGTATCGAAATCATCGAAAAAATCCACTTGCCAACTAGCCGTTGATTCCTGGGCCACATTATTTTTTTCATTGCCCCCTTTGCAACCAAAGAAAAGTGTCAATACCAATGATAAAAAGAAGGTTTTTACTAATACATTCGTCCTTTCCATTTTTCAGTTTTATATGGTTAGAAATCCAAAACATCACTCCATTTTAGAATATACATTATCAAAGCCGTACCGGCCATGCTGACGAATACTAAACTTTGCCAGAAATAGAGTTTGTTTCCCCAAAGCGTTAACCACTTTTTACCGTATTCTTCTCTCACATAACCCCTCATGCTTTTGTAAAAAAGAAAGCTTAGTACTATAAAGACTATTGCCGCTATTGTTATCACCCAAACTTTTCCCATTTGTCAAAAATTTAGTAGGACTTATTATTTGAAAGGTTAAGATAGGAATTTTGGAAAAATTCTCAGCCCGATTGGGAGCTTTGTATTGGATAGGGCTTTGTTATTTACTCAATTTTAAAATTCGAATGGCACCCTGGATGACCAAAGCAAAAACAATTGTTCCGATTACCAGATCAGGCTTGCTTGAGTTTAACCAATTCACCAGGAGTCCGGCGATTATTACACCCAAATTGATTATCACATCATTGGAAGTAAATATCATACTGGCCTTCATGTGGGCCTCTTCTTTGCTCTTAGACTTTTGTAAGATATAGAGACAAATACCATTGGCGATTAGCGCGAAAATCGAAACGATTATCATAGTTGAAAAGTCTGGAACTTTTTCCGTTCCGAAAACCCTTCTCAACACTTCCACAAAACCGAGAATGGCTAGTGTGATTTGAAAATATCCCGCAATTTTAGCGATCCTTTTTTTCCGAATGAGGGTTCCGCCAACCGCGAACAGGCTAATTCCGTAAACGAAACTGTCGGCAAGCATATCCAAACTGTCGGCAACAAGACCCATTGATTTTGAGATCAGTCCTGTTGTCATTTCGATAACGAAAAAGGCGAAGTTTATACCAAGTACTGTCCAAAGTAGTTTTTTCTGATTTGTCTTTTCTTCAAAATCTGTTTGGGTGGTAGGTTCGGTGGAGATTTTCTTTCCGCCTAAATTCAGTTCGAGAATTGAATTTTCGATCTCTTCTGATTCTCCGCTGTGATAAACGGTTAATTTTCGGTTGGGAATATCGAAGTCTAGATTGGCAATACTCGAGATTCCATCCAATTTCATGCGGATCAGATTTTCCTCGGAAGGACAATCCATTTTGGTAATTTCAAATACTGTTTTGTTCATTCAGATCTCATGTTCGTTTTGGTTAGGAATATGAAGTTTAACTCAAAACTATCGCGTTTGCTAAAATAAAGTTGACGACTTTTACAGTGCTGACCGTCTTACTAATCGCCAGCAAAGGGTTTATTTCTTTTATTCACGCAAAATTTTCTCCATTTTCCGGCCTCTTGCTAATTCATCAATCAATTTTTCCATTTGTCTACATTGTTTATACAATTCAAATTCATCCTCTATTTCCTCAATTCGATAACCACAAACGACTCCTTTAATCAAGTGTGCGTTTGGATTTATTTTCGCTCTTTTAAAAAATGTTTTAAAAGTTACTTTCTCTTCAATCAGCGAATGTAATTTTTCTTCATCAAACCCTGTGAACCATTCTAATACCTGATGGAATTCTTCTTTAGTTCTACCATTCTTCTCCAGTCTATTCCAATAATGTGGGTAAATGGAAGCAAATATCATTTTGGCAACCTTTTCTTCTTTTTCTGCTGTAACTTTCATATATCTTAGACTTTAAGTTATTGCTGCCGATGGTGTTTACTTCCATGTCGGCGGTTGATATCTTTCTAAATGTTTTGTCCGAATGTCAATAGGTTGCTATCCGGATCAAGAATCGAAAACTCCTTTTGTCCCCAGGGTTTGACCTCCAATTTCCCGTTAGGGTGAATTTCGGTCTGTCTTTCTAAAAGGGAATTATAGAATTTGTCAATATTATTCGTTCGGATATAAACCTGACCGTAATTCTGTTTGGGCTTGAGGTCCTTGAACTCAAAGAAATGAATTTGTATTTGGTCCTTTTCCATCATGAGGTAGCCCTCGTATTCAGCACTTCCGAATACCTTAAAACCCAATTGGTTTGAATAGAACTCACGAGTAATACCTTTGTCTCGCATGGGTAATTTTGGATGGATGTCTGTGAGCATATAATTGTAAGTTTAGATCGTAGTATAATATGTAAAGTTTTAGCCAAAGTTTAATCTTTCGGTTTTACATAAACGTCGGAAGGAGAGATAACTTTATTTTTATCATATGGTTTTGTTGAAGTTTCAAATTCTTCTCTGAATTCACTACCAATACTGTCACAAGCATTTATTACCAGGTTAACATAGAAGTCCGGTAAAAAAGTATTGTCATCTTTTTGAAATTTATAAGTATGATCATCTTCGGCCTGATAGGCATATACTTTTGCGCCACTAAATTCGTACTCTTCAATTTTATCGGTCACATCAATTCTTTTATAACCGAATTCACGTTTATCAAATTCATTTAGCTCTTCCGGAGATATAAAAAATAAAACACAATTCATCTTTGTATTTTCAGATTCTGTGATGTTAAGTGCTAGTTGGTTTTTAAATGGAATAGTGTCGTTTTTTTCAATGTAAAACAGATCATTGGGAAGGCCGTCCATTGAACGAAAATGATTCCAATCTCTTTGATAATCCTCAAGGTGAACAATGTATACAGAATCTTGATACGGACGATTAAGAGTTCTTTCCATACTACTTTTTGACATTAAGGAACCATAACCAATCATCCCAATTTTACTATCATCAATAGTGATTAAAGTCTTTGACTTGTTTTCACCACAGCTAAAAAAAAGAAATAATAGTATTACTAGAATGGAGAGACGAGAGAGTTTCATAGATGTTTTTCTTTAAAGTAGTTCTTTGGCTGAGATCGCGCTGTTGATTTATAGCCTTTGTTGTGGTGAATATTTTTTTCGCATCACATGTTGTTCACTATTATTTGTCAAAGGTGACAGTTGGAGTTTTCCAAGTTATCGGATCACCTACAATGCCACGAGTATAACTAAGGATTTCCATCCATTCAGGGGACACTTTAATTAGAAGATATCCTTCTTTATTATTTGGGTAGAACGCTTCCCATGCATTTTTCCATCTTTTCTCCTTTTCCTTCTCATCATCTACAATTTGGGCCTTTCCATGAATTACAACATAGCCAGAAGCGTCACTGTCCTGGTAGTACAAGGTGACGGTTGGATTATTTTTAATTTGATCAACTTTTCTACTTTCAGATTTCGTTCCAAACCAAACCGTAAAATCACTTTCGGGAGGGAAGGGGTCCATAATTCTGGCCATAGGAATGGATTCATCATCTAATGTGATTAATACACAAGTACCGGCCTCCTTAATGATCTCACGAGCAGCAATAGTCAATTTCTCTTCTGTTGACTCATTCCTCGGTATATCTTGACAATAAATTTTACATGGAATGATAAAAAAAATCAAGCACGTATTTAGGATAAGTTTGCTGAGTTGATTCATAACGGCTAAATAAGGTTAAAGTGATTTAGTACTATTTCTAGTTTGATTTCTCGTAATTGCAGTTATACATTCTTACATACCGTTTAATTTTTCTCCTTTTAATTCAACACCTTTGAAATGAAAAATTAACTGATATGTGTCCTGCTTTATTTCTCTAAATTCAAAATAATCTTCGGCATCCGGTTCATCAAAAAATGTTGTCTCGGATTCAGCATTTAAAACAGTATTTTCCTCTCCATTTTGATAGAACATTAAATAACCGTCTTTCAGTTTAAACCCGAAAATATTATCATTAAACTCTTTTAATCTGTAATCACCTTCGTACCTCCTAAGAATTTGTTCTGATAATATGATTGCATTTCGTTTTATTACTTTGGGTAATTCGTAGGGTTTCCCTTTAATTATTTTGTCTACTGTATTGAGAATTTGTCCAAAAGGTATTTCATCATAGTTCGAGAAGAAAATTAAATTGTAATCACCTTCAATATTGTATTCTGCATGAGATAGTATTCCATCGCCACCTCCCGACCAACCAATTGTATTTTTTGAATTTTTGATTCTGTCTTTGTAAGAATCACTTTTAATATGGTTTATAAATAGTTCTAGATCTTCTACGGTAGAGTAAATCTTTGATTGTCTTTTGTCCTTACTGTTTATGTTAGGTACTGCCACTATTTCACCATCATTATTTTCATGATTCGTAACAGCTTGATTTAGGTTGCCTTTCTCAAGATAGAAATGAGCACCACTGTTTTTCATATTTAAAGGTAAAAAATACTTCTCGTCCAGGGTTTGAACAAATGGCTTCCCTGTTATTTGGGAAATGATATAATACAATAGCTGATATCCCAAATTAGAGTAAACAGTTTCATCGCCGGGTTCAAAGATTAATGGTTGGGCCATTATTAGATCTACCATTTCCTCTGCTGACTTCTCTATTAAGTTAGGTACTTCATCGTTAAACTCTCTTGGTAGTCCGGATTGATTCTCTATAAGGTGCTTAATTGTTATATTGTTTCCAGCCGGAAAATCAGGTATAAACTTTGAAACCCTATCACTTTGTGATATCCTCCCTTCTTTTTCTAAGTCAATTACCACAGCCTTAGCCATTAACTTTGAGATAGAATGTATATCGAATTGGGAATTTTTCGTAATTCGCAAAGTTGACGGCCCTTTAGGAATGTTATAGGTATTAAACAGGATACGATGATCGTCCTTGCTAATTAGTACCGCTCCATTAAACTTGTTCAACCCGGAAAGTGTCTTGAAGTATTCGTCTAAATTCGTAGTGATCTGCGAATATTCTTTGAGTTCATTTGTCTTATTATCTACATTACCACAACTGCAAAATAATAGTGTAATAATTAGCAATTTTAATATTAGAGTTTTGTTTTTCACATCTAATGGTATGTAGCGTCAGGTCGAATTATCCGTGGACACTTTATTACGATTTGATTAATCAATTCGGAACGAATTGAGCTGATTTATAGCCTTTGATGCCAATAGTTGCCGGAGGATTAGAATATTTAGTTTTCAAAGTTTGAAGAGGCCACTTCTCTGTGAAGTCTCCAGATTCCATCTTCACCCTTTTTCAGAATTGCCAAGAATGTGTTCTTCAATTCAATGGTATTACCTTCACTATTCGTATAATACACTATACTGTTACCGAAATCGTAGGCGATACTATCCGAAGCAAGAATGGTTTCTTTAGGGAACATCATGATGCTATCATATGGAAACGGCCCTTTATTGGTAGCGTGAATATACATATCGTTCCAAGCATCACTCCCTGGTCCAATTGTTTTCACATCTTTAGTTATAAGGGTACTGATAGTTTCTCCATCATTTTCCATCACAGCTCGCATAAATTTCTGGCGGGTATTTTCAATACCCTTTAAGTTAGCTTCGATATCAATTTGATCGGCTTTGATAACGTCCTGATGTCTATTATCACAACTTAATATGGATACCAGGAAGAACACTATTATGAATTTTTTCATATTACTTTAATTGTTGCCAATGTACACGGCTATAACCTCGGCACTTGAGGCAGCCAACTGGCTTATTTTTATAAAGTTAGGGGAGTTAAACGGGGATTCCAAATCCAGGCTCGATTATAGCTTTTGTCGTGCTTGGTATGTTAATTACTGTGTATTCTTAAAAGTATCTTCAAAAATTTTTGTCCATTGTCCATTGTTCAATTGTTCCCCATATTCTTGAAAGCCTCCTTCCGGAGTTCTTCTGAAAAAAAATCTGGTCTTTTCATCTCTCCAGACGATGAGTTGTCCATCCTTGTATTCCGCAGGATATCTGGCTACTCCACTCTTAGAAAATCGGTAATAGTAATATTTTTGGTCTTTGTCATCGTAATAGACTATGGTGTGGAGTTGTAAAAATTCGGTATTCAACTCAATAACCAAAATGCTCTTGTCAAGGTCATAGGAGATTTTTTCGTATGCTGAACCTTGTTTGACCACAACTCCATTTTCATAAACTTTTGATGTGCCAATCCACTCTCCAATCAAGAAGTTTAGTTGTTCCATCTTTTCTTGCCTGAGGTCTTGAGCGAAAACTGAACTATTCAGAAAAATTAGAACAATAAAATAAAGGCATTTAGAAGCATTGCGAAATCTCATATTTCTTCGTTTAAGGAGAAGTAAAAGATAGGAATTTTGAAAAACTCTAAGATGATTCATAGCCTTTGTTGGTCACTGACTTTTCTTAATCTAATTTTTCAAACTCGAATTGGATTTCAAATTCAGTATTGGAAACAGTAGCATTTATTTTATCTCCATTTTTCCAATATTTAATCTTATTTGGAAAGTCTATCTCATTGTTTTGGCAAGTAAACTCATTTTTATTATGACTTATTCCAGTGAATGCAGTTGATTCAGTTTCTTCAGGTACTTTTACAATTAAGTTCCATTTCTCATTTGATTTTATCAGTCGAATATTTTCTTGCTTAATTGTGTCGCCGTTCTGCATTGTAAATCCAATTCCAGAATATTCGTTTTCATTAATTTTTTCCCAGTTTTCAAATGTTTCTTTTCCTGCTTCTTCATTCAGCCTTTTCCACTTACCTAATAACCAATCAAAATTTTCGGTTTCCGTAGTTAATTCAGTAGACTTTGTAGTTGGTTTACTGTCCTCTTTCTTAGTTTCGTTACAGGAAAGAATTAAAATTCCTATCAATAATATCATTACTTTTCTCATAATATTTTCAGCTGGCGGCTTTTATTTAGAAGATCAAGTTAGTGATTTCTGGCAAAATTCCTGGCGTTCATTTATAGCCTTTGTTAGCCTTTGCGGTTTCTTGTGAACTAATTAAAGTGCTAACCAAATTGATTAATTTTCGTACATTAAAGCTATGAACCTCCCAGATGAATTTTACGAGATAATTATTCTAGTTGGTCTAGTAGGCGCAGCTATGTATTTAGTCAGTTTCTTAACCAAGAAGAGTAGAAATTTCAGAAGCAGCAGAAACAAGAAGGCGAGGAAACAGGATCAACCTTTTGATTTATAATTTTTTGTCCTATCAAAGACAATGCTGTTTTACCATTAATGCCAACGGCTATGTATACGATTTGTGGCGGTCTTGTGGTTTAGCGCCGGCGCGCTGTTACAGTGGAGCGTAGTTCATGCACGCGAAGGAAGCCCGTAGAGCCGCTCAACGGATTTATCCGATAAACCAAGTTAACTATAATAGGGGAGACTTTGATTTGGTTCAATCCAACCATGAAATATAGCATTTGACGGCGGTAGTTTAAGCTTTGACTAATCTTTTAATTTTAGTGCGATTGTTTCTTGTCCGCCTTGTAGTAATGTCATACTTACTACCCTGCCATTTTCATTTAGATTAAAAGTAACTTGGGCTTCTGCGACTGTCAAGAAAAATACATTTTCAGATCTTGGGTAAATCTCGAATTCACCTTGACCTGTGGCCTGAGCTTTCATCTGACTTCCTTCTTTCGAAATCGTAATCACAAACTCCGGAGCCAGTTCATATTTACCGGTATAGCTCTGTAATATCGAATCTTCAATAACAATCTCCTTGAATAAGCCATCTGTATTTATTCCCAGGTCCTTCAACACCTTTATTCCTCCTTCATTGGCAGGGTTAAGCTCGATGGATTTCATATAGTTTTCAATGGCTTTTTGCTTCTCGCTATTCTTTAATAGTGCTTCACCATAGCTGTCATAAACATTGGAAGAATTTGGGAATGCTTCAACATTTATTTTAAATATAACAAGCGCATGGTCAATATTATCTTTGCCTAAATAATGATATCCCAATTGATTTAACTGGTTCTCAGAAAAATTATAATTCTCGGATTGATTCTTTTTTAGTTCTAAATATTGAGATTGAAGATTGTCAATTCCTTCAGCGTCAATAATATTTTTTAATTTATTGGCAATAGAAGGAAGTATATTACAACGGTTTCCCATTGACTCTCCTTTTTTCCAATAAATCCAATCGCAATATACTTTACGATATATATTATGGCCAGCTCCTCCATTTGTAATCACAATAAAGCCATCGTTGGTTGCCGGATTGATTCTTAAAAATGCATGCCATCCTGCATTGGCTCCTCCGTGCCCCACTAAAGTCATTGAAGTTCCACGGATTGGATCTATCTGATACCCCAAACCATAAATTCCGTCTGAAGCTGTGGTCGGCTCCATCATTTCTTGGAGATTAACCACCGACAAAATTTGCTGATACTCGTTATTATTCGGGTTTTTATAAAGGCTGGCTAGTGCAAATTTCGTAAAATCTTCTATTGTGGTATGCAACCCTGCTGCGGCTTGAGCTGTAAATAGTTCAAAGTCGATCACTTCTCCAAACTCATTGTATTCAAGAGATGATGTTTTCAATATATTATCATCAATGGTGTAACTGCTGCTGGTCATCCCCAAAGGATTTAGTATCTGCTCCTGCATATAATCCTCAAACTTTTGCCCGGTAACTTCTTCAATAATTAATTGAAGAATAGTAAACCCACCTCCTGAATATTTCCACTTTGTTCCGGGTTCCATAATAATTTCTACACCTCCCGGACCATTGTTTTTACCATTTAAAGATTCTTCAATTGAAGGTAATTTGTCTTTTGGCGACCAACCCGGGTAACCGTGCAATGATAATCCTGCCGTATGACTTAAAAGTCCCCTTATTGTAACTTTATTTGAATCAAATTCAGATTTTGGGATATGCCATCGGGTAAGATATTTTTCTGCCGGTGTATCAAGGTCTAATTTGCCCTCCTGAACCAGTTTCATCACACCCCATGCGGCAATAGTTTTAGAAATAGATCCAATATTAAAACCCGTGGAGGTAGTTACCGGGGTTCCTTTGTCAATATTTGAGTACCCATAGCCTTTTTGCAAGATAATTTCACCATTTTCTATAAGGGCAATGGCTGTGCCAGGAACAATAAAGTCATTTAATAATTGGGGAATTTTCTGGTCTAATTCGTATATAAATTGTTCAATTTCTTTCGATTCTTTTTGAGCTATAATTGAAAAAGAAAATAGCAGTGCTAAAAGGAAAGTTAGTTGTTTTTTCATTTTTATAGTTTCAGTTAAGACGACTGGGGAGTCTGATTGTAACCTAAGCTCATGCTTTTTGCATTTCTTTAATTGTACACGGTGTTGGCAAGAGTTTTTTATATGTTTCCGAAGTAGTTACTAATTCCACTTAATATACCATCTCAAAATATCATAGTAAGTGCGAACAAAAATAGTATCACTCCTACAGAGATTTGGAAAGCATCAAGTGATACAGACATTCCTTCTAAAATCAGTTGTCCCATTACAGTGAAAAATAAGAGTGTCAAGAATGCAATTATTGATTATTGGATTGCAATTTTCTTTTTGTGGACTAAATCAAACTCTTAAGTAGCCTCAAGATATACTGGTATGCTTCAGATTGGGTCAACTACTGCAAACACAAAGAATATAGTAGTTAATATTTCAATCATTTATTTTATTCGTTTTGCTTGTGTTGTGAAAGATAAACCTTGTTGTCCCATAGTCGAAGTCATTATTCCCTCAAAAATTGGTTCTGGACAGTTTTTAGGAATTTTCCATTCCAAAATAAAGTTTGAACCTGTTCCTCCAGAAACATCAATTTCATCAATAATTATCTCTGTAGTCTCCATAGGTGCTAAAAAGATTGGAGAATCAAAGTATTTTCTAACTGATTTTCCGTTAGTATCATAATATTCGGCTCTTAAAAGATAGATAGTGTCTAATTCACTTGTGTTTCTCATACTTATCATTGAAGTTAAGTTGTGAGTTCTATGTTCAGTGTTGCTATAAATTTGAGAATAAACAGATAGATAAGATTTCCCGAATTCAAGTGAATCTTTTGAAGCTAAGTTAATAGCCCGTTCTGACCAATTCTCTGGACTAATAGAGCTAATTTCTGTCTTTTCGTTGCAACTAAAAAGGAGGGCAATTATGATTATGCTTAAATACTTTTTTTTCATCTCGGTACGATATTTAAAATATGCTGTAACGTCCACAGCTATAAATTCGTCGGTGGGACCGCCTTTGAAGCCGAGCTATTTGTGCCTCCGCTAACCTCCTTCGCCCAAACAGCATGGCTACGAAGGCCGAGAAGCTTCAGCGACATGCGAACGGCCCAGGAGACCAGGCATTTAGGGTAACTTTAGACGCCAATAAGCCTGGTACGTCAATTCGAATTTTCAATGGATACGTTATTTTGTAGTTAAATTAATCAATTCGGAACGAATTGAGCTGATTTGTAGCTATTGTTATGGACTTTGTCGTATGACAATATTGTCATTTACTTTTTAACTTAAAAAGAATTACTTTTTCAAAATCAGAAAGCAAACTTTTATCACGAATTTCAAATATGCATGGTTTGGATTTTCCTACATTTTTAGTTTCTGTGATCTTTGTTTTCAGATCATCCTGAATGTCCAAATCAAGAATTTCATCAAGTAATCTTAATGGTAAATAAATTACGGCTTGAATAAACTCTTTCCAAATGGACATCCATACAATAATCTTTTTCTTTTTTTGAACTTTACAAAGCCATGCGCCCCCATCTTTGTAATAACGCCATTCATGATCAAGATTATTTTTTTCGAAAAGGCCTAGCAATTCTTCGTAGACCTCTAAAGACTCACCTAATACAGACGTTAGGACACTTTTGTCCGGATAAGTTGATTCATCTTTGAGCTGGAGTGCATTTTTTGTTGTCATATTAAAATTTAAAATTAATTGCTACTAAGAAAACTCATTGGGCAGTGTATTCAGCCGTATGTGTATGGTGCGTATCCCTCAGGGTATGCACTATATACATTGTTGGCAGCAGTTTTTATTTATCTAACCCAAATTCAAGTTGTCGATTATACTCCTTTTCATCAAAATAGCCTTTTGATTCTTGGATTAGCCCATCTTTATTTAAAGTCCATTCTTCAAATCCGCTAATGTTTACTTTATTTCCGGTTCCATTGGTTCCGTTGTTTGTTCCAGTCAGAGTCCAATAGAATCGCGTTTTCTCCGATTTGGTAATTAGACTATCCATTGAAACAACCATATCCGGAAAAGCGTCCATAAATCCTTTAGCGACATTTGTTATCGCTTCCGTTCCTTTTGCTGGTGAGCCATCATTTATCCGTAGAACGCCATCTTCAGCGAAAAAGGATGAGACAAAATTTGGTCTTTGACTGCACCACACTTGTGCATAACTCTTGGCAAAAACCTCCAAATCAAATTTTTTCAACTCTTCTGGTAAGGGTGTATTGGTGAATGAGATGTTAATGAATTGCCATTTACCATCTTCCTTGATTAGGGTGAAATTGTCAATATTATTTGTCCGTGGAACACCATAGGAATGTAGGGTGGCATCAGCCCAAACAAAAGCGATTTGCCCTTTATTTATAAGGATTTTGTATTCATTCACGGGTTCGTAAAAGGGCTTCCGTTCCCGGTTTTTTTGCGATTCAAAATATTCACCAATTGTGATGACGGAATTTTTCGAGACTCCATCTCTAATTATTGCACTTGCCAGGTTTGCCTTGTCTGAAATTATGGAATCCAACGCCTGAAAGTCAGAATTACCTACAAGCATCAATAATTTTTCTACAATGGCTTTTATTTCTTGTTCTTCTGGATTCAGTATTTTTTCCTCTGGTGCCTCAAGAACCTTTTTCGTCAATTTAGCTTTGTCTTGATTTGACTCACAACTGATAAATAAGCTGGAAAGTACTATTAGAGATAATATTACATTTCTCATTGTTCTTTTCATAGTCGCGTTTTTTAATTGTTGCCGTGGGAGCGTCGGATTCGCCGTGAGTATTAGTTTGTTGATGAATTTAGCGATTTTAGCTCGAGATCCTGGCGATAATTTATAGCCTTGTAGTGCTTTCGTTATTTGCACTTTTTATCTTTTAACAGTTCTATAGGTTCTTGCATTTCCTTTTTTAAATTAGATAAATGCTGTTTCTGTCTAATGAGCATAGCCGTAAAAAAAACAAGATTATCCTGAAACTTTAAGAACATTGGACTATCAGGGTCATTTGTCCAGTTGTTTTTTGGCAATAGAGCAATAAGTTCTTTATCAAGTTCTCGATTTAAATAATCAATATCTTGATATCCAAATTCACTTGTGGATTCATAATCCATCATTCTTTTGATTAGCTCATTCCGATTTTCCTGAAGAAGATTCAACGTATTGTTCAAATATGTACTATGCTTGATCAGTCTGTTCTTCAATTTAATATCTGTTAACAGTTTCAACTGTCCTGAAGATGTTAAATCGTCAAAAGTAATACTGCTGGGTACAAAAACATCTTGTCTTACGGCAACCACAAAATCATTTAGGATTTTACTTCTCTTATTAGGTATGTTGTTTAAATCCATGATAAGTTCTTTGCAGAGCTTTATTCTGTTGGTTATTAGTTCAGAAGTTTCATCAATTAATTTTTCATTGAATTCAAAGTCATCTAAAATTCTACAATAATAATCTGCTTCAGCAATTTTATTTTTTCGGTTTTCGTTCCAATTATTTATCTGAAGTGCAATCAGAATTCCAATTACGACAAGTAAAATTTCTCCAATGGCATATTTAAAATATTTTCCAGTTTTGTTTTCACTCATAAGGTTGTATCTAATACGTCTAAAAAACTTAATCATTGGTTAGCGGTTGGTTATATTAAAGCACGACGTTCACGGCTTAGGACTTTTGGGTAAATTTTCTTACCCAAAAGCACTAGAGAGAGTTGTCGAATTCAGCCGTCTACTTTATTAGATGAAAAGACAATCAAATCAGCTCAATTTGAGCTGATTTATAGCCGCTGTTAGTGGTAGCTCTTCTGTCATTCGTCATGGCTTAAATTTCACAAAAGTTGATCCATTAAATTTAAATGCTCCATTTTCATGTGTTCCAAGCCAAAGGTCGCCATAGTTATCTTTGTTAATGCTGAATAAAGTAATGTCTTTTGAATTATCTTGAACTACATAATGAGTAATTTTCGTTCCATCGTATTTCCAAACGCCATTACGATAGGTTACAAACCACAAATTATTATTGTTGTCTCTTACTGTTGAAAGATATTCGTCCAAATCGCTGTCCTTTTTTCCATCTAAACCCCCTATGCTTTCGTGTCTTGTGTAAAATTTATTGCTTTTTAATGCTGCGCTGTCGTAAACACTATAACGATATTCGGTATTGAACCAAAAGTCGCCATTTTTGTCTTCCGTAATTGAACGCACTCCGTTCGCTCCTTCGTTGCGAAATTCTGTTACATCCTCTTCTGTAATCCAATCAAACGATTTTCCATCGTATCGGCAAACTCCAACAGGGTTTGTGCCAAACCAAATGTTTCCTTTCTTGTCTTTATAAATGCTATAGATTTCAAAAGAATTGGATAGGTTTGGTGGTTTGGGCAATTGCAATTCATATAAAGTAGTACCGTCATACCGATATACTTTTTCAGTTTGATAAGTATTTCTAAACCACAAATCATTGGATTGAAGTTTCCATTCATTGCTTTGGGTTGCTGTGATTGTAGTAAATGATTGTCCGTTGAATTTTACAATTGTCGATTGAGGAGAACAACTAATGAAGTAAATATTGCCTGATTTATCTTCTTTTATTTCATCAACTCTATTATTTGGCAATCCATGTTTTGTTGTATAATTAATCAAAGTCTTTCCATCATATCTATACACTCCCGTATTCCAACTTCCAAACCAATAAATATTCTTTTTGTCTTGATAAACAACCATTATGCTGCTTCCAATTTCTTTTACGGTGTCGCCCTTTACCAATAGTTCTTTAAAATGATCAGTGTTTTTTTTCTTATTAGAGATCTGTCCATTGCACGATGTCATCAGAGCTAAAATACTCAGAAATAAAAGTATGTTTAATTGCATTGTTGTCTGTTTGATGGTCACAGTATCGTCATAAAGTTACCGCTAACGTTCAAGTATAAGCATTCGTTTTAATGCCGCTTATGCGTTGTTGACATTTGTTTATTTATTTTGGTTTTGAGTATTCGATCAATTCCTCTACATAGTGAAAATCACCTTGATCTTGAGTAAGTTTTATGAAAGTTTTTACAGCAGGAGCATATAACCAAACTTCTGTTTCATCTGCACTATACCCCCTGGAATTGGTGGTTTTACCAGTGTATTTAATTGTGTAGGCCATAAATGTTCCAGCTTCTACTGTTTCTTCCTGATATGATAGTATTTCGGCATCTTGACTTTGTTTTCCTGTTGTGCCGTCCTGGCTTGTCCAATTGTTTTCATACTTCCACTTTTTACCCACTTCGAGAGGCCAGTCATACTTTGGTGTTTCGCTTTCTTCTGGTTTAACAATTTCGGTAACGGGAATGGTGTCCTTACCGATTGTCATGCCTAAAACTCCGTTAGAACTAACTATTTCTCTTGTATCTTTTCCATCAGAGCGCACTTCTCCTTCAGTAGTCACACCTTTGTATTTCCAAACCCATTTTTCACCAACCGAATAATCAGCCAGAGTTGGTTGTTGGGTTATACCAGATTTAGTGTTGTCATTACAGGCACTAAGTATTAATACTGCAAGTAATACTAGAAATTGGTTTTTCATATTCTTGATTTATATTTTACTTTTACTTTTTTAAATAAATGTAGGAATTCCAATTCACTTAACCATCTGAGCTGATTTATAGCCTTTGTTGTAAAAAGTAATGTTAGAAGGCACTTATTTATCTAACAATAGTTGAAGTCCCATTTTTAAATGTTCTGTCCAATTGCCATGCTCTCCTTTTACACTCATCACATCGGCATTTTTAGACTCAAGGAACTCAATTTCATGTTGAGTTAGTTTTCCAACTCTTTGGTCATTTTCGATATAGATATATATTAGATTAGAGAGGTCGATGTCTTTTAGTAATTCGGTATATTTCTCGTCTCTATTTATAGCTGCGGCAATTTTTCGCATGTTAACTGTATAAATATTGTCTGATTTTTCACCAATTATTGGTGTGATAGCATCTGATTCAAAATTAGCCTCGAATCCCTTAGAATAAGCTTCACTGATTTCTTTAGTCATATCAAGTCTACCTACCATTAATAAATATCTGTCTGCAATATTGTCATAATCAACAATAGATTTTAGACCAACTAAAGAGCCATATGACCCGCCAACAACATATACTTTTTTCTTTTGTGATTTAAAAAAACTTATGAGCTCAAATAGCGTTTGAGTCGTTTTTTCATTATAATTTTTTGCCTGTTCCCACGATATCTCCTCATTTTCTGTTTCTTCAGGATGCAGTGTTTGTGATTCGCGCATGTTGATTAAAAAATAATTGTTCTCATCTATTCCGCCCGTAAGATTCATGAGCATCTCAAAACCGTAGGTTGTCATTTGATTTACAGGACCTCCTTGTAGGTATATAATTACTTTATCACTATTAGGGTTTCCAAAAGAATAACCTTGTTTTTTCAATGATTCAGGAATGTTATCATAGATAATTCTTATGTCCTCATTTTTAAGGAGGCTTTTAACAACCAAGGCTTTGTATTCTCCATTTTCAGCAACAAACATTTGAGGTACTAATTTTTGTTCCATTATTAATGGCAATACATCTTTAAAAGATGCTATTGTCCCATCCTCATAATAAACTGGTTCAAAATCGGCAGGTGGTTCTTTTTTTACCAGTTCTTGCATCGGAAGCAATTTTAAACTATCAGGAATAAATACATATTCCTGACCTTGTGAAGCAAAGCATATTAGTAAGCTAATAATTAATAATGTATTTTTCATTTTGTTCTGGTCTATGTTAGTTTAATTATTTTTTACAACGTTTTTATGTATAGTTTGGTTACGGAAAGATCCGCAGGATTCTTTCCGCCGTAAACGAAAGATAGAGAATTGTAATGACACGAGCACGAAGTGCGAACTGTGCGTAAGCAAATTTTCAGAAGTCGGCGAGAACAAGCAACCCGCCAGAACGATTCTGTCGGGCTGGTTACTTATAGCCATTATTAGGCAACGTTTATTTTAATTTTTTTATTACCAAGGGAGGTTTCGTTTTTTAATTTCAGTTTGATATAACTTTTCAAGTTCTTCTATGAGACTGCGTGAAAGAGAAATATCAATACTTTGGACATTGCTCGTTAGCTGTTCGATAGTTACATTACCAGGAATAACGGTAGAAACTGCATCATAAGACAAACAGAAAGCTATTGCTTTTTGAGCTAGGTTTTCCTCAGTTCCAAATATAGACTTAACTTTGTTTACTAGTTTAGCTCTGGTTTCTATATCTTCTTTAGTCCATCTACTTCTAATATCTTTAAAACTACTTTCGGAATTATATTTGCCAGTTAACCAGCCAGAATCAAGCGGAATTTTCACAATAATTCCAACTTTTTCATTTTGTGCTTGTTCAAATCCGCGCAAAGTATCCTGATGAAAGATATTAAAAAATACCTCCATTACTTTTGAGTTTGTTGTATCCATTAACAACTTCATGTCCTCATAGGTGTCTAAAGAAGCCCCGTATGCCTTTATTTTTCCTTCTTCAATTAATTTCTCAAGTATTTCGTAATGGTCATTTTTATTTCCATCAAAATATTTAGAAGGTGGGTTGTGAATTATCAGTGAGTCAACATACTCTACTTGGAGCCTTTTTAAGCTTCCTTCTAAAGATTCCCTTATATAATTAGAATTAAAGTTTAAAGTACCAGTATGTGTATGACCAAATTTCGTATTAATTACAATTTTACTTCGGTCAGCACCTTTAAGAGCCTTGCCTAATCTTTCCTCACCAGTTCCATGTCCATAATTTGGGGCAGTATCAAAAAAGTTAATTCCGAAATCTAAGGACTTATGAACAAGTTTAATGGCTTTAGTTTCTGTCATGCTTTTCCAACCAGAGTTTTGTCCTAATTGCCATGCTCCAAGGCCTATTTCAGAAATATTTATAGAATTTTTAATGTATTTTTTATATTTCATTGAGTCGAAAAATCTTTTTAAAAGAATTAATACATTTATTATTAATCAATATTTTTTTTAAAGTTGCCAACGGTCTCGGCTATGAGTAGTTGCGTGGTTTAGTAATTAACTCCCGCCCGTAACGAACGGCACGTTCGGGCGGGTTACTTATAGCCATTATTGGCAATAGTTATTTTTCGTAAATAATTTCTCCTTCTTTGATGGTTTTTAAAACTTGTATCTCTTTTATTTTTTCAGGATTCACTTTTAATGGATTTTTATCTAAAATCACAAAATCAGCGAGTTTTCCTTTTTCAAGACTTCCTTTTCTGTCTTCCTCGAAATGTTGGTAAGCTGACCATATCGTTATTGCCTGTAAGGCCTCATATGGTGATAACCTTTCATCAGGACCAATGATTTTGCCTGAACGAGAAGTTCGCTCTACTGCTGTCCATAAAACGCGCATTAAATTAGGCAATGCAACTGGTGCATCTGTGTGAATAGTAATGTCCATACCCTTTTTTAGTGCTGTTTTTACTGGACTTATACTTTGGACTAAAGAATCTCCTATTAATTGAGTATGCCAATCTCCCCAATAAAAAGTGTGCAATGGAAATAATGACGCAATCATTTTCATTTCTTTAGCTTCGTCTAGTTGGTCTTCACGAATATATTGCCCGTGGATTATTACATCTCTTCTATTTTCTTGACCATAGTTTTCTTGTAATGGTTTCATGGTTCTAATAAACTGGTCAATTGCAGCATCGCCATTAGTATGGGATAAAATTTGCCAATTATTCTTGAAACCTTTTTCTAATATAGAAGTAAGTACACTATCATTTGGAATTGCTGGATAACCACTATAGTCATGAGGCATTCCATCTGGTGGAATGAGATAAGGTTCAGTTCTCCATGCAGTTCTACCCTGTGGTGAACCATCTAATGTTACTTTCATTCCACCAATCCTATATTTATTAGTATAATCTTTGCTATTCCATTTACTATCCATGTATTTATCTACAAATGCGTAGTCTATATAGCTTACTACATCAATTTTGTATTTATCCTTTTCAGCCATTGCAACTAGCATTTCATGATTTTGCATTGCTCTTCCTTCCTGAGCAGTTGTATATCCATAGGATAAAGCCATTTCTTGACCGGCTTCGAAAAATCTAATCACGGCTTCCTCAGATTTGGGCGCAATAGCTTGCAGCATATAAGGGATTGCAGCTAGTTCTTCTAAAACTCCATTGGGTTCTGTAGAGTTGTTTTCGCGTCTTATAATACCGCCTTCAGGATTTTTACTGTTTTCATCAATTCCCAACTTCTCTAATCCTATTGAGTTGACAACAGCAAAGTGACCTGAAATATGTGTTATCATAATTGGAAATTCTGTACTTACTTCATCCAAGTCGTGTTTAGTGGGAAATCTTTTTTCCTTCAAGATTGAATCATCAAATCCAGTACCAAAAATCCAGCCAGTCAATGCTCTATTTTCTGGTGTATTCCATTCCTTTAGAACTGAAATTAAAGTTTCCATGTCATCAACATTGGCGTCTGGTGAAGCTAATAATTGCGCACCAATAGCTTGTGCACCAAAATTGGCAAAATGGGCATGACCATCAATTAATCCTGGAACGAGCGTTTTTCCTTCCAGATTAGTCATAATGTGACCTTTTCCAGCGATTGTCATTGCTTCTTCGCTAGAACCAGTAAAAATGATTTTTCCATCTTTTTCAACAACGGCTTCAACATAATTCGGTGAATCACCAACCATTGTAATAATATCTCCATTATAGTAGACAGTAGATGGATTTGATGTTTCAGTTTTTTTGCAAGAATAAATAAGAGTTATTCCTAAAATTAGAAGCAAGATTTTTTTTGTCATTATTATTTTGTTTTTTCTAATTGTTGCCAACTTTAAGTGTATGACCTGAGCTGGTTGCGACCTTCGACCCTGTTGGCAACATGCGGCTGTGTTTATTAACGTTGGCGGCAGGCGCGTAGGGGGAGAAGGGAGCCGCGATGAAACATTCCCGGACTGATTTAGTTTTGTTTAAAGATATGAATTTCCTGAAAGCAAAAACGAGAAATTGGATATAGCCACTGTTGGTCTTTCGTTGTAATCTAAGAGTATATTTCTAGCAAACAGTCTTTGTGATCATCCAGGAACTCTTCTACCTCTTCAATAAATGACGAATCTTTTTGTAGGCGATTAATTGTTAAATGAATCACTATTGAGTTAGGATCTGGTGGAAATCCTGTAGTAACAGTCCAGCATAACGCATTTGGGCATTCCGCTAATGCAAACCGTAAACCGCCTTTTATTTCAGACCGAGTTAGAGTAAATTCTCCCCAAACGCCTCCTATACTGGCTTTATCTTTGATTTGGTCGCCTATTACGAAAATATCATTACTCATTGATTCCAGATTGCTCAGAGTTAAAGTTCTTTGAATATCACTTTCCTGCACTTTCGCTTTAACAATTCGGAAAAACTCCATATTTCTATCGATATGTTTTTATTAATTCAAGTTTCAGATTACAATGAAGGCCAACGTTTTCGTGAAGGACCTGAGCTGGTTAACACTAACTCAGGAGTTACACAAAAAATTATTATGATTTGAAGGTAATAATTTTTGGGGTATAATTACCAGCTTGGGTTATACGCGTTGTTGTAAGCAGTTTTTATAACTTTTTGAACCATAGTTTTTCCACTCGCTCATTATTACTAGTAACTCGCAAGCCAATTACTTCACCGTTCGTATCCCTTTCAAATTTCACATAAGTAAAAAAACTCCTGTTTGAAACAAAGTAATCTTTCGATAAAGGTTTTAAATCAAAATCCCACCACAATCTATTAGACATTGTTGTGTTATGTTTAACTTTTAATTCTCCCTTCGAAATAAAGATCTCATATTCTATATTTAATTCAGGGCTTAAGTATTTCCCTTTATAATCTAAAATTTCTAATTCGCTCAATGAGTAAGATTCATCGTTTATTTTAAGTGCATCTTGATTTCCTTCTGGACCAATTAATGTAAGCTTTAATTGCGATTCTGAATCTTTACTAAATAAAATTTTAAGTGGTGTATTTTCCAATTCAAAAAGGGATTTAGCATTTAGTTTCATTGGAATATTAACACCGTTATTCGGGCTAAAAAAAAATTGATTATTCTTCTTTAGTACTTGCCATAATTCCCCAATATACCAGTATGGTGTTGGAATAGATTTATAATAACCAGTTATAGTATTATAGTTAGTGATAAGTGTCTCATCATTGATTTTAGGAATAATATTAACCTCTTCCTTTTTATTCTTTGAAATAAATAGTTCAGCAATTTGGTCAGCGGCATATTCAGGATCGAACGCGTCATAATTTGAAAGAATTATTATACCCAAATTAGATTCTGGATAACGACCAATCCATGTATGATAACCTGCCGAATCTCCTGAGTGCCATATTTTTGTTTCACCACCAATGCCCTTATTTATTATTAAGCCAAGACCCCAAGTGATTTCATCTCCATTATTAAGAACAGCTGGTTGTTGCATTTTATCAATAAGATTGATGTCATTTGGTGAAGGGTTGTCTAAATATAAAAGCCATTTGGATAAGTCTAAAGAATTCGAATACACGCCTGTTCCTCCATAAAAAGCCCATAAGTTACCAGAGTCTTTAAAGAATCCATTTTTATTTTTATCATAAGAATCTGCACGATTTGGAATAATTTCTCTGATGCCTGTAATTATTGAAGTATCAAACATTTTAATAGGCTCAAATATTTTTTTCTTCATCCAGGTTCCAAAGGGTTCTTTAGTTACTCGTTCTATAATTTCAGCAAGTAATGTCCATCCAGAATTACTATACCTAAATTTACTTCCTGGTTCAAAATTTAATTCTCTTTGATTTAAGATTAGTTCAAGTGCACGTTCTTGAAAAAATGCTTGACTCTTCCAATAGCCTACAATAGATTCTAAAGACGTCTCTTGTCGAAGACCCGAAGTATGAGTTAAAAGATGCTCTATTGTAATTTTAAAACCAAAATCATGAAGTTCAGGTATGTATTTGCGAATATCGTCTTTAAGCGAGAGAACGCCTTCTTGCTCAAGTTTTAATATTGCAAAAGCCGTAAACTGTTTGCTCGCGGAAACCAAATGAAATCTAGTTCGAGAGGTTATGGGAATATTATATTCCATATTAGCCATTCCATAACCACTAGTAATGATTAGTTCCCCATTCTTTAAAATAGCAACTGCCGCACCTGGAATCGAATCATTAAATTGTTTTGAAAAAATTGCATCAACTTCCGCCTTTAATTCATTATTCGAAACTTGCGAAATAGTATAGTTAAAAAAGAATAATGTCAATGCATATCCTAATATCTGTTTCTTGAGTAGTTTCATTGTTGGACTAATTGCTTACAACGTGTTCGTGAAGGACCTGAGCTGGTTAACACTAACTCAGGAGTTACACAAAAAATTATTATGATTTGAAGGTAATAATTTTTGGGTTATACACGTTGTTGTACGCTGTTAGTCTTTATTTAATAACGATTCATAAATTCTTGATTCTTCTCCCCAAGGGTGATATCCTTGACCAATATATTTAAAGTCATATTTTTCGTAATACCCGATATGACCCGTACACAGATATAGATAATCAAACCCAAATTTTTTAGTGTCACGTTTTGCCCTATCAATTAAAAGGGATCCATAATCATTGCCTCTATATTTTTCATCAATGAATAGAGCGCAAAGCCAAGGATATAATTCCCCACGGCTGATAAAATCATTAGTAATTAGTCCGGCGCAACCAATTAACAAGCCATTTAATTCGAGTAAATACCACTGAGGTAGAGGGTTTTTTGCGTTTAAGCTATTGGAAATACAGTCTTCATAAATGATTGGAAGAACACTTGGCCAACTTTTTTGAAGATAGTCAATTGCCTTGTCCTTGTAGGCTGGATGTTCTCTTACAGATATTATTTTTAATGATGAGTTGATGATGTTAATTATAATGGCGTACAACCGTTATGTATAAAAATCTGTGGCGGCTTGGAGCGTTTCGTTTTAGTCCGCCAGGACTAATTTACTTAAAATTAGGGGAGTGGAAATAATGGCTTGAACCCGCCATAATTTTTATACTTTGCTAGCACTTGTTTTTCGGTTTAATACTTTTATTCCAAGTGTTATTAAGACTACTATTAATGCAATAAAAAATATACTTGTTGAAATGCTTTTTATAACTGAAAATATATTAGTTGTATAAACTGTAGTCTCTTTCAATTCGGGATAATTTTTAAGCATTGTGATAATTCCGATATTTTCCAAATAATCTGCAATTCCTGCAATTATCGGTATTAGGCAGAGATAAATATATGGGGAATTTAATTTGTTCAATTTTTTCAAGAAATATCCCAAAATCAAACAGTAAGAAAGTCCGAATAGTAGTGGGTAAATCATATCAACAGGTATTTGGTTGGTTAGATATGTCAAACGTCCATTTTCTCCAAGCGAAGTGAATAATTCACTTACATATTTCAAATCATATCCTGTGGGCATCATATCCAATAATTTCATTCCGTTAGAGAATTCCATTGTTTTGGGAATTGTCACAGTCCGCATTAAGGTGTAAACAAGATTGGTCAAGACAAAAAGTCCTAAAACCTTTTTCCCTGAAATATTCTTTTCTATGAATTTTATTAATCGTTTCATTTTTTTCTCCAATAAGTGCTAACGGTCTCGGCTATGAGTAGTTACGTGGTTTAGCACTTAACTCCCGCCCGTACCGAACGGTACGTTCGGGCGGGTTGCAAGTACGCTCCAAGCTGAAAATCCGCGAGACACGAGCACGAAGTGCGAACTGTGCGTAAGCAAATTTTCAGAAGTAGGCGAGTAGAAGCAACCCGTCCGCCTTTGGTGGGTTACTTATAGCCATTGTTGGCGTTTCGTTATTTCTGTTTAGATAATATTCCTAATTGTTCACCCATTAACATATGATTGTAAGAGTTCCCATCTTCTTGCATTGGAGCGTCCAAAGTGAATGAAACACCATCTTGAAAAATCATTATAAAATCAGAACCACCGAAGGCAAAATGCCCAAGCATATCACCTTTTTTTACAATTGTTCCAGTAGTAATATTTTCTTCAAAATTGACTGAACCGACAACTCCCATACCGATAGGCATTAAAGCGACCAGTCCATATTCCGCAGTTTCCAATATAACACATCCTCTTGTCTCAACAGATTGCCATCCCGTTTTAGCACTTGGATTAAATGCATACCTGTTGTTTTCCTTATCCCACCACAGTTGACCACCTGTTGGATTGGCACCTTGAATTATTCGGGCCTCTTTTATTGTTCCACCTAATGGAAAGTGATATCTGTGATAGTCGTTTACATTTAAAAAGGAATGAGTAAATGTGCCGTTTGCAAATGCATCTTTGTATTCACTGTCATCACCAATAAGTTTTGATATGGATTTTAGCGTTGCAGACTTTACAGGAACCCCTTCTTTTCCTATCAGATTCGAATTATTGTCTATCTTCCAAACACCCATTGGTTGCGAATCGGCAAAAGAAGCTACTTTAGACTCATCATCAGGACTTGCAATAGGGCGCATGTCAGGGGTTTTTAAATATCTCGCAAAGAACTGATTAAAGGTTTTCCAGTTCGAAGGGTCCTCATACCACCCATTTTGCAATCCAAATGCGGTATCGTTTAATGCCATTTGATAATATTCATCATTCCAAGACTCTTCAGTGTCTAGAAAAGCACCCCAAGATTTGCTGAAGCTTGTTAACCATTTTGTAAATGGTTCATAATACTGGAGAGAATTATTGACCAATCCTTTTCCTTCAAGCTCTGGTATTGGTTGATCAATTAGGAAATAAAACGCACCAAAGCTTTGAAATATATTATCAAATATCTCAGGATATTTTTCCTTTTTAACTACTGCCCAAGGCATTGTTGTTTCCGTCCAAGTAATAAACTCATAATATTCTTCAAGGTTCTGAGCAGGGTTTGTGTTTCTGTCTGGGTTTATTTCTTTAGCTTTTTCTATGGAAGATACTAGCATTGACTTAAGTTCTGGATTATTGTCTAAAAGAGTGATTAGTTCTTTTGTTGCTTTTCCGTATTCGGTGCCCTTTTTGGGTGAATTACAGGAAAAAATACCAATGACTATAATTAGTATCAGTAAGAGATTTCGATAATATTTCATATTTATCATTGTTTAAATTTACTTTAGCTAATGAACGCCAACGTCCACGGCTATGTTCCTGTTGCGACTTCGGCCCTGTTGGCAGCAGGCGGCTGAGTTTATTAACGCTGGCGGCTGGTGCGTAGGGGAGAAGGGCGCCGCGACGTAACATTCCCGGACTGATTTAATTTGTTTAAAGATATGAATTTCCCGAAAGCGAAACGAGCAATGGAATATAGCCATTGTTGTGCTTAGTGTTTTATTTCCAAGTCAATCTGTCTTCCTTCTTCAAATGCTTTTTTATCCATTCCCGTACCAACTGCTATACCAATAGCCATCCCGATAGGCAATCCTATTCCTAAAAAAGCCATATTCCCAAGGCTAGCACCAAAAGCAACACCAAGAGGAATTCCGAATGCAGCCATTCCAACCGCCAACCAAGTATTTCGATAATGATTTTTAGTCACAAGCTTATGCTCTTTCTCAATTAACTTAATAATGCGAGATTGAGTTTTATTTATTTGTCTTCTTAACACTTTTTCTGATTCCGAAACTGAATTTATTTGGTCGATTCCATCATTAACAGAGTTTACAGTTTCATTGGGTAATTCCTTTGTTCTCAATTCCACTAAGAGTTTATCGAATTGAGCATAAGAAGCATAAAGCTTTTTATGTTGGTCTATATCTGGTCTGTTTTTAAGTTCTTTTATGTCCATCTGATATCATTAAGCACAACGTCCACGGCTATGAATTCGACGGGTTAGGCCAGCGGTTTTGGGTAGCTTTTCGCACCCAAAAGAGCTGGAGCGTCATGTCGAATTCAGTGGACTCTTTATTTTGTAGTTAAATTAATCAATTCGGAACGAATTGAGCTGATTTATAGCCACTGTTAGGCGCCGTGTTATCGACTTATAACTTTTCAATAATTGCTTTTCTCCAAAAGTAGACTCCAAAAACACAAGTCACAATTGCAAACATTATCCCGTTTTCACCTAGCCAATGTTCTGTTCCCTCATTTTTAATTGTTATTTCAGGTAATATTTTTTGAATATACACATTACTTACTGCGTGAAATATTACCGCTGGCCATAGGCTTTTAGATTTAAAGGTGTAGTAGGTCATAATAAATGACATAGAAATAATTACTATAAAGAATGTCATAAATTCCAATAGCACATTATTACTGTAGTAAACAAGCAGCGGCCAATGCCAAGCAGCCCAAATAAATCCACTAAAAATAGAAACACCAGTAAATGAAAGTACCTTTCTTAATTCATAAATAAAAAAACCTCTCCAACCAATTTCCTCTCCTAAAGTCGTTGCCGAGGCTCTTATTACTTCTACAGTTCCTAATAAAATAATAGCTATGATTGTTATCGACGCTGGATTTAATGTTCCTATTCCAAACAACCCAAGTTCTTTTCCCCATTCTGTAATTGCTTCTTCATTAGCTAAGTTTCCGAATCCGAAAATCCAGATCAGTATATAAGTGATTATACCATATAATGCAGGAATAAAATAGGACCATCGGATATATTTCCAATCCCCCCACTTCCAATTTAGTGATGAAATTTTACGCCCTTTTATTTTCAAGGTTATAAACGCAGCTATCGCGGGACACCACATGATAGCTCCAACATATATCCTTGAAGGATATAAATTGACTATGGCATAGTGGAAAGGTGAAGTAAGTAGAATGACAAGCGCAAGAAACAGGAAAATTGTCTTCCAGGCTTCTTTGCGTTCGGATAAATTTTTTAACATTAGAACTTTCTGATTGTTATGCTCACAGAAGACGAATCGATTGCGGGTTTGTTACATTGCGCCTAACGTCCACGGCTATGAGTAGTTGCGTGGGTTAGCACTTAACTCCCGCCCGTACCGAACGGTACGTTCGGGCGGGTTGCAAGTATATACCAAGTTGGAAATTCCGTAGGAATTTCCAAAGTAGGCGAGAACAAGGAACCCGTCCGCCTTTGGCGGATTACTTATAGCCATTGTTGTGCTTTCGTTAGTTTTCATCCTTCTCCCATTCTATTGGATCTTTGTCAATAAATTGGGTTAAGACTATGTTTGTAGAATCAACACCACTAAAATCTAATGTTTGATTCCAGTTAATAGCGTAGAAAAGAGAATTATTCAATTGTACGAGCTCCGATTTTGCTCCATCCCACCCAGTAACATATAGAGATTCATCAGCATAACTAATTTTTATTGGTTCAACATCTTTATTAGTGTAGTGTCCAATATATCTGCTGTATACTTCTTTTTCAGGTGTGAGTTCACTAAAATTAAATTGATATAAAACCTTATTTAAAAATTTGAGTAAGTCCTTTTGGTGTTTGGCTCTTTCGTTTTCCCAGCGTGTTCGTTGAAGCAAATACGCTAAAAATGATTCATTATCATAAAGACTCTTAACTGCTATTTCTTTTTCCTGCAAACTGTATCTCTTTTTAAGAGCAACAGATCTCCTCAAACCATCATCGCTCAAAGGGGAAAAAAAGTCTTTCGAAGTGGTCATCATTAAATTTAAAAGATTATCAGATTTAGTTTCATCTTCAAAACCAGCCTGATATTGTGAAGAGAAGTTTGCTAAAGCTTTAAGTAATTCTTTATTATTTAGAATTGAGGTTTTTCCTGAACCTATAATTGCGTTATAACTTCCCGTAATAGCTACCGCTTGATGATGCGAAAATGCACCCTTGCGAATATATTCTCTAATGATATCTGGATGAATTGAATAATCTTGAGATTCTATAGCATCTATTAAATCTCGAGAGCTTAATATGGCTCTTTCTTGATTTTTTATAGTTTCAAGAAAATTTAAACGTGTGGCTATAAAGTCTTCCTTAATGTCTGAAAGAATTATAGCCTCTTGGTCTTTCTCTTTTCTTAATTCATTACTGTTGTTAATCTGCAGAGCTATTACTATACCAATGACAACAAGAACTATTTCACCAATAGCGTATTTAAAATACCTGCCTACCGGCCAGGCAGGCTTTCCGGTTTTATTTTTCTCAATGAGGTCGTATCTAATTCTCCTAAAAAACTTAATCATAATTTTATGTTTAATGCCAGCGTTGCAGTCTGGCCCCTTCACTAAAACAGTCCGCTGGACTGTTTTTTTACGTTGGGTCCTCTAAAGAATTTTATCATTGGTTTTTATTGTTGAAAGTTCGAGGATACGATCGATGGTCACCTTGATTTGTGATAGCTCGTTATTGCCTTTTGAATCTAGACCTAATATGGTATTTAAGATACCTGCTCTCCTAAAGAATAGATTCTCGAAATCGACTGTAGCAAGGTAGTTTTTATCAAATCTATCATCCTTCATTCCACCGCGCCTCCAAGCAACATTAGATGCTAGCTCTGGAAAAAGATGATCATAGAGAAGTTGTACTGCTATGTCCTCTTCTTCTTTATAGTCGGCTAGCACATCCTCCCATGATACCAGAAGTACCCTTAACTCAGGATCGGAGATCAGCTCGAATGTGGAAGAGTTGACCAAAGACTTGATTACTCCTTGAGATGGATTAAACGTGCTCCAATTCCCCCAATATTGGAAACCTTTACTCACTGTGTCTATATTGATGGTCTCTGGATTAATAGGGAATAGCGAAATCATGTATTCATTATGAGCTAAAGATCGCTCATGTACAAAGACTACACTATCCAATTGGGTTCTATTTTCGAGGAACTCCTGATGAAGCGCCTCCAGTAGTAGTTGCTCTTTGTTCGCTTCCTTACGCCCCTGATTCCAGTTACTTACTTGCAAGGCTAGTAGGATACCTATCATGACTAACACAATTTCGCCAACGGCATATTTCAAATACTTTACTGTTTTATTTTTCTCCATGAGGTCGTATCTAATTCGTCTAAAAAACTTAATCATATATATCTTGATT
This sequence comes from Aureitalea sp. L0-47, assembly GCF_026126405.1. Taxonomy (GTDB): domain Bacteria; phylum Bacteroidota; class Bacteroidia; order Flavobacteriales; family Flavobacteriaceae; genus Pukyongia. The sequence continues at coordinate 684,588 of NZ_JAFMTQ010000001.1, forward strand.
TAATTGCCTGCGCACCACCTGGCTCCTCACTATCAAAGGTCTACCAGACCTTTGATTCCCGTTCGGCCCTCTAAAGAATTTTATCATATTCTATTTCCCGAGAAAGCGAGAATCTTATTTATTAATGGTTAGTCATAGTTTCTACTCCGAAGCTTTTCGGCCTTCGTAGCCAAGCTACTTCGGCGAAGTAGGCAAGCGAAGAAGTAATGAAGCACAACGCCCACGGCTATAATTTCGGCCTTTACCGAACGCCCTGGAACGTGATTTGTCTAAATATAAGAAGAATGTGGAGATACTCTTCAGCGAGCGGCTGAATTATAGCCAATGTTGGCTGCCGTTATTCTTTTTTAATCCAATTTTCAATGTCGGTTAATAATTTATCAGATACTCCCTTATAGGAATGTCCTGATTGATAGACATTGCATTCTACTTTCACTGCTTTGTTTTCTTTTAACGCTCTATAAAGGGGCAGAATATAATCTTCTATACTCACAACATTGTCGTCAAGTCCACCAGTCAATAAAACGTCAACATTTGATAGACTATCAACCTGCTTTAGGATATAGAAGTATTCCTGATTATCAATTAACTCTTGAATTGGGTTATCAAATGCAAAATCTACAGGTCCCATTGGTTTCTTGATCGATTGAAAAAAATCGGAGTAACCCTTAAGCAGATTAGGATTTGATTTTACTAAATCTCCGAAAATTCCAAGGTCACCTCCTGAAATGCCAATAACTTGTTTGATTTCTGGATGCTTAATTGCATATAACATAGACATATGCCCGCCATAACTATAGCCACCAATAATTATGTTTTCCGTGTCAATGCCATACTTCTTTATCATTTCTACTGAATTGAGGAATATCAATGCTGCACCTAAATCCTCTTGCGAATTCATCAAACCTTGCTTCCCCTCGCTGTTATGACAGCCTCGGAAGTCAAATTGGTAAACATTGATGCCATTCTTAGAAAGTGTTTCTCCAATGTTCCAAATGTCTCCTGAATCCATAAATCCTTGCGTAAACAAAAGTGTTGGGGAATCCGCTTGTCTTGATGGATAGAAATATCCTGTAAGTTTTGAACCTCTACTTTCAAAGGTTAGTGTATCTACTATTGTTTGTCCATTTGTAGAAACAGATATGATAAGGAGCAAAACGATTTTTATAAAAAGATTTCTCATGTCTGTATCATTTTAGTTATTCTTCCAATTGCATATTGCTTCAATTTCTAATTACTATATTATTACTAGATAGATGCTGCGTTTGCAACCTGTTGTGGCGGTTTTCAATTCTACCTACAGTATTCCCACTATGGATATAGTTTTGGATGTAATAGTTTCCAGTGTAACCTGCATTATTGACAAACTCAATCATTCCTCTTAGGTCTGAGTCATTAAGAAGTTCCGAATGAAATGTTGTCCTGAGCTCAAAAGGGATTTCCGCTTTAAGCAGAATTTGTAATGATCTTTCAAATTCTTTAAATAAAGTTGAATCCGTTACCGATTTAAATTTATGTAGTGGTGCTTTGAAATCTAAAGAGACATAGTCAATAAGACTCAATCTCAACATCTTCTGAATAAGATCAGGTTTTGAGCCATTCGTATCAATTTTGACTAATAGTCCTAATTCTTTTAAAGCTCTTGAAAATGGCATTATTTCTTCATGCAATGTACATTCACCTCCACTGAATACGACACCATCCAAAAGGCCATCTCTGGATTTAACAAATTCAAGAACTTCCCCCAATCTCAATTGGCCTTTCCCGAAAACTATTTCAGGATTGTAGCAATAACGGCATCTCATGTTGCAGCCCGCAAACCAAACTATACAGGAAGTTTTGTCCGGATAATCAATTAGAGAAAAAGGAGTTAAATCGCAGACGATTTTTTTATTCCACATATTCTTTAAAGTGCGTTCGTTGTTTATGTTCCCCTTTTTTTCCAATATTAAAGCTTTCTACAGGACGGTGGTAGCCCATCACTCTTGTAAATACCAAACACTTGGTTCTTTTATCTTGGTTTTGCTCAAGTACGTCTGTGTTTTTGATTCTAGCTTGCATAATTCTTATTGTTTTTGGTTAATTCTTCTAATAGGATATCATCGCATTTTGGGCAGTACTCATGTTCTCCTATAATGTAACCATGAGTAGGACAAATACTGAAGACAGGAGTTATGGTTATGTATGGGAGTTTAAAATTTGTAAGGGTTTTCTTTACAAAATTTCGACAAGCTTCAGGCGAGCTAATTTTTTCACCCATATACAGGTGCAAGACTGTACCACCAGTGTACATACACTGCAGTTCATCTTGTTTTAGCAATGCCTCAAAAGGATCTTCAGTATAATTTACCGGAAGTTGTGAGCTGTTGGTGTAATAGATGTTTTCACCCTCACCTGCTTGTATGATATTCGGATAACGCTTTTTATCTTCTTTCGCAAAACGATAGGTTGTGCCTTCGGCAGGAGTGGCTTCCAGGTTATATAAGTTGCCGGTTTCTTCCTGAAATAATTGCATTTTGGATCGAACGAAATCTAGAATTTCTATGCTAAACGAAACACCTTGTTCAGCGCTCATATCAATTTCACCATCGGTGAAATTCAACAGCATTTCATTCATTCCATTCACTCCAATCGTGGAAAAATGGTTTCTGAAACCTGGTAAATATCTCTTAGTATATGGATACAAACCTCTATCGAATAATTCCTGAATGACTTTTCTTTTCTTTTCCAAAGTTGATTTTGCCAGAGAAAGAAAATGGTCTAAATCTTTAAATAATCCTTCCTTATCACCTTTGTTTAAATAGCCCAAACGTGCCATATTAATGGTTACCACGCCAATGCTTCCAGTCATTTCTGCGCTGCCAAATAATCCGTTGCCGCGTTTTAGTAATTCTCTTAAATCAAGTTGTAATCGGCAACACATACTTCTTACCGCATTGGGCTTATACGCTTTCGGATTCTCGATTTTATTACCGCTCTCATCAGTTAAATATTGACTTCCAATAAAATTTTGAAAGTAAGAGGAACCGATTTTAGCTGTGTTTTCAAACAGGAGGTCTGTGTTTTCACCATACCAGTTAAATTCTTCTGTGATATTCACAGTGGGAATGGGAAAGGTAAATGGTTGTTCGTTGGCATCTCCCTCGGTCATTACTGTGTAATAGGCCTTGTTAATCATATTCATCTCTTGTTGGAAATGAGAGTAGTTCAGATCCTGTAAGGATTGAACTCCTCTCTCCAGAGATTTTTGTTCAAGAATTGAATTTTCAATGCCCTGAAATAGGTGTAGGTCATTTTTGGTAGGTATTTGTTGTTTTAAATCTTCAGGTACAACCCAATCCAGTGTAATATTTGTAAATGGGGATTGTCCCCATCTGGCGGGCACATTCAGATTGTATACGAAACTCCTTATAGCCTTCAAGACTTCATTAAAAGAAAGATCGTCTCTAAAAACATAAGGTGCTAAGTAGGTGTCAAATGAACTAAAGGCCTGAGCTCCTGCCCACTCGCTTTGAAGAATACCAAGAAAATTTGCCATTTGTCCCAAGGCTTCCCGAAAGTGGGAGGGAGGTCTGCTCTCAACTCGCCCTCTTACGCCATTGAATCCTTCATTTAGTAAATTCCTCAGAGACCAACCGGCACAATAACCTGTAAGGCAGTCCAGGTCATGTATATGTATGTCCCCATTTCGATGAGCGTAACCTTCTTCTCTGCTGTACACTTTGTCCAGCCAGTAGTTTGCAATTATTTTACCTGCGGTATTATTTATGAGTCCGGCACTGGAATAAGATGTATTTGCATTTGCATTGATTCTCCAGTCAGACATTCCGATGTATTCTTCAATGGTTTGTGTTGAATCAACGTAAGTGGTGTCTTCATTAAGGCCTTCGACATGCTCGCGCTGAAGCTTTCTTGTATGCCGATAGAGCATAAATGACCGTAGCACGTCAAAATAACCTTTACTAAAAAGCGATTTTTCAATGATATCCTGAATTTCTTCTACAGCCCATGTTGTTTTCTTCTCAATGGATTGAAGTACCTCAGAGTATATTGTCTCATCATAATTTGCTTGAACGCTATGAAACCCTTTTTTTATGGCGTCTTCAATTTTATACGGCATAAAAGGAACGTATTCGCCATTTCTTTTAATTACATAGTTTTCCATGTCTGCGATTTATGAGGTTATGATTGAATTTTTTGACGTTCTGTCGTAATTGCCTTAGGAAAGAGAATGTTATTTTCCAGATGAATATGTTTGTGCAAATCCTCTTCAAATTCCTTTAACAAGGCAAAAGCCACTGTGTAGGTTGCACAAGCTTCTTCGGGAGGGGTATAATTATTACTTAAATCTGCAATCAATCGAAATCGTTCACCTTCGTTGTCGTGTTCTTTCATCATCATATCAATAGGATTTTCTACCGTTCCGAAAGGCGGAGTGATTGGGGTTGACGCAATAGCCAGCTTCCTGATATAAGGAAATAGAATCAGTTCCTCTTTCTTCATGTGCTTTGTCAATTCTTCCGCAGAATCCAAAAAGTGTTTTTCAATTTCAATAAGCTCGGGATGGTTGCACCCATGAACCGATACTACTTTTTTTAAATGAGCCTTTATTTCAGGAATTCTACTTTCTACATACCGATGGTGTTTTTTCTCTATATAATCTGCCAACAAGTCCATATCCCATGAGCTGAAATTGGTTTCAGATTCTTTCGAGGTAGATGTGATTTCAATCAAACTTCCGATGAGTCGATTGGTCTCGATCGGTTTATTTTCGCAGGCTTCCTTTATTGTTTTGTTTCCATTGCAACAAAAATCTATACTATGTTTCTTAAACTCTGTTGAGGTTCGGTAGTCTGATGCAACTATTTCCCCTACCATTGATTCTTCTGTTATTTTCATTTTTTCATTTTTTAATTCTTAATTGGACAAAATTATCCGATTTAGGCACAAAAATTTTTAAATTACCAGCACCGATTCTCCTTTATCTACACTTATAGCTAACTCCAGTAGGTTTGTTTTCTTCATCATATCAATCAAATTTTCACGTATAATCTTAAATTTACTGTGAATCGGGCAAGGTGATGTTTCGTTACATTGCCTTAATCCCAACCCACATCTTTCAAAAATATTATCTCCGTCTATGGCAATCACAATTTCGTAAAGTGTTAGTTTACTTTGAACATCTTCTGGAATATGGTAACCGCCAACCGATCCTTTGGACGATTCTATGATATTGCTTTTGGCCAAAGACTGTAGAATTTTAGCGGTAAATGCAAGAGGTGAATCGATAGCTCCTGAAATCTCTTTTAAACTCACCCGCTTACCGGTTTGAGACTGCAGTGAAATATGAATTACTGCTTTAATTCCGTATTCGCAAGCTTTCGAAAACATAGGTCGTAATAATTTATGGGAAAATTAATAAAAAGAATAAATCAGACAAAAATATCCGAGATAATATTTAGTACATTTATAAACACGCTAATGTTAATAAAAATCCAGTATAGGCCACATTGATCTTCAATGAATTTGAACGTTATTTAAACACGTCTTTTAGTTGATGGCAGCCAACGGTCTTGTATAACGCTTCGTTGCGTTGTATCAACTTTAGGTTAATTAATAACTTATCATTTCTCGATTCCGCGTATCATTCCGATGGAAATCTGCTTACAGCAATGAGCGTTATACGTTGTTGTGCAACGTTTTTTGACATTTAACAAATAGAAGCTACTTTATTGATTTTTAACTAATTCCTCATAATTCGGATGTAGATATTTATAAAAAAAAGCTAATTCAAGTTCTAGTTGATTGGGTAAATCTGTATAACCATGACCTCCTCCAGCTGTCTCAATTAGATATACATTTTCATTACCTAATTCTTTCATACGTTGATGAAATTTTCTAGATTTTGCACAATGAGAAACATCATCATTACGACTTGTAAATTGTAAAATGGGTGGATAATCATTATCAGACTCTAAAATATGTAAAGGTGATATCTTTCTCATGTAATTCCATTCTTCTGGTATGTCAGGATCACCTCGTTCCCCAAGAGCACCAGTTCCTCTTCCGCCTCCTGTTCCAGCTAGCTCCAAATCTATGGAACCACTTTTGATGACTACAGCACCAAAGAGACCTTGATTTTGAATAAATACGTTAGCAACCAATAAGCCACCGTTGCTTGTACCATGAGAGCCGATCAATCCTGCCTTGGTAATTTGTTTTTTAATGAGGTCTTCCGCAACTGCCTTGAAATCATCGTAGGCATTTTGTCTATTACTTTTTCTAGCGGCTTCATGCCAATCAGGACCATATTCACCTCCACCTCGAATATTGCTTAATACATAAACGCCACCATCATCTATCCATTTTATGTACTGATTCAATGAATTTGGTAATATAGAATTTCCCCAACCACCATAACCTGTCATAATAACCGGATTATTTCCATCAATTTTTAAATCCTTCTTATGAATTATGAAGTAAGGTACTTTTGTACCGTCTCTGGATGTAGCAAACCATTGTTTTACTGTGTAATCATCCTGTTTCACAGGTTCATTATATTCAAGATATTTTTCTATATCTCCATTGGATTGTCGGACATATAGAACCCTTTCAAAAAAGCTTCTATAATCTATGTAATATCTGTTGGCCTTATTTTGGGTAGCTACAACTGTTAATCTGTTTCCAATTGGACTTTCAATCCTTTTGGATTGCCATTTGTCTTGGGCAAATGTCCATTCATACAACACCGATTGTACATCTTCTAGGGTTCTCACGATTAGAATGTCATTAGTATTCCATATGTTGTCAATGACATTTTTGGTATTTGATTCAGAAATCAAATTAAAATTCTTGTCACCATTCAAAAAGTCATTAAATTCTATGGCAATAATGCTTCCAGCTGGAAAATAGGTGTTTGCAGGTTTCCAGCCGCTTCTTAAATGCACGACAAACTGCCCTGAAACAAACGTCATATCTGCCACGTCTTTAGGTAGATTAAGTCTAGTTAGCTTTTCATCTTTTAAATGATAGTAAACCTCATCAAAGGCTTGTTTTTGTTCTGTGACAAATAAATGATCTCCTCTTTTATGAAGCATTAAACCAGCCTTTTTAAGTTTAGTCTCAAAAAGCACCTTCGCATCTTCTATAGGTTCACCGCGAGTCCAAAGCCGTAATTTATATCCATATTCTTTTGGACTTTCTAAATTTGTACATACATAAATAGAATTTGCATCATGCCATTGTACCTGCGTTTGCGCAGGTGGCAATTGAAACGCATTTTCAGCGATTTGCTCTGTTTCGTAATTATACTCCGTTAAAGCCTTTAAAAGTCTTTTACCCTTTTTTTTGTAAAATATTAGACAGTCGTTGAAGTCTGGTGCACGACTAATTACTTCATCGAACAATAAATCACCTTCAATAGGAAGTTTAAGACTTTCTATATTAATTCTATTGGGCCGCATTCCTAACAAATAACTACTATAAGGCATACGACCCCAGTTTTTACCTGAAATTCGTTCAGCATAGTCGCCAATTTGGCTCGCATCAGGTGGAACTTGTGCTAAAAAATTCCATTTCTTTCTTTTAAAATATTTTTTATTCCATTTTTCTATAACTGGCAGTATTTCAATAGTTTTAAAATAATCTAAAGCCTCTGTTTTTCGGGCACTAGTCCATTCAATATTATCTTTGGACTCTAGCTCATGCAACCATTGGTAGTCTTCTAATTTAAATGTTTCATTTTGAGCAAAACTGTTAAGCCCACCTAAGAGCATTAATATAAGGAAGAGGTAATCTTTCATAACAGTTTATTTTTTGATTTTACTATGTTTACTTAGCTCTTTTGCACGAACCACAATGTTGCACAACGTCCACGGCTATGAATTCGGCGATGGGCCGGCGTTTTTAGGTAAATTTTGAAAATCCAAAAACGCTGCGCTCAGGGTTCGAATTTTTAGTGGACTTTTTATTTAAAAGGGAAGTTAATCAAATCAGTTCAATTTTGAGCTGATTTATAGCCACTGTTGGGCTTTCGTTATTTATTTTCAATTCTTGAATCTAATTCTGTCTTTATTTTCTCTATTACTTCTTTTAATCGAACTATATCTCCATTATATCTTTCTATCCCTCTTCTTCTTGTTCTTTTTATTATGCTTAATACATTCAAAAACTCTTCATTACTTATTAAGCTACTATAATCATTAGGTTTCGCACTATATACTGAGTTATCAAAATATCTAATATTCTTTGAAAAAAATGGCATCACAGTTAATGATTGTATCCTTTCTTCATCTTTATTATAATCTAAAATATCTGCCAAAGTAACATCATAAATATTTATAATATCATCCCGAAGTGAATCATTTTTTATAAGTCCAACCCCAGTTGTTTGAAGTGACTTATATGATGAGCTTGTTATTAAAGCAGTATAAAAATGAGGCAGTAAGCCAAAGCTGTAATCAAGTTCTTCTGAATAAGGTAAACTGTTTTTACTGTAATTTTCTAATTTCGTAATTTCATCTATTGTTGATTCATGGAACGCCAGAGCAGTTTCTAACTCAGCTAAAGTTTGTTGTAAATCAACTCTTATGTTTTTGAGTATTTTAGTTTCTTCAGCTCTCTCTTTCCGATACTCATTCCAATTATTTATTTGAAGCGCAATCAAAATTCCAATAACGACAAGTATAATTTCTCCAATTGCATATATCAGATACTTACTGAATTTATTTTCAGAGAGTAACTTTTGTCTAATTTTTCTAAAGAATTTTATCATTGGTTATTGGTTGGTCAAATAATGAAGCCCAACGTCCACGGCTATGAATTCGACGCACTTGGCCAGCAGTTTTGGGTAGCTTTTTGCACCCAAAAGTGCTGCTGCGGATAAGTCGGATTCGCCATGAGCTTAATTTAAAGATGAAGTTAGTGATTTTAGCTCAAAACCCTGGCGTTGATTTATAGCCACTGTTGTAAGTAGTTTATTTATTGAAAATTTTTACTGCGGCAAATATCAGGAGAATCAAAAACACTCCACCGCCAACATATTTTCCTAGAGCATATGCTATTCGAACGCTAGTTTCAGTACCTTCATATTGGGAGATGCTTTCGATGTTATTTATTCGAATAGAATTATGGAAATTATCTCGAATACTTTCGTCGAAATCTTCATAATTGACATAGGATAGAGTATAAGTTTCTTTGCCTAATTGATAAATCTTCGAATCAAAGACTGGCTCACCTTGTTCATTCCCAAAAGAAACAAAATATCCCGTCAATCCATTTTCTAGAAACGATTTTTTGTTGATAATCCTATATGGGATAGATTCCTGCATTCCGTCTATTAGTTTTAGATAAAAATCATTCAAACTAGCCGAATCGTGTGGTAACGTGGACAATTCTTTTTCTACTTTTTTAGTCTTATTCATTCTTTGAGCAACGAAATTATGATTGTCAATATTTAAGCTCATTGCTTTTACAGTAAATCCTTGGGCTATCGTGTCATGTACCATGATTTCATTTGATGGCATTGAGAAAGATAGAACAGTATCCAAGTCAAATTCGTACCATTCATTGTTTTGAGAAAATACCGAACTGGAAGAAAGTACTAGTAGAAAAATTAATAGATGCCTCATGTCTATTTAATAAATTACTTACAACGTCCACGGCTATGAATTCGACGCGCTTGGCCAGCGGTTTTGGGTAGCTTTTTGCACCCAAAAGTGCTCCAGCGATGAGTCGGATTTATAACTCGTGTTTATAATTAGTAGATGAAGTTAACGATTTTCGGCAAAAACCCTGGCGTTGATTTATAGCCACTGTTGTAAAACGATTTACTTCCCAAACCCGATCTTAAATTTTTCAGGATCAACTACATTTCTTAATTCTATTACTTTGTTGTCGAACTCATTGTTAGAAATGACACGAATAGATTTGAGCCATTTGAAGTTACTGAGTTGTTCCTCATATCCCAAGTTCTTGTCAATTGTACCGTAATTATCAAGTAAATATTTATCTCTTGTGGTTATTAGTTCATTTATAAATTCTTCGACAGTAATTGGGCTTGGAATTGACTGGTGGAAATGTAGATAAGTACCATTTGAGAGTTTAATCTTCCAAAGTTTTTCTTTAGTCAGCCAATAGTATCCAATGACTGGAATTCCAAATAATAGACTTACAATCCCTAAATAACCAGTTTGAAGATTTTCAACAAACATTCCTAGTAGTAATAATAACACACCAAACAAAAGCCCCCCAATACCTAGAAGCAAAGTTATGTAGCTATTGTTGTTTGCTCTTACCTTCTCGCCATCTATATTTTCATACGGGATATCCATTTCATCACCATTACCGTAACTAATCTTGTAGAAAAATAACTTGGATTCCCCTAATCGATATTCTCTGGTGATAAAATTCTTCTTCTGGATTAATTCCTTCATTATTTTTAAATTGTTTTACAACGGTTCTCAACTAGGAGACGCGGGCTTCTCGGTTGTGGTCGTTCAGCCCGTGGCTTTTAGTTGATGTTATGGTTAAAAATGATAATTTAATTTGTCAAGTTCTAAATCTTATTATAGATTTGCGATCGTAATGAGAAAAATGAAGAATATTACTGCCATTATTGAAGTCGTGATTATTGATCACAGGCTCTAGGGATGGTATATGCAGATATAAAGATTTGAAGCCATCCATTAGGGTGGCTTTTTTTATGAATAGAACTTAGATGAAACGCACATTGAACAACATTATTATCGTCATTATTATTTCTGCTCTGCTCGAGTGAGATTAGGACGATTGTATGTATAACACTGAGCCCTTCTCACTTCGAGAAGGGCTTTTTTTTTGAATCAAATAAACACATAATATGTATTACAATGAAAACACCACCATCTTTCTAGATGGTAACTGGATGAAAGCATCAGAAGCCTCAACCGACCTGTACGCGCAAACCATGCACTATGGTTCTGGCGTTTTTGAAGGAATTCGTTCTTACGCGACTGAGGAAGGAGCTCGCGTATTTAAGGCCCATGAACATTACGAACGATTGTTCTATTCAGCAGAGAAAATGCACATTAAACTCGATTATACGGTTGATCAATTGGTTGAGCTGACATATCAATTGCTCGATCGGAACGGTCTCCACAATGCATACATCCGTCCTCTTGTTTATCTCGGCGCAAATATGACTTTACAGCCAACAGATGAGGTGCATGTGATGCTCTGTGCTTGGAGTTGGGATCGTTACCTCGGTGATCAATTACTTAGCGTCATGACTTCCTCTTATCAGCGACCTAATCCTAAATCGTGTCATGTGGAAGCCAAAGTGACAGGGCATTATACAAATTCCATTTTGGCAACAACAGAAGCTAAGCAAAAGGGGTTCGATGAAGCGTTACTTCTGGATATGAATGGATACGTTGCAGAAGGTCCTGGTGCAAATTTCTTCTTTGAAAAGGATGAGAAATTGTTCACCGCTCCGCTCGGCAACATTTTAGCAGGAATTACCCGCCAGACTGTATTCGAACTCGCTGATGAACTCGGTATCGAAGTGGTGGAGAAGCACTTCACCCCAGAGGACGTATATGATGCCGATGGTGCATTTTTCACAGGAACGGCAGCTGAAGTAGCAGGCATTGAAAGTTTGGATGGAAACACATTTGGTCTACAATGGGAAGAAACCTTAGGAGCTGTGCTTTCGACAGCCTATCTCAATCGCGTTCAAAAACTTGAATACAAAAATTTCGAATTAGTATGAAACTGAATAAGTACAGTTGTCGAATCACGCAAGATGATTCTCAACCTGCGGCACAGGCCATGCTTCATGCAATAGGTCTGAGTAAGGAAGACTTGGATAAGCCGTTTGTTGGTATTGCAAGCACCGGTTATGAAGGAAATCCATGCAACATGCATCTAAACGACCTCGCAAAGAAAGTCAAAGAGGGTACGTCGAACGAAAACCTTGTTGGATTGATTTTCAATACGATTGGAGTAAGTGACGGAATATCTATGGGAACACCTGGAATGCGTTATTCTTTACCCTCACGTGATGTGATTGCTGATTCCATGGAAACGGTGGTAGAAGGAATGTCATATGATGGACTCGTAACTGTAGTCGGGTGTGATAAAAACATGCCTGGTGCGTTGATGGCCATGTTGCGTGTAAATCGCCCAAGTGTATTGGTCTATGGAGGTACAATCGCCTCTGGATGTCATGAAGGAAAGAAACTCGATGTTGTTTCTGCTTTTGAAGCTTGGGGAAAGAAAAATGCTGGAACCATCGATGACCATGAGTACCAACAGGTGATAGAAAAAGCATGTCCTGGTGCTGGAGCATGCGGAGGGATGTACACGGCAAATACCATGGCGTCAGCAATTGAAGCTTTGGGGATGTCCTTACCATTCAATTCATCTAATCCTGCGCTGTCCGATGCAAAGATTAAAGAAAGTGTTCGAGCTGGGGAGGCATTGCGCTTGCTGCTAGAGAAAGATATCAAACCTCTAGATATTGTAACGAGAAAGTCTCTTGAGAATGCCATTCGATTGGTTACTGTACTTGGAGGGTCGACTAATGCGGTGCTGCATTTTTTAGCGATAGCAAGTACTGCTGGGGTCGAATTTACCTTGGATGATTTCCAACATATCTCTGATACAACACCATTCTTGGCGGATTTGAAACCAAGTGGAAAGTACTTAATGGAAGACGTGCATGAGGTTGGTGGAATCCCAGCGGTATTGAAGTATCTACTCGAACAAGGATTGCTTCACGGCGATTGTATGACGGTCACAGGAAAAACGCTCGCTGAGAATTTGGTGGAAGTGGATTCCTTGGCCGAAGGTCAGGATGTGATCAAACCACTTGAGAAGCCGATCAAAGCAAATGGGCATCTGCGCATCTTGAAAGGAAATCTTTCTCCAACGGGAGCCGTAGCCAAAATAACCGGAAAGGAAGGACTTCAATTTACAGGAAATGCACGGGTGTTCAATTCTGAATACGAAGCGAATGAGGGTATACGCAACGGTAAGGTGGTGAAAGGTGATGTCGTAGTAATTCGTTACGAAGGGCCTCAAGGAGGTCCAGGTATGCCTGAGATGCTGAAGCCAACTGCTGCGATTATTGGTGCAGGACTTGGAAACGATGTGGCCTTAATTACAGATGGTCGATTCTCAGGAGGATCGCACGGCTTTGTTGTGGGACATGTTTCTCCGGAAGCCCAGGTAGGTGGGCCAATAGCCTTAGTTAACAATGGCGACAAGATTACGATCGACGCAGTAAAGAATACGATCGAACTTGATGTTTCTGAATCCGAATTAATGGAACGAAAAAAGGCCTGGAAGGCACCAGCGTTAAAGTTCCAGCGAGGAGTTTTGAGCAAGTATGCACGAACGGTTTCATCAGCATCGGAAGGATGTGTAACAGATAAATAGCAAATCATGAGAACATTGGAATTAACAAGAAGTGAGAGTAAACCAGAAACGCAAACAATGTCTGGAGCACAAGCAGTGGTCCAAGCCTTAATCGATGAAGGAACAGAGTTGATGTTTGGATACCCTGGTGGTGCAATTATGCCCGTGTACGATGCGTTGTACGACGTTGAAGATAAATTGGAGCATGTGTTAACCAGGCACGAGCAAGGGGCTGTTCACGCTGCTCAAGGTTATGCCCGAGCGACAGGTAAAGTAGGCGTCTGTTTGGCAACGTCTGGACCTGGTGCAACGAACTTAATCACAGGAATCGCTGATGCGCAAATCGACTCTACGCCGTTGGTGTGCATCACAGGTCAAGTGCACAGTCACTTACTCGGAACGGATGCATTTCAAGAAACTGATGTCATTGGTATTTCTATGCCGGTAACGAAGTGGAACTATCAAGTCACACGAGCTGAAGAGATCCCAGAGGCGATTGCAAAGGCCTTTTATATTGCGCGTTCAGGAAAACCAGGTCCAGTCTTGGTAGATATAACAAAAGATGCGCAATTCGAGCAATTGGACTATGCGTACAAGCCTTTTGGAGGAATGCGTAGCTATCAGCCAGTATCGGCCTTGAATTCTAAGGCGATCGAACAAGCCGCTGAACTCATCAACTCTGCAAAGAAGCCATTTGTCCTGTTTGGTCAAGGGATTATCCTTTCTGGAGCCGAGCAAGAATTCAAAACCTTCATTGAAAAGGCTGGACTGCCAGCAGCGTGGACAATAATGGGGTTATCGGCGCTTGAATCAGATCATTATCTGAATGTCGGAATGCTCGGGATGCATGGAAATTATGGACCGAATAAATTGACGAATGAATGTGATGTGCTTATTGCCGTTGGAATGCGTTTCGATGACCGAGTGACTGGTGATCTATCACGTTATGCAAAGCAAGCGAAGGTGGTACATTTGGAAATCGATCCCGCTGAGATCAACAAGAATGTGCATGCAGATGTACCCGTGCTGGGTGATGCGAAAGCATCATTGAAAGCCCTGACTGAGTTAGTAGAGCCAAAGTCAAATGAGGAATGGTTAGCATGCTTTCGAGCATTAGAGCGGGAAGAGCGCGAAGCAGTCATTAATGAAGAACTGAATCCAAGCAGTCCAATAATGACTATGGGCGAAGTGATCGATGAAATCAATACTGCGAGCAAAGGCGACGCAATCGTTGTGACCGATGTAGGTCAGCACCAAATGGTGGCCTGTCGTTATGCTAAGTTCAATGAATCAAAATCGATGATTACATCAGGTGGCTTAGGAACGATGGGCTTTTGCCTGCCAGCTGCAATAGGAGCAAAAATGGGATGTCCAGAAAAGGAAGTTGTCGCTGTGATTGGTGATGGTGGTTTTCAAATGACCATCCAAGAATTAGGTACCATTTTCCAAGCTAAGACGGCAGTCAAAATTGTTGTGTTGAACAATGAATTTTTGGGCATGGTGCGCCAGTGGCAAGAATTGTTCTTCGATAAGCGCTATGCATCCACAACAATGGTGAATCCTGATTTCCAAACGATTGTGAAGGGATATGGTATTCGGACGAGAAAAGTCGAAGTACGCGAAGACTTGGCCGAAGCTGTAGCTGAAATGATGATGTACGAGGGGTCTTATTTCCTTGAAGTTCTGGTGGGCAAGGAGAACAATGTGTTCCCAATGGTTCCGACAGGTGCTTCAGTTTCTGAAATCCGACTCAAATAAGAATAGTAATGAAAAAAAGATACACAATATCCGTATTTACCGAAGATAATGTGGGGCTGTTAAACCGGGTCACAATCATCTTCACAAGAAGAAAAATAAACATCGAAAGTATTGCTGCTTCAGACAGTGAGGTAAAGAATGTACATCGTTATACCATAGTTATTACAGAGACCGAAGATCTGGTCAAAAAGGTGGTGCTACAACTCGAAAAGCAAGTGGAAGTGATCAAGGCTTTTTACCATGAGGACGACGCAATTGTATATCAGGAGATCGCATTATATAAGGTGCCGACAGATATCTTGGTAGCTGGAAAAGAGGCGGAAAAAATCGTGAGATCACATTACGCACGGGTCTTATCGGTCGAAGCTGATTTCACAGTGATAGAGAAAACAGGACACAAAGAAGAGACTCAAGCGCTGTTCAATGATCTGGAGCCGTATGGTATTTTGGAATTTGTCCGTTCGGGCCGAATTGCCATCAGCAAACCAATGAAAACTTTGACATCAATAGTAGAAGAATTAGAAAACGAGATTAACAATTAAGAACATGAAAAATTATTTTAACGAGCTCAGTAGAGCGGAACAATTAGAGCAACTCGGCATGTGCGAGTTAATGAGTCCATCCGAATTTCTAAACGGCGTTGATGCTATACGCGGTAAGGATATTGTAATCATTGGTTGTGGTGCCCAAGGCTTGAACCAAGGCTTGAATATGCGTGACTCCGGTTTGACAATTTCATATGCTTTGCGAAGTTCGGCTATTGAAGAAAAGCGCCAATCGTATTTAAGTGCAGTTGAACACGATTTTCGCGTAGGAACTTACGAAGAATTGATCCCTTCCGCTGATCTCGTGATAAACCTAACACCAGATAAACAGCATACTAACGTGGTCAACGCCGTTATGCCTTTGATGAAAGAAGGCGCGACATTGTCGTATTCGCACGGATTCAATATCGTGGAGGAGGCAATGCAAGTGCGCAAGGACATCACTGTCATCATGGTTGCTCCCAAATCTCCTGGTTCGGAGGTTCGGGAAGAATATAAGCGTGGGTTTGGCGTTCCGACACTAATTGCAGTGCATCCTGAGAATGATCCACAAGGATATGGTCTGGAGTGGGCGAAGGCGTATGCGGTTGCAACTGGTGGAGACAAGGCAGGTGTTCTACGTTCTTCATTTGTTGCAGAGGTGAAATCGGATTTGATGGGTGAGCAAACGATTCTTTGTGGTGTCCTGCAATCGGCTTCCATTCTCTGTTTTGATAAAATGGTTGCTGAAGGATTGGATAAGCACTACGCAGCCAGATTGGTGCAATTTGGTTGGGAAACGATTACCGAAGCTTTAAAACACGGCGGGATAACTCAAATGATGAATCGTCTATCTGAACCTGCAAAGTTCGAAGCCAATCGCTTGTCGAATCAACTGAAGGAGCTGATGAAACCTTTGTTTGAAAAACACATGGACGATATTATGTCCGGTAAATTCTCTCGCGAAATGATGCTTGATTGGTCCAATAATGATAAGAATTTATTGGAGTGGCGCCAATTGACGGGTGAAACGTCATTCGAGAAAACGGAATGTGCGGTTGATGAGATCAGCGAGCACGAATATTTCGATCACGGAACTTTGCTCGTCGCTTTTTTGAAATCGGGTGTTGAATTAGCATTTGAAACGATGGTTGCGGCTGGGATCAAGGAAGAGTCCGCTTATTACGAGTCTTTGCACGAAGCACCACTGATCGCAAATACGATTGCTCGGAAGAAACTATTTGAAATGAATCGAATCATCTCGGATACTGCCGAGTATGGTTGTTACTTGTTTGATCACGCTTGTCGCCCCTTGTTGTCTGACTTCATGAATACCGTATCGACTAATGTGATCGGAGAGAAGTATACGAAGGATCAGGACATCGATAAACAAAAGTTACTCGAATTGAATCAATCGATCAAAGACCATCCGATCGAAGTTGTAGGTGAATCATTACGATCGGCAATGACTGCGATGAAACCGTTGGAGTATGCAAACTGTTGAATTAAATAAGGTAAAGGAAGCCGCATCGCTATTGAGTGATGTGGTTTCCGAAACACCACTCATGCTCAATATACATTTGTCGCAGTTGATGAATGCCAAAGTTCATTTTAAACGAGAAGATCTCCAGCAGGTACGATCCTACAAGATTCGGGGAGCATACAATAAAATAGCTTCACTAAATAGGGATCAACTGGCTCAGGGAGTTGTTTGTGCGAGTGCAGGAAATCATGCGCAGGGAGTGGCACATTCATGTTTTCTGAAGCAAGTTCATGGAGTCATTTTCATGCCAGTTCCAACACCAAAACAGAAGGTGGATCGTGTACGACAATTTGGAGGTGAGTTCATTGAAATAGTACTGGTAGGAGACACATTTGACGAAGCATCTGAAGAGGCGATGCGCTATTGTCGGGAGAACAATATGAGTTTCATTCATCCCTTCGATGACATGAAAGTGATAGAAGGTCAGGCTACAATAGCTCTTGAATTGTTGAGTCAAGCCAATACGCCCATCGACTATGTTTTCGTTCCTGTTGGTGGTGGAGGTGTAGCCTCTGGAATTTCCAGTGTGTTAAAAAAGCTTTCACCCCAAACCAAGATTATTGGTGTAGAGCCTGCAGGAGCAGCCTCTATGTCGACCTCTTTGCATCGCGGAGTGAACACAAAGTTGGATCATATCGACAAATTTATAGATGGGGCATCGGTGCAAAAGGTAGGGGAGTTGAACTTCGAATTGTGCTCGATACATTTGGACCAGATGGCCACTGTTCATGAGGGAAAGGTTTGTCAAACAATTCTTGAATTGTACAATACGGACGCCATTGTTGTTGAGCCTGCAGGTGCATTATCCGTAGCTGTTTTGGAACAGTTCAAGGATGAAATTGCTGGTAAGAATGTCGTTTGTCTTATTAGTGGCAGCAATAATGATATCACGCGCACCGAAGAGATTAAAGAACGTGCCTTATTACACGAAGGAGTGAAGCACTACTTCTTGGTTCGTTTCCCTCAGCGAGCTGGAGCATTAAAGGAGTTTATCTCCGAAGTATTGGGACCTAACGATGACATCACACATTTTGAGTATTCCAAGAAGCACAATCGAAATACGGGGCCAGCGGTAATTGGTATTGAAATGAACGGACAGAGGGATGTTGAGGCCTTGATAACAAGAATGAAGGAACGTAATTACTATGGAGAATACCTCAACAATAAAAACGATTTATTTCAGATGCTGTTGTGAATTAACCATAACGTCCACGGCTATGAATTCGACGCGCTTGGCCAGCGGTTTTGGGTAGCTTTTTGCACCCAAAAGTGCTGCTGTGGAAATGTCGGATTCGCCGTGAGTATTAATTTAAAGATGAAGTTAGTGATTTTCGCTAAAAACCCTGGCGTTGATTTATAGCCACTGTTGTGTTTAGTTATATTATTCCAAATATTGAATTTCAACGGGAATATATTTTTTAGTCATTTCATTTAAGTCAGTGAAAGTCCAATTCGAGTTTGATTCGGTTTTTATTCCGTAGGTTCTAATTCCATCAGAGTAATAAAATCGTGCATACTTAACAGAATTAATAGTCAATATTGTGTCTATTTCTATTTGGACATCTTCTGAAATATATGATTTTACTCCATTTGAGAGATCTTTCAACATTTCTTCTTTGGAAATGTATTCAAAAACAAAATCGGGAAAATACTTCAATAGTTCTTCGTGATCAGACGCATTAACCGCTTTAATTGAGTTAACTATATCAAGCTTAAGGCTTTCCTTGTCAGTTTGAGCGAATGAAAAGATTGAAATTAAAAAAAGAAGTAAACAAAAGAGCTTTTTCATATAATTAAACACAACGGTCTCGGCTATGAGTAGTTGCGTGGGTTAGTACTTAATTTTGCAAGTACACACCAAACTGAAAATCCGCGAGGATTTTCAGAAGTAAGCGAGAACAAGCAATTACTTATAGCCATTGTTGTGCAACGTTTTTTATTCAGTTTGTTCTAATTGTTTGTGTGAACCATCACAATTCGGCATTCGGTTTGAAAGACCGCAAACACAGTCGTTCAATCCATATCCGTCCATTATCCGCTCTAAATTATTTTCAATTCGAGATGTTTTGGTTTTCGACTGCTTCGGTTTTGAAAAATGTAACAGATAACCTTTTTGCCTGCCTGCTGTCAGTTTTCCAAATGCTTTTTTAAATGCTGGGTTTTCGGCAAACTTCTGTTGTAATTCTTCTGGCGCTTCATAGTCAGAAGTTTTTTTCTTTTCAACTTTCTTTCCTGATTTTTCAATTTCGATTGCTTCTCGAATGTATTTTTTTATAGTCGGTTCAAGTTCCTCAATTTCGGGCAAGTCAGTAAATCGTATTTGTCTCGCTGATTGAACGTTTTCAGTTTGTTGAACTAAAATATTTTCAGGGTCTTTGAGTAAAGCTCCTTTATGAAATAGAATCGCACAGTAATCTTTAAACTCGTGAATCAAAACTATATTTTTTCCATTGTCAGTATAGCAAGGATGCATCCATTTGAAGTCTTCGAGTAATCCACAATCAAGGATAATTTCACGAAGCATGGTCAATTCCGATTTCCATTTTTTAAGTCCGTTAAGGTATCTGTTTACGTCTTCGTTCATTGGTTTTTGCAGTTTCTCTCAAATGTTGCACAACGTCCACGGCTATGTTCCTGTTGCGACATCGGCCTTATCGGCAGCATGCGGCTGAGTTTATTAACGTTGGCGGCTGTTGCGTTAGGTAGAAGGGCGCCGCGACGAAACATTCCCGGACTGATTTAGTTTTGTTTAAAGATATGAATTTCCCGAAAGCCAAACGAGCAATGGAATATAGCCACTGTTGCCCACAGTTATTTAAGCAGGTTTGAGTAATTATCTAAGTCCACAATATTTTTTGAGTATCTGTTTAAGTAACCGTATAAATGAGAAACAAAACCTAATATACACGTGCTATTACCTGTACATTCATAATGAGAGTTATTTTTCAGTCCTAAAAAAATTCCGCTTTCGATAACTAGTATTCCGTTAGGCCAATATCTAGATTCAACTTTTTCTAGTTTTTTATATATAGTATCCAATTTTTTGAATCCTTTGTAAGCAATAATAAAAGTCGGAATTTTTAAATCATCTAATAGCGCAAAATCATCTTTTCCTATCGTATATCGATTAAGCTCTTGAATTTCTTTAATCTTCTCAATAGCCTCATGCCATTGTTTGTTCAAGTCTGATTTAATTTCAAATGCAGCACCAACAGAATCAGCCAAATAGAGTCGATTGTTTCCTGTGGATACCGGAAAGCTTAATGAAAATGGTAACTCAATTACGGTATCGATTTGCCCAGTTTCTCTTCCTTTTGAATCTGTAATTGTACCACTACCAAATCTATAATTTGATGGAAGAATTTTTGATAAAAGATTAGTTTGGAATATTTCCCTCTCATCTCCAATTATTGAAGAAGAATATTTTTGACTGTCTCTATGACATTCAAGCATATTATTATGGATATTCTCTAGTTTATTTTTAAAAAGATTGTTCATTTTATAATTGTGGGCAACGGTCTCGGCTATGAGTAGTTGCGTGGTTTAGCACTTAACTTTGTAAGTACGCACCAAACTGAAAATCCGCGAGGATTTTCAGAAGTAGGCGAGAACAAGCAATTACTTATAGCCATTGTTGTGGTTAGTGTTTTTTATTTATTTACTTAATTTTAAAATTCTTAATGCTCCTTGAATTACCAAAATAAAAACGATTGTTCCGATAATCAAATCGGGTTTGCTCGAACTCAACCAATTTACCAAAAGTCCAGCGATTATGACTCCTAAATTAATAATCACGTCATTCGAGGTGAAAATCATACTTGCTTTCATATGTGCCTCTTCTTTGCTTTTTGACTTTTGCAAAATGTAAAGACAAATTCCATTTGCGATAAGCGCAAAAATTGAAACGATAATCATTATCGAAAAATCGGGAAGTTTCTCGTCTCCGAAAAACCTCCTTAACACTTCCACAAATCCAATAATCGCAAGTGTTATTTGAAAATATCCAGCAAGTTTCGCAATCCGCTTTTTTCTTGTCAGAGTTCCGCCAACCGCAAACAAGCTAATTCCGTAAACGAAACTGTCCGCAAGCATATCCAAACTGTCTGCAACTAATCCCATCGATTTTGAGATTAATCCAGTTGTCATTTCGATTATGAAAAAGGCAAAATTTATGGTAAGTACAGACCAAAGTAACTTTTTTTGGTTTGCATTTTCTTTAAATTCCGTTTGTTCGGTTTGTTCAGTCGAGATTTTCTTTCCGCCTAAATTCAGTTCGATAACGGACTTTTCGATTTGGTCAATTTGTCCGCTGTGAAAAACAGTTAGTTTTCGGTTGGGAATGTCAAAGTCCAGATTCGCAATACTTGAGATTCCATCCAATTTCATTCGGATTAAATTTTCCTCTGAAGGACAATCCATTTTGGTGATCTCAAATATCGTTTTGTTCATTCAATTTATCGGTTTTTGGAAATTAACCACAACGTCCACGGCTATGAATTCGACGCGCTTGGACAGTGGTTTTGGGTAGCTTTTTGCACCCAAAAGTGCTGCAGCGTTGAGTCGGATTTATCAGTCGTGACTTTAATTTAGAAGATGAAGTTAGTGATTTTAGCTAAATACCTGGCGTTGATTTATAGCCTTTGTTGTAAGCCGTTTATATTAAATGTTTACTCAAGTCTATCCAGAAATTGTTGTGTAACTCATAGGTTCCACCATTTAGGTTAAATCTGATTTTACTTATGTTGAAATAATTAGGGTCGGTTAACCATTTAGAACCTTTATTCAATTCATTCGCATCTCTTTCATTAGTTACGTAAGGAGGAACTTCAAAACATTTACATTCAATCTTTCTTTCAGAATTATAGTTTGACTCAAAGTATGGAATAACATTATTAAATAGCATGCTTTCGACATTTGAAGTAAATCCAATCAACAAATAACTTTCAAGGTTTCTACCCAGCAAATCCTTTCCTCTTTTTGAAAATAATGGTCTTATGTTTTGGCTATTACTAATTTTGAGAAGATATTCTGCAATTTCTGGGTCGATGCTCTGGTTTTCTATTTCTTGCACCAAAGCTTCCTTGTAATATTTCAATAAGTTATCATCTAAATAAATTCTATTCAACTCGATATTCTAAATGGCTTACAACGTTTGTATAAAGGTAGAAAAATAAAATATTTGTAAATTGCTGAGCAAGTTCTTTCGTCCCAGCTGGGTTAACCACTCAAATGTTAACCTTTTAAGATATTTTATACCATGGACGTTAAGCACCCTTTTTCAGATTTTGGCCGTATCCTCGAACTTAAACGTTATGCTCCAAATACCGTAAAGATCTACCTCTCCCTTCTTAAAACACTTCAGAAACAAATAGGAGAACAACCCATTCACGAACTCGAAAACTCCCAGATCGTAAGTCAGGCAATGCAGCTTGTGGAACGGAAAAAATATAGCCGCTCAAGCCATAAACAACTCCTGGGAGCCCTGGGATTATACCTTCGGGAGATGCACAACCGAAAGATCGACTTCTCTAACATCTATCCGGTGCGGAAACAAAAAAGGCTGCCGCAAATCCTTTCCAAAGAGGAAATCACCAGGCTCTTAGATTCCACAAAGAACATCAAACACAAAACCATGATCATGTGCCTCTACGGACTAGGCCTTCGGCGTGGTGAACTGCTTAATCTCAAAGTAAACGATATAGACAGCGACAGGGGAGTGGTGCATATCAAAAGTGCGAAAGGGAATAAAGACAGGCTGGTGCCACTTTCAGAAACACTACTGAAACAACTACGGGAATACTACAGATCCTACCGGCCGAAAAACTACCTTTTTCAAGGCCTTAAAGGGGGAAGATACTCCGAAACAAGCCTGCTGAAAGTCTTCCACGAGGCCTGTCGGAAAGCCAATATACGAAAGAAAGTTACCCCTCACAGCCTTCGCCATGCCTATGCAACCCATCTTATGGATTCAGGAGTGGATGTGCGTATTATTCAGGAACTACTCGGCCATGGTTCCGTTAAAACAACCATGATCTATACCCATGTAAGTACCAGGAACATTCTGGATGTCACCAGTCCCCTGGATATGCTCTAGGATTTTTCTACCTGAGGATAATTAATTATTTAACCTCATTTGATAACATATTACCTTCTTTGAAGTCCTTTATATTTTCTAAGGTAGTTAAGGCAATTTCATTCATGGCATCATTGGTAAAGTAGGCTTGATGTGAAGTTATTAAGACATTGGGAAAACTATTCAGGCGCAATATATACTCGTCTTCAATGATGTGTTCCGACAAATCTTTAAAAAACAGGTCTTCCTCTTGCTCATAAACATCGATTCCCAAATATCCCACTTTCCTTTCGATGAGCCCTTGAATAACATCCGATGTTTTTATTAATTCGCCCCGGCTGGTATTTATGATCATAACCCCGTCTTTCATGACATCCAACGAATTTTTATTGATCATGTGTTTAGTTTCAGTGGTCAACGGACAGTGAAGTGAAATAACTTCAGACTGTCGAAATAATTCGTTTAATTGCACATATTCAATACCCAGGCGTTTCAACTCATCCGATGGGTATAAATCATAGGCAATTACCTTGCATCCGAAACCAATAAGTATTCCGCAAAGTGCAACGCCAATTCTACCCGTTCCTACAACACCTACAGTTTTATTGCTAAGGTTGAATCCAATCAAATTATTCAGTGAAAAATTTCCCTCTCTTACTCTGTTGTATGATTTATGGGTTTTTCTGTTTAAAGTCATTATTAAAGCAATGGCATGCTCCGCCACAGCCTCCGGTGAATACGCAGGAACCCTCACAACTTTGATGTCGTATTTTTTTACAGCTTCCAGATCAACATTGTTAAACCCTGCACAACGCAAGGCAATTAATTTGATCCCGTTTTGATGCATGGCTTCAATTGTTTTTTCATCAATTTTATCATTCACAAACACGCAAACTGCTTCGAAACCTTTTGTCAAACCAACCGTATGTGGATCCAGCCTGGTTTCGAAGAATTCGATTTCAAAATTTTCGTCGGAATTGAATTTTTCAAAATATTCTTGATCGTACTGCTTGGTGCTGAACATGGCTATTTTCATATGAGCTGTAGTTCTATTTTGATTTTTTAGTGGACTGTTGTACTTCAATAGCACTCGAGAACTGTCTGCGGTAATTGCTTATACCTTTACACCTTTGATTATTGCTGAAAGCTGCCCCTTATAGTTTAAACCCATTCTTAGTCAATATGCTGGAATACCAACTATACGAAATTTCACCTCGGTCATAGAACTCCTGGACTTCTTCAATACTTCCTTTATCACCATAATCATTAGTTGATTGAAGATTTCCACTCTCATCATAGTATTTCCATTCGCCAACCTTGATCCTCCAGTCCTTATAATTGCCTTCAGCTTTTAGGATGCCGTTTTCATAATATTTTTTTATCGGACCTTCAACCAGATTTTGGTTATACTGTCCTACTTCTTTGTAATTCCCGTTGTCGTAGTAGTTGATCCATTTTCCCTGCCCAACTCCGTCAACATACTCCTGCCAGGATGAAATTTCTCCATTGGAATGTTTTGAAAATAAAACACCCGTGAATGGCTTTTCTTCACCTTTAGCATAATATCTGTAAACCCCATTAGTACTTTTTCCACTCGCATCGCCCATAGAAACGGCTCTTCTGCCCTCAACATCTTCCATAGAGATGGCATTTTGTGAAATTCCGGGTAGGTGTAACATTACAAATAGGACTATAATAATTGTTTTCATAAGACTTAATTTTATTTTTTCTGAAAAAACCGATAATTCCTTTAATCTTCTAGCTTCTGGAAAGCCACACTGGCAATTGCCTCCAGATCGGTATCGAAATAGAGCACCTGGCCTTTCAGTAAACTAACCTCTTTTGTTTCCCTGGGACCGATTGCGATGGTCTTCACCAGTTCTTCTTTAGTTTGGACTCGTATGGAAAACTCGTTCTTTCCAACATTTTCAACAATCGCAACACTGTTGGAACCCAAATAAGGATTGATAGCACCATCCTGTCCCGGGCCTTTGCCGGCTATACACATAGACTGTGTTCCGTCCAGCTCAATAATGTCCTGGGCAGTTGCATTATAGTTACTCAATAAAAGGACGAAAAGAAGAATAGAAAGTTTTTTCATGATGTTATGTTTTACTATACATACACAAAAAAGTCACTTTGGATGAGCTAAGGGCTATAAACGCGTTTGACAGTGGTGATTCATAGATCAACAATTACTTAGCTGTAGAAACCGTAATACTTTCTATTTATGGAGTTAAATACCAATATTAATAAACTACAGGTTTTATCGGCATTTGTCTGATTATTCTGGAATTTATCGGTTGTTCGTTTCTATAATTATTCAACGGCATGAGTTCCTGTAACTCTTTCACCTGTTCAACGGAAAGGGTGATGGGCGATTTAATAACATACCAATTAACACCTTCGGTACAAGGAGGCGTAGTAAGGGATCCCTCATAATTATAATAATCAAGATCATCGGGGAGACTTGAGTTAAGATCGAAAGAAACACCAATAGATTTAGTGTCTCCCACCTGGATAGGCAGGTAACTTTCTAAGAAAGTAAAGAATTCATTATTTACACCTTCTTTACCAAACATCGCTAAAACCATTAGTTCATTGTTCGCCTTATTCACATGAACAAAATGAACCTCTATTGGATAACGGATGCCATTAATCGTATGTTCAGAGGGTTCATGGAAATGTATTTGCAGTAATTCAAATTTATTGTCGTTCAGGTCTATGTAGTCTCCCTTTTCAAAATTAAACTGAATCGTATGACCGTTGTTAGTGACATCGTGAATTTTAGTATTTTCTGAATAGGCAAACTTTAAAGGGGTTAGAGAAGAATCTGCCAATACTTCTATGTCAATGATGTTAATTGGCGATTGTCTTTGTCCGTCGCAATTCGAATTCTTTTCAATTTCACTCCAATGCTCAGGGCCTGTTTCGCCCTGATAGGACCAATGTGATTCATTGTCATTAACTGTTAGATCATTTGAGGAAATATTCTGTGGTCCATCCTTACATGAATGTAAAAGGAGCAATACGATTAATGATCTCAGCAAGAAAAGTATATATTTTTTCATTTTTCTGATGCTTTTACTGAGAGGTAAATGAGTATACTAAAGTTACTCATTTTCGAGTAAGAATACGGAATGAATTATGGATATTATTGTACTTGCGAAAAGCCTAAATAGATAAGTATTTTTACCCTGTAATTGTTTTCCAGGGATACATGGGAATGCCTTTTTTGATCAGCTATCTCTTACCCGAAACGATAGTTCCTGTAATATTTACATTTTGTTAGATACTCAATCGTCACTTGCTCCTTAGGTTAAATACATCCTACTGAAGAAATACCAAACCAAATGCAATGCAGAGTAGCTGAATTATGATTTCTTCAGAATTAATGCTACATAACGATATGGTTCTTCCATTCGTAGGGTGCCGGGATGTCCTCATCGTCTATCATCTGTCGGATATCGATCTCGATCCCCCTGCTAAGATCCGAAATAGGCACGTCATTGGGTCCTCCCTCGAATGGGTTCTCCGTATTCTCACCTATGGCCTCCATGGTGTGAAAAACCCAGGCTAGCAAGGCGCTGAAAGGAATAGAGAACCACACAAAATGCTTCCCAATATTTATCTGTAACTGTCGGGTCCACTCCCAGTAGGTCTCATTCTCGTTCATGTACTCCACGATCTCTTCCCCTATAGTCTGAAAGCCTTCCATGATCCCAAAAGGGAGCAGAAGGATAAAGATCCAGACAAACATATAATTAAGGGTTGCGAACTGCCTGGGATAGGGGAAGTTCTTGATTCGCTCACTCTTCCCCTGCAAGGTGTAAAACTCTTTCAGCACATTGGCCATTTCCATATGCCGGAAATCCTCTATCAATCCCTGCTGAAGCAATTCTCTCAGCCGCCGGGATTGTACTCCCAATAACTGTGAGGCGCGATTGCCCTTAGCAAAAACCTCATTGAATTCCTCTTCATTCAGGTAGGGTTTGATCGCTGCCTCCAGCTCTTCGTGATCTTCAGGGACCATATATCGGTTTGCCCTGAATTCTTTGTTTGACTTAGTATTCTTTATATGCATTTCCCAGGGCTTGTCCTGTCGCAGCTGGTAGCGCAAAGCAGTAAGCCAGGCAACGTGCCTGTGTACCAGTTCACGGATGATGGCCTTTCTTTTTTCTTCTGAAACAGGCTCCCTGGTATGATCGTTAGTAATAAAATCCTTCACCATTATCGTCCAGGTGCGCGATGTATTCACGATCCCACCCCAAATCTTTCGTGCCTCCCACAACCGATCATAGGATGCGTTGTTCTTAAAACTTACAATAAAAGCGACGGCGGTACCCAGCACCCCCAGCGGCAACCATGGCACATGCAGCCACTTCCAGCGGAGTACTTCAAAAAGGAATACGGGGACGGTCGCAACCAGCAGGAAGAGAAAAATGTATCTACGCGTCCAGCTGATAACGCCTCGAATGGGAAAGATTCTTCGGGTATACATTGATTGGATTTTTTTCTGAAGATAACCAATTGCGCTAAACTTTACACATCTTCAGAAACGGCTCCCGATACCCGTTTGTTCTTCGGAAGGAGTTATTTCACCCCCAACTTCTTCAGTATATCGTCCATCAGGCACCATTTTGTAATGCCCGACTGGAATAAATTAACACCCACAAAAGCAGTGAACCAAAGCCAGTTGATATTTACTGTGGCAGCAAGGATTATGCTAATCAGGATCAATGTCCCGGCTATGATTCGTATATATCGTTCTCTCATGTTCTAATTTTTTTAGATGAATTTTTCAATAGGGATCACGGCAGCTCGAATTGGGTTATTCGTTTCTAGTTCCGTGTTGAATTGCTCTATATGATAGAACAATCGCTCAATTTTTTCATTTTCGGTAAAGGAGAAATACAATTCGGAATCTGCTCCAAACGCACTTCCCTGGAACCATCCGGACCGAGCAGCCACGGAAGCCACCTGGTTGAATCCCTCAATTTCCGAGCCGCTGAAACTCTCGATCCCAGCCTTACCTAACAATTTCTTTACCGCATCCCGAAACTCCGAAACGGCGGTTACTATCACTAATTTCATGTTGTGTGTTTTCGTCTTTCAATTAAATAATACACCAGTGGCACCACCAATAAGGTGAGTACCGTGGAAACTATGGTTCCTCCCATGAGCGAGATCGCCAGCCCCTGGAAAATAGGGTCGAACAAGATCACAAAGGCGCCAATAACCACCGTTCCGGCCGTAAGCAGGATAGGAGTGGTCCTTACAGCACCGGCTTCGATCACGGCCTGCTTCAACGGAATACCATCGGCTAGCCTTAAATTCACAAAGTCGATCAGCAGCACCGAATTCCGCACCATGATCCCCGCCAGGGCGATCATACCAATAAAAGAAGTAGCAGTGAAAAAGGCATCCAGCATCCAGTGGCCCAGTACAATTCCAATTAGAGACAGAGGAATGGCAACCATCATCACTACCGGGGCCTTGAAATTTTGGAACCAGCCCACTATGAGCATATAAATGATTACAATTACCCCGGCGAAGGCCATTCCGAGATCACGGAATACCTCCAGCGTGACCTGCCATTCCCCGTCCCATTTTACCGTGTAGTTATCTTCAAAATCCGGCTGACGGATATACAACTCGTCCATTTTGTATCCCTTCGGAAGAGGGATCTCCTGCAACTTATCGCTCATACCAAGTATCGCGTAAACCGGACTTTCCAGTTCCCCGGCCATGTCCGCCATTACGTATACCACCCGTTTCTGGTTCTTTCTGAAAATACTCTTCTCAATCGTTCCCTCACGAATCTCTACGAGATCGCCTATGGGAACCATATTTCCTCGCTGTGATTTGATGTGGATAGACCGTAGCGCAGCCAAATCCGAAGCTTCCTTTTCTTCCAGGGCAAGCTGAATACCTACTTGCTTGGTGGCTGTCTCGTCGTACAAATGAGTCACCGGTGCTTCCGAAAGTGCCATTCGTAGGGTATGAGTGATCTGCTCCGGTGATACTCCGTACAACATCGCTTTCTCCCTGTCGATCACGAAGTCGTATTCTGTTTGGTCGGCCTCCACCATCCAGTCGATATCCACTACATCGTCTGTGTTCTTCAATATATTCTGAACAGCGTCGGCTACTGCTATCTGTTGGTCGTATTCAGGACCGTAAATTTCAGCAACAATAGTAGACAAAACCGGTGGTCCGGGTGGTACTTCCACGATCTTGACATTTGCCCCGAATTTCTTGGCGATTGCCTGAATGCCAGGCCGGAAGGATTTGGCGATCCCATGACTCTGCTCATCCCGGTCGTGCTTGTCGGTTAAATTCACCTGAATATCGGCTACATTACTTCCACCCCTCAGGTCGTAGTGACGTACCAGTCCGTTAAAAGTGATCGGCGCCGAAGCTCCCACATAGGTCTGGTAATTAACTACATTTGGCTGCGTTCGGATGAATTGCCCGATCTCACCGGCCACAGCGGCTGTGCGTTCAAGGGTACTTCCCTCGGGCATGTCGATCACTACCTGGAATTCGTTCTTGTTGTCGAATGGTAGCATCTTAACCACCACCGAATTGGTAAAGAAAAGTCCTACCGAGCCCAGCAGCATCGCAAAGGTTATCCCCAGGAACAGCCAGCGCTTTTTCTTACTCTCGATAAGCGGGCGCTCCAATCTTTCGTAGATCCTGTAGATCCAGGTGTCTTCTAACTGCTTGTGCTCCTTTTTCTTTCCTGAAGTTTTCTCTCGCTCTCTTAGGAACAAAACGCCCAGGTAAGGGGTAATGGTAAGCGCCACGAAAAGTGATAATAACATGGCGATCGAGGCTCCTATCGGCATGGGGGACATATAAGGCCCCATCAAACCGGAAACGAAAGCCATTGGTAGTACCGAAGCGATCACTGTGAAAGTCGCAAGTATGGTTGGATTTCCAACCTCGTTAATGGCATAGAGTGCTGCCTGCTTGAACGGGAGTTTCTTCATCTTGAAATGCCGGTGCATGTTCTCGGCAATAATGATGGAGTCGTCTACCACGATCCCGGTCACGAAGACAAGGGCGAAAAGCGTGATTCTGTTCAGCGTGTAATCGAGGATATAGTAACTAAGTAAGGTTAATGCAAACGTAATTGGCACCGAAAGGAATACCACCAAACCGCCGCGCCAGCCCATGGCCAGCATCACTACCAGTGTTACCGCAATAATAGCCCCTATGAGGTGTAAAAGTAGTTCGGATACTTTTTGCGATGCGGTCTCCCCGTAATTTCGGGTGACTTCCACCTTTACATCATCCGGGATGAGGTCGTTTCGGAGATAGTCTACTTTCTCCAAAATGATATCCGAGATCTTCATCGCATCAGCACCTTTTCGTTTTGCTACGGAAATGGTCACCGCGGGATATTCCGAAGGAAAATCGTTAGACAAAACACTTTCGCCACCAAATCCAAGTGATACATAATTCTTCGACAATTCCGGTCCATCCACCACCGAAGCGATCTGCTTCAAGTAGATGGGTTGATTTGCATTGTTACCCACAATCAGGTTCTCAACATCATCACGGCTCTGCAGGAACTTACCCGTCTTCACCATGATCTCACTGTTGCCGCTGTTGAAACTACCGGCATCCAGCTGCTGGTTGTTCGTTCGGATCATCTTTGCGACCTCCAGGAAATCGAGTCCGCTGGCGGCCAGCTTGTCTTTGTCCAATATCACACGAATCTGTCGCTCCCGCCCTCCAATGCGATGCGTGGCCGATACGTCGTTGATCTTCTCGATCTCATCGGCCAGTTCCTGAGCGATCTGGCGTAGGCGGTAATCGTCATAGGTCTCGCTCCACAAAGTGATTCCCAGCATGGGTACATCGTCTATCGCGCGGGTCTTTACCAACGGGAAGGTCACTCCTTCAGGCATGAGGTCCATGTGCTTGTTGATCTCGTTGTACAGCTTAACAATGGAGCGTTCAATATCTTCTCCTACGTAGAATTGTACGATCACCATCCCTTGTTCCTTCATGGAAGTTGAGTAGACGTATTCCACCCCTTTAATGTTAGAGAGTAGCTTCTCCAGGGGTTTGATCACCCTGCTTTCTACTTCCGTAGGGCTGGCACCCGGATAGCCCACGAAAATATCGGCCATGGGTACATCTATCTGGGGTTCCTCTTCACGAGGGATAAGAAACGAACTGTATACCCCGATCACCATAAAGACGATCATGAGCAATACGGTAAGCTTTGAACTTATAAATCCTTTGGCGATCTTTCCGGCTAATCCTTCTTTCATCAGTTCTGTTTATTGAATTTCAACCTTTACACCATTGAATAACTTTCCTTCGGCCGAAACAATGAACGACTCGTCTCCATCTAACCCGGACAGCACCTCTACCTGGTCACCGTAGGTACGTCCTAGTCGGAGCCAACGGAGAAGTGCGGTGTTTTGTTCACTCACGGTGTAAATGCCTCTTAGTTGTCCACGATTAACCACGGCTTCCAGAGGAATGAGGATAGGGGATTCAGTTAAGTTACCTTCCACTGGAAACTGTACCGTGGCATACATACCTGATTTTAAATTTTCTACGGAATCATCCAGCACAGCTTTAACTACGAATTGTCCGCCGCTTATCGCTGCCGAAGTACTCACCTCGGAAACTGTGGCGGATAGGGTAGTGTCCAGTGCTTTTATCACAACCGTTGCTTTCGAATCCTTTTTTATTTTCTGAATATCGTTCTCAGCTACTCGCGTAGTAACCTCGAAAGTTCCCGGAGCTTCAACTGCCACGAGTGGAACTCCCGGATTGGCCAGGTCGCCTTCGTCTG
The DNA here is from genome assembly GCF_026126405.1 of Aureitalea sp. L0-47. Lineage (GTDB taxonomy): Bacteria > Bacteroidota > Bacteroidia > Flavobacteriales > Flavobacteriaceae > Pukyongia. The sequence goes on from NZ_JAFMTQ010000001.1 coordinate 716,705, forward strand.
TAAAAATTCCGGTTACCACTCCAGCGAAGGGAGCCCTGAGGTTTGAATAGGCGAATTGCGCACCTACTTCGTTCTTCATTTGCCGGGCTGCCTCCAGGCGTGCCTCCGCCATTTCGAAACGGGAGCGCATATCGTCCAGTTCCTTCTGTGAGGCACTGTTGTCGTTAAACAGGGACTGGAAGCGTTGCAGGTCCTTTTCCGCATTTCGGTATGCGGCAGTGGCCTCGGTGATCATAGCATTGGCCTGGGCGCTTTTGGCCGAAAGTTCGGCGCTGTTAACGCGCAGTAATAGCGTTCCTTTTCTCACCTTCTCACCGGTGGCAACATAGATCTTTTCTACATGGCCCATCATGCGGGTACTGAGTTGCGCATTGTTTACTGCTTCAACCATTCCGCTCGTACTGAGGTATGGGCTGTCCTTACCACTGCTTACTTGCTGGGTCGTAACTGCCACAGAGGAAGTATCCTTTTCCGAAGTGGTTTCTGAATTGTCCCCGCAGCTCAGTAATAGGGTAGGAATGAGTAATGATATGATGATCTTTTTCATGGTCTTATTTTATTTTTTTGTTAGGAATCGCACATAAGCCAGCGCGTAGTTGTACTGAAATACGGTTTGATGATAATCGAGTTGTTTTTCGGCGAATTTTGCCTCGGCAAAGAGTAATTCGCTGGTTCGTTCCAGGCCTTCTTTGAAACGGTTCTTTCGAATACGTAAAGATTCCTCGTATTGTTCCAATGCTTTTTCTGAAAGCGATAATTCGTTACTGGCGTCATTTAGCATACGGTAAGCCTTTTCCAGTTCCAATTTGCTTTCTGCCAGGTATTGTTTGTATTCAAGATTGGACCTTTCGAAAGCAGCTTTGCTTTTCCCGGTCTTTGCAATACGCTTGTTCCCGTCAAAGAGATCCCAGCTAAGCTGGGCACCCACCATGTACCCGTTAGCGTCTGCCTGCAGGAATTCGTTATCGTAGAGTTCATAACTTCCGAAGGCATTCAGTCGAGGCAGGAAGGACATTTTATCAGATCGGTATTGTTGTTCATAGGCAGCAGTAGCCGCCCGCATAGCCTGAATATCGGCGCGTTCCGAAGAGATCGAATCCATGGCAACCACCTCGTTCTCCGGTTGTAGTTCATCCGAGGGTTGGAAAACCTCGTTACTTTCATCATTCATCATAACCGAAAGCATACCCGAAATGTTCTTCACATTGCTCTGGGCATACCGCAGTCGGTTTTCCATTTCCATCACCTGGACCTCTGCAGCCAGTAGGTCGGAGCGCTGTAGCAATCCCTGGTCAAAGCTGTTTTTGGCGATCCTTAGGTTTTCTTCTGAAGCTGTTTTGGATCGTTCCATCACTTCCACCATCTTGTAGGAGAGCTGCAGTTGCATGTATTTCTCTTCTACCTGTAATTCCAGGTACTCGCGAGTTCGCTCGGCCTGGTATTGAGTCGCTTCGTATTTGGATTTCGCGGCTTTTCTCTGAAAGATCCCGTCCACGTTGATAAGGGGTTGCCGTATCTCCAGTTTGGTAGCGAAATTATCGGTACGAAGTGGATCATTCAGCAATTGTGGGTCGAAATCACTGGCCGTAAGTACTTCCTGGTTCAGTTTGGAACCGAAAGCCATTAGCGGATTGGTAGTTGTACTTCCCGTATAAGAGGCAGTTATGGAAGGGAGATAGACTGCATTGGCCTGGTTGAGATCTCCTTTGGCTTCTTTTACCTCCTCTGCTTTGATCTTAAGCAGGTTTCCGTTTTCCATTACCTCCTGTAGCAACTCCTGCTTGCTAAGAGTGCGTGTCTCCTGGGCTATGCTAGCCGAGGTGATTAATAATAAGGATACTATGCTCGCTAAAATTCTCACTGCTTTATGTTTTAAGCAAAAGTAGGGCTGACTTTGGGGTGAGTCAGTAACTCTTGTTACCATGTTATGTATCCCATGTTACACAAGGTCGTTTATATTTTTGTGGAGGATTAGGTTAATTCCTGGTACTGGTTCGGAAGGCGACCGAAAAATTGCAGTACAGGTTGCCGGCGTGAGGTTCGATTTACTGCCCGATCACAGCAAATGATATCGTTCTTAACAACACCATAAAAAAATGCATCCTTTTCATGGGTACACTTCTATAATACTAAAACACTAAAAGTAATTTTAGCCTATACCTAACACAATGATGAAAATCATTGAGCTATTGTTTTTACGATGTTTAACATAAATTTAAGTGTTAAAATTGAGGCATGAAAAAAGCCTTCCCGAAGAAAGGCTTTTCAACTAACTAACCAATATAAAACCAATTCCTCAAGAATGGTTCACATTGAATTCTAACCAATCAAACTTCAATAATCAAACTCTTTTCCCTTTCATCATTTTTGTCCAATATAGCTTGGGCAAAAGATACTTTTTCAGGTACCATAATCTCCAGTGTTCTTTCGCACTGTTGAAGATCAGCATACGCTTTAGTTTCGGATCCGGTGTGAATTCGCCATTGTAGTTGAATTCTGCCAGAACCATTTTTCCATAACCGGTTACCAGCGGACAAGAAGAATAACCGTGATAATCTGCATTATCCGCTACCTCGCCCTTTCGAAGTTTGATCAGGTTCTCAACAACTACGGGTACCTGCTTCCGAACAGCTGCACCGGTCTTAGCCGTTGGCAATGCTGCTACATCCCCAAGCCCGAACACATTTTTGTACTTCTTGTGTTGCATGGAGTGGATGTCTACCTCCATCCAACCCGCCTCGTTGGAAAGTATTGAATCTCTAATGAAATCGGGAGCTCGCTGGGGTGGAGCGATGTGAAGCATATCGAATGGAATACTGATATCTGCTTCTCCACCCATTATTTCATTGATCGCGTTGTCCTCGTTTACGATACAACGGTTCTCCTCGGATGCGGTATGGTTGAAATGGATAATTTTTTCCTTAATGTCTATTCTGAAAGGAGCATAAAAAGGTCTGAAGTGAATATCGTATCGCTCGATCACCCGCATTAGGGTCTCGCGAATGGGTTTTACACCGAAGATCACGGAACCGGGAGTGGCGAATATCACATTTACCTTGTCGCTCATTTTTTTCTTTTTGAAGTAATCAGCTGCCAGGTAAGCTATTTTCTGCGGAGCACCACCACATTTTATGGGAGTTGTGGGTTGGGTAAATACCGCGTTACCTCCTTTGAAATTCCGAATCACTTCCCAGGTGTGTTCAGGATCCATGTAGTTACTGCACGCAACTCCCTGCTCGAAAGCTTCGGAAAGGCCTTCTATCATGGAAGGGTCCATGATGAGTCCCGGAGCCACCACAAGATAGTCATAGGTTATAGTGCCTGAACTTCTGGTAGAAACCGAATTCATTGCCGGATTTAAACCGTTCGCATAATCCTTGATCCATTCTACTCCCTTGGGCATCACACTGGCCATGGATTTCGCTGTTTTCTTGAAATCGTAGGTTCCCGCCCCAACCAGGGTCCACGCGGGCTGGTAATAATGGGTATGGGCCGGTTCAATAATGGCAATGTCTGCTTTAGGGTCTTCCTTCAGAAGCTGTCCTGCTGTCATAATACCGCCGGTACCACCACCAATGATAAGGATTTCGTAATGGGTTTTCATGTGATTAGGCTTTAAGAAAGTACAAAGTATAACCTCCTGAATGAGAATTCAGTAACAATTGTTACACAACCTATGATACACCTTTGCGCTAAGATCAAACCACCGGGGTTCTTCTGAAATACATAAATATTATTTATGCATATGATTAATAATATAAATAAAAATTAATGATAGGTTTTCTGTTACTTTGACAAAAATTTAAACCATGAAGAAAATCACAGTTGCGCACGGGGATGGAATCGGTCCCGAGATAATGGGGGCAACCCTCGACATACTAACAGCGGCAGAAGCCCGAATCGAATGGGATGAGATCGTTGTAGGGGAACAGTTGTACCTGGACGGAAATTCCAGTGGAATCGATACCAATGCCTGGGATAGCATTCGCGAGAACAAAGTATTCCTGAAGGCTCCAATTACAACGCCACAAGGCGGAGGTTACAAGAGTCTAAATGTAACCATGAGAAAGACATTAGGCTTATTTGCCAATGTGCGACCATGCAAAAGCTTCCATCCATTTGTTGCTACGAAGCATCCCGAAATGGATGTGGTAATTATTCGTGAGAATGAAGAAGATCTGTATGCGGGTATAGAGCATCAGCAAACGGATGAGGTGGTGCAATGTCTTAAGCTGATCACTCGTCCGGGTTGCGAGCGTATCGTTCGTTACGCTTTTGAATATGCTAAACTGTATAACCGCAAGAAAGTAACTTGTTTCACCAAGGACAACATCATGAAACACACGGATGGCTTGTTCCACAGGGTGTTCAAGGAGATCGCAGCAGAGTATCCGGAGATCGAGTCTGACAACTGGATCATCGACATAGGTGCTGCACGATTAGCAGATACCCCCGAAATGTTCGACGTAGTTGTAATGCCGAATCTTTATGGAGATATCGTCTCCGATATCACTGCCCAGATCTCAGGATCTATCGGACTTGCAGGAACAGCGAACATTGGTGATGCCTGTGCAATGTTTGAAGCCATTCACGGATCGGCCCCTGATATTGCAGGTAAGGACATTGCCAACCCTTCAGGATTGCTTCGGGCGGCTGTTATGATGCTGAATCATATCGGACAGCAAGATGTAGCGGAAAAGATCAAGAATGCATGGGCTTGTACCATCGAGAACGGTATCCACACTCCGGACATATATAAGGAGGGAGTAAGTAAGCAGAAGGTTGGAACCAAAGCATTTGCACAGGCTGTAATTGCTCATCTCGGACAAAAACCAAAGGAACTGCCCGAGGCTGAATTCACTCACAACGTTGTATTCAAGGTTCCGGCTTATAAGCGCCAGGCAGACAAGAATAAAGTGCTGAAAGGTGTGGATGTGTTTGTAGACTGGAAAGGTGAGGACCCGGATAAACTAGCGGCCCATCTGGTAAAGCTGAATAGCGATATCAAGCTTACCATGATCACCAACCGCGGGGTGAAGGTATGGCCCAATGGATTTGAAGAAACATTCTGTACAGATCACTGGAGATGCAGGTTTGAAGTTGAGAACGGCGATCCGGCTCGTAAAATGAGTATTCCAAGCCTGCTTCAAACAGCGTTGCTGGAGGATATCGATGTAATAAAAACTGAAAATCTCTACGAGTTCGACGGAGCGAGAGCGTATTCTCTTGGCCAGGGACAGTAGATAATAAATTTGCGTTTAGGTTGTTGTCGGGTGACACACCCGATTTTGTTAAGATGGAGAGGTCGAAAGGCCTCTCTCTTATTTTTTGATAAGTTTTATGAATAATTCATTGCCTGCACGTTGCGGGATGGAGTTGTAGGCGGTGTGCATAATGTCGATCTCAAATTTTTCTGAAAACAACCTGCGATACTCCTCTTCATTCCCGCCGAAAGGAGGGTGATCCTCGTTAAGCGGGATATTGAATAGCAATCCTACAATTTTTCCGCCTGTAGGCAACAATTCGTTCATTTTTAAAACATAGGTAGACCTTAACTTAGGCTCTAGAGCGCAAAAAAAGGTTTGTTCAACAATAAGGTCGAATTGTTCATTTAGATCGAAAAAATCCATATGAAGAAGCTGGTCTTCGGGAAAATCTGGTACTCTTTTCTTAAAATTTTGCAGTGCCACTACTGAAATATCGAGGACGTAGACATTTTTGAATCCGTTTTGGAAGAGATATTCAGCTTCATAAGAATTACCACCTCCGGGAATGAGGATTTTCAAATTAGGATCGGTCAACTGGTCGAAGTATTCTTTCAAAGGAGTAGAGGCAAAGCCAATATCCCATCCTGTCTCCTTTTGGAGATATCTGTGGTTCCAGTATCCTTCTAAAAAATTCATTAGTCGGTTTTTTCTCCAAACTGTATTCGCCACATACCTCTTACTTCATTTACCGAATAACCCGTGGCCTTATCCATCGGGTATAGTTCTTTTAACTTGGCCAGGGTACCCGGCTTAAGATCCCCCGAGGTATCTCCATGACATTGCATGCATAAGGTGTTTGTAACGATCGGGTAGTAGAAGGTGGTTTCATCTCCTTTCTTCAATATCATTGGTTCCGGATCTTCACCTTTTGCAAGCTGTGACTTATAGTCTTCAATATAAAAAATTTCAGCAGCAGTAGCCTTGTTGTCCGGATTCCTGGGCTTGTCGCTTACCCTCTTGATCATGGCGTTATGGACGGTCGCCATACTATCGGTAATTGGGTAGGCCTTTTCGTTGCAGAATTCAATCGCGGCCACCGTACCTTTTCGGTTAATGGTCTGCATTAAATTTCTGCCCAATTCTGCCTTTGTGGTCCTGGCGTATCGCATACCAGTGACTTCCGGGTTTGAATTGCTACTAGCTCCCTGCATTTTACCATTCATTCCTTTTCCCTGTCCTTTTCCTCGTCCATTTCCTTGTCCATTTCCTTGCCCTTTACCTCGGCCCATGCCCATGCCCTGGCCACGTCCATTTCCTTTGCCCATCCCTTTTCCTTGCATCTCCTGAAAATGTTCTTCGAACCATTCGGGCTGTTCGATCTCATAGTCGTACATGTATTCTGAGATCTTTTGTATCACGTCTTCGGGAAATACCTGTTTGGGCATAACCCCAAAACGACGTACCGCTCCCGGCATTTTTGATTTCTCTTCGGCAGGGTCTTTGACCCAGTTGAGCATATCGTTAGTAAATTCTTCCTTAGTGGTTCCTTCGGAAATGTAATGCTTCTTGATGGCGATCATAGGCGGCCCAAGACGTTCGTCATGTGGGGCAGTTGCGCTATGACAGGCATAGCAGTATTGTTCCATCAGGGCCTTTCCGGGATGTTCGGGATCATCCGAATGAACTGTTGGATCCGATAGGAGGGCCTGGTACGATTTATCTGGACCGGAATTGCAACTTAATAGAAGTAATAAACTAATGACGAGTAGGATTGTTTTCATGATTAGGAGATTTGAGTTAGTTCCACTGCATATAACCGCCTCTGAGGTCGATCACTTCGGAAAAGCCCATTTCGAGCAGCTTTGCTGCGGCTTTCTGACTACGAGCGCCGGTTCTGCAGTAGATATACACCGGTTTATTTTTGTCTAGTCTTGAGAACTTTTCAGCAAAAACAGTAGGCTGAAAGAAGTCGATATTGATCGCATTGGTGATATTACCTGAGCGATATTCATTGGGTGTGCGTACATCGACCAATTGCACATCTTCCGATGAGATAGCCGATCTGTAGTCGGAAACATTCAGGATTTTTATCGCTTCCGATTGTTGGCTTTCGGACCTAAATAGTGAGTTTAAGAACATTTTTATTGTATTATTAATTTAGAAGTTCGGAATCAAGAAGAAGCAGCCATATTTCAGACTGCTTCGTTCTAACCTAACATAAAAACCCCTCTACACAAGCTCCTTCTTGGCCAGGTAGAAGTCTATCTTCTCAATGGAATCGTCGTTGATGCGTTCTTCCATTTCAGCGAGTGTCTTTGGTGGTGGAACAATTACCTTATCACCTTTTTTCCAGTCTAAAGGCATTGCCACTTTATATTTATCGGAGATTTGAAGAGCTTCGAGTACCCTCAGGATCTCGTCCATATTTCTTCCCACGTTTAGCGGATAGTACATGATTAGTCGGATCTTCTTTTCAGGATCGATAAAGAAAACCGCACGTACCGCTGCCGTTTCACTTTCGTTGGGCTGCAACATTCCGTAGAGTTTGGAAACGTGCATATCGAGATCGGCAATAATTGGGAAATCGAAATACACTCCCATGTTATTGCGCACATTGTTCACCCATCCCAGGTGGGCGTGAATACTATCGATGCTCAAACCGAGTAATTCGGTGTTGAGTGCGTCAAATTCATTTTTTCGTACGGCGAAGCCGCTCATCTCTGTTGTGCACACCGGGGTGAAATCCGCCGGGTGTGAAAACATTACGACCCATTTGTCTTTGGCAAAGTCCAAAAACCTAATTTTTCCTTTAGTGGTGATCGCCTCAAAGTCGGGAGCCTTGTCCCCAATTCTCGGCATACTGTATATTACTTTTTGTTCTGTATTTTCCATAGAGCAGGTTTTTTAATTTCAGTATAAAAGTACTGTTCCGGCATCGCCCTGGCAGTAACTTATGTTACATATGAAAAGAAAGAGAGCAGGAATAAATTCCTGCTCTCTTAAGATGCGCCCAAAAATGTATGAAACAAAAAATCAAACAACTTATAGCATAGTTGTTGGGCACACATAATCGGTTAATGGAAGGTCCGATTCTTTGATCTTCTTGAACCCACCGGCGACTTCAATAACGTTGTGAATTCCTCGACTTTTCAAGATCGAAGCAGCAATTACGCTTCGATATCCACCAAAGCAATGCAGGTAGAACATGTTGTCGGTTGGGAATTCGGCTACATGGTCGTTAATATAATCTAGTGGTGTATTTACAGCGCCTACCATGTGTTCAGAGTTATACTCGCTGGCTTTTCTAACATCGAACACTTTGGCGTCTTTTTCTTCTTCAAGATTAGTTTTAAAGGTGGCTACATCGATAGAAGTAATGGTGTCATACTCCTTGGATGCCTTTCTCCAGGCGTCGAAACTTCCCTCAAGATACCCGAGAGTATTGTCGAATCCTACACGAGATAATCGGGTGATCACCTCTTCTTCTCTTCCTTCTGGAGCAATAATGAGTATAGGTTGCTTCACATCTTTGATAAGGGCACCTGCCCATGGAGCGAAGCTACCGTCTAATCCAATAAAAATGGAACGAGGAATATGTCCATGCTTAAAATCTTCTCTATTCCGAACGTCGAGAACGATGGCGCCAGTTTCATTGGCCGCAGCTTCGAAGGCTTCGGGTGAAAGTGGTCGCGCGCCTCGTTCCATGATGGTGTCAAGGCTTTCATAGCCCTGGATGTTCATCAAGACGTTCTGTGGGAAATAGCCTGGAGGAGGTGTAAGTCCTGTAAGCAATTCCTCAATAAATTCTTCGCGGGTCATATCGGCTCTTAAGGCGTAGTTCACCTCTTTCTGATGACCGAGTGTATCGGTGGTTTCTTTGCTCATCATCTTACCACAGGCAGAACCGGCACCGTGATTCGGGTACACGATAAGATCGTCACTTAAGGGCATTATTTTATTCCGAAGTGAATCGTAAAGATGGTTCGCAAGTTTTTCTTCTGTAAGTTCAGAAACAACATGTTGAGCAAGGTCTGGTCTGCCTACGTCTCCAATAAATAAGGTATCACCGGTGATAATTCCGTGCTCTTTTCCGTTCTCATCAATTAAAAGGTAGGTAGTGCTTTCCATGGTATGGCCTGGTGTATGAAGTACTTTTACCTTATAATCACCTACTCTGAAAACCTGGTTGTCCTCTGCTACAAGAGCATCATAACCTGGTTTGGCGGTAGGCCCAAAAACGATCTCGGCTCCTGTTTTCTTTTTCAGATCCAGGTGTCCGCTAACAAAGTCGGCATGAAAATGAGTCTCAAATACGTATTTGATCTTTGCATTGTCTTGTTCGGCCCTCTCGATGTATGGCCCTACCTCACGTAGTGGGTCGAAGATGGCCGCTTCACCGTTGCTCTCCAGATAGTATGCTGCGTGAGCGAGGCATCCGGTGTATATCTGTTCTACTTTCATCTTAATCGTTTTAGGTTAACGTGAGATAAAAGTAATACGCCAAAACCTACCCTACAGTAACTAAAGTTACACAAGCCTTAGGCGCTGAATTCCTTAAATAGTATATAGATGGCCATGAGAAGTACGAACCAGCCGAAGCCTTTTTTAAGTTTTTTGCCGTCGATAAAGTTGTTCAGCCACACACCAATAAAGATCCCCACAATAGAGATACCGCTGAAGATTAGCAGGAATTCCCAGTCGATCTCCATGGTTTCGATATCGCCTATAAAACCAATTAGAGATTTGATGGCAATGATGAGTAATGAAGTGGCTACGGCTTTTTTCATTGGAAGCTTTGCCAATAGTACAAGGGCCGGGATGATCAGGAAACCACCACCTGCACCAACTATACCCGTGAGTATTCCAACTACAAAGCCTTCAAGGAAGATCAGGGGGTAATTTAGTTGTTTTCCATTGGTGATTTTATCAGCTTTTCCGTTGTTACGAATCATTGAAAAGGCAGCTACCAGCATGATGACGGCAAAGAAGACCATGATCCCAACGTTCTTGGTAACGGTGTAATCACCAATACTGAAAAGTGTATCGGGGATGGCGGGCACTATGAATTTTCGGGTGATGTAAACGGCAATAAAAGCCGGGATGGAGAATACGATGGCCGTTTTAAAATCAACCAGGCCTTTCTGAATGTTTCGGATTGCACCTACGAGGGCTGAGATTCCAACTACGAACAGGGAGTATGCTGTTGCGGTGACTGGATTAATATACATTAGGTAAACAAAGACGGGAACGGTTAGGATAGATCCGCCACCGCCAATGAGTCCGAGGACAATTCCTATGATCAATGCTCCTATATAACCTAAGATTTCCGTGATGTTGTTTGTTTTAGTCTACAGAAATAACTTCTATACTGTTTCTGTGCAACTTGATCTTTCCAAGCTTTTCAAGTTTTTTCAGCAACCGCGAGATCACTACCCTTGAGGTGTGCAATTCGTATGCGATCTCCTGGTGCGTAATTTTCAATGTAGAATCGCCCACGATATGTACTTTTTCCTGAAGGTATTTTAGCAGACGCTCGTCCATTTTCAGGAAAGCAATGCTATCCACGGTTTTCAACATTTCTTCGAGTCGGTCGTGATAGCTTTGAAAGACGAAATTTCGCCACGACTTGTATTTGCTGGTCCATTCTTCCATTTTCTGAATAGGGATCATCACTAGCTTTGCATCGGTTTCTGCTATCGCCCGAATCTCGCTTTTGGTATGTCCCATGCAACAGGTGAGCGTCATAGCACAGGTTTCACCACGTTCGAGGAAGTAAAGTAGAAGTTCATCACCATCCTCATCTTCTCTTAAGATCTTTATCGCTCCCGAAACAAGCAGAGGCATAGAGCGGATGTATTCGCCTATATCCATAAGCTTTTGCCCCGCACTTACTTCCTTAAATGTTCCTACCTGGTTAATTTCCGCTAAGAGCGCGTCTTCAAACAGCCCTCCATAGCTTTCTTTCAGCTCTGAAATCATAGGTTGTAAAGTTAGTTAGTTCCAAATATAAGCTAGGTAACTTTTGTTACAAATTAATGTTAATCCCGTCTTGAGCTAATTTAGCCAAGCTGCATATTTGATGTATCTTTACTGAAATTTCAACTATGGCGCACAAGGCAGGTTTTGTCAATATCATCGGAAACCCTAATGTAGGGAAAAGTACCCTCATGAACGCCTTCGTGGGTGAAAGACTTTCAATTATTACATCCAAAGCCCAAACTACCCGCCATAGGATCCTCGGTATCGTGAATGGAGAGGATTTCCAGGTGATCCTGAGCGATACACCCGGTATCATCAAACCAGCTTATGAACTCCAGGAAAGTATGATGGAATTTGTAAGATCTGCCTTCGAGGATGCAGATGTATTGTTATACCTGGTTGAACTTGGAGAAAAGGATATAAAGGATGAGGCTTTTCTAAAGAAAATAACCGGGGCCACTATCCCCGTTCTGCTCCTGATAAACAAGATAGACAGAGGTGATGAAAATCAATTGGCTGAAGCGCTGGAGTTATGGAGTACCAAGGTCCCGAATGCAGAGATCTTTGCCATTTCCGCACTCGAGAATTTCGGAGTGGAGCAAGTATTTAAAAGGATAGTAGAATTGCTGCCGGATTCACCACCCTTTTATCCTAAGGATCAGCTTACCGATAAACCCGAACGTTTCTTTGTGAACGAGATCATCCGCGAAAAGATATTACTTCATTACAAGAAAGAGATTCCATATTCAGTAGAGATAGATACAGAAGAATTCTTCGAAGACGACAACATTATCAGGATCCGATCGGTGATCATGGTAGAACGCGAGACCCAGAAAGGGATCATTATCGGCCATAAAGGTGCTGCCTTAAAACGAGTAGGTGTAGAGGCGAGGAAAGACCTGGAAGCTTTCTTCGGAAAACAAATTCACCTGGTGACCTATGTTAAGGTGAACAGGAACTGGCGAAGTAATAAGAGTCAGTTAAGGAGGTTTGGATACGATAAGAAGTAGGCGGAAGTCTGAAGTCTAAAGTCGGAAGTCGGAAGTCGGAAGTGAGAGATGAGTAGTTCTGCATATACAACTCTACAAATCAACGACTCAACAACTCAACGAATCAACTTTTGTCGGGTGTCGGGTGTACGATGTAAGAAGTTGAAAGTCG
>NZ_JAFMTQ010000020.1 GCF_026126405.1 Aureitalea sp. L0-47
TTCAAAATGAAGTTCGGATCTGAATTCTCCTCCCCAACCTGGTTGGGATTTACTAATAATTCAAGCTCAACCGTCTCACAAGCTGTGAAGAGCGTGAAGAAGGAGATAAATAGGGAAAGTCTGAATATACTTTTCATAGGAATATTTTTGGTGTTCAGTAGTAGAACAGTTCAGAAGTAAAATTGCTACCCCGGATGGTAAAAAAATTTTTTCTCTAAGTTTATACGCGGAAAAGTTTCTATGAATAAAGAGAAAAACAGTTGTAACGAAGAAGTGTTCAACTCCCTGTATCGGGAATTGTCCCCTGCGCTGCACAATTTTATCTTCTTTAAAAGTGGTAACAGGGATCAGAGCCTGGACATAGTTCAGGAAGCATTTATCAAACTGTGGAACAATTGCGGTAAGGTTCCTCCTGCCAAAGCAAAGTCCTTTTTATATACTGTTTCTAATAATTTATTTCTGAATGCAGTTTCTCATCAGAAGGTCGTGCTGAAATTCAGAAAACATAAAGACATGGATCTCAACGAGCAATCTCCGCAATTCCTGTTGGAAGAAAAAGAATACGGGGAACGATTGTCTGAAGCCATCGCAAATTTAACCGAGATGCAACGAACTGCTTTTTTACTTAGCCGCGTTGAAGGGAAAAAATATCGGGAAATAGCAGAAATTCTGGGTATTTCGGAAAAGGCTGCAGGAAAGAGAATACACGATGCGCTGGAAGCATTACGCACCCAAATTGAAAAAATATGATACTCAGGGGTAGTAAATTGAAGTTGAAACTGTTATACAATTGAACATGCCAACTAACATGGAAAAGAAAGATTTACTGGATAAATGGTTAAACGGCGAACTAACTCCGGAAGAATTTGAGGTTTTTAGAACGATTCCGGAGTTTTCGTCTTATCTCAGAATCCAGGACTTTATTGAGAAAGTAGAGCTCCCGCAACACGATGTTGACCAGGGACTAATCGATCTCAATGAACGTAAGGCAAAAAAGGAACCAAAGGTTATCAGTATGGCTTCCCTGATCAAGATCGCTGCCGTTCTTACCCTTCTTTTGGCCAGTTACTTATTTGTTTCGAATTACGAAATTGGCACCTCCACTCAAATTGCACAAAACGAAATATTTTTGCTTCCCGACGATAGTAAAGTGACTCTCAATGAATTCTCCAGGATTGAGCTGAAACGCTTCAATTGGGGAAACAACCGAACTGTGAAATTCCAGGGCGAAGCCTATTTTGAAGTAGAAGAAGGAAGTACATTCACTGTAGAGACAGAACAGGGGTCGATTACTGTGCTAGGCACCAAATTTAATGTAGCAGCCTTCGAAAACAGCCTTAATGTTGAATGTTTTGAAGGACTGGTACGCATTATCCAGGATGACATTTCTATTGATATCCCTGCCGGAAGATCCGTGAACCTGGTGGGAGGAGAATTGTTTTTGGCAGATATCTACACCACTGAACCGGGTTGGATTTACGATGAAAGCAGGTTCGAGGATAGTCCGATCGCGGGAGTAATCTCTGTTCTGAAAAGCGAATACGGATTGAATGTAGTAACTGAAAATATTGATGTAAATTTACGTTTTACAGGTGGTTTCCCGAATAACGACCTGGAGGCGGCCTTACAGGCCATTACACTTCCACTAGGACTGAACTACACAATAGAGAATAAGGATGCGATTACGATTTTCGGAACAGATACTTCAGATTAATTCCTGCATCTTATTCCTATTTCTTTTTACTACCACCTCAATTGTTGCGCAAAATGATATCATTGATCCGCAACCGGTAATTTCTGTACTCAAGCAAGCAGAAAAAGACTTCAACATTAGTTTTTCATACAACCGCAGGGATCTTAAGAAGATCCGTTGCCAAATCCCCGATACTACGAATTTAGAGGCATTGCTGGAAAGCATATCAGCCAATTGTGCTGTTCAGTTTTTTCGTATCGATGAGCGTTATATTGCGGTTACCGTGGGTGACTCCAGACTGATCTCTATTTGTGGAACACTCATAGAAACTACTAGCGGAGCTCCCCTATCCGGTGCATCGATTATTGGAAACGGATTTCAGTCCGGCTCAGGTCGCGGTGGGCAATTCACCATCTCGGGTATTTCGGAGGATGCTACACTTTTCATCTATCACCTCGGTTTCAAAGTGAAAGAAATAGTAGCCGGAGAACTTAATTCTGAAAATGGATGCCCCCAGGTTTTCATAGATCAGCGTTTCAATTATCTTCCTGCCGTTTTGCTTAATAGCTACCTCACCAAAGGCATCTACAAACATACCGAAGGTTCCGTTTCAATTTCTAATCGGAATTACGAGATCCTTCCCAGCTTAATTGAGGCAGATGTGTTGAAAATTGCTCAGATCCTCCCGGGAATTGAAAGTTTTAACGAAACAGCTTCAAACATAAATATTCGGGGTGGAAAAAGCGACGAAGTACTTTTGCTTTGGGACAATATCAGGATGTACCAAAGCGGGCATTTTTTCGGACTTATCTCTGCTTTCAATCCAAATCTAACCCAGAACGTAACGATATACAAAGGAGGCACACATCCGCAATACGGGGAAAGTGTTTCAGGGGTGATCAGTATGAAATCGGACAGTGACATCCCTGAGCAGGTAACCGGTGCCGCATCTCTCGACTTTATCAGTACGCAGTTCTACGCTAAGATTCCGGCCTCGGAGCGCTTCGCCTTTCATCTATCCGGGCGGACCTCGATAAACACCGGTCTGGGTAACCCGGTGTACAACCAGTTTTTTAAGCGGGTGTTTCAGAATACGGTTGTGACGAATTTCCAGACAAATACCTCACTCGGACTACGATCTACAGATGAGGCCTTCAATTTCTACGATATTAACGGGAAAGCGATATGGCAGCTTACCGACAGGGACAAAATTCAATATAATTTCCTCACCATATTCAATAAACTGAATTTCACCGAGCGATTTACCGGAGAAACTACCCTGAGTAAAAACGTAAGTGAGTTGAAGCAACAGACACTGGTGCATGGCGTTAATTGGGACAGAGACTGGACAGCCGAATTTTCAACTCAAATTTCCTATAGTTTTTCAGATTACGTAAATAATGGAGGGAACCAGAATATAGATACTGGCCAATTGCAATCGCAACGAAACGATATAAACGAAAATCAGCTTAGGGCAGCTTTGAACTACAGTCTGAATTCCGACATTTCCTTAAGTTTAGGGTATCAACGTACCGAAACGGAAATCATAAACGAGAGCAGTCCTTTCGAGATCAATCAAATATTTATTTCTGAAAAACAACTGACCTCCGATGCTTTTTATGCTAATTCCAAGTTGGATTTCTTTCAGAATAAAACAACAGTTTCCGCTGGTCTTAGATACACATCTTATTCAGAACTTGAGGAGCAGTTCCTGGAACCCCGCCTAAGCGTTTCTCACAAGCTGACCAGCAACATGAGTATCAACACTACCTATGAGCAAAAACACCAGTCCATAGCCCAAAGCATCGATATCGACAATAGCCTATTGGGAATAGAAAATCAACGCTGGATCATCCTAGGATCCTCCAATCAGCCAATACTTGAAAGTTCACAGCTCACCCTGGGAACTACTTATAGCAAGAATGACTGGTCACTCGGTCTGGAAGGGTTCTATAAAGAAGTAGAAGGACTTAATTTAATGAACCAGGGATTCAGGAATCAATTGGCAGACGTGGATGCCATTGGGGAATATTCAGTTAAAGGAGTGGAGTTCTCAATCAGTAAACAGACGGATCGACTGAATGCATGGCTTAGTTATACGTACATGAATAATGAATTCAATTTTAGCGAACTGGAACCGTCAGCTTTCAGAAGTAACTATGACATAAACCATGTACTTTCTCTAGCGGCATCATATTCCTGGAAATCCTTCCTTTTTTCCCTGGGAACAACCTACCACAGTGGGATTCCTTATACAACACCAGTAGAAGGAAATGCCATAGTCCAGCAGGGCAACCAGGCTTTGATCAACTTCAATACACCAAACAATGCGACACTAAAGGATTTCTTCCGAACAGACTTTTCCGCTTCCTACACTCTGCAACTCGATGAAACCTTTACAGGTAAACTAAGTGTTGGAATGGTGAATATATTTAATCGAAAGAATGCCCTTGACAGCTACTACGTTCTAGACGAAGACGATGAAGGGAATACCATTTTGAACCGGGTTGAGCAGTTCTCCCTTGGTTTTACACCCAATGTTTCATTGAAGTTGTTATTCTAATCACATTCTGTCCGGAACGTCAATACCGAGCAATCCGAAGCCAGTCTTGATCACCTTTGCCACGGCATCCGATAAGCGCACGCGGAAGTCCTTTTCTCTGGTATTTTCAGCACCGAGTATAGTGACATTCTGATAGAAAGAATTGAACTCTTTCACTAAGTCGTAGATGTAATTGGCAACTAGTGCCGGACTGTAATTAGCAGCCGCTCCCTGGACGATCTCCGGGAATAGTTGTAGTTGTTTCAATAGTTCCTTTTCCTTCGGATGTAAACTTATTCCAGAAATATCTTCTTCTCCCTGCCCTTGCGCTTTTCGCAAGATGGATTGTATCCTGGCATAGGTATATTGAATGAAAGGTCCCGTATTTCCCTGGAAATCTACACTTTCCTTAGGGTCGAACAACATACCTTTACGTGGGTCCACCTTCAGAATAAAATACTTCAATGCCCCCATTCCTATGGTATGGTAGAGCTTCCCTTTTTCTTCTTCTGAAAAGTCCTCGATCTTTCCGAGTTCTTCAGAGATCTCACGAGCAGTATTAGACATTTCAGCGATTAGATCGTCTGCGTCCACTACGGTTCCCTCTCGGCTTTTCATCTTCCCGGAAGGCAGATCCACCATGCCGTAGCTCAGGTGATAGAGATTCTCAGCCCATTTATAGCCTAATTTCTTCAGGATCAGGAAAAGCACCTTGAAGTGATAATCCTGCTCATTACCTACGGTATAGATCATTCCGTTCACATCCGGGTGGTCTTTCACACGCTGGATGGCAGTACCTATGTCCTGGGTCATATAAACAGCAGTTCCATCGCTGCGAAGTACTATTTTCTCATCCAGGCCTTCGTCCGTGAGATCACACCAAACCGAACCGTCTTCTTTTTTGAAGAATACTCCTTTTTCCAGTCCTTCTTTAATATTGTCTTTTCCTAACAAGTAGGTGTCACTTTCGTAGTAATAACTATCGAAATCCACGCCCATAGACGAATAGGTCTGTTCGAAACCTTTGTACACCCAGCCATTCATCATTTTCCACAGTTCGACCGTTTCAGTGTGTCCGGCTTCCCATTTTCGAAGCATTTCCTGCGCTTCCACAAGCGACGGTGCCGTTGCCTTGGCTTCCTCTTCAGACTGCCCTGAATTGATGAGTTCTTCAATCTCTTTCTTATACACCTTGTCGAACTCCACATAGAAGTTCCCAACAAGTTTGTCACCTTTCAACCCTGTAGATTCGGGAGTAGCACCGTTTCCGTATCGTTTCCAGGCCAGCATACTCTTGCAGATATGAATTCCACGGTCGTTGATGATCTGAGTCTTGTATACTTTCTTCCCGGCTGCTTTAAGGATCTCAGCAACGGAGTAACCAAGGAGAATATTTCGCATATGCCCCAGGTGTAGTGGCTTGTTGGTGTTTGGCGAGGCATATTCAACCATCATGGCATCTGTCCCAGTTGGATGGGTTCCGAAGGAAGAGAAATCGCCCACTCCTTTAAAAAATTCAAGAAAGTATTTATCGCTCAGGACCAGGTTCAGGAAACCTTTCACCACATTGAAATTCACTACTTCATCCGAATGTTCTTTAAGGTGATTCCCGATGGTCTCACCTATCACTACAGGATTGCCTTTTATCACTTTCAGCATCGGAAAAACAACCACTGTAATATCCCCTTCAAACTCCTTGCGCGTAGCCTGGAATTCAACCGTTTCGGGACTGGCTCCAAAATGCTCTAGCGTGATGGCTTTTATTTGCTCGGTTAATTTCTGCTGAAGTGACATAGGTTTTTTCCTTGATATGAAAAGAACAGCATCGCCGTGAGCTTCGCTGTTCACGGGCAAAGATAAAATTTTTATTCCATACTCCGGAGAATACAACGGCCGGTTTCATCCCAATTCGCAATGGATCACTACTGTAGTTACAAGCTTAACTAAGTTTTAGGAAAAAGGGGAGCCATATTCCCTACCTTTAAAACAAAAAAATGCTACTTAATGTTTCCTATCACAACAAAGAAGTCTTTCGAAAGATCGATGAGATCCTTGGGAAGCCCTTCACATTAAAAGAACGTTTAAAAAGAGGTGGAATTGGTGTAGGACGGCTGCCTATTAACGAGGCCAGTGTCCAGATCAATAATCTGCTCATTCTCGATAACAATCGCAACGTTTGCGGGATAGAAATGCGACCTAAAGGCATACTGGTTGGGTTTCGTTCGCTCCTGGAATCGTACGCCCTGGTAATTCCCTATTACAAATTAACGCTCTATAAAGGGAGGGCGGAAGAGTACAGCATTCACATGGACACGTATTTTATCAAGTTTGGGGTAAGGAAAAAAGAAAAATTCAACCATAAATTCATGGCAAAGATACTGGCTGAGAAGGCAAGGCACACGCCATCGCACCCCCACGATGTTTCTTAACGTCTTCTACCCATGAAGAGGCCGGCAACTGAAGCGAGTAATCCAACGCCTATCATTCCAGCAACCTGGTTGTTTAGCCCGCTACTCCCCGATTCCATCACTTCGGAGGTTTCAGCAAAAAAGCCGGAATAAAAACCATACCCGATTAATGCAAGTCCGCCAACTACAAGAACAATACGCAATATCTTCATTGGATAAATTTACAATTAAGTTGAATTCCGAAGAAATATCCCACCGCTATAATCCGTATCTTTAAAAGAAAAATTTGAAAATACTTCTTACAGGTGCTAATGGTTACATAGGTATGCGATTGCTGCCTTTGCTTCTTGAACAAGGACATGAGGTTGTTTGTGCTGTACGGAATGCAGGAAGGCTATCCGTTTCAAAACAAACGCGCCAAAAGATCCGGGTTGTTGAAATCGATTTCCTGGACGAACCTAAGGAGGGATTACTCCCAGCTGATATTGACGCGGCCTACTATCTCATTCATTCCATGAGTAGTTCCACCAAGGACTTTGACGAAAAAGAAGAGATTTCAGCAAAGAATTTCAATGCACATCTTTCCCATACCCAGTGTAAGCAGGTGATTTACCTGGGCGGGATAGTTAACGAAGATAAGCTGTCCAAGCATCTCTCGTCCCGAAAGAACGTAGAAGAAATATTGAGTAGTGGCCGTGCCGCCCTGACCGTGCTTCGGGCAGCCATTATTGTTGGCTCGGGGAGTGCCTCCTTCGAGATCATCAGGGATCTTTGTGAAAAACTTCCAATAATGATCACACCAAAGTGGGTAAAGACTCGCTGTCAACCGATCGCTATCCGTAATGTGATCCAATACCTGACAGGCGTGTTGGGAGATAAACGATTCTACGATGAATCCTTTGATATTGGTGGGCCCGACGTACTCACTTACAAAGAGATGATGCAGCGGTATGCGAAAATCAGGAAGTTGCGGCTATATATTATTGACGTGCCCTTTTTGTCCCCCAAGTTTTCTTCATACTGGCTCTATTTTGTGACTTCAACTTCTTATAAGCTGGCACTGAACCTCGTGGATAGCATGAAGGTAGAAGTGATCACCAAGGACAACCGCCTTCAGGAGGCTCTCGATATAGAACCCATTCCTTACGAACAAGCCATTGAAATGGCCTTCAAGAAAATTGAACAAAACCAGGTGCTTTCCAGTTGGAAGGATTCCATGGTCAGCGGGCGATTCAGAAAAGATCTCAACCAATACATCAAAGTTCCCAAGTACGGTTGCTTATTGGATGAGCAAAATATTGAGGTGACCGATCCGGACAAAGTACTGGAAAAGATCTGGGCCATCGGCGGAAAGAACGGTTGGTATTACGGTAATTTTCTTTGGAAGATCCGCGGGCTCATTGATAAAATGGTGGGAGGTGTCGGACTGCGAAGGGGACGAACGCATCCGGATAAGATCTTTGAGGGGGATGCACTTGATTTCTGGAGGGTTATCCTGGCCGACAAAGAAGAGAAGCGTTTACTGCTTTTTGCCGAAATGCGTGTTCCCGGGGAAGCCTGGCTGGAATTTGAAATAGATGAGAAAAATGTTCTTCATCAAACGGCAACCTTCAGACCCAAAGGACTGTGGGGTAGGATCTACTGGTTTGCAATGCTACCCTTTCATTATTTTATTTTCGGTGGGATGATTCGCAGGATTGCGAACACAAATTCGTAGTTTTTATTTCTTCGGAAGAAACACCTCGGCCATCATACATCGTGCGCTTCCACCACCGCAGGTTTCAATAGTCTCAAGGTCACTGCTAAGTATCTCACAATGTTTTTCTATCCTCGATAGTTGATCTTTTGTAAGACTCTGATGAGCAGCTAAGCTCATCACCAAATAACGCTTATCATCCGTTCCCTTCACCTGCAGCATGTTACCGGCAAACTGGTGCATTTGCACCTCTGATATAGTTATAACTTCCTTGCCATCCGCTTTGAGCTGTTTTACAACGTTTTTCTTCTCCTTGGGATCATCAATACTGTCCAGGCAGATCACACAAAAATTCTCCGCCAGGCACATCATCACATTGGTGTGGTAAATTGGTAAGCGCTGCCCGTCCACATCCTGGAATGCGGTGAAGACTACGGGAGTGTATTCAAAATCTTCACAGAATTCAATAAAAAGGGCTTCATCCGCCCTGGGAGATAACGCGCAATACGCTTTTTTGTTCACACGATCCATAAGGATGCTTCCTGTTCCTTCCAGGAAATAACCTTCATCTTCAGCAGAGGTGTAATCAACAATATTCTCTATGTGAAATCCTTCATTCTCGAGTCGCATAAAAACCTCATCCCTACGCTCTTTTCGCCTGTTCTCCGCAAACATAGGATAAACCGCAACGTCTCCATTAGAGTGAAAGCTTACCCAGTTGTTGGGGAATACGGAATCCGGAGTGTCCGCCCAGGCATCATCACTTTCAACGATCACTGTAATACCAACTTCGCGTAACTTGTCCACAAAGGCATCAAATTCCTGTTGCGCTTTGCGATTGATATCCTGATTACGAATATCAAGGTCCTCCTGGAAATAATTGTTCACGGCTGTTTCTTCATTCATTCTGAAAGAAACAGGGCGAATCATCAGGATGGTATTTGTGATCTGTTGCATTCAAAAATTTTGCGTAAAAATACGCCAAATTCCCTGCCGAAATTTAAAAAACTTTAGTTGCTGGTATTATTTTTTCTGAAGTTATACACCAGGCCAACTCCATAACCAGGACCCTTGAATATATTGCGGCCGTCGAAGACATACGACAAGCTGGCATATACTCCGAAGGAATCTCCCAGAGATCGATATGCCGTACCTCCTACCTTCTGGAAATCGACTCCAAACTCTCGAAAATCCTGGGGTGCGGGTGTTGCTCTGTAATCAATCCCTCCAAAGGAGTGCTGAAAATCGTAATACACATCATAGTACCACTTTGAGAGGGCTCGACCCGCCTTGAATGTGGCCGGGATACTATTAGGCGTGGGGTCGAATTTGAAGGCGTAACCACTCTGCAGTGTAGCAAACCAACCTGTATTCGTTTGAAAATGAATAACTCCCCTTGTATCGATGATGGTCGCCTGCTGTCCTATGTCGTTTAAACCACCAAGGTCATAGTCGGTTAAATTGGTTGAAAAACCACCGGCAACGCTAAATTCAAATCTTCCGTTTTCGGTTTTCAAGCTAGCCAGGCGGTATTTTAGATAGATAGCGATATCCTGGAGATCTGCATTATCATCGCTAACGATATAGGGTATAGTAACATTTACATCCAGGTCATCCGTTATTCCGTAGGCCCCAAAAATACTGGAATAAAAAACACTCCTGGTGAGGTCCAGTTTACCCGTAACATCTCCGGCAAAGTACTTTTGTCCATCTTCAAATCCAAGACCAAGTACCACGGTTCCATTTTCTTGTCCGCGGTAGAATCCATCCACTCTTCCCTGGGAATACATTAAACTACCACTCAATAGCAATACGATGATAAGAATCTTCTTCATAACAATTTTTTCCGCTTAGACGAGAATGATTCATTTTGCTTACAACTTTATAAAAAATCGTGCTAAAACCGGAAAAATTATACCTTTAAAGAAAAACAATGACCGAGAAGGATAAGATGCTTGCAGGTGAGATGTATGATCC
This sequence comes from Aureitalea sp. L0-47, assembly GCF_026126405.1. Classification (GTDB taxonomy): domain Bacteria; phylum Bacteroidota; class Bacteroidia; order Flavobacteriales; family Flavobacteriaceae; genus Pukyongia. The sequence goes on from NZ_JAFMTQ010000020.1 coordinate 10,317, forward strand.
ACTGGATGCTGAATTAAGCAGGGACAGAAAAAATGTTCGACTCAAGTTGCAACAATTCAACACCATGGGAGAACTGGAGCGGGAGAAGCGGGACGCTTTACTACATGAAATGGTGGGTAAAGCCGGAAAAAAACTGAATATAGTTCCTCCGTTCTATTGCGACTACGGTTATAACATACAAGCAGGTGACAATGTATTCTTGAATTTCAACTGCTGCATTCTGGATGTGTGTGAAGTAACCATAGGTAACAACGTGATGATAGCACCGTATGTTCAAATATACACAGCTACTCATCCGCTCGAAGCTAAAGCCAGGAACTCAGGCAGGGAATATTCGAAACCCATAACCATCGGGAACGATGTATGGATCGGTGGGGGGGCTATTATTTGTCCGGGAGTAACGATAGGAAATGGCGTGGTTATTGGGGCAGGTTCGGTAGTTACACGCGATATACCCGATAATGTTTTCGCTGCTGGAAATCCTGCTAAAGTGATACGCACAATAGATAACTGATATGAGCCTGAAAGCACTGCTTTTCGCAATACTGTTTGCCCTGCCAATTCTTAACGGACTAGCACATCCTGCATGGGGTATCGCAGTAGACGAACAAGGTAATATTTACTTCACCGATATCTTCCATAATGAACGAGGATCGTTGTGGAAACTTCATTTTAACGGAACGCTGGAGCTTCTGCTAAGTGACTTTCACGCCCATAATGTGAGTCTGGATGTTGACGGGAATCCTGTTTCTGCTCACGGGGAAGAGCACCATACCATGGTGCGACTTAAGGGCAGCGTGGTTTCAGACACATTGTATTCCACTACTGATATTGAGGAATTCTTTGGAGGAAACTGCACCTATACCAAGGCCGGCGATATTCTCTTCGGAATAAATAAAAAAATATGGCGAATTGATACTGAAGGAAACCTCAGTGCAATTTCCAATCATCGCTTTGAGTGGAACCAGGGTTTATTCAGCGACACCGATGGAAATGTGTACGCTCCGGATATAGGAAGGGATAATGGTGCCGTGATAAAGATCGACACTAGCGGACAGGCCAATGTAATTGCAACAGAACTCATAACACTTACGAATGGCGAGTTCGATCCGCACCAGGATGTACTCCTCGGAATTGGTAAGGATAAAGAAGGATGGTTGTATATAGCGGAAACCGCCGGAAAACGGATCATTAAATTTTCAGAAGAGGGAGAAAGGGAAACCTTTTTTACTGCGGAAGGAGATTGGTTCCCCTGCGGAATCACCTTTCAAAACGGGTCTGCATACATACTTGAATCAAAAATGGATAATGGCTATGAAGGACCACAGATAACAAAAGTTTCCGTCGATGGTAGTTCGGAAGTAATTTTTAACTATGAATCCTACCAGGCAGTTAAAACCACGGGGACCGAAGAAAAAAATGAAAACGATAACGAAACCCTGAACTTGTTCTGGATCTCCCTGGGATTAGTGCTTATTGTGTTAATGGCACTGGTAATTTACCGAAAGCTCCAACCTCCACTAAACAAAGTATCATAGAGGATTTAATCGTCTACTCGAATAATCTCGACTAATTCTACATCGAAGATCATTATTGAATTTGCCGGAATGTCTTCCGATAATTCCCTTGGGCCGTAAGCTAGTATGGAGGGAATGTAAAACGAGGCTTTGTCTCCCTTTCTCAGTAACTGAAAACCTTCATCCCAACCGGAAATCAGCATGCCTTTTCCAATTACAGATTTTAATGGCTCGTAGGTCCTTCGAGGGGAATACAAACCATGTTCTTTTGCCACGGTTTCTAAACTAGTATCAAAATGAAAGCCTGTAGAAAGCAGAAATCCTGTGTATTCAGTCCTGATCGTATCGCCGGCCCTTACGCGATCCCCACTTCCTTCTTCCCAAATTTTATAGAACAAACCGGATTCCGTTCGCTGTGCTTCTATTTTGTTTTCTTTGAGATATGCTTCGATCAAAGCGATGTCCTCAGAGAATTGTTTCATGCCGTCCTTGTCATCATCCGGACGCATATCGATGATAAGTTGTTTACGGTGTTCCCGGTATTCCTCATTAGACGCCGAACCCACTACCCTGAAGTTCGAGGTCCAAACTTCGGTTGAATCTACTCCCGGAGGAAGCGGATCAAGGATATTTTTTACGGAGGTTCGAATTTCTATACTGTCTCCTATCCTGGCATTATAGATGATCTCCTCTACCTTTCCAGGCTTATCGGCAAACATTGCTTTTCTGAAATACGCCGGATACTTATCCGTTAGGTTCCCCAAATAGATTGAATCCTTTGTATTCCTATGAGTAAATCTCATCATGATCCGGTGATCATCGGGTACGATCTCGGCACCGGCTTCTATAAGTTTGTAAGCGATTCCTGATTCGGTGACCTGTTCCTGGGAATACATCATTACTCCACAAAGAATGAAAAATGTAAATATGAGTTTGAACTTCATGGGTGAAAGTTACTCAATCTATTTCTCCCGAACAAGAGGCATGGTACTACACCTAAGCAATCCTCCCTGCTTGGCTATTTCGGAATAACCAACTTCCTCTACGATAAAACCTTCAGATCGCAGCCAATTATTCAAGCGGGTGAATTTTATTTCAGAAACAACGATTTCGGGAGAGATCGAGAAAATGTTGCTATACATCAATGCCATTTCATCTGTTGTAATATGAAAGCAATTTTCCTTTCCGAAGAAATTCACCAACCATTCATACTCTTCCTCTTCAAGAAAGCTCTCCTTGTGAATGATCGCCTTTCCTTTTCCTATGGGTTGAAAACAGCAGTCCAGGTGAAGGGCATTCATCTTCGCATCGGTGTTGGATTTGCGCAGATTAAACGACTTTACAGTTTTGTGCGGAAAAAGTGATTGGATTGCCTCCACAGCTTCCATATTGGTCCTGGCTGTGATGTAATCCGCATAATCATCGCCCCTATAGGTACCCATGAAAATATGATCGTTCCATGGCATTACATCGCCACCTTCCACGTGACAGTCATCGGGTAAGATCACACGAAACGATTTCTTAACATGACTCCACACATGTTCAATGGCGTCTACTTCACGCTCGCGATCGGGCAGGATATTTGCAATTATGATCTTATCCTCTATCACAAAGGAAATGTCGCGCGAAAATATCTGGTTGTAGTCTTCAAGAGTGTGAGGTCGAAAAACACGAATATTATAACTTCTGAATAAGTCGGCAACCTCTTCCATCTCACGAATCATGGATTCTTCGGTTGGATAGGTTCCGGCTTTGATGTGTTCTGCCGATTTGGGATCGTAAGCGTCCTCGATTTTCGGCATTGGGCCATTGCTCTTTGCCGTTCCGAGTATGACCGCTTTAAGGGGGGAGATCTCATCGGTGATATTCAATGTTACCATAGCGCAAATATAAAAAAAGCATCTGCTGTAAAGAGATGCTTTTGTATGAAATATTTTATTGGATTATCGTTCTGACACTTCTTTAAATGGCCTGTGATTTTCTCCAATGTAGATCTGTCTTGGTCTTCCAATTGGTTCCTTACGGAGTCTCATTTCTCTCCATTGAGCTATCCAGCCTGGAAGTCGCCCTAAGGCAAACATCGGGGTGAACATTTCAACCGGAATACCCATAGATCGGTAGATAATACCTGAATAGAAATCTACGTTCGGATAAAGTTTACGATCTACAAAATAAGGATCCTCAAGAGCTTCCTTCTCAAGTCCTTTGGCAATGTCTAGCACCGGATCTTCAACACCGAGGTCTGCGAGGACCTCATCGGCGGCTTTCTTGATAATTCGCGCCCTTGGGTCGAAATTCTTATATACTCTGTGCCCAAAGCCCATCAAACGGAAAGGATCGCTCTTGTCTTTAGCCTTGGCCATGTATTTTTTAGTATCTCCATCATCTTCCTTAATAGCTTCCAGCATCTCAATCACTGCCTGATTTGCACCACCATGAAGCGGCCCCCATAAAGCAGCGATACCCGCCGAAATAGATACAAAAAGCCCCGCGTGAGAAGAACCTACAATTCGCACCGTACTGGTGGAACAGTTCTGCTCGTGATCTGCGTGAAGGATAAGTAATTTATCCAGAGCTTCCACCACGATCTTATTGGATACGTATTCGCTATCCGGACGTTTGAACATCATCTTAATGAAGTTCTCCACATAACCCAGTGAGGAATCCCCATAATCGAGCGGAAGTCCGGCATTCTTGCGATAAGTCCAGGCTGTTAAAACCGGGAACTTACCTAACAATCGAACAATGGCCTTGTACATCTCCTCTTCACTATCGACATTCACCGATGACGGGTTAAACGCAACCAGCGCAGAGGTAAGGGATGAAAGTACTCCCATCGGATGAGCCGTTTTCGGGAAACCATCAAGGATCTTCTTCACATCCTCATCTACTCGAGATTGTGCCTTAATATCATCGTGAAACTTCGTAAGTGTTTCTGCTGAAGGTAATTCACCAAATATCAATAAATACGCCACTTCCAGGAAGTCTGCTCTATCTGCCAGATCCTCTATGGCATAACCTCGGTATCGAAGAATTCCCTCTTCTCCATTGAGAAAAGTAATTGCACTTTCACACGAACCCGTATTCTTATATCCCGGATCGATTGTGGTAACACCACCGGTAGCAGCTCTCAGACTTTTAATATCGATCGCTTGCTCGTTTTCGGTACCTTCAACTATTGGAAATTCGTAAGAAGTGCCATCTATGACTATGGAAGCAGTTTTTGACATATTTTTAATTTGATAATTATATTTGATGTAAGAGATGCTAATTTACGAAATATCCGGCGATTTTTTTAACAATTGCAGCGTGCGAATAGGTTAAATAATCCTTAAACAAATCAATTTTCCGAAAAATTTTCCGAACAAAAAAAGCTCCGCGATTTGCGGAGCTTCAGAAAAGAAAAATTGAAAACTATATTTTGAATGCCTTGCGCTGGGGGTAATAGGCCACATCGCAAAGCTGTTCTTCTATCCTCAGAAGTTGATTGTATTTCGCCATACGGTCACTTCTGGAGGCTGATCCGGTCTTGATCTGACCTGTATTCAGTGCAACAGCAAGGTCGGCAATAGTGTTATCTTCTGTCTCACCGCTTCTGTGCGACATCACCGTGGTGTATCCTGCATTCTGAGCCATACTCACAGCATCGATGGTTTCGGTAAGTGTACCGATCTGGTTCACCTTGATAAGGATGGAATTAGCAATTCCTTCGTCTATACCTCTCCCTAGGCGCTCAACATTCGTCACAAACAAATCATCACCCACCAACTGTACTTTGTCACCAATCTTCTCGGTCAGGTATTTCCAACCTTCCCAGTCGTTCTCGTCCATTCCGTCCTCAACGGATATGATCGGATATTTGGCACATAGTTCGGCAAGGTAATCCGCTTGTTCTTGCGAAGTTCTAACACTACCGCTGTCACCTTCAAATTTCTTATAATCATATTTTCCATCCACGTAGAATTCAGCAGCGGCACAATCTAGTGCTATCATTACCTCGTCACCCATTTTGTATCCGGCCTTTTCTACTGCAAGTCCGATGGTATCCAGGGCATCTTCAGTTCCGTCCAGGGTTGGAGCAAAACCTCCTTCATCACCCACTGCCGTGCTCAGTCCACGGTCGTGAAGTACTTTTTTAAGGTTGTGAAAGATCTCGGAACCCATTTGCATTGCATGCGAAAAGGATGTTGCTTTCACAGGCATCACCATGAATTCCTGGAATGCGATAGGTGCGTCGCTGTGTGATCCCCCATTGATAATATTCATCATGGGAACGGGAAGTGTTGTAGCGTTCACACCACCCACATACCTGTAAAGAGGCATTCCAAGTTCATTGGCGGCCGCCTTGGCACTAGCCAGGGAAACACCCAGAATGGCATTTGCCCCCAGGTGAGATTTATTCTTTGTACCGTCGAGTTCGATCATGATCTTATCGATCTCTGCCTGTTCGAACACACTAACTCCAAGCAGGGTACCGGCGATCTTCCCATTTACATTCTCAACTGCCTGAAGTACACCTTTCCCCATATAGTCTTTTCCACCATCGCGCAATTCAACCGCTTCGTGTTCTCCCGTAGAAGCTCCCGAGGGTACAGCAGCACGACCGATGAATCCGTTTTCAGTAATAACATCTACTTCTACAGTAGGATTTCCGCGAGAATCAAAGATCTGTCGCGCGTGAATGTCTATAATTATGCTCATGCGGTTTCTAGTTTGTTAGCTTTAACAGTTGATATAAATTGATCGAAAAGGTATTCCGCGTCATGTGGTCCCGGGCTTGCTTCGGGGTGATATTGTACCGAAAAGACAGGTTTGTTCTTCATTCGGATCCCGGCAGCCGTATGATCGTTTAAGTGAACATGAGTAAGTTCGATGTCCGAATGGGCTTCCGCCTCTTCCCGGTTAATGGCGAATCCATGGTTCTGAGAAGTGATCTCACCCTTCCCTGTAAGCAGGTTTTTAACCGGGTGATTGATCCCGCGGTGCCCGTGGTGCATCTTATAGGTAGAAATACCATTGGCCCGAGCAATCACCTGGTGACCAAGACAGATGCCGAACAAGGGCGCACCTGAGGAGATAATTCCTTTTGCCGTTTCGATGGCTTCGGTTAGTGGTTCCGGATCTCCGGGGCCGTTGGAAATGAAATAGCCATCTGGTTCAAAAGCTTTCATATCTTCGAAGCTAGCATTGTGAGGGAAGACTTTTATATAGCAATCCCTTTTCGCTAGGTTCCTAAGAATGTTCTTTTTGATTCCTATATCAAGAGCCGAAATTTTATAAGTTGCGTTCGCATCACCCATAAAATAAGGTTCTTTAGTAGATACTTTGCTGGCTAGCTCCAATCCCTTCATATCGGGGATCTCTGCCAATTGTTTTTTCAGTCCGTCGATGTTGTCCACTTCGGTGGAGATTACGGCATTCATTGCACCGTTCTCCCGAATATAATTGACGAGGGCCCGTGTGTCCACATCGCTAATGGCGAGTAAATTGTTCTTATCGAGAAAATCTTCAAGAGAAGCGTCCGCGGCTGGCCGGGAATAGTTATAGCTAAAGTTTCTACAGATTAGGCCGGCTATTTTAATGCCTTCCGATTCGATTTCTTCTGAACTGGTCCCATAGTTCCCTATGTGGGCATTGGTGGTCACCATGATCTGCCCGAAATAGGAGGGGTCGGTAAAAATTTCCTGGTAGCCGGTCATCCCGGTGTTGAAACATACTTCTCCGAAGGCCGAGCCTTCTTTTCCCGCGACTGCTTTTCCGTAGAAAATGGTTCCGTCAGCTAGCAGTACAATTGCTTTTTTTCTTTTCTGGTACTTCATTTTTTTCAAGAGTTTCACAAAAATAACATAAAAAAAGGGACAAGCTTTAAAACTCGTCCCTTAGTTATTTACAAATGAATGTTCATTTATTCTTCTTCTTTTGTCGCTTTAGTTTCGGCGGCCGGAGCAGCAGCTGTTGCTTTTCCTCCACCTCTTCTGCTACGTCTGGTTGATTTCTTCTTGCCAGGCTTTCCAGCATTGTACAATTCGTTGTAATCAACCAATTCGATCATTGCCATATCGGCGTTATCTCCCAATCGATTACCCAATTTTATAATTCGGGTGTAACCTCCCGGGCGATCCCCAACCTTTGTCGCTACTTCTCTGAATAATTCAGTTACAGCTTCCTTCTGACGAAGTTTGCTAAATACGATACGACGATTGTGGGTAGTATCAACTTTCGACTTAGTCACCAACGGCTCAACAAATTGCTTAAGGGCTTTCGCCTTTGCCACAGTAGTATTGATTCGTTTGTGCTCAATCAGGGAACATGCCATATTGGCTAGCATCGCTTTACGATGTGCTGTCTTTCTTCCCAGGTGATTTACTTTTTTTCCGTGTCTCATGACATTTTCATTTAATCATCATCTTGCTACCAAACCCCATAGCACGAGCTACAAAGGAGCAAAATATGATGGATTAGTCTTTATCTAATTTATATTTTGAAAGGTCCATTCCAAAGCTCAGGCCTTTCACGCTTACTAGTTCTTCAAGTTCCGTAAGGGATTTCTTTCCGAAGTTTCTGAACTTCATCAAGTCATTCTTGTTATACGAAACCAGGTCACCAAGCGTATCTACCTCAGCTGCTTTCAAACAGTTCAGGGCACGAACACTCAGGTCCATATCCACAAGCTTGGTTTTCAGTAACTGTCGCATGTGTAATGATTCCTCATCATATGTTTCAGTTTGAGCGATCTCATCGGCCTCAAGGGTGATGCGCTCGTCGCTGAACAACATAAAGTGATGGATTAGTGTCTTAGCCGCTTCAGTAAGTGCATCTTTCGGATGGATCGATCCATCAGTGATGATCTCGAAAACCAGTTTTTCATAGTCGGTTTTCTGCTCTACACGATAGTTCTCAATGCTATACTTCACATTCTTGATAGGTGTGTAGATAGAATCGGTAAAGATGGTACCTAGAGGTGCATTTGCTTTTTTGTTCTCTTCAGCAGGAACATAACCTCTACCTTTTTCGATAGTGATCTCAAAGTTCAGGTTTACCTTGGGGTCCATATTACAAACCACTAGGTCCGGGTTAAGAACCTGGAATCCTGAAATGAATTTCTGGAAATCTCCGGCGGTAAGTTGCTGTGCTCCCGAAACAGAAACTGTTACGGTTTCGTTATCGATCTCATCGATCTGACGCTTGAAGCGAATTTGCTTAAGGTTCAGGATGATCTCAGTAACGTCTTCAACAACACCAGCGATAGTCGAAAATTCGTGGTCAACTCCTTCAATACGAACTGAAGTAATTGCAAATCCCTCTAGTGAGGAAAGTAATACTCGTCTTAGTGCGTTACCAATTGTCAATCCGTAACCAGGCTCCAAAGGGCGAAATTCGAATTTCCCCTCGAAGTCTGTCGAGTTGATCATGATAACTTTATCAGGCTTTTGAAAACTAAATACTGCCATAGTGTGACTCCTCTGTTTTTATTATTTAGAATAAAGTTCAACGATGAACTGTTCGTTGATGTTTTCCGGGATCTGCAGACGCTGAGGAACGGAAACATAAGTCCCTTCCATAGTTTCAGCGTTCCAGGTGATCCACTCATAAACGTGATTGGCGTTTGCCATCGAATCCTGGATAGCTTCGAGAGATTTTGACTTCTCACGAACTCCAATAACATCTCCAGGCTTACACTGGAATGATGGGATGTTCACTTTTTCACCGTTAACCGTGATGTGTCTGTGAGAAACTAATTGTCTTGCAGCACGACGACTAGGAGCAATTCCCATTCGGTATACTACATTGTCTAATCTTCCTTCACAAAGCTGAAGCAACACCTCACCGGTAATTCCGGGAGAAGCAGTTGCTTTTTTAAACATATTTCTGAACTGACGCTCAAGGATACCATAGGTATATTTAGCCTTTTGCTTTTCAGCCAGCTGAATTGCGTATTCTGATTTTTTCCCACGACGACGGTTGTTTCCGTGCTGTCCCGGAGGGTAATTTCTTTTTTCGAAAGACTTATCGTCTCCGAAGATCGCCTCTCCGAATTTACGGGCGATTTTAGTTTTTGGACCAGTATATCTTGCCATTTTTAATTGATTATGAAGGTAGAACTAAATTAAGGTCTTCACTATCCTCTAGCTCCGTTTGTCCTTCAGATTGATATTAATTGAAATTATACTCTACGTCTTTTTGGAGGACGGCAGCCATTGTGCGGCATTGGAGTAACGTCGATGATCTCGGTTACCTCAACTCCGGCGTTGTGAATAGATCTGATAGCAGATTCTCTACCATTTCCAGGTCCCTTCACGTATACCTTCACTTTGCGCAATCCTGCTTCTTTTGCTACGCTTACTGCGTCTTCAGCAGCTAACTGAGCAGCGTAAGGTGTGTTCTTCTTAGATCCTCGGAAGCCCATTTTACCGGCCGAAGACCAAGAGATCACATCTCCGTTCTTATTGGTAAGGGAAATGATGATATTATTGAAAGAAGCTGTTACATGAGCTTCCCCAACCGATTCAACATTCACCTTTCTTTTTCTAGTACCTTTTCCTTTTGAGCCAGTCTTTGCCATATCTCTAGGTATTATTTAGTTGCTTTCTTCTTATTAGCAACAGTTTTACGTTTTCCTTTTCTCGTTCTGGAATTGTTCTTAGTACGTTGTCCACGTAAAGGAAGACCAATTCTGTGACGAATACCTCTGTAACATCCGATGTCCATCAAGCGTTTAATACTCAATTGAACTTCGCTACGTAATTCACCTTCGATCTTATAAGACCCAACGGCTTCACGAATCTTCCCGATCTCTTCATCGTCCCATTCGTTTACCTTTTTGTCTTCACTAACTCCGGCTTCTTTCAGTACCTCCTGAGCGCGGCTCTTGCCAACACCATAGATGTACGTTAACGCGATTACACCCCTTTTATAATTAGGAATATCTACACCTGCGATTCTTGCCATAACTTATCCTTGTCTTTGTTTGAACCTAGGGTTCTTTTTGTTAATTACATATAATCTGCCCTTCCTGCGAACGATCTTGCAGTCGGCACTTCTTTTCTTAATGGAAGCTCTTACTTTCATCTCTTCTAATTTTTTCCTTTTTCTAAATTGTAAAAAAATTATTCAGATTCAGGAATTCACTTTTATTCTTTAATTAGTATGATAAGCTTTTAATTAAACAATAAAAGCTCATTTTATAACTTCTAGTACCTGTATGTTATACGAGCCTTGGTTAAATCGTAAGGGCTCATTTCTAATTTCACTTTATCTCCGGGTAATAACTTGATGTAGTGCATGCGCATCTTACCCGAAATATGCGCGGTAACAATATGACCGTTTTCCAATTCTACACGGAACATTGCATTAGACAATGCCTCTACAATGGTCCCATCTTGTTCAATTGCTGGTTGTTTTGCCATAATTATGCTACTGCTTTTCTATTTTTACCTGACTTCATCAAACCGTCGTAGTGACGATTCAACAAGTACGAATTAATCTGTTGCATGGTATCGATAGCAACACCTACCATAATAAGTAGTGATGTACCACCGAAGAACAATCCCCATCCCTGTTGTACTCCCATTAGCTTCACCACGAAAGCCGGTGCTACAGCGAGCAACGCAAGGAACAACGAACCAGGTAGTGTGATCTGCGACATTACCCTGTCAAGGAACTCCGCGGTATCGGTACCAGGTTTAATTCCCGGGATAAATCCGCCACTACGTTTCAGATCATCGGCCATTTTATTGGTCGGTACTGTGATCGCTGTGTAGAAATACGTAAATATGATGATCAGTACAGCAAAAACAACATTGTACCAAAGACCAAAAATATCACTAAAATTAGCCTGGATGGTTTTCGCAAATTCACTGTCCGATAAACTCGCTACCGCCGAGGGTACAAACATGATCGCCTGAGCGAAGATGATAGGCATTACCCCGGAGGCATTCAGTTTTAAAGGAATGAACTGTCGCGCTCCAAATATGTTCTTTTCATAACCACCACTTGCTGTTCTTCTGGCATACTGCACAGGGATCTTACGAACCGCCATTACAAGCATCACAGAAGCAAGGATGATAATAAACCAAATTACCACTTCAATAAGGATCATGATCACATCACCGGCTCCGGGTTGTAATCTTGCAGCCACACTCTGAATAAAACTCTGAGGAAGCGTCGCGATGATCCCAACCATAATCAGAATAGAGATACCATTTCCGATTCCTTTGTCGGTGATCTTCTCTCCAAGCCACATTGCGAATACACAACCTGTTACAAGGATGATCACAGACGAAACGTAGAACATGGTTCCCATTCCCTGTTGTACCATTATGAAGGCATCACTTGGTACTCCCAATGCAGGTAGTCCTGCCAGGTAACTAGGTGCCTGGATCAAACAGATACCGATAGTTAACCAACGAGTGATCTGGGTTATTTTCTTACGCCCACTTTCACCTTCTTTTTGTAATTTCTGAAGGTAAGGAACTGCAATCTGCATTAATTGCACAACAATGGAGGCCGATATATACGGCATAATCCCTAAAGCAAATACGGAAGCATTCGCGAAGGCTCCACCGGTAAAGGCATTTAAAAGCCCTCCAATTCCACCGGCATCGAACTTCCCTGCAAATTCAGCAAGTTTGGAAGCATCAATCCCAGGAAGCGTTACCTGTGCACCAAAACGGTATACCAATAATAGTCCGAGGGTTACAACGATACGATCACGTAATTCCTCGATCTTAAAAACATTCTTTATGGTTTCTATAAACTTCATTGGTGCGTTTTATTTATAAGGTTACTGCTTCACCACCGGCAGCTTCAATCGCTTCTTTCGCTGAGGCAGAAAACTTATGTGCAGATACTTTCAGCTTGGCTTTCAATTCTCCTCTTCCCAGGATCTTCACCATTTCATTCTTTCCAGCCAAACGAAGACTTACAAATGTATCAAAGTCTACTGTATCCTTAATCTTCTTGTCATCCACTAGTTTCTGAAGAGTGTCCAGGTTCACTCCCTGGTACTCTTTGCGGTTAATATTCGTGAATCCGAATTTAGGAACACGACGCTGCAATGGCATCTGTCCACCTTCGAATCCTAATTTCTTAGAATATCCGGAACGTGACTTCGCACCTTTGTGCCCACGACCTGAAGTTCCGGCTTTACCGGACCCCTGGCCTCGCCCTACTCGCTTTCCCTGTCTGCTGACAGAACCGTCTGCTGGTTTTAAGTTACTTAAATCCATTCTTTTTATCTTAAGCGGTTTCAATAGAAACCAAGTGTTTTACTTTATTTACCATACCAAGAATATTTGGCGTGTCGTCATGCTCTACCGTCTGACCGATGCGCTTAAGGCCTAAAGCTTCAAGCGTACGCTTTTGGTTTTTGGTGCGATTGATCGCACTTTTAACCTTTGTTACTTTAATCTTTGCCATTTTCTTGTCTTTTATCCTTTAAACAATTTGTCCAGAGAAATCCCTCTTTGCTTCGCTACCATCTGGGCACTTCTCAATTGAAGTAGTGCATCGAAGGTTGCTTTTACCACGTTGTGTGGGTTTGAAGATCCCTGAGACTTTGAAAGTACATCGTGAACTCCTACTGCTTCCAATACAGCCCTTACCGCACCACCGGCGATTACCCCGGTACCGGGAGCCGCTGGCAACAATGTAACACGGGCTCCACCGTATTTACCTTTTTGTTCGTGTGGAAGAGTTGCTTTATTCAACGGGATTCTCACTAGGTTTTTCTTCGCGTCTTCAATGGCTTTAGCGATCGCACTGGCAACATCCTTCGACTTACCAAGTCCTTGACCAACAACTCCATTTTCGTCCCCAACAACTACAATAGCTGAAAATCCGAAAGCTCTACCCCCTTTGGTTACTTTGGTTACACGTTGTACACCTACCAATCGGTCCTTTAATTCAAGACCACCGGGTTTTACTGTTTCTACGTTTTTATAATCCTGATACATAGTTCTTAAAATTTAAGACCGCCTTCGCGAGCCCCTTCAGCTAATGATTTAACTCTTCCATGGTATAAATACCCACCTCTGTCGAAAGACACAACCTCTACTCCGGCTTTTTGGGCTTTCTCTGCGATAGCCTTTCCTACCAGTTTAGCAGCTTCTGTCTTATTCACCTTAGTGGCGTCTATATCTTTATCTCTTGAAGATGCAGCAGTAATCGTAACTCCGGAAACATCGTCAATAAGTTGTGCATAGATCTCTTTATTACTTCTGAAGACAGCCAAACGCGGACGCTCAGCCGTTCCTGAAACCGTCTTACGGATTCGGAATCGAATTCGATCTCTTCTATCGTTCTTTGATAATGCCATAACTTTATTTCTTATGCAGACTTACCTGCTTTTCTTCTAATTTGTTCACCTACAAACTTGATTCCTTTTCCTTTGTAAGGCTCAGGCTTACGGAACGAACGGATCTTAGCCGCTACCTGTCCCACAAGTTGCTTGTCGTGTGATGTTAATTTTACGATCGGGTTCTTACCTTTTTCAGAAACCGTTTCTATTTTTACTTCAGGAGCGATGTCCAACACTATATTGTGCGAGAATCCAATTGCCAAATCCAGTTTCTGACCCTGGTTTGAAGCTCTGTAACCTACTCCAACCAATTCCAGTTCCTTGGACCAACCTTCAGAAACACCTTTAATCATGTTATTGACTAACGATCTGTATAGACCGTGCTTCGCTTTGTGATCTTTTGCCTCGGAAGGACGGTTCACAATTACGTTTCCGTCTTCCACTCTTACGCTAACTCCGTCAAAATCCTGAGTCAACTCGCCTAATTTCCCTTTTACAGTGATTACGTTGTCGTTTACTTCAACGGTCACTCCTTCAGGAATCGCTACCGGGTTATTACCTATTCTTGACATTTCTTCGCTGTCTTAATTTTAGTATACGTAACAAAGTACTTCTCCACCAACATTCTGAGACTCTGCTTGCTTACCTGTCATAACTCCTGCTGAAGTAGACACGATAGCAATTCCAAGTCCGTTTAGAATTCTTGGCATTTCGTTAGCACTTGAATATTTACGTAAACCGGGTTTACTAATTCGTTGCATTCTTTTGATCACCGGATCTTTAGTGAGCTTGTCATATTTCAAAGCGATCTTAATAGTTCCCTGAGGACCTTTCTCATCTTCGAATTTGTAGCTCAGGATATAACCCTGGTCGAACAATATTTTCGTGATCTCTCTTTTAAGATTGGAAGCCGGCACCTCAACTACGCGGTGTCCTGCTTTCACTGCATTTCTAACTCTGGTTAGATAATCTGCGATCGGATCTGTTGTCATTTATTTCTATTTACGATAGTGGTTTTCGTTCTACTGGTTTGAACAAACCTTCTACCTGTTACTAATTTACCAGCTTGCTTTGCGTACTCCTGGGATCAATCCTTTGTTTGCCATTTCACGGAACATTACACGTGAAAGTCCGAATTGTCTCATATACCCTTTAGGTCTTCCAGTTAGTTTGCAACGATTGTGCTTACGTACCGGAGAAGAGTTCTTTGGTAACTTCTGAAGTCCTTCCCAGTCGCCGGCTTCTTTCAAAGCCTTGCGCTTTTCGGCGTACTTCTCAACCATTTTTGCTCTTTTAACCTCACGGGCTTTCATTGATTCTTTAGCCATCTCTTAGTTCTTTTTAAAAGGTAATCCCAATTCTGCTAATAATGATTTTGCTTCTTTATCGGTCTTGGCAGAAGTCACGAAAGTAATATTCATACCTTCGATCTTCTTCACATTGTCGATATTGATCTCTTGGAAGATAATTTGTTCAGTAACACCCAAAGAGTAGTTACCTCTTCCATCGAAACCTGTTGCCTTGATTCCGTTGAAGTCACGAATACGAGGAATAGCTGTTGTTATAAGCCTGTCCAGGAATTCGTACATACGCTCCCCTCTTAAGGTCACTTTTGTACCAATTGGCATTCCTTTACGAAGCTTAAAGTTGGACACGTCTTTCTTAGACATTGTGGCCACAGCTTTTTGTCCTGTGATATTCGATAATTCTTCAATTGAATTATCAATGAGTTTTTTATCGGCTACGGCAGCTCCTACACCTTGAGATACAATGATCTTTTCCAGCTTAGGCACCTGCATGATATTCTTGTAACCGAACTCATCGGTAAGAGCGTTCATTACTCTGCTCTTATATTCTTCTTTAAGTCTTGGTGTATATCCCATAACTATAATACTTGATTCGATTTTTTAGCAAATCGTACTTTTTTTCCATCTTCCATTCTATACCCTACACGTGTTGGCTCTCCTGATTTAGGATCGATTAGTGAAAGGTTAGAGATATGAATAGGAGCCTCTTTTTCGGTAATTCCACCCTGAGGATTTGCCGCACTTGGCTTCTCATGCTTCTTTACCGTATTCACTCCTTCTACTATTGCTTTGTTCTTCTCACGAAACACCCTTAGTACGCGACCTTCGGATCCCTTGTGTTCTCCTGCGATCACTACTACGTTATCTCCTGATTTTATCTTAAGCTTTGCCATCTTGATATCGCATTAAAGCACCTCGGGTGCCAATGATACTATTTTCATAAATTGTTTATCACGAAGCTCTCTCGCCACTGGGCCAAATACACGTGTTCCTCTCATTTCACCCTGCGGTCCCAGAAGTACACAAGCATTGTCGTCGAAACGGATATAAGATCCGTCCGGTCTTCTTACTTCTTTCACGGTACGTACCACTACTGCGGTAGAAACGGCACCTTTTTTTATCTGTCCATTAGGCGTAGCGTCTTTAACAGTTACTACGATCTTATCTCCAATGGAAGCGTATCTTTTTTTGGTTCCGCCCAACACCCGGATACAAAGAACTTCCTTTGCTCCTGTGTTATCTGCTACTTTAAGTCTTGATTCTTGCTGTATCATGATTACTTCGCTCTTTCAATGATTTCTACTAAACGCCAGCACTTGGTCTTACTCAAAGGTCGTGTTTCCATGATCTTTACAGTATCCCCTTCGTTGCAGTCGTTCTGTTCGTCGTGTGCTACGTATTTCTTCGTCTTCAAAACGAATTTCCCATACATAGGGTGCTTAACTTTTTTAGTCTCGGCAACAACAATGGATTTTTCCATTTTGTTGCTCGTTACTACACCTATACGCTCTTTTCTTAAATTTCTGTTTTCCATCTTTCAGCTTCGTACCGTTATTGTTCTTTTCTATTTGTTAGTTCTGTCGCAATTCTCGCAATAGCTTTTCGATGTGCTCTTAACTGAATTGGATTCTCTAACGGTGAAATGGTATGTGCCATCTTCAGGTCTGAATACGCCTGTCTAGTCTCTGCAAGTTTTTCCTGCAGTTCAGCTGTCGACGCCTGATTTATTTCTGATTGTTTCATCTTTCAATAAATTATTCTTGATAATCTCTGGACACAATAAACTTCGTTTTTACCGGTAATTTCTGTGCAGCGAGACGCAAGGCCTCTTTTGCTGTTTCCACAGTTACACCAGATACTTCAAAGAGTATACGACCAGGTTTTACAACGGCTGCCCAATATTCGACAGCACCCTTACCTTTACCCATACGTACCTCAAGAGGCTTCTTGGTAATCGGCTTATCCGGGAATATCATGATCCAAATGGATCCTTCCCTTTTCATATAACGGGTAGCGGCAATACGCGCAGCTTCGATCTGACGTGAGGTCACGAATTTCGAATCTAAAGACTTGATACCGAAAGTTCCGTAAGAAAGCTGATTACCTCTTCCGGCATTTCCTTTCATCCGTCCCTTCTGTTGTTTACGGTATTTTGTTCTCTTGGGTTGTAACATTTTCTTTTCTTTAAAAAATTACTTTCTACGACGTGATTTATTACCACCTCGCCCGGATCCGCCTTTTCCACCTTTCTTGGCCAGGCCAACAAGGGGAGAAAGCTCTCTTTTACCATATACTTCACCTTTCATGATCCATACTTTAACACCCAGTCTACCATAGGTAGTGTGTGCCTCAACTAATGCATAGTCGATGTCGGCTCTAAAGGTTGATAAAGGGATACGACCATCTTTGTACGATTCTGAACGCGCCATTTCAGCTCCGTTCAATCGTCCTGAGATCATGATCTTAATTCCCTCTGCATTCATACGCATTGCAGCGGCGATTGCCATTTTGATCGCTCGACGATACGAAATACGATTCTCGATCTGTCTTGCGATACTCGCAGCAACAAGGTGCGCATCAAGCTCGGGTCTCTTGATCTCGTGGATGTTGATCTGTACCTCTTTACCTGTGATCTTTTTAAGCTCCTCTTTTAACTTGTCTACCTCCTGGCCACCTTTACCGATAATGATACCGGGGCGAGCCGTGGTGATAGTAACGGTTACAAGTTTAAGCGTACGCTCAATGATCACTCTGGACACACTAGCCTTACTTAAACGAGCGTGAACATATTTTCTAATCTTGTCGTCTTCGGCGAGCTTGTCACCGTAGTCGTTGCCTCCGTACCAGTTGGATTCCCATCCTCTAATGATACCTAAGCGATTCCCGATTGGATTTGTCTTCTGTCCCATTTAAAATTTAGCTTTGTGTGTTATCGTTAGCTCCTAAAACCAATGTAACATGGTTGGAACGTTTTCTAATTCTATGCGCTCTACCCTGTGGCGCCGGACGAAGTCTTTTCAACATCGTACCACTATCCACTCGAATCTCCTTCACAAACAAATCTGCATCCTCGATAGAAGCATCTTCGTTCTTAGCCTGCCAGTTGGCGATTGCAGAAAGCAATAACTTCTCTAATCGACGAGAAGCTTCCTTCTGGCTGAACCTTAAAATATTAAGCGCTTTATCTACTTTCTCACCACGAACAAGATCGGCAACAAGTCGCATCTTTCTTGGCGAAGTAGGGCAATTGTTCAACTTAGCAAAGTACTGTGTCTTCTTCGCTTCCTTGATCTGTTCTGCTCTTTCTCTTTTACGAACTCCCATGGCTTATTACTTTTTTCCTTTGTTTTTCGCACCTGCGTGACCACGGAATGATCTGGTGGGTGAAAATTCTCCTAATTTATGTCCTACCATGTTCTCGGTTACATATACAGGAACAAACTGTCGCCCGTTGTGAACCGCAATGGTCTGTCCTACAAAATCCGGAGTGATCATAGAAGCACGAGACCAGGTTTTAATCACTGTCTTCTTGTTCGACTCAACATTCTGCTGAACTTTACTTTCTAATTTATAATGAACGTAAGGTCCTTTTTTTAATGATCTTGCCATAGCTTATTTCTTTCTACGTTCGATAATGTATTTGTTACTCGCTTTAGATTTAGAACGAGTTCTGTATCCCTTCGCAGGAATACCATTTCTCGATCTTGGGTGTCCTCCTGAAGACTTACCTTCCCCACCACCCATTGGGTGATCAACCGGGTTCATAACCACAGGTCTTGTTCTAGGTCGTCTACCAAGCCATCTCGATCTACCGGCTTTACCACTAACAAGCAACTGGTGGTCACTGTTAGAAACAGCTCCAACGGTCGCCTTACAAGAAGTAAGAACCATACGGGTCTCTCCTGAAGGCAATTTGACAGTAGCATATTTACCATCACGTGCCATCAACTGAGCAAAAGCTCCGGCACTACGTGCCATCACTGCTCCCTGACCGGGATGTAACTCTATACAGGAAATAATGGTACCCAGTGGAATGTTGGCAAGTGTCATACTGTTTCCGATCTCAGGAGCAACTTTCTCCCCGGAAACGATGTTCTGCCCAACCTGAAGTCCGTTCTGTGCAATCACATAACGCTTTTCTCCATCCTGGTAATTAACCAAAGCGATGAACGCTGTACGGTTTGGATCGTATTCAATAGACGCAACAGTAGCTGGTATCCCATCCTTGTCGCGTTTAAAATCAATAATTCGGTATTTTTTCTTGTGACCACCACCTCTGTAGCGCATGGTCATCCTACCTTGACTGTTTCTACCACCAGATCTTTTATTCGGAGCAAGTAAACTTTTCTCCGGCTTATCAGTTGTAATGGCGTCAAACCCATTAACAACTCTAAAACGCTGACCTGGAGTGATAGGCTTTAATTTTCTTACTGACATTGTCGTCTAATTAATATCTAATTGCTTAGATGTTACTGTAAAAATCAATTGTATCACCTTCCGCCACCTGTACAATCGCCTTTTTATACGCGTTTGTTTTACCAGATTGGATTCCCGATTTTGTATATCGTACTCTCCTGTCCGGGCGGACATTCATTGTGCGAACTTTAGTAACAGAAACGCCATAGATAGACTCAACCGCCTTCTTGATTTCTACCTTATTCGCCTTAGGATTAACTACAAAACCATACCGGTTATTCAACTCAGCATCGTTAGTAGCTTTTTCAGTAATAATAGGTTTGATTAAGATATTCATCTCGCTTCTATTTACTCAAGTTAGTTTCAATTCCTTCCAAAGAACCTTCAAACAACACAAGGCTGTTTGCATTCATAATTTTATAAGTACTTAATTCTGTGTTAGTTACAACTTCAGCACCTTTCAAATTACGAGACGACAAATATACATTATTATTCGACTCTCCCAATACGAACAAAGACTTTTTGTTTTCGAGTCCTAGTGACTTCAATACAGAAGTGAACTCTTTTGTCTTTGGTGCATCAAAACTAAGATCTTCCATCACCACGATCGCTTTGTCATTTGCCTTCATACTAAGGGCAGATTTTCTAGCCAATCGCTTGACGTTTTTGTTCAATTTAAACCCGTAGTTCCTTGGTCTAGGACCAAAGATTCTACCTCCACCTCTGAATACA
Source organism: Aureitalea sp. L0-47 (assembly GCF_026126405.1). Taxonomy (GTDB): domain Bacteria; phylum Bacteroidota; class Bacteroidia; order Flavobacteriales; family Flavobacteriaceae; genus Pukyongia. Next base: position 30,587 of record NZ_JAFMTQ010000020.1, read on the forward strand.
GGAGATTTGATGCTACCTGCACGTGCGGTTCCGGTTCCTTTTTGCCTTTTGATCTTACGGGTACTACCCACGATCTCACCTCGCTCCTTCGCCTTGTGAGTTCCCTGACGCTGATTGGCCAGGTACTGCTTAACATCAAGGTATACAGCGTGGTCATTAGGCTCTATTCCGAACACCTCTTTAGAAAGTTCTACTTTCCTTCCGGTGTCTTTTCCATTCTTATCTACTACAGCTACCTTCATTATTTCTCGATAGTTACATAAGCGTTCTTGTGACCAGGAACACATCCCTTTACAACAAGCAGGTTCTTTTCAGGAACCACTTTCAACACTCTTAAGTTCTGTACTTTTACTTTTTCATTCCCCATTTGTCCGGCCATTTTCATTCCTTTGAATACTCTCGCAGGATATGAAGCCGCACCAATGGATCCAGGAGCTCGTAGTCGGTTGTGCTGACCGTGAGTCGCTTGTCCCACCCCGGCAAAGCCGTGGCGTTTTACCACACCCTGGAATCCTTTACCTTTACTCGTTCCGGCAATATCCACGAACTCGCCTTCTGCAAAGTGTTCCACGGTGATCGTATCACCTAATTTATACTCCTCTTCAAATCCCTGGAATTCAACAACACGACGTTTCGCAGCTGAACCGGCCTTTTTTGCATGGCCCTCGGCAGCTTTGTTTGCAGTCTTTTTGTCATCGAAACCAAGTTGAAGAGCATTATACCCGTCAACCTCTTCGGTTCTGACTTGGGTAACAACACAGGGGCCTGCTTCTATAACGGTACACGGAATGTTCTTTCCGTTCTCGTCAAAGATGCTGGTCATCCCTATCTTTTTTCCAATTAACCCAGACATATTTATTATTTATTAATTATTACTATTTATTATTTCTGTTCTTGTCTTTTATCCTCTGAAGCTTTAGCGAAAGAGGACGGAAACTTGCTTTTCAAAAAAACAGGGCCAAAATAAATTCAGCCCTGAATTTTATTTTGTTTCCGTTTTTCCTTTGCTCGCAGCTCCGGACATGTCTTGAAGCATTTTCGCTTCAGTTGTTCATTATACCTTGATCTCTACTTCAACACCACTTGGCAATTCCAATTTCATCAACGCATCGATGGTCTTGGAAGAAGAGCTGTAGATATCCAGTAGCCTTTTGTAAGAGCTCAACTGGAACTGCTCTCTACTCTTCTTGTTCACGTGTGGTGAACGTAATACGGTAAAGATCTTCTTGTGCGTTGGTAGTGGGATTGGCCCTGTTACTACTGCACCTGTACTTTTTACGGTCTTAACGATTTTCTCAGCAGATTTGTCCACTAAATTATGATCGTAAGATTTTAGTTTGATTCTAATTTTCTGACTCATTGCTGAAATATTAAACGTTAGCGGTTCCTCTTGCTGCTGCGATCACCTCTTCGGAAATGCTAGATGGTGTTTCCGAGTAGTGTGAAAATTCCATGGTAGATGTTGCACGACCTGAAGACAACGTTCTCAATGTGGTTACATAACCGAACATTTCTGAAAGAGGTACTTCCGCTTTAACAACTTTAGATCCTGCACGGTCGCTCATATCATTTACATGACCACGACGACGGTTAAGGTCTCCTACAATGTCACCCATATTTTCCTCCGGAGTCAATACCTCCAGTTTCATGATAGGCTCCATGATCACAGCTCCTGCAGCCTTCGCTGCCGCTTTAAATCCTAATTTGGCAGCCAATTCGAAAGACAATTGATCCGAATCCACAGGGTGGAACGATCCATCCTTTAGAGTCACTTTCATACTGTCTACTTCAAATCCGGCCAATGGACCATTCTTCATTGCTTCTTTGAATCCTTTCTCAACAGAAGGAACAAATTCTTTAGGAATATTACCCCCTTTGATATTGTTCTCGAATTCAAGTCCTACTTTTCCTTCTTCTGCAGGCCCTAAAGTAAATACGATATCGGCGAATTTACCACGACCACCGGTTTGCTTCTTGTAAACCTCGCGATGATCTGCAGATTTTGTAACTGCCTCCTTGTATTCAACCTGTGGCTGACCCTGGTTTACCTCAACTTTAAACTCACGTTTAAGTCGATCTACAATAATGTCCAGGTGAAGCTCTCCCATTCCAGAGATCACTGTTTGCCCTGAAGCTTCATCAGTACGTACCTGGAAAGTTGGATCTTCTTCCGCCAACTTGGCAAGTGCCATACCTAGCTTATCAACATCAGCTTTCGTCTTAGGCTCCACAGCGATACCAATTACCGGATCCGGGAAGTCCATAGATTCGAGAACGATCGGGTTCTTCTCATCAGAAAGCGTATCTCCCGTTTTGATATCCTTAAATCCTACCGCAGCTCCAATGTCTCCGGCTTCTATATAATCGATAGCGTTCTGCTTGTTCGAGTGCATCTGGTAGATACGTGAAATACGCTCTTTCTTACCTGAACGATTGTTCAAAACATAAGAACCAGCATCAAGACGACCAGAGTATGCGCGGAAGAAAGCCAAACGACCTACGAAAGGATCGGTTGCGATCTTAAATGCCAATGCCGCGAATGGTTCGTTCACATTGGGTTTGCGAATTTCTTCTTCTTCAGTATCAGGATTAATTCCTGTGATCCCTTCTTTATCAACCGGTGATGGTAGGTAACGACAAACAGCATCCAGTAAGAACTGAACACCTTTATTTTTAAATGCCGAACCGCAGATCATCGGGATGATACTCATGTCCATTACCGCAGCACGAAGCGCAGCGTGCACCTCATCTTCAGTAATAGAATCCTCATCCTCCATATATTTCTCAAGCAGGTTCTCGTCATAAGCCGCAACCTCTTCGATTAGTTTTCCTCTGTATTCAGCTGCTTCAGCCTTGAGTTCCTCGGGAATTTCGATCACATCGAAAGTAGATCCCATGGATTCTTCGTGCCATACGATCGCACGGTTCTTTACCAGGTCTACAACTCCTTTAAAATCTATTTCATCTCCAATAGGTAATACGATTGGCACCGCATTTGAACCTAACATATCTTTTACCTGCTGGCAAACCATAAGGAAATTGGATCCCTGACGGTCCATTTTGTTCACAAAGCCCATACGAGGTACTTTGTAGTTGTCCGCTAGCCTCCAGTTCGTTTCAGACTGTGGCTCAACACCATCAACAGCACTGAAAAGGAAAACAAGTCCATCAAGGACCCGCAGTGAACGGTTCACCTCAACCGTAAAGTCAACGTGACCCGGAGTGTCAATAATATTGAAGTGGTATCCCTTTGCATCCGCAGTAGGTTGTCCGTTTTCGGTTGGAAAGTTCCAGGTACAAGTAGTTGCAGCGGAAGTAATGGTAATTCCACGCTCCTGCTCCTGCTCCATCCAGTCCATAGTTGCAGCACCATCGTGTACCTCACCAATTTTATGGCTCACTCCGGTATAATAAAGGATACGCTCCGTTGTTGTGGTCTTACCAGCATCAATGTGCGCAGCAATACCTATATTTCTAGTATATTTTAAATCTCTTTGTGCCATTTTTTATTTAGAATCTGAAATGTGAGAATGCTTTGTTAGCTTCGGCCATTTTGTGCGTATCCACGCGCTTTTTAACCGCTGCACCTTCTTCTTTCGCAGCTGCCAGTATCTCGGCAGCTAATTTCTGTGACATCGACTTTTCGTTTCTCTTACGTGCAAAGAGGATCAACCACTTCATCGCAGTAGAGATCTTACGATCTGGTCTTATCTGCATAGGGATTTGGAATGTAGCACCTCCTACTCGTCGGCTACGTACCTCCACGTGAGGCATCACGTTCGAGAGTGCATCTTTCCACATTTCCAATGCCGTTTTTTCTTCGTCTTGTTTTTTCTCTTCCACGATATCGATCGCGTCGTAGAATACTTTAAAAGCCACCGACTTCTTTCCGTCCCACATCATCATGTTCACGAAACGCGTAACCAACTGATCGTTAAATCGTGGATCCGGTAAAAGTGGTCTTTTCTTGGCTGCTCTTTTTCTCATGTCTTCTCTTTAAAGTTTTTTGAATTACTTCTTAGGGCGTTTTGCACCGTACTTAGATCTTCTTTGCAGACGACCTTCAACACCAGCGGTGTCTAAAGCTCCTCGTACAATGTGATATCTAACACCTGGCAAATCCTTCACCCTTCCACCTCTAACCAATACTATCGAGTGCTCCTGGAGATTGTGACCTTCACCACCGATGTACGCGTTTACTTCCTTTCCGTTTGTCAACCTAACCCTCGCTACTTTACGCATAGCAGAGTTTGGTTTCTTAGGAGTAGTAGTATATACACGTGTACACACACCGCGGCGTTGCGGGCACGAATCCAAAGCAGCCGATTTACTCTTCTTGGTTATTTTGGCTCTTCCTTTTCGTACTAATTGTGAAATAGTTGGCATATAAAATCCTTGTTATACTTAAATAATTTATACAGTTTCCCCTATAAAAGGGCGTGCAAAGGTAAAAATTAATATGGATTAATCAAACCATAGAAAATTTATTTTTAGACCCTTTGTAAAAATCAAGTCAATGAGATATGAAAACTACCGTCGAAACGTTAGTTTTACAGTTGAAAGAACACCTCTTTGAAGCAAATTTTCTACATTTTCTTATACCTTAATATATATAACCTGCAATATGGAAATGTGATCGCTCAGGAATTGTTTCTTGAAGTTAATGCTGAAACATCCTTTCCAAATGAACTGAAAGACAGCCTGGAGATCGTTCCGAAGCATCCCAATTTAAGTTCTCTTCAAAAGGAGGCCGACACCCTACAATACAAGCTTCAAAGGTACGGTTACCTGGAAGCAGCGCTTCAGCAGATCGACCGGAAGAATGATTCAGTATTTGAAGCCAGCTATATTCTCGGGACCAAGTATCGATACCTGAAAGTACTTTACAACCGCGAGCTATTCAGCAAAAAAGAATTATCGCGAATTTCCGATAAGGTGGAAACCGATCATTTCATACTCACCTTCCCAAATGTTGAAAATGCACTTACCCTTCTGAATGAAATCAAAACCGGAGACGGGAAAGCATTTGCACGAATACGACTCAGCGATTTCAGAAAAGGGGAAGACAATAGTATAGTCGCCAACCTGCTTTTGGATGAAGGTGTTGCGAGAAGAATAGATTCCATCGCGGTAAAGGGATACCCGAAATTCCCTAAATCTTTCCTCAAGCATTTCGCCGGGATAAAGACGGGAAGGCCATTCGACAGAAACAAGATAAACGAACAAAATGATGTTTTGAACAGCCTGGGATTTGTAAACACCCGGAAAGCTCCGGAGGTATTATTCGAGGAAGAGAAGACAACCATTTACTTCTACCTGGAAAAAAGGAACAACAATTTGTTCGACGGGATATTGGGGTTTGCAACAGATGAAGAAACAAACAGGATACAGTTCAACGGTTATCTTAATCTTGAACTTAACAACAATCTGAACTTTGGTGAGCAATTACTCGTTAACTACAAGGCAGATGGAAACGAACAGCAAAATTTCCGAGCAAGGGTTCGCTTGCCTTATTTATTCGGAAGCCCTGTTGGTGCCGAACTCGAATTAAAGATCTTTAAGCGGGACAGCACGTTTGTGACCACAGATCAGATCGCCAAAGTGAGTTACCAGATCACACCCCCTTCATCTATTTATGTTGGCTACAAGGCCTCGGAGTCCAGCAACCTGCTGGATGAAAACCTGGTCGGTAGTGCAATTGAGGATTACGATGGACGCTTCTTCCTTGCCGGAGTTGAATTCATACGAAGGCAAAACGACCCGCTCTTTCCTGCTAAGACCCAGGTGACAATTGATTCGGAATTCGGAAGCAGGGACTTTGGTGAAGTCTCCGAAGATCAGACACGGCTGAGTTTATGGGCTTACAATTTGTTCGAGCTTAATTATAACAACTTAGTTTTCATCCAGAATAACACCAGTGTTCTATTAAGTGATCGTTTTCTAACCAATGAGCTTTTTCGCTTCGGGGGAATCAACAGCATTCGGGGCTTTAATGAAAACAGTATAGACGCCAGCCTGTACACGGTTTTCAACACAGAATACCGTTATCGTTTCAATGCCGGATTCTATCTTCACAGTATTATTGATTTCGGATATTTTGAGAATGAAATAAACCAGCTGGAAGAAGAACTTTACAGCTTCGGAATCGGGCTTGGATTATTCACAAAAGCCGGACTTTTAAAATTCAGTTTTGCCAATGGAATTTCGGAAAATCAGAATTTCAAATTTTCGAACACAAAAATCCACCTGAGTCTCACTTCACGATTCTGAATAAAGCTAACAATGGCTTAACAATTCGGTAAAAAAAAAAGCAAATTTTAAGTGTGAAAAGTTGTGTAATTAACTTTTTATTGTGATTTTTGGCATTGGCTAATTCAAATAAATTATAAAATGAGAACAAAGTTTAGTGGAATTTTAACGCTATTACTAGCGTTTGTAGTGCAACTTACGTTCGCACAAGAAAAAACAATCTCCGGAACGGTGTCTGATAATACCGGATTACCCTTACCTGGAGTTAACATTGTCGTAAAGGGTACGACTACTGGTACTCAGTCTGATTTCGATGGTAACTATTCCATTCAGGCTAGTGTAGGCCAGAAACTCGTATACAGTTACGTTGGTTTCAAAACTATGGAGCAAGCCGTTACTGCTGCTACGAGCACTATGAGTGTGCAAATGGAGGAAGACGCAGCCGTTCTTGACGAAGTAGTTGTAACCGGTTATGGTATTGCCAGGGAGCGTAAGACGCTAGGTTATGCCGTAAGTACAATTGAAGCGGAAGCCGTTGAGAACAAGCCGGAATCCGATGTAGTTAGAACACTGAACGGTAAAGTTGCCGGGGTACAGGTAACAGGTACTGGTGGTGCTACTGGTTCTGGTACTAACTTCGTGATTCGTTCCAAGAGTTCGATTAACGGTAACAACCAGCCACTTTTCGTAGTAGATGGTGTTCCTTTCGACAGTGGAACTAACAACGTTACAGGTTTTGCCGGTGGTAACTCGATTACTAGTAGCCGTTTCCTTGACTTAGATCCAAACAACATCGAATCTATTCAGGTACTTAAAGGTTTGAGTGCCGCTGTACTATATGGTCAGCAAGGTAGAAATGGTGTAGTATTGATCACAACCAAAGGTGGTAGTAAGAAAGACCAAAACAAAAAATTCGAGATTACTTTCTCTCAACAGGTATATGCCACTCAAATCTCTAACCTCCCAGATTATCAAAACGATTATGGTCAAGGTGCGAACAACGCTCCTAACCCTGGATTCGTTGGTAACTGGGGTGCGCGTTTTGACCTTGGTTTAATGATCGATCACCCGTATGCATCTCAGGGAGATATCTTCCCTCAGTTCGACGGACTTCAAATTCCTTATGAAGCAGCTCCTGACAACGTTAGTGATTTCTTCAGAACGGGATTAGGTCATGCCACTTCCGTAAACATCGCTGGTTCTCCTGGCGACGGTGGAAGTAAGTACAACGTGAACTTTGGTTATACCACTGAAGACGGTTATATCCCAAACAATGGACTTACCCGTTACAATATTGGTATGGGTGGTACTACTAAACTTTCAAATAAATTTTCAGTTTCAGCAACTGCAAACTACAGTAACCTTCGTGTAAACACACCTCCAATTGCAGCGAATAACGCCGCAGGATCTGTGTCATTATTTACACGTCTTCTTTTCATTCCTAGAAACCTGGATCTTCAAAGTCTTCCTTTCGAGAATCCTTCTACTGGAGAGAGTGTTTACTATCGTGGTGACCAGAATAACCCTTACTGGTTATTGAATTATTCAGGAACTGAGCAGGTGAACAGCCGTTTCTACGGACAGCTAACTACCAGCTACGAAATTTCAGATAACATCTTAGCAACTTACCGTTTCGGTCTCGATACCTATGCAGAAACTCAGGAATTCCGAGTGGCAAAGGGTGACGTTGTTAACCTATCCGGTGTATTCCGTACGGCTAACATCAGCAATTATATTTACGACCACAACTTCAACGTGAGTTTCAGTAACATTAACCTTGCTGAGAACTTAGGACTATCTACAGTTCTTGGTTTCAACGCAAGACGTGATACGTTTGAGCGTTCAGGTATTTTGAGTACAGGACAGGTTGTATTTAACTTCTGGAATCACAACAACTTTACCGCCTATGATGACGGTGGATTGGATTTCTTCCAGGAGCGTAACATTCTTGGTGCTTATGCTGAAGCAACTTTCGAATATGACAACTTCCTTTTCTTAGTACTGTCTGGTCGTAATGACTGGGGATCTACATTGGAATCTGAGAACAGATCACTGTTCTATCCTGGTGCTTCCCTTTCTTTCATCCCGACTTCTCTTGACGGTGTGTCAACGAACGGAGCATTGAACTTCCTTAAGTTCAGAGCTGCTTATGGTACGTCTGCGGCCTTCCCTGGTCCATATAACACTCGAGGAGTACTAGCTCAGGCTTCCGGTACCTTCTTCCCTCCTGGAGGTGCTAACGTTACAACTGCATCTAACCCTGGGGCAAGATTGAATCGTGACCTTCAGCCTGAACTTCAAAGAGAGTTTGAAGTAGGTGCTGAGGCTGACTTCTTCAACAGAAGAATCTCTCTAGACCTTACCTTGTACAAGCGTTTCATCGACGATCAAATTGTACCAGGTAGACCGCTTAACCCTTCTACAGGTTTCAGTACTATCGCCGATAACATTGCAAGTTCTGAGATCGAAGGAATTGAAGTAGGTTTAGATCTTACTCCACTTAAGACAAAAGATTTTAGCTGGGATATTAAAAACAATTTCACAGCTTACGAAAACATAGTAACTGAATTAGGTGATCTTGAAGATTTCCCATTTGCCGGATTTATCGGACTAGGTAACTACGCAGCTGAAGGTGAGCCTTTAGGTGTAATCAAAGGTAGCTACGCTGTTCGTTATGACCCAGCGAACCCTGTGATCGAAGGATTCGAGGATCGTCCAGGTCTAGGTGTAAATGGTGCACTATTGATCAACCCTGACTCAGGTAAGATTTTCGACAGTGATGACTTAGGTCTTCCAATTGAAACTGTGGGTGATCCTAACCCAGACTGGAATGTTACGTCTATCAACTCATTTACGTACAAAAATTTAACATTATCTGCTCAGGTAGAATACCAGCACGGAGGTGATATTTTCTCTCAGACTGCTACTCAGTACTACAGACGTGGTGTAACAACCGTGAATACAGATAATCGTGAAGGTACCTTCGTTATTCCAGGTATACTAGCTAACCCGAACACCGGTGAGCTACTTCTGGATGAGGGCGGTAACCCTATCGAAAACCAAATTCAAATTGGTGCGAATGATGTTTACTTCATCAGTTTAGTTGACCCAGTAGGACAAGGTATCTACGATGCTTCTCACTTGAGACTTCGTGATGTATCTCTTACTTATTCTCTATCTGAAAAGATGTTAGAAAAAACTCCATTTGGAAATGTAACTTTTGCTGTTTCCGGACAAAACCTTTACGTAAGAACATTCAATATCCCTCAGGCGTTCAATATTGACCCAGAGGCATTGAGTACAGGTGTAGGTAACGGTCAGGGACTTGAATTCCAAACTGGACCTTCTAACAGACGTTACTCATTTAGCGTTAAAGCAACATTCTAAAAAATTAATAATCCTATTATGAAAAATATATTTAAAATCTCAATTCTTGCTTCGCTTCTGACGCTCTTCACAGCTTGTGAGACGGTTGAGCTTGAATTATTAGTAAATCCCAACCAGGTTGGGGAGGAGAATTCAGATCCGAACTTCATTTTGAA
>NZ_JAFMTQ010000021.1 GCF_026126405.1 Aureitalea sp. L0-47
GCATTGGCAAAAGTTACCGTTACATCTGCTGTGAAAAAGTCATCCGCACTATTGGCAGGTGTACCATTATCATTACAAGCCGAAAGATTCGAAGTGCCAATGGCTGTGATGCTACATGGAGGAGGTCCTACAGTAAGATCTGCGGTAGCACTTGCTGAGGTGAACGTACCAGTACTATAGGTAGCCGAGTTCGTATATACACCATTAACAGTCGTTCCAGGAACATCTACACTGTAGATTAGCTGGACTGTTGAGCTCCCCGGTATGAAGTATTCGGTGTAAGGATAGGTAGCCGCATCCAGACCACCGACAAATGACAAAGTACCTGTATCGGACAGCGTAGGAGCACTGGATGAGTTAGCCGTTGTAATGTCGCTCGTGCCATCTATTGAATTAAAGGTAAAAGGTGCAGGTAAAACATCTGTAATTTGATCTAATGAATACGGAGATGTTGATGTATTCTCAATTGAAATTGTATAAGTAACCGTGGCCGGTACCGTCAAAATATTTGTTGGGGAAACAGATTTCGTAATATTCAAAGTAGGAGCCGCAGTGGGCGGGAAACTGGTTACAGAAGTCCCATCCTCAAAATTCCCAGTATATTTCAACTGGCCTCCAGACGTACCATAGGCATAGGGTTGTGCATTGGTTGTACCGCCAACACAATTACTTCGGAAAAAATAGCGAGCCGTGACAATATTTCCAGAACCAGATACACCACAACCAGCAGTTATCTGGTAGTAGAGTTGATCCTGATCGCCAACGGAAATACAAGAAAAATCAGGAGAACTTATTATTTCGACACCAACCAACTGAAAGCAGCTAGCGTCAAAATCAATATTCCCTACTGGCTGAAAAGACAGGTCACCGCCATCAGCAGTTGTACCAAAGGTGTACTCTACATCATAAACACTAAGTTGCCCAACACTCGGACTATTTATTGTTTGAGTACCTAGAATTCCAGTAGCGTTCGCACTGATTCCACTTGCGGTAGTCATATTATCGGAGGAGGTTGCAACCACAGCAGCCATATCGTCCGTAAGCGTTACATCGATCACGGCTGTTGCAGGTGGGTCACATGGATATTCCACTAGCCAAAAGAATGATGCACATTCACCTATTCCAAGGGAACCTACATATTGGGAAGCCGCCTGTCCTCCACTAAGTGAATAACCTGTTCCAGTGATAGCAAAGTTTGCAGTAAGAGGTGCTGTTACAGATCCTGTTGTATTACAAATCTCGTAAGACACATATGAAGCATGCGGGCCTTCAAAATCAGGTAAACACGATTTGTTACTATCAAATACGAACTCATTGGAAGAGGTCAAAGTGACTGTTTGCGCAGATAAATTTGTCGTAAAGACTAATATTATTGAAAACGCACCTAAAATAGATCGTAATAATGGTTTCATAAGCAATACACTTTAATATTGTGGCGGCCCTTACTAATTGGTAATGGCCATAATTTTTATAAATAATTATGAATTTGATGGTTCATGGTTAGCATATGATTAGGGGTCTATATGCAGATGCGTAAATATAAGCGCAATATGTTAACGCTTTTAACAATTTAATCGACCACATGCAATTAACCTCGGCAAAAACACATTGTTTTCGGTGTAGTGATATATTTTATCGATGAAATGCATGTTTTTATCTTCATTTTAACATAATTTACCCCTCGATAAACGTCATATTTTATCGTTTATTTGCTGTTTATATGTAAGTATTTGTAGGAAAAGCGTCAATTAACAATTAATTGAGTTTCATTATTTTTGAAATCACATGATAAAAGATCTCATCCGAAAATTACGATCCGTTGAACGCGGCAGACTCCTTACATATATAATAGTGTACTTCGCCTGGGGCATCCTAATGCACCATGTAGGTCAGTGGCTGGAGATCGCAAAATTCACCTTCTGGTGGCAAGTGATAAGCACCTATATATTATATATGGTACCCATCTCCATCCTGTTGCGTGGATATCCCTTCTTCACTCAGTATGCATACGGCTTAGTGGCAATGGCCGCCCTGGAGTTTGGAGGCTATGCCCTGGGAACTTCTTATATATATCCCGACAATATCCTTGAAAAATGGTTCACCCCACACACCTTCGCACTGGCCATGGCTATCTTTTTCGCACTTTACTTTCCTATAGGTAATTGGGTAGTTAATCGTATTTATCTGCTGTTTAGCGATAAAAATAGTAAGAAATAACCTACAAATGTATGATTTTCTTAATGAAATTACTATAGAGTAATTTTTGTTTCTTCTTACTAGGTTTGCTTTGTAATAAACCCCAAATTCTAGTATTATGAGAAAATTTATGTTTATTTTAGCTATGGTTAGCTTCGTATTTGCAGCAAGCTGTACCCCAGAATCGTTAGTAGGAGAAGAGCAACAAATTGACAAAAAAGACGTTGAAATACCGAACAACGGATAAGAAAAAAGCATCGCTTATATCAGGGGTGTTGCTTACGCTTATCCTAGTTTCAACACCCTTCTTATTCTATTTGTATCGCATTGTACCCTCTGATACAGCAGAGTGGGATACGTTATTCGGAACTGTAAGGACCAATGGTTTTAATACAGTTCAGGGATATATCTATACCCTGTTCACAAAACTTACTTTTGTACTGCTAACTGCTATCTGGTTTGTAACCTCCAGGAATTGGTGGAAATACGCCATTCTGGTCCCACTTACCATGTTCCTCTTTCAACTCTCAGGAGTGATCAACCAGAATATTCAATATATAGACGAATACGATTTCTGGTATTCCCTGCCCGTGATCCTGCCAATCATTTTCTTTCTGATCTATATTTCTTACCGACTCGGAAAACGCAGAGCTGCGGAAGCAGAAGCGTTAAAAGAACAGGTGGATGAAGAGATCAGTAATATTTTTGGGGATAATCTTTAAAACCAACACATTCTTAACACGTCATTCCGAACTTGATTCGGAATCTCTCTAATTTAAGGACTTTAGAATATGAATCAAGTTCAGATTGACAATGTATGTTCACTTAATAGCGCAAAACCCGCCTTCGGCGAAGAGTCCCAGCTCCTACGAAGTCAACAATAAAACCTCATCCGCTTAGCAGCGGACTGCTTTTTTATTCCTCATACCTTCAGAATTAACAAGCGGGAATTTCCGCCTGCGGCGGGGAGTCCCAACTCCTACGAAGTCAACAATAAAACCTCATCCGCTTAGCAGCGGATTTATTTTTTTATTCCTCATACCTTCAGAATGAACAAGCGGGAATTTCCGCCTTCGGCGGGGAGTCCCAGCTCCTACGAAGTCAACAATAAAACCTCATCCGCTTAGCAGCGGATTTATTTTTTTATTCCTCAATCCCTCTGAAAGATAACTTTCTTCGGTTTTCGGAATAAAAAAACCGAATCTTTCGATTCGGTTTCACCGTATTAGTACAGAAGGCGGGACTTGAACCCGCACGGGCATTACTGCCCATTGGATTTTAAGTCCAACGTGTCTACCAATTCCACCACTTCTGCATACAATAGGACTCGCAAAAATCGAGCCGACTAAAAATCGGCTCCTTGCTGAGCGAAAAACGGGATTCGAACCCGCGACCTCCACCTTGGCAAGGTGGCGCTCTACCAACTGAGCTATTTTCGCATATTTCAAGAACGTACTTTCTAGTGAAAGCGGACGCAAATTTAAAACTTTTACCTCAAATGCAAAGCATTTCTATCTAAATTATTGAGGACAATGGGATCACAAAAAACATCTCGCCACAACTAAGTCTATTTTTAGTAGTTCGACAGCTATTTCCACTCCACAATGACCTACATCATTGCATCTTATAAATAATTGGTCTAAGTTTTAAAGTTAAGACCAAAAGTATTTCTGGCATTTTTTAGAGTAAGACAAACAAGAATTTTCAGAAATACTGAAAGGAATTGTTTGAACCAAAAACCTACGCCATGAAATATTCCAAACACATACTGCTGCTAAGCTTAGCAGTAGCACTATCTTCTTTTTCATTGAGAGGAGCTACCAATGTCGAACCCCTAAATGAGGATCTCCCCATTAACATCACTAATCCCGCCGCAGGGCAGGACTATTGTTTAAACGAACAACAATATATCCAATGGCAAACTACTGGAGGAGTGGCCACCACCGTGAGTATCTTTTTGACGGAATCTAACGGATATACCATTCATAGAACCATTGTTACCGACGCTCCCAATTCAGGACAATATCTCTGGAATCGGGAGGCATCGACAGATGGAGACTATCGTATTAAGATCATAGGGAAGAGCGACGCCTCTGATGACATCATCACCGGGCTAACCGGAGTTTTCACCTTGAAAGATTGTCTTAAACCTGATCTTGAGTCAGGAAGCATGAAAGTTTCACCAAGAGATTCCGGAGTTATCGGAGAGAACCAAAGGGTTGTCTACACCGCAGAGATCAAGAATACAGGGGAAACACCAATACAAAATCCTACCGTTAAAATGATACTGGACAGACCCGGTGACGAACCTACTACAGAAATCACTAAAACAATGGAGGTAACTATTGGAAAGAACCAAAAAGCTACCTTCAACAAAGGGTTTCGTATTGATAAACCAGGGACCTACGAAGTGACTCTAGTCCTGGACCCCAATGATGCCATAGACGAAATAGACGAAAATAATAACAGTACAAGCTGGTCCTTCAATGCGTCTCCACTCCCTGATCTCATCGTTTATATAGACAACGCTAAAAGGCCGCCGGTAGGCCGTGAAAGAGAAATTAGGATTGTAGTGAAGAATATAGGTAGTGCAGAAACAACTTCTTACGGAAACTGGAATCTTAGATCATATGTAAAACAAAAAGGGGTGAAAAACTACGAGATTCCTCCCCTGGCTCCTGGAGAAACTTTTACTATAAAAAGAAAACACAAATGGGGAACTGCAGGAACCAAGAAAGTTAATGCCACAATAAGTTCTATACGCACAGAAATAAAAGCAGACAACAATTTCGTGGAGGGCTCATATTTCGTTAGACTACCACATCACGATAAATATAGCGCCGCTCCCAAAGTAAAATGCTCTACCGGTGAGGTTTTCTATAGCTGGGATGGGATTGAAAATTAGTACTTAATATAAGAAGCTGTCTAAAAAGGTAGATTTTATGTCATTCTGAATTTAATTCAGAATCTTATATCCCCTACATTAAACATTATCTAGAAACCGAATCACGCTTCGGCTATGCTCAGCACGGGAGTTCGATTTGACAGTCATATCACTTTTTAGACAGTTTTACTATTTCTTTGATTTCGTTGAAGCATTCCGCTGCAGCATCCGCTTGATCTCGTTAAGTTTCATCAAGGCCTCTACAGGGGTCAAGGTATCTATGTCGATATCCAGGATCTCCTCCCTCAACTCTTCCAGCAGTGGATCATCCAGCTTAAAAAAACTGAGCTGCATCTCTTCTTTAGACATGTTCCGCATCTCATCGGTGAGTTCTTCGGAAGCGTGCGACTTCTCCAGTCGCTTCAATATCTTATTGGCCTTATGCAGAACCTGGACAGGCATCCCGGCCATCTTTGCTACATGAATTCCGAAACTGTGATGTGAGCCCCCGGGTACCAACTTCCGAAGAAATAAAACCGTATCCTTCATCTCTTTCACCGAAACATTGTAATTCTTGATCCGCTCAAAAGTCTCCGTCATCTCATTGAGTTCATGGTAGTGAGTAGCAAACAAGGTCTTGGCCCTGGAAGGGTGTTCGTGCAGGAACTCACTAATGGCCCAGGCAATGGAAATTCCATCATAAGTGCTGGTTCCACGACCTATTTCATCCAGTAACACCAGGCTTCGTTCTGAAATATTGTTCAGGATACTGGCCGTTTCATTCATCTCTACCATAAACGTAGACTCCCCCATGGAAATATTATCACTGGCCCCTACCCTGGTAAATATCTTATCAACACAGCCCATGCGCACAGCACCCGCCGGAACGAAACTTCCCATTTGAGCAAGTAGCACAATCAAAGCAGTCTGTCGTAGAATGGCAGACTTACCACTCATGTTCGGACCGGTGATCATAATGATCTGCTGGTTGTCCCTGTCCAGGAACACATCGTTGGCTATGAACGGTGCATCCGGGGGTAGTTGCTGTTCGATCACCGGATGGCGCCCTTCCTTGATGTCCAAATCAAAGCTATCATCCAATAATGGCCTTGTATAAGAATGTTCCCTTGCTTGCACAGCAAAAGAAGACAAACAATCCAATCGCGCGATCAGGCTTGCGGTATGTTGAATGGTCCCAATGAACTGCTGTAACCATTCCAGTAGGTTAACAAATAATTGCTGTTCCAGTATAAGGATCTTCTCCTCGGCACCAAGTATCTTGGCCTCGTATTCCTTTAATTCTTCGGTGATATAGCGTTCGGCACTCACCAATGTTTGCTTGCGAACCCATTCCTCTGGGACCTTATCCTTGTGCGTATTTCTAACTTCAATATAGTAGCCAAACACATTATTGGAAGCTATCTTCAGCGAAGTGATCCCGGTTCGCTCACTTTCCCTCTTCAGCATGGCATCCAGGTAGTCCTTTCCACCGGTTGCTATGGAACGCAACTCATCCAGTTCCTCAGAAACCCCGTTTGCAATCGCCTGCCCCTTCAGAATGTTCACCGGTGCTTCTTCAAACAAAGTGGCTTTTACCTTTTCTCTTAGTTCATCACAGGCATTCAGTTGTTCCCCGATCAAACGTAGGGACTCATTCTTCGAGTCCGAAGCCAATGCTTTCACCGGCACGACCGCCTCAAGTGAATTCTTTAGCTGCACTACTTCTCTTGGATTGATCTTCCCCGTGGCTGCTTTAGAAACCAGCCTTTCCAGGTCGCCCATGTGTTTTATATGCTGCTGAAATTTTTCCAGAACGTCCTGGTTATCCAGCAGGAAACTCACCACCTCATGACGCTTGATGATGGCTTCGGAATCCTTTAAAGGCAATGCCAGCCAACGCTTCAACAATCTACCTCCCATAGGAGAGATCGTTTTATCGATCACTTCCAGCAGGGTCACCGCATTCTCCTGCGTAGAATGATACAGTTCGAGGTTTCTAATGGTAAACTTGTCCATCCAAACATAGGCATCTTCAGCTATGCGATTCACTTTGGTGATATGTCCCAGTTTATCGTGACGGGTTTCGCCAAGGTAATGCAAAGCCGCTCCGGCGGCGATGACCCCATTCTCCAGGGTATCGATCCCAAATCCTTTTAAACTGGTTGTTCCGAATTGCTTCTGAAGGGTCTCCACCGCATAATCTGTTTGAAACACCCAATCCTCGAGGTAGAACGTATGAAAATTATCCCCGAAGGTTTCAGAGAATAGCCTGCGTTTCTGTTTGCTGAAAAGTACTTCCGAAGGTTTGAAATTCTGAAGTAATTTGTCTACATATTCTGCATCTCCTTCAGAAGTAAGAAATTCCCCGGTGGAAACATCGAGGAAGGAAACTCCAATTCGGGAGCCACCCAAATGCACAGCAGCCAGGAAATTGTTCGATTTGCTCTGAAGTATATCGTCGTTGAGAGCCACGCCCGGTGTCACCAATTCAGTAACACCTCGCTTTACGATCTTCTTGGTTTGTTTAGGGTCTTCCAGTTGATCGCAGATCGCTACACGACAACCAGCCATGACTAGCTTTGGCAAATAGGTGTTTAGTGAATGATGAGGGAACCCGGCCAACTCGGTCATATCTCCACCGTTATTTCTGGCCGTGAGCGTGATATTTAGTATCCCTGCGGCCTTAACTGCATCCTCGCCAAAAGTCTCGTAAAAGTCACCCACACGAAATAATAACAAGGCATCAGGGTATTTCGCCTTGATACTATTGTATTGACCCATTAAGGGGGTTACTTTTTTACCCATAGTTTCACCTGTTCACTGAACTTATAAAAATATAGAAATCGTATTGGCCTGAAAAATATATACCGCCCCAGTTATTCACTTTTATTAACAAAAAAGTACCTTTAACCCCAGTTTATGAAGCATCGGAAACTTAAGAATAGTGAACTGGGGCGTATTTCTCCTACGGAATACAAAGATGTCCCTAAAACACCCATTATTGTCATCCTTGATAATATCAGGAGCCTTAACAATATTGGTTCGGTGTTCCGCACGGGGGATGCCTTCCTCATCCAAAAGATCTATCTATGTGGTATCACCGCAACACCGCCTCATAAGGACATTCAGAGAACCGCATTGGGCGCTACGGAGAGTGTGGATTGGGAGTACTCTGAAAACACCCTGGAACTAGTTCGACAGCTGCAATCCGATGGGGTCAAAATATTATCTATCGAACAAGCGGAAGACTCAATACCTCTAAACAAAGTAGTCGTCGATTCCTCCGACACCTATGCGGTGGTCTTCGGAAACGAGGTGAAAGGGGTTCAGCAGGAAGTAGTTTCGAAATCCGATATAGTGGTGGAGATCCCCCAATTCGGAACAAAACATTCGCTGAATATTTCGGTAAGTGTAGGAGTTGTTCTATGGGACTTGTTCTCTAAACTAAATACTACGAAGTAAGCATTTCCCTAAGTATCCACAGGTAATCCTTTCTACTGTTCACAAAGTCCTTTCCGGAGATATCGATGATCCTGATATTCGTCTCGTGCTGCGTCTTGATGAACTCGAAGTAGCCATCATGTATCTTTTGAAGATATTCTTCCTGTATGTCCTTTTCGTAGCTCCGTCCCCTTTGTCGGATGTTTTCCAGCAACTGATCCGTATCCTGGTATAAATACACATAGATATCGGGCCTGGGTAACTCTTTGTACATAAGCTGAAACAACTTTTTGTACAGACTAAACTCTTCTTCGGCCAAAGTCACCTTGGCGAAAATAAGAGACTTGTAAACTTCATAGTCGGCGATTACGCAATCCCGGAACAGATCGAATTGAGTGATATCATCCAGCAACTGCTGGTAGCGATCTGCCAGGAATGACATTTCCAGTGGAAATGCATAGCGCGCAGGATCTTTGTAGAATTTTGGAAGGAAAGGATTATCCTTGAAGCGTTCCAGGATAAGCTTGGCATTGAAATCGCCCGCTAGTTTAGTGGCCAGGCTCGTCTTTCCGGCCCCTATATTTCCTTCAATGGCGATATAATTGAATTGCGCCAGGTTGTAATCCTTCCTTGGGTTGCTAAGCCATTTCGACATCTTCTCGATGGGTCCCTCGTCCTTGGTCTCAGCCAGTAAACGAATCATATTTTTACCTGAAACAGGATGTTCGAAGCTCGGCTGTACATCTGCCATTGGTTGTAATACGAAACGCCTGTTCTCCAATTCAGGATGTGGTATCTTTAATTTTTTTGTGTCCTTCTGAAGATCGTCCAGGAACAATATGTCTATGTCGATAGGGCGGGATGTATAGTTTTTGGAACCACCGCGTTTTCTACCCATCTTTTGCTCGATATCCAGGACAGTTCTCAAAACTTTATTAGCGCTCAGGCGTGTTTTAACCCAAAGCACACAATTCAGAAAATCATCTCCTTCAAACCCCATGGCAGGGGTTTTATATACCGGGGAGATCTTTTCGATGGCTCCCAGCTCCTCGAAAATCACATTCACCGCCTCCTGCAAATGCTCGAACTTATTGCCCATATTACTGCCTAGCGACAGGTATAAATGTTGAAGCGGTTTGCTCAATGTTTCAATTTTAACATTGAACTGATTTAGACCTTTTGAATTCAAGCGAAAATTAGAGGTTTTTAGTTCTTTTGAAGGCTTTTTTCAATTACATAGCAGCGCTACGGAAAGAAAAAAGGCAAAAAAAGAGCTGAAAACAGCAATTTTTTAGCAAATTGAAAAAGTTTAAATGAGTTCTTTAAGACGAATTTAAGGAAAAGAATGTGTACAACAACTAATTTTGAGCATCTAACTATCGTTTGTGGCGCAACTCACCTTTAATGATAAATTACTAGCTCACCGCATCTACCTCATTCTTGGGGCTTTATTCATTGCATCCCTGGTTGTGTCCAACCTTATCTTTCAAAAATTTTTCACTTTCGATTTCTTCGGAATTTACACCTTCGAGCTCTCCGTAGGGATTCTGCCCTACCCTATTACATTCCTTATCACCGACCTCATCAGCGAAGTATACGGTAAACGCAAAGCGAACCAGGTGGTAACGGCGGGGATCTTCGCCTCCTTTTTCTCCATGGGAATCATCTATGTTTCTGGCGCTGCTACAGCCACCGAATGGAGCCCTGTAAGTGACGCCCTGTTCGATCTCGTATTCGGAGCAACAGCCATTGCTGTCTTTGCCTCCATGATGGCGTATTTGCTGGCCCAGTATATCGATATTTCAATTTATCACTTCTGGAAACGACTTACCAAGGGTAAACATTTATGGCTCCGCAATAATTTTTCAACCTTTCTATCACAATTTGTGGATACCTTTACTGTTCTTGTATTGTTGTGTAGCTTCGGAAAGATCGACTGGAGTTTATTCGGAGGCTTACTGCTAAGCGGTTTTCTATTCAAAGTGATGGTAGCAGCTACGGATACACCCTTCCTCTACCTCACGGTTTTTGCTTTCCGAAAGCGTTTTGGCCTGAAACTTGGAGAGGAACTGGACCTGGATCCTGAAAAAGACTAGACATTAAATAAGTATGAAAAAAATTCTGAAAATAGCAGGCATCCTGCTCGGTATTTGTATCGTCCTTTTGTTACTCGCGCCTTATTTGTTCAAAGGAACACTGGAAGACCTTCTGAAGAAGAACCTCAACGATAACCTCAACGCTACTGTTGCCTGGGAATCCATGGACCTCAGCTTGTTCAGTAGCTTCCCCGACGCAGCAGTCAAGATCAGGGATTTTTCGGTAATCAATAATGCACCTTTCGAAGGAGATACATTGGCAGCGGGATCACAGCTCACCCTGGACATGGGAATAACGCAACTCTTCAAATCCGGAAATGATCCCATCAAAGTAAACTCCCTATCCCTGGACAAAGCTCTGGTCAATATCAAAGTAGACTCCCTGGGAAGGGCTAATTACGACATAGCCGTAGAAAAGGAAAATTCAGAAACAACAGAAACCGAAGAAGCTTCCGAAGGATTCACCTTCGATCTGAAAGGGTATGAAATTCAGAATTCAACCATAAATTACATGGATGATACCAGCGAAACCTACCTCGAGCTGTCCGACCTTAATCACTCGGGCAAAGGTGATTTTTCTTTGAATGTTTCTGAACTGGACACGGAAACCAACTCGGTGGTCTCCTTCCGTGTAGGCGACGTGAAATACCTCACAAACAATACTATTTCCCTGGATGCACTCATCCAAATGGACCTGGAAAACCAGCAATATACCTTTCTGGAAAACGAAGCCAGGATCAATGAGCTACCACTCACTTTCAAGGGTTTTGTAAAAGTACTTGAAGAAGCTACAGAGCTGGATCTGAGTTTTAAGACCCCATCCTCCGATTTCAAAAACTTCCTTGCCGTCATTCCAAAAGTGTATGTAAAAGACCTGAACGGTGTGACCACAACGGGTGATTTTTCGGTAGATGGTATGCTGAAAGGTATAGTGAATGAAGATCGCATTCCGAAAATGGATATCAAAGTGAAAAGCACGAATGCTTCTTTTAAGTATCCCGACCTACCGAAAGCCGTTCGTAACATCAGCATCGATGCCCAACTTAAGAACGACACTGGCCTGGCGAAAGACACCTACCTCAACATTGGCGGACTTACGTTCAAAATTGACGACGAGATCTTTTCCGCCAACGGAAGTATACGTAACCTCACCCAGAATGCCATCGTCAACATGGCACTCAAAGGCACTCTCGATCTCGCCAACATAGAACAGGTCATGCCCCTGGAACTGGAACAGGATCTAACCGGGGTACTTAAGGCCGACATTAGAACAAATTTCGATATGGCCTCCGTGGAAAACGAGCAATACGACAATATAAAGACCAACGGTACGGCGAGTCTGACAAATTTTAAATACAAGGATTCGAATTTCAAGGATGAACTGGTCGTGGAAAGCGCCCGAATGGACTTGAAACCAGGAAATATTCAATTACGTGAATTTAAAGGCTCAACGGGAAAGACCGATCTATCGGCAACGGGTAACATTAGAAACCTGGTGCCCTGGCTGATGGCAAAACAAGACCTGAAAGGAAGATTTAATGTAACATCCAACACTTTCGATCTTAACGATTTCTCCTCTTCCGATAACTCCCTGTCGGCAGCAAATGAAGGTGGTGGAGCGGCTTCTGAAACCGAGGATGCTATACAGATCCCGGACTACCTGGATGCTACGATGGATTTTTCAGCAAAAAAAGTGATCTACGATGATATAACACTCACTAATGCCAAGGGAACGGTTAGCATCAAGGAAGAAACCGCACGGCTGACGAATGTGACCTCGGATGTGTTTGGAGGAAACGCTTCATTCTCTGGCGATGTCTCTACTAAGGAGAATGTTCCAGTGTTTAATATGAATCTCGATCTTCAGAAAATAAATATTTCGGAATCTTTTAATAATTTGGAGTTGCTAAAATACCTGGCTCCGGTGGCCAAGGCTCTGGAAGGTGACCTCAATACCCAGATCCGTCTGAATGGTAAGCTAAACGGGGATTTAACACCCGATCTTAAGACCATCGCCGGGAATGCAGCGGCCAGGATTCTCACTGCGGAAGTCACCCCGGAAAGAACCCCTGTCCTGGCGAAGATAGGAGAGCAGGCACCCTTTCTTCGATTGGACAAACTGAGCTTGCAGAACGTATCTACAGCTTTTCGATTCAACAATGGGAAAATAGAGGTCAGGCCCTTTGATTTTGAAGTGGAAGGCGTAAAAGTGACCGCCTCAGGAAGCCATGGTCTGGATAAAAACATGAATTATTCCCTGGATATGGATGTGCCGGCAAAATACCTGGGCAATGACGTGACAAAATTACTTTCGAAACTTGACCCTAAAGAAGCCAATAATATGCGCGTAAACATCCCTATGGGTGTTAGTGGTTCGGTAACAAATCCGAAAGTTTCATTAAATATGCAATCGGCTGTGAATTCAATTACACAAAAGCTGATTGACAAGCAGAAAAAAGATCTTCAGAATAAAGGAACGGATATACTAAAGGACCTCATTGGCGGGGATAAGCCTGCGGGCAATGATCCGAAGCAGACAAATTCAGGAAAAGCAGATCCTAAAACTACAGATCCCGAAAAAGTAGTAAAAGGATTACTTGGAGACTTGTTAGGAGGGAATAAGAAAAAGGACAGTATAAAGAACTGATCAGTTCACCGAAATTTCGACAAAATAGCCTTCATTGCTTCGCACGTTGAAGACAGTATCATCCTCAAAGATCAGGTACTGACCTTTTATGCCTTTTAGCACGCCAGAGTAATCTGGTGTTTTTTCAAGGTTCAGGCTTTTTGGTTTTTCAGGATACCTAAGCACGGGGAATTCCAGGTTGGTCTCGGAATTGTTGGCAATGAAATATTCTTTGGCTTCTGCAGGAATATACGGTTCCAATCGCGAACGCCAATCCACCAGATCTTCATCCTCGATATCGTTCTTCAGCATCGTCCTCCAGTTGGTCTTATCACTCACATGGTCTTTTAGAGCCACTTCGGTAATTCCTGCGAGGTAGCGATTTGGCACCTCAACGATCTCAATAGCTTCGTGTGCCCCCTGGTCGATCCATCGTGTGGGCACCTGGCTCTTTCGCGTAACCCCTACTTTCACACTGCTGCTATTGGCCAAATACACAATATGTGGCTGAATTTGCACCCTCTTTTCGTATTCCAGGTCGCGATCTTCCTGCCCTAGATGGGCCTTACTGAGCTCGGGACGGATCACCCAGTCGGCAGCTTGTGGCACTTCGTAAAAGCAATCGTAACAGAACCCCATTCGGAAGATTTTTTTATCGAGTCCGCAATTAAGGCAGTGGTATTTGATAAAAGAAATAGAGACTTTCTTATCCAGCAGCTGGTTCATATTCATAAAATCATTTTCGAACAGCAGATAGTACTGAATGGGCGAACCATTTTCCGTTTTCATTTTAGTGAGGACCCCGGAATATTTCATAAAAAAGAAATTGCTACTTTTATTCCGATAAAGATAGATTAATTATGCCAATACCCATAGTAAATTCAATTGCTTCGTGGTTTCTGAAGAAACGATTTCACCAGATCGAACTCTTCTTGAAATACCCGGTGGAAGTACAGGAGGAATTGCTACATAATTTGCTGATAAAGGCTAAGAATACTGAAATCGGTAAGGAGTTCGATTTTAGCTCGATCACTACCTATCGCGAGTTCGCCGATCGGGTTCCGATCACTACTTACGAAGATAACGAACCGCGCATTGAACGCGCTCGCCGGGGGGAGGCAAATATCTTCTGGCCCAAACCTATCAAGTGGTTCGCCAAATCCAGTGGAACCACCAATGCTAAAAGTAAGTTCATACCGGTAAGCCAGGAATCCCTGGAAGACTGTCATTACGCGGCCAGCAAAGACTTGCTCTGTATGTACTTCAACAACAATCCGGATTCCCAATTATTCGTTGGTAAAGGATTAAGGCTCGGGGGCAGCAAGGAACTCTACCGGGAAAACGGTACTGTTTTCGGTGACCTAAGCGCTATCCTAATAGACAATATGCCCTTCTGGGCAGAATTCAGCAGTACACCCAGTAATGAGGTTTCTTTGATGAGCGATTGGGAAACCAAGATGCAGGCCATCGTAGATGAAACCATTAACGAGAATGTAACCAGCCTGGCGGGTGTTCCATCCTGGATGCTTGTTCTGCTTAATAGTGTGATGGAATCCACCAAAGCTAAAAATCTGTTTGAAGTCTGGCCAAACCTCGAAGTGTATTTCCATGGTGGAGTAAGCTTCGATCCCTACGTTGAACAGTATAAAAAGCTGCTTCCCGGCGACAACTTCAAATACTATGAGATCTATAATGCTTCTGAAGGATTCTTTGCTATCCAGGACCAGAACCATAGTAATGAGCTCCTATTAATGCTCGACTACGGTATCTTTTACGAGTTCATCCCTATGAGTACCTTCGGAACTCCCAAGCAAAAGGTCATTCCATTAAGCGAGGTGGTAGCTGGCGAGAACTACGCCATCGTGATTACCACCAATGCAGGCTTATGGCGCTATATGGTTGGCGACACGGTTCGATTTACATCTACCAATCCATTCAGGATCAAAGTGACGGGCAGGACCAAGCACCATATCAACGTATTTGGCGAAGAACTGATCATTGAGAATGCTGAGGCAGCCCTTCGAAAGGTGACAAAACTCACTCATACCGAGATCGTGGATTACACCGTTGCCCCCATCTTCATGGAGGGTAAGGAGAAGGGTGCCCACGAATGGATCATCGAATTCAAACACCCACCTGAAGATTTTGCCAACTTCTCTAAATTACTCGACCAGTCACTTCAGGAGGTAAATAGCGATTACGAAGCCAAGCGATACAACAATACTACCCTTAACGCCCCGAAGATACACTGTGGAAGAGAGCGCCTCTTCTACGATTGGCTTAAACAAAATGATAAGCTTGGAGGACAACACAAAGTTCCGAGGTTATCGAATTCTAGAGAATACCTGGAGGAGTTACTGTCTCTGAACTCCTGAAAATAAGCTTAAAAATACCTTTAATCGAGTATTACAGCTACTTCAACTAAATTTTTTGGTAGTACTTTTCTTACTTTCTAAGTTTACCAAATAATTCATTAATGGGGCAAATGAAAAGATTCATATACATTTTAGCAATCCTGATCTCCTCCGCGACATTGTTTTCCTGTGGGACCTCCGTTCACACAATTAAAAAGGAAAATGAAGTGGCAGGATACACGCTAAAGAATAAGAAGGAGCTAATGCAGCAAAAGATTCTTCAAAAGAAGAAAAAGACTGTAGTAGCACAACCCTAACCTGGTAAATTCACACAAAAAAGCCTCAGGATATCCTGAGGCTTTTTTTGTTGTCTTTCAGTAATCTAAGAAACTGCCTTCAATTTCTTAATAGTGGATCTATTGAGTTTCTCCTGGGCGTATTCCATAGTTACGCGAAGCTCCGTCTCATTACTTCCCGGAAGGTCGTACATGGCATCTGTTAGCACCGCTTCACAAAGAGATCGCAATCCCCTGGCTCCCAATTTATATTCAATAGCCTGCTCTACGATAAAATCTAGAGCCTCTTCCGTGATCACAAAGTCGATCTCATCCATTTCGAACAGTTTCTTGTACTGCTTGATGATGGCGTTCTTCGGCTCGGTTAGGATGGCTCTCAAGGTACCTTTATCTAACGGATTCATAAAAGTAAGTACCGGTAGTCGTCCAATGATCTCAGGTATCAGTCCGTAATCTTTTAAATCCCTCGGAATGATGAACTTCAGCATATTGTCGCGCTCACGAATGTATTCGTTCTTGCTGGCACTGAAACCAACGGCCTGCATATTCAATCTCTTGGAGATATGACGTTCTATTCCATCGAAGGCACCACCGGCAATGAATAATATGTTTTCAGTATTCACTTCAATGAATTTCTGATCCGGGTGCTTTCTACCACCTTTTGGCGGCACATTAACCGTTGTTCCTTCCAGTAATTTAAGCAAGGCTTGCTGTACACCTTCACCACTCACATCTCGGGTAATTGAAGGATTATCGCTTTTCCTCGCGATCTTATCGATCTCGTCTATGAATACGATACCGTTTTGTGCTTTTTCCACGTTATAGTCTGCCGCCTGAAGTAAACGCGTAAGGATACTCTCTACATCTTCCCCTACATAACCCGCTTCCGTGAGAACAGTTGCATCAACTATAGCCAGAGGCACATTCAGCATCCGGGCAATGGTTTTTGCAACCAGCGTTTTTCCGGTACCTGTTTGCCCAACGATAACGATATTCGATTTCTGAATCTCGATCTCTTCGTCCGATTTAGGTTGAAGCAAACGCTTATAGTGATTATAAACCGCTACAGACATCACTTTTTTGGTGTGCTCCTGCCCGATCACATAATCATCCAGGAAAGCCTTGATCGCTTTGGGTTTCTTCAGCATCAACTCTTTACTGAGCTCGCTGTTGGTGGAATGCAATGCTTCTTCAATAACAATACCATGTGCCTGTTCGATGCATCGGTCGCATATATGAGCGTCCAATCCAGCGATCAGCAAGTTGGTTTCAGCCTTTTTACGGCCGCAAAACGAGCATTCCAGTTCTTCTTTTGACATAACGTTCGTATTAAACGGAATTAGTTGCGAGTAAGTATCTCGTCTATCATTCCGTATTCTTTGGCCCTATCGGCCTTCATCCAGTAATCGCGATCACTGTCTTCATAGACCTGGTCAAAGGTCTGACCACTGTGATTCGCAATTATTCGATATAATTCGTCCTTCAAGGTAAGAATTTCCCGCGCAGTGATCTCAATATCACTTGCTTGTCCCTGTGCACCACCCATTGGCTGGTGAATCATTACCCTTGAATGTGTTAATCCGCTGCGCTTTCCTTTTTCTCCAGCGCAAAGCAGAACAGCCCCCATGGAAGCCGCCATTCCTGTACAAATCGTCGCCACATCCGGCTTGATGAATTGCATGGTATCGTAAATACCCAAACCTGCGTAAACACTTCCTCCAGGGGAATTGATATAGATCTGGATATCCTTTGAGGCGTCGGTACTTTCAAGGAACAGCAACTGGGCCTGTACAATATTGGCTACCTGGTCGTTGATTCCTGTGCCCAGGAAGATGATCCTGTCCATCATAAGACGCGAGAATACATCCATTGCAACGGCGTTCATCTGGCGTTCTTCAATAATATTCGGCGTTAGGCCAACAGGATACATACTGCTTACGATGGTATCGTAATAGGTACTACTAATCCCCTGGTCCTTTATAGCAAAATCTTTAAATTCTTTACTGTAGTTCATATAATTTGAGTCGTTTCTGTACTATAAAAAAAGCGTTGAACCCCTAAGAATTCAACGCCTAAATATAACTATTTTATCGCTGAATTAGGCGTAGGCTTCTTTTATGAACTTGTCATAATTAATCTCTTTAGTCTTCAGTTTTACATTTTCCTTATAGAACTGAAGCATTTTGTTCGTGTTCATCTGCTCCGAAAGCCTTCTCACTTCCTCCTCATTTGTCATGATTCTCGTTACGATACCGTCTAGTTCTTCATCGGTAGGATTCATGTTCCCAAACTGGGCCATCTGCATACGAATCATTCCCCTGGTGTAGTCTTTCAACTCATCAAAGGTCACCTGCAGGTTGTGCTCGGCTCTCAATTTTCCTTCGATCAACTGGTAACGCATTCCTTTTTCGGTACGCTCGTATTCTGCTTTTGCTTCTTCTTCGGTCATCTTCTCTTCTCCGGAAGATTGTTGTATCCAACGCTGAAGAAACTCTCCGGGAAGATCAAATTTTGTGTTTTCTATCAATGATTCTACAACATCGTTCAACAATTTCTGATCGCTCTGCTGCTCGAATTGCTTCTCGGCATCTTCCTTGATCTTGGCTTTTAGCTCCTCTTCAGAAGAAACAACACCTTCCCCAAATATCTTGGTGAAAAGTTCGTCATTTAAGTCTGCCATCTCACGCGCATTCACTTCCTCTATTTTGAAATTCACTTCAATATCCAAACCGTGAGCATCGCCATGGCTAACACCTAAATAACGTTGATTATCGTGTTCGTCCTTGAAAAGCCCTTTGGTCTTTAGTGTAACTGTATCTCCAACTTTAGCTCCAACTAGTGCGTTAAGTTGTCGCTTACCCTTGATCACCTCGGTCTCGAAGGTAGTCTTCTGCTCTATCTCCTTTTCTTGCCCCTCCGCTGAAGCCTCCGGCAGCACGTGGGCGGAAGTGAAGGTACCGGTAATCTCATCGCCTTTCTCAACTTTATCCTTGGCGATCAGCTTTCCGTATTGCTTTCGGATGGTTTTTACCTGGTTGTTCACCATTTCCTCATCGGCAACGATCTTGTAATTTGTTACTGCTTTACCTTTTAGGTTTACTTCGAATTCCGGTGCCAGACCCAAGTCGAATTCAAAGGTAAGGTCTCCGGCTTCCCAATCGATCTCGTGATCGTTTTTTGGAAGCGGATTTCCAAGAACATCCAGTTTCTCTTCAGTAAGAAACTTATGCAGTTCGTCCTGAAGGATTTTGTTCACTTCCTCTACCAAAACAGCCTTCCCGTATTGTTTTTTCACCATCCCCATTGGCACATGCCCTTTTCTGAATCCCGGAATATTGGCGTTCTTACGATAATTCTTAAGGATCGAATCCACTTTCTCGGAATAATCTTCCTTTGCGATATCTACCTTAACAATAGCGTTTAGTGAATCGATTTCTTTCTTTGTAATATTCATGCTTAATGTCCTTTACACATAAAAAATTGGGTTGCAAAAGTACGACTTTTAATGCAACCCAACAAGCTTTTGAAATGTGCAGATCTACTATTTCTTTTTCTTATCCAACACCGAATGAAAGATCGATTG
Organism: Aureitalea sp. L0-47; assembly: GCF_026126405.1. Taxonomy (GTDB): domain Bacteria; phylum Bacteroidota; class Bacteroidia; order Flavobacteriales; family Flavobacteriaceae; genus Pukyongia. Next base: position 19,477 of record NZ_JAFMTQ010000021.1, read on the forward strand.
GAGGATGGATAGCAACAGGCTAAACAACAGAGCCCACCAAATCGAATCCACATTGAATCCGGGCACTATAACATCTGCCAACTTGATAATAAATGCGTTGATAAAAAGAAGAAACAATCCCAAAGTAATTATAGTTATTGGTAAAGTGAGAACCACCAATATCGGCTTTACGAAGAATCGCAATAGGGCGATAACCACAGCTACAATAATTGCCGGGCCATATCCCTCCACAGAAACTCCGGGAAGCACTTTTGCCAGGATCACCACCGCCAGAGCGGTTAACAGCACTCTTAAAATTGTTTTCATTGAAAGGTTATTTCTTTAAAGGTATAAAAATCGACCGATGTCTGGGATTACTCATTAAGAAATGTAACTACTTTCTCAAAGTATTCGGTCGGATTTTCAGAATGCAACCAATGACCTGCATTGCTTACCCAATCGATTCGGGCATTGGGAAAATGCTTATGAATGAGTAATTCGTCCATGGGTTCTATATAACCCGAGTTCTCGCCACCCAGAAAAAGGGTCGGACCATCGTAGGTCATTTCCTCATCTAATGGTTTCCCTACCTCCTCGTTCTTGTCACTGAGCACTTTTACATTTGCCCTGAAGGCTAGCACACCTTTCTCTTTCCAGTAGAGGTTTTTCATCAGGAACTGCCCCACTCCTGCTTCAGGTACGTATTCCGACAAAACTTCTTCCACATCTCCCCTTGAGGATACTTTCGAAAAATCGACCAGGAGCAGTGCTTTGAAAATATCCTGGTGATGCTGAGGGTAGGCCTTGGGCCCAATATCGGCCACAAATAACTTTCGAACCATTTCAGGATAGGTTGTAGCAAATTGCATGGCGGTCTTACCCCCCATTGAATGGCCCATCAGTATAAAGCCATCCATACCATGTTCATCGCAATAATCCTTCAGATCTTCAGCCATCACGCTATAGTTGAATTCATCCGAATGAAGACTCCTGCCGTGATTCCGTTGATCTACCAGGTGCATTTGGTAACCGAGTTCGGAAAATTTCCTGCCAAGGGTTCGCCAGTTATCACTCATACCCAGTAGCCCGTGGAGAATAATAAATGGTGTTCCTTCACCTATAATTTGGGAATGTAAACTCATTGTAATTTCTGAAGATATTGGTTAATCACATTTTCCAGTCCGTCGTAAATTGCTTCGCAAATAAGCGCGTGACCTATGGAAACTTCCAGAAGGTGTGGCACAGCCTGTTTAAAATACTGGATGTTATCCAGCGACAGATCATGACCGGCATTCACTCCGAGCCCTAATTGGTGCGCCAGCATGGCGCATTCCGTATAAGGTTGAACGGCCTGTAGATTCCCTAAAGAATATTGATGCGCAAACTCTTCAGTATACAACTCGATTCGATCAGCCCCGGTTTGGGCAGCTCCTTCGATCATAGCAGGCACGGGATCGACAAAAATAGAAGTCCTTATCCCCTTCATCTTCAATTCTGCAATTATTTCCTGAAGAAAACTGCGGTTGGTTATTGTGTCCCATCCTGCATTGGACGTAATAGCATCAACAGCATCAGGAACCAGGGTAGCCTGGGTAGGTTGAATCTCAAGTACGAGATCCAGGAACGTATCGATCGGGTTACCTTCAATATTGTATTCAGTATGAACAACAGGTTTTAGATCATAAGCATCCTGGTACCGAATGTGGCGCTCGTCGGGACGTGGATGAATCGTCACTCCCTGGGCTCCGAATCTCTGCACATCCTTTGCCACCTCTACAACATTCGGCATATTTCCACCCCTGGCGTTTCTAAGGGTGGCAATTTTGTTAATATTTACACTTAACTTTGTCATACATTCCAATTAGGGGACAAAAATACGAAGCTTGTGCAGGGTTTCGCATCTTTATTTTAAGTAATTTGCACTAAAATAAATGCCGTGAATACAAGTCAATATATCATCAACGACCTAAAACCTTTCGACATCGAAACACCGATCAAGGAGGTGCAGGTTGCCTTCAACCAGCTTACTTATTCTCATGTCCCTGTTTCTGTGGACAACAAGTATGTTGGTTGCATTTCTGAAACGGATGCACATTGTTTTGAAAGCGATAAACTGATACGGGACTTTGAATACGCCCTGGAACCATTTTATGTGAGTGAGGCCACTAATTGGCTCGATATTCTTGAGGCTTTTGCCTTGCATGGAAGCAATATAATGCCAGTATTAAAAACCGAAGGACATTACCTGGGATACTATGAATTGAGTGATATAATGAACATTTTCAACGACACTCCTTTCCTCAACGAAGCGGGTGGGATTATTGTAGTTGAAAAAGGCGTCCGCGACTATTCCTTTAGCGAGATCTGCCAGATTGTGGAGTCTAATGATGCAAGGATACTGGGGGCGTTTATCTCAAAGATTGTAGGTGAAACGGTACAGGCCACCATTAAGATTGGCCATACCGGGATGAATGCCATAGTACAAACCTTTCGTCGCTACGGTTACAATATCGTCTCCAATCACGATGAAGATAAATTCCTGGAAGATCTAAAGGCCCGATCCGATTATCTGAACAAGTATCTTAATATGTAGTCATGAAAGTCGGTATTTTCGGACAATTCTACCACCAGCATTCCGAACAACCTATCCAGCACTTTCTGGATGCGTTGAAGAAGACAGATGTGGAGGTTGCGGTTGAGAAGAATTTCCTGGAACTCATAAAACATCACGATGGTATCGATACCAATGTGGCTACATTCAGTTCATTTACTGAATTGGATAAGAGTTACGACCTTTTCTTTAGTATTGGTGGTGACGGAACCTTGCTGAAAGCCGTCACTTTCGTGCGGGATCTCGGCATTCCCATCGCTGGGTTGAATACGGGTCGCTTAGGATTTTTGGCGACCATTCAGAAAGAACATATAGAGACCAGTATACAGGAAATGATCGCAGGCAACTTTAAAATCTCACAAAGAGCCCTGCTTGCTATAGAAACCACGCCCGACAGCAACGAGATCGGGGAGCTCAATTTTGCCTTAAACGAAATCGCAATTAACAGGAAGAATACCACATCCATGATCAAAGTGGAAACCTATGTGGACGACGAGCACCTTGCCTCCTATTGGTCTGATGGGATGATCGTTTCAACACCTACAGGATCTACAGGATATTCATTGAGCTGTGGAGGACCTATCATGGATCCGGGATCAAAAAGTATCGTACTAACCCCAATTGCTCCTCATAATCTGAATGCCAGGCCATTCGTTTTGCCCGATAAGGCTGAAATAAAACTCAAGGTTACCGGCCGTGAGAAATCATACCTCATCTCCCTGGATTCGCGTATCGCAACTCTCACAGACGATACAGAAATTCGTATTAAGAAAGCAGGGTTCAGCATCAAACTAGCCCAGCTGAAAGAAGATAGTTTCATCAAAACCCTTCGTGAAAAATTACTTTGGGGTGAAGACAAGCGAAATTAGACAATAAATTCCAACAATTTTTGTTTATCAACTTAGACAAATTCGCACAAAATGGGGCGGTGCGAAGTTTATTGTTATATTTGCAAACTTTTAAAGTATATGAAGTATTTCGCGCTATTGATAATTGCTTTTTTGTGTTCACTTTCCATTACTTCTCAAACTTACGAGATAGGTGGATTGATAGGTGGATCCAATTACATTGGTGATATTGGGAGAACTAATTACATCGCTCCAAATAATTTTGCATTCGGTGGTATCTTTAAATGGAACCGAAGCGCCCGTCATGCCTTTCGAGGATCGATAATGCTTGCCAAAATAAGTGGTGATGATGCCGATGCAAATGATGAACGCCGCAAGCAACGTGGTTTGTCGTTTAGCAATACGATCTCTGAGATCTCAATTGGACTGGAATATACTTTCGTAGAATTCAATGTACACAGTGGAAAACCGGTTTCTACTCCTTATTTATACACGGGCCTTACCTATTTCTGGTACGAAGCGTTGTACAAGGTAGGAGACGATATAAGGGATTACGACGGTGCTTCTGCGCCTGCTATACCCATGGTTATTGGATACAAAGCCACTATTGGTACAAAAATGGTACTGGGAATGGAGATCGGGGCCCGATATGCGTTTACAGACGACCTGGACGGGAGCAACCCGGTAAAGGGACTAGCAGACGACCCTCAATTTAAATTTGGAAACACAAATAGTGACGATTGGTATGTGTTTACAGGTGTAACCCTTACCTTTGGCTTTGGAAGAAGGCCCTGCTATTGCAATTTTTAACATGTCCTTACAAAGTAAAATAAACCCTAACAAGTTACCCAGGCACGTAGCCATTATCATGGACGGCAACGGCCGTTGGGCAAAACAAAAGGGATTATTGCGAACTGTAGGACATGAAAACGGCTCTAAAGCCGTGCGAGAAGTCGTTGAAGCCTGCGCCGAAATCAATATCCCCAATCTCACGCTCTATGCCTTCTCAACCGAAAATTGGAAGCGGCCCAAATTGGAAGTTGAACTACTGATGAAGCTCCTTATTAATTCTCTAAAGAAGGAGATCAGTACGCTTGAGGAAAATGATATCAGGCTAAATGCCATTGGTAATCTCAATGCCTTACCCAAAAAGGCCCACAATGAACTTATTGACGTGATTGAGAAGACCAAATCCAATACGCGTATGACGCTCACACTCGCTTTAAGCTATGGCTCACGTGAAGAAATCACAAAAACAATTAAAGAGATTAGCCTTAAAGTTAAAAATAACCTAATTTCGCCGTCGGATATTGACGAATCACTTATTAATAAGCATCTTTACACCCGAAGTTTACCGGATGTAGATCTATTGATACGTACAAGTGGTGAGCAGCGTATTAGTAATTTTTTATTGTGGCAAATCGCTTATGCCGAACTGTATTTTACGGACACCCTTTGGCCAGATTATTCAAAGGAGCATCTTTTTGAAGCCATAATAAATTATCAAAACAGAGAAAGAAGATTTGGAAAAACGAGTGAGCAACTTCAAAATTAATCCATTATCACAAACTTCTAAAACACTGTATTGTATCTTTCTATTTACAATACTATCTGTTTTTTCTGTTTCTGCCCAGGTAATCGATAAAAACAAACGCTACGCAATAAACAGCATCTCGGTTAGCGGTGAGCAAACCTTCAACGAGCAAACAGTTATTGCATTTACCGGCCTTAAAGAAGGTGATCTCATCTATATTCCGGGTGAAAAATTAAGTGAGGTAACCAAGAAACTTTGGGAGCAAAACCTCTTTAGCGATATCGCTTTTTATGTCACCAATGTTGAAGGAGATCGTGTAGACCTCGAGTTGTATATCGTAGAACTTCCAAAGATGTACGATGTGACCATTGACGGTATCCGAAAAGGCCAGAAAAAGGACATCATTAGTGACAATGGCCTTAAACGGGGTGTGAAAATCACCAAGAACCTGGTAACTACCACCAAGAATTACATAGCGAATAAATACAGAAAGGAAGGTTTCTTTAATACTGAAGTAATAATCAGTACCAAACCTCACCTGGATTCCACCGGAAAGGAGATCGCCAAGAACATGTTTATCAATATCGACAAAGGCGAACGTGTAAAGGTAAGCAGCATAGACATTGTTGGCAATAAAGAACTTTCAGACAAGAAAGTTAGATCGGCAATGAAGAATACCAAGCAGAAGAATCCTGTTCGTTTCTGGAAACGATCAAAATACACCGAAGACGGAATCGTAGAAGACCAAGCCAACATCATCAAGAAATACAAAACCAATGGATTCAGAGATGCAAGAATCCTGAGCGACACCCTAATTATCAAAGACGATAAGAATGTGGAACTCGCCATTGAGGTGGAAGAAGGAAGGAAGTATTACTTCGGAAACATAGACTTCATTGGTAATAGTAAGTACACCGATGGCCAATTACGGCAGATACTGGGTATCCAAAAAGGTGAAGTCTACAATGGAACACTGCTGGCAGAGCGAATTGCAGACGACTCCGATCCCGATGCGGCAGACCTCACCAACCTATACCAGAATAACGGTTATCTGGCGGTGCAAATCAGTCCGGTGGAAGTGGCAGTAAGACAAGATACAATCGATTTTGAAATTCGGATCATAGAGAGAAATGAATTCTATTTCGACCACGTTACCGTGGTTGGAAATTCGAAAACCAACGATCACGTTATCTATCGTGAATTAAGGACTCGTCCGGGACAGAAATACAGCAAGAGAAATGTGATTCGAACGCTTCGTGAACTAGGACAGTTAGGCTATTTCGATCCGGAACAACTTACTCCGGATTTCAAAAAGGTGGACGAAACCAACGGCCTGGTTGATCTGGAATATTCAGTGATCGAGAAAGGTGCGAGTCAGATCGAGCTACAAGGTGGTTACGGTGGGGGTGGATTTGTAGGAACCCTGGGGCTTTCCTTTAACAATTTCTCACTTCGGAATATATTCAACAAAGATGCTTACAAGCCGCTCCCAATGGGTGACGGACAGCGATTGTCCCTCAGAGCGCAGGCGAGTAGTTTTTACCAAACTTATAGCCTCTCGATCGTTGAACCATGGCTAGGTGGAAAGAAACCTATTCAGTTCAGTACTTCCTTCTCACATACCGTGCAGTATCTTTTTGATTTTGTCAACAGAGACGTGGATCGAACGCGTAGGTTCCTCATCACAGGAGGTTCAGTAGGTATTGCTAAGCGATTGAAGTGGCCTGATGATTACTTCCAGTTCTCGCAAGCGATCAGTTTCCAGCACTTTAATCTGAAGAATTACAATACGGGTCTGTTCACCTTTGGAGATGGGTTTGCCAATAACCTGGCTTACACAATAGGTCTAAGCAGAAACAGTACCTCGGCTAACCCGATCTATCCAAGAAGCGGATCCGAGTTCAATGTGAGCGCTAAATTAACTCTCCCATACTCTGCATTAGGAAGCACCGATTATTCCGCACTTGCTGAAGAAAGATCCATGCTTGATCTTTCCACCGTAGACGGCACTGAAAGAAGAGCCGAAATTGACCAGGAGCGATTTAAGTGGTTGGAGTATTATAAGGTAAAGTTCCAGGGCCAGTGGTTTACTAGTGTGTACAAGGATCTCGTACTCCGAACGAACGCTGAATTTGGATTCCTCGGAGCCTACAATCAGGATCGAGGCGTACCTCCTTTTGAACGATTCTTTGTTGGTGGAGACGGCCTGGGAGCCTTCTCGCTGGACGGTAGGGAGGTTATCCAACTGAGAGGTTATCCTAACCAATCACTTTCGAATAATGATGGAAATACCATTTACAATAAATTTTCGTTAGAATTACGGTATCCGATTACTTTGAAGCAGTTGGCTTCGATCTACGTACTCACTTTTATAGAAGGTGGTGGCGCCTATAACGGGTTCAGAGATTACAATCCGTTCCAATTAAATAGGTCTGCTGGCGCAGGAATACGTATATTTATGCCCGCATTCGGGTTGTTGGGGATAGATTTTGGTTACGGATTCGACCCAATCCTGAATGGAACCGAAGCAAACGGGTGGGAAACCCACTTTATTATCGGACAACAATTTTAACTTTGGCACGATATTTTCTTAATAACAACCAGCAATTATGAAAGCAAAAAACATATTTCTTTTCGCCTTTGTAGTGCTCTGCTTTTCTTATGCCGCTAATGCTCAAAGAGGAGTTAGAATAGGCTACATTGACATGGAATATATCCTAGAGAGCGTTCCGGAATATAAGGAGTCTGAAACTCAACTCGAAGGAAAAGTCCAGCGTTGGAAGGCGGACATCGAAAAGAAACAGAAGGCGATCGATCAAATGAAATTGAATCTTGCTAACGAGCGAGTTCTACTAACAAAAGAATTGATCGAAGAGCGTGAAGAAGAAATCCAGATCCTCGAAGAAGAAATGATCAAGTATCAACAGGATCGTTTCGGACCAAATGGTGACTTGATGATTCAACGCCGACAGTTGGTTCAACCCATACAGGACCAGGTATTTAATATAGTTCAGGAAATTGCTGTAAATAAGAAGTACGACTTCATTTTTGACAAATCTGCCGATGTAGTGATGTTATTCGCTGCAGAAAGAAATGATATCAGTGACCAGGTAGTTCGAAGCATCAATCGTTCAAATAAGCGAAAAGAAGCCACTAATAAGAAGGAAAAACGCGAAATCGAGAAGCGCGATGAACTTTCGGAAGAAGAAGAGACCGCAGTATCAGAGCGTGAAGAAGCTGCTGAGGCAAAAAAGGACGAGAGAGAACGATTAATGGAAGAACGCAGACGAGTTCGCGATTCTATTAGAGAGGCAAGAAGAATAGAATTTGAGCAAAGAAGACAACAACTTCTCGATGAAAGACAACGCCGTAAAGATTCCATATTGCAGGCAAGATCAGGCGGAGGAGCTCCTCCTGCTGCCGGTGGAAACGGCAATGGTAACGGAGGCGGTGTTTAAATAAGAGACACAATCTAATTTATAACACAAAATAATCTAGAAAGACAATGAAAAATTTGAAATTATTAATCGTAGCATTTGTGCTGTTTTTGGGAGCTACATCTTTCACATATGCACAGTCTAAGATTGCACATATTAATACGGCCGATTTAGTTCAGGCAATGCCTTCAATGAAGCAAGCCCAGAGTCAGCTTGAAAAGATTCAAAAGACCTACGATACGGAACTTAGAGCGATGGCAAAGGAATTAGATGCTAAGAGTAAGCAATATGCTGCCGAGGCGGAAACTAAGACCGAAGAACAAAACAGAAAGCGCGTTGAAGAAGTTCAAACCATGCAGAACAATATCGCGGCTTACCAGCAACAAGCATTGAAAGACCTTCAACAAAAAGAAAGAGATATCTTCCAACCTATTCTGGATAGAGCAAAAACGGCCATTCAGAAAGTAGCAAGAAACAAAGGGTACCAGTATGTACTGGACTCCTCTGAGGGAAGTAACGTAATCCTTGCTGAAGGATTCGATCTTCTTGCCGATGTAAAAAAGGAATTGGGAATTTAACACCCAAAATAAAAATATAACCTAAACTGCCCGCTCTTTAGCGGGCAGTTTCTATTTTAGTGGTAATGAAATCCGCACAGCCTATTGGAATATTCGATTCGGGAGTTGGTGGCACCTCTATTTGGAAAGAGATTCACCAGCTAATGCCGATGGAAAACACCATCTACCTGGCGGATAGCAAATTTGCTCCTTACGGGAATAAACCCCGAGAGGATATCGTCCGACTCAGCATCAAGAATACTGAAAAGCTAATTGATATGGGCGCCAAGATCATAGTTGTCGCTTGTAACACTGCTACCACCAATGCTATTTCAATATTGCGCGCAAATTATGACCTCCCTTTTGTAGGTATAGAACCGGCCATTAAGCCTGCCGCGCTTAAATCCAAAACCGGACGCATTGGTATCCTAGCTACCAGGGGCACGCTGAGTTCCGCTCTATTTTCCCAAACCAGTGAAGCTTTTGCCAGCGATATTAAAGTGGTTGAAGTTGTTGGTGAAGGTTTGGTGCCACTCATCGAAAACGGTCAGCTGGACAGTTCGGAATTACATACTTTGCTCATTAAGTACCTGGATCAAATGATTGAAGCCAAGATAGATTACCTTGTTCTGGGCTGCAGTCACTACCCCTACCTGATCCCAAAATTGAGAGAAATGCTTCCAAAAAACGTAACCATAATCGATTCAGGAGCGGCGGTAGCACGTCAAACGAAAAATCTTCTCCAAAAACACAACTTACTGAATACGGAAACTTCCACTCCATCACTTGAGTTTTACAGCAATTCAGAAACTACAATACTGAAGAGTTTGCTGGGAGATCATTCGGAGATAACTGTTGATCGACTGGATTTTTAACTGAAGTATCCCAGAAGTTCTTTCTTTTTGGCCGGACTTACCATGATCTGCTTACCGCTGGAAAGCACAACACTTCCTCCTTTTCCTTTTCGGTACTCAACCACGGCATTTACATTTACGAGATAGGATTTGTGAACACGGGCAAAACCGCTACTCTTTAGGCTTTCTTCAAAATATTTCAAAGTCTTACTCACCAATTTCTTACCCTCTTTCAGGAAGATCTGAGTGTAGTTATCGTCCGCCTGGCAATAAAGGATATCCGCAATCTCCAATACTTCAAATCCGTTCTGCTGAGGAATGGTGATCTTACCTTCCACATGATGATGTTTTGGCTGTAGCACTGTATTTTGAAGGCTATTTTCTTTTTCTTTTATTTCTGAAACGTAATCCACCGCTTCGATAAGCTTATCAATTGAGATGGGCTTCAGAATATAATAGGAAGCATGAGCGTTCAACGCATCTATTGCGTAGTGATTGTAGGCGGTAACAAATACCGTTTCAAACTGGCGATCGCCAACTTTATCGAGGAGATCGAATGCGTTTCCATAGGGCATCTCTACGTCCAGGAAAACCAGGTCCAGGTCGTTATTCCTTATTAAAACCAGGGCCTCTTCCACATTGGCAGCTTCACCCATTAGTGAAACACTTGGGCAGTATTTGGACAGGTAATTTCTCAATATCTCCCTACTGGTCTCTTCATCTTCTACTATGATAGCTCTTAAATCCATTAATCCTTTTTTAAGTTTAACACTACTCGTGTTCCCTCTTCGTTCTCGAAAACATCTTCAACCTTAACATCCACTTTATCCTGGTACATCTCATTGAGGATAGAGATTCGTTTCTGAATATTACCCATCCCTTTCGATTTCTGCCGCTTTTGGTGTTCGGTTTTAAGCGATTTGGATCGCTTCCTGCCAATACCATTATCCTCGATTATGATCCTAACTGAATCCTTTGAAACTGAAAGGAATTTGATATCCAGCCTGCCTTTTTCCTCCTTGTATCGAAGCCCGTGCCAAACCGCATTTTCAACATACGGTTGAAGTAACATTGGTGGAATTACAAATTCCTTCATATTGATGTTCTCATCCACTGTAAACTCGTACTCGAACTTATCCTTAAACCTGAAGTGTTCCAACTTCGTATACATGTTCAGCAATTCAATTTCACTTGCGAGCGGAATGAAATCTTCCTCGCTATTCTCTAATACCGCCCGCATTAGCTGTGAAAAATCACTGAGGTATTTGTTGGCTGTCCTCTCGTCATTACTGGCAATAAAACTATTTACGGAATTCAACGCGTTGAAAATAAAATGAGGATTCATCTGTGTTCTTAGTGACTTCAAAGCCAGAAGATTGTTGGCGTACTTCTGTTGTCGGACGTTCTTGTACTGGTAGTAAGCAGTTAGTAAAAGTAATACCGCAACTAGAATCAAGGAGCCAATGATCCATTTCTGAATACGGTTGTTTTTCTGAATAAGTTCCTGGTTCTCAAAGGCCAATTTATATCGACTCTCGTTCAGTACCCGCTCATTTTCAAGACTGGTGATCCTATTTTGTTTTAGAGCGATCTCCCTGCTGAAACGTGCCGCCTGCGACAATTCCTGTTCCTTCTTGATGTATAGTTCATCAACAACTTCTACGTATTTCTCATAATTTTCTGCCGCCTTGCCAAAATTTCCTATCCCCTTGTACACTTCCGACAGCTTCCTTGTAGCGTCCTTCTGAACCACAAGATCCTCTTTCTTATCGGCTTCCTCTATACTCTTTTCAAGGAAGGGGATTGCATCTTCATATTTGTCCTGGGCAACGTAGGCGTTAGCAATCTTATAGTTCTGTCGTTGCGGACTAATCTCTTCGGCTTCCTCATCTTCAAGCGAATCCTCCTCGAGGTTTGAAACCCCTTCCAGGATTCCGGTTCGTAGCTTTATCTCCTTTTCGAAGTCACTATTCTGATTGTAGAAATCGGCTACTTTGTTCTGTTCGATCACTGCCCTCTTTTTATTTTGCTTCTTTGCCAGGATAAGCGAATTATCGAAGTATTGTTCCGCCTGGACCGGTGCTCCACCTTTTGCGTAGGCCTCCCCAATCTTCGAGTTCAGATCGGTTATCTTAGGTGTGATCTTATGTTGGTTGGCAATGTCAAGCGCCTCCTGATAATTAAAAACACTTTTTTCAATATCTTCAATAGCCCTGTATGTATCCCCCAGACCTTCATAGACCTCTACTCTTTGGTAGTTGGACAATTTCACCTTTAGCAACTCTTCGAATAAGGCGATACTTTCCTGGTAATTATTACTGGCCATATAAGCAGCTCCTAGCTTGATTCTCACATCCGTTCGGGATTGTGAAGAAATACTACTCTTATAATTATCGACGGCCAGATCGGGTTGGTTCCAGTGTAGATTTACATCTCCAAGAGTTTCAAAAGCGATGCTATTGTGTCGTCGTGAGGAGGCTCTTCCCGGCACCACTTCCAGGCTACGGGTAACATATTCGATACTTTTCCTGGCGTCTTTTTTCAGAAAGTATTTCGCAGAATCAATAAACGTATTGAAGTTACTTTCGGCCTCGTTTCTACTTGTAGTCGTTACCGGGATATTCTCTTCAAGGGTAATTTCGTCCTTTACACGTATGGTTACATCCTGCTTCTTTTTAATTGTATAATACACAGTTTCGAAATCGTCACTGCGAACAATTAATTCATCGCCAATTTTAGCCGAAATAGCGAACTCTCCGGCGCCGTTGGTGGTTGTATAACCCCCTCCGACGATCTCAATGTTTACCCTTGGAATAGGATCATTGCTGTCCTCTTCAACCACAATTCCCTTCAGCACAAAATCGTCAGGAGAATTGCGTTGCACCTGTCCGTTTATTGCAGGCAGGGCGATTAGTAGCGCAAATAGTATGATATAAAAATTCCTCATGGGTTCCGAATAGTAAACTTACACACTTTAGGTGGGTTTGAAAAATCGTCATGGACCAGAATCACCTCAAAATCTGGTCCAAAACAGCGTTTGCCTATTTCCCATGTTACTTTCACTAATTGAAAGTAACTGTTCCCTCATCTCAGGTTTTTTCGGAATGAAGTTGGTGATAGCTTTACTGTAAAATCAATAATACCCGAACCCTTTGAAACAATTGATTTCAAGGTTTAATTTCTGAATAAAATTAAATTTCTAAAAGATGAAAACACATAAGTTATTTGTATTACTATTCGCCATCGTTTTATCATTTTCCTGTAAAGCAGATACGAGCAAAGAGTTGACCCTGGTAGAAAATGCCCCTGCACATTCGCCGGTGGCAAACAAACATTATATAAAAGTGGCATTGCTTCTTGATACCAGCAATAGTATGGACGGACTCATAGACCAGGCCAAAGCCCAACTTTGGGAGATCGTGAACGAACTTTCCTATGCCAAATGCAGAAACCAGAGTCCGAATCTTCAAATTGCCCTTTACGAATACGGAAATGACGGATTAAACTCCAGAGATGGTTACGTGAGAAAGATCCTCGGTTTTACAGAGGACCTTGACGATGTATCGAAAGAACTATTCTCACTTACAACAAATGGAGGAAGTGAATACTGTGGAACTGTGATCCATAAGTCTATCAAGCAATTGGACTGGGGCAATGACGCAGACGACCTGAAAATGATCTTCATTGCCGGTAACGAGCCATTTACTCAGGGTAAGATAAATTACAAAGATGCCGCGCTAGAAGCGAAAGAAAAAGACATCGTTGTCAATACCATTTTCTGTGGTGACTATAATCACGGAATATCCTCGAAATGGCAGCATGGGGCACAACTGGCCTATGGTGATTATATGGCAATCAATCACAATCAGCACACGGTTCACATCGCTTCGCCTTATGATGATATCATTCTTCAGCTAAACGTAAAGCTCAACAACACCTACATTCCCTATGGCAGACGAGGTCGTTCGAAGATTGCCATGCAGGCAGAACAGGATGCCAATGCCGCCGAATATGGTGGCGCCAATGCGGTTAGCCGAACTGTTTCGAAGAGTTCTCACTTGTACAAGAACAGTAGTTGGGATCTCGTGGATGCCGAAGAAGAAGAGGACTTTAGCTATGATAAATTGAAGAACGAAGATCTACCGGACAACCTGAAGAATAAAACCAAAGCGGAGATCAAGGCCTATGTTGCACAGCAACGTGCGGAGCGGGAGTCAATTCAGGAGGAAATCGCCGAATTAAATGAGAAAAGGCGCAAGTATATTTCGGAACAGAAGAAAGATGGGGATAACGCCCTGGAAAGCGCAATGATCGAAGCCCTGAGGAAGCAAGCGGAGAAGAAGGATTACAAGTGGGATGAATAATGAAATCCGCTAAAAAAAGCCCTGCAATTGCAGGGCTTTTTTTATTTTAATTAATTGCAGGACAATTACACGAATACGTTTGTGGTCTGTTCCCGAGGAAATCATACCCTAAGGTTATCTGGTGGAATCCACCACTCTGGAACCGAATGTTTCCAGCCTGGTATGAATACGTATAGGCAAACAACCATTTTTTATAGTTAACACCTATTACAGGTGTCCAGTACTGCAATTTCTGGGTGCTCACTTCAGTTCCATCAAGAAATTCGGAACCATCGAAACTTCTTCGGTAAGAAATACCACCCCAAAGTTGTCCGAAATCCATGGTCCTGTATACCTTAATATTCGTATCCAATGCTTGTTCACCGGTACGTTCTCTCCACTGGAATAATACGGAAGGTTCATACGCCCATTGAGAATACGGGCCACCCGTTATTGCATAAGCAGCTGAGAACAGGTACTGACGTTGATTATTTGGTTCGAAATTTTCTGAAAACAGGTTCCTGTTCTGAAAAATGATGTTTTTTACGGTAAAATGACCTGAAAAGTTTACGAAGTTATAGGACACCCCTGCATCCAGGTTAAAATAAGAGCTACTCTGAATGATGCCTGCAATGACCGGGTCGAAATCGTTGGGATCGAATTCGGTTTCATCCAATCTGGATTGGACCAATCCAGCGCTCAATCCGAAAGATAACTGATTTAAATCTACCTCAGTTCTTGAGAACATGATATGGTGAGCATAGGTCAAATAACCCCCTGTTTGAGAATGATACCCGTTCTTATCGGCAAATACAATGGCTCCAACACCGGAACGATCTCCTAAGCGCGCATTAAAACTTAAGGTCTGTAAGTTAGGTGCCTCGTCCTGATCAAACCACTGTTGTCTCGCCGTAAGCCTAAGTTGATTATGCGCGGCGGCTCCTGCCATAGAAGGGTGCAATAGATACAGGTTATCCGCAAAGTAATCGGAATACACTGGAATACCATCCTGTGCGTGTATCATCGAGCCCAAGAGCAGGAATAGAATAAAGTAGGTCTTTTTTATCTTCATAGTAAATAGCTATCGTTTTAGGGTAAAGTGTCCTTTAAACTCCTTTCGGACCTCTTCCTCGGTGTATTCCACCACAAACCAGTAATCACTCGATGGCATCGGGTTACCGTT
>NZ_JAFMTQ010000022.1 GCF_026126405.1 Aureitalea sp. L0-47
TCGGGTGTCCGGTGTCTGGTTGTCATTCAGAGCGCAGCGAAGAATCTCGGCTTAAACTATTAATTATTGTTTATTGTTATTGTTTATTGTAAGTCTGAAGTTCGAAGTTTGAAGCAAACTAAACTCTTAAGCTTCTAAACTCATAACCTTCTTGTTGTCCAGTCTCCCTTCGCAAACTTCGTTCGCTTCGGAAGGTGTGGATGTCGGATGTGTGAAGTTCAAAGTGTCGTCTCGATCGGAGTCGAAGCATGGCGGATGAATCGAGAAGCTTGTGATGACAGGTTCTTTCTCTTCTTTTTTGCATTGCCCAAATCTTCTTTCTTTCCTTTTTTTGCTTCTCCAAAAAAAGAAATAAAAAAAGGAGCCTTTTTCCAGAGGTATTTTCAAAGTTGCTATCGCACTTTGAAACCCTATTCATTTTCCTAAATTCCACCCAGGCACCCGGAATTTTTAACGGAAAATGAATAGCTATACTGCGGAAAAAGATTTTCATGGTTCAGTTAAAAATCGAAATTTACAGCTAATACCCTTTACGTCAGAATATAGTGCAAGCAAAAATTCCTACCGAAATCGAAGATTCACGAACACAGAAATATAAACTTAAAGAGTAAGTAAAAACGAAGCAACATGTTTTAGTTTTGGCCTAGACCAAAATCGCGCCTCAGAGACGACTTCGGGACCCGCCGGATGCAACCGAGAGGACAACTAAAAGCTGTTTGAACCACCATAGGTGGTGAGTTCTTTTAGTTGCGAGGTAAAGACATGGCGGGTGAACAAGGGCTCTGCAGCGCTAGATTTTTTGGTTCTTTTTCATCGATGGAAAAAGAACATAAAAGAATCTGGACGAGCAAAGAAAATGAAGAGAAAGATTTAGATATAAACACTTATTGTCAAAAACCCCATTAAGGTAATGAGCAATATCCAAAACAACGGCATAATAAACTTAAGCCACTTATTAAACCCAACCTTAACAATGGCCAGGGCTGCCAGGATAAGACCGGTTGGGTTGATAAAGAAAAAGAGTCCCATACCATACATATAAGCATTCACCACAACTTCACGCGCTACACCGGCCGTATCGGCAAGGGGTGCCATGATAGGCATAGTGAGTACCGCCATACCCGAAGAGGAAGGGATAAAGAATGAGAGTCCGTTGTAGATAAGGAACATGGCGTTTGAGAATACCCCTTTCTCCATACCCGTGGTAAGTCCGGAGGCGTTGTAGAGCATGGTGTCGCTTATGAGTCCGTCGGTCATGATGACGGAGACCCCACGTGCGATCCCAATGATAAAGGCCACACCCAGCAGGGCTCCTGCCCCATTGGAAAAGGCCTCGACGAAGTCGGATTCTTTGATCTTACCCACAATCCCGATTAGGATGGCCCCTACCAGGAAGGTAGCGGTCATTTCCACAAACCACCAGTCCAGCATGGAAACGCCAATAACCATGATGATAAAACTGAGGGAGAAGATGGCGATGATAAGTCGGAGTCTGCCGGTGAGTTTGGCGTTGGTCTGTGCATGTGAAAGACCAAACATCTTTTCAATGCGTTCCTTGTGTTCGAAGATGATGGACCGACTGGGATCTTTCTTTACCCTGGCCGCGTAGCGGAGGATATAGAGTATGGTGATGGTAACGCAAATGACGAGGATGATCGCTCTCCCCTCCCAACCCGAGGTCCAGTTGATCCCCGCAGCATCAGAGGCGATGATGGTGGAAAACGGATTCACAGTGGAGCACATGGAACCCACGGCCGAACCCAAGAAAATACAGGCCAGCCCCACCATGGCGTCGTAGCCTGCGGCGATAAAGACGGGTATCAGGATGGGGTAAAAAGCCATGGTCTCTTCTGCGAGACCGAAGGTGGTCCCTCCGGCTGCGATAAGTGTTGTAACCAGTATAATAAGCAGGTATTCCCTACCCCTCAATACCCTGGCCAGCCAGGAGATCCCTGCATCGAAGGCCCCGGTACGATTCATAATGCCAATGAGCCCACCGATAAAGAGCACCAGAAAAATAATATCTGCCGATTCTATGATCCCTTTTACGGGCGACTGAATAAAAGCCCCAAAGCCCTGTGGTTTGGCCTCCACTTCACGGTAGGTGCCCGGGATGTTAATGGGTTTATAGATATCCCCGGAGGTAAATTTCTCCACCGGGATCTTTACTTCCAGGGTCTCCAACGTCTCTTGCGTGGCCGGCAGTGTCTCCGTCCCCTCCGCGTGGGTTCTTACAAAGCTTTCTGCATCGCTATCGTAGCCCAGGGTATCGTACTGCCCGGCGGGCACTACCCAGGTAAGCAGGGTTACCAGCCCGGCGATAAGCAAAAGAATGGTTTGTGCGGTGGGGAATTTGAGTTTTTTCATGAATACTAAAATAGTAATATAAAGAGAATAGCGCTGTTTGGCGGGCAAATTTCACTACCGCTAATGCTTCATTATCCCGTTTATCCGCCCTCCTATGACCGGTATCATTGCGTGGATATTGTTGTTTCCTTAGCTTGAAAAGTTAAAAAGCAGTGTTATGAAATCTATTAATTTATTGAGCAGGATCTGGTTGTTGGCCGGGTTTCTGCTACTGGCTTCCTGCGGACCTGTGATCTTTTCGTCCAGGGTACAAACAACACCGCCGGGCTGGTTCTATCCCAATCGTGTGGAGGTAGTGCGCTATGTGTACTTCCCCGATTACCTGATCTATTACGACCTTTCCTTGCGGCAGTATATCTATTTTGAGAATGGAGTGTGGATCACTGTGAATGTGCTACCGCCTCGATTCCGTGAAGTGAACTTACGCAGGTCGCGTTTTATTCATATCAACGATTACTATGGCGATCGTATCGACACCTATCACCGCGATAACTTAAACCGTGGTAGGAGTAACCAGGATGTAAAGAGGGGGCGGGGGAATTAATTAAATATGGAAATAGAGATATTTATATTTAAAGTATTCTGAAACCCAATGATTTTGTTAATTCCGGGTAATATCGTTTTAAGTGCTTACCCGTTTTTACAGGACTATTGTTTTTGTAAAAACTATTAATTAATGCAATATCCAATAAGGAACTCTCCAGAAAGTCGACCGATTTACTATAACCACTCACCATTCTTGTTCCTGTAATTTGTTTAAATTTCTCTATAACTTTTCCATTTTGTAACGCTCCGCAAGAACTAAAGTGAACCATTTTACCTTTAAACCATCCTCGACATTTATCACCTAAATCTTCAATACTTATGGATTCATTCTTAGATAACTCGATATCATTACGAGATCCATGTGAGGCAATTAGAATAACTCCGTATTTTTTATAACTAGCAGCTGTGGATGATTCCAAATAAGCTATAAGGCTATCTACGGTATTTACTTTTCTAAAGATATATTCAATACTACACACTTCTTTTAGTAAGTCAAGCGCAGATTTAATAGTAAGATCTTGATCTAATCTATTATCCCACTCACCTTCGATTGCAAATACGTGATTACCTTTTTTCATAAAACGATGATTAACTATTGCCTACCCAACCCCCCTCACAAACAACTCTACATACTCCCTCATTTTGTTTATGATCCGCTCTCCTATCTCACGTGCTTTTAACACACTGGGGCGACTTTCTAAACATTTAAAGACATCGTCACGAACTGGCGTTTGAGAGGTATAGATATACGTCTCCATCAAATTACTGAATTGTACTCGATCAAGATTTTCCTCTTGGCATATTTCATCGAGCGCAAGGACTCTTTGCTCTTGCCAGAATTTCTCGAATTCATCCTGAATATTATCCGCATCCCTTATTTGTGGTAAATTTTCCTCGATAAATTTCTCTATCAGAAGTCGTTTGCTGCGTAATTCAACCTCCCCACTTAAGAGCTCCTTAATTGCTTTTTTCTGTTTTTCAGCCTCGGAAGGCGTTTTCTCTTCGCTCAGTTGTGCTAGTAACTTGAGAATGTAAGCTACATTTATCTGATCTCTATGAATGAGCTCCACTTCAAAGTCAATATCATCCAAGATGGAATCCTTATGTTTCTGAGTATCGCTTTTCACCTTGTCGTACAGATCGAGATACTTACTTTTGAAATTATCGAACTCGTCCTGAGTAATTTCCAGATCCTCCCAATCGAAATCCACATAAGATTCCAAGACGTTCTTTGCTCGCAATAGGCGTCTAAAGGTTTGAACGAATTTCAATTCTTGATCTTCTCCAAGCAGATCATCAACATGCTTGTAGGTGGGTGTAATTTTTAAAAGTGCGTCCAAAGCCTCATCAAATTTCTTCGCAATTTTTTCATAAGGAGGTAAGATAATTTCCTCGATAGCATCTTTGTTGGAAAACAATGTTATTGCATCATCAGTAGCTTTTTTCAAGTTCCTAAAGCAAAGTATATTACCTTGCGATTTCTTCTCTCCCAATATGCGATTCGTTCGTGAATAGGCTTGTATTAACCCATGATGCCTTAAATTCTTATCAACATATAGGGTATTCACTTTTTTTGCATCGAAGCCAGTGAGCATCATGTTGACGACAACAACCAGGTCTAGGCGATCTTTATCGTGGAAATTTTGTTTTTCTCGATCCTTTAACCGCTGACTGATATCCTTAAAGTAATTTTCAAATTGTTCACTGTCCCTGGTTGAAAAACTGGTTTGGAACATCTTATTATAATCGGCGATGTATTCATCTAATTTGTCTCTTGTATGACTTGACCCGTATTTGGCTTTGGGTTCGGCTGCCATGGACATGTCATCTCCAGGTAGAAAATCCTGAGCATCATCATCGTCTTCGTTATTTCCATAGGTGAAAATTGTAGCAATCCGCATATCGTGATCCCCTGCAACCTTCTTTTGCTTAAACAAATCAACATAGGTAATGAGGTTTTCGATACTGCTTACCGCCAGAAGCGAAGAATACTCCTTTGAAAATGTTTTGAGATTGTGATATTTAATGATGTAGTCAACGATTTTCTCGATTCTACCAGGATCTTTGTATACCTCCGCTCTATCGATATCTTCAACCTCGATATCCAGCAATGTATTTGTCTTCTTTTTTTTGTACTTGCCTATATATTCTATTCCAAACTTTAAGACATTTTGATCGCGAATAGCATCGGTGATCACATATTTATGAAGACAGTTCCCAAATAAATCTTTGGTGGTACGTTTCCCAAGTTCATTTTTACTGGCATTTTCAGCAAAAATGGGAGTACCGGTAAAACCGAATAATTGTGCATTTGTAAAATACTCCGTAATGCGTTTATGAGTATCTCCGAATTGCGAACGATGACATTCATCGAAAATGAACACCACTCTTTCGTCCTTCAAATGGGTTAGACTTTTCTCATATCGCACTTTGCGAATGGCATTATTGAGTTTCTGAATTGTGGTAAGGACTAATTTAGTGCCGTCTGTTAATTGTCGAACTAAGGATCGTGTATTGTCTGTTACGTCTACACTGTCTTTTTTAAAGCTATTGAACTCCTTCATGGTCTGGTAGTCCAGGTCTTTACGATCAACTACAAATACCACCTTGAATACGCCCGGCATATCCATTACAATCTGGCTCGCCTTAAAAGAGGTCAATGTCTTACCTGAACCCGTAGTATGCCAGATATAGCCGTTATCATTTGAAGTAGCCACCTGTTTAATGATTTTCTCTGTGGCATAGTACTGGTAAGGCCTTAATACCATTAGGGTTTTGAATGTTTCGTTGTGAACGATGTAGTTGGCTATCATCTTACCCAAATGATCTCGATTCAAAAATGCAGACGCAAAATCTTCAAGTTCTGTAATATTTCTATTATCCTCATTTGCCCAGTAAAAGGTCTGCTTAACGGATTGCAGTTTGTTATTAGCAAGGTATTTGGTGTTCGCCCCATTACTAATTACAAACAACTGAACATATTGGAACAAACCGTAGTTACTCCAAAAGGAATGTCGCTGATAGCGATTAATCTGGTTAAAGGCCTCTTTAATTTCCAGACCACGACGTTTGAGTTCTATCTGCACCAGCGGCAGGCCGTTAATTAGCAGTGTGACGTCATAGCGATTTTTATAGGTTCCTTCTTGTGCAATCTGGTGGGTTACCTGAAACAGGTTTTGATTCCAGTCTTCACTATTGAAGAAACGCACATAAAAAGTATCACCATTGTCTTGTGTTAGGCTGTATCTATCTTTTAATGTTTTTGCTTTTTCAAATACATTTCCTTTTGCGAGATGATTTAAAATGGCCTCGAATTCCTTATCTGAAAATGTAGTGCCGTTAAACGCTTCGAGTTGACTTTTGAGATTTATCATCAACTCCTGTCCATTCGGTATGTTGACCAAAGTATACCCTAAACCAACGAGTTGGTTTATTAAGTTTTGTTCAAGTATGGCTTCACTTTGGGCCGACATCCTAAATTGCTTTTACTTCTGAGAGTGGAATTTCAACGGCTCTTGCCAACTCCAACATTTTACTTGCTATTTGTTCAACCAGCGTTATTCTTTGCTCTGACACGAATAATTTTTTTCTTTCCTCAGTTTTACTAAATTGTAATGCAGTCTTAAAATAGGGCCAGTATCCGGATTCAAGTAACCACTCTGCAGGAAATCAATATGAGCTAATCTTGCCTTAACATCAACACGATCCCATTTCTTATCATGCGCCTTTATACCATATACGCTATCGTGCCCTGGCATTTTTGACTGACCTTCTAATTTTATACGAATACCCTCGCCCCACGTATTATGAACTATATCCAATCCTTTCCAGCTAATCGAAATATCCTCGTCGATCGATATAGTCCAGGCGTGATCCAAATTCTCCTTGAGTTTGGCCTTTAGTTCATTTAGAAAATCGTTCACAGCTTCTACCTCCACATCTTTTATACCTGCCTCAATGTGTTTCGCTGTTGTGTAATTTTTCCGAAGAATTTCCTTGATCTCGTTTTCCATGTCCTTATTAGATAATTGATCGGTCAGTTTTTTCAAGAGTATAATGTATTGTTTAATCGATTCCCTAAGAATAGGCTGGTCTGTGGCTTCTTTTAGGCAAGCTTCGAGCCAATCGATAATATTCGTTCTATATGATAGGCAGTAATAATCTTCATCTAGCTTTAAGTCGACTTTGCTTTCTTCGCTGGCATCATCTCCGTTAAGAGTAAGATAAAACACAGTATTTTTTTCTTTGTTGTGATTCGCGTAACGCTTTAATTGCGCTTCCTGGTCTCCTGCGTATATTTTGTTCTCTATCGAAAGGCTATTCCCTAAGGCGTCCCAGATATATATATCGATACGTCCTCCGGTATTTGTGCTCATGTTGGCCGATCCAACATAATATTCAAGGGTGAGTCTGGCGCTAGATAACTCGATAGAATTATCACCAATCTCATTTAAGAATAACGATAGAAATTTGGGCCCCATTAAATGTGATCCCTTGGGATTAAGCAGTTCTCCAAGGAATGCACTATGAGTGTCATTTTCTTGAGACTCCACTTTGAGAATAGAGAAAATATTGAAATGCTCGCCCCGTAGTTGCTCCAACTTTTTTTGGTGGGCCACAATTCTTTTGCTATCTGTTAGTACCTGCTTAATATCGGCTAGCATCTCTATTACTTTGACGTTCAAAAATAGAAAGCTCTAATTCGGCTAAAGACAGCTTTTTGTCTTTTCGATCCCGAATCGCTTTCGCATGATCAATTATTTTTCTGTAGTTCACATCATCTTCAAATTGCGTCCAGGCTTCAACTTTTAGACGCGGCAGATTCATTTTTTTTGCTTCCTTGTTTAATTCTATCTGAATTAGACGATCCACCGGAAAGTGAGGTGGATTCTCTTTTAGATTTCCTAAACACCACTGATATTTCAAATACAGATTGAGAAGCTTTTGTGCCACACCAAAATTTATTGGAATGCTTACGTTCGCCACTTTTAAATTCTTAGAGAATGTAACCAGACTTTGGATGTTCTCTATATGACTATCTTCGAATACTGAAACTTTATAATCTTTGGAAACCAATTCTTCAATTTTGTTTCTCAATGCAGATCGAAAAGCTGTTCTTACAGTTTCCGGATGATTCTTCTTGTAGATATTGGCGCGTTGAAAGCCCCCTCCAAAAGTAAGGATCCAGATTTCGTTATTTAGAAATTTACCTTTCATACATTTCTTAATGCCACTTAAAATTCAATTCGCTTTGTTAATTTATCCATCTATATTTAGCTATAGGTCCATAGTGGCTCTTTTTGCCAATTTATTTTCATACCCAAGGCATTTGGATCAACGTTAGGATATTCCACGAACAAGTCATTCAAGTTCTTATTAAATGTGTTCTCTCGAGCTATTGTATATAACAGATATCGCATCAGACACATATGAACATATAAATGAATATTTTCATGTTGTTTTGGGACGTTTGCTATGTCATTAATCCATGGGTTTGGTGGATTTGGAAGTAATCTCACCGTTCCAGGCAAGTTCCGGTTCCATAAGCGAGAATGATGTGCACAAAAATTACGGATTTGAGCTATACTTTGAAGCCAACTCTTTAGATATGTATGGTTAACAGCTCCCAATTCCTGAGCGATTATATCTTTGGATTTTGCACTTGGTTTTAAATTTCCATATAGTTTTGAAAGTGCACCAAATGTTGTTTGTTCCAAGCTCTTCCATGAAGGGGGAAATCTCCCGTCTGTTTTATACTTTTTCTTGTGATTCTTAATCGTAATATCCTTGGTTCGAGAAATTTCCTCTTCCAGATTTGTCAAGGTTCTTGTTAGGGCTAAACTATCTTCAAAGATCTCAAAGTTTTGAAACCACCAAGGATCGAATTCATGTGATAAATGATATATAAGCTTGGTTCTTAGGCTTATTTCAATTTTCTCTATTACATCGAACAGGAGTATTCTTAGCTTTCTATCAAAATTATAGAGATTAACAACATCACTAAACTTGCTTTTATCCTTAAATTGATGAGTTTCTTTGTCTGCCTGCATTACATACCAATACTCCCCTAGACGATAATAACTTACATGACTTAAGTAATGTCTTGCTAAAGCTTCATTGTCAATTTCCAATCCTCGTTTTGCTAGCAACGCAAGTTGCTGGTCTATAGTAGTAGCTGGTTTATTAAACATACCTTACAAAAAACCCCGACATAGAAAACTATGCCGGGGAGGTTAAATATTATTCTTTAAAAGCAAAAGACACACCCTGGGACGCTGTTCTTATGGGTAGCGTGGTGTGTACTGTTACGACAAATGTACAAATTTGATGCCATTATGCAAAACATTTTGCATATAATTTTATTTATCATATTGATATACAGAGTATTAATTGTAAACACATCAATTGCGACAACCCTTTTATAATTAATTATGCGCTTAATATTAAACCTCATTATTTACTTTCGTCCAATATGGCAAGAGCACATCATAAAACTCCTTCATGGCATCACAATACCAATTTATAAATGCTTCGTCTTTCTTATTACGCCAACCATCGGCATCTCCTGTAATTTCTAAGGCAGTCTTCTCAAATTTAATTCTAGAGGCCTTTTTGCCTTCTAAACGTTCCCATTGAATCTCACCAAGTGTAAATTTTTCATCAATTTCACTTTTATACTCACTCATAGCCTCGATCAAGTGCTTTTCTTCATCTTGCCATATGTAAAGTTCGACGCGATATCCCTTTCTGCCAATGCAAAACCCAAAAGATGCTCTTCCTCTTAAAGTGCTAATATTGAAATAGGGTTTTGCAGTGACATTGTCCAACAAATCCATTTTTCGAACACTCAATTCCGCTTTTAGCTTATTCCAGAACTCAACAAGTCTGGTTTCAGTCTCCGCAACTTTTTTGCTTTTGGATTTTTCTTCCAGCTCCTTCTCCATCGCGTCTATCATGAACTCCTTGGTCTCAGGCAATGGAATAATTTGTGCGATCTGTAAGAACAACTCCTCTCCTCTGCCATATGGAATAGCTCGAAAACACTGAACCTGCACACTGTGCTGTAGAAGCCAAAGTACTGTCGATGTTACTTCCTTACGATAATTATTGGCAACAAAAATAATTCGCTGGTCGTTTCGATTGAGCAACAAACCGTCTTCGTCAATATCCAGGAATTCCAGAATATTATCTTTTGCATTTTCCTCTAAACCTTGTCCGTCGAGATAGTCTTGATAAATCTTTATGATTTGACTCGTAGAAAGCGTTGAGCAATAAGAAACATATTTAAGAGCTTGCCAAACTACATCTCGGCCTGAATCGTCCAATTTGTTTTCTATCACAACGATATTTCCTCCTGTGTCTAAAGCCAACAGATCCAGTCGCTCTTGAGTATCATTAAAACCATCAAATTCTTTTTGAATAATCAACAAATCCTCTCCCAAAATCTCGGGATTCTTGGCGATCCATTCCTGGAGGTTTTCTCGTTCTTTAAATTGAAGCTCACTAAACTTCCTTTCTTCAAGTTTGGAAATATTGTTCTGTTCTCGATTAATTCTGTACATAATTATCTGAATTTTCTAAAGGCCTGTGTTGTTTGATAAATTCCATTACTACATGCAATTCGTCACAAGAACTGAAAAACATACATTTACATCGTTTTAGAGCCAGTTCATTTATGTTTTTTACTTTCTCCCCTAATAAACAAACATCTGCTACAACAGCACTTTCTTAAACTGTTGGCAAGGGTTTAACTTTATTATGAAATCTACAAGCATCATAAAACTCGTTTAGTTCTTCTTTGATTTTAATATTATTGAATGCCTTAATCCAGTCTTCATATGTAATTACCTCTAATTTGCATTGTTTAACACGTTCAATAAGATTATCATCTATTTGTTGATCTTGATTGGCATCGTTATGTGATTTTACCCTCTGTGTAATTTGTCTTTCAATAGTATCTTTACTAACCAAATCTTTAATAGTTGTGCCATCTCTTTTTTTACGATCACGATTAGATTTGGGTAGTACTACAAAAAAGAAAGTCTTGCATTCTTTTGGTGTATTATGTGCAATACAAGCAACATTTCTGCTGGCCTGATTAAAGCCCTTAGCATTTTTTGTTTCTTTACTTAGTTGACTCTTCATTTTTGCTTCAATTATTCCAAACTCATGTGCATTTGCCATCTCTAGTTTTCCACTAACACTGTAATCAATTTTAAAATCTCCGATTGCAATATCTGGATGGGTGTAGCCTTCTCTTTTGGATTTTGCAGAAACAAATGGACTTGAAATTAAAGCTTCTGATGTCCATCTTTTATTTGTGAAGTCTATACCTTTAAACTTTAATTTTTCCTTTACAGAATAATACATTAACATTCTTGTCATCCAACCTTCATTATAAATTTCTGTTGGGTTAACGCTAGAACTAGTGTTATTCATTGTTTTTATTATTTCTGAAATGGCATCCATAACTATATTTTTAAACAAACATCTGCTGCAACAACCCCTTCTTAAATAGTTGCGTTTGAGTGATTTGTTGGTTCACACCGTCTATTTTGGTATCGATACTCGATAAGAAAGCAGCAATTTTTTGTTGTTCTTGAATAACAGGTAGTTTTAATTTCAATTTACCCACTCTACAAGTAGATAAACTCAAGACTTTGGTCCCCTGGGCGATAACCATAATTTGCTTTCTCATACTCCATGATTGAAGCAGAATACTAAAAAATCCAATTGTTGTTTTTGATGTTTTTGGACGCGCAAGAAATGTATGAAGTCCCGCTAAAACTTGTTCATCCTCCAAATCAATTAATTCTATGGTCTTACCTATATCGACATAATCTTCAGAGGCATCAGCTATAACTAAATCACCATTTTTACAAAATGAATCTGATTTGATTTTTGAAAGATTAACTTCATCATTTACGAAAGGAACCTTTTCGTCTTTTAAAACAAAAGCTGTTTTGAACTTGGTATGAATATCTCCATAGTGAATATTATAAACGAAGCCAGATTCATAGTTCAACTTATCTCTTGATAATGAATTCGTTGGAATAAAAGAATACAAATCTCTGAATGAATTTTCCTCCCACTCGGGAAACCCCTTACCATCCTTATCCTTAAACCGGATCTCCTGGCTAAAGAGCTTTTGCATCACACCTTTCTTATATTGTTCGAGTAATTCTTTCTTTTTGGTGAGCTGCTGTATTTTATTATCCACAGCAGATAAAAAGGAGGCTATTTTTTGTTGTTCGGAGAGGGAGGGGATATTAAGTTTTAGCTCTTTATACTCTTCAGCATTTAAGCCCGGTTGTCCCGAGCGCATTGAATATACATGCACCCACTTATTATAAGACTCTTTAAAGGTCAGAGCATAGATAAATCTTGGGTCAGCCTTTGAAATGTGAAATTTTATTAGGAAACCTGCATATATTAGGATTCCATCTAATTTATTGTAGAGATAAGATTTCCCTACACTTGCCCCAGTCCTAGCAAATACGATATCTCCTTCTTTCAATCTGTATTTATCAACAGATTCTCCTTCAGGGCTGGTTAAGGGATTTGGCTTAAATTCCCTTGATTCCTCATCAATATCAGTTATACGTAAATATTTGTTGATTCCATCAAATTCCGTCGCAGCAGCTCCAATACCATAAGAAATACCAGTTGACATTTCTCCCAACCTTTTTTCTATCCACTCCCCATCAAACTCTTTAAAACGTAATTTGGGCAGAAGTCTCTTTTGTGTTTTCTGATGTAATATTACTTCGGTCATTTTCGGATTCCAGGCATTTTAAATTCTTTTCCAGTAATTTCACAAGCAATCCCATAAATAAATTGTTTTGGAGCTAAGTTTATAAATTCTGATAATAGCCAATTTTGCTGGTTATCAAAATGTTTTTTGAGACGTAGTGGGTTATATCGTGATAATTCACTTAACCGATGCATTAAGGCAAATGTTATACACATAGGATTACGATCAATTAAATTATTTGTCCCTCCTCTTTTAAAATACCATAAATCATGGCTACCAACGATATAATGAATATCTCTCCGAACCTTATTATTGTAATTCTTTAGTCTTTCTAAATTCTTCGCTTTGTTTGCTTGACCATTCTTCCATTTAAATCTTTTTCGTCTTCTAATAATATATTTATCAGTAACTCCCATGTCTCTTTCGAATCTAGAGGGAAGTTTATTAATTGTCCGACCATTTTTATAATTCTCAGCTACAATTTCGGCTTGAAAATAAGCACGGTCTTGTCCCGATATCTTTACAAAATGGGGGTTAGAAATAGGAAAGAACAATTCTGGATCACTACTGTAAGTTATGTCATAAGCGCGATGCACATAATTCAAATTATATATTAAATTCTTAAAGGTGTACTCTTCATTATTCGCCACTTCGCCAAATAGCCTACACATCTCCGAAAGTATCCCATTCGGTGATATTTTTATTAGTTCATTTGATAATGAAGCCATATTACCCGTTATTTCTCCTGTAACGCCATGTTTTTCCGCGTAAGAAACATCTTTGACCTCCAATAAAGCTTTAGTTGCGTTTAAAAAACAATAATACGCAGCTAATGGGGCAGAAGTATTGGGCAATTGTTTTGTCGCTCTATAAAATCCTCTTGCCTGATACCAGTAAAATAATGCATCGTGTTTACCTTTTCGCTTTATCCATAATTCGACATATTCCCACGGATTTTCAACCAGTATTGATTTATTATTAAACGCAGGATCAATAATTGATTTATGAGGCCTAACTAACTTGCTTTTTATTTTAATTGGTGTGGTTGCCATTAAAATGGAGTATCTATTCCTAATTGATTACAGTAATTGGCTATGCTGATATCGGTTTCTTTTATGTCTTTTTCAAGCTCTTTGAGTCCTTTGGAGACCGCTGCCAGGTTAACTGGTTCTTCTTCTTCAAACGTATCCACATAACGAGGGATGTTGAGATTGTAATCATTTTCAGCTATCTCGCTAAGGTCAGCGACATAACTAAACTTATCTTCCTCTTTTCGCTCTCTATACGTCTCAATGATTTTATCGATATCTTCCCCTCGTAATATGTTCTGGGTCTTTACCTTCTCAAATTGTTGGCTGGCATCGATAAATAGCACATCATTATCATATTCACGTTTCTTCTTTAGCACCAGTATACAAGTTGGAATACTCGTTCCATAAAAGATATTGGCGGGCAATCCAATTACCGCATCCAGATAATTCTTTTCTTCTATGAGGTATTTCCTTATCTGGCCTTCCGCAGCCCCTCTAAATAAAACTCCATGCGGTAATACCACTGCCATGGTTCCATGGTCATCCAGTTGGTAGATCATGTGTTGCACAAAGGCAAAGTCGGCCTTACTCTTGGGTGCCAGTTTCCCATAATCCCTAAATCGATTATCGCTCATAAACAAGGGGTTCGCACTCCACTTGGCCGAGAATGGAGGATTGGCAACTATAGCATCAAAACGCATCTCCATATGTTGTGGGCGTTCCAGCGTATCTTCATTCTTTATATCGAAACGTTTGTAATGCACATCGTGCATGATCATATTCATGCGACACAAGTTGTAGGTGGTTGGATTCATTTCTTGTCCGTAAAACGCACCCACCTCTTTGACTTCCTTTGCCACCCGCAGTAACAACGAACCGGAACCACAGGTGGGATCGTACACACTTTTTAGTTTCTCCCTTCCAGTGGTAACAAGCTGCGCCAAAACCTTCGATACTTGCTGGGGCGTATAGAATTCACCCGCTTTCTTGCCGGCGCCACTGGCAAACTTTCCAATAAGATATTCGTAGGCATCACCCAGAAGATCACTTTCAGTGTTTTCCAGATCGAAATCGATTTCTTCTAAATGCGTTAGTACCCTAACGATAAGCTCGTTTTTATCATTCTCAGTTTTCCCAAGTTTAGAGCTGGTTAAATCAAGGTCTTCGAAGAGGTTGCCAAAGTCCTCTTCACTCTCAGACCCCATGGTGCTTTGCTCAATATGGTTTAGTACCTTGCCGAGATCGCCCAGGATAAATTGATGCTTCCCTCCGGCATTTCCTCTTCTAGCCAGTTCAGAAAACAATTCCGAAGGTAAAAGGAAGTATCCTAGTTTATCCAAAGCCTCATCACGAATGGCATTTAGATATGCTTCGCTTTGCGGATGATCTTCTACATCTTTATATTCAATACCATCCGGTTTAAGAATTTCGTTGGCATATAAGTTCATTTTCCGGCTTAGGTATTTATAAAAAATAAAGCCTAAAATATAATCCCTAAAATCATCGGCATCCATCTTACCTCGCAGGGTGTTGGCGATGTTCCAGAGTTGGGCGTGCAGTTGTTGGGTTTTTTCGGTCATAAGGAGGTTCGGTGTTTTTGTAAATATAGCGGAAACATTGGGCAATGGCAATACGGGAAACCGCGTAAATGGCAACAACTATTTGGTCAATTTACGCCGTAAGTCTCGACTATCTTTCCATTGGAATCAAATAGAAATCTAACAGTACTATGCACACTAAACTCCCTTCCTTTACGTTCGTTGAAATACTTGTAGTTGGTTTTTAGGTCGTAGGTGTAGTTATTTATCTTTTCGATTGATTGAATGTAATTTCTGGAATTAGAAGTAAATCCCCACAGGTATTCATAACGGTTTTTCAGTTTAGCAAACGTTGGTTCAGTAATATCATAATACCTACTGAACTTAGGAGAAAAGAAAGAATAGATCGCATCAAAATCCCGTTTCTGTTCCGCAATCAAAAATTCGCGAATGACGTTGGAATAATCCAGGGCTTTTTTTGGCGTAGAAACTTTTTCATTTTTTATCCGAGAAATAACGGTCTTTTCATCAATACTGGCAACCTGCTTGTTATTGTATAAATCATTTAAGGCTAGTACCGGTATTCCAAAACTAAATCCTTGAAAATCTCCAGTTTTTGCAAAATTAATCGCAACGAGATTACCCCATTGGTCAATAATAGGACCTCCACTTGAACCGGGCAAGGTAGGAATTGAATACAGTATCTTGTTTTGATCTGGGTCTTGTGTGACTGTGCCTTGTGTGAATTGCGATTTTATACCTTCTGCCGTGGATGCCAATGATTCTCCGTGATTAAAGGCTATCATATAAACAGGATCATTAAGACTTAGGGCTTCTTTATCGCCTAAAGTGTTAAGTTCAAAGGTCCTGTTTACTGAAACTGGTGTTGTTTTATCTTTTAGCTGGATTATAGCAAGATCAATATCATCTTCTAATGATTTTTTAGTCGCTACACATTCGGAATAATCATCTATATCAGTTACATGAGTGTCATCGTATGCAACTCCAAGAAAAACCCGTACGAGTTCTGTTTTGGTATTATCCGGATCGAAGTCTAGTTCATATAATAATCTTTCTAACTCAATTGCTTCATTCTTATTAGTATTGTATTTATCTTTTAATTCAGATCTTTCTTCAAAATTTAAATAATCGAAGTACTCATTGTGAAGATCTACAATTTTACTCTGCTCAATTTCTTTATCATTAATTGCCTTTCTGATTTTGTATTTAAGATCATTTAAATATTCATTGATACTTTCACCAACTATGTCGCTCTTCTCAAGTGGAAAAACCACATGCCGATTCGTCGCTATCTCTCCTTTTTTAGAGATAAAGAATCCCGTTCCAGAAGCAATAGCAGCGTTCTGAATTGCTTCTTCTTCATCTTCATAAAACACAGGTTCATCATTGTTAATATTATAATAGAAATCTAAACCATTATCTAAGCTTGTATGGAAATAATAAGAGTTCTGAATTAGTACAACACTCTTTCTGTACTCCTCATAAAGCACGGTAGGCTCAGGTGGATTTTTACATGAAACTATCAATATAGTTAGTCCTATTAAGCTTAAGAACTTTTTCATTACACATTTATTTAATTACACCATTCTTATACTTCACTTTTTTTATTTTATTCCCATTATCGTCATAGTAAATAGTCATTCCATTTCGCACACCATCTTTAATTTTCCGCTCCTCTTTATTTCCGGTTTCAGGATCAAAATATGTGAATATCCCTTCGTAAAGTTCTCCGGAATCTAAAAAATAATAGAATTCACTACCGTCTTGAATTGGATCAA
The DNA here is from genome assembly GCF_026126405.1 of Aureitalea sp. L0-47. GTDB lineage: Bacteria > Bacteroidota > Bacteroidia > Flavobacteriales > Flavobacteriaceae > Pukyongia. The sequence continues at coordinate 17,036 of NZ_JAFMTQ010000022.1, forward strand.
ATCTGTCTTTGTTATTTATCGTCAATTTCACATTTGAATCGTAATAATTATACTCCCATTTGCCCACGTTTTGGCCGTCCTCAATCTGGCCTTCAACTACAATTCTATCATTCGTATCAAATTTTTGAAAAAGACCGTCAGGATAATTTTCATCGGGATTTGAAGAAATCTGAACTGGAATTTTTATTTCGATTAGATTGTGATCTACTTTTGGCTTGTCACTTTTATTTTTGGTCATATAGTATTCCTGAAGAGTCCTAGACCCATCCTCATCAAACACAGTCCTGTATAATCGATAATCGACGATACCCTCTTTAATAATCTTATAATGAACCTCCGGCTTTCGATTTTCTGAACTGTATACGGTAAGTTCCTTCAATCGATCTTTATAAAAGATTTTCTTAATCTTGGGATTTCCTGTATTATCGTATTCAATAAAATCACCGTCTAATTTATCATTGGTGTAATTTTTGCGGACAGAAATTGAATTCTCATCGTAATATCCAATCCATTCGCCATGTCGTTCGTTATTTGCGAATCTACCTTTTTCATAATAGAAAGGTTGATTTTCATTACCTGTATTATATCGTTGAAGCCAGGCGCCATGCTTGTTCCCCTTCGCGTAATTCCCTTCAACTACGATTAGATTCAATGAATCTCTTAAACTATAAGGTCCGTGAAGAAGATCGTTCTTATAATTTGATTTTAGATCTACCTTTCTATATGACAAACGGGTACATGAATCTTTGGTCGAAGTACTTTTTTCTTTTTCAGGACACGGATATTTTACTTCTTGTAAGTAGGAAAACTGTCGGGTTTGTCCTTCTAAATAACCATAATCATAAGACTGAATTAGAAATAATTCACCCGAATAAGGAAGCTGCTCATTGGTTTTTTCTGATACGTAATTAGTATAGTAATCTTTCCACTCACCATGTTTAAGTCCGTCTTTGTAGTAACCTTCTGAAGCTAAATTACCTGTCAAGTGGTAGTTCTTCCAATAACCTTCCCTTTCGCCGTTTAGATATTTACCTTGGGTAAGTAACTTTAAATCGGTAGTATCAGTTCTTATAAGTCCCCCAACAAGCATTCTCGTAAGATCATAGTAAATCCTGTAATCACCACTAAGCTGATCATTTTTAAAATTACCAACTATAAGACTATCTCCTTTAGCTTCTCGGAAGAAGCCCTCTTTCTTTCCTAAATTGAAGGTGGTAATATTTATTGGTAACTCCTTTCCCTCCTCAATTGCTGAAAGTTCCCATTTACCATGCTTCTTGCCGTCCTTAAAGAATCCCTTCTCTACCACAAATAGTTCACCTTGATCGTTGTAGTAATAATTTTTTATAGCTCCATCTAATTCGTCCTTTCTGTAGTTTTTTTCTTCAGAAATTTGTCCATTTTCATAAATCTTGGCCAATCCTTCTAGAAAGCCATTTTTAAATGAGTATGAAGCTGTTAAATTATCATCTTCATCATACTCGGAAAACTTTCCATTAGGTTTACCATTAGAATAATATCCGATTTTTTGCTTTATACCATTTTCATGAAAGTAAGTAATTGGGCCATTTAGTACGCCATTTTTCAAGACGTATTCAACTTTCGTATTGCCATTTGCGTAAGTGTCTACTTTTTTACCATTATTTGGATCATAAATGCTTTCTTTTTTTATAACTGTAATACGATAAGCCGTAAATGATGAGTTCGAATAGTCGTTTTCTTTACGCTTTTTAGTTGATGTAGTTAAATTATATCGTGAATTTGAGTAGGATGAAATTAATTCATCGTCTTCAATGCTACTATTTATAAGCTTATACCCGTTAGATGACAACGAGTTTTGAAATCTCTTAAATCCCTCTTGGTTGAAAAAGGACAACGACACTTTATTAGGAAATCCTTCATAGGTATATAAATAAAACCAGGCTAGTGCCTCGTCACTGTAAGACTCTTTCTTATATGACCATGTGATGGTATTGTATTTTGAAGAGTTTCCTTTCTCAGAACTGTAATATTCCCATCCCTTATTGATTAATATTTGATTTACGGTTTCCCACTTTGACTTGCTACAAAGAGAATGAAGGTCATTTAAGTTTAAGTTTTGGGAAGTTGTCTCTATCGAAATTGCTACTAAGAACAATAATATTAAAAATCTATTCATAATATCATATTAATCCTCCCACCCACAGAGCGAACGGCCCATTTGTTTAGCATCGGTAAGGGTTATTTTGTAAATACTTGTAGAACAATTGGACAGTCCACGACAATTTTTATCGTAATGGTATTTTTTGCTATAGGGGCCTTTGCAGATATACACATCGGTTAAGGAGGTATCACTAATAAAAGAGGTGGTAACCACAAATCCCAGGGCCAGTATGGCCAGGCGTAGTGATTTCATAGGTTAGTTTGTTTTAAATCCGATAGACAATGTCCGCTATTTCAAATATTTATAAAATGATTTCGATCATTAAATTACTCCTATATTTTTCAATTCCCAAAAGCAACGGGCCGTCGCTTCAATATCTACAGCCGCATTATGAGCTTCTTCAAAGTCCGTTCCGAATAGTTTATAATGAAGCTCCGATAGCTTAGGCCATTTATAACCATAATAGCCTGGAATAGCACAAAAATTGGTTGTAGCCTTCATAGTACATATCCGGCTCTTCTGATCTACTATATTGTTCATACCTGATCTAAGCAATTCTGCACCGACAATTTTCTCATCAAAAGCCATATTATGAGCTACCAGGTAATTCGACCTAATCATCTGTTCATTAAATCTCGATAATACATGATTTATAGGTGTCCCCTCCTCCACAGCACGTTCATGAGATATTCCATGAATTATAGAGGATTCACTGGGAATTTTATAACCGTCTGGTTTAACTATAAAATCTCCCCTTTCATGCAAATTCCCAGAATCATCATAAAGTAAATACGCCAACTGTACCATTCTTGGCCAATTATTCAAGTCGGTTACAGGTGCCTTCCAATTGTTTGGTAATCCTGTTGTTTCGGTGTCAAAAAATAAATACATATCTAGTATCTTTTATTATCAATCCTCCCCATAAAAAAACTCGTGAATCTCGATGATGTCCCCACGGCCAATTTGGACCAGGTCGCCGGTCTCCTTAATAAACAGACCCAGGGAACGTTCGTTGTACAGGAGTTTCATAAAATCAGAATAGTCGGTCACTACATACATATCACCTTCGAGCTTGTAGAAGGGAATGGCCATACTGCTCCTCACCTTTACACCGCGATTCACAATCTTTCCTGTTTTAAGGGTTTCGCGTATTTCAATTTGGTCAGTCTGGCCGGAGGCAACCATAGCATAGGCCGTCATCATATTCATCCATTCAACGTTATCTATTAAATGCCATCGCACTTTGCTAAAATCGATTCCGTACTCGTTTATCCAACCCCTACTGGTAAACATAAACAGCACCTGCTTGTGTCCGTCAAGTTCTGGCTTGTCGGCCGGAGTGAATTCCTGTATTTTGTAGGTGATCACCGAGACATTGGACATATCCTTCAGTTTCTTACCATCGAAATCCAGAGTCTTTAATGAGAAACTGGTCATTTCCGGATGGTTGCCCAATACCCACTGTGTAGCGGTAAGTTCCGCCTGCTCTTTCATGGCTTCAACGGCAGCTATTCCGGCTCCAATGGCAAGCAATCCACCCACGACAGCCGCAGCCGCGGCTCCGTCGTCCTGGGCTTTTACTTTTGGGAATAAGAGTACAAGAAGAAGTAGAAAAATAGTTAGTCTTTTCATGGTTCAGGTTTATTCCTTTCAAACCTAACCCTCATCTGTAAGATTTCCTTACGGAAACCCGTAGTGTCGAACATAAAACAGGCGCACCCCTCCAGGCACGCCTATTTCTCCCCTTGATGATCTATTTAAAATCATCATTCAATACTATGGGTTAATTTGAAGATTTCCTTACGGTTAACCGCAACGGTAGATTTAAATTATCCCGAGGTCCTTAGCCACAGCCACCAGCTGGATGGCATTATTAGATTTAAACTGTATGCGTAGTTTGTTGAGGCGCTTTTCGATAGAACTCAGACTACTAGGGGAAATGGCTTGCTGCTTGAATTCATGACTGATCTCATCCTGGGATTTTCCCGCTGCAAGTTGTCTTAGCAATTCCACGTCGTATTCCTCTATCTCGAGGTGAGATTGTTTATTCAGGGAATTCTGAATTTGTGGGGAGAGATACAACTTTCCATTATACACCTGGCGGATGGCATCCTTCAGTTCGTTCATTCCTTTCCTGCTCTTGCACACAAAAGCATCAATCTTATAATTCTCAAAGAAGTAGCGCACCTTTAACGGCCGGTCCTCGATGGAATAGACAATAATCCTGAGCTCGGGATGTTCACGAGATAGTATTTTTATAAGTGCCTCCCCGGAGGTGTAGGTTTGTGCACGGTGATCGCTTTTAAAGGAAAGGTCGGTAATGAGCAGTTCGTAAGGTGCTTCGTCCATTATCCCTTTCTTGATCTTCAAATAGGCATCATCGCAATACTGTACCTGGGTGACTTCGGAAATCCCCAGTGACTCCGTCACCAACTGCACGCCGTGATTTATGCTGTCGAGATCATCAGAAATTAAAACTTTCTTGAACATAGTTAAATCATAATGGTGGCTTTAAAGCCTTTACCAGGTTCCGATTCAAAACTAATAGACCCGCCAATGGCTTCCATACGGTTTTCCGTATTCAGCAGTCCGCTTTTTTCAGCTAGTATCGTTCCTACTCCATTGTCACTGTAATTTACCATCACTCTTTTACCCTGCTCCTTAAATGTTAAGGCTACCAAACTCGCCTCGCTGTGTTTTTTCATGTTGGTCATAAGCTCCTGTAGGGTTCGGTAGAGTGTGGCTTTACTATCCTGCGAAAATGACTCCCACTGGATACCTGATAGATTTCTTGTGATCACTTGTACAGTTTCCGAAGTATACCCCTGAAGCAATTCGAGTAAAAGTAGCCCATAATCTTGTTTACTATCTAAGTCGGTAAGATCTTGAGAGATGTCCCGGGTTTTCTCATAGATACGCTCCAAATCATCCAATGTTGTCGGTTTATCTTGTTTCCCACTTTCCATTTTGGTCATCACATGATATAGATCGTTAGCTACCTCATCATGGACTTTTTTTGATATCCTGCTTTCGGTTTCGAATACTTCTCGAATACGCCTTCGCTTGTTTCGGTTTCGAATGAGGAAATACGATAAAGTTGAAACCACCGCAAGGAACACTACCATAAGTATCAGCAGGAATCGCTGTCGGTTGATCTTATCGTTTTCCAGTGCTAATAAATCCGCGCGCTGCTGCTCGAGAGTCACATTGTACTTCCGGAACGCATACCCGTTGGAAGCCTGCGCCTTCACGCCCTCTAAACTATCTGAAAGCAACCTGTACTCCCTGGCCACCTCATTATTTCCGAGGTCGATCTGAAGCTCCAGGGCTTCCTTCAAAGCCTCCGGCCGCTGATTCCGGGCAAGAGCCATCATACTGTCTGCGTATGCACTTGCCAGGCGTGGATTCCTGTTGAGGTAGTACATGGCCAGGGATTGATAGGAGGTTTTCACTCCCTTTGCGATGTTCTTAAGTTTTCTAAGTCGAAGAGATTCCAGCAGAAAGGACAGGCCATCGTCTCGATTCAATTCATTGTATACTGCTCCCAGGTTATCGGCTGCCAGGGCTAAATTTGTAGTGTCTCCTGATTCGCGGGCAATGTTGTAGGCGAGCTGAAAATGCTCGTGCGCTAATTCAAACTGCCGAAGATCCTCATATACGTTTCCAATGTTATTGTTCAACACACTTCGTTCTTTCTCGTCTTTGGAAATTTTAAGTGCTTCCGAGTAAAACTTAATCGCTCCTTTATAATCCTTTTTCCATCGATATACCCTTCCTAGATGAATGGTGAGCGGAATTTTGTGGTCTTTTACTTGCTCGGGTACGCTGTAATTTTGTATTAATTTCAAAGCTTCCACGGCGGTTTCCTCACTTTCAGAAAAGAAATCCAGTTTGATTTCACCTATTGCTACCAGTCTTAAATCACTAATGGCATTTACAGTATCCCCTATAGCAAGACGTTGTTCAGCGGTCTTTGTATAGTAATCGATTGCGGAAGGCAGGTTGTTATAGTCTTTCGGATTGAGTATAGCGTCGTAATGGGAAAGAGTACTATCAGCAGGAGCTTCCCGGTCCTGAGCAAACGCGGGTAAACAATAAGTAAGTACCCCCATTAAAAAGAGGAATGAAATTCTCCCTGATTTCATTCCTCTAAGGTACTAACAATTCGGCATACTTTTAATTGCCTCCACTGCCTCCTCCAGGTGGGGGTGGGGGTGGCGGTGGCGGCACATCGCCATCATCGTCGCAACATGCATAGCTATCCGTTGTTTGGGTCATTTGCTCCGGGGTGCATGAGAACAATCCCATGCTTCCGAAGAGTACAATAAAAATATATATGAACTTTTTCATGTTTCTGAATTTTGAATTGGACATAGGGGTGGCCGTCCGCCAATGGCGGAGTCATCACCCCGTTAAGGGTTTCGGGAATATTCCTGGGTGGGAAGCGGAAATCCTGTACGGCTTACCCGAAAGGCTTCCCGGGCATTCCGGAAAGCCGCATTGAAGATTTCCTGCATTGCCGGTTGCGCGGTACACGGCCGTCACCGTGAATTTTCAGGCAATACGAGACAAATGAAGTGAGAATACATGAAAGCCTTCTGGGAAAGGCTTGGTAGGTTTTTGTGAAAATTATGGGAATCCGCATCCCAATGCTTTTACAAAAACTTATTTTAACTTCACGAAAACTAACCAATAGAAAAAATGCTTAAGGAATTTCTTGAAGATGTTTTTCAGAGGGCCCTGGAAGAAGGTGCCCCGGAAACAGCCAACGGAATTGCCACGCACATACACCAGGCCCTAGACGAAAAAGTAAAAGGCCAGCCCCTCGGAGTGGATTCCATACGTTCCTATTACACCAAATGGAAGAACGGTAAAAGCGTGTCACTTTCGAAAGCTTCTAAAAATGACCTGGCGGTTTACCTCGGTGATACAAACTTTAAGGCCTATACCGAGCGTAAACAAACCAAAAAGGTAAATACCAAACGATATATCTACGCCATGTCTGTCATGGTATTTGTCATTGGATTCCTGCTGGTTGATCGTTTTCGTCCAAAATGTATGATTTGGTCCGAAGATCGTTATGAGCGATGCGCGTGTTCTGAAGACGGGTCTGTGGACGTTGATCCAATCAAGTTGAAGAAATTTCGGAAACTCGTAGTCAAATGTGAAATCGAATTCTTCTTTGACAAGGAAGGAAAACCTAAAGTCTTTTATTACAAAAAAGGAGACAAAGACTTGGAACTATTCAATATGCCCACTTGGCATCCCGAAAATGGTGAGGTTCTGAGAAAGATAACTCCGCATATGATTCGTGAACATTTATGCTCAAGTTTGTGATGAAGAGTTAATCAGTACGGAATCCCTTACTATCGTTTGAATTAAGCTTATTAAATTTATATCAAAACAAACTATACTCATACCATGGATGAATTTACAGGACTAGGCGTTGGATTAATCGCACTCGCACTCTACTTTCTCGTAATCATTGCGATATTTCTGATTTTTAGATTTATTGTATTGTGGTACTATAGAATAAACAAAAGAGTCGAACTTCTTGCCGAACAAAACAGACTGCTACGAGAAATTTCTTCTAAGCTCGATAAGCACTCTTCGAACAAGGACTAAAACAACTTCCTGCCAAGATTCAATTAATCGCTAACACAAGATTGGTTATAATTGTATGATTGAAGGTTTCAATTGCATAATTAATCGTACTCCGCCTGTATTTTTAATTCACCACTTACCTGGCATCCGTCACCGGACACTAGTAAACGTGGATTCGTTGATTTGTTGATTCGTTGATGCGGTTATTCGATAGTTTGGTCTTCTGACTTCTGACTTCTGACTTCTGACTTCTGACTAAGAATAATTAATAACAATAAAAAATAGTAAATCAACATCCGACATCGGACACCGGTCATCCGACACTATTAATCCTCTAATTTCACCCAAAGATTGTAAACAAATCATAAAATTGGCACGACCCTTGAGTAACATCCAGAAAATCGTACCTTTACGCCCGTTATCAAAAAACGGTATAAAAACAACTACAATGAAAAAATACATTTTCCCAATTCTAGTGGCCACCATTTTACTGGCCGGAAGCATTCAAACCGCTGTGGCACAGGATATCGCTTTTGTGAATTCTGCAGCCATCTTATCGGAGCTGCCCGCCGTTAAACAGGCCGAAGAAGAAATGAAAACCCTGGAGGCCAACATGCAGGCCCGTGGTAAGGACATGGTGGCGGCCTTTCAGAAGTACTACGAAGAAACCGCCGGTAAAGCCCAGCGCGGAGAACTTTCTCCCGTTCAGCAACAGGAAGCTGAAAAGGAACTTCAGAAAAAACAAGGAGATATCCAGAAATACGAGCAGGATATGGTGACGCAACTGCAGGAAAAAAGAGAAGGCCTGCTAAAGCCTATCTACGACCGCGTAAACAACGCCATCAACGACGTTGCCAAGGAAAAAGGTCTGAAAATGGTAGTGGAACAAGGCGTACTTCTTTACGGAGAAACTACCCTCGATATCACCGCCCAGGTTAAAACCAAGTTGGGAATCTAATCTGCGCCTCATGAAAAATTCACTACGATATATACTTCTAGTAGCTGTGCTGGTTAGCAGCTTTCAGTTACAGGCCCAGAAATACGGACATACCAACTTCGCGAATGTGCTAAGCATAATGCCGGAAACCAAAGCCTCGGACGCCCAGTTGGAAAGCTTCCAGAACACCCTGGCAGACAAGATCAAAGCAAAACAGGATTCGCTGCGAGCCAAATTCAATTACTACCAGAGTGAACGCAATACGCTTACCATTCAGCAACAGCAAAATTTGGAAAAAGAGCTGAACGACGGTGACCAGGAGCTTCAGAAATTCGTGGCAGAAGCCGATCAGCAAGTGGCGGCCAAACGACAGGAACTACTGGAACCGGTGATCACAAAGGCTCAAAAGGCCGTGGAAGATGTGGCCAAAGAAAACGGCTACCAACTAATCTTCGATACCAGTGTCTTTAACTCCGTCCTTATGGCCGATGAGAGCATCGATATTACCGAGCAGGTACTGAAGAAGCTGGGGGTGAACTAGATTGTTGGATTGTTAGATTGTTAGATTGTTAGTATAAGAGCCAGGATGATAGAATGAATACTAACGAATAAACGCATCAACGAATCAACACAATGAGATTCCTGGCCATGTCCTGAATAACAACAATAAAAAAACTCAAATCCCAATTTCCAAATTAAGGAAGTTGGGGTTTTTTGTTGGGTTTATCTTTATTTACTTGAATAGATTCTTCGCTCCACCCTTCGACTCCGCTCAGGGTTCCGCTCTGAATGACAATGAACAACAAACAACGAACACACAACCCTGGTCACTGAGTGATTCAAGTTCACTGAGCGGAGCCGAAGTGAACTGAATTGAAGGGGCTCACTCTCCTATGATAAATAATAATAATAATAAACAATTATCAATGAAACCGATGACCGAAACCTCTCGACTGCCTGCCCGTTCCGTTCAGGCGGGCGCTCGAGGAGACAATCTGCATTTCAATTCGAGTATCGACTAATAGTTTTTCGTATCCTTTCTTTTTTGCATTACCCAAATTCTTTTATGATCTTTTTCCATTGATGAACCTTTCCAGTACTTTTTTGCATCGCCCAAATTTATTCTCCTTCCTTTTTTTGCTTCTCCAAAAAAAGAAAGAAAAAAAGGAGCCTTTTTCCAGAGGTATTTTCAAAGCTGCTTTCGCGCTTTGAAACCCTATTCATTTTCCTAAATTCCACCCAGGCACCCGGAATTCTTAACGGAAAATGTATAGCTATACTGCGGAAAAAGTTTTGATATTGGCAATAATTAAAACCCTTTACGTCAGAATATAGCGCAAAAAGCTTCGAGATTCAGGTATTTGCGAATAGCAAATGCCGCGAAGTTTTTGTGCTGGTTTTGCGTCAGCAAAAATTCCTACGGAAAGGTGCCTTTTTCTTTTGCTTCGTTTTCTTTGGGCAAGCAAAGAAAATGAAGGACATATACTCCTCACCCAAACATGACCCCGGTCATGAATTACACCACTTCCCTGCAGTAATTTTACAGCTTAAAATTGTCTACCTAAAAGCTAATAAGTATGGAAGTGATGGAAGCTAAGAAAACCAGAATCTACTCCTTTGGCGATAAAACCGCCGACGGAAACCGAACCATGAAAAACCTCCTGGGTGGTAAAGGTGCCAACCTCGCCGAAATGAGCGCCATTGGTATTCCGGTTCCGCCGGGATTTACCATCTCCACCGAAGTTTGTACCGAATACAACGAATTGGGCGATGCTGCAGTAAAAGATCTTCTCAAAGAAGACCTTAAACAAGCGGTTGCCAAAGTGGAAAAGATCATGGGTGCCTCCTTCGGAAATGATAAGGACCCCCTGCTCCTCTCAGTGCGCTCCGGAGCCCGCGTCTCCATGCCGGGGATGATGGATACCGTGCTAAACCTCGGACTGAATGATGTATCGGTTGTGGGACTGGCACAAAAAACCGGCAACGAACGCTTCGCATGGGACTCCTACCGTCGCTTTATCCAAATGTACGGTAGTGTGGTGATGGGTCTTAAACCCGAATCCAAAGAAGATATGGATCCGTTCGAAGAAGTGATCGATCACCTCAAGGATAAGCGAAATATTAGTTTAGATACCGATTTCACTATACAGGACCTTAAGGACCTGGTATACGATTTCAAAGATATTATCCATAAACGCACCGGGCTCGACTTCCCAACCAATCCATGGGAACAACTCTGGGGCTCAATTGTTGCCGTATTCAATAGTTGGAACGGTAATCGTGCACTTTACTACAGAAAAATGCATGGTTATCCTGCCGATTGGGGTACAGCCGTTAACGTTCAGGCGATGGTCTTCGGAAATATGGGAGACAATTCCGGGACGGGCGTTTGTTTTACCCGCGATGCAGGTACCGGTGAAAACCAATTCAATGGCGAATACCTCATCAATGCACAGGGTGAAGACGTAGTTGCCGGTGTTCGTACACCTCAGCAGATCACCAAGGTAGGTTCCAAACGATGGGCAGAACTGGCCCGAGTGGACGAGAAGGCACGAGTAGAATTCTACCCTTCCCTCGAGGAATTGATGCCAGAGATGTATGCTGAACTGAATGCATACCAGCAGCAACTGGAAGACCACTATCGTGACATGCAGGATATGGAATTCACCATCCAGGCCGGAAAAATGTGGATCCTTCAAACCCGAAACGGTAAGCGAACCGGGGCAGCCATGGTGAAGATCGCAATGGACCTTTTGAAAGAAGGAATGATTTCCGAAGAAGAAGCCATGCTGCTTATAGAACCTTATAAACTGGACGAACTGCTTCACCCGGTTTTCGATCCTAAAGCCATCAAAAAAGCGAACATCATCGCGCAGGGACTACCCGCTTCTCCGGGAGCAGCTACGGGTCAGATAGTGTTCTTTGCCGATGAAGCAGACAAGTTCAGAAACACCATCCTCGTTCGTGTTGAAACCTCTCCGGAAGACCTGGAAGGAATGAACAAGGCACGAGGTATTCTTACGGCACGTGGTGGTATGACCTCCCACGCCGCGGTTGTTGCCCGTGGAATCGGTAAATGTTGTGTATCCGGTGCAGGTGCGCTGAAGATCAATTATAAAGAACGTAAGTTCGAAGTGGATGGCAAGGAATTCCACGAAGGTGAATGGTTGTCCATCAATGGTACTACGGGTAACATCATCGAAGGAAAAGTAGCTACTAAAGATCCTGAGCTCAGTGGTGAGTTTGGAGAGCTGATGACACTTTCCGACAAGTTCTCGAAAATGGTCGTGCGTACCAATGCCGATACGCCTAAAGAAGCAGCGATCGCACGTAGTTTTGGTGCTGAAGGTATCGGACTTACACGTACTGAGCATATGTTCTTTGAAAGTGATCGTATTCGTGCAATGCGGGAAATGATCCTCGCACGTCATGAAAAAGGTCGTAGAAAAGCATTGCGAATGTTGCTACCAATGCAGCGTGAAGACTTTGAAGGTATATTCGAAGCCATGGACGGCTTACCAGTGACCATCCGACTACTGGACCCACCTCTTCACGAGTTCGTACCTCATCAATTGGCCACTCAGAAAGAACTGGCCGAAGAGATGCACATCTCGCTAACAGCGGTGAAGACAAAAGTTCACGAACTGGAAGAGTTCAATCCTATGCTGGGTCACAGAGGTTGTAGGCTGGGTAATACCTATCCGGAGATCACCGAAATGCAAACCCGTGCCATCATCGAGGCGGCACTGAACGTGAAGGAAAGAGGTATTAAAGTATTTCCGGAGATCATGATCCCACTTGTAGGTACTTTGGAAGAGTACGAAGCACAGGAAGAGGTGATCCGATCCACTGCGAAAGAGATCTTTGAAGAACGTGGTGATACCGTTGAGTTTATGGTAGGAACCATGATCGAGGTGCCGAGAGCGGCTATTATTGCTGATAAGATCGCCGAAAAGGCTGATTTCTTCTCCTTCGGAACCAATGACCTTACGCAAATGACCTACGGTTATTCACGAGATGACGCGGCTAAATTCATGCCGATCTACCTGAAGAAAGGAATACTGCATGCAGATCCATTCCAGGTGGTAGACCGCGAAGGTGTTGGCGCTCTTGTTAAAATGGGAACCGAAAAAGGCCGAAGTGCCAAACCTAACCTTAAAGTAGGTGTCTGTGGAGAACATGGTGGTGACCCGAGTTCCGTTGAGTTCTTCTGCGGAATCGGACTGAACTACGTTAGTTGTTCACCGTTCCGGGTACCAATTGCCAGGATCTCTGCCGCACAGGCTAATATTAAATTTGGGTGCTAGCGCATTCAATTATGTTTCATAATGGAAATGACCCTTCAAGAAATTGAAGGGTTGTTTTTTTATCTTTGATATTCTGACTTCCCTCTTTAATTATCAGAAATGGCTATTGGATATATGTACATTTTACTATGTTCCGATGGATCGTATTATTGTGGAAGCACCAAAGATTTAGATAAAAGATTAGCCCAACACAAGAACGGTCATGGTGCCAATCACACTGCTAAAAGATTACCAGTAGAACTTATTTATTTTGAAGTGTATAGTAGAATTGACGAAGCTTTTTACAGAGAAAAGCAAATACAAGGTTGGAGTAGGAAAAAGAAGGAGGCATTGATGAGGGGCCAATCCGATCTACTTTCAGTTCTAGCAAAGAAACTATTCACGAAGAATTGACCCTTCGATACGATCCACTGAAAGTGGATCACTCAGGGTCCGATTGCCTGGTCACTGAGTATTTCGAATGAAATGAGAAATGTACCGAAGTGACTTTTTTTACTTCGATTCGCTCAGCGAAGTGCCGAAGCCACAAATGCGTATATCACTCAGGGTCCGATTGCCTGGTCACTGAGTATTTCGAATGAAATGAGAAATGTACCGAAGTGACCACCCTGAATACTGCAAATAAGGTCACTGAGTGATTTTCCGAAGGAAAATAGTACCGAAGTGACCACTCTGAATACTGCAAA
>NZ_JAFMTQ010000023.1 GCF_026126405.1 Aureitalea sp. L0-47
AGTTGTGAGTTGTGAGTTGTGAGTTGTGAGTTGTGAGTTGTGAGTTGTGAGTTGTGAGTTGTGAGTTGTGAGTTGTGAGTTGTGAGTTGTGAGTTAAATGATAATAAATTTTGAATTAAATGAATCTGGATCTAACAAATAAAAACGCGCTGGTTTGCGGAAGTACCGCAGGAATTGGAAAAGCTTCGGCCAGGCAACTCGCTGCAATGGGCGCGACGGTAACCCTGGTAGCGAGAAATGAAGAAAAACTGAAGGAAACACTTATTGAACTGCCTTTTGAAGCCGGACAAAAGCACGATTATGTGGTGGCCGACTTCTCCAATTCCAAAGAAGTTAAAGAGAAAATTGGCAAGGCGTGCCAGGATAAGATCTTCCATATTCTTATCAATAATACCGGCGGACCCAAGGGAGGACCTATTTTTTCTGCGGAAACGGACGAATTCACCAATGCCTTCGAGCAACACCTGGTGAATAATCATATCCTCGCGCAGGCCGTGGTACCGGGAATGAAAAAAGCCGATTATGGGAGGATAATAAATATCATATCCACTTCAGTAAAACAACCCATTGACGGTTTGGGTGTAAGTAATACCATCCGTGGTGCAGTGGCCAGCTGGGCGAAGACACTGGCAAACGAACTTGGCCCTCACGGGATCACTGTGAACAATGTACTGCCCGGATTTACTGCAACGGATCGATTGGATGATATCATCGCCAAAGCTTCTAAACGACTCAATAAGACAGAGGCCGAAGCCTCAGAGTGGATGAAAACACTGGTTCCTGCCAGACGTTTCGCCCAACCGGGCGAAGTAGCAAATGCGGTGGCTTTCCTGGCTAGTGAGGCAGCAAGCTATATCAACGGAATAAACCTGCCTGTGGATGGTGGTAGAACGAAAAGTTTGTAACTTTATAAAATGGCACGTAAACTTCGCATTAACGGACATTCTCACCTCCTTCCTTACCCGGAGGATATTCCACAGTTCATGAAGGATAAAGGGATCTTCTGGGTGGATGATGACAGAAAGTTTATGCTTCAGAAGGATTGGAGTCGTCCAGTGACGGATTCCAGTTTTTTCCTGGACGAGAAGCTGGAATGGATGGCCAAATACAACATCGACCATGCGGTGGTACTCAACCTTTCACAGCTCTACGGAAACGGCCTGAGAGTGGAAGAAATGAAACAAGCACTGCGTTTCCAGAATGATTTCAATGCCAAAGTTCAACATGAGAATCCCACCAAGTTTACCTGTGGATTTGTGGTTCACCCTGGGTTCAGACGAGGTGCTATGTGGGAGATAGAGCGCTGTGTAGAAGAACTAGGTTTGCAACTACTCTGCCTGCCTACACACTACATGGACACAATCGGGACGTGGAGATGTATCTTCGACGAAGAGAATGAACCCATATTCGAACTGGCTTCAAAATACAATCTTGCGGTTGAGATCCATCCGTATGACGGAGAGAAATTCATCAAACTGGAAAACACAGCCTGGCGATTCCACCTCATCTGGATGCTGGCGCAATGTGCCGATGCCTACCATTTCTTTACGCTGAACGGTTATGCTGATAAATTCCCGAACATGCGAACTTGCTTCGCACACGGAGGGCAATTGGCTCAGATCAACCTGGGTAGGCGAATCCAGGGCTTCGATGGCCGCCCGGACCTCTTTGAGGGAAAAGTGCATCCGCGGAAGTCGGTGGCACACCCTAATATCTTCTTTGACACCCTGGTGCACGATACCGGGTCTCTGAAGCTTGTGGTTGAGAATCAAACCCCTAAACAGGTGCTGGTTGGACTAGATGATCCTTATCCGCTTGGAGAAATGGAAAGTGCACCCCAGTCATCCTATCCAGGAAAGATTCTCGATCTGGCGATGGAGCGTGATATCATTACTGCGGAAGAAGCCGATGCGATGTGGGAAGACAATGTGATCCAATGGTTGTGCGGCGATGATGAAGATGCTAAAAAGAAGCTTGTAAACAGAATACTGGGCGAATAATGGATTTCCTACCTGAAAAGATAGACGAATACGCAGTAGCACACTCCCAAGCCGAACCCGAATTACTGAAACAATTACACCGAGAGACCTGGCAAAAAGTTCTGGCTCCACGCATGCTAAGCGGTCATTTACAGGGCAGGACATTGAGTATGTTGTCCAAGCTTATTAATCCTAAATATATTCTGGAAATAGGCACTTACACGGGCTATTCGGCATTGTGTTTGGCTGAAGGGATGAAAGCAGACGGTGAACTTCATACCATCGATATCAACGAAGAACTACTCGATTTGCAACGTAAGTATTTCAACAAATCCGATTACGGAGCAAATATCATTCAGCATACCGGGAACGCAATGGATATCATTCCGCAGCTAAAGAAAAACTTCGACCTGGTATTCATCGACGCAGACAAAAGAAATTATCCCGCCTACCTCGAACTGATCCTTCCCAAATTGAATTCGGGGTCTGTTATTATTAGTGATAATGTGCTGTGGAGCGGTAAGGTTGTGGAACCTGTGAATGAAGACGACCTGGATACCAAAGCCCTGCTTCAGTATAATAAAATGCTCAATGAGGACGAAAGGTTGGAATCCGTATTGCTACCCATTCGGGACGGGCTAACGATCACCCGGGTCAAGTAGTTTTTGCGAGGATAGTTTCAAAGCGCTTCAGAATAGATTTAGAAATTCGATAAAACAGAACGGCTATCAGTATTCCTACCAACGCACCTACCAAGATGTCGCTGGGATAATGCACACCTACATAAATCCTGCTTAGGACAAATAAGATCGGCCAGAGGTAGGCCAGGATGATCCATTTGTTCAATTTCCTAAGATATAAAAATATGATAGTTGTAACTGCGAAACTGGAAGATGCATGGCCGGAAAAGAAGCTAAAGCCATGAGGTTCCTGAAGTATGCGGATAACACCAGCCAGATGTCCGGCATTATTTGGCCTCAATCGTCCTACTAATTCTTTTGTTAGCTCGGTGAGTAAAAGTGTTGTGGCAAAGGTCAGGATCACAAAACCAACCAGTACTAGTCCTTTTTTCCAGTCGTAAAATCGAATAAGAAGAAAGAAGAAGAATGCGAACAGCGGTAACCAGCTCTCAATTTTAGTAATGAAGATCCAGAAACCATCGTAGGTATCAACTCCCAGTCCGTTGAGCCAAACAAAGAGCTCCCGGTCCCAAACTTTGATCTGTTCCAGCATTTAGAATTTCCTCTTGATAGAACCACTTACCTCGTTCACCTCTTCCTTTACCTTATCGATTTCCTCGCGAACATCTTTGGTAATGTCCACATCGATTCCCTGCTTCTCAGCACTCTTGGTGATCTCCTGCTTAATGTCGTTGGTAGCATCTTTTATCTGTCGCATCCCTTTACCCAGGCCGCGAGCAATCTCAGGTACTTTATCGGCACCAAAGACCATAAGTACGATGAAGAGAATAAATGCTATCTCCGCACCGCTTATGAATAGAGGAATAATGGTTGCTACCGTCATACTGCAAATATACCCAAGTTATTCTGAAAACTGAACATTCCAGAAAAAAACCCCGCCGAGATGGGCGGGGTTCAAATTTTGGTCTTACTGACCTTTTACTTTGTTCTTAAACGTATCGAACTCGCCTAATTTCTTCCGTTTAGGCCAACTGTTGTTCGAGGTGTCGATATCTGCAGTTTCTTCATCCGGATCTACAACGATCTTGGTAATTTCTTTTTCAGCAGCAATCACCTTACCTACCTGCTCGTCGTTCTTTCTCCAGATCTGTGGTGGATAGGTAACGCGTTCCGTGCTGCCATCAATGTAGGTATATTCCGCGATAATTGGCATTGGAATTCCTCCCGGCTTTTCGAATGTTACTTCATAGAAGTATTTCGGTTTTTTCAGATTTGCTCTTTCTTCCTCAGGAATGTTGTCCATAATATACTCCTGTAGTGTGCTCACATCGTCCAGAGTTGCGGTGCGCATGCTTTCTTCAAAATCCTCGCTACCTTCTTCCACCAGATAAACAATAGGTGGTAAATCACTTTCCTTCATGCCGCGTCGCTCCATCATCTCGCGCACTTCCTTGTTCATCTTTGAGGTCACGTAGTATTTCTTCACTTCCTTCACTCCGATGTCTGTGTAATCAGTAGTGTAAAACCAGGATCTCCAGAACCAGTCCAGATCCACAGCCGAAGCATCTTCCATGGTACGGAAGAAATCTTCAGGGGTTGGGTGTTTGAACATCCATCTTTGAGCATACGTTCTGAATGCGTAATCGAATAGCTCACGTCCCATAATAGTTTCCCTGAGAATATTGAGACCAGTGGCGGGCTTAGAATAGGCGTTCGCTCCAAAATTGTAGGTATTCAGTCCTTTGGTCATAATTGGTGCCAGGTAATCCTGATCACCTGCCATATAATCCACGATCTTATTTGCAGGACCTCTTCGGGATGGATATTTCTTGTTAGGTGCGATAGCATCAGGATATCGTTCTCCGAAATCCTGCTCGGCTATATACTGAACGAAGGTAGTTAAGCCTTCATCCATCCAGGTCCACTGTCGCTCATCACTATTCACGATCATCGGGAAGTAGTTATGCCCTACTTCGTGGATGATCACACTCATCATCCCGTATTTCGTGCGTTCGCTGAAATTTCCTTCTTCGTCCGGTCGACCGTAATTCCAGCAGATCATAGGATATTCCATACCCTGGTTCTTCGCATGAACCGAAATTGCTTTGTGATAAGGATAGTCGAAGGTCATTCGTGAATAGGACTTCAACGTACTTCCGACCACCTTTGTAGACCAGTCTTCCCATAATGGGTTTCCTTCCGGTGGATATACTGAAACAGCCATCACATCCCGATCACCCATCTTCACAGCCATCATATCCCACATATATCTTCTGGAAGTCGCTATACCATAATCACGAACATTCTCCGCGCGGAATTTCCATGTTTTTGTTTGAGTTGAAAAACCTTTGGAAGCAGCTTCGGCTTCGGCTTCGGTTACGATCTGAACAGGTTCTTCATAGGATTTCTTTGCCTGCTCGTATCGCTTCATCATTTCTTTACTGAATACTTCCTTTCTGTTCAAAAGTACACCCGTAGCATCCAGTACGTGGTCTGCCGGTACGGTAATGTTCACTTCAAAATCACCGAACGGCAACGCGAACTCGTCACGTCCCCAAAACTGACTATTTTGCCATCCCTCCACGTCGTTGTAGACTGCCATGCGAGGGTAGAATTGCGCGATCACATAACCTTTATTTCCGTCATTAAATACCTCGTAACCACTACGTGCACGGTCGATGGTATGATCTGGAATATTGTACCACCACTTGATAGAAAAGCTGAATTTCTCACCCGGCTTAAGATCCTTGGGCATCTCCACACGCATCATTGTTCTGTTGATGGTATGAGGAAGATCCCTCCCATTGGCGTCTTTTACTTCCTGTATTTTGAATCCTCCATCGAAAGGTGCTCCCATATACTGCCCAACAAAGTTACTAGCCAGGTCTGCAGGTGTAGCACCACTACCTTCAATCATAGAAGATTTGGAATCGGCTGCTCTCACATTCTGATCCAATTGTACCCATAGGTACTCCAAGATGTCGGGAGAATTATTGGTGTAGGTGATTTTTTCGTTTCCGTACATACGGGAGTTCCTATCATCCAGGGTAAGGTCCATTACATAATCTGCCTGCTGCTGGTAGTACTCCGGCCCGGGAGCGCCACTCGCTGCCCTGTACACGTTTGGAGTTGAGAACTCTTCGTACAATTGTTTGAAGCGATTGTTATTGTAATGTCCCGGTTTACGTTCTTCCTTGTCATCTTCCTGGGCAAATGTTGTGCCTGCCACAAGGAAAACAACGCATAGGAAGAGGTATTTCAATACGTTCATATTAATTTATTTTTGATTTTTCAAGCGTTAAAAATAGCTTTATTATGGAAGTTTAAAGGGAAGTTTAATTGAAGTTTAACATTCCTTTTGGATAATCCTTCTCAAGGACAAGACTCCTTCGTTTATCGCCCGACTTAAAATGAATGATATTCTGTTGTTCCTCGAACATTTCCATAAGGATCTCATTGGAAACTTCGAGGGTTTTTATTTCTGAAACGTCCGTTACTTCAAGGTATACTTTTACAATGTCGATATCGTATTCCCTACCGATATAATTCAGGGTGACGGGGTTACCGTTAATCGCAATTTCAATCTTTTTGTTCAGATATTCTTTCAAAAACATTTCTTCTTTATCGGTTTCTTTGGGGGTGTTCAGACTCAGGGATTTATCATATCGCTCCTGCAAAGCATCTTCCAGGTCGTCCACAAATATCTTCGAAATGATCTGAAGGGATTGCTTCTCCTTTACATACTCGATCTTTGTAATACTGGCGTAGAATTTATGATCTACAGCCGAAGTGAGCAGAGGTATTGTAATGAGCAGCAGCAGTATTTTGGCAATCTTCATATGCGAATTTTTCTTTTATATTTTCAGCAATGTTACAAAAACTATTCCTCTTTGGAATTCATCCGATCCGCATACACCTTACTCTGTGATTCGAGTAGCGTAAGAACCCCCAGATAATTCCTGGATGCATACAAACGGGAAACTTGGGTCGTTTCAACACAGAAAAGCATAAAGTCGTAAGATCGGTTCTCCGGGATCCCATAGGAATCATTAAGAAATTTTGAATTATAGGTGAACAGCAACCTGGCCACAGCTGTATCCTCTCCTTCCCATTTCCGCCGAAGTCTTAACTTTCTGTAGTATCCACTTAAGTGATTGTAGATCGCTTCAATATTCACCGATGTAAGGCCTATGGCCTGCCCTATGGGCACTATCCTTTCCTGTGGTACTCCTTCAAAACCGGGCAAACCATAGTCTTTGAAATTCTTAGGATCTTCGACTTCTATATCTTTTATATCGGTTCCCAGGTATCCCGTTAAATTTGGCCCAATCACCACTTCGTCCAGTTCATTAATCAAAGGCTCAAGGGTAACTATCATAAGGCTTTTTTCAAATATTTCGGGGGTGACAACCCTGTCTTTGAGGGCATAGTGAACAGATGAAAAACGCAAAGTGTCGCCTTGTTTCACAGTGATGGCAAAATTCCCATACAAATCCGTCACAGAGTTGAATCGGGAGGACGTATTCAGTATGTGAATCCCCTCAACATCCTTTTCATTGGTCACTTTACCCTGAAGTAAGACCTTATCCTGAGCTTGCAGGCCACATACGATAAAAAAGGAAATAATTAGGTAAAGTTGTTTCACCTTTGCAAATTATCCACTCTAATTGCTAAATAAATACAAGTGTTTGTTAAATTTATCACAGAATTCAATTTGCATGAAAAACCTTCTTGTTGCCAGTACCTCAACCGTTCATGGGCAGTCCTACCTCGAATATCTGAAAGAACCTCTAAATGATCTTTTTTCAAACACTGAAGAAGTCCTCTTCATTCCATATGCACGGCCGGGAGGGATATCACATGATGAATACACCGCCAAAGCCAATGAAGCCTTCCAATCCATTGGAAAGAATCTAAGAGGTATTCACACTTTCGACGATCCTTCAGCGGCCATCTGCTATGCCAGGGGGATCTTTACCGGAGGAGGAAATACGTTTGTCCTTGTGAAAGCCCTTCACAAATTACAATTGATGGAACCGCTGAGAGAGGCGATCTTCAATGGCATACCTTACCTCGGGACTAGTGCCGGAAGCAATATCTGTGGCATCACCATGCAAACTACCAACGACATGCCCATAGTATATCCGCCTTCATTCAAGACGCTGGGAGCGATTCCTTTCAACATAAATCCCCATTACCTGGATCCCGAACCGGAAAGTACCCATATGGGGGAAACACGTGAAACGCGAATTAAGGAATACCATACTCAGAACAACATTCCTGTAGTCGGTCTCCGTGAAGGAAGTTGGCTGGAAGTAAAAGGTGATAATATTCTTCTGAAAGGCTCATTGAGCGCACGAATATTCCTGAAAGATAAAGACCCGTACGAAATTGAAAGCGGCACCGTAATTGATAGCCTCTAGACGATGAAACGATCTGCCTTCCTTAAAACATCTTTCTATTCAATACTTGGATTGAGTGTACTTTCTCATTTTTCGTTCAGCGCACTTCAGGAGAAATTTAGTCTGTCACAATTAATAGGAAAAGGGAATCCGGACATAGTAGGTGATTCCTACACCACCAAAATGCACATGGAGACGGCTGCGGCATTTCAGAAAATGAAAGCGGCAGCAGCAAAAGAAAACATCGATATCGAGTTGGTATCTTCCTACAGAAGCTTCCAAAGGCAAAAAGAGATCTTCGAAGGTAAATATCAACGATTCACAGGACAAGGATTATCCCCCGAAACAGCCATTGAAAAGATAATCGAATATTCTACCATCCCCGGAACTTCAAGACATCACTGGGGTACAGATATCGATATTATCGACCGCAATGCTCCCAGGCCGTCAAGTGTTCTTCAACCACAACATTTTCACGGGGAAGGTCCTTTTTGTAAACTGAAGGAATGGCTTGACAAGCATTCGGAGTCGTTCGGGTTTTATGAGGTATACACGGACGATCCCAACCGCAAAGGTTTCAAATACGAGCCGTGGCATTTCAGCTATGCTCCTGTTTCTATCCCAATGCTTAAAGAATACCGCAATCTGGATATCAAGGCTATACTTCAGAAGGAAAAAATTAAAGGTTCGGAATATTTCACCGACGAGTTCATATCGAAATATATTTCGGAAAACCTACTGGATATCAACCCTAAACTTTTGTAACTTTCTCACCTTAAACCATCTTCAAAATGAGAAGCAGAAATAGTTGGAAGATCAGGATCTTCATCGGTCTGGCTATAGTAGCCTTCGCCTTTATGCGTAAATGCTCCAGTACCGAAACCAATCCTTATACAGACCGGGAACAGGCCATAGCCCTTGATCCACAGGAAGAGATCGCTCTGGGAGTGCAGAGTGCTCCGCAAATGGCAGCGCAGCACGGAGGTTTGTACCCCGATGAGCGAATGCAGGCCTATGTGGACATGATAGGAAATAAACTGGTGGATAATAGCCTGGCTTCCAATAGTCCGTATCGATACGAATTCCATCTACTAAGAGACGACCAAACCATCAATGCCTTTGCTCTTCCGGGAGGCCAGATATTTATTACCTATGCTCTATTCGAAAAACTGAACGAGCCACAACTTGCGGGCGTTTTAGGTCATGAGATCGGACATGTACTGGGCAGACATTCTTCGGAACGGATCGCTAATACGGAATTCTGGCAAACCGTTTCTCAGGGTGCGCAAGTAGGCGCTAGTGCCGGTGACCTGATTGCCGGGATCGGACAGAATACCTTGCTTACCAACGGACGTGGAGACGAACTGGAAAGTGACGATCTCGGGGTGCTTATCATGATGAATTCAGGTTACGATCCCCACGAAATGATCCAGGTGATGAAAATACTGAAGGCCGCTGCAGGACCCAATAGAGTTCCTGAGTTCCAGTCCACACATCCTGATCCGGATAATCGAATTGAGCGGATAGAAGAATCCATTGAGAAATACGGTGGATAGCTTAATTAGAACCCGAGTATTCCGCCCAGGCGGGATTTTGTTTTTACCTTTGTATTATGAATAAAAAAGTCCTACTTCTTATCCTTGACGGCTGGGGAATAGCCCCGGATCCTTCTGTTTCAGCGGTTGACCAGGCAAATACGCCCTTTGTAGATTCCCTCTACGATCGATTTCCTCATGCACAACTTCGCACCGATGGTATGAATGTTGGTTTGCCGGAAGGTCAGATGGGTAACAGTGAAGTAGGCCACATGAACCTGGGAGCCGGGCGAATCGTTTACCAGGACCTGGCAAAGATCAGTATTGCTGTTGAAAAAGGTAATTTGAAAGACGAGAAAATACTTTCTGATGCTTTCAATTATGCCAAAGAAAATAATAAGAAAGTTCATTTTATCGGACTTGTTTCCAACGGGGGTGTGCATTCGCATATAGATCACCTAAAAGGATTGCTGAAAGCCGGGCATGAAAAAGGGCTGGAGCAAATGTACGTTCACGCATTTACCGACGGAAGGGACGTGGATCCAAAGTCGGGAGTAGGATTTATCCGCTCCTTAGAGGAAACCTTGACTAGTACAGGTGGTAAGCTCGCCTCAGTGGTGGGAAGGTATTATGCTATGGACAGGGACCAGCGATGGGAACGAGTGAAGGAAGCCTATGATCTGTTGGTCCATGGAAAAGGAGTTCCTTCCGAAAATGCTTCGGCTAGCATTCAGAATAGCTATGATCAAGGTGTTACCGATGAATTCATCAAGCCCATAGTGATGATGGACAATGGGGCGCCTGTTGCTACAATTTCGGAGAATGATGTGGTTATCTTCTTTAACTTCCGAACCGATCGCGGCCGTCAGCTCACAAGGGTATTGTCGCAAGAGGATATGGAAGACTTCGGAATGAAAACAATTCCGCTGTACTATGTGACCTTAACCAATTACGACGATTCTTTCAAGGGAATCAAGGTGGTTTTTAACAAAGATAATCTGAAAGATACTTTAGGGGAGGTTTTATCGAAAGCTGGCAAAAAACAAATCCGCATAGCCGAAACGGAGAAATACCCGCACGTTACCTTCTTTTTCAATGGTGGCCGTGAAATTCCTTTCGATGGAGAGAAACGAATTCTTTGTCCATCGCCGAAAGTAGCCACCTACGACCTGAAACCAGAAATGAGCGCGTATGAAATTCGGGATAAGATCGTTCCGGAAATTAAGGATCAAACAGCAGATTTCATCTGTCTTAATTTCGCAAACCCCGACATGGTAGGGCATACCGGCGACTTTGAAGCGGCGAAGAAAGCTTGTGAAACGGTTGATGCATGTACGCGCGATATCGTTGAAGTAGCTCTAAAGCAAGGTTATGCTACCATCATCATCGCGGATCATGGGAACTGTGAAACCATGCGAAACCCGGATGGCTCAGCACACACCGCACACACTACCAACCCGGTCCCTATTATTCTTGTGGACAATGACATTTCAGAAGTGAAAAATGGTATCCTGGGCGATATAGCACCAACCATACTGACTTTGATGGGCGTAGAAAAGCCTGCGACTATGACACAATCGTCGCTGGTTTAATCTTTCTGCATCGTTAAATTTCTTTGTATTTTTGCCGTTTAACCTACGAGATTATGGAGGAGACGTATACGATAGCAGTCGATTTCGATGGGACCATAGTGGAAGATGAATATCCTGGCATAGGCAAACCCCAACTTTTTGCCTTCGATACGCTGAAGAAATTACAGGAAAAAGGCCATCGTCTTATATTGTGGACCTACAGAAACGGGAAACACCTGGAAGATGCAGTTGCTTTTTGTGAAAAGAACGGCATTACCTTTTATGCGGTAAACAAGAGTTTTCCGGAGGAGTCATTCGATCCGAAGTACAGCAGAAAGATAAATGCAGATTATTTTATAGATGACCGAAACATTGGAGGATTAGTGGGCTGGGGTGAAATATACCAGTTATTGGTTTCTGAAACTCCTCCACTGGTGGAACACAAAAAAAAGAAGAAAAAGAACTGGTTTCCCTTTTAAACGAAATACATGATCATACCTAAAACAAAAGAAGAGATCGAGCTGATGAGAGAAGCCGCCCTGGTGGTTTCCAAAACGTTAGGTATGCTCGCCAGCGAAGTAAAACCGGGTGTCACCACCAACGAATTAAATTTAAAAGCGGAAGCTTTTATCAGGGACATGGGTGCCGTTCCGGGTTTTCTTGGCCTGTACGACTGCCCCGCTACCCTGCTTACCAGTGTGAATGAGGCCGTTGTGCATGGCCTCCCAACAGATTCTCCCCTGCAAGAAGGTGATATAGTGGCCATCGATTGTGGCGCGGTGCTTCACGGTTTTTACGGGGACCATGCCTATACTTTTGAAGTGGGGGAAGTAAGTCCGGAGGTGAAGCAACTCCTCGATGTTACCAAGGAATCCCTTTATCGCGGAATACGTGAATTCAAAAAAGGCAACCGTGTAGGTGACATTGGTTATGCCATTCAAAATTACTGTGAATCCTTTGGTTATGGCGTGGTTCGTGAATTGGTGGGCCATGGCCTGGGCACCAAACTACATGAAGACCCGGAGGTCCCTAATTACGGAAGACGTGGTAGGGGAAAGAAATTTATAGAAGGGATGACCATCGCTATTGAGCCTATGATAAATATGGGAACTCATAAGGTAAAACAACTAAAAGACGGTTGGACGATTGTAACCCTGGACGGAAAGCCGAGCGCTCATTTCGAGCATGATGTTGCGCTGGTGGATGGAAAGCCGGAATTGCTCTCTACCTTCGCCTATGTGTATGAAGCCCTTGGAATTGAAAGTGAAGAGGAAAAAGAATTCCGACAGAAAGAACTTGTGCTCTAATTCATCGCCATGCAGCGATTCTTTAAATTTTTCCTGAATCTGTTCCCGAGACCACTATTGATTCGGTTGAGCTACGCTGTGAGGCCTTTTGTAGCTTTCTTTCTGAAAGGCAAGAATTATACAGACCCTATCGACGGTAGATCCTATCGGAAATTTCTCCCCTACGGCTACGAGAATGTTCGTGAAAATGTCCTGGCTCCCGGAACCTTATCACTGGAACGCCACCGACTTTGCTGGCTTTATTTAAAGAACGAGACCGATTTCTTCTCAAAACCTCAACGGGTATTACACTTCGCACCGGAACAGGCTTTTCTGAAAAGATTCAGGAAACTGAATCACATCGAGTATACCACCACCGATCTAAACTCACCCATTGCCGACGTGAAAGCGGACATTTGCGATCTTCCCTTTGGAGATAACAGCTACGATTTCATCATTTGTAACCACGTACTTGAACACATCCCGGACGACACCCGGGCGATGAAAGAGTTGTTCAGGGTACTGGCACCCGGTGGAACCGCCATACTTCAGGTACCTTACGACAAAAACCGCGAAGAGACCTTCCAGGACGACTCTATCACCGACCCCAAAGAAAGAACGAAGATCTTCGGACAATACGATCATGTTCGGGTATACGGAATGGACTATTTCGACAAATTGCGGTCGGTGGGATTCACGGTCGAAGCAGCAGACTATACTGCTTCACTTTCCGAAGAAAAAATCAATACCTACCGCCTGGCGAAAGGCGAACTTGTTCCCGTGTGTAAAAAATTATAATTTCATACTGAATTCCTACTTTTTAAAGTCTGAATTTATAAACAGCGACTCCCATTCTTTGGGAATCTAGACCTGCTTAGTTACTTTTATTTCACTGATATGATCAAAAAACTACAGCTGGTTGTATTCCTACTTTGCGGTTGGTGTAGCTTCGGACAAAGTCCGAACGACTGCACCGATGCCCTTTTGGTGTGTGGCAGTACTTCTTTTGGACTGGAACCCGATGGTGAAGGTTTTGATGAATTTTCCCTTCCGGGGAACACTCGACCACCGTGCTACAGCTTTAACCTGAATACTATCTGGCTTCGCCTGGTGATCGAAGAGGCCGGGGAATTGACCTTTGATCTGATCCCTGAAAACCCGGAAGCCGACTATGACTTCGCTATTTACGGTCCGAATGTCGATTGTGAGAATCTTGGGGATCCTATCCGTTGTTCCAGCACCAATCCGCAGAATGCCGGAGTTCCAGCCAATACAGGCCTGAATCTCACCGAAACAGACCATTTTGAGGGACCTGGAGAGGATGGGAATGGTTACCTCCAATATATCGATGCCCTTGAGGGAGAAGAATATTATATTCTCATAGACAGGCCGCACGGCTCCGGCGGATTTTCTTTGGAAATGACCGGTTCGGCGGGATTACCGGATCAACCCTTCGCCCATGAAGTTGGAGACTTGGTGAGCTGCGAAATGGACGTCGTGGTCGATGGCCGTACAGAATTCGATTTCGATCCCCTAATTCCTGAGATCATAATGGGACAGGCCAACATGACGGTCACTTTCCATGGCTCCCTTAACGACGCCAATATTGGGATCAATTCAATATCCAGCCCGTATACCAATACTTCCAATCCCGAGACCATTTTTTACCGCATCGAGAATAATAATTCCGGATGTGTGGATATCAATAGTTTTGAAATTCGAGTGGATGCAACTTTCGAAGTAACCCTTCCTGATGACGTTTTTGTTTGCAACAATACCACAGATCCGGTAATGCTGGAAACTCAGTCCGGTTATGCTTATTACGAATGGAGTACGGGCGAGGAAGGACCAAATCTCTATGCCATCGAGATTACTTCGGGTGGAGATTATTGGGTGAATGTAACAGATTCCCAGGGATGTAAGGTGAGAGCATCTACAGTGGTAAATTCTTCTGAAGCCGCTACTATTACCGATACTGCCGTAGAAGATTTCAGAGGGCAGGACAATAAAGTTACTGTCACTGTTGAAGGTAATGGAGACTACCAATACCAACTGGACGATTTCCTACCTTTCCAGGACGAAAATTTCTTCACAGGAGTAAGTCGCGGTTATCATACGGTAACAGTTCGGGATAAAAAGGGCTGTGGTTCGGTTGAAGTTGAAGTCCTGGTGCTTGACTACCCAAAATTCTTTACACCCAATGGTGACGGTGTGAACGACACCTGGCAGATCGAAGGAATCTGGGAGTTCCAGGGAAGCAAGATCCTTATTTTCGATCGGTTTGGAAGGATATTAACGGGCATCCGACTGGAATCTTCCGGTTGGGACGGTACCGATGACAATGGGGTTGCCGCACCGAGTAACGATTATTGGTTCAGTATTACCATGGCCGACGGGCGGGAAGTACGCGGACATTTTACCCTCAAACGTTGATCAGTCTCGAATCCTATTCTTAAATCCTTCGGTGATAAATACCTGCGGTGTATCCGTAGAATCCACAAAAGTGAGGTAAGCCTCCAGCGGAGTATTTTTTTGAAGTAACTCCTTGGATCTTTCCAATCCCATTGCCATAAAAGCAGTTGCATAGGCATCGGCAGTAGCACAATCGGCAGCAATTACGGTGGCACTGGTAACATCACTTTGTTCCGCGAGGCCGGTTAACGGATTGATGGTATGGACATATTTTTTCCCGGAGAGTGAATCGATCCTAAACTTGCGGTAGTTTCCTGAAGCGGCCATTCCTTTGTCGGAAATTGTGATCACGGCCGCATAGCTTCTGTCCCCTATTTCCGAGGAGACGGATTCAACACCAACGGACCAATCGCTGTCTTTATTGAGGTTTTTCCCTTTAGAAAGTATTTCACCACCTAGTTCGATCAGGTAATTTTCAACCCCTTCTTGTTCAAGGTAGTCCCCTATCCTATCGATACCGTATCCTTTGGCCACCGCGTTGAAATCAAAATAGATCTCCGGATATTCTTTCTGAACGATTCCTTCGGAAGTCAACGATACTTTCTCAAAGCCCACATACTGCCGCAATGAATCCAGAACCTCATCGCTTAGCACTGCAATGGGTTTCACATCTCCGAAGCCATAGGCATTTCGCAATACTCCTATCGTTGGATCGAAGTAACCTTCGGAAGCATTGTAAACGGTTTCAGACAATTGGTATACTTCCCTGAAGATCTCATCCACAACAATAGTTGAATCACCATTGTTGATTTTCGAAATATCGCTATCCGGCATGTAGGTACTCACCGAACGGTTTATTACATTCAGAACCGAGTCGATCCCTAGCTTTGAATCAAATTCAGAAACGGTATAATATTGAATATTATAAGTCGTCCCGAATCCCTCCCCGGTAACAGCTCTTAAGGTAGGCACCTTTTCAGAACAGGAAACAATAAACAAACTCAAAATTAGTAGAATAACTCCTCTCATAATATCTGCTGAATTCCTTTATAAACCATGGTGTATTCCTCGTCTTTGATCACTGGTTTTCCATAATCCGATCCGTGGCCCAGTCCAACGCCGGCGTAGTATGTTCTCGCCTCGAACTTATCGGCGTGGGATTTTACTCTTTGTATTAAAACAGGATCGTAGGCATGAGCGTCCTCAGGGTATGAAATCGCCCGCACAACTACGAAGTGAAGATCTTTATCCTTTAAGGCCACGAATTGTGGATCCCTTTTCAATTTACTATTCACACCAAGGAATTCAAATCCCTGTGCTTCCAGGTCTTTTCCTACAATGTTCATTGCCAGGTTGTGCAGTTCTTGTTCAGTAAGTGGTACAGGCATTATTTAAAACGTACAAATTTCACTTCATTGAAATAATACGTCGGAATCTCCAGGTATTGCCCTATTTCGGTCTCGTACCATGGATTTAAACCAAGGTCGTTAGGATTTTTGAGCAGGTGAACACTTTGAGCCGGCGTATTTCCTTGTGCAAAAATAAGCAATTTCCTGCCGTTATCATCCTCGGCTATATCGGCGACCATGACCACATGACCCGGACTTCCGGGATAGATGAGCATATCTCCCACTTCGACATCTGAAATTGAATCGACTTCCGATAGTTCATCATGTAATGATTGTGTCCCTGAATACATGAAAATAAGGTTCAGGTAGTTATAAAAATTAGCCTTGGAAGCATCTGCGGCTGCAGTTCTGGCAAAACTAACCCGGTTTCCGTTTATTTTAGGACGATAGCCTTCCGAGTACTTGGTCCATGAACAATAATGACCCGAAGTAAAATTGAATCCGATTTCGTCCTTCCTGTTGTTCTCCCACAGGTATTCGGCACGCAATCTAATTAGGGCATCAGCACATTGCTGCAGTCCGTTTTCGGTTACGGGCAGGGTAAGAACTCCCACATGCCCGGCCTGGTATGCGTAATCCTGACCATCGTAGTTGACTACTTTCGCGCCAAACGGTTTTAAAGGATAATTCTGAATGTATTTCTGAAAGGATCCTTCAGGATACGTTTTTCTTCTGAAGTTTTCCGGGAGCTCGATTCTATCGACCACGGTTACACCCTCTTCATTTATTAGATCAGGTGTGATGGCATAGCTAATGGCAACATTTTTCATGATCTTCCCCTTCTTCGTTCCGAAAAAGAAGTAGCCAGCGCCAATTATTATAAGTCCCAGGATTATTTTCTTCATATTTTTTAAACTGAATTTTTCAATCTTTATTTTTCAGTAATAAAAAAACCGCCTCGTAAGGAGGCGGTTGTATGATTGAAAGTCAGGTTTGTTATTTCTTCACAATCCTCTTTGTTACAGAGCCACTTTCGGT
>NZ_JAFMTQ010000024.1 GCF_026126405.1 Aureitalea sp. L0-47
TGGAAGGTAGTTCCTGAGAACGGATATCCTTTACCGGCTCCTTCTAAGAACTCGATATTGGCATCCGAAGCAAAGACATTACCTGTGGCCGTACCGTTGGTATAGTTAAATCCACCTGTAGAGAAATCCGTTGGTGTTACATAGAACGCGTGGGTCTCTCCCGCAGGGATAGTATATCCTAACGTAAGGTTCAATGGTGTTTCTACACCATCTCCGTTGGAAACAACTCCAGGAGCTGTTCCAATAAGCGTCCAGGCAGCCGGGTTGTCTTCCGAACCTACCCAGGTTCCTGACTTGGCGTATACCTCTACATCGAAGGTAGCACCTGTATCACCGTGAATATCGAAGGACTGGATAGTCACATCGTTCAGGGCGTTGATATCGAACATGTTTCCGAAGTTACCATTACCACCGGCCAGTGTAGTAGGCAGGCTAAATGGTGTTGGAGCTCCTGTTCCACCCGTGATGGTCACACCACCAGGGCCACAGTTGTCGTTAAATCCTGTAACTAACATGGTAGCTGGTACTGAAGCCATACCGTTGGCATCAAGCACGATGTCAAGAGGAACACCTACACCGTCATAGTCGTAGTTAAGCGTCCAGGCGTTAAGCATTCCCGTGTCACCACCGGCATTATCAGAAACAGTAAGGATCCAGTCTCCGTTCACATCTTCCCCGTCGAAGGCCGAAAGTGCCTCATTTGGAGTAAAGGAACCGGTGATCGGTGATCCTGTACACTCATCTTCGATTGGCAATGTAGCCTCATCGTCAAGAGTTACAAGCAGGTCGTTATTAGAACATCCGAAGCCAGTTCCAGTATAACCCATTCTGTCGATAAGCGTTATTGATGTACCTGCTGGAGATTCCAGGGTAACAATAAGGTCACCTACCCAGGTGTGCTCAATATCAAGATCTACATTCATGTCTTGTAGTGTACCTGATTCCGGAACAGTGATCGTGGTTGAAACACCAGCCGGATCATTATCAGGAATAGGAACTACGGTTGTATCACCAGCAGATCCTGCAACAGTTCCTGCAGAACCTACACAACTTACCGTTGGAGCTTCTACGTCGTTTACTATAATATCCATAGTACAGCTAGCCATATTACCACCCTGGTCTGTATACGTCCAGGTTACCGTGGTCGTTCCAACAGGATAGAAGTCGGAAGCATCATCTGTACCGTTAAAGTCGTTTGTAAGGGTAGCACCCATTGCGATTCCAACACCCGAGTAATTTGTAGTGAGTTGATAGAATCCATCAGGGAAAGCTCCGCCACATAAATTATCATCAACTGCTGCATTTTCCTGCAGAACAAATGTAAGGTCAGGACCAAAAGTACTGATCCATCCATTCCATGTGGCCTGGTCTACGTCGAAACTTCTATTGATCACAGCACATTGTGAAGTACCGCACTCAAAGAATACTTGTGATCCGTCAGGACCCTCAAGATCGAAACACTCGGAAGAAGCCGAACCAAAATCTCCCTGGTGGGTGATGTTAATAGTTACCATTGCATCGGTAGTACTGGTCATCCCTGTTAAGGTGACCGGAGTATCTATTAATCCGGCTACGTTATGATTAAGAGCTACCTGACCAGTGTCTCCACTTACAGGAGCACCCCCGGCACAGTTGTCCATGATCGTTGGCTGAGGAACCGTTACGTTGGCTCCACAAACACCCATATCGTTGTCTACCGTGATATCCGCAGGACAAGTTAGCGAGGGTGCCTGGTTGTCAACCACTGTTACTGTGAATTGACATGAGGTCGATTCATTAGGAGCATCGTCATTGGTAGCAGTGAACTCCACGATAGTATCACCTAAGGGGAAAGGAGTTCCCGAAGCAGGACCCATTGTTTGAACAACTGTTACAGATCCTCCTCCCGGATCGATAGCAACAGCATCCGAGAAATTCGGTACGCCCGTACACTCGCCTGGAGAGGTGTTGATCATAATGTCGGCAGGACACATGATAATTGGTGCGTTGGGATCAACTTGAGGTGGTAAACCACTCACAGTTAGTTCGAAAGGACCGTTTTGCCCTCCAAATCCATGTACCAAGACATAATAAGTAGAAGAACCATCCGTCATGAAAGAGACCTGGGATTGCAATCCACACGTATCATCGTTACCTGTCACACAGGTAAACGCCCCACAACTGCCTGTATACACAGAAATCTTCGAGTCGTAAAACGTATTGCCGTTACAGGTATTGATAGTAACCATAGAACCGGTTCCGCTACCGTCTACAAATGTGTAATACACTCCCGGTGAGGTAGAGGAAGTTCCGCAAAAAGGAACAGCCTCAGTTGCGGCACCTACTGTCGTACCCGGGATAACACCATCGCCTGTAATCGCAATAGCATTTGCACAAGTATCATTAGCAGGCTGAGCAAATGCCAAACCGCTAATGAACATTGCCATTAGTAATAATGTAATTCTTTTCATAATTAAACTTAAATTGGTTAAAGTTTTTAAAAATACGTTAATAAAATCAAAATGTCCAAAAAATAGAAAGAAAAAGTCGATTTAATCGATTAAGCGCTAAAACCTCTGTTTTTTCTGGACTTTTGAAGTTTTCTGAGAAGCTGAGATCAACTTCAGAATTACGTAGTTTGTTAAAATTTTTAGAGTTATTCCCGTTTCAGACTACTTACTAAAATTATAAGGAGTCCTTCGACCACATATTCCCCAATTTTCTATATTTGAATTCACATCACTAAATACAACTCAAGTTATGCAGAAACTTCTCTCCTATATATTTACTGCTGTCGCAATAGTTGGTTGTTCAAATTCTGAAAAAACAAAAACCGGCGGTTATACAGATGATGCTACAACCTTATTCTCGAAAGTTTCCAGTATGGAGTCTGGGATAGATTTTAAAAATGAGATTAGACAGACGATAGAGTTCAATTTCATGAACTATATGTACATATATACAGGTGCAGGAGTAGCCATAGGGGATATTGACAACGATGGCCTTGAAGATATTTATTTCGCTTCGAACTTTGATTCCAACGCACTCTTTAAAAATGAAGGAAACCTGAAATTTAAAGACATTACGGCAAGCTCGAACACTGCCGATACAGGTGGTTTCTCTACCGGAGTTACTATGCTTGATGTGAATAATGACGGATGGTTGGATATTTATGTATGTAAAGCGGGCTCACTAGGCAATGATGAATTGCGACGAAACCGCCTATTCGTAAACCAGAAAGACGGAAGTTTCAAGGAAGAGGCCAGGTCTTGGGGACTAGACGATCCGGGCTATTCCACTCAGGCCTATACCCTGGATTTCGACAAGGACGGTGATCTTGATATCTACCTCGTTAATCACAGATATGATTTTATCAATAACGCCAAAATAAGTAGTGAGATCCAAAGGGCTGTGGAGGAGGTTACAAGCGACCAACTTTACAGGAATGATGGGAATAAATTTACCAAGGTAACACAGCAGGCAGGCCTTGTGAATAAAGCCTGGGGGCTGAGTGCGGTGGTTTCCGACTTCAACGAGGATGGCTGGGAGGACATTTATATTGCCAACGACTTCCTGGAGCCCGACGTGATGTATATCAATCAGAAAGACGGGACCTTCAAAGACGAGGTCCTTACCAGGCTCGATCATATTTCCACCAACAGTATGGGATCAGATTATGCAGACCTGAATAATGACCTGTACCCTGATCTGATTTCGGTAGATATGCTTTCCGAAAATTATGCGCGAAGCAAAGAAAATATGGCGTCCATGAGCACCTCAAATTTTGAGCAAATGGTACGCGTTGGTTATCACCATGCCTACATGGCAAATATGCTCCATGTCAATACCGGAAGCGGGCAGTTCAAAGAAACCTCCCAAATGAGTGGTATCACCAAAACAGACTGGAGCTGGGCACCGCTTATCGCCGATTTTGATAATGATGGCTTTAAAGACCTGTTCGTAACTAATGGTGTAGACAGAGATTACACTAACCAGGATGCCCGGGCGAAACTCTACGAGATCATGAGAAGCGGAAAGTCTATGCAGCTGCAGGCTGTTTTGGACATGATACCTACAGAAAGAATCGATAATTACATCTTCAAGAACAACGGGGATCTTACTTTTTCAAAAAAGATAAAAGAATGGGGACTGGAAGATCCTGGCTATTCAAACGGGGCCGCGTTTGCCGACCTGGATAATGATGGTGACCTCGATCTCGTTACCAACAATCTGTACGACAATGCAGGAGTCTATCGAAACAATTCCAACAATAATTACCTCCAGCTGAAGCTGGAAGGCAGCCCACAAAATCAATTGGCGATCGGGGCGAAAGTTTACTTAAAAACCCAAGGCTCTCAACAAATCCAGGAACAATATATCACCCGAGGTTTCGAGTCCTCCGTCTCACCCGTCATTCACTTCGGGTTGGGAAATAATACATCTTCAGGCGAGGTTATCGTGGAGTGGCCGGATAATAAGATAAGTCGGTTAGCTAACGTTTCAATAAATAAAAGACATACTGTTTCCTATGAACAGGCCATAGCGGCTTCAGAAAAAATAAGATCCGGCACAAGCTTAAAACAATCTTTAAATAATCAAGGGCTAGGAATTGATTATAAGCACAATGAGAATGCCTTCAACGATTTCAGCCTGCAACTATTGATCCCCCAAAAACAATCCACCAAAGGAACGGGAATTGTTACTGCGGATGTGAACGGTGATGACCTGGATGACTTTTTCGTTGGAAATGCAGCCGGGGCGGCGGCAGCCTTGTACATTCAGCAAGAGAATGGAACGTTTATGAAATCCAGTGAATCCTTGTTCGAAGCTGAAGCGAAATTTGAAGACGCTAATGCGCTGTTCTTAGATTCCGATAACGACGGCGATCTGGACCTGTATGTGGTGAGTGCAGGGTACGAACTACCGGAAAACAGTCCGCTACTCCAGGACAGGCTGTACCTGAATAATGGTTCAGGTGAATTCAGTCGGGCAACTTCCTCGCTCCCAAAAATGCTTGCGTCAGGAAAAGCAGTGGTCACTGCCGATTATGACGGTGATGGCGATACGGATATTTTTGTTGGAGGAAATGTCGTGCCAGGGAAGTACCCGGTAACTCCAAGATCCTACCTGCTGATGAACGAAGGTGGTAAATTTATCGATATATCCGGAACTAACGAATCCCTTATGAATATTGGCATGGTCTCCGATGCGACCTTCACGGATTACGATGGCGATGATGATATGGACCTTCTTGTTGTAGGGGAATGGATGAAACCTACTTTCTTCAGAAATGATGAAGGAGTTTTTACCAGGGATGACCAGGTAGGCGGACTGGACAACACCGAGGGTTGGTGGTTTAGCGTTACCGCAGCCGATTTCGATGGGGATGGCGATGATGATTATATGCTTGGAAACCTGGGCAAGAACAATAAATTCCAGCCAAGTAGTAAAAAACCACTTTACATTTATGCAAAGGATTTTGACGATAACGAAAGTTTCGATGTTGCACTTAGCAAGATCAATGATGGTAAACTAGTACCTGTAAGGGGAAAAGAATGTAGCTCTGAACAGAATCCTTTCTTGCTGGATAAGATACAATCGTACAAGGAATTTGCCAGCCTCGATATGAATCAGATCTATGGTGAGGAATCCCTTGAGGAAGCTCTAAAACTTGTTGTTCACACTTTCGGATCGGCGTACATGGAAAACCTGGGTGACGGTGGATTTGCAATTACCGAACTTCCCATGGAAGCACAAGTAGGCCCAACACTTTCGATGGTCTCGGAGGATTTCAATAAAGACGGTAAGGTCGATATTATGGGAATTGGTGCCATCTATGATGCAGAGGTGGAAACTATTCGTTATGACAGTAACTACGGCTATGTATTGTTAGGTGATGGTAAAGGTGGATTTACACACAGTAAAATCTATGATCCATTTGTTGACAGTGACGCCAAAGACATAACGCAAATTACAATCGACGGAACTCAATATTTCATGGTGGTAAGTAATAATGCGCCACTGGAGATCTTCTCATTCGAATCTCCATCTGGCTAGTTATTCACTTCTGAAATGTTTTGAGTACTGCATCACCCGAAAATCTATAGTGTTCTTTTCCGGGAAATCCGCTTTCATTTGTTTATAGGCCGAAAGACTTCCAACTGCACGATTGGCGGCACCACTGGGTGCAATTAATGAAACAGTTCGTATGGTTCTTCCGGATTTCGGAAGTCGGAATTCATGAATTCTCGGGATATCGTTCGAAACCATTTTCAATTCGATATTGTAGTTTCTTATAAGTTTCCGAAAAAAATATTCGGGACCGTTTTTGCTGTTACCTCCAGTGAAAAGAAGCGTGTGAATTGTTGACACATTCTCCAGTTCCGAAACAAGATCGCGAAGTTTTGCATTTTGCATTCCCAGGTCACTCGCGTCTATCTTTTCCCTGAATGCACTCTCCACAATGTCACAAATGCCAATTTTATGGTGTATCAAAAACTGCTTGCGCTCTTCCACTGCCTGAGCAGTGGTCTCGTAGGATAAATTCAAATTGAAGATCTTGTCCAGAATAGGCCACAATTGCCCATCTCTGCTTCCGTAGCAGAAATCGACATCCCCTTCCTTTAATTCGCGGGTAGTAAAACGCGGTGGAGGTAAGGTCCCAACAATAAGTTTCTCCGTATTTTCAGGTATAAATGGAGGGTATGGATGCGCGTGAAGGAACACTACCGAATAAAGACAAGTTCGTCTTCGGTAGACATAGGTTCACTGTAGTGATAACCTTCGTAGTCGAAACCTTTCAAATCGTCAACAGTAGTACATTCATTATCGATGATATATCGCGTCATGTAGCCTCTGGCTAATTTTGCAAAGGTCATAATGGTCTTGTACTCACCATTCTTGAAGTCTTTGAAAGTACAGGTTATCACAGGAACTTTTAATGTTTTTTTATCTATTGCCTTGAAGTATTCGTTGCTGGCAAGATTCACAAACACTTCTCCCTCAGAGATCTCTTCGTTCAAAGTATCAGTGATCTTTTTACGCCAGAATTCGTATAGATTCTTCTTCACTCCTACCGGAATTTTGGTCCCCATTTCGAGTCGGTAAGGTTGCATTAGATCCAGTGGTTTCAATATCCCATACAATCCGGACAAGATCTTGAGTGTGTCCTGCATATAGGCTATTTTTTCCTTCGGAAGCGTATACACATCGATACCACGATATACGTCTCCGCTGAAAGCATAAACGGCCGGCCTGGCATTTTCAGAAGTGAATGGAAGACTCCATTCCTGATTCCTTTCGTAATTGAGTTGCGCCAGGTTTTCAGAAATACTCATTAACTTTTTCAAACTTCGAGGTGACTTTTTCTTCAGTAGTTTATTGAGTCGTTCCGCTTCAGAAAGAAAACAGGCTTCCGTCTCAAGTGGCGTAGGTATCTTAGATTCGAAATCAAGTGATTTAGCAGGTGATATTACAACTTTCATACAATTGTTTTATTTATTCAAAAATACGAAGAAATCCCGCCGGGAGAAAGAAAATCGATTTCAAGAATCAATCTAGTGATCACTAAAAATTATTCAATCACATGCTTCGAATAATTCCTCCATTTATCGAGGCATTGCTCCATATCTTCGGGTACTGGAGCTTCAAATTTCAACCATTCTCCCGAAGTAGGGTGTTCAAATCCCAGTGTGCGGGCGTGCAAGGCTTGTCTAGGAAGTACCCTGAAGCAATTCTCTACAAACTGTTTGTATTTACTGAAATGGGTTCCTTTCAGGATAGAATCCCCTCCGTAGCGCTCATCGTTGAATAACGTGTGGCCAATGTGTTTCAAATGCACCCGGATCTGGTGAGTTCTTCCTGTTTCCAATCGGCAAGAAAGTAGAGTAACATAACCTAATCTTTCCAGTACTTTGAAGTGAGTTACCGCTGGTTTCCCTTTTTCAGCGTCATCACCCTCATAAACCGTATTTTGGAGTCGGTTCTTGGGATGCCTCCCTATGTTTCCTTCAATTGTTCCTGAATCATCATCCACATTCCCCCAAACCAGGGCAACGTACTCGCGTTCGGTAGTTTTATTAAAGAACTGCTTAGACAAGTGTGTCATCGCTTCCTCTGTCTTGGCAATAACCAGTAAGCCACTGGTATCCTTATCGATCCTATGAACCAAACCAGGCCTGTTACTGCTGTTCTGAGGTAAATTCTCAAAGTGAAAAATAAGTGCGTTTATGAGTGTCCCACTGTAGTTTCCATGACCCGGGTGGACTACCATACCCGCCGGTTTATTTACAACAACTACCGCTTCATCTTCATGAACAATATCGAGTGGAATATCTTCGGGAGTAAGCAGGAATTCGTAAGGAGGATGTTCAAATAAGACCTGGACAACATCACCGGCCTTTACTTTATAGTTCTGTTTAACCGGGTTTTCGTTAACGTGAATGTTTCCGTCTTTTGCCGCTTTCTGGATCTTGTTCCGGGTAGCATTCTCGATCTTGTTCATCAGGTATTTATCCACCCTGAGCGGTTGCTGGCCCTTGTCGGCTACAAATCGAAAATGTTCGTAAAGATCGTCATTACCCGAAGGCTCCAGATCGTTATTGGCTTTCTCCTCCATCATTATTCTCTTCAGCTGTTCCTTCTTCGGAATTATCCTCTGCGTTGCGGTTAAGGCTACCGGAACCGTCACCCAGAATAAGGTCGATCACAGCAGTTTTAGGCAGTTCCTCGCCCGGTTCTATTCTTGAGCCTTTATGACGCAATTCCAATACTTCATCTTTCGCGATATAAGGCCTGAAGCTGATCTTCCCTATCTCAAATCCCATATTCAATAGCGTAGGTTCTGCCTGTCGGCGAGTTTTACCCACCACGGGGGGAATTTTTATTTTTCGGTAACCGGAAGGGTTTAGGTAGAGGTAGATCTTCCTGTTTTCCTTTACGAAATTTCCTGCCCTTGGAATTTGATCAATTACCGAATACCTAGGGTAATCCGGGTTATAATTTGCCGAATCCAGAATTTCAAACGTAAGGTCCAGTTCATCTAACTGTTCCTCCACTACATCCAACTGTAATTTCGCCAGGTCAGGAACTTCTATCTTCTGACCATGATTGGTAGTAGCTCGTAACCACCACAGTACGATAAATACCAGGATAACAAGCGCCAGAAGGGCAAATAGTAACTGTTTGAGAAAGGCCTTGGTGGTTAGAAATTTCAGAAAGGTCATACGCTGTGGGTTAGAAGGCAAAAATAGTAAACCTAAAGTTAGTAACTTCTTAGAGATTAGTGATATTTTTGTTAAACGCACATTTTACAAAAATGGTATGTCAAAGATACGTGTAGCGGTCGCAATGGGTGGTTATTCCAGTGAAGTCGATATCTCATTACAAAGTGGTGATATCGTTTGTAAAGAGTTGGACAAAGGTAAATACGAGGTAATTCCGGTCCACATTCTCAAGGATGGCTGGTATTTTTTGGACGATGGTGGAAATAAGAACAGCATAGATAAATCAGATTTCAGTTTTACACTGAATGGTGAAAAGGTCATTCCCGATATTGTTTTCAATACTATTCATGGCACCCCTGGTGAAGACGGCTACATGGCCGCATACTGGGATCTCATGGGGATCCCTCAAACCAGTACGGGGTTTTACCAGGCGGCATTGAGCTTTAACAAGCGTGATTGCCTTTCGGTTCTTAAACACTTCGGAATCCATTGTGCTAATTCCTACTACCTGAATAAAGGCAGCCATCCCGACCTCGAGGCGATCATTAAAACCATTGGTTTTCCATGTTTTGTCAAGCCGAACCGGGCAGGATCCAGTTTCGGAATCAGCAAAGTAAATGAAATGGAAGACCTCCAACCCGCCATCGACAAGGCTTTTGAAGAGGACCGCGAGATCATTATTGAAACAGCGATAAACGGAACCGAAGTTTCTGTAGGCGTATATCGTGAAAAGGGTGAGATAAGAGCACTGCCGGTTACTGAGATCGTTTCTGAAAATGAATTCTTCGATTACGAAGCGAAATACATGGGTAAATCACAGGAGATCACGCCCGCGCGAATTTCAGAAGAAGAAACCGAGGCCGTGCAACTGGAGGCGATGAAGGTTTATAATTTACTGAATATGGAAGGGGTAACACGCTCCGATTTCATTATTCAGGAAGGAGTTCCGTTTTTTATTGAGACAAATACTACCCCTGGGCTCTCGGCCGAAAGTATCGTTCCCAAGATGGCTCGAGAGGCAGGAATGACCTTAACTGAATTTTTCGGAATTCTGGTTGACGAAGCATTATCCAAAAAATAGTACCTTTAAATTATGAGAAAAGCTGTATTTCCGGGTTCTTTCGATCCCATTACCCTGGGACACGTGGATATCATTGAACGCGCCCTTCCACTTTTCGATGAGATTATTGTGGCTATTGGGATCAATGCTGAAAAGAAGTATATGTGGACCCTGGACGAACGTAAGGCTTTTCTCG
Organism: Aureitalea sp. L0-47; assembly: GCF_026126405.1. GTDB lineage: Bacteria > Bacteroidota > Bacteroidia > Flavobacteriales > Flavobacteriaceae > Pukyongia. The sequence goes on from NZ_JAFMTQ010000024.1 coordinate 10,460, forward strand.
AAAAGACCTTTGCTCCTCAGCCGAAAATTCGCATTGCCACCTATACAGGTCTAACTGCTGATTTCTGTAAAGAGCAAAATGCCGGTTACATCTTGCGGGGACTACGAAATTCCCTGGATTTCTCATACGAAAAATCGATCGCACAATCGAATGCGAATCTGGCCGGGATCGAAAGTGTTTTTATCATCAGTTCTCCCGTTACCTCACATATTTCTTCCACCATTGTGAGGGATATCGCCAGGCACGGAGGCGATTATAGCGGTTTTGTTCCGAAAGCGGTTTCAAAATAATCAGGACGCCAAGCATTGGTTTAAATCTTTACCTGTCCATGTGTTACGATATAAAAGCAAGTCTGGAAGCACAGCTCAGCAAAGCCAAACGACGTGGTGATCTGCAGGCGATCGAAGAGATCAAACGGAAACTAGTACCGTATACGGACCTGCCTATTCATCACGCCTCAGGTTTTAGTCATCCGAAACTGCTTATTTATCCCGACCGTTCTCCGGATTACCCGGAAGTTGCTACCTGGGGATTGGTACCACATTGGGTAAAGGACAGGGAACATCTAAAGAAGTTTTGGAACAATACACTGAATGCGCGGGGTGAAACTATTTTCGAGAAGCCTTCGTTCCGAAATTCAGCACGAAACAAACGCTGCCTCATCTATGTGGATGGTTTTTACGAGCATCATCACTACAAGGGTAAAACTTATCCTTTCTTCGTGCATCACATAGATAATACACCTATAGTGCTAGCCGGACTATGGAGTGAATGGCGGGATGAGGAAAGCGGGGAGTTACTGGTTAGTTTCAGTATTGTTACTACGGAAGGAAACGAACTACTTACCAAAATTCACAACAATCCCAAATTACAAGGCCCCAGGATGCCGCTAATAATACCTCAAGAGATCGAAGACAGGTGGCTTGATCCCCTAGATGACGAATTGGATATTAAGGCAATACAGCAATTGATCAGAAGCTACCCGAATGACGTTCTGGAAGCCTATACGGTTCGAAGATTAAGAGGAAAGGAATATATAGGGAATGTGGAGGCCGTTTCGGAACCTTTCGAATACGAAGAGCTTGAGTTCTAAGAAGCCTGGAATAGTTGTACTTCAGAACAAGACATAAAAAAACGTCTTCAGAAAACTGAAGACGTTTGCTGTTTACTGTAATTTTTGTCTTACAGAGAAGCGACGTGCTTGGTAAGTTTCGACTTGATGTTAGCTGCTTTGTTATCATGAATGATATTGCGCTTTGCTAACTTATCAATCATAGAAACAACCTCCGGAAGAAATTTCTCCGCGTCCTTCTTCTTCATCTCTTTTAGCTTCTTCACAGCGTTACGCGTCGTTTTATGCTGGTAACGATTGCGCAAACGCTTAGTTTCGCTGTTTCTGATTCTCTTTAATGCTGACTTATGATTCGCCATCTTCTCGTTATTAAATTTGTAGCCCGTAGGGGAATCGAACCCCTGTTACCAGGATGAAAACCTGGCGTCCTAACCCCTAGACGAACGGGCCGTTAGTTTCAATTGCGGATGCAAAAATACAACTATTTTTGAATGGCACAAGTCTTCCCAATATTTTTTTGAGAAATTAGTAAGCCCTTGCAAACAAGACCTTTCTCGCCGATGGGTTACCCGTAACCATGCAGTTTCCGGGTTCATTGTTATCATCTAAAGGAATACAACGTATGGTAGCCTTGGTTTCATTCTTCACTCGTTCTTCTGTGGCTGCTGTTCCATCCCAATGCGCCAGAATAAATCCTCCCTTTTCGTCTAACACTTTTTTAAATTCGTCATAAGAATCCACTTCAGTAGTATTATTACTTCTGAAATCAATCGCCTTTTTGTACAAATTCTCCTGAATTTCCTCCATCAAGGCTTCCACCTTGGTTACAACATCTTCCTTTGGAATAAACTCCTTGGTTAGTGTATCCCGCCTCGCTAACTCAACGGTTCCTTTTTCTACATCTTTAGGTCCGATAGCAATCCGAACCGGCACTCCTTTCAGCTCGTATTCATTGAATTTCCACCCTGGCTTATGCGTATCCCTGTTGTCGTACTTTACCCGAATGCCCTTAGCGCGCAACTTCGTCATCAGGTCATTTGCCACTTCACTCACCGCATCGAACTGTTCGTCATTTCGGTAAATGGGCACAATCACTACCTGGTCAGGTGCAAGTTTCGGCGGCAGCACCAATCCGTTGTCGTCACTATGCGTCATTATCAACGCACCCATAAGTCGGGTAGAAACTCCCCATGAAGTAGCCCAAACATAATCGAGACCACCTTCTTTATCTGCAAACTTCACATCAAATGCCTTTGCGAAATTCTGACCCAGGAAGTGAGAAGTTCCAGCTTGTAGTGCTTTTCCATCCTGCATCAGGGCTTCTATACAATAGGTTTCAAGAGCACCGGCAAAGCGTTCACTTTCGGTCTTTAAACCTTTGATCACGGGCACCGCCATATGGTTTTCAACGAAATCCGCATACACATTCATCATTTGTTCGGCCTCGGCAATTGCTTCCGCTTCAGTTGCATGGGCGGTATGTCCTTCCTGCCAGAGGAATTCAGAAGTACGAAGGAAAAGACGCGTACGCATCTCCCACCGAACCACATTCGCCCATTGGTTCACCAGTATAGGAAGGTCCCTGTAAGATTGTATCCACTTTCTATAAGTATCCCAAATGATGGTTTCCGAAGTGGGCCTCACAATGAGTTCCTCTTCTAGCTTGGCATCCGGATCAACTACTATGCCTTTACCACTCTCATCATTTTTAAGACGATAATGTGTTACCACAGCACATTCTTTTGCAAATCCATCCACATGGCTCGCTTCCTTGCTGAAATAAGACTTCGGAATAAATAATGGAAAGTAAGCATTCTGGTGCCCAGTCTCCTTGAACATCCGATCCAGCTCTGCCTGCATCTTTTCCCAGATCGCAAAACCATACGGCTTGATCACCATGCATCCTCTTACACCCGACATTTCGGCCATATCGGCCTTGATTACGAGCTCATTATACCATTTTGAATAGTCCTCTTCACGAGTGGTCAAATTCTTAGCCATACACCAAAGTTTGGCACAAATGTTGTGCCTTTGTTAAATAAATAGTAGTTCTCGGCAAAACTAACTATTTTTATAAAGTAGAACAATTAAATCCTGCAGTTATGCAAACCAAGATACACGCTATGAAAAATACATTATCCATTCTGGTTGCAGGGGTGTTTGCGTTTACGCTAACTTCCTGTGGAACCTACAACAACGGTTATGGCGATACTGACGGAATCTACACTTCTGAATCCTCTACTACCACTAGTGAAGAAGGAGCGCAGACTACCGATAAATCAAATTACTACAGACAATACTTCGAGACCAAGCAAAATGACTTTTCGAATCTTCCCGAAGAGGATTTGGTGTTTACAGACATCGAAGCCTATTCTTCCAGAGACACTTTGGATGAGAACGGTGAGATCGTGATCATGGAACCCGAGTACAACGACGGTTATGGCGGTTGGGGTGATAACACTACCGACATCTCAGTTAACATCTATGGCAACGCTGGCTTAGGCTGGGGTTGGGGTGGTAACTGGGGCTGGGGCTGGGCCAATCCTTACTGGGGTTGGGGCGGTTACTGGGGCTGGGCCAATCCTTACTGGGGTTGGGGCTGGAACGCCGGCTGGGGCTGGGGAGGCTACTGGGGCTGGGGAGGCTACTGGGGCTGGGCCAATCCTTACTGGGGTTGGGGTGGCTACGCCGGATGGTATGGAGGCCACTACGGTTACAACAATATAGCCTATAACAGAGGTCGAAGAAATACTTCTTACTATAACGGCAGAAGTTCCTATAACAGACGAGCCTACAATTCAGGTCGGACAAGAGCGAGCTCGAGCCGCGGAAACTATTCCCGAAGCGAGTTCAACAGGAGATCGACTTACAGGCGAAATAATGTGAATGCTCAACGTCGAGGTACTAATTCCGTTTATCGAAATAGGAATACTAACTCGCGGAGCAGTTCAACCAGACCTAATTACAACACCCAAAGACGTTCTACAAGACCGAGTGTGAATAGAAATTCCACTAGACGTTCTAATAGTTCGTTCAGAAGTTCAGGAGGCTCAAGATCATCCGGATCATTTAGAAGTTCCGGTGGTGGAAGATCTTCATCAGGATCCAGAGGTGGCGGAGGCCGCAGAGGTGGACGCGGATAGAAACAATTACACTTATTAATTTTTCAATATGAAAAGAATATATTTCTTACTCATAGCAGGCTTCGTTATGACCTGTTCAACTGCACAAAACATAACCGACGGCTTGCGCTACGGAGTGGATCGCACAACGGGTACAGCCAGGTATACCGCAATGAGTGGGGCATTTGGAGCGCTTGGCGGAGACCTATCAGCTATTGGGATTAATCCCGCAAGTAGTGCCATTTTCCTGGCCAATGATGTTTCTGTAACTCTTGGTGTGCTGGACCGCGAAAACAATTCTGTTTACTTCGGAACTGAAGCACGCGGAATCGATACTGATGTAGACATAAATCAAGCAGGAGCTGTTTTTGTTTTCCTCAATCCGAATGAAGGATCCGATTGGAAAAAATTTACCATAGGCCTTAACTACAACAATACCAATAATTTGGACGATGATACCTTCATACGGGGAAACGGAAACACTTCCATAGGACAATATTTCCTTACTCTTGCGCAGGGAGTGCCATTAGAGTTACTTGAACTACAAGGAGGTGAATCTATTTCCGACCTGTATTCGTTTTTAGGAGAAACTGAAGGAGTTGCCGCCCAAAATGCCTTCCTCGGCTATCAGGGTTTTATTTTCGACCCTGTAGATCCCATGAATCCAGGGAATACTCAGTACACTTCCAATATCGCTCCGGGAAGGTTCAGCCAGGAGTTTTACGATGCTTCGGAAGGATGGGTTGGGAAATACACAATTAATTTCGGGGCACAATATACTGAAGACCTTTACTTCGGAATCAACCTGAATTTCCATTCTATCGATTATTTCAACAGCAATTATCTGTTTGAATCCAATTCAAACCAGGGAAGCCTTGTGAACCAGGTGGAATTCGAGAATAATCTGTCCGCTCTAGGAAATGGTTTCTCGGCACAGATCGGTGGTATTTATAAGATTTCAAACGAATTCAGATTAGGATTCACATACGATACCCCTACCTGGTATGAGATTTCGGAAGAAACCACTCAATACCTGCGCACAGTGCGAACTGAAGACGGACAACCAATAACCACGGTGGTTAACCCGAATGTGCTTAACGTTTTCGCAGATTACGAACTCCGAACACCGGGAAGAATTGCAGCTAGTGCTGCTTATGTTTTTGGACAGCAGGGTCTCATAAGTGTAGATTACTCGTATAAAGATTACTCTCAAACGGAATTTTCATCCGACTTCGGAAGTGGAGATTTCACTCCGCTCAATACAGCAATTGATAATGTGCTGAAAGGAGCCTCTTCAATAAAAGTAGGTGGTGAATACAGAATAGATGAGCTTAGCCTCAGGGCTGGTATGCAATATGAGGAAAGTCCTTATGAAAATGAAATAACGGTTGGAGACCTCACAGGGTTTTCTTTGGGATTAGGATATGATTTTGGTGATTATAATTTTGATCTGGCGTATTCCAGGCTTCAGCAGGATAGAAATCAACAATTATTTGATGTTGGACTCACCAGCACGTCCATGGTCGAAACAACATTCAACAATATAATATTTACATTGGGTGTAAACTTGTAAATATTGTTCTACTTAAAATGGAAAAGCCACTCGTTTGAGTGGCTTTTCTATGGTTTATTTCTGAAGTATTATCTCTTTAGGGTAAAGTGTCCTTTAAACTCCTTTCGGACCTCTTC
>NZ_JAFMTQ010000025.1 GCF_026126405.1 Aureitalea sp. L0-47
TGCAAATAAGGTCACTGAGTGATTTTCCGAAGGAAAATAGTACCGAAGTGACCACTCTGAATACTGCAAATAAGGTCACTGAGTGATTTTCCGAAAGAAAATAGTACCGAAGTGACCACCCTGAATACTGCAAATAAGGTCACTGAGTATTTCGAATGAAATGAGAAATGTACCGAAGTGACCACCCTGAATACTGCAAATATGGTCACTGAGTGATTTTCCGAAGGAAAATAGTATCGAAGTGACAAATCTACCCCTCACTCCTTCAACAACCTATAAACCCCTTTACCTTCTTCAGAAGTAACTTCAACGAAGTAAAGTCCGGCCGATAGGCCCGATATATCAATTGATGTTTCATTGGAGGCCGCAGTGTTTGAAATGACTTCCTGTCCCACCGTGTTTCTTATGAGCAGGGATTCTATCTGTGAACCAGATGTTATAGTTACCCGCTCTCTCGCAGGGTTGGGGAATAAGCGGACTTTAGCCTTACTATTGCTCTCCACGGAAAGTTCACAATTCTCAATGAATATTACACCGGGAGGAACTTCATTGAAATTTTGCTGGGCAAACACTACATCGTCCACGCAAATAAATTCCAGGTTATCACTAAAAGTTGCAGAAAATGCCGGGTTTAAGCCGAAAAAGCCAGTACCTACCGAAATCTCCACCGAACAAGTTCCCGCACCAGAAAAGAACAGCTCGTTGCTGCCATTTTTTACATTTATAAATTCAAGCGCATCAGAATCTGCAAAGAAATGGCAAAGTGAGGAGTTTGCAGACAAATCCAATTCTGTGATTAGATTCTCCCTGACTCTTAATCCAACCAGGTTTGGGAAAATGGAAAAATCAAATTCAGTGAACAGGTTGTTCCGCATATCGATATACTCCAGTGATGTGTTATTTGAAAGATCCAGCTCACTAAGGCCAAGGCCCCTAAGTGCGATCATTTTCAAGTCGGGATTGTTCGTTACATCCAAACTGGAAACATTTGTAAAGGAAATAAACAGTAACTCCAGCAATGGGTTGTTGGAAACATCCACAGTATTTATGTTGGTTTCGAGACAATTCAAAAACCTTAGTTCGAGGTTGTTCGTTACGTCAACAGATGTAACCGGACTATTGTTCAGGTTCAGGTATTGAAGATTTAAATTCGCACTCACATCAACAGAAGAAAAATCTGTCACCATCGCATCGAAGTGCTCCAGGTTTGGCAATCCACTCAAGTCTATAGTGCTTATTGGGTTGGCTAACATTTCGATCCGCTTCAGGTTTGTATTGGCTCCCAGCACAAGGGAAACTATATCATTATTTCCGCAATTGACCTTTTCTAATGAACTGTTTCCGCTCAGATCCAACTGGGTGATCTGGTTTCCTCCACATTGCAATTCAGTAACATTAATAAAAGCTCCAATACCCGTCATATCGCTAATGTTTTCGGCATTCACAAATATTGGATCGGTGAAGTTCACCGCCTCCGCAACTTGAATCTGACCATCCCCATTAGTGTCAACACCAAGGTCGATAAGGGCACTTTTAAAATTAGGGTCGGGAATACTCACATTCTGGGAAATCAGAACGGGTCCTGCAAGAAATGCGAGGATAAACAGGATCTTTTTCATAGCTTTTTTTGATGGAACAAGCCCAGAGGTGTTTACCTTCTGAATTGTTGACTCTAAAAATATGAAAACCAATCGATTGGTACTCCTAAAGAAAAGTGAAATTACTTCAACTCACTCACCAACTGATCAATATCCAGCGTCTTCTGCTCCCCGGTTTTCATGTTTTTAAGGGTGTAGGTCTTGCTTTTAACCTCGCTCTCACCGGCTAAAATTACATAAGGAATGCCTCGCTTGTCGGCATATCCCATCTGTTTCCCCATTTTTGCTGAATCAGGATAAAGATCCACGGCAATCCCTTCTTCTCTAAGCGCACTCATGCTACGAATGGCGTACATGGCCTCCTTTTCCCCGAAATTAACAAACATCGCTTTAGTTGTCTCGAGCACTGTCTCCGGGAAGAGTCCGAGTTCGTCCATCACCAGGTAGATACGGTCGAGTCCGAAAGAAATTCCCACACCCGACATGTCTTTGAGTCCGAAGATGCCTGTAAGGTCATCATATCGACCACCGCCGCCTATGCTTCCCATTTTTACCTCAGGCGGTGCACCCACTTCGAAGATGGCCCCGGTGTAGTAATTGAGTCCGCGGGCAAGGGTGACGTCGATCTCCAATTTGGCCGACTTCAATTTAAGCTTATCAATCGACTTAACAATAAATTCCAGCTCTTCTATCCCTTTCATCCCAATCTCGGAAGTTGAAAGTAGACTTTTAAGGGTTTTTATTTTTTCTGAAGCGGTTCCGGTCACATTGAACAAGGGTTGCACCTTGGAGATGGCATCTTCAGAAATACCCTTGGCCAGCATCTCCTCTTTCACCTTCTCCTCTCCTATCTTGTCCAGCTTGTCAAGGGCTACGGTGAAGTCGATAAGTTTGTCTTCAGCTCCGATCACTTCAGCAATACCACTCAAGATCTTACGGTTGTTGAGTTTGATGGTAGTATTCCGAAGTCGAAGGTTGGTGAACACAGCATCGTACAATTGCACAAACTCCACTTCCTGCCACAGCGATTGGCTGCCTACCACATCGGCATCGCACTGGTAAAACTCCCGGAAACGGCCTTTCTGGGGCCTGTCGGCTCTCCAAACCGGTTGTATTTGGTAACGCTTGAACGGAAAGTCAATATCATTTCGATGTTGGACAACAAAACGGGCGAAGGGAACTGTAAGATCATAGCGCAGAGCCTTTTCAGAAATTTTAGGAGTTAAAGAAGCAGCATTACGGCTATTCAACTCTTCATCAGTCACCTTCCGAAGAAAATCTCCACTATTGAGGATTTTAAAAATAAGCCGGTCCCCCTCTTCACCATACTTACCCATGAGCGTCTCGCTGTTTTCAAAGCTGGGTGTCTCAATAGGCTGGAAACCAAAGCGCGTAAAGGCCTTGCGGATCAGATCGAAGATGTAGTTCCGTTTCACAACTTCCTGCGGACCGAAATCGCGGGTTCCTTTGGGTATGGAGGGTTTGTTGGACATTCTAGTATGTTAGAATATTAGTATGTTGGTATTTTAGTATTTTGGTATTAACGTGGGCTATTATTGTCATTCAGAGCGTCACGCAGTTAAGCGAAGAATCTAAGAGATTCATCAGTCGCAGGCTCCTTCTGAATGACAACGAGCTTCTTGTCTTACATCTGCTGCAAATATCTTAAAATTAATGGTAACTTTATGAGCGGTTTTAAGTCTAATTACCAATCATAACTGCTAAAACATGTTTGGACTCTTTCGGGAAAACATAAGAATTGCCGTCGATTCTATTAAGAGTCAGTTACTTCGAACCATACTCACCATTGTGATTATCGGTATCGGGATTTGGGCATTAGTAGGTATACTGAGCGCGGTAAAGGCCTTGGAAAGCACCATATCCAGTGACTTCGCATCCATGGGAGCCAACACTTTCAACATCCAACGATACGAATTCGGGGTGAGGGTTCAGCGAGGAAACCAGGGGGAAACCCAAAAGATCAACCCTGTGATCAGTTTTAACAATGCCAGGGAATTCCTGGAACGTTACGAGTATCCATATTCACAAGTTTCCCTTTCGTTTCGCGGGACAGGTTCCGCAGAAATCAAATATGAAAACGAAAAAACAGACCCGGACATACAGGTGTTCGGTGTAAACGAGCATTACCTGGCCAACACCGGAACCGATGTGGAACGCGGTCGGGCACTCACCTACTTTGACGTAGAGAACAATAATAAGGTGGCTATTATTGGTTCCGACTTTACCAAGAATTTATTCGTGAACGACGATCCCATTGGTAAGACCATTAGTATACGCGGGGTGAAATTTAAAGTGATCGGTATACTCGAATCCAAGGGTGCAACCTTCGGAAATAACCAGGACCTTAAAGTACTTATTCCTATAAAGATCGCCAGGAGTATCTTCACCCAGCCCAATATCAATTATACAATTAGTGTAAGGGTAGACGACAAAGCGATGATGGCCGGGGCCCAGGATGAGGCGATCGTTGCTTTCAGAAACATTCGTGGACTCAATCCTATAGAAGAGAATAACTTCGGAATAGAGCGCAGCGACGACCTAATCAACCGTATTGCTAGTATAACAGGGGTTTTGGAGATCTCTGCCTGGATCATCAGTATCATTACCATCCTGGGGTCCTCAATTGCTTTGATGAATATTATGCTGGTTTCAGTGACGGAACGCACACGGGAGATCGGTGTCCGGAAAGCCATGGGTGCCAAAAGATCTACCATTTCCACTCAATTCTTTATTGAAACTATTCTAATTGGCCAATTTGGGAGTATACTAGGAATTGTGCTCGGCATCCTTACCGGTATCGCCTTCGCGGCTATTTTCGACTTTAAGTTTGCACTCCCGTGGGGAGCGTTGATCGGTGCTACCGTCATTTCCTTCCTTACAGCCGTGCTCGCTGGTTCTTACCCGGCTACAAAGGCTGCTAAGCTGGATCCTATTGAAAGTTTGAGATACGAGTAGTTCATTCAAAATGAAAAAATTAACCCCACTTACTGCTTTTTCAATACTTTATATTCTCGCCATAGCGTCCTATACCTTAATTAACTGGTCCGTTCTAATGGATTCTGAAGGTTGGGGAGTTGTGGGGATGGCAATTCTTACCAGTGCCGGATTCTTTGGTCTGATTCTCGATTTTATCCTACGATTGATTATCAGGAATAAAATGCTCTTTAACGCGATTGAAATTATCATTATCGTGATCTTCTCTTACGTGTTTTACACCAAGATCATACAAAACTGGTAAGCCCTAGTGTTTTAAGAAAGATTGTAAGTTCGAGTGATTTGCAAGGCGAATCGTATCGAGAACTGGTTTATTTCTGAGTGTTATCCCTTCTTTTTTGCATTGCCCAAAAAAGAAGCAAAAAACTCTAGCGCTGCAGAGCCCTTGTTCACCCGCCATGTCTTTACCTCGCAACTAAAAGAACTCACCACTAAAGTGGTTCAAACAGCTTTTAGTTGTTCTCTCGATTGCATCCGGCGGGTCCCGAAGTCGTCTCTGAGGCGCAGTTTTTAGTTCGGGCTATTTCTAAAACCCTTTTCGTGAGTATAGATGAGTAATTTCCGTGAAGAAATCGCGAAGCCTTGTAGTGATTTTAGGAAATTACGAATGGTTTTGGGACGTAGGACCAAAAATACCTATCGAAAAGGCGTCTTTTCTTTTGCTTCGTTTTCTTTGGACGAGCAAAGAAAATGAAGGGAGGAATCACAAAAGTTTAGATTAGTCAAGGTAATATCTTCTCGATATTAATTTGAAATTGTTATCGCATTTCAAATTCACTCGAAGTGACAGTTATTTATTCCTCAGAAGAAATCACCCCATCAAAAAATGTATACCACTCACCTTTGCTGATGGCGCTACCCATTTTAAGCAGTTCGAAGATCTCTGCATGTTTGTCTTCGGAAAAGGGTTTGGAGGATTGAAAGACCTCAACTTCGTCACTCATATAGTTCTTCAGCAGCCATTGAAAGTCCTCTGTTTGGGTGATATCTTTTGAAGTGTCCTTTACTTTAAGAGCGATCAGCTTCATATCCGATTCTTCAATTCTAAAAAGAAACAATTGATTCGAATCTATTTTCTCCAAATATTCTGCCTTTTGAATTACCCCTTCCCATACCAGGTCGCTGAACAGGTCGAGCTCAGCTTCTGCAAGTTCCGGTTGCTCCTCTTTAAGTTTGGTCCATTCGTCGGCCGTGATGGATTGCGTAGCAAGGAAACGTGCAAATTCCTCGTGTAAGGCTTCGAATTGTTCTTTTGTGAGTCGGATGTACTTCATAAGCTGTATGAGCTAAATGGTTATGTGTTGACAGTTTTAGTGAAACCAGCAGTAGTGAGAGTTAGACTATTTGTAACAAGTACCAAATCTCAACTTACAAATTTCAAATAAAATTCAAAATACAACAGCCACAAACCTTTGTGTTGGAATTTAGAGTTTGGTTATTATTTGCTTTTTGAATATTGTTTTTTGAGATTTTGCTTTTGAGAAACCTCTCAAATGCACTCTAAGTGACAAAAAAAAACACCCTCATCGCTGAAGGTGTTCCTGAATGCTAAATCAATAGCTAAATTTATTTCTTCGCTTCTGCGACCACGTCGAAAGCAAAGTTGGTCACCACATCTCTGTGGAAGCGAATGCTAGCTTCGTAATTTCCAACTCTCTTGATGGATCCACCGGCGATAGTAATGTACTTCTTCTCGATGGTCACACCTTCTTTCTCAAGTGCGTCGGCCAAATCGGCGTTGGTAACAGATCCAAATAATTTGTTTCCTTCACCTGCCTTAGCACCGATCTTCAGTTCGATTTCGTTCAACTTCTCAGCTTCCACCTTTGCATCTTCTATGATCTTCTGCTCCTTGTAAGCACGCTGCTTCAAGGTTTCAGCAAGAACTTTCTTAGCAGAAGGAGTTGCCAATACCGCATATCCCTGAGGGATAAGGTAGTTTCGTCCATAACCGTTCTTTACAGTAACAAGATCGTCTGTAAAACCAAGGTTGTCTACGTCTTTCTTTAATATAAGTTCCATAATCCTGTCTGCTTTTTATTTATATAGGTCGGTTACGTAAGGCATAAGCGCCAGGTGACGTGCTCTTTTAATAGCCACAGCCACTTTTCGCTGGTACTTCAAAGAAGTTCCGGTTAGCCTGCGAGGTAAGATCTTACCTTGCTCGTTCACAAAGTTCATTAGGTAATCAGGGTCCTTGTAGTCGATGTACTTGATCCCCGACTTCTTAAAACGACAGTATTTCTTCGCTTTGGTGGTCTCTATATTAAGCGGAGTAAGATACCTGATCTCTCCGTCTTTCTTTCCTTTTGCTTGTTGTTGTAATGTAGCCATGTTTACGCAGTTTGCTTGTTACGGGTTCTTCTTTTCTCAGCCCATGCTACAGCATGTTTGTCAAGCTTTACGGTTAAGTAACGCATGATACGCTCGTCTCTTCGGAACTCTACTTCCATATTGTTGATGGCTTCACCTTCAACAGTGTACTCGAACATGTGGTAGAATCCACTCTTTTTGTGTTGGATCGGGTAGGCTAGTTTTTTCAGCCCCCAATCTTCTTTCGATATCATCTTAGCACCTTTAGAAACAAGAAGATCTTCGTATTTCTTAACTGTTTCCTTTATCTGCTCTTCAGATAAAACGGGATTTAAGATGAAAACAGTTTCATAATGATTCATAAATAACTACTTTATTTCAGTAATAATAACTCCTGGCGCTTTACCAAGAGCGTGCAAAAATACTACTTTATTTAGAATTATCAAAGACTAAATGGAATCCCTTCCGAAGAATAAAAAACACGGATTTTTCTTACATAAAACGATGAAATGAGCATTTCTAACGACAAAAGTTAAAAAAAGTTGCAGTTCATCGATTTTTTGGTTATAATTGCCTTATTCTAAAATAGTCTAACCGTGGACAAACCAATACTAAAGTGTGCGATTGTTGATGATTCAACTTTACAACGGCTATCCATTGTAAAGTTGATTGAAAATCATCCTTCATTAGACCTGGTAGCAGAATATAATAATGCCATCGAAGCAAAGATGGGACTCGCTACCACGAATATCGATCTTATCTTCCTGGATATTGAAATGCCTATACTCTCTGGGTTTGACCTGTTGGATGATCTTACCAATAAACCGCAGATCATCTTTGTAACCGGTAAGACGAAATACGCTTTTAAAGCCTTCGATTATGACGCTGTGGATTATCTTCGGAAACCGATCTCCAAAGACCGTTTCCTGAATGCCGTTCATAAGGCGATCACCAATTACAAACTCAAGAACGACGAAGGATTCGACGAAGAAGACTTCATTTTCGTGAAGAGTAATCTTAAGAAACGTAAAGTATTCCTGAATGAACTTCGCTATATCGAAGCTCTTGGAGATTACGTGAAACTGGTTACAGAACACGACGCCTTGGTTGTGCTTTCTACTATGAAAGCCTTTGAAGCCCTGTTGCCAAAAGATCGCTTTCTTCGTATCCATAAATCTTACATTGTAAACCTCGATAAAGTAGAGCGCTACAACAGTAAGGTGATCGAACTCGATAAAGAGCAACTACCGCTCAGCCGAAACAGAAAGGCTGAACTGGCCGAAGCCCTTGCCGCTTCCATGCGCAGCTAGTAATTATCTACATCTATGGTAAGTTTCACGGTGGAGAAATCCTTTACCGAATGAAAACTTTGTACTGCTTTTCCTATAAACTTCTTTGTTTTAGGTACCGATTGTTGTTTAGGGATCTTCACCAGCAAATTAGTGATAAACAAATTCCGTATCCTTCCTACCGGAGGTGCTTCCGGGCCTAGAACATTCTCCTTTAAACGTGTCTGAAGCAATGCTCCCAGCCAAACCGCAGCCTTATGCATCTTATTGTAATTCCTGTCCCTTAACGTAATCTTGATGGTTCGGTAGTAAGGTGGGTATTTGTACTGGTATCGCTGCTCGGCCTCGTCTTTGAACATACCGTCATAATCGTTCACGCTCACCTGCTGCAGGATCTGGTGATTCGGATTGAAGGTCTGAATTAACACCTTCCCCCTTTTTTCAGTCCTTCCTGCCCTTCCCGAAACCTGCTGAAGTAACTGGAAACTCCTTTCATGCACCCTGAAATCTGGGAAATTCAGCAAATTATCGGCATTCATTACCCCTACCAGCCTGATGTTCCGAAAATCCAGCCCCTTGGCCAGCATTTGCGTTCCAACAATAATATCAATCTCCTGGTTCTCGATCTTCTCTATCAATTTGGCATAGGCGTGTTTTCCCCTCGTAGTATCCTGGTCCATACGTGCTACCGAGTGTTCGGGGAACAGCTGCTTCACCTCTGATTCTATCTGTTCAGTGCCGAATCCCTTGGCATCCAAGGTCTCGCTCCCACAGGCCATGCAGGAGATCAGCATTGCGATGTGGTAGCCACAATAATGACATCGTAACTCATTTTTAAACTGGTGATAGGTAAGGCTTACGTCGCAATTCGGACATTGAGGCGAAACCCCACAAGTGGTACATTCCACAAATGGTGAGTAACCACGACGGTTCTGAAATAATATCACCTGCTCTCCTTCTTTGAGAACTTCCTCAATTTCCTCAAATAACCGATCACTGAAATGCCCGGTCATCCGCTTCTTTCGGTGTTTTTCACGAATGTCCACCAACTCAATTTCCGGCATGAGAATGTTCCCGTATCGCTCGGTCAATTTCACCAGGCCGTATTTATCGGTTTGCGCATTGTGAGTGCTCTCCAGCGATGGTGTAGCTGAACCTAACAAAGTCTTTGCGTTGTGCAATTGCCCCAATACCACAGCAGAATCCCTGGCGTGATACCTCGGTGCCGGACTGTATTGCTTGAAACTGGGCTCGTGAGCCTCATCAACAATGATCAGTCCCAGGTTAGAAAAAGGTAAAAACAGCGAAGAGCGCGCGCCAATAATGATCTGGGCCTTTGGTTTCTTCTGAAGCACATTGTACCACACCTCTACCCTTTCGTTCAAAGTATATTTCGAATGAAACACCGAAATGCGCTCTCCGAAATAATGCTGTAACCTACCGATCAATTGTGTAGTAAGCGCGATCTCGGGCAGCATATACAATACCTGTTTTCCCGATTTTATTATTTCTGAAATAAGCTCGACATAAATTTCAGTCTTACCGCTGGAGGTAACCCCGTGTAGCAGTGTTACATCATGCTCTTCGAAACTCGACTTGATCTCGGTAAGTGCCTTATGTTGGGCCTCACTCAGGGCCTTGGTGGCAGCTCCTTCAGGCCCGGTATATTCCACCCGGTCCTTTTGAACAAAATATTCTTCCAATATGCCTTTGTCGATAAGTGCTTTCAAGACCGCTGCACTGGCATTGCTTCTTTTCTGAAGTTGTACCGAACTCACCGGCTTCTTCTGCTGGGCCGAAAGCATGAAGAGGGTCATCAACACCTCCTTCTGTTTGGGTGCCCGCGTTAGTGTTTCTAATAGTTGCTGAAGGTTTTCTTCTGAAGTAAATTCAGGAGCCAAACGGATGTATCGCACTACTTTGGGAGTGTACTTCTCAAAAACGGTTTCCTCGACTTCTATGGCCCCCTTCTGAAGCAATTGCTGAATGACCTTAACTACATTCTTCATATCTAGTATGGAGCGCACATCGTTGATATGCAAACTGGACTGATGCT
This sequence comes from Aureitalea sp. L0-47, assembly GCF_026126405.1. GTDB lineage: Bacteria > Bacteroidota > Bacteroidia > Flavobacteriales > Flavobacteriaceae > Pukyongia. The sequence continues at coordinate 10,272 of NZ_JAFMTQ010000025.1, forward strand.
GTAGGGCTTCATACACAAGGAATTCTTCATCGGAAAAGCCGTTCTCCTCAACATTCATTTCCGAAGCAAGTTTTATCACGGTCTCACTTTCCAGTAAGAAAGCCGATGGTAAAGCCGCGCGTATTACTTCTCCCAGCGTACACATATAGTAGGATGCCATCCACTCCCAATGTTTTAGCTGCTGTTCATTCAATATGGGTTCCTCGTCCAGGATCTGGTCGATGGATTTTGTTTCATAGCTGGCAGGAGGTTGGGTATGTACCCTGTAGACAATGGCCGTGTAAACTTTCGACTTACCAAATGGCACCGCCACTCGCATTCCTTGTTTCAGAAATCGAGCTTCGTGCTCGTTCACACTATAAGTAAACGTTTGCTTTAAAGGAATGGGTAAAATGACATCGATAAAGTACACAGTATAAAAGTAAAAAAGGCCGTTCACAAAATGAACGACCTCATAAAGCGTTTATAAACAATTTTATTTAGCCCGGTACCAATACTGGGTGCGACCAATTAGCGAGAAGCCGATATAACCGCGCACTTTTAGTTTATCCTCCTCTTCTAATTCAATATAACACTTGTAGAGTTTACCATTTTCAGGATCCAGTATCTTCCCGCTGTTGTACTCGTCACCGTCTTTTTCCAAACCTCGGATGATCAACAACCCCTTGATGGGCTTGTCTTTGTCCTTACCTTCACATTCTTTGCACACAGCATCTTGTCGTCCTTCCACAAGGATCTCGGCCACCTTTCCGTAGATCTTTCCATCTTCTTTGTATATCTCAACAATGGATTTTGTGTCTCCGGTCTTATCGTCTATAGTTTTCCACTTGCCCACCACATCCTGCGATAGCATCACAGAAGTAGAGACAAGAAATATCAGAGTAAATAACTTTTTCATAGCATTAATTTTAATCTTGATGTTTTTCTTTTAGTCGTTGGAGGGAGATATTCAGCTCGAATCCCAGCAACAAAAGATTCGAATTTATCCAGATGTAGAACATCATGATCAATATCGCCCCAATAGAACCATATAACTCATTATAGTTTGAAAAATTGTTTATGTAAACCCCAAACAAATAGGTCGTTAGCATGAATAATAAGGTGGTCATAAGTGCTCCAATGGAGAAGAATCGGGTTTCACGGCCCTCTTTTACTCCAAAATGGTACAGTCCGGAAATGATCACATAGATCATACTAATGAATACCGTGATCTGCAGCACATTGACCCAGAAGATATCGTTGGAAATATAGTCACTGCCCTTCAATTCTCGAATAATAAACTCCCCGTATAAAATCACACCCACCGTTACGAGTAGCAGAATCGAAATACAAATAGCCACTAGAATAGCTATGAAATATTGCCTGAAAAACGCCCTGTTGATCTTCACAAGTATAGAACCTTCAAAAGCACTGAAGATAGAACTCACACCATTCGCAGCGAGGAATAGGGTTAGAAAGAACACGAAATAAGTAAGTCCGGTTCGCTGGTTTAACGCGATATCTTCAATAACAGGAATAAAGAAATCATGCGTCTGAGGTGGCAGAAGTTCCTGGATAAAGGATAAGAATCGCTGCTGAAATCCCTCTACTTTGATATAAGAGATAAGGTTCAGCATAAACAGCAGGAACGGAAAGAGGGCTATAAAAAAACTGTAGGCAATGGAACTTGCCCTGGCCGAAAACGTCCCCTTTATGATCCCCGTGATATAGATCTCAAGCAGGTCGTAAAGAGACAGTCCGTTAAAACCCGGAAGGATTACTCGTCTAAAGATCCGAACGATCGCACCGATCACCGGAATCTCCAGCAACTTTTCCTCCGCTTCCTTGCTCATCTAGACTGCTTTTAGACTCAAATCCATATTGTGTACCGAATGTGTGAGAGCTCCACTACTGATGAAATTTACGCCACACTCGGCATATTGCCTGGCCGTTTCCAGGGTGATCCCACCACTGGATTCCGTAAGACATTTGTCACCAATCATAGCAACCGCTTTTCGGGTGTCTTCGAAGTTAAAATTGTCTATAAGTATCCTGTAAACACCACCTGCATCTAATATTTGCTGTATTTCATCCAGGTTACGCGCCTCACAAATGATCTTGAGATTCAGCTGCTGATTCTTCAGGTATTCCCTTGTTTGATTGATGGCTTTGGAAATTCCGCCGCAGAAATCGATATGATTATCCTTCAGCATGATCATATCATACAAGGCGAACCTGTGGTTTTCCCCTCCTCCTATTTTCACTGCCCATTTCTCGAGGGCCCGAATTCCCGGTGTGGTCTTGCGGGTATCCAGTATCTGGGTTCCGGTACCTTGTAGAAGCTCCACATATTTATTGGTTTTGGTAGCTATGGCACTCATACGTTGCATGGCGTTCAGCACCAGGCGTTCAGCTTTTAGAATGGATTGGGAATTTCCCGAAACATAAAAGCTCACATCTCCATACCGCACCGGTGAACTATCCGGCAAAATGATATCCATATCGAGCCCGGGATCCACAAATTCGAATACCTGTCTGGCAAACTCCACTCCCGCAATTATACCCTCATCTTTTACGAGCAACTGGGCGGTACCTTCGGCATCATCAGGGATACAGGCCAGGGAGCTGTGATCTCCATCGCCCACATCCTCACGGATAGCGTTGGCAATGATCAGGTCGATCTCCTTTCTGAATTGTTTTTTGGTAATCATATTACGAATTCTTTCAGCTAAAATACTAAAAGAAGAAGGAAGTAGGAAGCGTTTAGGAAACAGTACCTTTGTAAGATACAGCCGAATGATAAACTTATGAAAATCACCTTGCTCGCCATAGGGAAAACCGACAACCGTGAATTACAACAATTGATTGACGAGTACCATCGCCGACTCATACGGTATGTACCATTCTCATTAGAGATCATACCGGATGCGCGTAATACAAAAAATCTGAGTGAAGCCCAGCAAAAACAGGTTGAAGGTTCTGAAATTCTGAGAAAAGTTAAGCCTTCCGATCATCTGGTTCTGCTCGATGAAAAGGGCAAGCAATACGATTCTGTGGCCTTTGCGGGATATCTTCAGAAGCAAATGAACAGCGGACTCAAAAACCTGGTATTCGTGATTGGAGGGCCTTATGGTTTTAGCGATGAAGTATACAACAGGGCTAATGGAAAGTTATCACTTTCAAAAATGACTTTCTCTCATCAGATGGTGCGTTTGTTCTTCGTAGAGCAGCTCTATCGCGGATTTACTATCCTTCGGAATGAGCCGTATCACCATAGATAGGCTGTAAATTAAAATTTAAAGAATCTCCTTATCCAACGAAGTTTTGCTTTGCTTAAAGGAGCGTATTTTAAGTTCAATTCGAACCAGGTTGGTTTATTTAGGATAGCCTTGTAATTAGAGAATTCTCTGAATCCGGCCTCGCCGTGATATTTCCCGGTCCCACTATTACCAACGCCTCCAAAAGGAAGGTTCGGATTGGTGATGTGCATCACGGCTTCGTTCACTCCACCACCACCAAAGCTTATACCCTGCATGACCTTTTGTTCACTTTCCTTATTATTTGTAAAGACATAGCAAGACAAAGGACGAGGTAATTCGTTCACTTTGGAAATGGCCGCGTCAAGGTCGTCATAACCGATCACTGGGAGTATGGGTCCGAAGATCTCATCTTCCATCACCTTATTTTCAAAACTAAGGTTGTGGAGCAAAGTCGGGCCAAAGATCCTCTTCTCTTTATCCATCTTTCCCCCGTAATATACTTTTTCGGGATCGACCATTGCGGCAAGTCGGTCGAAATTTCGCTCATTGATAATCTGAACATAGTTGTTATTTTCAAGGCCATAAGATCGTTTCTCAATCTCCTCAACACATTTTTCAAGAAAATTGTCCCTGATCTTATTATCCACCATCACATAATCCGGGGCAATACAGGTTTGTCCTGAATTAAGGAATTTGGACCAGATCAATCGTTTAACCGTCATCTTCAAATTACAGCCCCTGGTCACAAAAGCAGGGCTCTTTCCTCCTAATTCAAGGGTTACCGGGGTGAGATGTTTGGCAGCAGCTTCATAAACGATGCGCCCGACATGAGTGCTCCCGGTAAAAAATATTTTGTCGAACTTCTGCTGAAGTAATTCCGTGGTCTTCTGCACACCACCTTCGACTACATGGAAAAATCCAGGATCAAAATTCTCGCTCACCAGCTTAGCCATGATGGCACTGGTACGAGCGGGTAGTTCGCTAGGTTTGAGAATAACGGTGCATCCCGCCGCTATAGCGGCAACTGCAGGTGCAATGGATAGTTGATAGGGATAGTTCCATGCTCCGATCACAAGGCTAACACCCAATGGTTCGGGTTGAATATAACTATGTGCGGGAAAATTCAGGAGATTAGTGGAGACGGGTTCTTTTCGGGACCATTGAGAAAGCTGTTTTAGTGCTTTTCGGATATCCTTGTAGATGAGCTCCAGTTCCGTAGCGATGGTCTCAAATTCCGACTTACCAAAATCGTCATGGATGGCTTTACAGAGTTGCTTTTCGTTTTCTTTCAGAAGTGAAAACAGAATATGTAATTGTTTTTTTCTGAAGGAAATATCCCTGGTGACATTCGAATTGAAAAAATCTCTCTGAAACTTTACTTTATCTATCATTGTTTGATACTGAACTGTCTAATTTAAGCAATCTAAGGAGGATATTTCAAAGGTTATCATACAAAAAAAGCGTCCGGTTACCCGGACGCTTAATAGATTGCAAATTTTGAAACTAGTCTTTAATATAATTATTTGCGACTACTTTCTTCATCCCTATACCTCGATCTGTGGTCACTTTAATGAAGAGTACTTCATTTTGTGTTCCACCAAGATCTAATCTGGTAACAGCTCTAGTTCCTTGGGTATAATCGGATTGGATTGATTGAATCAATCTACCTCGAATATCAAATACCTCAATAGTAATATCACTGTCGTAATCAAGATTATAGGAAACATTCAGATAATTATCGAAAGGTACAGGATAGGTAGTGAAATCAAGATTCCATTCCATCTCAGTTCCTTCTGTTCCAATCTCTGTTATCGGATCAAATTCCGCACTACAATCAATTGGATTCTCATTCGAAACTTGTGAACCACCTTCATCGTTGGATACAGTACATGCGCAAACTCTTGTACATGTCACAGCATGAACTATGATCCAGAATGGTCCGCTCACTTCAACGTCTTCTAGAGAATAGTTCTGAACGTAATCTAATTCACCAAGATTGAAATTGTACTGACCTGGTGCAACAGTTGGTCGACCGTTTCGCTTAGTTGGATATTTATCACAGCCGATATAGATATGTGCTTCGCTCATTACATAATCACCAATAAGCTGATATTCCACATCTACTAGGCCTCCATTATAAGTAACTGTAGCCGTTCCAACAAATTCTCCATTCGAGGTATCACAATGAGCAGCTCCTGCCCAAAGTTCCATTGTATAGCTTCCTTCTTGCTCTATATAATTAGTCCAACCCCAACGATTGAAGTTATAATCATTATCATCCAGGAAGCATTGCGATGGTGGATTGTTAGTACTCAACCTTCCAAATGCAGTTTCACAACTTTCATATTCATCAATAGACCATGTAAATGTTTGTTCACATGTGCTCATGTTACCGCAATCATCTGTTGCCCAGTACGTATGCGTTACACTCCAATCACAACCGTCCTGGATCGGTGTACCTTCGAATACTCCACTGTTAATATTGCTACAATCGTCTTCCCATGTAGCTGTTCCTGGTGCATACTGACTTGGTAATGGATTACATCCTAAATCACCTCCGGTAGGACAAGAAATATTTGTCGGTGCCGCCGTGTCTGGCAGTACATCAAAGCTCTGGGTCACCTCCGTGAAGTTACCACAGGCATCCTCCGCTCTCCAGCGGTAGGTAATGGT
>NZ_JAFMTQ010000026.1 GCF_026126405.1 Aureitalea sp. L0-47
ATTGTCGGAAGTGATACCTTGGCATGATCAAAGTGTTAGCAGTACTTTTTAAACACCTAAACTTTTAAACTCATCAACTTTTAGTTGTCCGATGTCGGGTGTCCGATGTCTTTTTCCAACATTCTAAGGTACCAGGAGCGAAGCGATACTAATATACCAGGGTCTAAAGTCGGAAGTCTAAAGTACAACTCAACAACTAAACAACTCAACGCATCAACGTTTCAGGGTGATTGAAGTTTCAAATAGCAACCTCCAAATATCAAATAAGCTCCAAAACTTAATGATCAAATTATTGGCTTTTGTGAATTGAGATTTATTTGAGATTTGAATATTGGGATTTGTATTTTTTCTGATGAGATTCTTCGCTACACCCTTAGACTCCCACTTCGACTGCGCTCAGTGTATCAGCTCAAGGCTGCACTCTGAATGACACATTACTGACAGCATGTCATAACCAGCGCCATGGCATAATGATTGACATATGTTTAGCGATTTGGAATTTGAAATAACACTATAATTTATACTACAACGCTATGAGCAAAATAATTGGAATCGACTTGGGGACCACTAACTCCTGTGTTTCAGTGATGGAAGGTAGCGAACCTACCGTGATCCCTAATGCCGAAGGAAAAAGAACAACTCCTTCCGTGATCGCATTCGTGGAGGATGGTGAAATTAAAGTAGGGGATCCTGCCAAAAGACAGGCAGTGACCAACCCTACCAAAACCATCGCTTCCATAAAGCGTTTCATGGGGAATAAATATTCGGAGTCGCAAAAAGAAGCCGAACGCGCCGCTTACAAAGTGGTGAAAGGGGACAACGATACCCCTCGTGTTGACATTGACGGCCGACTATACACTCCGCAAGAACTTAGTGCGATGATCCTTCAGAAGATGAAGAAAACCGCCGAAGATTACCTGGGCACAGACGTATCCCGTGCAGTGATCACCGTTCCTGCTTACTTTAATGACAGTCAGAGACAAGCTACTAAAGAAGCCGGAGAAATTGCCGGACTCAAAGTAGAGCGAATCATTAACGAGCCTACAGCTGCTGCGCTTGCCTACGGACTTGACAAGAAGCACACAGACCAGAAGATCGTGGTATTCGACTTCGGTGGTGGTACGCATGACGTGTCCATCCTGGAATTGGGTGACGGGGTATTCGAAGTACTTTCTACGGATGGGGATACCCACCTTGGAGGGGACGACGTAGACCAGAAGATCATCAACTGGCTGGCAGACGAGTTCGAGAAGGAAGAAAGCATGGACCTTAGAAAGGATCCTATGGCACTTCAGAGATTGAAAGAAGCTGCGGAAAAAGCTAAAATTGAGTTGTCTTCGTCTTCACAGACAGAGATCAACCTACCATACGTTACTGCGACCAGCAGCGGACCTAAGCACCTTGTGAAAACATTAAGCCGTGCGAAGTTCGAACAGCTGATCGACGACCTGGTAAAAAGAACCATCGCTCCATGTGAGGCAGCTCTTAAAGCCGCCGGACTAAGCAAGAGCGATATAGATGAAATTATCCTCGTAGGAGGTTCTACTCGTATTCCTGCAGTGCAGGAGGCGGTAGAGAGTTTCTTCGGAAAGTCACCGAGCAAAGGTGTGAACCCGGATGAGGTTGTGGCCATTGGTGCTGCGATCCAGGGTGGCGTACTTACCGGAGATGTGAAGGACGTACTTCTGCTTGACGTTACTCCACTTTCCCTTGGTATCGAAACCATGGGTAGCGTAATGACCAAGCTTATCGACGCCAACACGACCATTCCTACAAAGAAGAGTCAGATCTTCAGTACTGCGGCCGACAATCAGCCAAGTGTGGAGATCCACGTACTTCAGGGAGAAAGGCCAATGGCTACTCATAACAAGACCATCGGACGTTTCCATCTGGATGGAATTCCACCTGCGCCAAGAGGGGTACCACAAATTGAGGTGACCTTCGATATCGATGCCAATGGTATCATCAAGGTAACGGCTGCTGATAAAGCGACCGGCAAATCTCAGGATATCCGAATCGAGGCCAGTTCTGGTCTTACCGATGAAGAGATCGAAAAGATGAAAGCAGAAGCTGAAGCAAATGCCGAGGCCGATAAGGCTGCCAAGGAGATGGCCGATAAGATCAACGAGGCGGATGGCATGATCTTCCAGACAGAGAAGCAACTGAAGGAGTTTGGCGACAAGCTAAGCGACGACAAGAAGAAGCCTATCGAAGATGCTTTGGAAGAGCTGAAAAAAGCTTACGAGACCAAGGATGTAGATACCATTCAGCCTGCACTTGACAAGATCAACGAGGCCTGGAAGACAGCTTCCGAAGAGCTTTACAAGGCACAAGCCGAAGAGCAGCAAGGTGCTCCAACAGGAGATGCCGGTGATGCCGGAAGTACCGGTGGTGACGAAGGAGCTGATGTTGAAGACGTAGACTTCGAAGAAGTGAAATAAGCAGAGAACTCGTTTTGCACTCTTCGATACATCCGCCTGATGGCGAATACTCAGAGTCCGCAAAACGATGTGAATCGCTTATGCTGAGCGAAGTCGAAGCATCTTAGAATAAGATTCTAGAGCCTAGACCCTAGAATAACGATAGAAGCCCTGCTTCCCACTTTCACTGAAGTTTCAGTGGGTGAGGAGCGGGGTTTTATTTTTCTAATTAATGTGATTTATCTTCTAGCCTTCAATAATTGATGCTTACCTATGTTCGTGTGGCATTATGCTCGCAGTCGAAGTTTACTGTAGGTGACTCTATAAAAAAGTACAGGTCGTCACCGTTCAAATTACCAAAACCAGAAAGCATGACACTGCCTCCCTGTACTGGAATATCAAACTCAGTTGAACTGGTTAACAAGGCCGTATATTCAACTCCTGTACCATCCGGGTTTTCCACTCGAATAGTAATACCGTTCACTTCGTTGGGAGTTGCTCTTACTATATAATTATAATTTGTACCACAGAAACCGGCACCTCCCGAATAATTCCCAAGAAATTTGTTGATCATTGCAACACATGGATCTCCTTCGAACCACATTTCACATACGACTACTTCTTCATTCCCTTCATCATCGGATTTACAACATATAGTAACTGTAAACAATAGGCAGATCAATGCCAGAAATTTAATAGATTTCATACATCTTATGATTAGTTAGTGAAATTAAATGTACTACTTTATATCGGTTTGTGTAACCGGCCCGTATTTCTCTGCTAAGGTTTTTATTTCTGAAGCTTTCCCTACCATCACGATCTGGAAATTGTCCTTTGGAAAATAGGTAGCGATTATCTGGTTCGCCTTTTCCAGGGTGAGTCCGTCCACGGCGCTTTCGAAATCATTGATAAAACTCTCATCGAAATCGTACCAGAACATCTCGGTCAGCAGATTGGATAGCTGTCCCGAGGTTTCGTAACGTGGCGGGAACTGCCCCTTTACGTAATTCTTAGCAGAAGTGAGCATATCCTGATCGATTCCCTTTTCGTGCAACCGTTGGATCACCTCCATCGTAAGGTCCAGCGCTTCCTCTGTGGTTTCTTTTGCCGTAAAGGTGCTCACGTAGAAGGATCCACCGTTCTTATAATTCACAAAGCGGCTCCTGGCGCCATAAGTGAGTCCGGAGTTGGTTCGTAGCTCCTCGTTCAGCATAGAAGTGAAGCGGCCACCAAATAAGGTGTTGATGACACGTAAAGCCACAATATCCTTATTGTTTCTCGGAACACCGGGACCTCCTATATAATAGGTAGTTTCCCTGGCATCGTCTTTATTCACCAAAAGCACAGTTCCCTCGGAAGGTGCTGAAATGGCTTGCGAAGCAAGATTCTTCGGTTCCGAATTACCTTTCTTCCAATCGGAGAAAAGGGAGGTCAACATTCGTTTCATCTCCGCTGTTTTGAAGTCGCCCACCACGCTAATGGCCATATTGTTTGGTTGGTAATGCGAGGTGTAAAAAGCCTTTAAGTCGGTCACGGTTAGTTTCTCAACGGAGGTGATAGTGCCGGATAGTGAATTGGCATACACATGATCTCCGAACAGTTGCTTGTCGAAGTAATCCCCGATCACCGATCTGGGACTTTCCTTATTTCTTTCCAACTGGGTAAGAACTCGTTTTTTCTCCTTTTCGAACTCTTCAGCATTAAAAACCGGCTTTCTCAGTAACTCCTTGACTATATCCATTACTGTTTCTGTGTCCTTGGCGGCAAACCTGGAAGATAGTGCTGCATACTCCTTGGAAGCATACGCATTCACACTGGCACCAATAAAGTCCAGGGTTTCATCGATCTTGGACTTATCATAATTCTCGGTACCGTGCTTTAAGGCAGAGGCCGTAAGTTGTGCGAGTCCGGATTGTTCACCGTCGTAAATGGCTCCGGCTGGTAATATGGCTGAAACGCTGATCAAAGGAACATCGTGCTGCTCCATGAGGTAAATGGTCAAGCCATTTTTTAGCTGAAAGCGGTCATAATCGGGCAGGGTGTAGTTTTGAGCCGTTACACTTCCGAAGGAAAGTATGACCAAAGCAAATACGAGGAAAGTTCTATTTAAATTTTTCATACTCTTAATCATCTACGTTTGACTTTAAAACACCCACGGTGCGATTACTTTTCCTGAAATAGGTATTGGCAACTCTTTTAACATCCTCAACGGTCACCTTGTTGTAGTTTTTAGGTGCTTCGAACATTTTCTTGTAGTCACCAAAGAAGAGTTCGTAGGTGCCCAGGTTGTTGGATTTACCATTGATGGTCTCTATCTGTCCGTAGAATTCCATTAACTTCTGGTTTTTTATCTTCTGAAGTTCCCTTTCCGTAATACCGTCTTTTTTGATCTTGTCTAATTCTTCATAGATAGCTTTCTCTATTTCACCTACTGATGCATCCGCACTGGCTGCTGCATAGAAATTAAAGAGGTTAGGGTCGAAGCTTTCAGCATGAGAGGCAAAAACCATCGTAGCCAGTTGTTTCTCATCCACAAGGGAAGAATACAACCTGGATGATTGTCCGCTGGAAAGCACAGAACTCAGAATGCTCAATGCGTAGTAATCCTTGTGTTTTGCTTCGGGAGTGTGATATCCTATTACCAAATAAGGCGTCGCCACATCTTTCTGGACCGTAACGCGTCGCTCCCCGGTTTGCTTAGGCTCTTTGATGTGGATCTTCGGCGGCGCTTCCTGGGCGGGAATACTTCCAAGGTATTTTTCAGCTAGTTGTTTTACTTCGTCGAATTTCATGGCCCCGGATATTACAACCACACAATTATTAGGTGCGTAATAGGTTTTGAAATAATGTTCCAGGTCTTCCTGCTTCCAGTTCTTCATATCGTCCAGGTAACCGATCACCGGCCAGTGGTAGGGGTGCTCCTGGAAGGCTGTGGCGTTAACCGACTGGATGATATTTCGCCAGGGCGAATTCTCAAGGCCCGTACTGCGCTCACTGATCACCACGCCACGCTCACTTTCTACCATTTTGGGGTCGATGCTCAGACTTGAGATACGATCGCCTTCAAGGTCGAACATCACTTCGGCCGAAGAAGCCGGGAACCAATTGGTATAGACGGTAACATCCTGGGTGGTGTAGGCATTGTTGGCTCCACCGTTGAATTCCATGACCTTATCGAATTCTTTCGGGCCGTATTTTTTAGCACCGTTGAACATCATGTGTTCGAAGAAGTGGGAAATTCCCGTAGTGCCCTGTCCTTCATTCCGACTTCCTACTTTGTAGAACAGGTACATATTGGCATTGGGGATGGAGAAATCCTCGACCACGAGGAATTTCATCCCGTTGTCGAGAGTGAATGACTTCACGTCGTCTGCTTTCAACTGGCCATAGGAAATGGCACTGAGCGAAAGGCAGAACAGCAATAGTAATTTTTTCATACTTGAATTGTTTTAAGCAATTTTTTGAAGAGTGCTAAAGGTAATTAATTCTTCCCTCAAAAAATGGGCACTATTGTTAATTCTGAATGCGACAATACCAGTTTGTATTTTCTGTGTCTATGACTGTACATGCCACATCACTATGGGAAGATTTCCTGGAAGCATTAGCATTTAAAAGCGCATCCCATGAATCATTTATTTCGATCGGATAACCTATTGAAACTCCGTAATTGATTACGTTTTCCAAATTCCCGGGAATGATCCGTATAGATTGATTCCTGGTAACTGCAGGGGCCTGACTATATCTTCATATTCAATTCCACGACCCGATTAGTTGCAACCACTTCCTTTCTTTTTTGGAGTGATTCCTTTGCGTTCGAGATAATCACAGGCACCACAATCCCCGTCACTACAAGCGGTGTTGAGATATTCTTTAGCTCTGTTAGGATCTGCTGTAAGTCCCTCTTTGCCTTCGAACAGCATTTTTCCATATTGGACCTGGGCCGGGGTATAATTTCCGTCTGCTGCCTTTCGAAGCATAGTATTGGCCTTGTTCAGATCTTTGTCTGTACCTCTTCCTTCACGATAATACACAGAAAGCCAATAGGCGTGGTAAGCGTCATTTTCCAGAAGGACGATTTCCTTCAGTACTGAAATAGCTTCACGGTACATCTTATAGTGATCAAAGGTAAAATACAAATGCGAATTATACGATGGCCTGAGTTTAACAGCTTTCTTCATATAAGAGATGCAGACCTCCTTGTTTTCCGGAACTCCAAGTGCGTCGAAGGTCATATAATTATAAGTGTCATAACTCTTTTCAATATGGCTGTTTTCCTTGGCCCAGTAGAACATCGCTTCCGCACTATTTCCATAATCAGCCTGTCTTTTTAACCATTTTGCGCCAAGGGCCTGATCCCTGTGTTTATTGGTAAGATAATAGATGGACAACCCGAGTTTTCTATCGAGCGCCCAGTTAATATCACTTTCTGCTACCATCACCAAGTCGTTAATCTCTGATTTCGAATAGATGTACCTTGTAGAAAAATAGCCGTTCTCCTTTATATTCCATTCAACCTTGCCTCTCATTTTGGCTATCCTTGGATCTTCTTGAATAGTGCTGGTTTCTTGTGCATTAACAATAATAAATGAAAAGAGTAGTAGTAGGGAGGTAATCTGATTTCGTAACATAAGATGGAATTGTAATTTGTAAAACATAAATACTAATTTTTCAAAAAAATTCCAAATTCGGATGTGCCCGATATGAAGCTCTTTTTCGTAGCTTTATCATCATCAACCCAATTAAATTCAACAATTATGAAAAAAACGATCTTTATCACATTATTTGTTTTGCTGATCTCTATAGGTTCGCAGGCACAGGAAGGCTTTATAGGGGAAGTAAAACTCTTTGCCGGAAATTTCGCCCCACGTGGATGGGCGTTCTGTGACGGACAATTATTATCGATTTCACAAAATACAGCATTATTCTCCATCCTTGGAACAACCTATGGAGGGGATGGCAGGACTACTTTTGCTCTGCCCGATTTAAGAGGACGGACTGCTATGGGACCTCGACAAGGCCCTGGTTTGGATGACGTACGATTAGGACAAAGGTCAGGAGGTGCATTGGTTCCCAACAGTGCTGGTGAAACAACTCTTAGCACTACATCCCCAAAGCGAACCCAACCGTCACTGGGACTGAATTATATCATTTGCCTGCAAGGGGTGTATCCTTCGAGGAATTGATGCCCGTGAGTCGTCAATAGTTAGACGTGAGTCGAATAAAAAAACCTCGCTATTGCGAGGTTTTTTTATTTCATTTAAGGTCACCGAGCGGAGCCGAAGTGACCTATTCTATCCTTTCAACCAGGCCTTCCTCAAAGCGATCTGCTCTTCAGTGGCATTCTCCACAGGCTGAAGGCTTTTGCCTTCGGTATAACCCTGGGTGGTGGTGGTTTCGATGAGAACCTCTTCGCCCTCACGCTCCAGTTTCAGGCTTATTTCAAGCCCGGGCGTCCAGGTGTAGACTCCCTGGAAGATCTGCTGGGCCGTTTCCAAGGTAACCTCGGTCCCGTTTACATCTTTAATAATGTCTCCGGACTGCACTCCCTGCTCTGCCCAGAAGCTGTTCATTAGGGCCGCATCGTTGAAGGTTACCTGCGCAGTGACAGGGTTAAATTCTACGATAGGTGCTCCGTTCAGCAGGATGTAATTGGCCTCTACCTGTTGTGTAGTGAATTCGAGTCCCACCTTTGCAAAGAAAGTACCGTAGTCAATTGGTGTGGTTCCGGCTACGTGGGTATCCAGGAACTCACGAATGGACGGGTAGGTGAGAGCCGTGATCTCGTCGAAGAGCTTGTCGTCCTCGAACGGCTGGTTCTTACCGTATTTGTTCGATAGTTCTTTCATTAGGGAAAGGATGCTTCGCTGACCGTCGCTTTCCTCACGCATGAGGATATCGATACACATCCCGATAAGCGCTCCTTTCATATATACGTTGTAGTACTGGTCGGCATAGGGCTGTGCCAGTACATTCTCACTCATTTCGGTGAAACTCATGGTGTCGTCCAGCATCATGGAGGTCTGGATCTTGCTCATGATGTCGCCGTAGAATTCTTCTTGGGAAACCAATCCTTCGTACACCTGGAAGTGAGTGGCGAAGTATTCGGTAACGCCTTCATAAAGCCACAGGTGCTTGGAAAAGGTGGGTTCGTTATAATCGAAGTAGTGCACGTCTTCCGAGTGGATGGATAGCGGACTCACGATATGAAAGAATTCGTGGGAAACCGTATCGATCAGGCTTTCAGCCAGGGCCCCGGCCGGCATGGCTTCAGGCATTACCACCACGGTTGATTTGTGGTGTTCCAGGGCTCCGAATCCTTTTGGTGATTCGGGGGTGCCTTCGGAAAGGTATAAGTAAATGTCGTAGCGAGGTGTACTGTCCAGGTCGCCCAGGTAGTTCTTTTGCGCCTGCATCATGGTGAGCATGGTCTCTTTAAGGCTTTCCGAAGAATGAAGTCCGTTAGGCGAGTACACGCTTAGTACCACGTTGATCCCGCTGAGGTCGAATTCCTCTACGGAAAGCTTGCCGTACATCATTGGGTTGTCTGTCACGTCAAAATAACGAGGCGCGTAGTACTTGGTGGTCACGGTGTTGAATTCCTTGTTCTCTTTTTCTTCCACCATTTCAAGGGCGGAGGTACGGACAAAATCCGCAGGAGCGGTCACATCCAGGGAGTAGGCGCTGTTCTTTAGTGAATCGAAGTAACCAACGAAACCGTGAAGGTTGAGCATGTAATTGTCTTCTTCGATGTTTGTCCCGGCAGGGGAGAAGGGCGTTTCACCGCCTATGCCGCCGACAGCCTCAATGTCGAAGGTATCGTTCACGTAGTAGGTGATATAGTCCAGCTGGGTACCGTTGGGGATCACCCAGGTGTTGGTATCGGTCTTTGTGAATTCCAGTTCGTTGCCGGAATAGTCTATGGCTTTAAAGTCTTCCACGTACTTCCCGAAATCCGAAACCGAGTAGGTACCCTGTACTACTTTTGGCAGGCGGTAGGTAACATCGTCTTTCTGAAATTTGCCTGGGTTTACGGTCACCGGCACGCGGTCGTTATCCGTAGCGGAAAGGTTAATGGTGATAATGATTGAAGTAGGGTCGTTAACGGGAGTAGTTGGGATGGTCCCGGCGTAGGAGGGAACTGCGATAAGCAGTGCCAGGGCTGCAACAGCCAAAAATTTAAGTCTCATAATTCGTGTTTTGATTGAATCTTATTTTCAATAAGACTGCAAGGATAGGAATATGTTACGAGTAGAGGAGAATTTTAAGAATAGTTTATAATTGTATTGATGGAAGTCCGAAGTCAGAAGTCGGAAGCACAGACTAAACAAATCAACGCATAAACGCATAAACAATTTGTCAGGTGTATGTTGTCGGGTGTCCGGTGCCAGAAGTCTGAACTCGAAAGGACGGATCAAATAAATAAACGCATCAACGAATCAACGACTTAGGATTTTTAAGAAATGTTTGGGAGTTAAAAGGGGAATGGTTATAACGGTCTGGTATAAGAATAGTAGCGGATTTTTATGCACTTACTTTCCATTTTGTTACTGTCGTTTAATTCATAAATTTCACTTTTGCTTTAGCACTTAAGCCGCTATTATTTTTATACATTGTTAGGTGCTTTTGTTGCTTCAGTAATTCCGAAAAAACAGATAATAAACTCGTTTTACTATTCATTCCCAATTCAAATTAGCGCCCAATTGCAAAATTTTCCAACCATATTTTTCGAGCGTCATATCGTTACAAAACATGACTAACCCCAAGTTATCACTAGGATAAATTTGCATAATGGTATAAAAACCAGGTCCGCCTCCTGTATGCTCGAGTTTATATCCACTCTTTTCTTTAAATACGTGCCAACCAATCCCTCGCCTAAAGAAATACGTACCATCGTCATTCGCTTGTGCAACATGGCTATTATTGGTCATTAGTTCGATGGATTCTTCTGAAAGGATACGATTACCATCAAGTGTACCCTTATTCAAATACGCTCTGACCAGTCGTGATGCATCCATTGAAGATCCTATTAATCCCGATGGAGGCTCCTGGTCTGTGTAAACACGTTCCAGCCATAAACTATTATTCGAAGTTTCACGAATATATGAGCCTATCATTAAACGAAACATCGGAGCCATGAAAGTAAAAGTGGGATGTGACCCAGCAGCTTCAACAGCTTCCATGTCGGTTGTGTAAATAAAGTCTGTTTGCTTCATCTCAAGCGGTTCAAGTATGTTTTGCCTAATGTAGTCCCTATAGCTTTGCTCACTTACTTTCTCAATAATAGCACCGAGAAGCATATAACCGATATTTGTATATGCAGTGTCTTCACCAGGTTCAAACTGCAATGTTGAGAAATCCGAAAACTTCTGTTCTACTAAGGCTGTCTGATCTAAGGCTGGCTCTGTATCGTGATGTATCCATTTCGCCAATTTCATACCGCTGGCATCAGGTATTCCTGAACTATGATTAAGCAAATGCCTTATCGTTATGGTGCTGCTTTCATCTGATGGATATTTTACTTCAAAGAATGGCAGATACTTCGAAACGGCGTCATCTAACTGAAGTTTCCCTTGTTCCTGAAGTTGGAGAATGGCCATAGCCGTTGGGATTTTTGTAATGGACCACCAATGATAGACAGTCTCTGGTGTGGCTTTTATTTTTAGCGGAGCATCTGCCCACCCAAAGCCTTTATTGTAAACTATGCTGTCATTTTTAACAATAAGCATTGAAAGTCCTTGCGGTGAACCCGAATTAACAAGTTCTTTAAGATAAGTATCAAGTTGAGCAATAGTGTTTACGGTTTCTGGAGGAGCAGCGATTTTAGGCCTTAAGGAATATCCCAATAAAATGACCAGTAGAAGAACAATAACTAATACAATTTTTCTCCGTTTAGTTAATTTTAAGGTTTTCACTTTTACATTAAATTTCTTCACGTTAATTGCACCTAACGGTTGTATAAAGTTACTTCTTGAGTTCGTTCTAAAAAATGTGATGTTAACCCCACTTATTGGTAGTTATTAACATCCTTTAGTTTTTAACGACCAAAAGGGTTTTCATTATTTATTACTATTCTCCACCGTGCCTAAAATAGGCAAGGGGAGGGAAAATCTTTTGCGGGTTTCCGTAGTGCTAACGCACTAGTATCTTAGATTTTTAGTAGGTGAATGCTATTCTACTAAAATACTAACGATCTAATATACAAACGTACTAAAAGGGGGAGAATACTTTTTAAAAGATATTAAAAATGATTCATTCAGTTGTACGGATAATAGATTAATAGGATGTTCTATTCGTAAATGTTAGGTAATTCTTTATCACGTATGTTATTCGTTTTGAATTTCTCGCAATATCTTAGAAAATATGTGGCTTTGTCAAACGGATTCAGACTTTTATACTCGATTTCGATGATAAGATTATCCATGTCCTTTTGAGCCTGGGTGTTGTAAAATTTAGGCGCGATCTGTTTCAGAAAGTACAATTCGTTGTTGCGTCCCGGAGCTACTACATAGCCATTGTCCAAAAAATTTATTTCTTCGATTAGCAAGGTATCTTTGGAAAAAGTAAGCTTGCTTTTATCATTGAGCCAACTAGTAAGGCTTGAATCATTCTGAAAAGCAAACTCATCAAGGAAATATCTGAAAGAGGTAATCCTTGCAGGCCCCGGCCCCACATTAGTAAGAACAAGGCCTTTCTCCTTTTCCGAATCTATTTTTCTGAAAACAATTTGTAAATACGGCTTTTCTTTTTCTAATTCGAGTTGTATCGCCCGTTCTGTTTGTGCCTTTTGTAATTTGACGGTCTGCTGGTGCTCTATAACCGAATAGACAAGCGCCCCTGCCGCGATAACGATAGTTAGAATTTCAATTGAAAGTTTTAGTTTAGAATTACCCATTTTTTGAACTGTAGACTATAGACAATTTTTAGTTACTACTCTTGAAATACCATTGCACATATTGAGCTATAATCCGTATTTCCGAGGATCGTATTCGAAATCAATATCATTCAGTTTCAATGACTCCCTGGCAACAGGGTCTTCAATTCCACCTATTTGTGTTAGACAGGTAGCCAATCGCTGCATATCATGTTGCTTGACAGCATTACCTTTGCTACAGCCGATAGAGGTGTAGAGCTGGTCCGCTTCACGACCCAGGGCTCTTACGATTTTTAATATCTCACCATTCTCCACTATGCTGAATCGTTTGTTCTCTACATCATTTTTATTTCTGAAGACTGGACTTCCATTGAAGGAGTAGGCGGTGACATTTTCACGGTTTAAAGAGACATGAATAGAAATACCGCCACCCAGAGAATGTCCGGCTACAGTTACAGGTTCCCTACCATATTGCTTCCTTATCTGGTCGAATATTTTGATGGCGTATTTATTCTGACTTTGCTTGAATGGATTATTACCAGTTTTGAAGTCTTTGAAGGAATCAGTCCCTCTGAATACCAGGACCAGGCCATTATTGGATCTTTCCTTAAACAATACTGCATAGAAGTCGATATCCTCGTTAGGGAATTCCTGGAGTTGTTCGAAATAATCTGATACTTTAAATTGAAATTGATCATTGTAGACATTCTTCGAAAGTTGCGCATACATCCAGGACTTGGAAGATATTTCCCGGATCTCATTGCACCAGCCGGTGTAATGATTACATCCAGTTAGTTTTATTCTCGATGATCCGCAACCCAAAACCAGGGTCGCGAATACGATAAGTATCAAGTATTTTTTCATGTGATGAGTTTAAAGGTTATCACTATTCGTTTTCCTGATCATCGGATTCATTGCCAGTCTGCTCTTCCTTTTCTTCATTAACTTTGTTGGTATCATCTGATTCTGACAACAAAATACTTTCCTTTTCTTCATCACCCTCATCGAGAACGGTACTGATGATCTGATCTATTCGATCTTTGCTGAAGCCTAGCTCTTTCATTTGAGCAACTAGAGTGTTCAGCTCATTTAAGACTTCTTTTTTTCTTGCTAAATTTTCAATCTCTGTATATAGTTCCTTTTCCTGAAGTTTGATCAAACTATCTGCGGCTTGGCCGAAAAGTTCCAATTGATCATTATCAGCGCCGTTATAAACGTTCTCATTAAATCTGTACAAAATACTTCTGGACAAATTTAGACTTGATGACTTATTGGTGAGCTTTTGGACGCTGCTAGTTAGGGACGTAATTAACTCGGCTTTTGCTTTGAGTGCTTGTGGATCCTTCTCATTTTTACTCGCTTCGGCGGATGCATTCAACGTTCTAGCGATCTCTCTGGCGACGTCGGGTTGTTCTTCGGCCAGATATCTAACCTGATATTGAGCTTCATCGTCGATCTTCTCAATAACGTTGGATACACCCATGCGCATACTTGCATCGAAGAAATAAGCTCCGCTGGATAGATTGGTTGTGTATTTTTTCTCTTCGGAATTTTCTCCTCCGGTGTATTCAGTTTTATTAAATCCTTTTGGCGCAATATATGCCGCATTGACGCCGGTTCTAATTTTTGCGGTATTTCTTGCCGAATAACATCCAGATAATAGAATGGAGAGCCCTAATAGAGGGAGAAATCTTTTCATAGCGTTAGTTTTAGTCAAATAAAATTCCCCACCCATTTCTTCGTGAAGAGTGAGGGGGGAGAATTCGTTTTTAAATATAAGGAAAATTTAGTAGTTAGATGTGAGTAGTTAGATGTTAGAAATCTTTTATAGACAAATCAACGCATCAACGAATCAACGAATAACTTGTCTGGTGTCCGGTGTCCGATGACGGGTGACGGGTGACGGGTGTTTGGGTTGAAAGTCGGTCTCCCTGCGCAAACTTCGTTTGCTTCGGAAGGTGTTGAAAGTCCGAAGTCCGAAGTCGGAAGCAGAGACTAAACAAATCAACGCATAAACGAATAAACAATTTGTCCGGTGTTGGTTGTCGGGTGTCCGGTGTTCGGTGTTAGAAGTGAGTAGTGAATAGTGAGTAGAGGGGAATAATCAAAAAGCAATATCCAAATAACAAATAAGTTCCAAAATCTAACGATCAAAATATTGAGATTTGGTCATTGGGAGTTATTTGAGAATTGATGCTTGTAATTTAAAGTTTTTCGAT
>NZ_JAFMTQ010000027.1 GCF_026126405.1 Aureitalea sp. L0-47
AGGCCGTTAGGGTCTCTTGAACCGGTAGGGCAGCATCACAGCTGATGTCCGCAATCGGTGCCGGCTGCATGTCAAAGGTCGGTGCCGCCGTGTCATCAATCGTGATTATCTGGGTGGCTGTATCACTATTCCCACATGCATCAGTGTACGTCCAGGTTCTAGTAATAGTACCACCGCAAGCACCACCTACCAATGGGCCATCAGAAGAAGCTGTAACCCCACTTCCATCGCAGTTATCCGTCCATCCAAGATCAAAAGGAGCTGGCACATCCTCTATACATTGAACCAAAATATCAGCTGGTTCAGGATCCAGTACAGGATCTTGAGTGTCGTTTATTGTTATGATTTGTGTGGCCGTATCAGTATTACCACACGAATCGGTATACGTCCATGTCCTTGTAATACTACCACCACAAACACTATTAATCACTAAAGTTTTAGATTCATCGGAAATACCTTGCACGGCTAACTGTAATGGGCTATCGGTGGATTGAACCGTGCCGGAACCATCACAATTATCTGTCCAACCAAGATCAAATGGAGGGGGTACATCATCCAAACACTGTACTGTAATATCCGCCGGTTCAGGATCTAAAACCGGTGCCGTGTTGTCCGGCAAGACCGTAAATGTACTGGTACAAGTTTCAAAATTAGGACAACTGTCCGTAACTTCATAAGTCAAAGTAATAGTCCCTCCACATCGGTCCGGAGCGGTTAACGTATTGATGTCTACTGGAATTCCATCCACAAGGTAAGTCTCAACAACCGGTGCTTCACCCCCTGTATACGTAAACTGACTCTTCCAATTGTCAAAAGCAGTATCAATTGCAACTTGCGACTGGCACGCTGCCTGGACATCATCTTGCGGACAAGAAACAAAAACATCAGGGCAGCCTATTTCGCATTCTTTTACCTTGAAATTCAGCGAACCATTTGTAGGAGTATCCCAAAATAAAGCTATATAGTAAATATTATATGTGTCTGGAGCTATGACCGCATTTGGATTGGTCCAGGGTTCATACTGGTTGGCATTGCTTCCTATAACGAGATTAGAAGAATCGAAACTGTCGCATCGAGCCGGATCCGTCAATGCCGCCTCGACCGTGGCGTAATCTCCTGGAACCGTAACACTACCGGCATGAAACAACCACCACGAATCAACTGCACCTACTCCCTGAATCTTAGTGCCTTCCACGGTTGGTGGTGTGGCAAATACGATCCATTGTAGATAAGTACCTGTATTGTATTGACCTCCACTGAATAATTCTACAACAGATGCATCTGCAGAGGCATAGGTACTGGCAGCAGAACTGGCAGCGTCTGCACTTACTCCACAACCATCCGTATCTGCAGCATTGGTACAATTTATTAGTCCTGTTTGTACCGCGCCACTATTTGA
The DNA here is from genome assembly GCF_026126405.1 of Aureitalea sp. L0-47. Classification (GTDB taxonomy): domain Bacteria; phylum Bacteroidota; class Bacteroidia; order Flavobacteriales; family Flavobacteriaceae; genus Pukyongia. The sequence goes on from NZ_JAFMTQ010000027.1 coordinate 1,400, forward strand.
ACAATACAATTTAGCCGAACATGGGTCCGGCCCGTTTGCACCTAGCGCAGCAGAAGTTGGCAAGCAACTAGGTTCGGTACACTGGGCATGAACAGAATCTACCGAAAATAAAAGAAACATTAATACTGTTACATGAACAATGTTTATTCTAGATTCAAGATTCACTAATTTTCTAAATGAGGGGAGGGATCCCTTGAAAGTGTCGATTAATCTCATATCACCTTGATTATGTTAGTTGTTTAATACCACAACCAAATAATAGGAAAAGTGATGCCGAGATTACCGTGGCATCCTATGGAATAAATTTAGAGGCTATAAAGTCAATTACCGAAAAGGATAATTAACTAGATTTAATTAAATATATTGCACTTTAACGTCTTAACTAATCATTTTCGTTCTATGACAAATTATAACGACCAAGATCAATAAATTAAGATTTTTCCTACAAAAAAGTAAGAAAATCCTTTCCACTTAATTAAGTATTTAAATTATTAATGGGTAAGAGATAGTTTTAGGAAATTTTTTATCCTTTGCTCTTCTTCCTGTTAAGGACTTTGTATTCTTCGTAGCATTCACTAATAGCGTCAAGGATCTGCAGGTCACTGGCTGTCCTTATGAAATCCTGGGAGTAATTACAGCGATTTACGATCTCATCAATATCAACCCGTTCTAACTGCAAGACCGCCATGAGAGTTTCCCTGTCGTATTTGCTGGCCAGAAGATTGCGAATCTCATCATCCTCTTTCATCTGCCGCAACTTACGCATCTGTTTGGGTTTCTTTCCGAAGATATTATAAAGGAAGTCAGCCGGGTTAAAGATCGAGCTCAGAACACTACTCACAGCACTTGGTTTGGTCTTTCCTCCCTCGTAGCCTGTAGTTAGTCCCGAAATCCTGTAACGATAATTCTCATATATTGGAATAATGCGTGCATCGACTTCCACATAGCCAGTAAGTTCCACAGGGCGCACCACTACTTCTTCAAGCGCGATCCCCAGTTCGGTCATTTTCACCTTGATATCCCCGTATTTTAACCAGTCGTTGGTTACACGAACCCGGATCGATTTAAATCCTAAGTAACTGAAATAAAGCGTATCATTTACACTTGCCCTGATCGTGAATTTCCCTTCACGGTCCGTACTCGCACCACGGACGCTATTAAGGTTCACAATATTCACATTCTCGAGAGGTTGATCTGTTGCATCGTTCAACACTGTACCATTAATGATCTCGTCGTCCTGAGCATGGGCGAAAGTGCACGAGAGTAGTAAAAGTAGGATAAGGATTTTCTTCATAGCCTTGTGAATGTAAATGTACATAAATAGACGTAATTTTTCCGCCAAAGTTCCATTAACACCCTGAATTTTAAGACAGACTTAACGTCTTCTGCGCTTACCACCAGTACCCCTGTCGTTGGGACGCTGTGGTTTTCTCCTGCTTTTTCCTTTAAATTTTGGGCGATCATCACTCTTTCTTCCTTTTTTATGACCATCCTTTCGTCCTTTTCCACCCGAACGTGAACCTCCTTTTCGTCTGCCGTCCTTAGAAATCTCAACAGTGATCCTCCTACCATTCAGTTTAAAGGAATTGAAGACGTCCAGAACAAGCTCTTTATGCTTTTCCTCCACATTAAAGAACGAAAAACTGTCCATCACATCAACCTTGTAAAGATCATCCTTACCCAGTTGCATCAGGTCTCTAAGAAAGTCCTTCAAGGTCATCCAGTTGAAATCATCCCTGGCTCCCAGGTTGATAAAGAAGCGAACACCGGGCGCATCCGAGCCCGTAGAGGTATCACCCGCAGTAACATTCAGATCCTTGGCGTTCTTGTAGTAATTATAGAAACGAGAGAATTCTACCGAGAACACTTTCTTGATGAGTTCTTCTTTGCTGAAATCGGTTAGTATTTCATTGATCCCATCCAGGTACATATCGATCTCGTGATTTACCTCGGTATCTTTGATCTTGGTCGCGAGATGGAACAATTGATGTTCACATATTTCCATCCCTGACGGGATTTCTTTCTGAACGAATTTCTTCTGAATGATCTTCTCGATCGTTTTGATCTTCCTATGTTCACTTTTGGAAACGATCACCATGGAAACTCCGCTTTTACCGGCTCTTCCCGTTCGACCACTACGGTGCGTATAGGTTTCGATCTCATCCGGCAACTGATAGTTTATCACATGCGTAATATCATCAACGTCTATTCCTCTTGCGGCAACATCAGTAGCCACCAGCATCTGGATCTGGCGCGTCCGAAAGGACTTCATCACCATGTCTCTTTGATTCTGACTAAGATCGCCGTGAATAGCCCCGGCATTATAGCCGTCCTCAATGAGTTGTTCGGCTACTTTCTGAGTGTCGCGTTTCGTTCGGCAAAACACAACAGAGAATATCTCCGGGTTGGCATCTGCCAGGCGTTTCAAGGCCTTGTATCGATCACGGGCGTTTACAAGGTAATACTCGTGCGAAACATTCTCGGCACCCACGTTCTTGGTTCCAATGGAGATCTCCACGGGTGTATGCATGAACTTCCGGGCGATAGTTGCGACCTCCTTGGGCATGGTAGCACTAAATAACCAGGTGCTCTTATCTTCAGGAGAATGGGAGAGAATTTCAGTGATATCTTCATAAAAGCCCATGTTCAGCATCTCATCGGCTTCATCGAGCACACAGTATTCAATTTTTGAAATGTCGATCATCCTGCGGCCTATCATATCCTTCATCCTACCGGGTGTGGCTACAATGATCTGTGCTCCTTTTTTGATCTTCTTGGCCTGGTCTGTAATACTGGCTCCACCGTAAATGGCAACTATATTGAGGCCATCCACATATTTTCCGTACGCTTTAAGTTCGTTTGTTATTTGTAAACAAAGTTCACGTGTAGGTGAAAGTATAAGCCCTTGTGTAGTTCTGCTTTCCGCTGTTATCTTCTGAAGCATCGGAAAACCGAATGCAGCAGTTTTCCCCGTACCAGTTTGCGCCAACGAGACGAGGTCGGTTTCTTTTTCGAGAAGAAGAGGGATTGTTTTTTCTTGTACTTCCGATGGAGCTTCAAAGCCCAGGTCGGATATGGCACGAAGGAAGTTTTCCTCCAGTCCCAACGATTGAAATGTCGGCATAAAAATATTTTACCTGTTAGTGCGCTGAGTGGAAGCTAGCGACAGATAAAAACCCAAATGCTTCATTTACAACGCTTCCTCACCCTGAGGAATTGGCGGCAAAGATAGACTTATTCGTGAGAAATGGACGGAAATGTCGCGAATACTTGAATTCTGAACTTATTCAACCTTTAAATATTCCAGTAATTGCGCTATTGCCTTTCCCCTATGTCCAATTTCCGTTTTAAGAGATAGTGGCATCTCGGCAAAGGTGCGGTCGTAACCGTCCGGTTGAAAAAGAGGATCATACCCAAACCCGCCTTCACCTCTCGGGCTTTTAACGATGACTCCCGGGCATAGCCCGGTAAAGAGTTTCTCTCCTTCCGCAGTTGTGAGAGCGATGACGGTTTTGAAACGTGCGGCCCTGTTTGATTCTTTCTGAAGTTCATCCAGTAACTTTCGGTTATTGGCGTTGGCGTCCTTTTCCGGACCTGCATAGCGAGCACTGTACACCCCTGGAGCATTATCAAGGGCTTCCACTTCTAAACCTGAATCATCTGCAAAGCAATCAATTCCGAAGTGATCCTTGACGTAGCGAGCTTTCAATAAAGCGTTTCCTTCAATGGTATCCTCGGTTTCGGCTATGTCGTCAAAACAATTGATATCGGTTAAACTCAGCAACTCAATATGCGAAGGCATCTGGGCCTTCACTTCTCGGAATTTGTTTTTGTTGTGGGTGGCAAATACGAGTTTCAAGATAGTATGTTAGTATTTTGGTATGTTAGTATTTGAGTAGACTAATTTTTAACACTGAACAGGTTGCAGAAAAATCGCAATTCAAAATCTTCAAAATGCAAATAAAATCCAAATCTCAAATTCCAAGGGCCATTTTGGTTATTATTTGTTGCTTGGATTATGGAGCTTATTTGCTATTTGGGTTTTGAAATTTGGAATTTGCTTTAACTCCGGCTGTGCAGCGCTACCCTATTCCCTTCCGAATCGATAAAGACTCCCATATAGCCATGCTCAGGTGATATCTGGGTTTTTGGTTGATAGATCTCACCTCCTGCGGCTTCAACCCTATCCAATTCCACCTGAACATCCTCGCTATGGAAATAGACCAGCGTGCCTTCCTGACTTGGGATATACGACTCTTGTTTTATTAGGGTTCCTGTTGCCCCTGTGATTGAATCTGCGTCTTCATCAAAAGGAAACCATCCCATTTGTAAACCGCCAAAATCAACGAGCTTCATCTCGATATCCAAAACAGTCTCATAAAACTTTATGGCCCTATCCATATCCGAAACAGGGATCTCTATCCATGCAAATGTGTTGTGTTTCATTGTTGTACGTTATGATTCTAATATATTTTTAAGTTCTTCCAATCCTTCCTCAAAATCCTTCCCTACGGCCTTGTCCATATTCATAAAAAGCATGAATACATTGAAAGGCATTTTATTCACTCCCGAAAATCCCCAGGTAACTTTGGTCCCGCCATCCGCTTTATCCACCTGCATATATGCGTCACTCTCCGACTTCCAGGGTTTAAAAAAGCGTAATTCAGATTCTACTCGTTCGTTCTCCACGATCTTCTTGATCTCCTGTTCACCCTCTCCCACTTCTTTATTGCCTTCCCAATGGGCCACAAAACCCACGGTGCCATCCTCACCCGTCCAGCTTTGTTTCATATTCGGATCTTTTTTCTTCCAGGGAGACCAGTGGTCCTGGTTCTTAATATGTTTCAGATATTGGAAAACCTCCGGTAATGCCCGGTTTACAGTAATACTTCGATGCACGTGATATTTCTTTGGTGCGACCAGTATTAAAATGATCAGTATGGCCACTATGGCCCCAACAATACTTAAAAAAATATACATAGTTGTTTGATTTTCAGTGAGATTATGAATTTACGAAATTTTACCTTCGAAATAACGGCTAATGATCTGATCTACACTTTTTATGGACCTTTTCGTCCACTCCAATTCTAATTCCATTTTTTCATCTTCTGAAAGTTCCCAGGAAATATCACTTTGACGCATTCTACCAACCACATCCTGCAAAATAATAGCGGCCGAAACTGAAATATTCAGACTCTCAGTAAAACCATACATAGGTATCTTCAGGTAACCATCCGCTCTGTTCATAACAGAATCACTGAGTCCTACATCCTCCTTGCCGAAGAAAAACGCAGTCTTTTTTGACACATTGAAATCACTCAACAACATGGAATCGTTATGAGGTGTAGTGGCAATAAGCTGATAATCCTGCTTTTTCAGATTATCCATGCAGGCCTCTATGGTATCATAGCGATGTAGACTCACCCATTTCTGTGCCCCCATGGCGATCTCCTTATCCACACGTTTACCCTCCAACTCCTCAACAACGTGGAGATCCTGGATTCCAAAAACATCACAGGAACGCATCACCGCACTGGTATTATGCAGTTGATAGACATCCTCTGTAACTACAGTGAAATGCCGGGTGCGTTGCGCTATCACTTCCTTAAAAAGCGCTTTGCGCCTGTCGGTTAAATAAGATTGTAGATATTCGAATAATTGAGGATCCAATGAAATAAGTTGTTTGCACTAAGATAAATTTTTTCTGAAAAAGGGGATTTTAAATTACATTTAAGGAATGAAGATAACAGTACTAACAGGAGCAGGAATGAGTGCCGAAAGTGGCCTGAAAACCTTCAGGGATAGTAACGGACTGTGGGAAGGTCACGATGTGATGGAGGTCGCATCCCCACAAGGCTTCGCGCGTAACCCTGAACTGGTACTCGAATTCTATAACCAAAGGCGAAGACAACTTCAGGAGGTTAAACCCAATGCAGGTCATGTAGCATTAGCGAGGCTGGAGGAAGATTTCGACGTTCACATCATCACCCAGAATGTGGACGATCTGCATGAGAGGGCCGGAAGTACGAAAGTGACCCACCTCCACGGTGAACTTCTGAAAGTGCGCAGCACTTTCGATGAAAGCCTGGTAATGGATTGGAGAGATGATCTTAACCTGGGTGATTTCTGTGAATTCAACCACCAGCTACGTCCGCATATCGTTTGGTTTGGAGAGGCTGTACCCATGATGGACGTTGCCATCGACCTTGTGGAAGCTTCTGATATTGTAATGATCGTTGGAACCTCCATGCAGGTCTACCCCGCCGCGGGCCTGATCCAGTATGCGAGCTACACAGCGCCCATCTATTTTGTGGATCCCAAACCAGCTATCGAAAGCTCTCGGAGAGTAACAGTTTTAGCAGAAACAGCCACTTCAGGAGTACCAAAAGCAATTGATCTGATACGGAAATCCCTCTGAAAATGACCAATTCGGAACTCATAAAACAACTAAGCTATACTACTGCGCTGCGCGAGAACCGGATGCGAGCGGCCAACTATATCCTGGATCATCCGGAGACTATTGCCGAGGTGTTGGAACTCTGTTTTGGGGATTATAAAGAGCTCTCTTACAAAGCCGCCTGGGCGTTCGAGTTTGTCTTTATTGAACAACCTTCACTACTATATCCGCATTTTGATTATTTCTTCGGAATGCTTCCCACAGCAAAGTTAGATCAGGTAGTAAGGCCTATGGCTCATATATGCGAGCGTCTTTGCATTGCGAACTATAAAAAGCTGGATCCGGGGGTTCGCTCCTCACTTTCAGAAGAACATAAACTTGTAATGACCGAATGTTCCTTCGACTGGCTCATTACCGACCAAAAAGTAGCCTGCCAGGTTCGGGCTATGACCTGCCTGTTTTACCTGGGCACCGAAATTGATTGGATCCACCCGGAGCTGAAACAGATTCTGGAGGATAATGTACATAAAGGAAGTGCCGGGTATAAATCGAGAGCTAAAAAAACCCTTGAGCAGATTAGGAAATTTCGATATAGTTGATTCGTTTATTTGTTGATTTGTTTATTCGAAACCATCAACTTCAGACTTCCGACTTCCGACTTCTGACTTCCGACTTCCGACTCCCGACTTCTGACTTTTGACACCGTACACCGGACAAAATAATAGTTGATTCGTTTATTTGTTGATTTGTTTATTCGAAACCATCAACTTCAGACTTCC
>NZ_JAFMTQ010000028.1:2500-5574 GCF_026126405.1 Aureitalea sp. L0-47
GTATTTAGCCTTATCGGATGGTCCCGACAAATTCATACAGGGTTTCACGTGCCCCGCACTACTCAGGATACTGCTATCAATAACTTTACTTACCTATACCGGGCTATCACCGTCTATGGCTCCTCTTTCCAAAGGATTCTAATTCATAAAGCATCAAATGTCGCAGTCCTACAACCCCAAAATTGCCGTAACAACTTTGGTTTGGGCTACTTCGCGTTCGCTCGCCGCTACTAACGAAATCACTATTGTTTTCTCTTCCTCCAGGTACTTAGATGTTTCAGTTCCCCGGGTTCGCCCCCGACTAATCGGGTACTATGTCTTCAACATAGTGGGTTTCCCCATTCGGAAATCTGCGGATCAAAATGTATGTGCCATTCCCCGCAGCTTATCGCAGCTTATCACGTCCTTCATCGCCTCTGAGAGCCTAGGCATTCCCCATACGCCCTTACTTTGCTTATTGTACTTTTTTGCTCTTTTAATGAGTTTACTATAACTAAAAACTAATCCAATTGCACTGTAAACAGCGCAAGTGAAAAAATTCTTAATTGAAAAAATTGCTTTTCTCGTATTTCTTATTTCCCAATATGTCAAAGAACGTTTCTGATCTCCTTCACCATTCTTATGTCTGCTTTTAGGCACAAACCAAATGAAATCAACAATCAAATACCGTATCAAGCGGATCGTTGTCGGAGTGCTACCTGCGGTAGCCGTCCTCAAACTCCCTTCTTGAAAGACTTTAAAAAATATCTTCGCGTGTCAAGAATCAGAAAGCAAGCTTTCTATTCTCTCCGTGCTTCAGATACTCCCTCTTTAAAGTCTTATCTGTGGAGAATATCGGAGTCGAACCGATGACCTCCTGCGTGCAAGGCAGGCGCTCTAGCCAGCTGAGCTAATTCCCCATGTACTAGTAGTTAGTAATGAGTAGTTAGTAGTTAGTACATAACTACATACCCAACTTCCAGAATTTCCAATATGTCATTACTCAATGAACGTAGGCAAGCCCTGAACTTAACACTCAAAACTTACAACCAGCAGCTTCGCTGCTTCGTAGTCTCCCGCCTCCACTTTCGTTTCGGACGGGCAAGCAGGCAAATGCCACTCGACCACTTCGTAGTCTCAGGCAGACTCGAACTGCCGACCTCTACATTATCAGTGTAGCGCTCTAACCAGCTGAGCTATGAGACTGTCTTTAAAATAGTCTACAGCATTTAAGCATCCAGCCAGTAACCGATCACTCGATCACGTAATGCCTAAATACCTAAGACCTTTATTATATAAAATTGACAGCTAAACCAAGCAAAACTCCATCCTTCTTTTTCAGACGGGTTCTTCAAATTTGCCTTCTAGTTGTATAGGATCTCTGTTATATAAAACAGAAAATCTCTAGAAAGGAGGTGTTCCAGCCGCACCTTCCGGTACGGCTACCTTGTTACGACTTAGCCCCAGTTACCAGTTTTACCCTAGGCAGCTCCTTGCGGTCACCGACTTCAGGTACTCCCAGCTTCCATGGCTTGACGGGCGGTGTGTACAAGGCCCGGGAACGTATTCACCGCATCATGGCTGATATGCGATTACTAGCGATTCCAGCTTCACGGAGTCGAGTTGCAGACTCCGATCCGAACTGAGACCGGTTTTATAGATTCGCTCCTTCTCGCGAAGTGGCTGCTCTCTGTACCGGCCATTGTAGCACGTGTGTAGCCCAGGACGTAAGGGCCGTGATGATTTGACGTCATCCCCACCTTCCTCACGGTTTGCACCGGCAGTCTTGTTAGAGTTCCCGACTTGACTCGCTGGCAACTAACAACAGGGGTTGCGCTCGTTATAGGACTTAACCTGACACCTCACGGCACGAGCTGACGACAACCATGCAGCACCTTGTAAATTGTCCGAAGAAAAAGGTGTTTCCACCCCTGTCAACTTACATTTAAGCCCTGGTAAGGTTCCTCGCGTATCATCGAATTAAACCACATGCTCCACCGCTTGTGCGGGCCCCCGTCAATTCCTTTGAGTTTCATTCTTGCGAACGTACTCCCCAGGTGGGATACTTATCACTTTCGCTTGGCCACTGAATCCGAAAATCCAACAGCTAGTATCCATCGTTTACGGCGTGGACTACCAGGGTATCTAATCCTGTTCGCTCCCCACGCTTTCGTCCCTCAGCGTCAATATAGTGTTAGTGATCTGCCTTCGCAATCGGTATTCTGAGTAATCTCTATGCATTTCACCGCTACACTACTCATTCTAACCACTTCACACTAATTCAAGACAATCAGTATCAGAGGCAATTTTACGGTTGAGCCGCAAACTTTCACCCCTGACTTAACTGTCCGCCTACGGACCCTTTAAACCCAATGATTCCGGATAACGCTTGCATCCTCCGTATTACCGCGGCTGCTGGCACGGAGTTAGCCGATGCTTATTCTTACGGTACCGTCAAGCCCCCACACGTGGGGGTGTTTCTTCCCGTATAAAAGCAGTTTACAACCCATAGGGCAGTCTTCCTGCACGCGGCATGGCTGGATCAGGCTCTCGCCCATTGTCCAATATTCCTCACTGCTGCCTCCCGTAGGAGTCTGGTCCGTGTCTCAGTACCAGTGTGGGGGATCCCCCTCTCAGGGCCCCTACCTATCGTCGTCTTGGTGAGCCGTTACCTCACCAACAAACTAATAGGACGCATACTCATCTTACACCGTAATCTTTACTATAAAAGCGATGCCACTCCTATAGACCATGGGGTATTAATCTTCATTTCTAAAGGCTATCCCCCAGTGTAAGGCAGATTGTATACGCGTTACGCACCCGTGCGCCACTCGTCATCAGATTGCAAGCAATCTATGTTACCGTTCGACTTGCATGTGTTAGGCCTGCCGCTAGCGTTCATCCTGAGCCAGGATCAAACTCTTCATCGTAGATTCATATATATACTTCTATACAACCCAACAAATAAAAAGCCCAAACCCAAAAAAAATCTCAAGAGTTCTACTTAGTTTAGTCATTTCGATATAGAATCAAGACGTTTCCGTCCCAATCCCATATACGCTGTCAATTTCAATATCTCAATGAACGTACCCCTT
>NZ_JAFMTQ010000029.1 GCF_026126405.1 Aureitalea sp. L0-47
CCTCCGGCTGGTACCGATGGGTGAGGGATGAAATTCGCGGGTGTGTGTTGCTGAACATTATAAGAAGAGCTAAACACATCGTTTCTGGTTTCGGCAGTCATCGGGCTCCCGAGGAGCATGAAATCACGTTCCTTTAAAGGAGGTGTTTCTACTTCAACATTGATAGTACCGCCATTAATAACAGATACAGTCGCATCGGGATCCAATTGAACCACATTCGCCTGGTGCTCCACGATCAGTGTTCCGCCGTTAACGGTGATATCGCCATTTACATTCAAGTAGTCACCTGCGCTGATACGTAATGTAGCTCCCGTTGAAACTGTTAATTCACAGGCGTCTATACTACCTCCGTCTGTCGCGGTGGTATAGCTATCGGTTATCGTGGCTTCATTGCTTAATGTAGGAGTGCCTCCCACCCAAGATCCTCCGGTATACTCCGAAGTATTTCTACATGAGAGCGTCATCGCCAAATTGTCAATCGCGATATCGCTGGCAAATCCGCCACCGGTTGTGCCGACAAATCGCAATTTTATGTTTTGTCCTGTGTATCCATCTAATGCAACCGTAGTTGGTACCCATGCATTATTGTTAACTCCATTTATGGAGAAAACATCTATCCAAATTCCATCAAATTCACTTAATTGAAGGACTAGGGATCCTGCATTTGCACCCCATGAATGGTAGTCAAATGTAAAGTCTACACCCTGAGCATAAGTTAGATCAAAACAAGGGCTTTCCAGAATAGCCGTTGCATCGGCACCTATCTCACCTGTAGTTCCATTTGAAGAAGCTTCAATATACATATAATAAGAGCCTTCGTTCGCCGAAGAAGGGCCCGTGTTTCCTGAAGGGGTGGAGCCTGTGAAGTTCACCCAATCGCCATCATCTCCCGAAGCCTGCTCCCATAGACCCAGACCACCACTACCAGTGCCTTCAAATCCCTGAGCGTAATCAAACACATCAATTGTATTAGTACAACTTACCGGGGGTGGAGGTGGAGGCGGTGTTCCTATGCGAATATTGTCTATGGCCATATCACTTGTAGTCCCTGAACCAGTGGTACCATCGAACCTCAATCGAATTGTGCCTCCGGCATAGGCTGAAAGGTCAACCTGTTCTTGAAAATTCCAATTATTCCCCTGGCTACCACTTCTGGACCATAATGTTGACCATCCGCTACCGTCATTAACAGTTAGATTGAGCGTACCCATGGATGCACCAAACATGTGATAATCGAAAGTGATTACTGTGGTACCGCTTGAAGGAATCTCAAAACACGGTGAAGTCACTATCGCACGGTCATTGGTTCCCTGATCTGCTTCAACAAACATATAAAGTTGCCCTTGACTGGCCGCGTTGGGACCCGTGTTTGCTGTAGGGGTTGAATGTCTTGAACGTATCCAGGAATTGGTAGTATTACTAGGTGAACAGTTATTTTCATCTTTTATCCACATATACTCCTCAAAATCCATAGTATATGGATAGGTATTGACTGTTTCTCGACAGGTTGGTGGAGCATAAGCTGAATCGTAAGCACATTGCAATTCGTCTATAGGTTCTACCCAGGAAATGTTTGGATATAAAGAAATATCAATAGAAGGTGAATTATCATTCGGGTCTGAAGGTAACAACACCTTAACAAAAGCAGCTCTTCCACTTGTCCCGCTGCTGGTACATCGGTTGTCTCCTCCAACTCGTTTCGCTCCCTGTAATGCAGCCATTAACTTATCTGATAGGCTTCCGGTAGTATTGATGAATGCAGCTTCCATATCGTCCAGGATATCCTGCCTTCCGGAACCTGCCGTAGAAGTATCCAGGATATTCCCTTGTATGGAATAATGCATGCCGGTTCCTGGGTCAACTCCCTGAATATCTCCTGCCCAGAAACCATTCGATGATCCGGTATATCCGGCGGTAGAGATATTTCCATTACTGTCAATACCCACAATTCCGTATTGCCTGCTTCCTATAGTTCCACTTCCGGGATCATTGGCTACCAACCAATCGATGATTTGCTGCGGTGTGTCACCGGCTTCCATACGAGCACGAGCTGCAGCCTGGTTGGTGGAATTGTATGCGGCTTGAGTATGAATAGCACCTAAGAGCACTCCTGTCGATGGATGTCTGATGGGATCACTAAGGAAATCAATAGTACCACTATAACAGCTACAACCAGCTCCCCCAATTTCACCACTCACAGGATCGTATGCTACGATAGAAAAGGTATCCCCCTCATCGTCTCTAGCCCTTGATGGGTCATCTTCAGGAATGTAATCAATTTTTTCAGTTAATCCCTCCTCCATCTTTGAAGTTGAATTCATAGGATTGAAAAGGAAAACAGCACATAATACGGTAATACTTACTATTGCTATGGCCATAAAATTGCGGCCGAATGGGTTACGGGGATTGGTTTTCGAGTTCATAGACTTTTATTCTGAAATATAAATTGGGATATATTTTAATTTTGATTCACAAGTGTAATTGTCATTTCTCCATATTGTGCATCATTAACGCCGTTAGCACCTGCGTAACCACTTGTGTTTTTTCCGAACCAACTAGCGGTATTACTGTTGTTCGAATTTCCCTGGTACCATTCACGTCCTCTAACTTTAAAGGAATATGTATTAGTAGCATCAAGGTCGACGTTATAGACAATTGTACCGGCCTGGCCCAAATAATTGTAGTTGGACCCATTAATTCGCTTAGACGAGGACGTAAGGTATTGCTCTGAAATTTTTGTGAATGTTCCTGAATTGTTGGTGTCCATCCAAAGGCTCATCGACCCCTGAACTGCACCATCGGAATTAGTCATGAGGTTATCACCGGCTGTCATATAAACCTTCGTTATAATCTGGTAAGTGCCTGAGAAAGGTATTGAGATATTACCGGTATCAAGCCCGGTGATATCAACATAATTGGTGTTATAGCAATTACAGTTATTTTTCGTGGCACGAACTTCCGCCGTTTGATCGTACTGCAGTGTATAACCCTCGTTAAAAAGTCTTCGCCACACACTGCCATCAAAGTAATAGAATCCTGGCTCTACCATTGTCGAACCTGAGCCTGCTTTAGTGGTATTATATACGAACAGCCCGGTTGACGGAGCTGGTGTAATCGTAGTGTTGTCGTCACTGCCGGTAAGTGCTACCCTGGGTAACAGGATTCCTTTATCGGTACTGCGTACTTCAAAGGCGGCCCCGGTGGCTATGGATGCACCTGTATTAACCCCTACCTGTGCCACAGATTCTTGAAGAAATCCAATTAACAGGGTAATACTCAGCACATAAAAAAAGTATGATCTTTTCATGATAAAATGCATTTTTAAAATTGTCTCAGCAAGGTGATGGTCATATAACTCATGTGTGCATCGGTTCTACCAACACCGTTTACACCACTATTGTTTCCATTGTAACGGGAACTGTCCAGTCCCCAAAATCCGTATCCCCATCCGGAGAAATTACTGTAGGAATTACGCTCGTCCCATTCACGGGCTTTTACAACGAAATCGTAAGAGGTTCCAGCCTCCAGGTCAACATTGTAAATAAACATACCACTTCGTTGAAGTGCGTGGAAAGCTCCGCTTGATCCAACTACTTTAGAGGTCGATGTGAGCCACATTTCATCCACCTTCACGTTGTCAATTTCCAGCCAAATAGAACAGGTTCCTACTGCAGGGTTGGAACCGCTTGGTTTGAGGCCGGTTCCATAAGCACCATTCACAATCACCTGGTAGGTCCCGGTTATCGGAACAATAATCTCCTGGTCGAGGCCGGTTAACGTATATTCGGTGGTTTGGTCCTGAGGTCTAACCAAGGCTGTTTGAAAGAACTGTTCCGAGTAGCCGCGATTATAAATTCGGATCCATTCGTCTCCATCCCAAAAGTACATTCCCGGGCTTACGCGGTCGTTACCTGAACCTGCTGTCGCAGTGTTGTATACCCATAGGCCTTCTACCTGGGCAGGATCAATAGTCGCATCGTCCGTGCGGTCGGTAAGTGCAACCCTTGGAATAAGCAGTCCTTTGTTACTGCTCTCCATTTGAAAGATCGCACCGTTATCCAAGGTTTCGGTCCCAATGGCAACCTGAGCACCTAAATCCATGCTCCACAAGTAGGAGAAGGATATCATCGTATATAGTAGAATTTTTTTCATGTTGTAGACTTTAAGTTGGAGCTTATTGTTGTCGGACTAAAGTAATTGTCATAGTTCCTCTCTGGGCCTCAGTTATACTACTAGAGCCTATATATCCGTCAGAATCACGACCAAAGATTCCAATATCTACCCCATTTCTATCCCATTCTCTACCCCGAACCTTGAAACTATAAGAATTTACCACATCGAGGGTTACATTGTAAATTATAGTAGTTGAATGAGCCATATTGTAGAAATCTGTGGTTGAATTTACAGTTTTCGAGGTGGCGGTTAAGAAAGACTCCTCTAGTTTGGTGAAGGTCCCTGAATTATTGGTGTCCATCCATAAACTAATAGATCCGGTACATGCTCCATCAGGTGAACCAGTAGTAATATCACCCGCCGAAAGATATCCACGAACAATTATCTGATAATCACCACTAAATGGAATATTAAAATCTCCCGTATCTAAACCATCTATGTCTACATAGACAGTAGGATCCGAATCGGCAGAGGTCTCACTGTCTTGTTTGTAGCGCAGTGTGTAACCCTGGTTGTAGATCCTTCTCCATTGAATACTATCCCAGTAGTAGAACCCGGGAGTAACCTGGAAAGGTAATACTCCAGCAAAAACAGTATTATATACAAGAAGTCCGGTAGTAGCACTTGGAGTAATGGTAGTTGTATCATTCGTTCCTGTTAATTCAACCCTGGGGATCAAAAATCCTCCGTCGCTCGCATTGATATCCAATAACGCACCACTAGAGGGAGAACTTGTGTTGATACCTACCTGGGCGTTTGCTCCAAAATTCAGACCCAGAAGAATATAGGCCACAAGGGCATAAGTAGGTAATTTTAGCTTTTTCATCGTATCGATTTTATCATTTCGGGCAATACAATATTACGACCCATCTTATGATTAATCGATTATTAACATTAAAATTCGATGAAATACACTTAATGTCGACTAAAGTAGGAAAAAGCCGACAAAAAACGTTAAAAATAGCTGATATATAGCCCGGAATTTGTAAATAAATCTTTTCAGAAGTTATTTAATGTTTGATATACAAGAAGTTAAGGGATATTTGATAAAATCTGTAAACGTGCATTTTATCGAAAACCTATTTTTAGTTAAAGAATATCATACAATTTAGATGCAATATTATTTATAAATCGGTTGCTTCCGCAAAAAATTAAAATCCCCGGTGCACCACCGGGGATTTCATCGAGATTGATCTGTGACTATCTTTTGATAATCTTTCGAGTTACAGACCCACCTACGGTATTTATTTTTACAAAATATACTCCGCTTCTGTAGGAAGATATATTCATTGATAATGAAGTTTGATCTTCAACTGAAAGGCTCTCGACCCTTC
>NZ_JAFMTQ010000002.1 GCF_026126405.1 Aureitalea sp. L0-47
AAACCCCCAGTGGCCTCAGGCTCACTTAAATGATAGGTCAAGGTCACATTGACCAATATGTTCAAAATCTCAGCATCCTTAGTCGTTAGATCAAAAACCTCAATACCATCCTGGTCATTGTCGCAAAGGAAATAATCCGAAATAGGATCCGTGATGGCAGGAGCATCGTTCACCTGTAGATCCAAGGGAACAATGTCGAAGCAACCAAAATTGTTTTCTTCCAATCGGGCCCAAACTGTCTGAAAGCCAGGTACTGTATTAGTAAATGCATTCGGAGTGGCTATTGGAAAAGCACCGGCTTCGGCTGCTACTTCGGTCAGGTAATAGCTCACAAAGGTATCCGGTTGTCCGTTAATTATCTGAGCATCCCTGATGGTAAGGTCAAATTCGGCTAAACCATCATTTGGAACCTCATCACAGAGTACAATATCATCGGGGACCACCGCAACGGGTTGTGGGGCAAATTCGACAACAACATCGTCGAATGCCGAACAACCGGCACCACCCAAGACAACTTCTACTCCATAAGTACCGGGCTGTGTCACAATAAGGAAATTATTTGTTTCACCTGGTAGAGGATCGAAGACCATCGTAACTTCATTAAAAAGAAACCATTGATATGTAGTTTGGCCAGTGACATCAGTCTCTAATTCTAAAAGTAATTCTTCGCCTTCACAGGGAGCATTTCCAGCCGCAATTGTAAAATCATTTGGCAAGGCCAATCCCAGGTTAAAGGATCCGGCTTCAAGGAATACCGCCATATCCAAAGCAGTGTCCTGTTCATCTGCCACTACCATTTTAATGGTATAGGTGTTTCCAACAATTACGTCTCCCTGGGCTGATAATTCAACAATCTGCCCGTTATAATCAATTGCTGCATTCGCTGCAATATTGAAAGGTTCAAAATTGTACTTGTCGAAAAACTCTTCGTTAATAGCGGGACATCCCCCGGGAACTTCCGGGTGAATATTGGTAACTTCGATAGGGATTGTTGTTCCAGGCAGCACCGCGAGGTTCTGAACAAGGCCGGTATCCTGGTCTGTAAGTATAAAAGCAAAGGCGTCTGAGAAGGTACATTCAAAATTTTGATCGTACTCTTCCGAAGCCATTATAAAGTCAAAGCTAATTTGTGAAATTTGCGGGACAAAGTCGAAGGATATCCAGGAAGCGTTATTTGTATTGGTCGCAGTGGTCACCGCCTCAAGGTCCGGATCTCCCGGCCAGCCTATACCTCCATCACTATGTGTGGTAAGATTAGGACCGGGGGCGTTCTGAACATTTCCGGAGCAAAGAATAATACCTGAAGTAAATGGGAAGTCGGATCCATTTCCGTCGAAAAAAGCGATTCCGTTATCGTCTCCGAAGTTCGTTCCGGTACTCTGCTGAAAGTTACTGACAACCGCACAGGTACTGTTGATCAATACATCTTCAACCAATTCCTGGGTTGTAAAAGTTTCATCCACAGTAATCTGTGAATGAACCAATACAGAGAAGACCAGTAGAATGGGGAGTAAAATTCTCTTCATAGTAGGTTGTTATCGCCTCAAATATATTGATTACAATGGTTTTCTTTTGTTATTTTTGCAAAAAAAAGCCGCAAATGGGACATTTTAGTATTGACATTCAACCCACTAACAACGAAAACATCGTAAAATTTATTGCAAACACCTTTCTTACTCAGGCTAAAAGTTTCGAATTCAGGAACATAGACGAAGCTAAACCGAGTCCGCTGGCTCAGCAATTATTTTACCTACCCTTCGTGAAAACCGTCTA
This sequence comes from Aureitalea sp. L0-47, assembly GCF_026126405.1. Lineage (GTDB taxonomy): Bacteria > Bacteroidota > Bacteroidia > Flavobacteriales > Flavobacteriaceae > Pukyongia. Next base: position 1,774 of record NZ_JAFMTQ010000002.1, read on the forward strand.
TATTTCACAGAATTTCGTTGCCATTGAAAAGTACAACATCGTTGACTGGCCCGATGTTCAGGAAGATGTTTCCATTTCCATCTCCAACTACCTCAATAGCGGAAAGCCAGTTGTGATAGAAGAAGAAACACAAAAAAAGGTCCCTGTTACAGTATATGCTGAAAGTACTCCCAACCCTTCTGTTATGAAGTTTGTGGCTAACAAGCCTCTCGCGGATGGAACCTTCGAATTCAAGAATATAGACGATTCGGCCGAGGCACCACTGGCAAAGGAGCTTTTCACATTCCCTTTTGTAAAGGAGGTTTTCATAAGTTCCAACTATGTTTCGGTAATGAAATATAACGTTGCCGACTGGAACGAAGTCACACTGGAGCTGAGAGAATTCATCAGAAGCTACATCGAACAGGACAAACCGATCCTAAACGATGCTATATTATCCCATAAGTCAGTTCAGGAAAACGCTTCTGAAGAAAACAGAGCCCCTCAAACCGATTTCGATAAAGAAATCATCTCAATTCTTGATGAATATGTGAAGCCTGCTGTAGCCGGTGATGGCGGACATATCGCATTCGATTCCTTTGATGAGGCAACTAAAACCGTTCGGGTGATCCTGCAGGGAGCATGTAGCGGCTGTCCTTCGGCTACCGTGACGCTTAAAAATGGTATTGAAAATATGCTCAGGGAAATGCTACACGGTAAAGTGGAATACGTTGAGGCCGTCAACGGTTAACCCTTCAGAAACACACAAAATACATAAAGTTTTCTGCCATATTTTTCGTATCTTATTTGTTTACGATTAATTAATTAAAACTTACAAATTATGGCAGTATTAAAAGTTATAGAAGTACTCTCCAACTCTAACGAAAGTTGGGAAGATGCGACCCGAAATGCTGTGAAGCATGCCGCGAAGAGCGTTAAGAACATCAAGTCTGTTTACGTACAGGACCAAAGTGCGATCGTGAACGATAATGATATCACTGAATTCCGGGTAAACGTTAAGATCACATTCGAAGTTAACTAGAAGATCCTAAAAAATGATAAAATGCGCTTTTGAATATTCAAAAGCGTATTTTTGTTTCTTATCCATTGAACATGCGTTACCTCATCGCTCCTATACTTGGTATTCTCTTTCTTTATTCTTGCAATTCTTCAATGAACGACATGGACGAACCAAAATACACCAACGACCTTATAAATGAAACCAGTCCTTACCTATTACAGCACGCCCACAATCCAGTGGACTGGAAAGCCTGGAATGAGGAGACTCTTGAATTAGCAAAAACCGATAACAAGCTCATGATAATCAGTATCGGCTATGCAGCTTGCCATTGGTGCCATGTTATGGAAAAAGAAAGCTTCGAAGATTCCCTGGTGGCTTCGGTAATGAACGACAATTTCATAAATGTGAAGGTAGACCGCGAGGAACGGCCGGATGTGGATCAGATCTATATCAGTGCGGTTGAACTAATGACCGGAAGGGCAGGATGGCCGCTAAATGTAATTACATTGCCCGATGGACGGCCTATATGGGGTGGGACCTATTTCAGAAAAGAAGATTGGATAAAAAGTATTGAGAAGATACAGGAACTTTACGAAGAAGAACCACAGAACCTCATCGACTATGCTGATCGTTTAGAGGAAGGAATAAAATCGATAGACCTGCTAACTTTTAATAGCGGTGATGTAGATTTCAGCAGTTACGATACGACCATGCTGGTTGAATCCTGGAGTAAAAATTTCGACTACCGCTTTGGCGGGACCAACAGGGCCCCTAAATTCATGATGCCTGTGAATTACCAGTATTTACTTCGGAATGCCATGGCTTCTGGTGACAAAGAGCTGCTGGATTATGTGTTACTTACTCTGGATAAGATTGCTTACGGGGGCGTTTACGACCATATAGGAGGAGGTTTTGCCCGTTACAGCACGGATGATCGCTGGCACGTACCTCACTTCGAGAAAATGCTTTACGACAATGCGCAGTTGGTAAGCCTGTACAGCGATGCCTACTCGATAACCAAAAAACCTCTTTACAAAGAGGTAGTATTCGAAACACTTGAATTCGTGAAAAAGGAATTGACTGATGAAAGTGGTGCGTTTTATTCCTCCCTGGATGCGGATAGCGAAAATGAGCAGGGCGAATTGGAAGAAGGAACTTACTATATCTACACAATAGAGGAATTGGAATCATTGCTTGCCGATGATTTCGAACTGTTCAAGGCGTATTACAACATAAATAGCTTCGGAAAGTGGGAAAACGATCAATACGTGCTCATCAGAACCAAGAGTGATGAGACAATCATGGCCGACTTCAATCTAACGACCGAAGCGCTTCAGAAGAAAAAAAACAACTGGCGATCTGTATTATCTGAATACAGGGATAAACGGCCAAGACCTCGTCTGGATGATAAATCTCTCACCTCCTGGAACGGACTCATGCTAAAAGGTTATCTAGATGCATATCGTGTTTTTCAGAAAGAAGAATACCTCGAGGTCGCTTTAAAAAATGCACAGTTCATTCTGGACGAGCAGCTACAGGAATCGGGAGCGCTTTTACACAGCTACAAAGATGGGACCAGCGCTATTAATGGCTACCTGGAGGATTATGCTTCAGTAATGGAGGCTTTTATTTCACTTTACGAAATAACTCTGGACGAGCAATGGCTGGAAAAGAGTTTGCAACTTAAAGATTATGTGTTTGAAAAGTTCTGGGATGAAGAAAAAGCTATGTTTTATTTTACTTCGGAAGATGACCCGAAATTGGTAACCAGGAATTTCGAATACAGGGACAATGTTATCCCTGCGTCCAATTCCATCATGGCAAAGAATCTCTTTAAATTATCTCATTATTACGACCTTCCCGAAGTTGGAAAAGCAGCCAAACAGATGCTTAAAAACGTGCTCCCAGAACTGGAACAGTACCCAGGTAGTTTTTCGAACTGGCTGGATCTGCTTTCGAATTACCAGAACGACTATTATGAAGTAGTTGTGATGGGTGAAAACGCTCTCAAGGTAATTGGTGAGATCAATTCAGAATACATTCCGAACAAACTCTTAGCTGGAAGTATGCGATCAAGCGACTCTTATCTTCTTGAAGGGCGATTCGTTGAGGGAGAGACACTTATCTATGTATGCGTGAACAATACTTGCAAACTACCAATGAGAGAAACTTCGGCAGCGCTAAAGGCGATTCGCAGATATTAATGCAACAATTCACCTTTTTAACAGTCTGAATTAATACCGTTTTAACAAAAAATCTGTGATGATTTAATTATCTTCGCCTGCTTTAAAGGAAAGGTGATCAAACGAGTTAAATGTTTTTTTGTTTACAATCTGACTTAATTAATAAGTCTGCCGTTTGATATTTCATACCACGTCTATTTTTTCGATAAAGGTTCACCTGACTATTTTTTGAAAACCGATTCAATTAAAATTTAGCACTTCAAATTACTATGAAAAGAACAGCTGCATTACTGATCCTAACCTTTGCGACTCTAATTTCATCCTCCCTAAAGGCTCAGGGTGTTTTTAACGATCCTGAAACCGACACATATATTTCTCAAAAAGCGATCACACCTCCGGATCACGGTTACAAATTCACAGGATCTCCCTATGCGGATAAAAGATTTCAGCAAGGTTTTGTGTTTCGTGATGGTGTTATCCTTGCCAGTAATGTGGGCCTCAGATTTAATGCTCTTAGGGATGAGTTCGAGATCAAAAAATCATTGAACACGTCAAACTATGCGGCCAAGGTTTTGGTGAAGTCGGAAGACATATACGTGAAGATCATGAATCGTTTGTTTGTATTTCTGGACAAGAATGAAGAAACCGGTGCAGGAGGATATTATGAAGTTTTATTCGAGGGCGAGAGCTTGAGCCTTTATAAGAAGTTGACTAAGGATTTTATAGAGGGGAAAAAGGCAATTAATTCTATTGCTACAGATATCCTGCCTATGTACAAGGAAAAAGAAGCGCTTTTCCTCTTAAATGAAAATAAAGAATTGGTTGAATTGCCAGGCTCAAAGAATGGCAAGGTAAATAGCCTGGGCAGCAACAAAAAGCAGATCAAGCAATATATCAGAGACAAGGATCTCAATATCAATAAAAACTACGACCTGATTAAACTATTGCGGTACTACGATAGTCTATAGTATATATAGTTCGTATGCAAAAGTTCACATATTATCTGCTAATTATTCTAATGCTGTTCAGTTTTACAGCAGAAGCTCAGTTTTGGGATAGGGAATTTGTGGGCGGACTTAACCAGATCGATCAAAATAATAAGCGCCAGCGCAAGTTTGACAAGTACACCCTGGAGGAGAACTCCATTGGCACACCTTATAACCACCCCGACTATTTAACTGGAAATGTTTACAAAGGCAATGCACTTTGGGCTACAAATATAGCAATACGCTATAATGCAGTGGCCGATGAGATAGAGGTGAAAGAATCTCTGGAATCTAAAGACGAAGATGCACGATTACTACCCAAGGACCCTGAGATATTTGTTAAGATAGTTAATGACATATATGTTTTCATTCCGTTCCAGGGAAAAATAGAAGATGGCGGTTATTTTCATGTGATGTTTGAAGGTAAGAAGCTCGATCTCTATAAAAAATTGAAAAAAAGAGTAATTCCCGGTCGCAAGGCCTCTTCCTCCTTTACACAAGATGTTCCTACTGAATTCAGAGACGAATCTCAATATTTCTTAGTCACAAAAAGTGGTAGGTTCTTCCAGCTGCCAGACGAGAAATCCAAGAAGTTTGACATTTTCGGAGCTAACAAGGAAGTGGTTTTAGAATATGTGAAGAAGAACAACCTCGACCCAGAGGAAGAGAAAGACCTGCTTAAGATCATTCAATTCTACGATGGGGTATAACACCCAATACCTTTTCTTTCCAAATTACAGTTTTTGCTGTTGCAATTGTTTCAGGTAATAAGAAGGATATATGCCGTTGCTCTTGTAGAAACTCTTGGAGAAAGATTCGGCACTTTTAAATCCACATTCGTTCGCGATAGCCTTGATGGTGTATTTCCTGAATGTACTGTTATCCTTTAATTCCTCAACGGCAAAGTCAATTCGAAGATCGTTTATGTATTGCGAAAAGTTCTTACCCTTCTTCAAATTAATCACTTTGGAAAGGTAGGTGGAATTAGTTTCGAACAACTTCGCCATCTCGTTAAGGGAAATTCGCTGAGAGAGATATTCCTTTTGCTCTTCAAAAGTTTGAAGCCTGGAAAGTATATCATCTATGATCTCCTGTGAGATACCCAGATCTTCAATAGTGTTAGTCTCTTCCTGAACTTCCGGTTTCTTTTTTGTAATCAGGTTTTCAAATCGTTTCTTGTATTGTTTTTGTCTTCTGAAATAATACAGCAGCAGTCCAGAACTTATCGCCAGGAATCCCAATGCCCAAATAAGTGTAGTGTTGGAAAGTTTGTTTCTTTCTTCAAGATCAGCGATAAGCTGTTCTTTTTCTTCAACTAGTTTGGGTATTTCAAAGTCATTGACTGTCTTTTCGTTGATATTACGCTTTTTATTTTCAATAAGTCGAAGTACTACAACAAGCTTGTAGAGGTAATCCAATTGCAGATCGTCTTCTCCCCGGCCCTTGTGATAGCTTATTAGTTTATCGTACACCTCCGGTAGTTCCGGGTATAGAATTCCTCTATCTTCGTACAGTGAATCAATTTTACTGAAATAAGACATGCCCTTGTCCACATCTCCTTTCTTATTGAAAACACTACCTACATAATAGTAATAGTATGGGAGGTAATAATTATTGAATTGATCGCGATAATTGTCTGCTTTATACAGACTATCCAGGGCCCTATCGTATTCACCTTTAACATAGAGCGCAGTTCCGGAACGAGAGACGAATGCGTAATACGTGGCCGAATCGGATGCTCTTAACGACTCCTTTATTCCTTCAGAAAAATAATAAAGGGCTGAATCGGGTTGCTTCAGATTTACATAGGATCTTCCAAGGCCTTCCAGGGAAGAAATGTAGTTTTCATCAAATTGCTCACTGCCCTTATTTTCCAGGAGCAGTTTATATGTTAGCAGATGGGCATCCAATGATTTCTCATAGTCTCCCCAAAGTTCATTTATATCATTTATCTGGTGTAGGGCTGTGATCTGATGGCCTATCTGGCTCTTAGTCCTGGCGAACTGGTATGCCAGCAATGCACTTTGAAGGCTCCTCTCGTACTCCTCATTTTCATAGAGGTAATGCGACTTGAACAGATAACCAACGGTTGGGAAATTCTTATGCGTACTGTTTTGTGATATCCTGATAGCCGAATCCAGGTATTTTATACCATTACGCCTATCGGATATAAAGGACAAGCGCGTATATCCACGAGCGATTCGGGTACTGTCATTCATCTCCCGGGCCTTTTCAATATATTTTAAGGCAATTCGACTGGCTAATACGGTATCCTCTGCATGGAGATCGTACAAAGGAATCAACGAATCGATGGGCTGAGTATCGAGATAGGTATCACTCAATTCCTGTGCATGAGAAAACAAAGTAAATATAAAAAGAGCAACCAGAATTCTCAATCTCATAGCCGGGTAGTTTCGCAATTGATTAATTAGCAATTTTAGCTATGATAAATTTACTTTTTTATAACCAAGAAGTGTAATATTTTTCAGGAACTCAAAAGTTAAATATTTCAAAACCCCCTATTTATTGGGGTTTAATGGGTTTACCTTTGAGTCTGCATTTATAAATGCCGACAGTGAATTAATAAATTACGCTATCATAAACTTGCAAATAGATTGTTCCAGGTTTAATTTAGCATAAGAAATATTTTAAATACCATTTAGACTTTAAATACAATATAATGAGAAAGAAAATAGCAATACTTACCATCTTTTTATCATGCGGCTTATTCCAGGCCACTTCACAGAATTTTGGAGGAGACCCAACACAGTTACGTGCTTTTACCAATAGTCTTCATCAAGTAGATGAATTCATTAAAAGACAAAACATGGGGATCGATTTAGACGATACGGAAAGCTATACCGGAACGCCCTACAATCACCCTTCCTACTTACCGGGTAATGTCTATAAAGGAAAGGAGTTATTAGCAACCAACGTGGCTTTGCGATATAACGCACTTGCTGATGAAATGGAGGTGAAAGAATCTCTAGACAGTAGTGACGATGATGCTAAAGCCCTCACTAAATCTCCGGATATCTACGTTAAGATAGGCAGCAAGGACATTTTTGTTTTTGTCCCTTACGATGGCGGAATTGAAGGAGGAGGTTATTTCCAGGTGCTACTGGAAGGAAATAAGGTTGATCTCTTTAAAAAGGTCAAGAAGGAATTCTCCGCTGCTAAGCCCGCGAATACATCGATTACCCGTGATATCCCTGCTAAATTCAGTGATAAACCCGTTTACTATCTGGTAGATAAGGAAGGAAAATTCTTCGAGTTACCGTCTAACAGAAAAAAGAAACTCAAAGTATTTGCAGAGAATGAGAAGATGATGAAGAACTACGTAAATTCCAATAACCTGGACTTAAACGATGAAAAAGATCTTATTCGAGCTATCCGTCATTACGATGGTGTATAAGATCAACCGGAGATAAAATCTTTTAAATAATACGGCTCAAAATAAGCGACATCCTCGATGTCGCTTATTTCGTATTTGCGCTCAGCTACTTCGGCCATATCAAGAGCAGATGGCATAGCTTGTCCTAAGTAAGTTGCATTAGGATGCATATGGATCCCCTGGAATTTTTCAACCCCATTCCCTAGAAATACCACTCTCCCCTTCGATAGCACTTCTTCAAATGAATTTTCATCAAGGACTTCCGCCCGTGTTTCCCGAACCTCAGTTTTTTCAGAATTAAATACAGCTGAATACACTTCCATCCTCCTGGCATCTATCATGGGGACTATGAAATCGTAGCTATTATCCTTTATTTGCATGGCCATGGAAGCTAGGGTCGGCACCGAGATAAGGGGGATGTCTAATGCGAAGCACAATCCTTTGGCTGCGGAAACTCCTATCCTTAGTCCGGTATATGAACCCGGACCTTTACTAATTGCAATGGCGTCAAGCTCCGATCTATCTATATCGGCCTCCCGGAGTACTTCTATAATAAAGGGGTGTAACTTCTCCGCATGACTGTAGCGGGAACTCCTGTCTTCCTTAAATGCAGTAACGCTCCCGTCAACCGAAAGCGCTACCGAACAATTTGTCGTTGCTGTCTCAAGACACAATATAGTAGCCATTACTCATCTTCTTTTTCATCCTCCTTGCTAGTATCAGTTTCAGTTACCTTGTCGCCACAATCCAATGTCTTTGTTACTGTGTTGTACGGACCTGTGATAACCACATCTCCTTCAGAAAGACCTGAGGTAATCTGTATGTTTGAATCATCCTGTATTCCAGTGGAAACGACTCTTAATTTAGCTTCGTCTCCGTCTTTTACAAAGACACACTCAAACTTCTCCTGCTCGCCTTCCGTTTTTTCCCTGTCTTTTCTGGCTTTGAATCCTTTCACACAACTCGTATCTGTCTTTATTACAATAGCACTAATAGGAACACCGGTAACATCAGATTGTTTCTCGGTAATAATATCCACAGTGGCCGTCATGCCCGGGCGGAAAGGTGAAAAATTCTCTGGTTTCCCTTCAGTGAGATCCGCATAGGACTGCGGAACAATACGCACCTTTACTTTAAAGTTTGTAACCTGATCCACGGAGATAGCATTTTCCGCCGAATTAGCTATTTCGGTAACTATTCCTTTGAATTCTCTTTTGAGGTAGGCATCCACTTCAACTATCGTCGAATCTCCTAAGGAAACCTTCACAATGTCGTTTTCATTCACATCCACTTCTACCTCCATATTGTTAAGGTTTGCTACCCTGACAATTTCTGTACCTGCCATCTGGGCGGTCCCTACCACTCGCTCCCCTAATTCAACAGACAGCTTGGATATGGTTCCATCCATGGGTGCATAAATCGTCGTACGTTCCAGATTGTCCTGGGTCTGACGTAAATTTGCCGCCGCACTTTGTACGCTGTAATAGGCAGATTGTTTATTGGCCTGTGCAGATTCATATTCATTCACAGAACGATCCCATTCGGCCTTGGATATTACTCCTTTTTCGAATAATTCTTTATTTCTATTGTAATTCAGTTCCGCGTTTTTAAGGTTAGCTTCCGCCTGGGAAAGCTGGGCACGGACATTCTGCAGACCAGCTTGCGATTGACTCACAGCCGACTGGATAAGATCGGGATTGATCTTAACCAGGAGATCTCCTTTTTTAACCTGCTGTCCCTCTTTTATGGGTAATTCGATGATCTCACCTGAAACCTCAGAAGACAGTGCAACCTCTACTTCCGGCTGGATCTTTCCGGTAGCCGCTACGGTTTCAATAATTTCCATAGGGGCAATCTCCTTCACCTGTACCTCGGTGGAATCACCATCGGAACCAATCCACCCTTGCTTCTTGGCAACGACAAGTAATATAAGAAGGACTGCAATAGCAGAAACTATGATGATTAGTGTTTTTTTCTTCATAATTAAATCTTTAACTCTGTTGCGGGTATGCCAAAATACAATTCTAAAACTTTTAATTTAAATATGTAGTCATATTTGGCTCGGTTCAATTCGATTCGTGCATTATCGTATCTCAACTTAGACTGGCTGAAATCGAAGGCATTGGTTAAACCAACATCATAACGATCCTTGGCATATTGATAGGCCAGCTCCTGAGACTCTACGGCTACTTGTGCAGATTCATAAGACTTCAACGCACCTTTGGCATCAACATAGGCCTGGTAAACATTGGACTCAAGGTCTAATTTCGCCTGTTCAAGTAAAAGTTCCTGACGCTTCAGGTTCACCTTGTTTCTCTTCACATTGTTACGAATCCCGAATCCATTGAATATGGGTACTTGCATTTGAATCCCGTAAGAAATACCATCGTTACGATACAATTGTTCCATAAAGGGTAATGGCGGTTCTTCGGCAAGGATTATATTGGGTGAAATACCGAAAACGTCTTCTCCGGTGCTACCCACAATACCTATAGGTTGCTCCGTAATGGAGAACGGATTATTTTCATCGATAGTTTGACTAAATCCACTTGGGAGATCAGATTCACGAGTATTGTAGTTTATGAATGCGGTTACTGATGGATAGAAAGCCGCTCGGGCAATTTGAAGATCCTTTTCAGCTAGTTCCACATTCTTTTCTGCAATCTTTATTTCTGAACGATTCTCCTTTGCCGATTCTATTATTTCTGAAATCTCCTTGCTCGAAATACCTTCATCGATGATCGCAAATTCCTCTTCAGCTATATCGAAATTCTCATAGTCTTCAATCTGAAGTAATTGAGCAAGGTTTATAAGTGAGATCTGAACGGCGTTTTCAGAAATAATGATGTTTTGCTTTTCACTGGCATCCGTCGCCTTGATCTCAAGAAGGTCGCCGCGAGGCAGAACACCAGCATCTACCAGGTCCATAGTTCGCTGAAGCTGCTCCATGGTCACTTCGTTCTGAGCGGTTATGGCATCCAGGTTCGCCTTATTCAGAAGGACTTGTAAATAGCCATTTGCAACGAACAAAGAAATATCGTCTTTCATTTTATCCAGGCTGTAATCCGCAGCTAGCCTGTTAATCTTGGCTCTTTGGTTCCTGCGAACATTTTCCAGCCCCTTGAAGAGGTCAAGGCCCGCCCCAACAAAATAGGAAGAGTTACGTGCTGTCTGAGTTTCCAAAACTCCTGTAACAACATTTTGAGTTAGACCCGTATTCCAGGAATTAGATGCCTGTCCGTTTAGTGAAGGTAGAAAATTCCCAATTGCATCAAGTTTGGCGATGTCCGCTAACTCGACATCGAGTTCACTTTGTTGAATTGAAATGTTGTTCTCCAGAGCGTGAATCACACATTCCTTAAGGGTCCATTTTTTCTGTGCAAAGCTAGGTGATGCTACAAGTAGCAAAATCAGTATGATAACTAGTTTCTTCATAGAATTGATAGTTGCCGGATTTGTCTGTTAAAATGTTAAAGTGTTACAGAAATTTTGATGAATTAAACCACTTAATTTCTACCGAATTCCTGTGCTGGTTTGATCTGGTTCCACACCTTTATCTTGTCGTCCTTAGAAATACCATTAACGACCTCCACAATTATACCATCGCTGATTCCCAGTTCGATGTCTCTACGCTCGAACTCCTGATCCCCTGTCTCAACTTCCACAAAGGGTTTTTGGGTCTTAGGGTCGTATTGTACCAGTGCTTCTTTCAAGGTCAATACGCTATCTGCCCTGGCCAGGATAATCGAGGCATTAGCACTAAGCCCGGCACGGATAAAGGTAGTATCTTTTTTGTTCAAAGTTCCTTTAATTTCAAACTGAATAGCCCCATTCTCACTCACACCTTTCGGAGCGATATAATCTAAAATGGCGTCAAAGGTGGCGTTCTCAATCGCTCCCACAGTGATTTCAAGCGGAAGATTTTCCCTGATCTTCCCTACCTCACTTTCATCAACTTTTCCTTCGAAGATCATTTTGTCTACATCTGCGAGTGTGGCAATAGTAGTTCCATCGTTGAAATTATTGGCTTCTATCACCTGGTTCCCAACCTTTACCGGAACATCGAGAACCATCCCGGAGACGGTAGCTCTTATTTCGGTGGTTGCAGCTGCTCCAAGGCCACTTGTGGTTCCCGTCTTTACAATATCGTAATTCTGTTGCGCTCCTGCAAGGTTTACCTTTTCCTGGTTGAATCGCTGCTTGGCCTGATTGAATACCAGTTGCGCATTATCGAATTCATTGGCCGAGATAACTCCCCTTTCGAAAAGTCCTTTCTGCCGATTGTATATGTTTTCTTCATTCTGAAGTGCCAGCCTCGCCGTTTCAAGTTGTGTTCTTGAACTATTGATACTGTTCTTGGCGCTGGTTAATGCCGAAACATTCGGAACTACCTTTACCATAGCAAGCAAATCTCCCGCCTGAACCTGCTGTCCCGCCTCCACAAATATCTCCTCTATAATACCAGAGATATTTGGTTTAATGAGGACCTCTTCCTTTGGAACAATGCTTCCCGTGGCCACTGTCTTCTTGACAATGCTCTCAACCTCCGCACTTGATGTTTCATAGATGACAGGATCTTCCTGGTTTTTTGAGTATAAATAATAGAGTGCTGCTGTAAATGATACAGCAATTACAGCTAGAATGATAATGGTTACCGTTCTTTTCATTTGTTCGTTAGTTATATTATTCGGTGCGCAAAGCGTCCACCGGTTTTACTTTTATTGCATTCTGAGCAGGAATAAAACCTGCCAGGAGTCCTGAAACCACCAGTATAATGAGGGCGGAAACAACAACCGAGATATCTACACTCGGATTCGAAAACATATCCACCGGCCCATTGGCTTCCAGAATCTTATTAATTCCGAAGATCACCAGGGCGCCGAGAGAAATTCCTACCATCCCTGAAACGATCGTAAGCACCATGGATTCCAGTAATACCTGTCCTCTTATCGACCAGGGAGTAGCTCCAATTGCCCTTCTGATACCTATTTCCTTTGTCCTTTCTTTTACTACTATGAGCATGATATTGCTTATTCCGATAATTCCGGAAAGCAATACCAGGGTTCCCACGAAATATGCTATGATGTTCAGGGCGAAGAATAATCGCTCTATCCTGCTATATTGTTCGTACAAGTCGAAATTCCCTATCGCCCTGTCATCGTCCGGATGTATGGTATGACGTTGCTTCATCACGTCGAAGATCTGCTCTTTTAATACAGTTATGGAAGAGCCATCCTCAGCCGTGATTGCCATCCAACCTACCCTGTCACCCCTGTTAAACGCCTGGGAAAAGGCTGTGAAGGGTACATAGATCTCTTTCTGGTCTTCTTCGGAATCTCCTCCCTGCGACTTTTTCTTATAGGTTCCAACCACAACGAAATTCACTCCGTTGATCTTGATATAGGTACCTAGTGGGTCTTCGGCAGGATCGTAAAGTCCTGTCTTCACACCCTCACCTATTATTGCCACTTTCCGTTTCTCATCGATATCACCATAATTTATAAACCTTCCACTGGTGATATCCATGGGCTGTTGTTCAATAATTTCAGGGTAGTCACCATACACATTATATGCTCCGGTATTTAGTCCGCGGACCACATTGTTGCTACCTCCAAAGCCGCCCAACTGATTTCTGGGAGAAACAAATCGAAGGTTTGGCACATTGTCCCAGATTGCCTGAACATCCGCTGTTCGGTAGGTGAACCTTCTTCCTTTGGGAAGTCCCTTGTAGGGTTTCGAGATGGTTTGGGTCCACATGAACATGGTATTCGTGGCGATATTTCCGAAATCCGATTTCACACCGTTTTCAAGACCTTTTCCGGCTGCCAGTAGAATCACTAGTATGAAGATCCCCCAGAGCACACCAAAGGCAGTAAGCACCGTCCTGAACCAGTTGCTGCTTAGCGCTTCTAATATTTCACTCCATCGATCCCTGTTGAACATCTTATTCGTCTCTTAATGCTACGATTGGTTTGATCCGTGCGGCTCGCCAGGCCGGGAAAAATCCTGCCAGGGCTCCAGCCAGTATTAAAATAAAAACTGTGGTAATTGCTACATTGAAATTCACGGAGGGATTCACAATGTAATCTACTTCGATATTTGGGCCTAAGACCTCCAGTAATGCCATACTGGATATCAAGCCCAGAAATCCGGCGATAGCGGTAACGAAAATCGATTCGTGGAGGATCATCCCAATGATGGACCATGGCTGGGCACCTATCGCCTTTCGGATACCAATTTCTTTTGTCCTTTCCTTTACTATTATGAGCATGATGTTGCTCACCCCAACCACACCTGCAATGATGGTACAAATTCCCACAACCCAGAAGAAAAGCTTGATCATAGCCATAAGGTCATAGTAGCGCTTTGCTTCTTCCAATGAGTTCCAGCTATTGATAGCGCTTTCATCTTCAGGAGCAACAATATGCCGTTCTTTTAAAAATGCTTTCATTTCATTGTTGAAAGCGATAGATTGCTGAACAGCCTGCTGAAATGTTTTTTGAGGTTTTAGGGTAAATCCCAGATTCCTCACCTTGTTTCCCCCGGCAAACACCCGCTGAGAAGTAGTAAGCGGTACGAACATTCGTGACTCTTCACGTTCCCCTCCCGGGTCACGATACACTCCTATCACCTTGAAATTGATCCCCGCTATTTGAATCTGTTCGCCAACTGCCTCTTCTTTTCCGAAGAGATCTGTGTAGACCTTATATCCCAAAACAACAACTTTCTCGTAATTGTCAATATCCGATCTATTTAAAAAACGCCCTGAGATTAACGAAGCATTCTCAAGAAATTGGTAATCCGGATACACTCCTTCTACTCGATAGGTCCCGGATTCATTCTTGTAGTTAGTCAAGCCATTCCAAATGCGGAAAACAGAGGATTTGAATTCAAGGTCATCTTCGTATTTTTTAATAAGAAATTCGAAGTCTTCGTTGGTAAGTTCGATAAAGCGCCCGGGGTTCATCCCTTTATATTCAACGGTAGTGACCTGTGTCCACACGTGAATCCGATTAGAAGCATCTTGCTCAAACTCCTTGGCAACACCATTTTGCATCCCCTGGCCAAACCCGAGGAGTATAACCAATATGAATATACCCGAAGCCACCGAAAGTCCGGTTAAGAAGGTCCGCAGTTTATTTTTGCGGATGGTTTCGAATATTTCCTGCCAACGCTCGAGACTAAACATGACTTTTTTCTTTTACTCGTACCTGCTCGATCTTAGTGTCCTCAATAATAATACCGTCCCTCAGGTGAACAATTCGCTTGCACATGTGCGCTATATCATCCTCGTGGGTAACGATCAATATTGTTTTTCCTTCATCATTAATGGATTGCACTATTTCCATTACTTCGTAGGAGGTAGTAGAATCCAGTGCGCCGGTTGGCTCGTCAGCCAACAGAACTTTGGGTTCACTTGCAAGTGCCCTCGCAATGGCTACTCGCTGTTTTTGACCACCGGAAAGCTCATTTGGCAAATGCGTAGCCCAATCTGCCAGTCCAACTTTTTCCAAATAAGACATTGCCTTTTTGAAACGCTCTCCCCTTTTTGCCCCCTGGTAATACAGTGGCATCGCCACATTTTCCAGTGCGTTCTTGTAGGAGATCAGATTAAAAGACTGAAAAACGAATCCCAGGAATTTGTTTCGGTATCGAGCAGCTACTTTTTCGTTAAGGTTTTTTATGGTGGTGCCATCCAATTTGTAGGATCCTTCATCGGCCTCATCCAGCATTCCGATAATATTGAGTAGTGTAGATTTCCCGGATCCAGAAGACCCCATGATCGCAACCATTTCGCCTTCTTCTACGTGAAAATCTATGCCTTTTAATACGTGGAGTGAATTAGCACCTGTTACATACGATTTATGTAAGCCTTTTATCTCGATCATAGTTCGGATTTCTTATACAAAATAAAGCCCTTCTGGACGTACTTCTGTGAAATTCGTGTTAAGACTTGCGGTTGGTTAGTGTGAAGTCTTTGAAATAAGACTTGTTAGGAATTAATATGTTACACTTTTACAGTCCAGAAGCCTCAGAATTTGCCTCTTTTGCCTTTTTTCGCATCCTGTAAATAGCGTAACCCACTCCTCCGATAAGTAAGTAAGGGAATATCATAAGGTAAATGATACCATTATTTATCCCTTCGGCAGCATTCCCACTTTCCTCACTTTCAAGCACGGCGCGACACATAGCACATTGGGCCTCAGCAGGGACTACGGCCAACACTAATAACAACAATATGATAATTGATCGTTTATTCATTTCAATAATATGGTGAGATCATGATATAAACTATAACTCCTGTAACAGCAACGTACAACCAAATAGGGAAAGTATATTTGGCTATTTTCTTATGCTTCTCAAAATTACCCGTCAATGCCCGGACATAAGTAACAAGCACAAATGGTATCACTCCGATCGAAAGGAAAATATGACTTATCAGTACCACGAAATATACATAACGCATTATCCCTTCGCCGCCATAAGGTGTTGAGTCGGAGGTCATGTGATAAGCCACATACATAACGAGGAACAAAGCGGAAAGCAATATACAAAGCTTCATCAACCGCTCATGAGTTTTTCTGTTCCCTTTCTTTATTTGTATTACTGCGACTATCAGCAGTATCGCAGTTAGCCCATTAATGGTGGCGTAAATCGGTGGTAAAAAACCAAGTCTTTCTACCCCGGGAATCCTAACGGTAAAAAGTAGTGCGACTGCCAAAGGAATGGCTACGGAAAGAATCCAGATCCAGGTGGTATATCGTTTATGGGAGCTATTCTCGGTCATACTTCAGTTATTTTAACAACTGTTCAATATCTTCTATTAGCATGCGGATGCCTTCAGCTTCAAGGCCATCGTAATAGATTATGGGATTTCCGTGTTTGTCGTATCGAGAACGGATCTTTCCCTCCTGGTCGATTAGTGCAAAATATCCGGAGTGTTCGAATCCGCCATCGACTTCAGAGTTTTCACCAACGTAAAGATTGAAACCGCCGTTCGCCAGATCGTAGATCTTTTTCTTATCCCCTGTTAGTAAATGCCAGTTCGGACTTGTGATCTCATAACTCTCGGCATATTTTGTTAGTACTTCGGGGGTGTCGAATTCAGGATCTATACTGAATGATGCAATTCCGAGGTTTGGGTTTCCGTAGAATTTATTCTGAATTTTTACCATATTTCGATTCATGATGGGGCAGATCGAAGGACAGGTAGTAAAGAAAAATTCCGCTATATACACTTTTCCTTTGTAATCGGCATTTGAGATCGTCTCCCCGCGCTGGTTCGTAAAACTGAATTGGGGGACATCGCCGATCACTGCAAGATCGGGATTATCGAAATAGTCACCTATTTGATCAACAGCCCAGATCCCAAAAACAAGGATAACAAATGAGATTCCAATGTATGAGTAGTCTTTTTTCTTCATTGTAACTATATCTCTCTGTCAGCTTTATATTTCTTAAGCTCAAGACGGTATTCGGCAAGGATCACTTTTACGTCATCGTCCATTTTATTATTGATCTCTGCGAAATCCCTGGCGTCGAATCCGTACAATTTACCCACGTCTTCGTCATCGTCCCGTCCGCGCAAATTTCCATTCTTATCAATTATGAAAATATAAGGACTACTGAAATCGGGCATAAGGAGGTATTCCGAGTTCAGTGATTTGAAAACACTTTGTATTTCTTCTTTGGTGCCGAAAACAAATTTCCAGCGGTCTGTTTCTGCAATTTCTGAAAGTTTATTTTTCAAATCCATGGAGTCCTCCTCCGAGCCTTCTGGTTGAAGAATAACCACCTGGAAATCGTTGAAACCCCTGTTCTTTTTATAGATCTTATGTGCCAGGTTAAAAGCATTCACTTTGTTTGCCAGCGGATCATTTCCGAAGAAACCAAGAATAGTAATACTGTTCTTTAGCGTTACCGTATCTTTTTCAGGAGAAGAAAAATTATCGATCTCCTTCACGTTCTCAGTTAGTACAGGCAGGCGACCAAAATTATCCTTACCCGACGCAAAGAAGATGTACATGGATAAAGGCAGCAGGAACAAAACTCCTAGAACTAAATACTTTTTAACTTGCATAGTGAAATTACTTCCACAAAAATACTCCCAAAAAAGGCGTAAAACAATCTCTTAACGATATTTTGTGAGGCATAAAAAAACCCCGCGATGCAGGGTTTTAATAATTTAATGTCTCTTTAAAAGTTGAATTTTACATAATTGCTTTTGTACACCTCGTAAATATAATCACCTTCAATAAGGAGGATCAAAACGAGATAGCAAATAAGGAAAACCCCTGTCCAAACAACAGCTCTGCGCATCGCTTTTACCTCATCGCGCATGTGCATGAAGTCCCAGGTAATATAGTATGCTTTCGCCAGGGTAAGAATGATGAAGATCCAGTTTAACAATTTCATCGCCATAAAACGATTCTCTGTAAGCCATTCTGGTTTAATAATACCTAGTGCAACTTCAACTACTGTTACGATAGACAGTACAGTAAAAACCCCCCATATCTTTGTTACGTTGGATTTGAACTTTAAAAGTCCTCTGAATATTTCAAGTTTATGCTCGTGTGCCATGCTGAATTTTTAATATACTAAACAAGGTAAAAGAAGGTAAATACAAATACCCATACTAAATCTACAAAGTGCCAGTACAACCCTACTTTCTCTACCATTTCATAGTGACCTCGTCTTTCATAGGTTCCTATAATAACATTAAAGAATATGATCAGGTTGAAGATCACCCCTGAGAATACGTGGAATCCGTGGAATCCTGTAATAAAGAAGAAGAAATCGGCAAATAATGGAGTACCGTATTCATTGTGTTTCAAATTAGCTCCTTCTACCACAAGTTTCCCATCATTAACCAATTTGGCGACACTCATTTCACGGCTATAAATTGCCTTCTCTCCTGTAGCATCCAGGTTGATAAAAGATCTTTCGAGTCTCGCGACCTCTTGTTTATCCGCAGTATCCTCAGAAGCACGAAGGGCTTCCATATCCGGGATCAATTCCTGGTCACGAATAAGCAAGTTCTCATTTGCAAGGAAACCGGCTTTTACTTCTTCATAGTTGAAAGAGGTTTCCGTTCCACCTTCCATATACCAGATACCGTTTCCTTCGGTATGGGTTTCCGTAGTGCTGGGCAAGGTTGTGGCAAATTCTCCAATTGCAACCCGTTTACCATCCTTATCCAGGAATTGTAATATTTTTCCACCGTTAGTTTCAACGGCTCCGTAATCTCCTTTAATGAACGTAGCCCATTCCCACGCTTGAGATCCAACGAAGATAAGACCCCCGATTATCGTAAAGAAAAGATACCAGATCACTTTCTTTTTCTGCATTTTGTGTCCTGCATCTACCGCAAGTACCATAGTCACAGAAGAGAAAATAAGGATGAACGTCATGAATGCCACATAATACATGGGAGCGGGAACACCGTGCAGGAATGGCACGTGCGTAAACACTTCATCGGCTATTGGCCATGAATCGATAAACTTAAATCTTGAAAATCCATATGAGGCGAGAAATCCTGAGAAGGTTAGTGCATCGGAAACAATGAAGAACCACATCATCATCTTTCCGTAGCTTGCTTTCAGAGGCCGGTTACCGCCTCCCCAAGTCTTTCCTTCTGTGCCTGTTTGAGCAACAGTAGCGTCCATATAAAGAAATTGGTTTTTAATAAAGGTCCAAAAATACGACTATTTTTTATCTAACGAAATAGAAAAAGAAAAATAGGTAAATCCATAGTACATCGACAAAATGCCAGAAGGTCGTTGCCAGTTCTATCCCGAGTGTTTTTCCGTTTCTATATTTCTGTTTAAAATGATTATAAATTACCACCATCAAAGCGATCAGCGCAATCACGATATGCGCGATATGAACCGCCGCAATTAGGAAAATATAAGTATATGTTATGTTACTTGTAGGGCCGGTGGGATTGTAACCAAAAATTCCGATGATCTCATCGAAGCCGCGTAATTGCAGCCAAATAAAAAGGATTCCCAGCACTAATGTGATCCATAAAAAGAGCATTCCGGCACTATTCTTTCCTTTCTTAACATTTCTGTTTGCGAGGTGCATGGTAATGCTGCTCAGTACAATCACGGCCAAACTGTAATAAAAAGACTGTGGGATTTCAAAACCATCGAGCCAATCTTCGCGTTTGCTACTTACAATATAGGCACTTGTAAAACCCAGGAAACTCATGGACAAACTAATGATACCGAACCACAGCATCATCTTTTTGGCCCTTCTTCTCTTCATTGCTTCACTTCCTTCGGTATAATCCATTAGCGTATAAATTTATCAATTACATAGATTAGCTGCAGCAGTGTGATGTAGCTAACACTAACCAGCATGAGTTGCCTGGCTGCTTTATCTGATTTCATTCTGAATAGTCGCACCGCATAATATATCAACCAGACTCCGAGGCCTAGAATAAGTAATGCTGCAACCGGAGAAAGGAATAAGGAACCTGTCACACCAAATGCAGGTATCAGCGACGCCAGGACTGTCCAAATACAATATAAGATGATCTGTATTGCCGTTCCTTTATCTCGTCTACCATTGGGAAGCATAAAGAAACCAGCTTTTTCATAATCTTCGAACAAAAACCAGCCAATAGCCCAGAAATGGGGAAACTGCCAGAAGAATTGAATCATGAATAAAGTCCCCGGTTCAATTCCGAAGTCATTCGTGGCCGCCACCCAACCCAGCATAAAGGGTATGGCCCCTGGTAAAGCCCCTACAAAAACTGCAAGAGGCGTCCTTGTTTTTAGTGGAGTGTATAAACTCACATACATGAATATGGAGATCGCACCAAATAAAGCGGTTTTCGGGTTAATCACATATAGTAGTCCTACACCACCCAATGTTAAAATACAGGCGAGGATAAAAGCAGAGGTGACTCCCATACGTCCTGAAGGAATTGGCCGATCCTTTGTGCGTTCCATCAACGCATCCAGATCCCTTTCTATGATCTGGTTGTAAACGTTGGAAGCGCCAACCATACAGTAACCCCCAACACTTAAAAGAAGCAGGGTAAAGAAATCAACTGTATCGCAAGCCAACAGGTATCCGGCCAGTGAAGAAAAGACAACACTAACCGACAAGCGCATTTTAGTGATTTCAGTAAAATTTCTTACCAGGGATCCCCTTGAAGAGTATGTCTTTGTGGTCGACAAGTTCATTTTTTTAATGAAGCCAAGCTTTGCTTCGGCTGGTGCGGGGCAAAGATACACCACCAGCCCTTTTTTTACAATATATATCCGATATTGTTCGGATTATATATGCGCTTTTTACTATTTTGCCGTTTTATTAAAAACCCGAAGAAATGAGATTGTTTTATATACTACTGTTAGGTGTATTTCTAGTACCAACTCTGAATCATGCTCAAACCGAAGGCGAAGAGGAACAAGGGGATTCAAGAGTATACCAATTAGGCGAAAGAACCTATGTTTATAAAAACAGGGGAGGTAATATCGGGCTTTATATCGGCAAGCAAGGAACATTGGTGATTGACACCCAATTTGCCGACATTACCGAGGATCTTCTAAAAGTTATCGGACGATTCACTGATAAACCTATTCAATATGTTTTGAACACCCATCATCACGGCGATCATACCGGTGGAAATGGAAACTTGAGCAGGGAAGGAGCACTTATTATTTCACACGATAACGTTTACGCGAGTCTAGAGAAAAGTCTTCTAAAGGACGATGAAAAAGGAGACACTTCTTCACTTCCGAACATTACAACTTCCGATGAACTTACATTTTACTTCAGCAATGAAAAAATAACCGTACACCACCTGGAAAGTGCTCATACCAATGGTGACCTTATGGTATTTTTCACTGAAAGCAATATCCTTCATACTGGTGACGCATTTGTAAATGGCAGATATCCGTATGTAGATAGTGCAAATGGAGGCAGTTACCAGGGCTATGTTAAAGGGCTGGGTAAGATCCTTAAGGTTTGCGACAAAGACACTAAGATCATTCCGGGGCATGGTGAAGTAGCTAATATGCAGGATGTAAGGTCACTTCTACAACTGCTGGAGATTGTTTATAAGCGTGTGGCATTCCATCACCTAAACGGAAAATCTGAAGCGGAAATCATCGCAATGACTGATCTCACCGCAGACTATGACGCCAAAGGATTTGGCGATCATTTTATCACCAGGGAACAGTTTATGAAAATGATACACGACGATGTAGCGGCCAAGTACAATCTAGCTGAAAGAGCAGAAGCTGCGCGGAGAATAGAGGAAATGCGTAAAGATCAGGCGAGAGAAAGAGCTGAGGAACAAAAAGAAAAAGATGGTGGTAACGGAGGCCGCTAAAAATCGTAGTACCAGTTGAACAGATCTGTTCTAACTCCAAAATTTATCCAGGTAGTCTGATTTTCAAACACCTCTTCCGTGTTAAGTTCTGGTGAGAAGTCTCTATATATTAAACTTGCATATACTTTCAGATTGGTAGCTGGGTTGATAAGATAGCCCGCCTGTACTTCAGCATGAAAAAAATCGGTGGAATTGCCCTGTGCCAGATCGTTTCCATTATCCATGATCCTGTTATCTTCAGTGCCGTAGATACTTCCGCCGTAAAAATTCATGTCGTCAGGAGTATTGAATTCGAATCCTCTCTTCGCAACAATAAATTTAGCGTCTCCAAATATTCTGCCTTTCTGGTACCGGGCTATCCCGATAAACTCTGAGAAATTCGCTCCGAGGGTATGAGCAAGAGATTGATTGCTATGCCCGTAATTCAAAATTACGGTATTATGAGAATAGGTATAAGGCCTAACGCGATTGTATTCAGCCTGTAAATAGAGACCATCCACTTTAAAGGCATCGTAGTACTTTGCACCAACCTGATATCCAATCTTATTCTTGTAACTTCCGTTTCCTCCGGAGATATCACTGGTAGAAAACTCATCGATTATTAACTGCCCGTAGATGTTCACCTTATCCGTGAATTTAAACTTGGCACTTAACCCCACAATGGCATTACCTCCCCTTGAACCCGTAGAAAACTCGATTGCGCGGTAGAAAATAACAGGATTCAAATAGTTAAAATCGAATCCCCTTTCATTGTCGTTCTGCCAAATAACCGATTCGAACAGACCAATATTCAATCGTTTGGTAACATTATAACTCAAATAATGGTTCGCGATGTACTTTGTTCTGAAAGAACCATCGGCAGTCACTTCGGGACGGACATCCCTCAGGGACATCCACGTGTTGGTATATTTAATCTTCCAAAACGATGTATTGACCTTAAAAAAGGGATACGGACTGGCGTTGTCACTCATCAATAAAGAACGGTAGCCATCACCGATAAAATTTTTACCATGACCTAGTTGAAAATTGAATGTCTTTGATGGTGAATATGAAATATGCCCTGTGGCCACCGGGTAATCATAAGAATCGGTCTTAAAGTCCTTAGCAATACCTCTTCCCGGAATGATTGCAGGATTTCCTCCATCTGGCTTGATAGATTCGGCAAACCGATTAAAATAGCCCGCGAATCTCCCCTGATTTTCATAAACTACGGCAAAGAAATTAAGGTTTTTGCCTATCCCACCTTGGGCATAAACCAGTCGGGTGTTATTATAAGTGTCGATCTCCGCATCTGTATCCCTACCAACTTGCAGATCAACGCCCGGATCCAAAGTAAACCAGTAATCCTTTCCTTTCACCATAACCATATGTTCGTTCCACCATTTCCGTCCCAACCAGGAGGATTTGTTCTTCAGAATCTTTGAATTTTCCTCCTCAAAGTTGTAATAGCGATTTACCTCGCTGTAGATATAGGGCTTTTGAGCCGTATGGTTATTAAGTCCAATTCGGTTCATTGCCGGATCGAAAAGACTGTAATTGTGGTGTGATAATGGAATATTGATATTACTTGTATATTCCTCGTTCTCGTAAGGTAGCTTTTCCAATGAGTCGTACTCATTTAAAACTACTTCGTCAGGTTGTGTCCCAGAGTTTGTTTGCCGAATTTCTTCAGGTACCTCGGGTGCAACGAGTGGAATTTTGATCGCTAAAGTATACTGGGTATACGCTGGTTTACCAGTGTAGGTGGCTGGAGTTATCTTCGGAAGTAAGCCAAAAACACGCTCCGCTTCATTTTCCAGTTCCTCATAGATCGCGTCAATCAGGATAACTTTGAAATTTCCTTCTTTGTCAATCTCGAAAAATACAGCTACCGCTCCCTGGTAGTTTTCTTCTGAAACTATTTCAGGTACTTTGAAATTCGAATAAACAAATTGCTGCAGGGTTAGGTTAAAACAAGACTCAAGTTGGTCTATATCCGTATCCGAACATTCGGGGAAAACCGGGTATTTCTCAAAAGACGAGGTATTGGTCTGGGAATATGCCGAGCTAAGAATTAGACAGAAAAGAATCGAGGCAAAAAATTTCATTGGTAATTGGGTTGTTGGCAGAAAGATACGGCTTTTTTAAAATCGTGAACACAAAAAAACCGCTGCGTTATCACAGCGGTTTTCAACAATTATTGTGCTTCAAAGACAATGGGAACCCTATATACCACATTTACGGGTTTGTCTCCCTGCATCCCCGGTTTCAGCCTGGGGAGAAGATTTATTACACGTTCTGCTTCATTCTCGAGTTCACGCTCCGGGGCCCTCGACTTGATCTCGGTCACTTTGCCTTCGGTGTCTATCTTAAACTGTACATATATTCTGAATACTGTTCCAGAATCCAAATAAGAGAATTCTTCCGTATCAAATTTCTTTCCTATAAAAGATCGGATATTGTCTGAAAGACATTGTTTCCTTTCCTCGTTGGAACCTAAGGATTCACAGCCCGGAAAAACGGGTGCAAATTCAACCGTATTCACATTTTCAGTGCTTGGTGGTTCAGGAGTAGTTATGGGTGTTACGGGCACTACCTGGGCTTCTATAGGAGTGGTAGGGGCAACCGGAGTTTCAACAATATCCGTAAGGTTAGAAGCTACAGCTATTACTGAAGTGATGGTTTTCGGACGAACAACAGGTGCTACTTTGATTATCTCCGGTTTCGGGGTCACTACGATATCCGGCTTATCGACAACATAGGTTTGAGTTGGTGGATCCAAAAACGGGTCTGATCCAACTGCAATTTCCTTTATCACTTTGAGACCGATGGTACTTTCCACCACCAAAATGGTGATGCCAAGACTTATAATAAGCCCGATTTGAAAGTACAACCTAGAGTTCCACTTGTGATTAACGCTCTTCTTATCCTCTCTTTTCGAAAGCATTTTTGGTTGATCGCTTCTGAAATTCTGTACTGATGGTTTCATAATGTACATGTTTAAGGATTAATAGTACATTAAGAATACAAGGGTTATGCCAAAAAAAATCTCCGGACTTAGCCGGAGATCTTTATCTATATAGTATGGAATTTAATTCTGTACCTCAAAAACGATGGGTAGTGCATATAATACCCCTACCGGCTTTCCTCTTTGCTTTCCTGGAGTCATCTTCGGTAGTTG
Source organism: Aureitalea sp. L0-47 (assembly GCF_026126405.1). Taxonomy (GTDB): domain Bacteria; phylum Bacteroidota; class Bacteroidia; order Flavobacteriales; family Flavobacteriaceae; genus Pukyongia. The sequence goes on from NZ_JAFMTQ010000002.1 coordinate 26,844, forward strand.
CTTTACAACCTTGATGGCTTCCTGTTCTAATTTCGGGTGTGGAGCTCGTGCCCGAACACCTACAACATTTCCGCTTCTGTCAATTTTAAACTGAACAGAAATACGCTGTCTTCCTGCATCCAGTCCAAGATCGTTCGCTAATTCACTATTGAATTTCTTCTGAACAAACTTCTGAATCTTTTCAGACATACATTTTTTCTTGGCATTGTTGTTCCCTGCGCTTTCGCATCCGGGATAGATAGGAACATTTTCAATAACTGCGAACGGTACGTCTGCGATCTCTTCTTCTATTTCTTCTTCGATCTCTTCGATCTCAACGATCTCCTCTTCTGTGTCTGTTTCGGTAGATTCTATTATGGTTTCCTCCACATCCTCTTCATCTTCAACAACTTCGATTACTTCCGGAGCTGGTGGTGGCGGTGGTGGCGGTGGTGGTGGCTCAATAGGTTGGGTAATTGGAACTTCTTCCTCCAGTTCGTCGGAGACCTCAAGCATATCACGACCAAGGTCTGACTTGTCGAATGTTTTATGCTCTATAGCTCCCCATGAAATCAGCAGCATAATGATAAGCCCTAATTGAAAAAAGAGCACACTTCTGTTACTTACATCAGCCTTTGGGCTTTTCTTACTTTCCATAATAGAGTATTTAGATAGTTGCTAAAATATGCAAATTCTTATATAAAAGTAAAGTCTCTAACGGAAATTTAAGAAAATTGCAACTATTCTGTTCTTACATCGAACAAAATAGGTAACGCGTATTGTACACCAACGGGTTTACCGCTTTGTTTTCCAGGTTGCATATCGGGCAATGAAGACACGACGTCTACTGCCTCTTTTTCAAGCCTGGGGTGTGGTGCACGTGCACGTACGTCTACGACTTTACCAGTGTGGTCTATCCGAAACTGTACGTGTATACGTTGTCTACCTTCCAGTCCAAGTTCTCCAGCAAGATCAGAATTGAACTTATTTTGAACGAACTGCTGGACCTTTTCAGACATACATTTTTTACGCTGAGCGTTGTTTGACAAATTCTCGCAACCAGGATAGATAGGTACATTCTCAATCACGTGGAACGGAACATTTATTATCTCTTCCTCGATCACAACTTCTTCAATCTCTTCGATCTCCGCAATCTCTGCATTTTCATCTGTCTCGGTAGATTCGATTATAGTCTCTTCAATATCCGCCTCATCTTCTACCTGTACGATCACCGTGGCAACAGTTTGGGCAGGTGGTGGAGGCGGTGGAGCCTGCAAAGGCTCGGTCACTGGAATTATCTCTTCCAAAGCATCAGAAACGTCAATCATATCGCGTTCCATCTCACCCGTGTCATAGGATTTAATTTCCAGCGCCTGCCATGTTAAAAATAACATGAAGATCATTCCAATTTGAAAGAAGATCATACTCCTCTTTCCTAAATCGAATTTGGGATTCTTTTTGACTTCCATACGTAATTATTTTAGGCGTTCAACTTTCAACTTAAATCTTCTTTCTGACTAACTTAAAAGTGAGAAGCCCTAATAAATCACCTGATGCATTTGCAACGATGTCCAAAATATCAAAGGTTCTTGTTTCGGTGAACCACTGCTGAAAGGCTTCAACAACTATGCCATAAAAGAAGCATGAAACCAAAGCTAACAGAAGCATTTTAGAAGAAAAATGACTTTGGTCACCTAAATAAACGTACGTCAGCCATATTGCTGCCAGTATCCAATGAATCAGCGTATGACCGAGCTTATCCAACCATGGGAATGGCAGAAAAGCATCCTCCGGTACGGGAGTGAAAAATAAAAATGTAATAAAGATGGTATAAGAAATACCAGCTATGAGCAATGAATTACGCCCCGATAAGTTCTTTGTATTGCCCATCATCTAGCAGATCATCCAATTCGCCTGCATCCGAAAACTTGATCTTAACCATCCAGCCCTTGTCATATGGGTCTGAATTCACTATTTCGGGCTCAGACTCAAGTTCTTCGTTAAATTCTACGATCTCTCCTGAAATCGGAATGAATAGATCCGACACCGTTTTAACAGCCTCAACTGTTCCAAAAACTTCATCCTTGTCGAGGGTTTCATCCACTGTCTCCACCTCAACATATACAATATCACCTAATTCCCCCTGTGCGAAATCAGTAATTCCAACAACGGCAATATCGCCCTCTATGCGAACCCACTCGTGGTCCTTTGTATACTTTAAGTCTGATGGTACATTCATAATTATTCTAAATTTTTTTCAAGTCGTAATTAGTTTCCAAAGTTGTAACGCAATGTTATACCACTCCTGATCGTGGTCTGCGGGAAGGCCGTCGAGATCGCATATTCAGAGAATGTGTGGTCATAGTAAAACAGCGCTGTTAAATTCTTACTCAAGGCGTAATCCATGGTAAACTGAATTCCATAAATCGTTTGGCCCGCCGTTGTTTGATTGTTTTCAATATCCAGGTAACGGATAATCGTTTTGTTATCCCTTCTCGAGAGATCAAGCTTAAAGTTCAGATCACTCTTCAATATCTTCTTCTTACCGCCGAAGTTTGTTCCTATCCTAAGATCCTTGATTCGGTAACCTAATCCCACAACGATCTCATCTCCCTGGATCTCAGTGAGCAGGTTATTCGCGAAGCTCAATGAAAGCGCACGATCCTTTCTCAATTCGGCTAGTATATTAATAGAGTTCTTCATTTCAAAATCGATACGGATCAAGGGTGAGAACTGCTCGGTCAAGTTTACATTGGTCAGGAAGGTTTGCGGTTTGAAATTACCCGCCTGATCCGTAGCAGTTGGGTCCAGAGGATCATAATCAAGATTTGTCTGGAATTGATTCACTGTATAGCCCGCTCTATATCCATGCTGAATAGAGAATCGCCTAAAGCGCTTCTTGAACCAGGCCAGTTTCATCAATCCGGTGTATTTCAAATCCCAGTTTGGTAATGGAACATCTCTGAATATCCCTGTTTTTTCCTTTGACGCATCACTTCCCTTATACGCCGACAAGAAGGCCGGAAGCAATACATCCTGACTTCCTTTTCCAAATCCTACCGGGAAGCCATCGTCATCTACTGGGAAATTCGTAGTTCCGTAGAAATCTTCTGCCAAACGGTTTGCGATCACTACTCTGTTACTTCTGAATTCATCAAAGGCCACAGATTCAATTTCATCACTCCTGCCGAATGCCGTACTGATCAGCATAGTAGATATACTGAAGTTCCCTGAAGCAAATGGCGTTAAGGATCGGTACAACCCGTCTTCCACTATATAATTCTCAGCATAATTTTCAGAATAGATCCTGTTACCGTTAAAGTCGATCTTAAGATCTGAGAGCGGTTCCAGGTTCACCTGGTAATCCAGTTGTTTATTTTCTACTTCAGTATACTGTTCATTGAATTCAGGATACAAGGTTAACCAACCTTTACGCGCTGCCAGTTCCCGTACTTCACGCTGACTACCGAATACAAACCCGGCCGTTGGCTTCAACGTACCCATCATTCCGATAGAACGCGTATAACCTGGCAGATAAATACCGTTATTCTCCTGATAATTCAACTGAATTTTTTTAATCGAGGTAACCAATCCAATAAGTGTATTGAGAGCTTTCTCGCCACCGCTAAGCGATGTACCTCCGCCTCCTTGAGCTCCTCGGCCTCCCGCAGCACCACCTTCAGATAGTTGTCCGGCAGCACCTTTGGCTTCCTGGCCTCCGTCTTTTCCTCCGCCATTGCCTTTCCCCGCAGCTTCTTTTTGAGATTTTACCTTGGAGTTCCCACCTCCGCCGTTTCCAGCTCCACCTCGTCCTCCTCGACTGCTCGGTTTGATCTTGGTGAGCCCTAAATAGCGGTACAAGGTATTCATGTCAAGATTAGAATTGATCCGGTGCGTACTGGCATTTTGAACCGAATTTCCAAGATCGAAGAACTCCGGGTTGTCATCTCCAATTGGGAATGGAATGTTACTTAATAAATCACTACCGTCCTGCCATTGGAAATCTCCCTGGTAAGAGTAGGTAGCTCGAATGAACTTCAGGAATGGGAATTTATCGAAAGGCAGATCATAATTCACCTGTAGTGACTGGAAATGCTGGTTTGGCTGACCAACTTCGAAGAAACCATCCCATATTCCTACAGTATTGTCCACGTTGTAAATTACATTTCCGTCGTTCTGCAATTCCGGAGTGATGTAATTATTAATGATACGGTTATTCGATGCATTGAAGTTGAATCGAAGTGACCGTGTAAGGTTCCAGTTTACAGTATATTGCCAATCGAATAAGAAATTCCTCTGGTACAATAACGGTACAGGCTTGAGATTCTGAGCAAGATTGATTTCCCTGAATTTCTGTTCGTTGTATTGCCGTATAATATTTGAATTTACAGAAAGGTTTGTTGGAAGGTAATTAAGGTTCAAATCCTTAAGGAACTTCCAGTATTTCCCAGTAAATAAGGAGTCGTTCTTCTTAAACGGCTCATAGGTCTTTTGCGGGAAATTATAGTCGTAAGTGGCTCCTACCCTGACATTCTGATCTATAGATTCTTCAATCTCGAAGTCCCGATGGTCCGTCTGGTTATAAGAGTATGAGACAGTGAAGTTTGAAATATCATATGGCATAGGAGGCTTTTCACTGGTTCGATTCTTCCTCACCCCAATGAAGTTTACACTTTGTCTTCGAGTATAGTCCTCTGCTTGTTCCTGTATTCGCGACCTCTCGGCGGCATCCGTGGTATTGTCCAGCCGTGTTTCCAGTTCAATATCATCAAATTCAGGATCGAACTGTGGTGTGATCAAAGCTTCTGAACGTCCATAATTGAAGGGTAGGTTAATACCCCAATTCTGCGGAAGTAATTGTCCCAGGTTCACATTTGTTACAACATCGTACTGTTGTGCATCTTCCCGGCTTCTTTGGTTTGGTCCTTGTTCAATTCCTCCGAAACCAATAGTGCTCATACCCGCTGTGGCACTTAGATTCATGAAATCGGCCATATTTGCATCCATACTGGCTACAGCGGCCCATCCTCCCTGGTTTTTCAATTCTGAAAGGCGCAATTCATTGAACCATACCTCACCCGAAACATCACTTGTTGTTGCGTTTCGAAGTCCTAGCATGATCACACGAACATTACCAAAACTCGGATTTCCCTGAATCCCGATCCTTACTTCGTTCTCAGCTCCGTCTACGGTACTGGGATCAAGTTCACTTTGATCAAAGAATTGAAGCTGGGTAGGGTCTACATTTGGGTTACCCAATGTTCGGGTCTTAGCTTCCTGAAGCAAACTCAACGGTAAGTTCAGTCGGTTCTCAATAGGCCATATATCTTCAGCAGAAGTTACATTAAACGCAGTAGGATTCAACGGTATCTGGATCTCATAGAAGTTCTGATTGATATCGTTACCCATTCGAATAAAGGCTACCATGTCCCCATCGCTCAGGGCAGCTTCGTTCAGAAGAGATTCGGCATGAATGAACATCTCTAGGTTCTCATACTGCCTCATATCCACGTTGAAGTTCTTATAAACTCCCCTTCCATCGCCAGGTTCCAGACCGGTCACACGAAGTGCGAGCGACTGTTCATTCTGACGGATAATATTATTGTTGTTATTCAATTCCTCACGGAATACACCCGGAGGCAGAACGTATGGAATAGGTTGCCTGTTCTCGTTTTGTTCAATGTTAACAGCTTCGTTTTCGAATAATGTATCGTCCAAATCCGGATCCTCACCAGTGATATCCAGTGTTTGAATATAACGACGATAATCACCTCGTACCAGGTCGAGTGATCCGAAGCGAAGGATCGTATTCTCACTGAAATCGGTCATGTACATTCGCATCCAACGGATTGAACGATAATCGGCAATTCCATTTACAGCGCGATCCGGTTCACTGATCGGTATCCTGAACTGAACCCAGCGTACCGGTATGGTTTCGTTATTCTGAAGGGTCACATCTAATTCCTTAACATCCGTTACGAATTCGTTCGTTGCCGGATCCAACATATCCCTTTTTATCTCAATATCGTATTCGAAGTAACTGTCAACCGTGTTCATGGTAAAGTCACGGTTGATATCTTCAACATCGGGCTGAGGTGTAGAACCACGGTTGGTATCACCTACCTCAACGGGCGAGTTACCTTCAGTTCCATTATATTGCAAATATCTTTCAAGGATGTTACCTTCTGCTTGGAGGAAGTATTCGTAATTATCCCCTGCAGGATCCGCAAGACCCCCAAATTCGGGGAATTGGGCAGCTTCCTCTACGTCATTCAATCCGTCGAAACCAATATCCTGATTAATTCTTTCCTGTCCTTCCGTATCGAAGGTATACACCAGCGCCTGACTCGTAGGTACTTTACCCCAGGCGGTAGGCGTGGTATTCGTGACACTACCATCCTCCGGTAGTCCGTTCTCGTATTGCTTTCTACCATCCTTCAGGACATCCTCCGAGATATTACCCAGGTTAAATCGTAATACACCACCGGGGTTGTCCGCATTTTCGTCATAAATAAACGGATCCATTAACCAGAATTGAATGTATTCTACGTTGGACCGCTCAAAGTCTGTTGTTGAAAGTTGTCTTGTTATTCCTCCGAATCGACTCTCCGGATCCGGAAGGGAATTTCCTCCACCCAGCTCCGGGTTGAAGTTGTAAGGCCCCCTTTCGCTTGGGTAATAGGCCAGATCAAGTGAAAACAGCGCTTGTGTCTGCCCTTGTATAATATCCTGGTTCGGGAAGATCTCATCCCTAAATACCCTCCGCGTAAATGGGGAAGACAGATCTTCGTCGTCTATTCCTTCAGGTCGCTGGGTACTGTAGAAAATTGGGTCGATGGTATACCAGGCCAGCTTAGCCCTGTTATAGTTGTAGCCTAGATCTCCGTTGGCTCGCTCACCACCTAAGCCAATCGGTACACTGGAAAGGTACCAGCTTAGCGGCGCTTTTACATCGAGTTCTGTCTGTGATGCTTCAAAATCGTCAACATAAACAGTTGCCTTTCCATCGAAGTCGGCTACTTTAGGTGCACCCGGGAAAAGATAGGCGAATTCACCACGAACCGAGACATTGGATTCTACATCTGTGTCTATGTTCGGTAATTTGTTTACCAATCGGGTTAAGAATGGAACTTCCGTAGAGAAATTCGCATTCAGACCTACAATTGTATTGTTGATAGGCTCAACATTATACGATGATTTCTGTGTAAGGGGACGCTCATTCAAATTCAAATAGGTTGCACCTACCTGGAAATTCTCATTAAACTTGTGTTCCACATTCAAACCTGTGAATCGCTTGGTCTGCTGTCCGAAAAGTGTGTTGTTTTCAGTAGTAATTTGAATAGGTGTATCCGAATTCAAGAGGGCAGGGTCCAGTATCTGAACACGACCGAGCTGGTAATTCACCGTATAATCAACACCTTCAACAAGTACTCTTCCTCCGGCTGTTACGGTTACCGAACCTTGCGGCACGTTGAAAGCACCAATCGGAATACCGTCCTGTCCTGTAGATTTATATGTACCTTTTAATTGGAATTTGTTCTTATCACTTTGCTCTTGTTCGGCAATAATTTTGGTCGAATCGTAAAGACTTTTGAATACGTATCTATTCTGGTTGGCATTATAAGATGTGGGAATCTCGTAATTCTCCGGACCACCTGGAGTAAGATCCAGTTTTTCGAACAGATATTCACCGAAAGGTTCGACGCTGGTAAAGATGATAAGGCCGTTTTGTTCATCTACGGTAAGTCCTGGTATGAAGTCGAAGAAACCGTCTCCTCCTTCCTGGGGGTCATTGTTGAAATTCACCTTATCGAGATTGAACACATTCAGTAAGATCGTATCATCTACGTCTTCGGGAAGGTCCACCGCCGGAAACTCCGGAGTGCCTGCTGCCGGAACAATATAGTTAAGGGGAGATGGATCTGTGTAAAATATATTTAATCTGAAATCTTCCTGCTCCAGTTGGAAAGCACCCAGGGCATAGATGTTTTTCATCATGATGTCCCAGATCGGTTCGTCTACATTTGTGATATTACTCTTAAGCAGTTTCACAACGAGGTTTTGAGGCAGTCCACCTTCAGGCGGAGAGTTAGGGTTCATACCCGGAACGGTTTGTCCGGTAGCTTCAACCCCATCGTTAGAAAATTCACCCACCTGGTACACTTTTCCATTAACCGTATACTGATAGGCAATGGCTAGTACTTCATCATTATTTAGTCTCTGATTTAAGGAAATATAACCTAGTTGTGTGTGAAGTCGGTATTCATTCGGTTGCAGTCTTCGGGCGTTCTCAAGGGTTACATAGTCGATTCCCTCATTCACGGAAACCCCGCTAAACCCTTGCTGTACAGTGGCGATATCCCGAATGGCGGGATTCAGTATGGATTGAACCGAAGCATCGTCAATTCCGAAGGGATTAAAATCGTTATTCTCGTTGTCGGCAAAGGAGTTGGGTGGTCTGTTTATAAATCCTCCCGGAGGTACATCCAATCCAATATTTTGGGGGTCAGCTTCACCAAGATCCTGCAAGGCAACGAGGTTTCTCACGTTCTCTGTTCGATTCGAACGGTTGGTTATCCAAACCTCCGCTCTTGTAATCTGTACATTGGAATTTATAAATGGGTATCGGTCGAGTACCCGATCATAGTTATCGCGGAACCAATGAGACACGAAAAAGTGACGATTCTCGTCATATTCCAGTGCAAAGAGCTCGAATTCTGTAACTGTAGCTCCTCCTTCGGCCACTACTGTTCGGGTTTCCGATTGCTGTTCGGAGAATACCCCTGTAATCGTGGTCTTCCCAAATTGCAGTTGTGCTTTCACACCAAAGAGACTTTGCGCACCCTGGATCAAGCTACTGTTCAGTGGCATATTCACATTACCAACTTCGATCTTCTGAATGATGTCGTCCTCTGTAGGAGTGTACTCAAGTTTGATCTGGTTCTGGAAATCAAAGGTGGATTGTGTATCGTAATTCGCTGTTACCTGGAGACGCTCACCTACTTTACCTAACAAACTCAAACTGATTCGTTGATCGAAATCGAAAGATAGGTTTCGTCGGTTTCGAGGCGAGAATGCGGGATTGTCCTGCTTGGTATACAACAAGCCCAGGTCCATTTCCACACTACCCTGTGGGATTACTTCAATGGTATTTCCTCCAAAAACCGATTCAAAAAAGTTACTGTTCACGTAGAATGTCGGCAGCAAGTTCTTCTGAAGTTCTTCTGCCCCTTCCTTTCGTCCGTCGGCAGCATCGATCTTTTCTTTGAAATAGGCTTTCATTTGCTCCTGAAGCATTAGCTCCTGGAATTCTTCGGGAGTAAGGATGATTGGGTAGGTAATATTCAGATCTCCAATCGCCTGGGTATAGATGTATCTATCGGTGATAGGATCGTAGGTATATAGATCCTGTATACTTTGTGGATTTGGCAACTCCATACGACCCATATCGAAACCGGTGCTAGTAGAGTCCTGCGCCTGTACGCTACTTATGCTGCCTAAAATAATTCCTAAAATAAATAAAAGCCTTGCACAGCTTTTTTTGTAATCGTAATGTTTTGCGCCCAAAGTTTACAAATTTTTTAAAGCTTGTTTTATTATCTCCTCCACACTTGCATCGGGTTGCTCTTTCAGGATCTTATCACACACTTTCTCAACCTGTTTTCGAGCAAAGCCTAAAGTCTCCAATGCTGATAACGCTTCATTCCTATTCGTATTGCTCGATATTACAGAAACATCATCCAGTCCGTACACCTTGATAATTTTATCTTTCAGATCCAACACAGCTCGTTGTGCCGTTTTAGATCCAATCCCCTTTACCGACTGTATCGTAGCCACATCTTCGGCAGCGATGGCCTCCATGACTTGCTGGGGTGACAAAGACGAAAGCATCGTCCTGGCAATACTAGCCCCAATTCCTGAAACAGACAGCAACAACCTGAATATTTCGCGTTCCGTTTTGCCTGTAAATCCATACAGTGTATGCGAGTCTTCCCGCACCTGTAAATGGGTGTATAATTTTACATGCTCACTCTCGGGGAGTTGAGAGAACGTGTGCAACGAAATATTCACGAAATAACCCACCCCGTTACAGTCTATGATCACCTCCGTTGGATTCTTCTCAATCAGCCTGCCCTGAATATGGGTTATCATTCGTTAATAAAAAGTTAATTGCCCCCAAATATAGTATATTTATTTGCATCTGCCATCCCTCGTAAATACTAATTTTTCATAGCTTTTTTGGCCGCTTCTTCCTTCCTTCTTCTTTCCTTTTGCTGCGCATCAATTACCGCAACCGCAGCCATGTTCACGATCTCCTCCACACTGGCTCCAAGTTGCAGAATATGCACCGGTTTTTTCATCCCCAACATGATTGGGCCCACAGATTCCACAGCATTGAGTTCCTTAAGCATTTTGTAGTTGCTATTCGCCGAATCGAGATTGGGAAATATAAGACCATTTACTTTCTTGCCAGCCAGCTTTGAGAATGGGAATTTCTCTTTTAGTAATACAGGGTTCAGGGCAAAATCTACCTGCAATTCTCCGTCTACGTGCATGTCGGGATTGGATTTATGTAACAACGTCACTGCATCCTGAACTTTACGGGCATGGTGGTCTTTGGAAGATCCGAAATTCGAGTATGAGATCATTGCGATCACTGGCACCAGTCCGAATAACTTCATGGTATAATTGGTCATCTGTGCTATATTGGCCAATTCGTGAGCGCTAGGGTCAATATTGATCGAAGTATCCGAAAGGAACATCGGGCCGCGCTTGGTAAGCATCATGTTTGTGGTGGCCACTCTCCTCACACCATCAAAAAGACCAATAGTTTCAAGCACAGGGCGCAACACCGCAGGGTATGCCCTGGAGTAACCGGAGATCATGGCATCTGCATCACCTTCGTTCACCATCATGGCCGCAAAATAGTTCCGTTCCCGCATTAATCGTCGTGAATCAGTGAGCGTAACTCCGTTTCGCTTTCTTCGCTTCCAGTATTTCTCGGCATAGTCTTTTAATTTATCCGATTGTTCATCACTCTTAGGGTCGATGATCTGGACACCTTCTTCTTCAAATTCAAGTTCGGCCATCAGTTCCTCGATGACCGTGCGTCGGCCTAGAAGTATAGGAACACCAATGCGTTCTTCGAATACCAGTTGAGCGGCCTTCAGCACGTCCAGACTGTCTGCTTCGGCAAAAACAATTCGCTTCGGATCCATCCTTGCACGATTATACATGAGCCTGATGATCTTGTTGTCACTACCCATTCGTTCGTACAACTCATCCTGGTAGGCATCCCAATCGGTTATTTCCGAAGTTGCAACACCGCTTTCCATTGCCGCCCTGGCAACCGCCGGAGGTACCTGTGCGATAAGCCGGGGATCGAATGGTTTTGGAATGATATAATCCTTTCCGAAGGTAAGTCGGGTTTCCCCGTAGGCAATATTTACCTGTTCCGGCACGGGTTCTTTGGTTAACTCTGCCAATGCCTTAACCGCAGCCATTTTCATCGCTTCATTTATCTTGGTAGCCCGCACATCCAGCGCACCCCTGAAAATAAATGGAAAACCAAGCACATTGTTCACCTGGTTCGGGTGATCACTTCTCCCGGTTGCCATGATGATATCGTCCCTGGTTTGCACCGCAAGGTCATAGGCAATCTCGGGATCGGGATTCGCCATGGCAAAGACAATAGGATCTTTAGCCATGGAAACCAACATATCCGGAGTGACAATATCGGCAATAGACAAGCCAACAAAGACATCGGCATCTTTCATGGCCTCATCGAGGGTGTCGATCTTCCTGTCGGTTGCAAATTCTGTTTTTTCAGGAGTTAAGCCTTCACGATCCTTTCGGATAACACCTTTGCTATCCAGCATGACTATATTTTCCGGATTCGCGCCGAATGCTGCATACAGCCGGGTACAAGAAACCGCAGCTGCTCCGGCACCGCTTATCACTATCCTGACCTTGGCAATATCCTTTCCTGTGATCTCCAGGGCATTGATCAGGGCTGCGGCAGAAATGATGGCAGTTCCGTGCTGGTCATCGTGCATTACAGGAATATCCAATTCCTCTTTTAAGCGCCTTTCGATCTCAAAAGCCTCGGGAGCCTTGATGTCCTCAAGGTTGATCCCACCGAAGGTAGGAGCGATATTCTTAACCGTTTCTACGAATTCATCAATATTCTCGGTATTCACTTCAATATCGAATACGTCAATATCGGCAAAGATCTTGAAGAGCAGCCCCTTCCCTTCCATAACCGGCTTCGAAGCCTCAGGCCCAATGTTACCCAGGCCGAGTACAGCTGTTCCATTGGAAATTACCGCAACCAGGTTGCCTTTGTTGGTGTAGCGGTATACATTATTCACCTCTTTGTCGATCTCGAGACAGGGCTCGGCCACTCCTGGAGAATACGCCAGCGAGAGGTCACGTTGTGTGGCATATTTCTTAGTGGGTACAACCTGGATCTTACCAGGTTTAGGTTTGGCGTGATATAAAAGGGCTTCGCGGCGTTTACTTTGCTTGCTCATAATCGAAAAGACTAAAGAACAAAGTTACGAGTATAGTGGAACTGTGGAAAAAATATACGTTAATCTTTCAGGAACCGAATATTGCGCTGTAGCCCATTGAAACCGGTTCGTTTTACCGCACTTTTCTTGAATATCTTCTGAAATACTTCCAGAGTGATCTCCTCCCAGTCGCTCTTACTCATCTCGAGCAATTCCGGATTAGGATCGAACAGGGGTTCCCTATGACTCTTACTGAAACGGTTCCATGGGCACACATCCTGGCAGACATCACAACCGAACATCCAGTCGTCGAACTTCCCTGCCATTTCGGAAGGAATCTCGTTCTTGAGTTCAATGGTAAAATAGGAGATACACTTACTCCCGTCCACTACATAAGGTTCTACTATGGCCTCTGTTGGACAGGCATCGATACAGGCGGTACAGCTTCCGCAGTGATCGGTCACCGGGCTGTCGTATTCCAATTCCAGGTCGATGATCAATTCAGCAATAAAGAAAAACGAGCCTACCTGCTTGCTGATAAGATTGCTGTGTTTACCCATCCATCCTAAGCCACTTTTAGCTGCCCAGGCCTTATCCAGCACTGGTGCTGAATCTACAAATGCTCTTCCGTGAACTTCCCCTATTTCCTCGTTGATAAAGTGCAGTAGCTGCTTGAGTTTATCCTTGATCACGAAGTGATAGTCTGTGCCATAGGCATACTTGGAGATCTTATAGCTACCTTCTCTTTGGGTTTCCTTCGGAAAGTAATTCAACAATAGGGAAACCACACTTTTGGAACCGGGAACAAGCTTAGTGGGGTCCAGGCGCTTGTCGAAATGATTTGCCATATACCCCATCTCACCGTGCATATTCTGCTTCAGCCATTTTTCCAGGCGTGGTGCTTCTTCCTCAAGGAAGCCGGCCTTACTCATCCCGCAGGAAAGAAAGCCCAGGCGTTTAGCCTCTTGTTTGATGAGTTGGGTATATTTCGAAGTATTCGAATTCATTGCTTTCTATTTTTGAATTCGATCATCAAATCAACGGGTTTAAGCGTGATCAGCGGATTCAATTGTGGTTTTTCTAGCGATGTGCTAAGCTCGTAATTCTTCACAAGGTATGCTATGGCCAGCACCATTTCATAAATAGCGAAGCCCATCCCAATGCACATCCGCGGGCCTGCTCCAAAGGGGAAATATACACCTGTCGTTTCCTTTCGCCTTTCGCCCAGAAAGCGCTCCGGTTGAAATTCCTCGGGGTCCTTCCAATACTTAGGATTTCGATGTAATTCGTAAAATGAAACACCTACCAGGGTGTTCTTCATGATGTGATAATCTCCAATGGTATCGTCCTCCAGGTTCTCACGGTCGGTGATCCAGGCCGGAGGATATAATCGCATGGATTCGTCGATCACAGCCCTAGTAAAAGGCAGCAGTTTTATTTGCTCGAGCGAGTTGTTAGTTTTTTCATGCGCCATATCCACTTCCTCGAAAACCCGCTGTTGCGCATCCTGGTCCCTGGCGAGTAAATAGGAAGTAAATGCCAGGGCATTGGCCGTAGTTTCATGACCTGCCACAAACAATATGGATATCTCATCTATGAGCTGTTTGGTGCTCATTGGTTCTCCCGTATCCTCGTAACGAGTGGCCAGTAACATATCGAGCAGGTCGTCGTGTTTTTCTTTGGATGTCTTTCGTTCCTCGATGACCCCACCAATAATGGACCTGCTCTCCTCTGCCAGGTTCAAATGTTTCTTTACCTGGCCGCTTAAGTTAAACCACCAGCCCTTATGCGGTAGTCGCACTTCTTTCACCAGGAACAATTGAATCTCCTGTATTATTGTCTGAAGACGTTTCAAGGTGTCTTCATCAACTGTAAGATTAAATAAAGATGAAGCAACCACATTGAATGCCAACTGGTTCATAATTGGGAACACATCAGTGGAACAGCCTGTAGGAAGTTGGTAAAGCTCCTTTTCGATAGTTTCCTGCATGAGTCCTACCAGGCTATCCATTTTCTTCTTATGAAATGCGGGTTGGATCAATCGTCGCTGGCGTAACCAAAAAGGCCCGTTTGCCGTGAGCAGGCCCATCCCAAGGTATTTCGAAAGGTATTTGGTTTGTATGCTCGATTTGTAATAATTCTTGTGGTTCTTCTGAAGAATATATTGCACTACGTCCTTATCCCTCGAAAGCATAATATATTTTTTCCTTCCCAGTTTTACTGAAAAGGTATCTCCATAGGTGTTAAAGAATTCGCGATGAAAAGGAATTGGGTTCTTCCGAATTTTCTCTGCTTTCAGAAAGAATTTTAAGAGCGGCAGGCGGTCTGGATAATTATATGCTCGTTGTTTTTCGGCCATTTGATTGTCCGGTCGAGCGCAGTCGAGACCTTCTTGTTAATAGCAATTCTTCGGACCCCTCGACTGCGCTCGGGGGGACGTTCCTCTAAAACAAGCCGCCTTGGGTACCGCCTTTAACACGTCCCAGGTGTTTGTACGCAGCCTCGGTTACTTCTCTGCCCCTCGGAGTTCTCATAATGAATCCCTGCTGAATAAGGAAAGGTTCGTACACCTCTTCTATGGTCTCGCTGCTTTCGGAAACTGCTGTGGCCAGGGTAGTAATACCTACGGGGCCTCCTTTGAACTTATCGATCAATGTGGTAAGGATCTTATTATCCATTTCGTCCAGGCCATGAGCATCCACATGAAGCGCTTCCAAAGCGAACTTGGCAATTTTTATATCGATGTTTCCATCTCCTTTGATCTGCGCAAAATCCCGAACTCTTCTAAGAAGGGCATTTGCGATCCTTGGGGTACCTCTACTTCTTCCTGCAACCTCAATGGCGGCTTCCATAGTGATGGGCACTTTCAGGATACCAGCGCTGCGTTGTACAATGGTGGTTAGGAGGTCTGTTGAATAATATTGTAGTCGTGAAGCGATCCCGAAACGAGCACGCATGGGTGCTGTGAGAAGTCCCGAACGGGTAGTAGCACCTATGAGTGTAAACGGATTTAAATTGATCTGGACTGTACGCGCGTTAGGCCCTGTCTCGATCATGATATCGATCTTGTAATCCTCCATTGCCGAGTACAGGTATTCCTCTACTATAGGGCTCAATCTGTGAATCTCATCAATGAATAAAACATCTCTTTCTTCCAGGTTGGTAAGCAAACCAGCCAGGTCTCCGGGTTTGTCCAAAACAGGACCGGAGGTTACCTTGATGGAAACATCCAGTTCATTGGCGAGTATGTGAGCAAGGGTAGTCTTTCCTAATCCCGGTGGTCCGTGGAAAAGTGTATGGTCCAGGGCCTCATCTCTTAAATTCGCTGCCTGAACAAAGATCTGTAGATTTTCCAGCGCCTGATCCTGACCCGTAAAATCATCAAAGGTAAGGGGTCGTAATTTCTTTTCAATGTCGAGCTCCTGTGGGGTGAGTTGTTCTCCGGTAGGATCGAGGTGTTCGTTCATAACACAAATATACAAAGAGCATTCATACATCACTTCCAAAGAAGTATATAAAGCGAAAGCCGTTGCTTTCGCACGGCTTTCATGTAGTAGCAATCTCCCCAAATTGCCAAAAACTGGTATTAATATTTCAAAGATATGTGCTGTGAGGAATTTTGCCTATACGTGAAATCACGTAATTGTGAAAAAAATTGCTCTCTAAACCTGAACTTCTTTCCACCTTCCCTTTCGGAACCAAACAATGCCAATAATGGCGATAAGGATCTCCGCTATGGTAATTGCTAGCAACACCCCGAGGACTCCCAGGTCGAAAGTTATGGCCGCCAGGTAGGCAAATGGGAGTTGAAACAGCCAGAAGCAGAAGAAATTTATAATTGTTGGGGTGCGCGTGTTTCCGGCTCCATTAAAAGCCTGAATTATCACCATACCATAGGCATAGAATACATAGCCTGCGGCGATCACTCTTAAACTGAGCGCACCATTTTCGATCACGGACGGATCGTCACTGAATATCTTAAGTATCATTTCAGCAAAGAGCATATAGAAAACAGAGACCCCTGCCATAAACCATGCATTGTATTTTCCGGTCTTCCAGACAGAAGTTTCTGCCCGGTCCGGTTTTTTAGCACCCAGGTTCTGACCCACCAGAGTAGCCGCAGCATTACTCATTCCCCAGGAAGGCATGAGGGTAAACATGAGTACACGGATCGCTATAGTATAACCGGCCAATACTTCACTTCCGAATTCGGCCATAATACGCATAAGGAACACCCAGCTGGAGGTGCCAATTATGAACTGACCAATCCCTCCCAAAGAAACACGGACCAAATTCAACATGATACCTGCTCTGAAAACTAAATCCTTGAAACCAACCTTGATTCTACTCCAGCCATAGAACAATATCACCAATTGCAGGATGACCGCACTTCCTCGTCCGATGGTCGTGGCTATAGCAGCTCCTTTTACGCCGAAGGCCGGGATAGGACCAAATCCAAAAATAAACATAGGGTCCAGAACGATGTTAAGCAGATTTGAGAATATCAACACCTTCATAGCTACGGAAGCATCTCCGGCACCACGGAATACCGCATTGATTATAAACAGCAGCATGATGGTTACATTCCCCCCAAGCAGGATCTGTGTATATCCGTAACCTTCAGCTATGAGATCGGGTTCACCACCCATAAGTGATAATATTTCCTTCGGGAAAAGTATACCTATGATACTTACAAGTATGGCGATAAAGATTCCGAGGAATATCGATTGAACAGCAGACTTTGCCGCTCCGGGGACGTCTTTTTCTCCTACCCTGCGGGCAACAATGGCAGTTACACCCATGCTCAGTCCTATAGATATTGCATATACAAGCGTGAGCACCGATTCTGTGAGTCCAACAGTAGCAATAGCATTGGCACCAAGGCTTGAAACGAAATAAGCATCTACCAGGAAGAATACCGATTCCATCATCATTTCGAGCACCATCGGAACCGAAAGAAGGAAGATTGCCTTACGGATGCTTCCACTGGTAAATTCCTGGTCTTTACCCGCTACTGCCTGCGGCAAATATTTAAATATTTTCCTTAGGGTATTCAAACAAGAGGTCTTGGTTAGGAAGGATAAGATACTAAAAAACCCTCTCGTTCATGAGAGGGTTTTTCTTATATGTACCAATCGATTAATGATTCATTTCTTCTTCATTCGCTTGCAACGGTATGTGTTGCGGAACAAAATCCTGACCCGGAATTACATAGTCACTTTCATCTTTGTTCATCTTACTGTAGTCGTACGCCCAACGATGTACATGAGGTATCGGGCCATCCCAGTTTCCGTGGATGTGCTTGACTTCTGCCGTCCATTCCAAAGTATTCGATTTCCAAGGGTTCTTCGGACCTTTCTTTCCGTAGAACATTGAATGGATAAAGTTGTAAAGGAAAATCAATTGTGCTGCTGCGGTAATGATAGCAAAAATAGTGATCACAACGTTCACGTCGGCAAGATCATCGAAATACGGGAAAGCCGTGTTGGTGTAATACCTTCTTGGCAGACCAGCCATTCCAATGAAGTGCATTGGGAAGAACACCCCGTAAGCTCCAACGGCGGTGATCCAGAAGTGAACATATCCCAGGTTCTTATTCATCATTCTAGCCTGGAACATTTTCGGGAACCAGTGATACACCCCGGCGAATAAACCATACAAGGCCGAGATACCCATTACAAGGTGGAAGTGTGCCACTACAAAGTAAGTATCGTGTACATTAATATCCAGTGCACTGTCTCCAAGAATGATCCCTGTTAGACCTCCTGTGATGAAGGTAGAAACCAGGGCTATCGAGAATAGCATGGCCGGGTTCATCTGGAGATTCCCTTTCCAGAGAGTGGTGATATAGTTAAATGCCTTTACTGCTGAAGGAATCGCGATCAACAAGGTTGTGAATGTAAATACAGACCCCAGGAACGGATTCATCCCTGAAATAAACATATGGTGCCCCCATACAATGGTAGACAGGAATGCGATCGCCAGTATTGAAGCTACCATCGCGCGATATCCGAAGATAGGTTTTCTGGCGTTTGTTGCGATTACTTCGGAAGTGATCCCTAAGGCTGGTAGTAGTACGATATAAACTTCTGGGTGACCCAGGAACCAGAACAGGTGTTCAAAGAGTACAGGGGATCCTCCCTGGTTGTGAAGTACTTCACCTGCGATATATATATCAGAAAGGAAGAATGATGTTCCGAAACTTCTATCCATGATCAGCATCAAAGCTGCTGAAAGAAGAACCGGGAAAGAAACCACACCGATAATAGCTGTTACAAAGAAGGCCCAGATCGTTAGTGGAAGGCGTGTCATAGACATACCTTTCGTACGAAGGTTTAATACGGTTACTATATAATTTAGTGATCCAAGAAGTGACGAAGCAATAAAGATCGCCATGGATACAAGCCATAAGGTCATACCTGTTCCTGAACCCGGAATTGCCTGTGGTAATGCACTAAGCGGTGGATAGATCGTCCATCCGGCAGAAGCTGGTCCTGCCTCAACAAACAGGGACATTACCATGATCACACTGGATAGGAAGAACAACCAGTAAGAGATCATATTCAGGAAACCTGAGGCCATATCTCTTGCACCAATCTGCAACGGTATTAACAGGTTGCTAAACGTACCACTCAATCCCGCTGTTAGCACGAAGAATACCATGATGGTACCGTGTATAGTGACAAGTGCTAAATAAACACTAGGATCCATAACTCCTCCTTCGGCCCATTTACCAAGGAATATTTCAAGAACTGTAAAAGGTTCTTCCGGCCAGGCTAGTTGTAACCTGAACAGGATTGACATTGCAATTCCAATAATACCCATAAACAACCCTGTGATCAGGTATTGCTTAGAGATCATCTTGTGGTCCTGACTAAATAAATACTTAGTTATGAACGTCTCTTTATGATGATGTCCGTGATCGTCGTGGTGATCTACTGCGTGTGCTTCGGCGTGTGCTGACATAATCTTTCTAAGCTAATTTTTTTTATTGTTTTAATACTGTTGCTAGGGTAGGTTGTTCTGCAATCCATTTGTTGAAGTCTTCTTCTTCTTCAACAATAATCTTCATTTGCATGTTATAGTGGCTGGTACCACAGATCTTATTACAAAGCAAAAGATAATCAAATTCGTACATTTCCAGTAACTCTTTACCTTCTACTGCCAGGGCGAGGTTATTTTCAGTTCTGATCTTGTTGATCTTGGCCACCTTTTCCTTCATTTCGGGATCTGCCCTCATATCGGCAGTCGTCATATTGGGAGTGAAGGCGAATTGGGTAATCATACCAGGAACACAGTTCATCTGTGCGCGGAAATGAGGCATATATGCAGAGTGTAATACATCCTGAGAACGCATTTTAAACAACACCTTTCTTCCTTTTGGAAGGTGAAGTTCGTTAACGATCTTGTCGTCCTGTGCATACGGATCGGAGGCATCTACTCCCAATTGATTCACACCCTCTATTAGTCTAACATTCGCTTCTCCCAAGGTGTTATCATCACCTGAATAGCGAGCTCTCCAGTCGAACTGGTATGCATACAATTCGATCACGAGCGGATCTTCATCGGCATCCACATTCATAATATCACTCCAGGTAAACAGACCGTAAATGATCAATCCAGCAAGTACAATTACCGGGATGATCGTCCAAATGAATTCCAGTCGGTCGTTGTCTGCGTAAAAAAGTGCTTTTTGTTTTTTCTGACCGCGATATTTGAAAGCAAAATAATGCAGTAACCATTGGGTAATGATTCCTACCACGAAGATAATAATCATCGAGATGAGGAAGAGCTGATCTGTTTGCAGCCCGTGTTCCGAGGCCGAAACCGGGAGAAGTACATCTCCCCATTCGTAGAAAGAAAATGCGGACAGGGCGTAGATGAATAGAACCATCGCCAGCATTAACCAACCCTGTGTATTATTATCCTTATCGTTAGCTATTTCCGAAGTATTCGTCGCGGGTCTGGACATCTCGAATATCTTACCCATTTGCATAACGGCAACTCCGAAAAGAATAATTACTAATACTACTAAAAATGCGGTCATCGTTATCTGTCTTCTATAATTTTATTAATAATGAAAATGTTTACTTTCCTTAACGAACGGATTATGTTTCGCGAGTAGCGGCGCCTTCGTAAGTGCCGTGAACACAACAAAAATAAACAGTCCAAAGAAAAAGAATAGTGATCCAAGTTCCGGAATACCAATAGACCATGAGGCACCTACGGTTCCAGGCATCACCATATTGAACACATCGATATAGTGTCCTGCAAGGATCACGATACCGGTAAGGATTACAAACCAGTTTACGCGTTTATAATCGCTATTCATGAGCATCAGTACCGGGAACACGAAGTTCATCACTACCATTCCGAAAAATGGAAGTTTATAATCCTCAATACGAGTAACAAAATACGTTACCTCCTCTGGAATGTTCGAGTACCAGATCAACATGAACTGTGAGAACCAAAGATACGTCCAGAAAATACTGAATCCAAACATGAATTTAGCCAGGTCATGAATGTGACTGTCGTTAACATGCTCCAGATAGCCTTTAGACTTAAGGTAAATCGTAACCATGGCAATCACCGTGATAGCGCTTACCATCATACCCGCGAACACATACCATCCGAATAGCGTAGAGAACCAGTGTGGATCGAAACTCATGATCCAGTCCCAGCTCATCATTGATTCAGTAACGATAAAGAATACAAGGAACATAGCTGAGGCCTTGAAATTCTTTTTGAACCAACGGTTATCCTCGGCATTGTCGTCACGGAGTGAGTTGCGTCTAGAAACCCATCGATACAGGTTCCAGCCTCCCAAGAAAATGACAGCTCTTATTAGGAAAAACGGCACATTAAGGAAGCTACTCTTCCCAGCGATAAGTTTATCGTAATGTTCATTACTAGGATCTACCAATTCTGGGTCCATCCAGTGGAATATATGATTAATATGGAAACCTGAAAGGAGTAATAATACTATGATGATAATAGATGCTACAGGTAAATAGGCCGTAATTCCTTCCATCACTCTAAATAGTACTGGGGACCAACCTGCCTGAGCCGCGTATTGAATTGCATAAAAGGCCAGCGTACCCAAAGCGATCATGAAGAAAAAGAAGGATGCAATGTAGAGTGCAGACCAGGGACGGTTCTGCATTTGATGCAACACGTGCTCATAGTGAGCCTCATCGTCATGAGCTGCTTCACCATGACTTGCTTCGCCGTGGCTATCGCCGTGTGAATCGGCCGCCACTGCGTGATCACCACCATGACCATCACCGTGGTCACTAGCCATCATTTCCTTTACTTCGGAAGTTGTTTTAGGAGCCATCATAAAACCGGTAACGATTCCAATAGCCCCAACTACCATAAAGATAATTGCGAACAGTTTTAATTTGTTGGGTAGCGTATACATATCTTTTACTATTCTCTTAATTCTTTAGTTAGCTTCTTGGTTTTCAGAACTCTCCTCTACTGTCTCTAGGATTGTTTCGAGTGACTCCTGAGCTTGCTCAGGGACAGTTTCGATTATCAATCCAGCCTCTCCTTTCAGAGCAGCTTTAAGATTCAGTACGTGCTGAGTAATTTGCCAGCGTTCCAATTCGTTCGTTTGAGAGGCATAAGACCCCATGGAGTTCAATCCGTACATTTGAACATGATAGATACTTCCTTCTGTAATATTTCTTCCCGGATCCGCATAACTGGGTATCCCAAGGAATTTCTCACGCTTCATGAGGATTCCTTGTCCATCACCTTTTTCGCCGTGGCATACTGCACAATAGATGTCATATAGTTCGGCACCTCGCGCCAGATTCTCCTCCGTTACAGGAAGTGTCATTGTAAGCTCTGCTCTTGCCAGTTCAAGGCCTTCGTTCGAGTCTTCGTAGTCGTAAGGCATCCAGCCTCTTGGAATGGATCCATCTACAGGAAGTTTTGCTTCCATTTCATTCTCGAATATTTCGTATTCACCGTAAGTATCGTAACCTACCGGTTCGTACATATTGGGCATATACTGGTAGTTCGGATTATTGGAATCAAAACAGGATACCATTGCCAGAGAAGCAATAATAACTATACTTATGTTGATCGCTTTCTTCATATTAGTGGTCGTCTTCGTCATTTTCAATTAAACTAATTTCCAATGCACCGGTGTTATACAGGAATTTTGTCATTTCATCCACGTCGTGGTTTCCGGTATCTATCGCCATCAGGAAATGATCGTCCGTAGTACGAACATCCGGATTTTCTGCTTTCTTAAACGGCCACAACTTACTTCTCATATAGAAGGTGATTACCATTAAGTGAGCGGCAAAAAATACTGTCATCTCAAACATGATAGGTACAAAAGCCGGCATGTTTTCCAAATAGCTGAAACTTGGCTTACCACCAATGTCCTGAGGCCAGTCCTGGATCATGATATAATTCATCATCACTATGGCTACAGCTAGTCCAACCAAACCATAAAGGAAGGAGGTGATCGCAATACGTGTGTCCGCAAGACCCATGGCTTTTTCAAGCCCGTGAACCGGGAATGGCGTATAGATCTCCTCGATGTGATAGTGCTCTCCTCTCACTTGCTTTACTGCATGGAGAAGGATATCATCGTCGTTATAAATAGCGTGAATCACTTTCGATGCCATAGCTATGAATTATTTTTTAGTTTATTAGCCTGACCTGCCCAATCGTCTCTTTTCGCTCTGCCTGGGAATTCATCCAGGATGCTGTCTAACAGGTCGTATTCTTTATCGGTCATTTTACTCACCTGTTCAAAGGTGTAGATACCTAGTTGATGTAATTTTTCTTCCATCTTCGGTCCTACTCCACTGATCAGTTTAAGGTCGTCTGCTGTTTGAGTTTCCGGATCGAAACTTCCGATACCACTCAACAGGTCTTGTATTTTTTCTGAATGATCCTCTTCCGAAGATGATTCTTTAGCCGGTGCTGGCGCTGAAGCTACTCCTTCTGGCATGGTGTAATGCTTAACATCATCACCGTGTTCTGCTCTCAATCTCTTATATCCTTCTCCTGAACCCTTCAGAATAGATTTTACCTCAGCCTGTGCAATTACCGGGAAGGTTCTCGCATACAACAGGAACAATACGAAGAAGAATCCGATGGTTCCGATAAAAATACCTATATCCACAAAGGTTGGTGAGAACATGGTCCATGAAGACGGAAGGTAATCACGGTGCAAGGATGTCACGATGATCACAAAACGCTCGAACCACATACCGATGTTCACCACAATAGAAATAAAGAAGGAGAACATGATACTTGTACGTAATTTCTTAAACCACATGAACTGTGGTGAGAACACATTACAGGTCATCATCGCCCAGTATGCCCACCAGTAAGGTCCGGTAGCACGATTCAGGAAGGCGTATTGTTCGTATTCCACTCCAGAATACCAGGCTATGAACAGCTCGGTAATATATGCTACACCAACAATAGAACCAGTGATCATGATCACGATGTTCATCAGCTCAATGTGCTGTATGGTGATATAATCCTCGAGATGCGAAACCTTCCTCATAATAATAAGGAGTGTTTGTACCATAGCGAAACCGGAGAAGATCGCACCCGCAACGAAGTAGGGTGGGAAGATGGTGGTGTGCCATCCAGGAATCACCGATGTGGCAAAGTCAAAGGATACAATGGTGTGTACCGAAAGTACAAGAGGTGTAGCTAAACCGGCAAGAACCAATGAAACCTCTTCAAATCGTTGCCAGTCTTTTGCTCTACCACTCCATCCGAAGGATAGTATGCTGTAAACTCTTTTTGTAAATGGTGTAATAGCCCTGTCGCGGATCATAGCGAAATCCGGCAGCAGTCCGGTCCACCAGAATACTAATGAAACCGATAGATAGGTTGAGATCGCAAATACGTCCCAAAGCAGTGGTGAGTTAAAGTTTACCCATAGCGAACCAAATTGGTTAGGGATAGGTAATACCCAGTATGCTAACCATGGACGACCCATGTGTATAATTGGGAACAATCCCGCCTGGATCACCGAGAAGATAGTCATCGCCTCAGCGGAGCGGTTGATTGCCATTCTCCATTTCTGACGGAATAGAAGTAGTACCGCTGAGATCAGTGTTCCCGCGTGACCAATACCTACCCACCATACGAAGTTAGTGATATCCCATGCCCAGTTTACCGTTGGATTAAGACCCCAGACACCAATACCAGTGGAAATGGTGTAAATGATACATCCAACTCCCCAAAGGAAAGCGGCCAGTGATATTCCGAAAACGATCCACCAGGCTCGATTCGCTTTTCCTTCAACCGGAGCAGCTACATCCACCGTTACATCGTGGTACGACTTTTCTCCAAGAACTAAGGGTTTTCTAATAGGTGCTTCGTAATGCGACGCCATATTTATATACTATTACTTAGTTGGTTATTTTATGATTCTTTAGTGTTTCTCACCTGTGTCTGATACATCACGTTAGGCTTGGTACCTACCGCTTCTAACAAGTGATACATTCTATCGTCTTCTGTTTTCTCGTAGATCACACTATCATGGTCATTCACATCTCCGAAAACAATCGCTCCCGTACTACAAGCAGATGAACAAGCTGTTTTGAATTCTCCATCCTTAATAGGTCTTCCATCACGCTTGGCATCCAAAATGGTCTTTTGAGTCATCTGGATACACATAGAACATTTCTCCATAACTCCTCTCGAACGAACTACCACATCAGGGTTCAGTACCATTCTACCAAGGTCGTTGTTCATGTTGTAGTCAAACTCATCGTTCCCTACATATAGGAACCAGTTGAATCGACGTACTTTATAAGGACAGTTGTTCGCACAGTATCTCGTACCCACACATCGGTTGTACGCCATGTGGTTCTGACCTTGACGACCATGAGATGTGGCAGCCACCGGACATACTGTCTCACATGGAGCGTGGTTACAGTGCTGACACATAACCGGCATAAAGGCTACCTGAGGATTCTCAGAAGCCTGCTCTAATTCAGCAAACTCAGATAGTGAACTACCCAGTCCGGATATATTATCTTTTTTATCAAAGTCATCTGCAAAGGATTCCTGACTCGAGTAATATCTGTCTATACGCAACCAGTGCATATTTCTACTCTTTCTCATTTCTGCCTTACCTACCACAGGAACGTTGTTCTCTGCATGACAAGCGATCACACAAGCACCGCATCCGGTGCAGGCGGTAAGATCGATGGACAGGTTAAAGTGGTGTCCAAGTGAACGGTCGAATGAATCCCAAAGGTCAGCATCGGGCGATGTTACAGGAATTTCCTGGTGATCTTTGGAAACCATTGGCATTGGGTTCCAAACCTCAGCATCCTTTGTATTGAATATCTCTAAAGTGGTCTCACGAATGATATCGCGACCCATCATTGTATTCTGTAATTGTACACAGGCGAATTCGTGAATTCCTTCAGCTTTACTAATGCTCACGTTTCTCACAACAGGATTGAAGTTGTTGTAGAGTGTAAAGGCATTAACTCCTGTCTGCATTTCTTCCTGAATGGCGTGTGTCTTACCATACCCCAAAGCCAATCCAACAGACCCTTTCGCCTGCCCTGGCTGGATGAGTACCGGTACTTTTTCAATTGTCACATCTCCTACCGAAATATTGGCGTAGCTTCCGTTCAATGCACCGTTGGCCACATTGAAGTTTTCAAATCCAAGTGTAGCAGCATCGGCAGCTGAAACAGTAAGGTAGTTGTCCCAGGTAGCACGCGAAATAGGATCGGGCATTTCCTGGAGCCAAGGGTTATTGGCCTGCTGACCGTCTCCCATTGAAGTTTTAGTGTATAGAGTAAGCTCCATTCCACCTTCCTGAGCATTTGTGAGCATTGCTCCTTCTGAAGTAGCACTTTCTAAAGCATTCAGAGTAGGAGAAGTTTCAAGAACTTCCAGTTCTACATCGCTGGCGTAAACACCATCCTGAAGTGCCTGATTCCATGAAGCTCCGCCTAAAATGTTGGTTTCCCAATTCTCGCGAAGGTATTCGTAGTATGTTTTTGAATTTTCGGTCCATTTCAGAAGACATTCCTGGAATTGTCTTGTATTAAATAGTGGGCGAATAGTTGGCTGTGTCAATCCAAAGCTTCCCTTTTTCGTTTGAATATCTCCCCAACTCTCAAGGTAGTGAGGAGTCGCTGCCACCATTTTTGCTAAAGAAGCGGTTGCATCTTCCTTCATGGAGAATGCAATCGACATCTCAAGATTCTTGTATGCATCTGCAAAAGCTGCATTCGGGAAGGAATACACGGGATCCACACCTACGGTAATCAAACCTTTGATACTTCCTGAAATCACACCGTTCATCACGGCAGTTACTTCAGCAGTATTTCCCATGGATGTAAGTCGGGGTTTTGCCGAATCCATAGCAACACTTCCTTTTGCGTCGTTGTACTCAAGTACTGCTGTTTGTGCTGCAACCGTTGAAATCCCGGTTACGATCACCCCGTTTGTACCCGCTGCGTCAAGTTCAGCCTTCGCTTTGCGAACGGCTTCTGCAACATTTTCAGGAAGACCAGACATGCTGCCACCGGTCAACGCTCTTAGTACAGCTTCCTGTTCTGATGGAGTAACGGGTACTCGAACATCAGCATTGGCTCCAGAAAGTGTCATATTCGCTTCGAACTGGAAGTGACGTGACATTTTTCCGTTCTTCGGATTACGGTTTTTAATATATCCTACTGAATAACCACCGCCTTGCCAATCGCCAAGGAAATCGGCTCCTACGGAAACGATTACATCAGCTTTACCGAAATCGTAATCTGCTAAACCGCGGCTTCCGTATTTTCTTTGGTATGCATCGGCAGCTTCCGAAGAAGAAACCGTATCGTAGACAACATGTCTTACGTTAGGATATTGTGCAATAAACTCCTGTATAAGTTTTGAAGTAGAAGGGCTTGCAAAGGTTTGTGTGAGTAAGACAACTTCTTTATCGGTCATCTGACTCATAGTCGCTACCACACCGGCATCTATATCTTCCCAGCTTGCTTCTTCCCCGTTAATTGTAGGGTATTGAAGTCGGTTTTTGTCGTAAAGCGACAATACCGAGGCCTGAACACGAGAGTTCACTTCGCTGCCTTCAGCCAGATTGTTGTGCTCGATCTTGATAGGACGACCTTCACGGGTTTTTACAAGGACATTGGCGAAGTCGAAACCATCACCAATAGATGAAGCGTAGTAATTTGCAACTCCTGGTACGATCTCATCTGGTGCCACCACATAAGGGATGGATTTGATCACCGGTCCTTCACATGCAGCAAGTGATGCCGCCGCCGTTGTGAACCCAACATATTTTAAGAAATCGCGTCGTGTGGTTGATGATGCTTCCAGGGTTTCTTTGTCCCCAAGGAAATCATCCGTTGGAATTTCCTCAACAAATTCGTTTTGTTTCAGCGTCTCAACAATAGGGCTATTTTCTTTCAGCTCCTCAACACTTTTCCAGTATTTCTTGTTTGATGCCATATGATTATCTGAAGTATTATTCATTCAATTTTAGTAGTGACACTTTCCGCATTCAAGTCCTCCCATTTGGGCAATGGTAAGCTTGTCAACTCCGTATTTCTTTGAAAGTTCTTCGTGTACTTTTGCGTAGTATTCGTTTCCTTTGAGATCTACGTTGGTCTCCCTGTGACAGTTAATACACCATCCCATAGTAAGAGGTGAATACTGGTACATGATCTCCATTTCCTCAACCGGACCGTGGCAGGTCTGACATTCAACTCCAGCAACAGTAACGTGCTGTGAGTGGTTGAAGTAAGCAAAGTCTGGCAGGTTATGAATTCTAACCCACTTCACTGGCTTTTCTTCTCCCGTATAGGATTGAGTGGTCTCATCCCATCCTACTGCCTCGTATAATTTCTTTATCTCCCCGGTGTAGAATTCTTTGGTGTAACCATTCTCTAGATCCTCTTCACCGTTGTATTGGTTAATGTTCTTGTGACAGTTCATACAAACATTCAATGAAGGAATCCCTGAATGCTTACTCTTTCTTGCAGAGCTGTGACAATAGTTACAGTCAATTTCGTTGTAACCAGCATGAATTTTGTGAGAATAGTGAATAGGCTGAATAGGCGCATAACCTTCATCCAAACCTACCTGCATCATCCATCCGTAGGCGAAGTATGCCGAGCCTAATAACAGTAGAATCGCCGTCACAAAAACAAGGAACTGGTTGTGTACAAATGCTTTCCAAATAGATGGTCGCGCTTCTTTTTCTTCGTACTCAACTCCATTTGCTTCCGCTATTCTGCGTAAGGTTTTAGACACTAGCAGTAGCATAACTACTAACAATAAGAACACTAAAGCAAGGGATGCAAGAATAATGTTGTTTGTTGCGGTGGTATCTCCTCCGCCTCCTCCATCGGTTGGCCCTGTAGTTGCTGCCGTAGGTACGGGCTTGGGCGTGTAGGTGTAAGCGAGGATGTTATCGATGTCCTCGTTGGACAAGGCAGGAAAAGCCTGCATCACCGATTGGTTGTACTCTTCGAATATCTTTACCGCATCCGGATCTCCCGCTTTTACAAGTTCCTGGCTATTCTTGATCCAGGCGTATAGCCATTCTCTGTCGTATTTGTCACCCACTTCGAACAATGGTGGTCCTACAGCCCTGTCGTACAATTTGTGACAGGCAGCACAATTCGCATTGAACAGCGTCTTACCGGCTACAGGGTCACCTCCTAGATCGGCTGCAATGTCTTCCGCGGCAGCTTCTTCCGGGGCAGCCTCAGCAGCTTCTTCCTGGGCGTATGTGGTTGATGAAAACGTTAGCATCAGGGCTAACAATAGAAGTGACAGTTGGGATAGTAGTTTACGTAACTTCACCATTATCATACAGTTGGTTTATTATCATCCATAGTTTGGCACGTAATTCGATGTGAAATAAAGCGCGATGAACACCGTCTTCCGAGCCTAAAATAACTGTGCAAAAGTACGGTATAAGATCGATTTTGAAAATCTAAACAAAGTGTTAACCACTAATTTATAATTATTCTAAATAATAAAATTCAGCATTGTAAAGTTTATTAGATTTACATTTGCATTCAATACAATTATCCATGAGATCGCTACATATTTATAAATCATTTATTTTCAGCCTTTTATTTATTTTATTTTCTGAAATTTCACTGGGACAGCAAGCGACAGTGACGGTAAATCAGGACAGTCAGATCCCGAAATTACTAATGCTGAAAAAAGGACTTGAAAAGGACAACAAACTTAGCGACGGATACACCATACAACTGTACTATGGAGAACTCAATAAGGCGAATTCGGTGATCCGAAAATACCGGAATATCTACGCGAATTGGCCCGCATCCATAGAATACGAAACACCAAACTACAAGGTTTGGGTGGGGAATTTTGCAACCCGTCTCGAAGCAGACAGGGCATTGATTGAAATTCAGAAGGATTTTTCTTCGGCCTTCATCCTCAAACCCGAACGAAAGAATAATAAGGGTTAAATAAAAAGGCGACCCGAGGGTCGCCTTTTTTATTGTTAGTCATCTAAGATTTACAACTTCTTCTTTACCTCAACTTCCTGAAAGGCCTCAACTACATCGCCCTCTTTAATATCGTTGAAGTTCTTGATCTGCATTCCGCAATCGTAGCCTTTAGCCACTTCTTTCACATCATCCTTGAAACGTTTCAGCGAAAGCAGCTCTCCTGTGAAGATTACAACACCCTCGCGGATGAGGCGGATTCCGGAATTTCGGAAGATCTTTCCTGAAGTCACCATACAACCTGCAATAGTACCCACTTTCGAGATCTTGAAAGTCTCGCGGATCTCTGCCGTTCCGGTTATCTCTTCTTTGAGTTCCGGAGAAAGCATACCTTCCATGGCATCCTTAAGGTCGTTGATAGCATCGTAGATGATCGAATACGTTCTGATATCGATCTCCTCTTTTTCGGCTATCTGCCTGGCGTTCCCCATCGGGCGAACGTTGAAGCCAATAATAACCGCATCGGAAGCAGAGGCAAGCAGCACATCACTTTCGGTGATGGCACCTACTCCTTTGTGAATGATATTCACCTGTATCTCTTCCGTGGTAAGTTTCAGGAAGGAATCCGTTAAGGCTTCCACGGAACCATCCACATCCCCTTTCAGGATTATGTTCAGTTCCTTGAAATCTCCAAGGGCAATTCGTCTTCCAATTTCATCCAGGGTAATATGTCGTTGTGTTCTCACAGATTGCTCACGCTGCAATTGGGTACGCTTGGTAGCAATATCCTTAGCTTCACGTTCATCTTCAAACACATTGAATTTATCTCCTGCCTGAGGCGCACCATCAAGTCCGAGTATGGAAACAGGTGTGGACGGTCCGACCTTTTTGATCTTATTACCACGTTCATCCTGCATGGCTTTTACTTTACCACTATGCTGACCTGCAAGTACGTAATCTCCAATTTCTAAAGTTCCGCCCTGAACCAGAACGGTAGAAACATATCCCCTTCCTTTATCCAGGAAGGCTTCCACTACGGTACCGTAGGCATTTCTGTTCGGGTTGGCGGTAAGCTCGAGTAATTCAGCCTCAAGTAATACCTTTTCCAACAAATCATTCACTCCCTCACCCGTCTTGGCTGAAATATCATGAGACTGGATCTTTCCTCCCCAGTCTTCTACTAACAAGTTCATATTGGCAAGGCCTTCTTTTATCTTCTCCGGATTCGCAGTTGGCTTGTCAACTTTATTGATCGCGAATACTATAGGCACCCCTGCTGCCTGAGCGTGGCTGATGGCCTCCTTGGTTTGAGGCATAATGTCGTCATCCGCAGCGATCACAATGATCACCAGGTCGGTCACCTGGGCTCCACGCGCACGCATGGCGGTAAACGCTTCGTGACCAGGTGTATCCAGGAACGCAATTTTTTGCCCATTTTCCAGGGTCACCCCGTAGGCACCGATGTGCTGGGTAATACCCCCTGATTCACCGGCAATTACATTTTCCTCACGAATATAATCAAGTAAGGAGGTCTTTCCGTGGTCAACGTGTCCCATAACGGTTACGATCGGAGCACGTGGCTTGAGATCTTCCGGAGCATCTTCTTCCTCCTGAATAGCTTCTTCAATATCGGCTGTAACAAATTCTACCTGGTAACCGAATTCATCGGCAACAATAGTTAAGGTTTCTGCATCCAGACGCTGGTTCATGGTCACCATCATTCCCAGTGACATACAAGCCGATATCACCTGGGTTACAGGCACGTTCATCATGGTTGCTACTTCACTAACAGTAACAAATTCCGTTACTTTTAGCACCTTGCTTTCTGCTTCCTGCTGAGCCAGTTCCTCTTCCGATTTCTGGCGGTGGATATCACGCTTTTCTCTTCTGTACTTGGCGCCTTTCCCTTTGGAAGATTTCCCTTGAAGTTTTTCAAGGGTCTCCCGCACCTGCTTTTGCACTTCTTCTTCGCTGGGCTCTTCTTTAGGCACATTACTGCGTCCTCTTCGCCCTCGTTTATCACGTCCGCCTCCTACACCTTTAGAAGGTTCTTTACTGATTCTTCTTCTTCGGCTCTTTCTTTCTTCTTTTTTGGGTTCTTCCTTTTTCTCGGCTTTCTTTTTCTCTGGCTTTTTAAATTGAGAAAGGTCGATCTTCTTACCTGTGAAATTAGGCCCGTCGAGCTTCTGATATTTTGTCTCTTCTACAGTAGATTTTTTAGGAGCTTCCTCTTCGGTAGTTTCGGCTGGCACTTCCGGCTCCTTTTTTGTTGGCTTTTCTTTTGCCTTCTTCTCTTTGGCCGGCTTTTTCTCAACTTTCTCAACAACCTCTTCGGTTACGGCTTCAGCAACTTCCTCTACTTTCTTGACTTTCTTATCCTCAAGATCGATCTTCCCAACTTGTTTTGGGCCGTCCAATTTGGCTTCGGCTTTAATAATTTTCGAGGCTTCCTTCTTTTCCTTCTGCTCCAATTCCTTTTCACGGGCAAGACGCAGCTCTTCCTTCTCCTTCCGCTTTTCCTCTCCTACTTCTTTGGAAGCTACTTTCTTACTTTTGTCTGTCTGGAATTCATCAAAAAGCACTTCATACTCCTCGTTGGTGATCTTGGTGGTAGGACGTGCCTCCACCTCGTAGCCTTTGGAACTCAGAAATTCCACGGCACGATCCAGCGAGATGTTGAATTCGCGAAGTACTTTACTCAGCCTCATTGTTTTTACTTCAGCCATAAACTATGCGTTCTCCTGATTTTAATTGCGTATAAAAGTAGTTAATCTTTTTACTACTCTTCAAATTCTTCTTTCAATATATTTATTACATCCTGAATGGTCTCTTCTTCCAGATCGGTGCGTTTTACCAGATCTTTAATATCGTGCTCCAGGACACTCTTGGCCGTATCCAGACCAATCTTATGGAATTCATCGATGATCCATTCTTCGATCTCATCGGAAAACTCCCTTAATTCTACATCTTCTTCGGCACCTTCCCTCAACACGTCGATCTCGTAACCGGTGAGCTGTCCAGCCAGTCGTATATTATGCCCTCCTCTACCAATCGCCTTAGACACTTCTTCGGGCTTAAGGATCACCTCAGCTCTTTTCGTCTCTTCATTGATATTGATCGCCGTAACCCTTGCCGGGCTCAAGGCTCTTGTGATGAACAGGTTGAGGTTGTTCGTGTAATTGATCACATCTATATTCTCGTTCCCAAGTTCTCTCACGATACCGTGGATCCTGGATCCTTTCATACCCACACATGCCCCAACTGGATCGATACGATCGTCATAAGAGTCCACTGCCACTTTCGCCTTTTCACCCGGGATTCGAACTACTTTCTTCACGGTGATGAGTCCGTCGAAAACTTCGGGTATTTCCTGCTCGAATAGTTTCTCCAGGAACAATGGATTAGCGCGAGACATTATAATGGAAGGCTTGCTTCCTTTAAGTTCCACACTCTCTATTATTCCTCTCACATTATCTCCTTTTCTGAAGAAATCCGATGGGATCTGCTTATCCTTCGGTAAAATGATCTCGTTTCCATCATCATCCAGCAGAATTACCGCACGGTGGCGAATATGGTGCACTTCGGCAGTGTAGATCTCTCCTTCAAGCTCCTTGAACTGCTTATAAATATTAGTATTATCGTGCTCGTGGATCTTAGAGATCAGGTTCTGGCGCAGTGCCAGGATAGATCTTCTTCCAAGGTCTACCAATTTTACTTCTTCGGAAACGTCTTCACCAACTTCAAAGTCATCCTCGATCTTTCTCGCTTCGCTAAGAGAGATCTCTTCGTTAGGATCCTCTACTTCACCATCGGCTACTACAATTCGGTTTCTCCATATCTCGAGGTCACCCTTATCCGGGTTAATAATGATATCGAAGTTATCGTCACTTCCGTATTTCTTTTTCAAAGCGTTTCTGAAAACGTCTTCCAGTATCGCCATCAGCGTTACTCTGTCAATTAGTTTGTCGTCCTTAAATTCAGAAAAAGACTCAATCAACGCTAAATTTTCCATGTCATACTAATTAAATGTTACCATCACTTTTGCTTCAACAATATCGCTATAGGGTATCACCGCCTCTTTCTGAACGGTTACTTTACCTTTTCCAACGGGTTTGGGTTCGCGGGCTTTCCATTGCAGGGTGATCTCATCATCACTCACATTCACCAGGCTGCCTTCAAATTTTTCTTCTGAAGTTTTAACCTTAAGCTTTCGCCCAACGTTCTTTTGGTACTGTCTAACCATATTCAAGGGTTCCGAAACTCCTGCCGACAGCACCTCCAGTGAGAAATCATGTTCTTCGCGGTCGAGATTATGTTCGATGGCCCGGCTTATTTCGATGCAATCCTGCACTTTTACGCCTTCATCTCCATCGATGATCACTCGTATCTGGTTTGTTTCTGAAATACTCAAATCGATAAGAAACAGTTCCGGCCTTTCTGCCAGGGCATCCGCTAATAATTCTTCTACTTTTTTCCGCATCACTTTTGGCTATAAAAAGAGGGGACTTTTTGTCCCCTCGGTGTATTAGTACCAAATGTGGTGCAAATATAATGTAAATCTGTAAGTTGCGCAAGCCAGGTGGCTTGTATGTTAGGATTTTGTTGTGTTGATTCATAATTCCATTTATTTGCCAGGGCATTTGATTTGCTCTTCCCAGGATTGAAGCAAATAGGAAAAATGTGATAAAACCCGTTTGGGGAAAGTATAAGCTAATTACCGAATCTTAAAGATATTGAATATAAGTATTATAATTCCACTTGCTGTAAGACTTGTTTCAATTGCTGACTTCGGTCAATAAAAATCATGCAATATTTTGTACCTTTAACGTTCTAACACATTCCTGACATGAAAAAAATTCTAGTCCCTACCGATTTCTCAGATCAAGCTGAAAACGCCCTGAAAGTGGCGGCCAATATGGTAGCAAACAACGGCGGGGAGATTTATCTCCATCACAGTGCTGAAATTCCATTACACCTCGCCAATTCAGGAGAGACAAGGAGTTTGCCGGAAGCGATTTACTTTATCAGACTTGCTGAAAAAAAGTTCTCAGAACTATTGAAAAAACCATATCTCCAGGATATCAGAATACACGAAACAATTGGTCATGGTGAGATCTACGACGACGTAAAAGTAGCCACATACCGAAATGATATAGACCTGGTAGTAATGGGCTCACACGGTTCGAGCGGTTTTAAGGAAATGTTTATTGGAAGTAATACTGAAAAAGTAGTACGAACATCCGATATTCCTGTGCTCGTAATAAAGAACGTACATGAGGATTTTATCATCAAAGACTTCGTGTTCGCAACCGATTTCTCCGAAGAATGTCGTAAACCCTTTATGGAAGCCCAAAAATTCGCTAAAGCTGTGGATGCACACATGCATCTGCTGCTTATCAATACACCGAGCGGATTTAAAACAACAGCCGAAGCCCGTGAGCTCATGGAGAATTTCGTTCGCGGAACCGCTGCGGAAAACTATTCCCTGAATATTTACAACGACACTACCGTTGAAAAGGGTATTTTAAATTTCGCTAAGGATATTCAGGCGCAACTTGTCGGTATGAGCACACATGGCCGGAAAGGTCTTTCTCATTTCTTCAATGGCAGTATCAGCGAGGATATGGTGAATCATGCCAACATGCCAGTGATCACATTTAAGATCTGATGAAACTCCCTATTGTTATCATGGGATTTCTTTTCTTGATTAATTGCGGAACTCCTGCACCCAAGTCTGAAAATGAAGACATTATTAAAAAGGATACGGTGACGCAAAAGCTTCCGCCCGTTGAAGAGATCACACTCCCCAAAATTCCTGAAAATGCTGTAGCCGCGAACTATAGATCCGGCTCACCTCCTTTTTACGGATATGTAGAAGACGTGAACTTTGTAAAGGCTACTACTACCATTAATTTTCAAGACAATCTCGCACCTGTGCTTGTTATTGAGGAAAGCTATGGGGCACAAATTGATTATTTGAGATTCCCTGAATTCAGAAGTGATCTGTTACTTGTTACTTCAGTAATCAAGGATCCAAATTTCAATAAGTATTATTTGTATGAATTCCGCGGAGATTCCTGGAAGGAAATAGTAAATGGCTGGGCCATCCACAAAGACAACCAGCCCGACACCCTGCAACCTATTTCTGTAAGCGTACGAAAACCAAATCACATGCATCGTTATTATTCGGTTTTCGACCTGGATAAAGAAAGTGAATTAGGCTATACTTGGCGCTTACTGGAAGAGACCATCCCGATTATTAAAGAGTGATGACCGTCTCAAATTCAGGTAAACGAACATTTTATTATTTAAACTTATCTTCGGCAAAAATTTAAACCCAAATGAAAAAAACAACAATTCTACTGTTATTCGTACTTGCCAGCACTTCACTGTTTGCACAATCCATAAAATACACCTTTAAGGTCGGAGAGAAGATCAACGTTGAACAAATCGCTAACATACAGGTGGACCAGGATCTCATGGGAATGAAAATGGGAATGACTACTATAATTTCCAATTCACTTATCATGGAGGTTGAATCGGTCGAGAATGAGGTTGCGAAAATAAAGTCATGGTATAAAGACGTATCTATGGATTTTAATATCGGTATGGGAGAAGGATCTTCTCAGGAACTCCATGTAACTTCTGAGGAAGCTCCTTCCGAAGAGGGATTAATGGAAGCTCATTATCTTGTGAAGAGTATGGTAGATGAACCATTTTTCATCCACCTAAAAAGTAACGGCACTATTGTTAAGATTGACGGAATAGATGTACTGGAAGCAAAGATGAGAGCGGCTGTAACCGATGAAGCAATACTGAAAGATCTCGGAAAAGATTTTAGCCAGGAGAAGCTTCGCGCAGATTTTGCCCGATTTTTCGTTCCCTACCCTTCAAAAGAGATCAAACAAGGAGATAGCTGGACATCGCTCATTACCATCCCAGATCTTCAACTTATTGATGGCGAACAAACCTGGAAAGTTGATAACATTGACAGCCAGAATAATACTGTCGAGGTGATCGCCAACGTAAAGGGTATAAAACTTGACAAAAAAGAGAACGAGGTAGAAATGAATCTCGGCGGTGATATGAATACCATGTACACGATAGACGCCAAAACGGCCTGGCCAAGTCTCATCACAATGAAATCGGATATGGATGGATCTGCCACGATGAATCAGGATGGTGAAGAATACACATGGCCCGTGGAAATGAAAATGAACTCCACGATCACCATGAAAAAGATGTAATTTATTCTTTCCTTCAATTAAGTTCTAGTAATGTGATCTCGGGCCTCATCCCAATTCTACCCGGAAATCCCATCCAACCCAAACCGCGGTTTACATATAGGTATTGGGATTCATTGCTATAGAGTCCCGCCCAGTGCTTGTATTTAAATTTGGCCGGACTCCAGTGCCTGTTCCTGTATCGGAACCCAGCTTGTAATCCATGTGTATGGCCGGAGAGGGTTAGGTCTATATCGGTATTGTAAACCACTTCTTCAGACCAGTGAGTGGGATCATGAGACATGAGTATTTTGAAATCAGCACCATTAGCTCCACTCAGTGCCTTGGACAGGTCTCCGTACTGCCGAAATGGTGGTTTCCCCCAATTCTCAACACCAACTATCGCCAGGCTATTCTGTTCCTCAGTTTGCAGGCAGGATTCATTCCGAAGTAATATAAACCCTGTGTCTTCGTAGAATTTCTGAATGAGAGAGAAATTTTCCGCTTTTTCTTCAGGGGTCACCCACTCACTGTAATCACCGTAATCGTGGTTTCCAAGTACCGCGTATTTTCCTTTCTTCGCATCCAGTTTACTGAAAGCTTCCTGCCATCCGTCCAGCTCCCAGGCATAATTATTCACGAGGTCACCCGTAAACAATATGTAGTCCGGTTTCAGCTGGTTTATCTTTTCGATCGCCCTGTCTAAAATATGATACCTCCGATTAAAACTTCCGAGGTGAAGATCTGAAATGTGCACAATGCGCAGTCCTTTAAAGGCCTGTGGTAAGTTTTCAAATTTAATCTGCTGCTTTACTGTTCGGAAGCGATATACGGAAACAAAAATTGCATAAAGAATGACCATAAAAGGAATCACCCCTGAAATGAGGCCAAGAATCGGCACAACAAAGACCGAAACACCTTCAGAAAAAACAAAATGCAGGGTATACAAAATGGAAATAACCAATACAAAGATCACCTTGGGTGCAAAAGAAGAAACGGTAAGCCCGTAAAGAGAAGTTACCAGGCGATTACGTCTTTCTGCGCTAATACTATCGAGCCTTAGTTTTAATACAAGTATCGCACTGATAAGTCCAAAGGTAAAGAACCAAAACAGCACATCAACAAGCGTCTGAAGTGTTGGGGATAGATGTAATTCCGTGATTCTGCTGAGCCAGTAATAACTAAGTAAATCAACCAGCAGAATCGCCAGGCAGAGCAGCACGATCGTAAATAACGAATACCTTCTCATAGTTCATTCAATTAGTTCCTTCTACTACTTCTTCGTTCCTTTTTTCTTTTCTGAATGGCCCAGTAAATACCTTTTACGTCTTTCGTCCATTCATCGTGCATAAAAATTAGTGCGATCTCCTCTAAAGTTTCCAGAACACCGATTACGAGTACTGTATAGAACAACCATAACATAGGGGTAAAGAAGAGCGCAGTTAAGATGAAAAACGCCTGTACGATGGCCGATAATTTCGCAAAATAGGTGTGAAAAGCCGTGGTTTTGCCATACTTGATAAAGGCGATGAGCATTTGCAGAAAATAGGGTATGAAGACGATGAGCAGCAGCTGTATTTTATGACTCATGAACTCAGTCTCAAATACAAAGAGCCCCACGATCCCAAGGATAAAAGTGATCTGGTCGCCCATGGAATCCAGCTGTGAACCCCTGGCGCTGGAGATTTTCAGGGATCGTGCCAGATAGCCGTCGATGGCATCTGTACTAAAGCTCAATAACAACATCCATGAGAAAGCCACCCTCATTTCAAGGATGAGCAGAACAATTAACACCGGAGCTGCCGCGATCCTGTAAAAGGAAAACCAATCCGCTATGTTGTAATTTTTAAAAGTTAGCATCTGTGATTCAATTTGCAGCAGCTATTTGGCGATCTTATCAATAAGGGATAATCCGGTACACCACGTTCAGGAGATAGAAACCAACGAATAAAAGGGCCAGGTACAATACCTGAACAAGCTTCATATTGATATATTCGAGCCATCCGGCTACTACCTTCGGAATAATAAAGAGTGAAAGTCCGAGGAACAATGCCATCCAGCCCAGCAGGGTAACTACCACCCGGTAATCTGATTCCCAAACATTGTGGGCAAGTATTGTCAGCAACCCCAATATTATAGCCAAAAACGCCGCCAATATCGTAAATTTCTGGTCTTTCAGGTCTTCGAAAATCTGCTTGACCCGTTTCGGATTAAAACTCAGGATCACAAAGAATATGATGAGGTACCACCCCCAAAATGCCGCGAGATAATTAGACACATCCATTTCAATGGTTTTTGGTTAATTAATAAATGTAACTCAGCAACCTCCCGGAAACTATGACATTGATCATGGCAGATCCACATACTGACCAAAGGATATGTTAACGGACTTTCAAAAGGATCGGTAATACTCTATATTTAATCTCAATATGACCCGAGACATCATCGATATAAACGACTTTACTATCCTGGTTGAAACAGCCGATTCTGAGACGGTGACAATAGATTCCTGTTGTTTCGACGAACCGGTGATCGCAGTCGCCTTTTACGGCTCAGGGAACGTGGACCTCAAAATGAAGTACATGGATAAGGTGCGTGACTTCAATTATACCAAAGGCCTTGCGCTTTCCTTTTATGCAGATGAAAAGGTGATCTGTGAACATACGGTAGCCGCCAACAAACCCCTGGAGTGTATAGTTGTCGCAACAGCAACGAGAAACCTCGAAAAACTTCCCAACCAGGAAGGTGAGATCTTTACTTCTATGCTGAAGGAGCTGGTGAATCCAAGCGATCATTACGTTGAAGGGCCCAGTTTCTTTATGACTCCCGAAATGCAACAAATTGTGGATTCCGTTTTTAAAAATACTTATCACGGAAAGACCAAGATGATGTTCTTTCGCAGTCAGATGACCGCACTCTTATCTCATTTCTTCGGACAGCTAGCCGAAATGCAAACTGAGACCATCAACACCACCGAACGTGAAAAACTGGAACTGGCGAGATCGATACTTGCAGAACGTCTGGACAACCCGCCATCCCTTTCGGAACTTTCCCGACAAATTGGTCTGAACACTTACAATCTCAAAAAGAATTTCAAGGAAATGTTCGGCCTTCCCGTATTCAAGTATCTTCAGAACCAAAGGCTCACAACTGCTCACGACCTTATTCGCTCTGAGAAGACAACAGTGCAAGAGGCGGCCTGGCAGGTAGGTTACGACAGCCTTAGTTCCTTTTCGAATGCTTTCACCAAGAAATTCGGCTACAGGCCCAGTCAGATCAAGTAGTACTCCTTTTCGAACAAATCATACTCCTTTCAGAATAAATCATCACGCATAGGTCGCGATAGTTTTGTCATATCAAACATTAAAAACCACTTGATATGAATTACACAAGAGCTATTCGAACGGGAGTTGCCATTTGGATGATAGGAGTTACACTTTTCACCATTGCAACATTACTCCCCATTTCAAACGATCCTGAATTGCAGGGAAATTTAACCCTGGCAATAAGTTTTCTACCCCTGGCATGGTTTGGTTCACGCTACTATTTCAAATCCGAACCTCAAACCCAAGGGTATCAATTAGCACTCGTCCTGGCCGTCATCGCCATCGTTTTGGATGCGCTTATCACTGTCCCATTATTCTTTTTACCCCATGGTATAGGGTATGTGGATTTCTTCGGGGCGCCGGGTTTCTGGATCCTCATGGTGGAGTACACCGGAGTCGTTCTTTTGTATGACTATCTGAGACGAAGACGATCAATTAAACACGCATAAATCTATTAATAACACACAAAATTTTAAATCATGAAAAAGCCAAAATTTTTAATCATCGGAGGAACAGGAAAAACAGGTAGAAAAGTTGTAAACAGCCTGCGATTGTTGAACCAGGAAGTGCGCGTAGGATCGCGGAATGCGGATATTCCCTTCAACTGGGAAAAGCCAGAAACCTTTGGCCCTGCTTTAGAAGGAATTGACAAAGTGTACATTACTTTCCAACCAGACCTGGCCGTACCCGGAGCCTTTGAAGCAGTGAGTTTACTTGTTGAAATCGCGAAAGAAAAAGGAGTGAGTAAACTGGTACTGATGTCCGGTAAAGGTGAAATTGAAGCTGAACGTTGTGAAGGTGCCGTAATCAATTCAGGACTCGATTACAGTATAGTTAGGGCCAACTGGTTTAGTCAGAATTACAGCGAGAATTTCCTGCTGGAGCCCGTACTTCAGGGGGTAGTCGCCTTACCTATGGGAGACATGAAGGTGCCTTATGTCGACACCGGAGACATCGCCGATGTAGTAGTGGAATGTCTGCTGCACGAAGAGCACAATGGTAGGATCTACCAACTAACTGGATCCGAAACTTTTACTTTTCCGCAGGTGTGTGAGCTCATTTCCGAAGCTACAGGCCGTGAAATTAAGTTTGTAGCAGTATCACTTCAGGAATATGTGGAAGTGATGAAGACCATGGACCTGCCAGAGATCTATGTTTGGTTGATAGAGTACTTGTTCAGTCATGTTCTGACGAACCCGGAGAATGAAGAGATCACAAATGATATCCAAACCATTCTGAAACGGCCTGCCAGATCGTTCCGTGAGTATGTGAAGGAAACAGCGGAATCGGGTGTTTGGAACCAACCAGTGCTTGTCGATACGGAGTAGTTTATTCAGCTAGTTCCACCTTTAAATAAAGACTCTGATTCATCTATGAATTAGGGTCTTTTTATGTTCTTCTACTGATCAAAATCATTGTTGGGAGTTGTATTCAATATTACATTTATATAACGTAGTAGGCATACAACAAATTCACTATGAAACATTAAATGAGTGTTGATTAAATTCAGGAAAAATGGGAGAAATAGCCACATCAAACCGACAAATAACCTTGTTCTATAATTCGGATTCAGTGAGGGCGAAACAAACCCTTGTTTACGCTGAAACCGAAGGGTTCCCGATTCAAAAGAGAGATATGCTATCGGCTCCGCTTACAGGGACGCAGATCGCAGAGATCGCCACTCGCCTTGACATGAAGATTGAGGACCTGGTAAACCAGGATCATCCGAAGTACACATCTCAATTCGAGCATCACGATCTATCGGATGACGACTGGATCAAAATGATTAGACATCACCCGGAAATTATGAAGCAACCTATTGCAATTCGAGGTGATAAAACCATACTGGTGGAAACCCCAACGGACATCATTAAAATCTAGCTGCGAGATATAGCAACAAATGATTGAAATCCGAGATTTTTTTCCTCTATTGTTTTATAAATAAAATAATTAGGGTGAACTCGTATTTCGCTTTATTAGTTAGTATTTTTGTACTTATAGAAATCGACATAAATATTTATAGATATGCATGCATCAATTGAAAATTTACTGAACGATCAGATAAAAGTGGAAGCAACTGCGTCCATGCATTACCTGGCGATGGCTTCCTGGGCGGATGCCGAAGGTTTCAGCGGAGTTGCTAATTTCTTCTACGCACAGTCGGAAGAAGAAAGAGAGCATATGCTGAAATTAGTGAAATTCGTGAACGAGCGTGGTGGCAAAGTCGTAGTACCGGCATTGGATCAACCTACCGATAAATTTACATCCCTCAAAGCTCTTTTTGAGAAGTTCCTCGACAGCGAAGTGTTTGTGACCAAGCAAATCAACACTATTATCGACACTTGCCTGGAACAAAAGGATTATAACACTAATAACTTCATGCAGTGGTATGTTACCGAGCAACTGGAAGAAGAAGCTACTGCCAGAACATTGCTGGACAAACTTAACATCATAGGAGATAACAATTCGGGCTACTATCTATTCGACCGCGATATTGAGTCCTTCATTCAACCTCAAGAATAATACTTATGTTTCCTGCATAAGAAAAGTAAAAACCGGAAAATTAACGTTTCCGGTTTTTTTAGGCCCTATTTACACTTTTATCTGCTCCTGATTTTTGCCTCCTTTTTGTCTCAACCGAAACGTCAATTTTCAATTTCCGACTAACACAAAATTTTCAATTTCGTAACATCAATTTCACTTATCTGCGTTTTTCCGAAGTAAACATTTTGAAAATTTTCCGGGCAATTAACAAAAATGAGCAGATCACTACACACAATTTTCACCCACCATTTCAATATATATAAGTGTTGATGGAAATATTATTGACGTTAAAAAATGTTAATAAGAATGTTGAGAATCCATTTTGAAGTTTTAGGAATTGTGCTTCAAAAAACACAATATTTATATATCTAATTACTCACTTTTATTTACCGGATATGACGAAAATTGAACATGTGATCAAGAGGGATTTTACGACCCGTGAATTCGAGCTCGAAAAGATAACCAATGCCATATTTAAGGCAATGAGCGCCGTGCAAAAAGGAACACAGGAAGATGCGCAAAACGTTGCAATTAGTGTATATAAAGGGCTTCTGGAGAGAAAAGAGGCAGACCCGGACTACATTCCAACCATAGAAGAGATC
Organism: Aureitalea sp. L0-47; assembly: GCF_026126405.1. Lineage (GTDB taxonomy): Bacteria > Bacteroidota > Bacteroidia > Flavobacteriales > Flavobacteriaceae > Pukyongia. The sequence continues at coordinate 70,480 of NZ_JAFMTQ010000002.1, forward strand.
CAGGATTTTGTGGAAACCAAACTCATGATAGATGGATTCCATGAAGCCGCCAAGGCCTATATTCTATACCGTAATCAACAGGCCCTGAGCCGCAAATCGAATATCTTCGAAAAGCGGATCAACCTCAAACCTTATGAGTACCCGCAACTATACGAATATGTGCCGGCTATCCGACATTCGTACTGGATCCATACCGAATTTAGTTTCACCAGCGATATCCAGGATTTCAAATCACGTCTTACAGATGTGGAACGCAGCGCCATCAAGAATACCATGCTGGCTATCTCACAGATCGAAGTAGCCGTGAAGAGCTTCTGGGGTGACCTGTACCACAAAATGCCAAAACCGGAAATCGGATCGGTGGGAGCCACTTTTGCAGAAAGCGAAGTAAGGCACCATGACGCCTATTCACACCTTCTGGAAATTCTCGGGTTGAACGATGAGTTCAAGGCACTGAAAAAGAAGCCGGTAATCATGAAACGTGTTCAGTACCTGGAAACGGCCCTTCGGAATGCCAAAAGTGAAGACCAAAAAGAATATGCCGAATCGATATTGCTGTTCTCTCTTTTTATTGAGCACGTATCTCTATTCTCTCAGTTTCTCATCATCATGGCCTTCAACAAACATAAGAATGTTCTCAAGGGCATTTCCAATGTGGTTGAAGCGACCTCCAAGGAGGAGCAGATCCATGGTGACTTCGGAATAGATATCATCAAGATCCTACAGGACGAACACCCAGAGTGGTTTAATGCCGAATACAAGGGGATGATACAAAAGATGTGCAGCAAGGCTTACGAAGCCGAAAGTGACATCGTAGACTGGATCTTCGAAGCAGGTGAGCTGGACTTCTTACCGAAGGCAGTGGTCAACGAATTTATCAAGAACCGATTCAACGCTTCATTGGAAAGCATCGGAATTGAAAAAGTGTTTCACATTGATGAGGAACTCGTGGCACAAACCGAATGGTTCGACGACGAGATCATCGGTACCAAGCACGGCGATTTCTTTGTAAAGCGATCCATAAACTACAGTAAAAGAACCCAAAGTATAACCGGAGACGACCTATTTTAAAAAACTATGCAAAAAGAAAACCTCACAACTAGCACAAACCAGAAAACAACATCCCCAAATCAGGATTTAACCACTGCCAGAAAAGAAGCACTAAAACAATATGCCCCGTTAGCCCCAGGTAAATTCGAATGGCTTAACGATAATAGTCGGAAATTTTTAGCCGGCGGATATCTCGTAGACGGAGTAAGCGCAGAAGAACGTATCATGGAAGTGGCCCAACGCGCCGAGAGAATTCTAGAGATGCCTGGATTTGCCGACAAGTTTTATAATTATATGTCCCATGGTTTCTACTCACTTGCTTCACCGGTTTGGTCGAACTTCGGAAAAGAAAGAGGGCTTCCAATAAGCTGTTTTGGGTCGCATATCGATGATGATATGGGGAATATACTGTATACCCAGTCTGAAGTAGGAATGATGTCGAAATTAGGAGGTGGCACTTCGGGTTTCTTCGGAAAAATAAGACACAGAGGTGCTCCGGTTAAGAATAACGGAGAAGCTTCAGGTGCCGTACACATCATGCAGCTGTTCGAATCAATGGTAGATGTAGTGAGCCAGGGTTCGGTTCGAAGAGGAAGGTTCTCTCCTTACTTACCGATAGATCACGAGGATATCATGGAATTCCTCGAAATAGGAACCGAGGGGAATCCCATTCAGCAACTAACACACGGAGTAACTGTACCTAACGACTGGATGCAGGAAATGGTGGACGGTGACGCTGATAAGAGAGCCGTATGGGCCAAAGTACTCCAAAGACGTGGAGAAATGGGATATCCTTATGTATTCTTCAGTGACAACGCCAACAATGGTGCTGCTGACGTCTACAAGGACAAGAATCACAGGATCTACGCCAGTAACCTCTGTACGGAGATCATGTTGCCGTCTAATGACGACTGGTCTTTCGTATGTGTGCTGTCCAGCATCAACCTACTTCACTACGACAAGTGGAAGGACACCGACGCGGTTGAAACAATGATCTTCTTCCTGGATGCCGTAATCACGGAATTCCTCGAAAAACTTGAAGCCTACAGGGATTCTTCCGATAGAGAGGATCGCCAAACCTTCCTGTTCATGGAGCGAGCGTATAATTTCGCTAAAGAGAACAGGGCACTAGGTATGGGAGTATTGGGATGGCATTCGCTGCTTCAGGCAAAAAGATTGTCTTTCAATAGTCAGGAAGCTTATAACCTCAACAGTGAGATATTTAAGGAAATCCAAGAGCGATCGCACGTGGCCTCCAAACAACTGGCTGATAAGTTCGGCGAGCCGGAAGTATTGAAAGGTTACGGTAGAAGAAATACTACAATGAATGCCGTTGCCCCAACAACCTCATCGGCTTTCATCCTTGGGCAGGTTTCGCAGGGAATAGAACCGATCTGGTCCAACATCTATGTGAAAGACATCGCTAAGTTAAAGACCACGATCAAGAATCCATTCCTAGAAGAATTGCTAGAGGAAAAAGGTATGAATAACCCGGAGGTATGGAAAGACATTCGGAATCGTGACGGGTCTGTTCAGCACCTGGACTTCCTGACGCAAGAGGAAAAGGATGTATTTAAAACCTACTCGGAGATCGACCAGATGGATATTATCTACCAGGCGGCTAACCGACAGAACCACATAGATCAAGGTCAATCGTTGAATATCATTGTACACCCGGATATGCCTACCAAGGAGATCAATAAGATACACGTTACGGCATGGAAATTAGGTCTGAAATCACTGTACTATCAGCACAGTATGAATGCTGCACAGAAGTTCAAACAGAAAAAGGAATGTACAAGTTGCGAAGGCTAACGAAAGACACTTCGCTCAATTAATCAAGTCCCAACTGTTTATTGAAGTGAAATTGAATCCTCAGGTCCCCCGACCTGAGGATTTTTTTAATTCATATTTCTGAAGTCGTTTGGACTTAGCCCGGTCTTGTTCTTGAATAATCTACTGAAGTGTTGTGGATATCTAAATCCCAACTCATATGCAATTTCGCTGATACTTTTTTCGTGATCAAAGACCTTCTCTTTCGCCACTTCGATGAGTTTATTCTGGATGTACTCTTGCGCAGATCTTCCGGTTTCTTTCTTAATTAAATCACCGAAATAATTGGGTGACAAATGAAGCTGTTCAGCAAAGTAAGTGACGGATGGCAATCCTTGTTTATTGGGTTCTTCGGATAAGAAATATTCATTCAACAGTACATCAAACCTTTCTAAGGAGGTTGAATGAGCCACTTCTCTTGTCAGGAATTGTCGATCATAGAATCGCACACAATAATCCAAAAGTAATTCCAAATTGGAAACAATCAAGTTTTTGGAATGTCCATCCATATTTTGCTCAAGTTCAAATTGAATCTTTTCGAGCAAGTCCAAGATAATTCTCCGCTCTTTCATGGATATGTGGAGAGCCTCATTTACTGCATAAGAAAAGAAAGAGTACGATTGGATTTTCTTTCCTAATTTGGTGCCATGTAATAAATCGGGGTGAAACAGCAATGCATATCCCTTGGGTACATGATTCTTTTCATACACAAACCCGACTGATTGTTGGGGTGATAAAAATACCATTGTGCCTTCATCAAAATCATAGTGCTTACCGCCATATTTCATTTTACACGAATTGTGATCCTTCAAGAAGATCGCATAGCATTCAAAAGTAAATCCGCTATAGGTCGGTGGAGATACTGAACTTGGTTCAAACTTGTCAAAATCTAAAATACCTATAAGAGGATGAAGCAATTCATAGTTACGCAACTTAAAGTACGTTGACACGGAATCTATCGTCATGAAATTCTCCATAGTTCAATAATTATTCATTAAATATAAGATATTGATAGTCATATAATGCCATCGAACGGTCATATCAGTAATAATGGTAGAACTATCTGTAATAATGGTATCGTAATCTCGTATTCATACCCTTAATTTTGGAATGTCAGACAACATTACTTCTATGAAAGGAGCATTCCTTTTCTTTTTAACCATCCTAACAGGGGCTGTTTTTACGTATGAGATGAAGGCCCAAGATACTCCTAAAAGTATTAGAGCAAAATTCATAAATGAAGAAATTACATTGGATGGAGAACTCAAGGAAGACTTTTGGAAAACCACTGACAAGACAACCGATTTTTGGCAATATTTTCCTTCAGACAGTATTGTTGCAAAATATCAAACTACCGTTCAAATAGCGTATAACGAAACGACACTTTACGTTGGTATTCGTGCAGAAATTCCAAGCAATGATTTTGTGGTAACTTCTCTTAAGCGAGACTTTAGTGGAGTCCGTAATGATAACGTGAGTATCTTGTTCGATACTTTTAACGACGGTGCCAATGCGTTTGGATTTGGCATCACACCGTATGGTGTTCGGCGGGAATTCTTAGTGTCATCGGGAGGTTCGTCCAGAGAGAACTACAATTTTAGCTGGGATGTAAAATGGCAAGGTGAAAGCAAAATTTACGATACCTACTTTACTGCAGAGATGGCCATACCATTTACCTCATTAAAATTTGAGGAAGGAGCTACCAATTGGGGTGTAAGACCCTACAGATTCAATATCCAGTCAAATGAAACCAGTACTCTGGCCAGAGTCCCACAATCACAGTTATTGGGCACCCTGGCCTTTATGGATGAATTGGTTTTTGAAAAACCTTTGGGAAAATCCAGAACTCCTTTTGCACTAATTCCCTATATAAATGGTCTTGCTCAAAAGGACTTTGAAAACAACCATGAAGATTCTAAGATTTCCGTCGGTGGTGATGCGAAAATCGCAATCGGTGATGGATTGAATTTAGATTTAACCATAAACCCGGATTTTTCAAATGTTGAAGTCGATGACATTTTTACCAATTTGACAAGATTCGAGTTGCGCCTACCGGAACGCCGTCAGTTTTTTATTGATAATGGCGACCTTTTTGGTTCATTCGGAAACTTCTTTGGCGAGGCACGTCCTTTCTTTTCAAGACGCATTGGGCTGGCTCGTGATGTTGATGATGATCTAATTCAAAATGACATCATTGCAGGAGCCCGACTGAGTGGGAAATTGAATGAGAATTGGCGGCTGGGTGTATTGAATATTCAAACCGCTGCGGACCGGGCTAACGAAATTGCTTCAAATAACAATTCAATGATAGCTTTACAAAAAAAAGTAGGGAGCCGTTCCATCATTGGCGCATTTATTGTTAATAGAGAACGCTTTAAAGAATACAGCTTTTCAGAAGGTAATGATAGATACAATCGTGTATTTGGAATAGATTACAACCTTGCAACAGCGGACAATTCCTGGTCCGGCAGGTATTATCTTCATAAATCTATAAATCCGGATGACAAAGGAGGAAATTTCTCGGCCCAAGCCGTTACTACTTATAATAAAAATAACTGGGTCTTTATCAATGATTGGGTGTTCGTGGACAATGACTTCAAAGCTGATTTAGGTTTCGTGCCACGAACTGATATTTTTAAAATGGGTAATTTTGCTCAGCACTTTCTATATCCGAGGAACCGGGAAGTAATCAACAGGAATAATATTCAGATTCTATTTATAAATTACTTTAGACCTAATTTGGATTTCAAACTAACCGATTATTTATTAAGAACCACTTGGGAAACCGAATTTAAAAGCAATTCAAAAATTACAGCCAATCTTGTCAATCAATACATATTCTTGACTGAAGAATTTGATCCAACACGTAAGGATGATGGAACACCTTTGCCGGGTAATGAAGGTTATACCTTTACCCAGGCAAGCATTGAGTTTGAATCTAATAACACAAATTTATTTACCTATTCTTTTAACACCACCTTAGGGGAATTCTTTATCGGCAATCGCTATTCGGCAGGTGGAACTCTAAGTTACAGGTGGCAGCCGTGGGCACAATTTTCCGTAAATGTAAACTACGATGGCATCAAATTACCGGCACCCTACGAAAGTGCAGACTATTGGCTTATCACACCGAGAATGGATGTGACTTTTAGCAAAACATTGTTTTTTACAGCCCTGGCGCAATACAGTAATCAGCGTGATAATTTTGGGGTTAATGCCCGATTACAATGGCGTTTTGCCCCCTTATCAGATTTGTTCCTCGTCTACAATGACAATTACTTCACTCAAGAATTTGCTCCACGTTTTAGATCCATTAATCTAAAGGTTACGTATTGGTTAAATTTGTAGTTATGATAAAGTACTTTAATTTTTACACGGGAATTTTGTGTACACTTGTATTTATTTTGAGTTGTGCCGAAAGGCAGCCGAATAGTGCGGATCCGTCTATCAGTGATAAAGAATCCGTTCAAATTCAGGAACAAGGCACATTTGCGGTGGGAGGTTCAGTAATTGAAAGCCCCGGTACTTTTGATCCTGTGGCTCACGGTTATTTTAATCCGACCGATCAAAGTACAGAAGGACAAACCCTGCATGGGGATCATGCTACTGTTGTTTATCAAATTCCTGTTAATCCAAGAGAACTACCTCTCGTTTTCTGGCACGGCTACGGCCAATCCATGCGAACCTGGCAAACCACACCAGATGGGAGAGAAGGGTTTCAAAGTATCTTTCTGAAGAAAAAGTTCCCGGTGTATCTGCTGGACCAGCCCAGACGGGGGCTCTCGGGAAGAAGCACTGTTTCAACAACTACAAATGCCAGAACCGAAGATCAACTTTGGTTTGGAATATTCAGGTTGGGTGAAGGAAACCAGTTCTACCCGGAAGTTCAATTTTCACAGGATCCCGACGCATTGGAACAATTTTTTCGACAAATAACACCCGACACCGGTCCCTTGAATATCCAGGTAAATATTGATGCCGTTTCAGCTCTTTTCGATAAAATCGGGGAAGGTGTACTGGTCACTCATTCACACAGCGGCGGCCAGGGTTGGATGACGGCATTAAAGAACGACAACATCAAGGCTATTGTTTCTTATGAACCAGGGAGCAATTTCGTTTTTCCGGTGGGAAAAGTGCCACAACCCATTCCATTTGTGGGTGGGGCTTTGAAAGCTCGAGGGGTACCGATGGAAGAATTTCAGAAATTAACGAAAATCCCTATCGTCATATACTACGGGGATTATATTCCTGAAGAACCAGTGACAAGTCCTGGCAAAGAGCAATGGCGGGCAGCACTTACCATGGCCGGGCAATGGACCAAAGCCGTTAATGATGCAGGAGGAGATGTAACTTTGATCGTCCTACCAGAATTAGGGATCAAGGGCAATACGCATTTTCCTATGTCGGACCTAAACAACAAACAGATCGCGGAGTTAATGTTTGAATGGCTAAGCGAAAAAGGACTGAACTAAAAACTTAAAACACATGAAAATTCTACTTACCACTTTATTGATAGTTGTATCTGTTTTTGCGAATGCACAAAGTTCTGAATACACTGTCTCCTCATATTTGGAGGAAGGAATTAAAGCGCCAAACACCCACTACATTGGGGAAGCGTGGTTAAATCGGTTATTATCCGCCGATGGTGACCTGGATTACAATATCACAAAAGCGACCTTCAAGGCGAATTCAACCTTAGACTGGCATAAGCACACATCGCCACAGGTATTGATCTATGTTGAAGGAGAGGGCTATTATCAGGAAAGAGGAAAAGACCCTGTAATTTTAAAAGCAGGAGATGTGATCATGTGTGAAAAAGACACTGAGCATTGGCACTCATCCACTAAAGAAAGTGATGTGACATATCTGGCCATTTATGGTGGAGAACAACCAACGGTTTGGACAGAAGTACTTTCTCAAGAATATTATGATAGTGTGGCTGAGAGGTTGAAAGAATAGAGATGTATCGAAAAAGTGGTGAAGGCAAATTATGATGGAGTGGGTACTATTCCGCGACTCACTTTTGAACAAAACAAAAAGCCCGGAACAATGGTTCCGACAAACACATTGGGAAACGGAAAGTTCCGTCATTTTTGTAAACTGGAAACTACAAAAATGACGGAACAACCACCCACAATAGTGTGCCAAATGAGTCATAAGTGAAAGGTAAATCTTGATTTGGGAGAATTCTATCTAATAACTATTCACGTCTCACTATTCACCCAAAAGAAAAAGCCTGAAGCGAAAGGATCATTCTTAAATGGGGAGCGCAAAGTTTTCTTTGTTTTGTACATTGATTTAAGTTACAAAACAAAGAAAACAACCACCCACATTCACGTGGGCCAATAAAGAATAAGAATAATTAATAGAAAATAAAAAGCCGCTTCATTCGAAGCGGCTTTTTGTTGGCCCACTAGGGCTCGAACCTAGACTCTTCTGGACCAAAACCAGACGTGTTGCCAGTTACACCATGGGCCAATACCATAATGAGTGCGCAAATTTAATACAAACTTTGGTTCACACAAACAATTTTCAGCAAAAATCAGACAGACATTACGGTCTAAGACCGTTCTAAACCCCCGATTTACATTAAAGCTAAAGTTCTAGTACCATTTTCCACCCCACTTTTTGCGAAATAATAACCCCAAAACCCACGTTAGCATATTTTTAGGAGTCCCTTTAGGCATATTATTAGTAAATTCGCCTCGACCAATAACCCAGTTTTTTTATGTCCGATTTCAACTTTGTAAAATGGAACAGAATCCTAGGATGGAGCGTATTCGGAATCGCCCTCCTCACCTACTGGCTCACCGTAGAACCCACCGCCAGTTTCTGGGATGCCGGTGAATATATCACCACGGCAAGTAATCTCGAAGTTGGACACCCTCCCGGAGCACCGCTCTACCAGATCATGGGTGCCTTTTTTTCCATCTTTGCCATGGAGGCTACAAGCATCGCACTCACCATCAACCTGATGTCGGTCTTTGCGAGCGCGTTTACCATACTTTTTATGTTTTGGTCTCTCAGCTTACTACTCCAGAAAGTAGTATCCAAACACGAAGAAATTAGCAAAACCAGTGCAATGGCGATCCTGGGAAGCGCAGCCGTAGGTTCACTTGCCTTTGCGTTTACAGATAGTTTTTGGTTCAATGCCGTGGAGGCAGAAGTATACGCCTCTGCAGCCTGTTTCGTGGCACTAATGTTCTACGCCGGACTGCGCTGGGAGCGGGAAATGAATACCCCCAGGGGTGACCGTTGGGTGATCCTCATATCCTTTATTATCGGACTCTCTTTTGGAGTTCACTTCATGGGACTGCTAACGATCCCCGCTATTGGATTCCTCTACTATTTCAAAAACACAAAAGAAGTCACCTATAAGAATTTCATCATCGCTAATGTGGTTGTGGTAGCCATACTGCTATTTATCTTCAAGCTGCTACTTCCAATGACCATGAAGTTCTTTAGTGCTTCGGAATTATTCTTCGTGAACGATATAGGTTTACCGTTCAATTCAGGAACCATCATTGCCGGATTATTGTTTATCGCTTTGTTCTATTACGGACTCCGATACACTCGCAAAAAAGGTTATGCCAGGGTGAATACGCTCATCCTCTGCGTGCTGTTCATATTCGTTGGTTTCTCCAGCTGGTTAATGCTTCCAATTCGCGCGAATGCCGGGGTAGTGATCAACGAAAACAACCCGAACAACGCCCGCGAACTCCTGGCCTATTACAACCGGGAGCAATATCCTGAAACCCATTTATTCTACGGACCCCAATTCACGGAAACATACGCAGGACTGGATCCGGACAATCCCTATAAAGACGATAAGCCCAAGTACGAGAAAGATGAAAAAGCGGGGAAATACATCATCGTAAATAACTACAAGAATGCTAGTCAGAATACGGATGATGCCCACAAAGCCATCCTTCCTCGTATGTGGAGCATAGAACATAAGGAAGCTTACTTGAGTTACCTCGACGGTGTAGATTTCACTATAAAACGACCCTACAGAAGCGAATCCCGACTCGTGGAGGAAGTGAATAAATTTAAACAGGCTTATGCGGAAGGCCTGGTAGATGTGGAAGATTATAATACCTTCCTAACAAACTTCAGTCCTTACCTGGATATTGAAAAACCCTCATTCATAGACAACATGAAGTTCATGTTCTCCTACCAGTTCGGCTATATGTACTGGAGGTATTTTGCATGGAATTTCGTGGGACGGCAGAACGATGTACAGGGCAATGACGATTACCTGAACGGAAACTGGATAAGCGGTATCAAATTCATAGATGAGATGTTCCTCGGAAGCCAGGACAATCTCACTTCAGATATGAAAAATAACAAGGCGCGAAACACTTATTATATGTTGCCCTTGTTACTGGGAATTATTGGCCTCCTGTTCCATTTCTTCAACGACCGTCGAACATTCTGGGTGCTCCTGGTGCTATTCCTCTTTACTGGTCTCGCTCTGAAAGTGTACCTCAACGAACGGCCATTCGAACCACGGGAGAGAGACTATGCCCTTGTGGGATCTTTTTACGTATTTGCCATGTGGATAGGCTTTGGCGTGTACGCCTTGTTCGAAATTGCCAAACAATATCTGAAACCCAAAATGGCACTACCGATCGTTCTGGGAATCACTCTGATCGCTGGGCCGGTACTTCTGGCCACGGAGAACTGGGACGATCACGACAGGTCGAATCGATACACAGCTCAATCCATGGGTAAAATGTACCTGGATTCCTGTGATGAAAACGCCATCCTATTTACCATTGGAGACAACGACACCTTTGCTCTTTGGTACCAGCAAAATATCGAAGGACATCGACAGGATGTTAGGATTGTTAACACTAGCCTTTTCCAAACAGATTGGTATATAGACGACATGAAGAAGAAAGCATGGACAAGCGATCCCATACCTTCTCAATTAACCCACAACGACTATAAATACGGATCGAGGGATTTCCTTTTCTACCAGGAAACTCCTCAGGACACCCTGGATATAAAGAAATGGATGAACTGGGTGGCTAACGACAGCCAGGCAACGACCATAGCCCTGGAAAGCGGCCAGATCGCCAACTCCTTCCCATCGAAAGTAATTCGGGTTCCTGTGGACAAAGAGACCGTGTTGAGAAATGGAATCGTTCCTGAAAAGGATGCCGATCTTATTGTGCCCTACATCGACATCGTTCTGAAAGGAGATATACTATACAAGAACCGAATGATGATGCTCGATATCATTGCCAATAATAACTGGGAACGCCCAATTTACTTCAGTGGCGGAAGCTTTGGTGATGACGATTATCTGTGGATGAAAGATTATCTGCAACTGGACGGATTAGTCTACAAACTGGTACCTGTGAGAACTCCTGTTGATAAACGCAACCCCTTCGATATGGGTAGGATCGACAGTGATAAGATGTACGATATCGTGATGCAGTGGGACTGGGGGAATAGTGGCAGCCCTGATATCTACCACGATACGGAGACACGCAGAAATGGTATTTCTTACCGAAGTAATCTCGCCCGCCTTGCCGAGACTCTCATCAACGAAGGAAAGAAGGAAAAAGCTGAGAACATCCTGGACCTTGCTATGGAGAAAATGCCGGTACAGTACTTCGAATATTACTCCCTGCTGGAACCTTTCATCTTAGGGTATTATGAATTAGACAAACCTGAAAAGGCCAGGGCGATCTTCGAAGATGTCTCGAAGAAATACCGGGAGAATTTGCTGTTCTTCAGTGGTATGAAGGTAAAACGTCAATACGCACTTGCGGATGAGATCATCAGTAATATGGAACGCTATAGAAGCATTGTGGACATTACCATTGTTTTTGATTCTGAAGAATATGGTAAAGACAATGCAACGGAGTTTAATAACCACTTAAAGCTTTTCCGTCATTTCTACGGGGAAGAAGAAGGAATCGATCTGGAATCTGAACCTGAGGGTGAAGACAGCATTGAGACCGAAGTGGATAGTGCACAAAGTGCCGACACCGCAGTTGCTGGCCTAGCCGAATAAGTCATGAACCCTTTCCTGGTAAAAACACCTTCCCTGGTTAAACGATTAAACCCGTCATGGGTGTGGTCGTTTCCGCAGGAAACAAATGCTGTCTATCTCACCTTCGACGATGGCCCCATTCCTGAGGTTACCCCATGGGTACTCGATATACTGAACGAGTACAACATAAAAGCAACGTTTTTCTGTATCGGTGAGAATGTGAAAAAACATCCCGAACTATTCCGTAGAATTATTGCTGAAGGACATTCGGTGGGGAACCATACCAATCAGCACCTCAATGGCTGGGTTACCAATACGGAAACCTATATATCCGACGTCGAAGCTGCTTCAGAAATACTAAAACAAAACAATTCAAATAGAGAATCAACCCCTTCGTTGTTGTTCCGACCACCCTACGGAAAACTCAAACCGGTGCAATCTAAAAAGATCAAACAGAAAGGTTATTCAATCGTAATGTGGGATGTACTGAGTTTCGATTGGGATCAATCTATTTCTCCTGAAAAGTGCCTGGAAAATGTCCAGCTAAACCTAGAACCGGGTAGTATAGTAGTATTTCACGACAGCCTGAAGGCAGAAAAGAATCTGCGCTATACCCTACCTGAAACACTGGAATTTATAATAGAAAATAATTGGAATGGATTGGCGATCTCCTGATCTTAAACGAACTCCTTAACCAAACCGATCAATGTATTGGCATCCTGCTCACCGCTCTGGCGCCATTTCATTTCACCGTTCTTGTAGATCATCAAAGTGGGAAGGCCTTTTACGCGAAGTGCTTCGGCCAGTTCTGAGTTTTTCTCCACATCGATTTTAATAACCTTTGCCTTATCGCCTAAAGCCGCAGCAACGTCCCGAAGAACAGCGTGCATCTCCTTGCAGGCATCGTCCCATTCAGTATAAAAATCGAGAAGGACGGGAACATTGGTCTCTATTAATTCTCCAAATTTAGACATGGCTATTGAAGTATTAGTTGATACAAATATAACATTTCCATCGAATTAAGCGGTTTGCGCGCGTTTTTTCAGTTCGATGACACTAACCTCGGGCCAGATGCCAACACGGCCGGGATAGCCAATGAAACCAAAACCACGATTCACATTAATATATCGTCCCAACTCTTCGTAGATACCCGCCCAGTTCTCATACCTGTATTTCACAGGACTCCATTTTATCAAGCCCGGGATCTCGATACCAAACTGCATGCCGTGGGTATGACCACTTAATGTGAGTTGGAAGTTTCGATCATCTTTCTTCACCTGCTGTTGCCAATGAGAAGGATCATGGCTTAACAACACCTTGAAATCTTCGGTTGCAATGCCATGACATGCTTTGTCAAGGTCTCCGGCTTTCTTAAACCCTCCGGCTCCCCAGTTCTCTACTCCAACCAATTTGATGCTTTGGCCTTTCTTTTCAATCGTTCGGTTCTCGTTCAGCAACAGATCCCACCCCATTTCTTTCTGAAGGGACTTCAGATGTTCAAGATTAGCTCTTTTTTCTTCTTCGGAATTCCATCGTGCATAGTCGCCGTAATCGTGATTTCCGAGGATGGAATACACACCGTCATTTGCCTTAAGCTTCGCGAATAGCGCCTTCCAGGGTGTCATCTCATCGGCCACATTATTTACAAGGTCGCCGGTGAAAACGATCAGGTCACTCTTCTGCTCATTTACGAGATCTATCCCATAGGCCACCTTATCTTCATTGTCGAAACTTCCGCTGTGGACGTCGCTGATCTGTGTGATCCTGTAGCCATCAAAGGCATCAGGCAGATCGTCAAACTCAAGGGTGTAGTTAAGTACCTGGTAGTTGTATTTTCCCCGGTACATTCCATAAAGCAACGAACTAAATGGAATGGCTGCCAATCCTAGACCTATAGCACTTATAAATTTTCTACGTGACGGAATATGGAAATTGTCGGTAATTCCACTCACCTTGGAAACACCACCTACTGCGAGACGAACGATATCCTCAGTAAACATGATACCAACCAGCAGGAGTTTAGGTCCGAACACCGCCAGGAAAAGTCCGAAGGTATACATACGTAAAGGCGTCATGGTTCTGGAAGAATCCCCGGATGTTAGTTGAAATATAAATGTTACCAAAAGCAGAACGGATATCGAAATGTACGCCACAGACAACCAGTTATTCCTGGTGATCGTTCGAAATGCCTGGTAAGCATAAATATCGATCGCTACATAAATCGCTATAAAAATGATCCATCTGATCATCATTCAATTACTTTTGGGTTAAAGATAATTCCGATTGCAAAACACATCCTGCGCCTTCACTTAATTTTAACGTGAATTCGTATCTTTTCAGTCTAATTACCACTAATGAGAGTAACTTTCTGCTTTCTTCTTAGCCTTCTGTTGTGCATTAGTTGCAATAAGCATGAAAATATTACAGTAGCACAGAAGGAAAATTCCTTAACAAGCTATGTGAACCCATTTATCGGTACCGGCGGTCATGGTCATACCTATCCCGGAGCCAGTGTACCCTTTGGAATGATGCAATTGAGTCCGGACACCCGACTGGATGGCTGGGATGGATGCAGTGGCTATCACTACAGCGACTCTTACATCTACGGATTTTCCCACACTCACCTGAGTGGAACAGGGGTAAGTGATTATGGGGATGTGCTGCTGATGCCAACTGATGAAGAAAATTTTTATAACGGTGCGGATGGTGGCAAAGGATATCGTGCACATTTCTCTCATAATAACGAAGAGGCTTCACCCGGCTACTACAAGGTACATCTGGATTCAACCGAAATCGATGTTGAATTAACCGTCGCTAAACGTTCTGGAATCCATCGCTACAAATATCCCTCTTCAGATAACCAGATATTGATGCTGGATCTGCATCATAGAGATAAGCTGCTTAGTTCCGAAATAAAAAGAATCAATGACTATGAAATATCCGGCCACAGGCATTCAGAGGCCTGGGCCAAGGATCAAAGGTTATTCTTTTACATTAAATTCTCGCATCCGTTGGCCGAAGATCCGGGTGCTTCCGAACCATTGCCGTATCAGAAAAAGGCAGCCTTTCAATTTGTTAATCCCGATAATGATCCCGTGATCGTTAAGGTTGGAATCTCTGCTGTCGATGCAGAAGGAGCTAAAAGAAACCTGGAGGAAGAAATTGGGAACAAAACCTTTGACGAAGTAAAATCCGAAGCTGAACAGGCCTGGGAACAACAGCTTGAGAAGATCGTTATCGAATCACCAAAAGAGGATTATAAAACGAACTTCTATACGGCTCTGTATCACAGCATGCTGGCACCTAACCTCTACCAGGATGTGGACGGACGATATCGCGGGATGGACCTGGAGATCCACAAGACCGATGAATTTGATTATTACACGGTATTCTCACTTTGGGATACCTATAGGGCCGCTCATCCCTTGTACACCATCATAGAGCAGGAACGTACCAACGACTTTATCAATACCATGCTCGCCAAGTACGACGAGGGAGGGATCATCCCTATTTGGGACCTTTCGGCCAATTATACCGGTTGCATGATAGGGTATCACGGCATCCCGGTAATTGCCGATGCCTACCTTAAAGGCATTCGGGGTTACGATGCCGAAAAAGCCCTGGAAGCTATGATGCACAGTGCGACCCGTTACCATCTCGGGCTCCAAGCCTATCAAAAATTTGGTTTTATCCCGGTGGAAGAAGAAAGCGAGTCGGTTTCCAAGACCCTGGAATATGCCTACGACGACTGGACCATTGCCCAAATGGCACAGGCGATGAAGAAGAATGATGTGTATAAGACGTATTCTGAACGGGCTCAGTACTACAAAAATGTCTACGATCCTCAATCCAACTTCATGCGAGGGCGTTTTCGAAATACCTGGTTCGGACCCTTCGATCCTTTTGAAGTTAACTTTAATTATACGGAAGCCAATGCATGGCAATACAGTCTGTATGCTCCGCAAGACATTAGTGGCCTGATAGAACTAATGGGTGGCAAAGATGAATTCCGAAGACACCTCAACGAGCTGTTTTCGGCCAAATCAGAAACTTCAGGTAGGGACCAGGCAGACATCACCGGGCTCATTGGTCAATACGCTCACGGGAATGAACCCAGTCATCACATGGCCTACCTGTACAACTACGTGAATAAACCATTTATGACGCAGGAGAAGGTGCATAAGATCCTTACTGAATTGTATACGAATACACCCGACGGAATCAGTGGCAACGAGGATTGCGGACAAATGAGCGCCTGGTATGTGTTCAGTTCCCTGGGCTTTTACCCTGTAACACCAGGTAGCAACGAATACGTTATTGGAACTCCATTGTTTCCGAAGGCTACTATCAATCTTGAATCAGGCAAAAAATTTACCGTCGTGGCGGAATTGATCTCAGAACAAAACAAATATATCAAGGCAGCTACGTTGAATGACCAGCCTCTAAATCGAACCTATATCACTCACGATGAGATCATGGAAGGTGGTGTCCTTAGATTTGAGATGACAAGTACGCCATCGGATTGGGGAACTAATGATGCTGCAATTCCTACTTCGGAAATCACCGAACATCTAATTACTCCGGCTCCTTTTATTTCTGAAGGTAATGTTGCCTTTAAAAATATGACTACAGTTTCACTCGATAATGCGTACGGCGACGCGAAGATCTACTACAGTTTGAACAATGAAGAATTTGAGCCCTACACCGAGCCATTTGAGATTTCCGAAGGAACTTTGTTAAAAACCTATGCTACCAGAGATGAAGTTAGAAGCTCGGTTCTGGAAACACGATTCTATAAGATAGACCCAACTATAAGCATTTCCCTTGAAACCGAATACGCCAACCAATACAACGCCGGCGGCAATGATGCATTGATAGACGGTATTCGAGGTTCTAAAGATTTCAGGACGGGTGCCTGGCAGGGATACCAAGATACCGACGTGATCGCTGTGATCGATCTCGGCAGTGTAAAACCATTCGATACGATTACCGTTAATTTCCTTCAGGATCAACGCAGCTGGATCTTTTTTCCAACGGAAGTGGAATGCTATGTTTCCGATAATCCAAACAGATACTATAAAAATCTCCCTCCTCAAAAGATGGATGCTGAAACACCTTCGGATGTGTCTGAAATTAAGAGTATTCAGTTTAATATGAACGGCTATAGCGCGAGATATATTAAGATAGTAGCAAAGAACCTGGGGGACCTTCCGGAATGGCATCTGGCACATCCTTTCAATGGGAAGGCCTGGATCTTTGTAGATGAGATCGAAGTAAACTAACCAAATAAAAATATGAAACGACGAACCTTTATTCAGAATGCCTCACTTTCAGGAGTGGGACTGGTTGCCGGTGCTGCAGCGATTGGTTGTAATAACAAAACCGAATCGAATGTACCCGTTGATGCAGCAGGCAAAGAAGCTGTACTGCCAGTTGTAATTGCTACGTGGAATGTTCATGACGCTACGGCCAAAGCCTGGGAGGTGCTGGAAGAAGGAAGATCGGCTCTGGATGCTATTGAAGCGGGATGTAGAGTAGAAGAAGCAAATGCCGAAGGACAGTCGGTAGGCATAGGAGGTTTACCGGACCGCGACGGAAATGTAACGCTGGACGCCTGTATCATGGACAAGGATGGCAATTATGGATCGGTGGTGTATCTTCAGGATATAAAGCATCCTATCTCTGTGGCTCGGAAAGTCATGGAGGACACCCCTCACGTGATGCTGGCAGGGGCCGGTGCCAGGCAATTTGCGCTGGAATCAGGTTTTGAGGCTGAGGACCTGCTCACGGAAAAGTCGCGAAAAGCCTGGGAAAAGTGGAAGGAGACTTCAGAATACAAACCTATCATCAACATAGAAAATCACGACACTATCGGTATGCTGGCCATTGATGCTAATGGAGATATCGCCGGCGGATGTACTACCAGCGGACTCGCTTACAAAATGGCGGGCAGGGTTGGCGATTCCCCTATCATTGGTGCAGGACTGTTCGTTGATAATGAAATAGGTGGGGCCACTGCGACCGGGCTTGGAGAGGAAGTGCTTAAAACTGTTGGAAGTTTTCTCATTGTAGAGCTTATGAGACAAGGCAAGTCGCCACAGCAGGCTTGTAAAGAGGCCATTCAAAGGATTGTAGCCAAAAACGACAACATCGACAACTTCCAGATAGGTTATATCGCTGTGAATAAGAAAGGAGAGGTTGGATATTACGGTTTACAGGAAGGGTTTTGGGTCACGAAATACCAGGAAGGAAAAAACGAAAATTCAGCTTCCGATTATTACAACAAGAAATCGTAAAAAATTGTAAATTTCTTCAATTCAATAGGTTAGCTTCAAGCAAGCGCTAATTCGCCCTTTATAAGATAATTCCTACAAGGAAAGGCGGGCATCATTTTTTTTCGTAAATTTGCATTACATAAGTAGGTTGATACGCTTAAGCGAATCGATCAAATTTGGGGCGAAAAGCCATCACTTTGTGGTGGCTTTTCAATTTTCTACAACACCCGATAAACCTGCTTCCAAGAATTCCCATAATTTAAAAAATCCATGTTTTCATAGAGGTTTTTCGATGGCTTCAATTCTAACTTTGGAGTCCTTCAAATCATCAAATAAGAGCTTGCCTGCTTATCTCTGGTGCTAAAACAGCATATTATGAAAACACTTTTTACTGTACTCCTGACCGTTGCTATGATAAGTACCACCTTTGGACAGGTAGGAATAGGAACCACGAGTCCGCAAGGGGCCCTGGACGTGGCCAGTACGAATATGGGGTTAGTTATGCCGAGAGTAAGCAGCTTTGAGGCGCTAACAGACGGATCGGGCGGTTCTCCGGTGGACGGTACCATGGTCTATGACCAACAACGAAGCAAAACATGTATTAAAATGGCCGGCCGATGGGTATGTACCGGTTTCGACAGTTCAGGGAGTATTGTGACTGAAGAAGAAATTCCTTTTGACACCCAGGATTGTACTTATATTAAGGCGTCTAACACTAACGCACAAACTTATTTTGGCAATTCTATTGCCATGAGTAACGACGGTAATTATCTTGTCATTGGTAGCAACTACGAACGAAGCAACGCCACAGGAATTAACGGAGACCAGACCAATATCAGTTCCTCTCAGTCCGGGGCGGTTTATGTTTTTATACGGAGTGGAAGTACCTGGAGCCAACAAGCCTATATAAAGGCCTCGAATACCGATCCACAGGATCAATTTGGAATTTCAGTGGCAATTAATTCCGATGGCTCCCGTATAGTTGTTGGGGCCTGGGGTGAGGATAGTAATGCCACTGGTGTGAACGGCGATGAAACGAATAATTCGTCCTCGTTCTCAGGTGCTGCCTATGTATTCGTAAGGTCGGGAACAACCTGGAGCCAGGAAGCTTATCTCAAAGCTTCCAATACTGATAATTTTGATGGCTTCGGAGAGAGCGTTAGTATTAATGCCGATGGATCTCGGGTAGTAGTGACCGCAAGTGGCGAAGAAAGTAATGCTACCGGTGTTAACGGTAATGAAGCCGATAATTCCGCTTCCAGTTCCGGTGCAGCCTATGTATTCGTGAGAAGTGGAAGCACCTGGTCCCAGGAAGCGTATATAAAGGCCTCCAATACAGAATTGCAGGATTCATTTGGACGCTCGGTATCATTAAGTGGCGATGCCTCTCGACTTGTCATTGGCGCTAGCCAGGAAGACAGCAACGCCACAGGGATCAACGGAAATCAGGCAGACAATAGTGCAAATCGAGCCGGTGCAGCATACGTCTATGTTAGAAGTGGAAGCACATGGACCCAGGAGGCCTACGTAAAGGCGTCAAACACAGATGGTCAGGACAACTTCGGGCAGGTAGTTAAACTCGATGCAGATGGAAACACTATGGTGGTGAGCAGCACCGGAGAAGATAGCAGCGCAACAGGAATCAACGGTAACGAGTCCGACAACAGTACAAGCGCTTCGGGAGCTGTATATGTCTTCACTCGTTCTGGTAGCACCTGGACACAGCAAGCCTATATAAAAGCATCCAACACGGACTTCAATGATCTTTTTGGAGTTAGCATGTCACTAACTGCCAGTGGAGATGGGTTGTTAATTGGAGCCCCTGTGGAATCGGGATATGATAGTGGTATTGGAGGGGATCAGTCGTCTAATGATGTATTCAGTTCTGGTGCTGCTTATTTATTGGAGCGCTCCGGTAGTACCTGGTCGCAATCCTTGTACATAAAAGCTTGTAATGTTGGTCAAGGTGACAGATTTGGTTCCGGCGTTGCACTAAATGATGCGGTTACATATTTAAGTGGCTCAGCACCATATGAAGATAGCAATGCAACTGGCATCAACGGTGATCTGTTGAGCAATAGCAGCTTTGATTCCGGCGCTGTGTACGTTTTCGAAAACTAATTAGTCTTCCTTTCCTGCTGACGTAAATTATAACAATCGCGTAGATCGTCTACAACATTGTTTGGGGGCACCCTCCTACGCCATGGCTTCGGAGGGTTTTTTATTGCCTGAAATTATTTAGTAAATTCACCTATCCATAATTTCCCAGCGATCGCACTTATGTTTAAACGAATTGTCTTCCTTCTTCTGCTCACATTCCCACTTACTCTTGCGGCACAAACATTAGACATAAAGTATGCGGATAGCGTTCTGATATCAATTGCCAAACTAGACAAAAATTCCACGCGCAGCGAGCTTGATTCCTTCCGAAGGAAACTCAATAGGATGCCCCGGGAATCGGTCGATCCTATTTTTCTCCATATGATTGAGAAAGCACCTTCCGATTACACAAAGATGCTGCTATTAGGAGATTTTGGTGAATTTTTGGTGTCTCGAGATGTACCCGAAAAAGCCATTGAATATCTTGAAAAAGGACTCGAATTAAGCCAAGTTCATGGCGACATAGAAGATCGAATATGGTTTCATGTAAGTCTGGCCAATGCCTATATCTTTCAAAATAGACCTGAAGAAGCCCTGGAGTATCTCAATATTGCGGAATCAATGGCCGAAGACCTCGATTTGGTTACCGCGGAAGCCAGCATCAACTATTCAAAAGGCATGGTTTATGAGTCTATCGAAGATTTTGAACAAGCTACACAACGTTACCTCGCGGCCTGGAATAGGCTAAATACCGAGGAAGATCACCCGGAACGCGGTTTCTACATGTTCGTGCTGGTAGATTATTTCAAGCGAATCGGGGATATTCCAAGACAAACTCAATTCACCGAGATCCTTACCCAGTATTATCGTAAGCGCCAGCCGGAAACACCCTTCGATCACCTTCCAATGACGCATATCTTTGATACCTCAGCGACTCGGGAAAACATAAATCGCTACAAAGAAGCGATCAAAGTGAGCGATAGTATGGGTGCACTAAATTCACTTTTTTACAGCGCTGTTTTCCTTTCAAATATTTACCTGAAGGAAGACAATCCCGAGCTGGCAGTTAATACGCTTGAACCGCTTCTATTAAGCCTTGATACTACAGACAGGAAGCAACAGAAAATGGTGTTGTACGATAAACTTTCAAATACCTATGAGGTTGCCGGTGACTTTCAGAACGCACTGAAATACAAAGAGATGAGTTCGGAGCTTCGGGATACTTTGGTTTCAGAAAAAACAAAGAAAAACATAGCCGAACTAGAGGTAAAATACGACCTACAAACCACCGAACGCGAGTTGGAACAACAAGCCGCATCAAAGCGACTGTTGTACTGGATACTTGGGTCGGTATTCGTAGTGCTGGTAATAGTGATCTTCTTCCTTGTGAAAAATCGCAATAAGAACCGCAAGCTGGCCAAGCAAAAGCAACTGCTCGAGGCAACAGTAGACGAGAAAAATGTTTTACTGAAAGAAACGCATCACAGGGTAAAAAACAGTTTCCAAATCGTCTCTTCATTGCTTTACCTTCAGTCTGAAAACGTAAAGGACGAAGCTGCTCAAAGGGCTATTCAGGAGGCCCAGAATCGGGTTCGTTCTATGGTGTTGATCCATCAGAAGTTGTACAATAAAGATCAGTTAGTGGGCATAGATACCAGGGAATATTTTAACGATCTCACCGAAGAGATCTTTAGCAGTCACACGGATAATGAAAAGCCCATTGCCTTTGATCTGGATGTAGAATCCATGACCCTGGACATAGAATCCATCACTCCTATCGGACTCATCCTGAACGAATTGATCACCAACGTTCTAAAGCACGCCTTCAATGATATCGATACAGATCGAAAGATGGACATTTCCTTCAATAAACAAGGGGAAGAACTGGTATTGCAGGTAACTGATAACGGAAAAGGAATGCCGGATGAGGTTCGGGAGAGTTCCTTTGGAATAAAGCTCATGAAGGCCCTGGCCAAGAAGCTAAAAGCGAGCATTACTTTCGAAAATAGAGAACTGGGAGGTACTGTTGCAACTTTGAATGTGAGCCGATTTAATTTACTGTCCTAACTCAATGTTACTAAATTTATTTATCACTTCGCTAAAAATTCTAAACCTTTAACTAGATTTAAACTAGCTTAGGTTCAATAGAAAAATATGCCTGCCTTAAAAATTTTTATCGTTGAAGATGAACCGCTAATTGCAGTCACCATAGAAACGGCTTTGCTAAAGCAAGGTTTTAGTGTTTTGGGTGATGCTGAAAACTATGAAGAGGCGATAGCGGCGGTTCAGAAAGAAAAACCGGACCTAGTGTTACTCGATATCCAACTGGAGGGCGAGAAAGATGGGGTTGAACTCGCTATGGAATTCGATAAACGGAAGATTCCTTACCTCTACCTCACTTCTCAAACCGATCCTGAAACCGTAAACCGGGTAAAGGAAACACACCCTCTTGGTTTTATTGTAAAACCTTTTACTGAAGCTGGCCTGAGGAGCCATATCGAACTCGCCTGGCATAAGTTGTCGTCAACTAAGAATGAGTTCCTGGTTATTAAATCGGAAGGTGAGACTTACAAGTTAAACCAGCAGGACATCCTATACCTGAAGGCCTTCGACAACTATTGCTACGTGGTGACCAAAGATCACTCTTACCTGGTTCCAAAAACCCTGAAATTTACTTCGGAAGGGTTGAACCCGGCACATTTTGCTAAACCGCATCGCTCCTTCGTTGTAAATCTCCGCAAAGTTTCCAAGATGACCCTGGATTCACTGGAGATTGAAGGAGATCTTATTCCCTTGAGTGCTTCAAACAAGGAAAGCATCAAAGAGAAACTTCGCACTGCCTGATATCATTCACTAAAAATATTCAGGCACTCACTAAATATTTCCGAAGTAAGCATACTTCTCCAACTATTTTTACGCGCAGGAGCTAACCTTTTTTTGCCCTGAAATCATAGCACCTACGGCTATGTCCTCAAAACAATTGAATTATGAAAAGATATATACTGCTCGTAGCCGTATGCTTTGTCGGCTACGTAGGTCATTCACAGGTAGGGATCGGGAATACCGACCCTAAGTCCAGTTTAGATATTTCGGCCAGTAGTGCCGCAACGCCTTCCAATACAGATGGAATTTTAATTCCTCGAATCGACAACTTCCCGTCTTCCGATCCGGGGGCAGATCAGGACGGGATGCTTGTTTTTGTAACAGGAAACGGTACGCCTGCTAAAGGATTTTACTTCTGGGACAATGGAACCATGAGCTGGGTTTTAGTAAGTGGAGCAGGAAGTAACGATTCCGACTGGTTTATCACGGGTACATCCAATCCTTCTACTGCCATAACCGACAACCTGGTCACCCAAGGAAGTGTAACGGTTGGGACGGATCTAAGTGGATTTCCAAACGCTAAATTCTTTGTGAAAAGTGATGTGACCAGTGATATTTACCCTATTCGAATTAGTCCGGAGGGGACTCCGGCCTCTTCGGCAAACGTTTATGGCTCCTATATAACAGATGCCTCATTAACTCCCTCTGCAGCCTTCAATTATCAAGCACTTTACAATAATTTTTCAAGTGCACACGCGGGCAGTACTACGGGGCTCTATAATAATTTCAGTTCCAATGGTGGGTCAGAAACTGGTGTTTACAATCGATTCAATAGTATTTCCGGCATGTTTGGAATACGAAACGAATTTATCGGCAGTACATCCAGCAGTGCTGGTTTTACCGGTATGGAGAACAGGTTTCTTAGTTCTACTACTTATAACGGAATTATTTACGGATTAAACAATGTTATTCAGGCTGCAGGAAATAGCGCTCGATATGGGGTCTATAATTCGATCTCAGGGAGCGGGACAGGAGATAAGTACGGATCTTATACAACTATTCCTGCATCCGCTGGCGGACAGCATTACGGGGTTTATTCGGATGTGCAGAATGCATCTGGTTATGCGGGGTATTTCATCGGGCGTTCTTCCTTCGGAACAGATCCTTCAACAGGCCGATACTTGTTACCCGCCGCAGATGGAACTTCGGGGCAAGTATTAACAACAAACGGCTCCGGCCAGTTAAGCTTTGCAGATCAGGTTACCGGTGCGAACTCCATTGACGAACTGAGTGACGGGAAATCTGATAGTGATGGCACTAATAATGGTTCATCCGTTTTCCTCGGAATTAATGCCGGCGCGAATGATGATAGCAGTGATAATCAAAATCTTGGTATAGGGTTTCAATCCATGTTTGCAAATACTACCGGAGCCTTCAATACGGGTCTGGGATATGGCACCTTACAATCGAATGCAACTTCTTCATATCATACGGCTATTGGCCACGAGGCCCTAAATTCTCTAAACGGAGGATCGGGTAACGTGGCTCTCGGATATCGTTCATTATTCAATACAACCAGTGCTTCAGACAACGTTGGCCTTGGTTTGCAATCTATCTTCTCTAATACCACTGGATTGAGCAATGTTGCATTAGGCAGTAATGCGTTGTACTCCAATACCACCGGGAATCAGAATGTTGCCCTGGGACGCGACGCTGCGTTCAACTATTCCGGTAGCGGAAGTGTATTTATAGGATACCAGGCCGGGTTCAATGAATCCAACGGGAATCGATTGTATATTGAAAATTCGAATGCCGACTCCGGTAATGCCTTGGTATATGGAGAGTTTGACAACGATTTACTTAGAATAAACGGAACCTTCCAATTAGGGGTTCCTTCGGGAACCGGATACGCTTTCCCAACCACCGACGGAACTGCAGGACAAGTTCTGGCCACAGATGGTGCCGGATTACTAAGTTTTACAGATCCCTCAGCAGATGTAGATTGGTATGAGGTAGGTACAACCTCAGCTCCAAATGCAATTGGCGATGACATGTTCACCCAGGGGAACGTAGTGATCGGGGCTACAACGAATCCGGCAAATGTCAAATTCTATGTGGAATCTGATCCGGCTAGCACTACCACAGGTATCCGCCAAAGCATGGGTGCCGCATCATCGGGTTTATTAAGAGGTATAGATAATAACATTACGGCCAATGGAACAACCAACGTCTACGCACTTTCCAATTCCATAGGAGGAAATAGCACGGGACTATCCATACAGGCTATTCGAAATTCATTTAGCGGTAGTGGAGGCCGTAAAACAGCAATGTATAATTCATTTTCTTTTGGATTTGGAGGGGAAGCCCGTGGAATGCAAAACGATTTCAATAACTCCGCTATTACAAATGCTTTCGGAAGTTACAACAGCTTTACTGATCTCAGTGCCAGTGCTAGTGGCTCCGGAGTATTCAACACAGCTTCAGGAAGCACGAACGTGGCCAATCTTTATGGAAGCAGAACCATTTTCTCTGGCGCCACGGTATCTGGGAGCGCCTACGGAGAGTATGCCGTCATCCAAACATCCGGTACAGACTACGGTGTATACGCCCAGGTCGATAATAACGCAACCGATTATGCCGGGTACTTTATAGGGAGAGCTTCTTTTGGGAACGACTCTGCCGTTGGTCGCTATCTTATGCCTGCAGCTGATGGCGCGGCAAATCAAGTGATGGCTACAAATGGATCCGGTCAACTTGGCTTTGTTGACATCCCGTCTAATGATGGATGGTATGAAGAGGGGACCACTAATCCACCGAATGCCATTACGGATAATATATACACCCAGGGAAGAGTAGGGATTGGCGATTCAACGCCGGATGCAGTCCTGGATATGGAGTACAATGGTACATTGGATGAAGGGTTGTCAATAAATTATCTTCATGCAAATTCCGGGGCTACAGGTGCCGCGTTAGATATACTAGCCAGATCTGGTGATTCCGGAATAATTCGTGGCTCAAGTATTACTATTGACAATTCCGCATCGGCTAGTGCAGCAACGGGAATATACATCTCAAACTCAGCTCAAGCTTCTGCCAATTATGGTTATGTGACACAAATGACGGGTTCCGGAAATTCGAATACAGGATTATTAAGTCAGGTGAGTGGTAGCGGGAATTTCAACTATGGAATACAAGCTTTTGCCACGAACGCTACAACAAATTGGGCCGGCTTTTTTGGAGCGCCGGGAACCGCCGGAAGCGGTAATGTGTACGTACAGGACAGGTTGCGTGCCGATGGTATATTTCAATATGTGGATGGTAACCAGGCAGCGGGTAGAGTACTTGCATCTAATGCCTCAGGAGAGGCATCCTGGGCGAATCCTGCCGCTATCTTTACGGATACTGATGACCAAACGGTGGACACCTTCACTTTAGTTGGAAATAACCTTGGGATATCCCTGGAAGACGACGGACAACCGATACAAACCGTGGATCTTTCGAATGTGAACTTCAACGTATCAAACTTTGCTTTGGCAAAAATGAATATGACTACAGGACAGACGATTTCTCCACCAAACTGGACGAAATTAAATTTTAGTACTGCCGTTTTTGACCTTGGGTCTGACTTCGACACTGGAACAGATCGCTTTGACGTTTCAGAAACGGGATATTACCGTATCACAGCCACCATAAGAAGCAGTAATACAAGCACTGCAACCAATCAATTTGGAGTTGCTGTATATGTGGATGGAACTTTGATAAAAAGTGACACTTACCATCACCAGGGTAATGGTGTTGTAACTAGGAAGGTAGAAACCATTGAATCCTTAACAGCGGGGCAATACATAGAGATTTACGCTTATGCGCAAACTGGAATTACCATCGCAAGTGACCCAACAGCAACCACTTTCGAAGTGGAGCGTATACGATAATTGTTTTTAGTAAATTCAATTACTTTGAGGAACCCTCCGAAGCCTTGGCCCAGGAGGGTTATTTTTTCAGAAGTAATTATTCCGAAAAGATCTTTTCACCAATAGCTTCCTGGTGCTTGAACTTTTTCACCAGATCAAGCGCATCGGGGACCACATCGCTGCAACAGATGATCAGGGAATCTTTCTCGGCATTATTCACCGCAAAGGTGATCGCTTCCTTTTCCGAAGGAATAATAGTGGTTTTCTTGTTGGGATCTTTCTTCTTGATCCCTTCGTGAAGCAGGTTGATCAATTCTTCTTCGGTACGCCCTCGCAGACGCTTATCCTGCCTAATAATGATCTCATCGAACATTTCCGCGGCTATACTTCCTATTTGATTGGTGTCTTCATCGCGACGGTCTCCTACTCCTGCAATAATTCCAACTTTCTTAGGTGCATCCATGCTATCTGTTACCTGTTTTAGAGCTAACATTCCAGCGGGGTTATGCGCATAATCGAGAAGAATTTTAAAGTTCTGAAACTCGAAGAGGTTTAATCGGCCCGGAGTTTGGGAAGGCGATGGAACGAAAGATTCCAGTGCTGCTTTCATGTCCTCAATGGTAATTCCTCTCACATTGGCAGCGATAACCGCAGCCAATACGTTCTGTATCATAAAGAAAGCCTTTCCTCCGAAAGTAAGCGGTACATTTTCGGCTTTCATAATTCGCATTTTCCACTTTCCACGGCAAAGCGTGATAAATCCATTTTCGTAAATGGCAGTGATCCCACCTTTCCGCTGTAGTGCCTGTATCCTGGGGTTATTCTCATCGAGTGAAAACAGCGCCAGGTTACAATCAATGCTTCTCCGCATTTCATAAACCAGGTCATCGTCTGCATTCAGTATGGCGTAGCCATCGGGAAATACCGTCTCTGGAAGAACACCCTTTACTTTCGCAAGCTGTTCGATGGTATTAATCCCCTTCAAACCGAGATGATCCGAAGCCACGTTGGTCACCACCGCCACATCACAATGATCAAAGCCGAGTCCGGCTCTCAATAGTCCTCCACGAGCACATTCAAGAACGGCGAAGTTCACGGTTGGATCTTTCAGAACAAATTCGGTGCTGGCAGGTCCGGTACAATCCCCGGACATCAGAAGTCGGTTTTGAATATACACCCCGTCACTGGTGGTGTAACCTACACGATATCCACTCATCTTTGCCATGTGGGCAATAAGGCGGCTGGTTGTTGTCTTCCCGTTGGTTCCTGTGATGGCAACTATCGGAATTCGTCCTGTATCACCTGTAGTTGGGAATAATTTATCTACTACGGGAGCGGCCACATTTCTGGGGAGACCTGTAGTTGGTGCCAGGTGCATTCTGAAACCGGGACCGGCATTTACTTCAAGAACGGCTCCTCCCGTTTCAGAAAGCGGTTTACTGATATCGCTGGTCATCACATCTATGCCGCAGATATCAAGATCGATGATCTTGGAAATACGTTCGGCCATTGCCACATTAGCAGGGTGCACGATATCGGTTATATCTTCGGCAGTACCTCCGGTACTAAGGTTAGCGGTATCCTTTAATATTATTCGTTCTCCTTCAGGAATGACAGAATCTTCAGTTAATCCTTCATCTTTTAAGATGGTCTTAGTAAGGTCATTGATCGTGATCATGGTAAGGACATTTTCGTGTCCGTAGCCCCTGCGTGGATCCTCGTTTACCTTGTCCACCAGTTCTCTTACCGTCGACTTTCCATCACCGATAACGTGCGCCGGGGTCCGTTTTGCGGCGGCCACCAAAACATGATTTATCACCAACAAGCGATAATCTTCACCTGTGATGAATTTCTCAACAATAACACGTCTTGATACTTCTTTTGCAGCATGGAAAGCTACAACCGCATCCTCATAATTTTGAATATCCACGGTAATGCCACGTCCATGATTTCCGTCTATCGGCTTTATCACTAATGGGAATCCTACGTATTCACAAGCTTCCTTTAGACTGCGTACGCGAGAAATAATATCACCCTTGGGTACTTCGACTTCCGCCCTTTCCAGAAGAAATTTGGTGTCTTCTTTATCACAGGCCAGTTCAACGCCTATGCTGCTCGTTTCCGAAGTAACCGTTGCCTGGATACGCTTTTGATTGGCTCCGTATCCTAATTGACACAATGAATACTTGTTCAATCGAATCCACGGAATATTCCTACTGGCTGCTTCTTCAACAATAGATCCAGTACTTGGCCCAAGTCGTGAAGCCTCTCTTAACTCGCGCATCTCCTGGATGTCCGGCTCAAGGTCGTAGTCTTCTCCGGCGATCAAGGCCTCACATATACTAACCGATGCCTTCGCAGCATACCTTCCTACATTTTCTTCGATATATGAAAATACAACGTTGTAAACGCCTTTTTCCCCGTAGCCTCGAGTCCTTCCAAAACCGGTATCCATTCCCGCAAGGGTCTGAATTTCAAGGGCGATATGTTCGATAACGTGACCCATCCAGGTCCCTTCTTCCACCCGTTGAAAAAATCCGCCCGGAGTTCCTACGGAACAACGATGTTCATACATAGTAGGAAACATTGCTTCCAGCCGTTCGCGAAAGCCATCGATCTCGTTGGATGGACGGTCCTCCATCTCCTCCAGATCCAAGACCATTACTATTAATTCGTGACGTCTTATGGACCAATAATTAGGTCCGCGCATCGCATTGATTTCTCGTATTTTCATCTTTAGGTAGGCTGTTAATTACTTGTGTCGAAAGACATTAAATATATAATTTTTATTGGTACAAAACCCGTATTTTTGTGCTATCAAATTTACTACAATGAAAGCCAAAGGAACGCTTATTCCCATAGGTGGAAATGAGGACAAAGGTATTGAAACTGCCGATCATAATAAACTGGATTATATAGAAGATGGAATATTATCCCGTGTGGTCAAGGAAAGTGGAGGGAATGACTCCTCAATAGTTGTAATTCCTACCGCTTCGAGCTATCCTGTGGAGATAGGCGAAAACTATCTGAAGGCCTTCAATAAATTAGACTGCAGTAATGTGCAGGTCCTGGATATACGCGAACGCTCCCAATCTGAACTTTCTAAAAACCTCGGTATAATCCGAAATGCCAAATGCGTCATGTTTTCAGGAGGTAACCAGTCTAAGATCACCGGAAAGATCGCAGGAACCGAATTACATCGACTGCTTTTAAAGAAGTACAGGAAGGAAAAATTTGTGATCGCAGGTACCAGCGCAGGAGCCATGTGCATGGCGGAAGAAATGATCGCCGGGGGAAGCAGTACCGAAGCATTTTTCAAAGGCACTGTCCTCATGAGCGACGGAATGGGCTTTGTGCCTAATCTTATAATAGATTCTCACTTTATCCGTCGGGGTCGATTTGGCCGACTGGCAGAGGCAGTGGCGAGATATCCTAAATTAATTGGTGTAGGACTGGCCGAAGATACCGGCCTGGTTATCAAGGAGTGTAAAACCTTCGAGGTAATTGGTTCGGGTATGGTTATCATTTTCGACCCTCGAAAGTTAAAACACAATAACGAGGAGATCCTGGAAGAAGGAACACCCATGTCACTGGTAAATCTTAAAACTCACGTATTGGCAAACGGTGACCGTTTCAACCTGAAGGAGAAAAAGGTAAAAGTCCTTCCATTAGAAGCCCAGTTCGTTTAGGTATAGATCGCGATCTCTTTTTTTCCTGCTGAAGTTTTCATCCCACGGTACATACCCTCGGTGTTAAATGGCATTGCTATATTTCCTTCGGAATCTACCGCTATCAGTCCACCATCACCTTCAATTTGCTTTAGGCGATGATAAATTACTTCAGAAGCGGCCTTTTCGAGTGACCAACCTTTAAATTCCATCAGACATGACAGATCATAGGCTACCACAGCCCGAATGAAATATTCACCACTTCCGGTACAACTCACCGCGCAGGTTTTGTTATTGGCATAATTCCCCGCACCTATCATTGGGCTGTCCCCCACCCGACCCCATTTCTTGTTGGTCATACCTCCGGTAGAGGTTGCAGCGGCGAGATTACCAGATGCATCACAGGCTACAGCTCCCACCGTTCCGAATTTACTGTCTTTCCTCACACTGTGATCCAGTTGGAATTTATCACTGTCTTTGATCTCTTGCCATTGCTTGTATCGAAAATCGTCGTAGAAGAATTCGGGTGGTTCTATCTTGTAGTCGAGCATATTTGCAAACTTCATAGCCCCTTCACCGGCGAGAAACACATGTTGACTTTTATCCATCACGTCTCTTGCGAGAGAAACAGGATTTCGAATCCCCGTGACCATGGTCACCGCACCTGCTTTGAGATTGCTACCGTCCATAATGGCGGCATCCATCTCGTGGGTTCCTTCCGCAGTAAAAACACTTCCTCTTCCCGCATTGAATAGCGGGGAATCTTCCAGAACACAAACCGCTATTTCCACTGCATCCATAGCAGAACCACCCTTTTCGAGAACGGTGTAGCCCGCTTCAAGAGCGTCATTAAGGGCAGTAGTATACCGGGTTTCCAACTCTGGGGTCATCATACCTTTGATCAAGGTTCCGGCACCTCCGTGAATGGCAATGGAAAATGGTTTCATCGATAAAATTTTACTTCGGAAAAGTACGAATTAACCAAAACTTCTCCATGAAATTTCAAGACGAAAATATATGATTTCATAGAGTTTAAAATTTGAGAATTAACGTAACTTATGATCGCCTTAGATTTCATGACCAACTACAAATGCCAAAATATCTAACCAAATGAAATCAATTTATTACACAATGAGCATGATCGCCGCGTTACTTTTATTTCAAAGTTGTGGGGAAAAAGTAGAAAACTATTCCGAATCCGAGGAAACTGCCGTTTCCGAAGAAGATCTGATCAAAAAAGGAGAATACCTGGTTGAAAATATGGGCTGCGCCCATTGTCATTCCCCAAAAAAATTAACCGAAAAAGGTCCTGTCCCAGATATGGATAAGTGGTTGATGGGCTTCCCTGCCAACGATTCATTACCGCCAATACCTTCTGAAATGATGGGTTCTTCGCCATGGGTACTAATGCACCCGGATCTTACAGCTGCTATTGGACCCTGGGGTACCAGCTATGCCGGCAATTTAACGCCTGATGATTCTGGAATTGGTTCATGGACTCTGGAACAATTCAAAAAAGCAATTAAACAAGGAAAGTACAAAGGCATGGACAACAACCGGCCCATGATGCCTCCAATGCCCGTTTATTCAACTTTGAGTGATGACGATATTACCGCAATATTCACTTATTTGAAGAGCATAAAACCAATCGACAACGTACCTCCATCCTATCGCCCGCCTTCACCAATGAACTGATTGCCTTAAGTCAGGTGGCCGACAGGAGATACAGCAAGAAAGAGTATTTGAGTCTCTATCTTTTGTGAGGTAAAATTCTTTTTTCTTACGGCTTATTTATACTTTTGATGGTACATCAATTCACTAATATGTCCGATCAAAAACGCCTTTTCTTAGTTGACGCCTACGCATTGATCTTTCGCGGGTATTACGCCTTTATAAAAAATCCTCGAATCAACTCCAAAGGCCTGGACACCTCTGCCATCCTCGGGTTCACAAACTCTTTACTCGACGTGATAAAACGGGAGCGACCCGACCACCTGGCGGTCTGTTTTGATAAAGGAGGTAGTGACGCAAGAAATGAGATGTTTACAGACTATAAAGCGAACCGGGACGAAACTCCGGATGCCATTCGTGTTGCTGTTCCAATTATCGAGGATATTCTCAAAGCGATGAAAATACCGGTCATGGTAAAAGAAGGGTATGAAGCAGACGACATCATCGGAACCCTGGCAAAAAAAGCTGAAAAAGAAGGTTATAAAACCTTTATGGTGACTCCTGATAAAGACTTCGCCCAACTGGTTTCTGAAAACATCTTTATGTATAAGCCGGTTTTTGGTGGTGGTTACGAGACCTGGGGTATACCCGAGGTCCAGAAAAAATTTGAAGTAACAGAGCCAACCCAGGTGATCGACTTCCTGGGAATGATGGGTGATAGCTCAGACAACATTCCCGGCTTACCGGGAGTAGGAGAGAAAACGGCCAAGAAATTCATCACGCAATTTGGTTCCATGGAAGGACTGTTGGAAAATACAGACCAGCTAAAAGGTAAGATGAAGGAAAAAGTGGAGGGTGCCAAGGAACTTGGTCTCCTGTCTAAAAAACTTGCCACTATTATGCTCGATGTCCCCGTTGAATTTGATGAGAAGGATTTCGAGATGTGTGAACCGGACATACAGGAAGTTACTAAGATCTTCGAGGAATTGGAATTCCGCAGGCTGACCGATAATTTCATTAAAACGTTCTCTTCGGAAGCTGCCACAGAGAATACACCCAAAGCAACTTCAGAAACAAAACCAGTAGAAAAAAAGGCCAGTCCCTCTAAAGCGGGAAGCGGACAATTTTCGCTATTCGGCGGCGATGGTGAACCCTCTGATGCCACAAAAGCGTACTCCAGCAGGAATACCATTGACGAAGTGCCACATTTCTATCAAACGGTACAACCGGGTATTGGCACCGAATTATTCCTTCGGAATTTGAACAGTCAAGCCAGTGTTTGCTTCGATACCGAAACTACAGGACTGAACCCGATTACCGCCGAACTTGTAGGAATCGCATTCAGCTGGGAACCTGGAAAAGGTTACTACCTGCCCTTTCCCGAAGATTTTGATGAAGCTAAAGGATTGATTGGTACCCTTACTCCTTTTTTCGAGAATGAAAACATTCAGAAGATCGGGCAGAATCTGAAATACGATATAAAGGTATTGGCAAAATACGGGGTAACCGTTAAGGGCAAGCTATTCGACACCATGCTGGCACACTACCTGATCAATCCCGATATGCGCCATAATATGGATGTACTTTCGGAAACTTACCTGAACTATACGCCTGTTTCAATCACGGAATTGATAGGAAAGAAAGGAAAGAACCAATTATCGATGCGGGATGTTCCGCTGGAAGAGCAAACGGAATACGCTGTTGAAGATGCGGATATCACCCTACAGCTAAAAGAACATTTCGAACAGGAACTGGGCGAGGCGAATACGCAGAAATTATTTGATGAGATCGAGATACCCCTACTTCGTGTATTGGCTGACATGGAACTGGAAGGAATTAACCTGAACAAAGAATTCCTTGCATCTCTTTCCGAAGAACTGGACAGAGACATTAAGAGGCTGGAAAGCGAGATCTACAATGAAGCCGGTGAAGAATTCAATATAGGTTCTCCAAGGCAACTCGGTGATATATTGTTCGACAAAATGAAGCTGGTAGACAAGCCGAAGAAAACCAAGACGGGGCAATATTCTACCGCAGAAGATGTCCTTTCCTCATTAGCCAAAGATCATAAGATAATTCGGGATGTGTTGGAGTATCGGGGACTTGCAAAGCTGAAAAGCACATACGTAGATGCATTACCCAACCAGGTGGAGCCATCTACCGGAAGGGTTCATACGGATTATATGCAAACCGTGGCAGCAACCGGAAGATTGAGTAGTAATAACCCAAACCTTCAGAACATACCTATCCGAACCGAACGCGGAAGACAAGTGAGAAAAGCCTTTATTCCCCGAGATAACGATCATGTTCTACTCGCTGCTGATTACTCCCAGATCGAACTGCGAATTATTGCGGCATTGAGCCAGGAAGAGAATATGATACAAGCGTTCCGCAACGGGGAAGATATTCACGCTTCCACCGCCGCCAAGGTATTCAATGTTCCTCTTGAGGAAGTTACACGAGAGCAGCGGGGCAATGCAAAAACGGTGAACTTCGGTATCATTTATGGTGTTTCAGCCTTCGGACTCAGCAATCAAACCGACCTTTCCAGAACTGAGGCGAAGGAACTAATAGAAACCTATTACAAGACTTATCCCAAACTCCGTGATTATATTGACGATCAGATTCACTTTGCCAGGGAAAATGGTTATGTACAAACCGTTTTAGGACGAAGGCGATATCTCAATGGTATCAACGGAAGTAATGCAGTAGTTCGTGGTGCTGCGGAAAGAAACGCCGTAAATGCTCCTATCCAGGGAAGTGCTGCCGATATCATCAAGATTGCGATGATCAACATTCATCGAAAACTCGCGGAAGGTGATTTCCGAAGTAAAATGCTGCTACAGGTACATGATGAATTGGTCTTTGACGCATACAAACCAGAGCTCGATAAATTGAAGGAAATGATCAAGACCGAAATGGAAGGCGCCTATGAGTTGGCGGTTCCTTTGGTAGTTGATATGGGATTAGGGCAAGATTGGCTGGAAGCGCATTAATTCTTAACTACTGACGAACGAATATCTGCTCTACAGCACCAAAATTGAATGATGTATTATCACCAATACTATTTCGTGATAAAGTTTCCGGGCCAATGATCACTCTGCTCGTTATTGTCGTGTCCAAGGCGGAGAAGTATTGTTCAAGTCGGTCATTATTCAATTGCCAGGTTCCTTGGAGCTCAACAAGGTTACCACATTGAGCGGATATAACATTTCCGTTTTGATCCTGCTGAACAATAAGAGACCGTGCAATTTCCGTAAAGGTGCCATTTTCCCTCATTCTCAGAGTAATTTCGAAACACATCAGCTCAGACATGATATCATTTGTCTTCTCCCCGTCACCATTGAAATCAGCAGGATTAGAAATGAAGTAATTTTGCAATATCCATGATGCCACAATCGAGGATGAGCCCTGTTCTTCTTCACTCGTATCATCATCACTGGAACAACTAGTAAATAGAAGTAGCACTGAAAGTAGAAGAACACTATAGAATAAACTAAGTTTCATAAATTTCATTTTGATATTGGTAAAATACAAAATTACCCCCATTAAAATGGGGGTAATTCGCCTAAGCATCAATTTCAATTATAAAAAAAATCAACAAAATTATTTATACGCCTCGTATATTATTACTACGCCGTCTGCGTAAGAATCGACATTTAGGGTAAATCCATCTGAATTAAAAGAAGTTAAAGCTGCGCTTGTAACACCTAGTGAGGTTCCGTTTTTATCAACATAGCGCAATCCCACACAGTGGCTGGGAGAGGCATAGCGAGAGATATCATTGATTGAATTACCACTTCCTCCACCAAATATCACCTGTTGATCGATACTTCCGGAGTTGTCGCTTGCATATCCTTTCATGAATCCAAATACATTAGGGATACCAGCATTATTATTTGCCACACCATTATCAGCATCTAGCGTATACGCATCCACATTTGCATATGCGGTGATTGACACACTTGAAGGTTTAAATGGAAGGCCATTGACCACCAGTGTTCCTGAACCGGTAATTATAGCCTTCCCAACATGCACTTTAGGGGAGTTATCTGCAAGCTGTATCCATTCACTTCCGTCCCAATAAAAAAAGCCAGTCGAGGTAAGTCCGCCGGTTCCTGTATTGTAAACCAAGGTACTTTCGGCTATAGCTCCGCCTTTTGGGTTGACAATTGTAGTATTGTCTGTGGTAGACGCTAATGCGACTCTGGGAAGTAGTACACCTTGAGTTCCAGATTGAATATCCAGGGCAGCCTGTGGGTCAGTATTGCCTATTCCAACCTGGGAAAGTAGGTTAAACGAGGTGAACAAAAAAAGGGCAAAAAAAGTATTTTTCATCGTTAAGTGATCTACACTTGAGGACAAATGTAGGATGTGGGAATTAGACTCCAAAATAAAGTAGCTATCGGAAAATTGGTTTTCGATAGCTACACTTTATTATCGATGAAATGCACTTTTTTTAGATAAAGTGCAGTATCAGAATTGATGAAAATTAGAGCACAAAGCGATATGTCGCCTTTATAAGGAAGGTATTTTGTGGTCGCTGACTAAGAAGTTGGTTGTCGATAATAGACCCAAAATCGTTGTTCACATCTCCCAGGCCGGTTATGCCTTGTGACCATACTAAAAAGATCTCCGAGCCCGGAATGTATTCCCAACGGACTACGAGGTTTGAACGGAATTGTACAAAAGCAAAATCCGGGTTACTGAAAGTGTAATCCGTATTTCCATCCATATCCTCATCAACGGAGTAGACATCGTCCTCGAATGAGATCTGCTCGTTTTCGTACCAGGTAACGCGTTCATTAAGGTCTTCGGCTTCGGACTGGTTCGCATAATTGAAGTTCGAGAACTTTGCTTTAAATATGAAAGGTTGCCCGTAATATTGAATGGTGAGGTTCGGGTTAATGTTATAATTGACCCTGAGTGTGGTGCTCAATGACTCATTCTCAATTTCACCCAGAATATAGCGCGGAGTTCCATTGAAGGCCTGTTCGCTTACGTATTGCGTTTTGTTTGGGTTTACTTCGAATTCATTGATAAGGGAAAGACTTAATGAATTCAACGGTTGATAAAAGAATCGGAGCACATATCGTTCAAAAGAGAAGTTATCCTGCTGTGCCATGGAACGGACAATTCCTGCATGCATATTGAATTTCTTCCTACCGTCCATACCAGAGAACAGGAATACAAAATTTTCATCACTGAATCGCCATCTCGGCCCTCCTCTCAAGAAGGTATTGGTAAATATCCGGGGTTTGTGTCCGAAGCCTACCTCGCTCCACCAGTTGTTTTTCCAGTTCACATAGCCGTTGACTTCATACTGAATTCGATTGTAATTCCCTTCGAAATCGTATTGGGTAAATTGATTCACTCCTATATTGGCCTGACGATACCAACTTGTTGAGTTGTTCCATAGCCTTCGCACATTGATATACTGAGTTAACTGGTCCGCCTGTCTTAGAAATCCAATATCATTTAGTTCCAACTCCGGTGATCTGAAGTTCCCTCCTGTGTTATATCTCCATTTTCCATCATCGCTTCGTCCTCCTATTTCAAAACTACCTCCAGTTCCCGACAGTGAAGTACGCAAAGGGTCTACATCCACGTGCCCGGCGTCTACCCGCTGGAATAAGTGTGTTAACGAGGTTTGGGTTCTCTCGATAGCCTCAGGACTCCCATT
This sequence comes from Aureitalea sp. L0-47, assembly GCF_026126405.1. Classification (GTDB taxonomy): domain Bacteria; phylum Bacteroidota; class Bacteroidia; order Flavobacteriales; family Flavobacteriaceae; genus Pukyongia. The sequence continues at coordinate 108,501 of NZ_JAFMTQ010000002.1, forward strand.
TACATTACTGAAAGTGAATTTACCGGTTGCATAGTACTTTCGTTCCTTCCAGTTGTGCCTGAAATCAATTCCTCCAGTGTAAGCACTCTCCCTCAGAAAATCGAGACGTTCTTCCATCCTTCGATTGGTTGCCGTAATTATTCCTCCGATAAACGAATTATTATCGTTGAAATCCTTTTGGGCTCTGGCTACAAGATAATTTGTAAGCGGTTCTACTACTTCTTCTCTTGGTTCACCCAGTTCATCCAGGTTATTGAGAACTTCCCGGTCTGTATTTAGTTCGATCTCGGCAAACTCTTTATTGGTTATACTTTCTAAAAGACCAATTGCCCATCCGTTCTTTGTTTTTCCACTGAATTTTGCTGCTCCAAGGATGGTGGTAAAATTCGGGATATCGGCAAATTCTCCCTTCGATTCATCCGCTGTGGTGAAACCCTGCGGTGTCCTTCCAATTCTCCTGGAAAAGAAGACATTATCTGCACCACCCCCTACCCGGAAGTCAAATACATTCTTATTCTCTACAAAGAAAGGTCGGCGTTCCTGGAAGAAGATCTCGAAACCATCCAGGGCCACGGCTCCCGGATCGGCATCTACTTGTCCGAAGTCGGGATTAATCGTAAGATCTAAGGTAAGGTCGTTTGTAATTCCAATCTTGGCATCCAGCCCTCCCGTTAGTCTTGAATCATTGCCATCCCGGAATGGATTCCCCGGTTGGGCCTCGTAAGTATCGAGCTGCGCTACCGTATAGGGTTGAATTTCTAATTGCTTCTGAGGTTTGATTCCCTTTATACCTCTAAGTTCTCCGAATTCACTTACCCAACCAGGAGGGTTTGGTGGAAAAGGTTGCCATAATGATCGTTCTTCATTTCCGAAATATCGTCGTGTAGACTGAATTCCCCATACTTGTTCTTCATCGTTGCCGAAACGAAGCTGACTCAATGGAATTCGCATTTCAGCCGTCCATCCCTCTTCGTCAATATTGGTATCTAAATACCATATAGGGTTCCAGCTGTCATCGAAATTTCCATTATTGGAGATAAACTCATCTCCTTTTACCCCAGATACCGACGCTGTAAAGGAAAAACCGGATCTGTCGTCTCCATAACTATCGATATTGATCTCTACCCAATCACCTGGGAAATCATCTCTTCTTCCCATTCGCCTTTCTATAGTTGAGGGATCTTCCTGGTAACAGCGGAAAGCCACATACAGGTTTTTATCGTCGTAGACGATTTTCATTTTAGTCTGCTCGGTGGGTTCGGTACCATTGTCCGGTTGGAATTCCACGTAGTCTGAAGTCCACTCCACCGCATCCCATGCAGTATCATCGAGCACCCCATCTATACTGATGGGTTCCAAACCAGCCACCGAAGCAGTGGTATAGACTCTTTTTTCGTAGCTAACCGGTTTGGAATCATTACTACTTTCCGATTGTGCATAAACAAATTGAATTAATAGAATAGCCAGGAACAGGCAGATCGATTGATGAATTGACATGCTGGTTTGGTTGTTGATTGATGAATTAAAGACTTAAGTTAAGCAGGTAAGTGACAGCTTATGTTGTTAATTAATACTTTTTTAACGTTTGACGGCCCTTCAGAAGGGATCCAAAAAAACTTTCTCCTATATTGTTTTTCAAATAATTAATGGTACATTTGCAGCCCTTTTTTAGGGGAAAAAACAATGTTTTATTAACTATTGACAAAAAACGAAATGGATACATTGAGTTACAAAACAGTATCGGCTAACAAGAACACCGTAAATAAAGAGTGGTTGTTGGTGGATGCGGACGGGCAAGCATTGGGTCGTCTTGCGAGCGAAGTCGCTAAGTTACTTCGCGGAAAGCACAAGCCGAATTTCACTCCACATGTGGATTGCGGTGATAATGTAATTATTACTAATGCGGCAAAGATCCGTCTTACAGGAAACAAATGGCAGGACAAAACCTATATCCGTCACACCGGATATCCAGGTGGACAACGCAGCTTGAACGCTAGTGAGTTGTTTGAAAAAGATCCTACCCGAATCGTAGAAAAAGCGGTAAAGGGCATGCTTCCGAAGAATAAACTGGGTGCCCAGTTATTCAGAAATCTGAAAGTGTATGCAGGAACTGAGCACGATCAGGAAGCACAAAAGCCAAAAACCATTAATCTAAACGACAAAAAGTAAGAATGGACACAATACACAAAATAGGAAGAAGAAAGACTGCGGTTGCACGAGTATACCTTTCCGAAGGAAAAGGAAAGATCACTGTGAACAAGCGCGACATGGATAAATATTTCACAACAGACACCCTTCGTTACAAGGTAAAGCAACCATTAGCACTTACCGACAACGAGAAGACTTTCGACATCAGTGTGAATGTCTATGGAGGTGGTATCACAGGACAGGCCGAAGCCATCCGTTTGGCATTGTCCAGAGCAATGTGTGAAGTAAACGAAGAAAACAGGAGTGTCTTGAAGCCTGAAGGATTACTTACAAGAGACCCGAGAATGGTTGAGCGTAAGAAATTCGGACAGAAGAAAGCACGTAAGAAATTCCAGTTCTCTAAGCGTTAAAATTTTTCAACCCTGCCTGGCTGTTCATGCCGAATGGCCAGGTGCGGTTACAAGTTCATATTTTTATTAATAAAGCTGTTATCAACATCCTCCGAAGCTTTAGCGAAGGAGGCCCTTAATTAAAAGGGAATTGTTGAGTTAGTTTAGCATCTAAACCAATGTCGGTTTCCGAACTGGTTGCTATCTAAACAGGAACGTAAACTAAAACAAAATGGCAAACAACAAAGAAGTTAAGGACCTCCTTGACGCCGGTGTTCACTTTGGGCACCTAACCCGAAAATGGAATCCCAACATGGCTCCCTATATCTATATGGAGCGTAACGGGATCCACATCCTGAACCTTTACAAAACTGCTGCTAAGCTTGATGAAGCTTGCGAAGCAATGCAGAAGATCGCCTCTAGCGGGCGTAAGATCCTTTTCGTAGCTACTAAGAAGCAGGCAAAAGACATTGTTGCTGAAAAAGCAGGCAATGCTAACATGCCATACATCACGGAAAGATGGCCGGGGGGAATGCTTACCAACTTCGTAACGATCAGAAAGGCCGTTAAAAAAATGGCCATGATCGATCGTATGAAACAAGATGGTACATTCAACACGCTTTCTAAGAAAGAGCGACTTGCCGTTGATCGTACCCGTGCGAAACTTGAGAAGAACCTTGGTTCTATCAGTGATATGAGCAGATTGCCTGGTGCGCTTTTCATCGTGGATACAACGAGAGAGCACATCGCCGTGAAAGAAGCACAGAAATTGAACATCCCGATCTTCGCTATGGTTGATACTAACAGTGATCCTCGAGATATCGATTACGTGATCCCATCGAATGACGATGCTTCTAAATCTATCGAGAAGATAGTTTCACGAGTATCCGAAGCTGTTATTGAAGGTCTTGCCGAGCGCAAGAACAACAAGGATGCAGAGACGGCAAAAGCTGAATCTCCGAAAGCAGAGGCTCCTAAGGCTGAAGCACCAAAAGCAGAAGCTCCTAAGGCCAAAGCAGCAACTGCTGCACCGGTAGTGGAAGCCGAAGCAACAAAAGAAGAAGAATAACAATTACAAAAGCAAAAGAGTTTCACGGTAATTTCTTTAAAGAATCGATGACTCTTAAATAAAACGGAAAACACTATGGAAATGGTTAAGATTACCGCTAAAATGGTAAGCGAATTGAGACAAAAAACCGGAGCCGGAATGATGGACTGTAAAAAGGCATTAGTAGAGGCTGAAGGTGATTTCGATAAAGCAATTGAGATCCTTAGAAAAAAGGGACAGAAGGTTGCTGAAAAAAGAGCCGATCGCGACTCCAGCGAAGGAGCTGTTATTGCTAAGGTGAACGATAGCAAGACTAAAGGTGCCATCGTTTCTCTGAATTGTGAAACAGATTTTGTGTCTAAGAACGATGACTACGTTGCAATGGCGCATCAAATGGCTGAGATAGCTCTTGGAACTTCTACTAAGGAAGAATTCATGGCGGCCGATTTCGGAGGGATCACTGTTGAAGAGAAACTTACCGAGCAAACTGGTGTGATTGGTGAGAAGATTGAAATCGGTGCTTACAAAACGATAGAAGCTCCTTACTTAGGATCGTACATCCACGGAAACAAGATCGCTGCTATCGTAGGGCTTTCAGCTGCTGTTGATAATGCCGAGGTATTAGCAAAAGATCTTGCTATGCAAGTTGCCTCCATGGGCGCGACTACCCTATCTTACAAAGATTTCGATGCAGATTTTATTGCTTCTGAAACAGAGGCTCGAATCGCTGTAATTGAAAAGGACAACATTGAGCTTGGCCGACTAGGAAAAACATTGAAAAATGTTCCTAAGTACATTTCAAGAGCTCAATTGACTGATGAGGTGCTTGCACAGGCTGAGGCTGACATCAAAGCTGAATTGATCGCTGAAGGTAAGCCAGAGCAGATCCTTGATAGGATAGTACCTGGAAAACTAGAGCGGTTTATTTCAGACAACACTACCCTTGACCAGGAGCAGTGCTTGCTTGACCAGAAATTTATCAAGGACGAAAAACTTACTGTTGCCGAATATGTGCAATCATACGGTGATGTAGAAGTTGTTTCCTTCGAAAGAGTTTCTTTGTCATAAAGTTTTCAGATATAGAAAATAAGAACGCCTTTGATTTTTCAAAGGCGTTTTTGTTTATGGATGATTTAATTTTTAACTATTTTTGTTGGAACGAAATCCACTATGCAATACAAAAGAATCCTACTGAAATTATCCGGCGAAGCACTTATGGGTAGCCAGCAATATGGAATCGACCCGCAACGACTCCAGGACTACGCAAAAGAGATAAAGCAAATTGCAGATAAAGGGGTTGAAGTTGCCATTGTAATAGGAGGCGGGAATATATTCAGGGGATTGTCCGGGGCCAGCAAAGGTATGGACCGGGTACAGGGTGACCATATGGGCATGCTTGCAACGGTGATCAACGGTCTGGCATTGCAGGGAGCACTTGAAGACGAGGGTATGCCTACCAGGCTTCAGAGTGCTATAAAACTAAATGAAGTTGCCGAACCATTTATACGTCGGAAGGCCATCCGACACCTGGAAAAAGGTCGCGTAGTGATCTTTGGAGGTGGTACGGGAAATCCTTACTTCACCACAGATTCGGCAGCGGTACTAAGGGCAATCGAAATAGGCGCTGATGTGATCCTCAAAGGAACTCGAGTGGATGGAATCTACTCCAGCGACCCGGAAAAGGACAGTGGAGCCACGAAATTCGACAACATTAGTTTTAATGATGTCCTACGTAAAGGATTAAAAGTAATGGACACTACCGCCTTTACTTTGAGCCAGGAAAATGAACTGCCGATTATCGTTTTCGACATGAATACCCAGGGAAATCTTTACAAAGTAGTTTCCGGGGAAAATATAGGCACAAAAGTAAATTTGTAACTTTGGTTTGATTTTTGGAACAAATCTTAAAAATTTTAAGTGATGGACGAAGAAGTTAAATTTATAATCGATAGCACTAAAGAAGCTATGGATAATGCTATTAAGCATCTTGAGAAGAAGCTTATCAACATACGTGCTGGTAAAGCCTCTCCAGCAATGGTTTCTTCAGTAGAGGTTGAAGCTTACGGAACTCAATCTCCATTGAACCAGGTAGCTAATGTGAATACTCCTGATGCCATGACCATTTCGATTCAACCCTGGGACAAATCCCTTATCCCGGAGATCGAAAAGGCGATCATGGTGGCAAATCTTGGATTCAATCCCTCGAACAATGGAGAAAGTGTGATCATCAATGTTCCGGTCCTTACAGAAGAACGACGGAGGGAATTGGCGAAACAAGCGAAAGCAGAAGCAGAAGACACCAAGGTAGGTGTTCGTAATGATCGCAAGGTTGCTATGAACGATATTAAGGAACTGGATGTTTCAGAAGATATGAAAAGCAACCTGGAAATCGATGTCCAGGAGATGACTGACAATCACATCAAAAGAATTGACGAAATCTATCATGCGAAAGAAAAGGAGATCATGACCGTCTAAATGATAAAACACGTTAAACATAATCTAAAAAAGCGGCTCTTGTGCCGCTTTCTTTATACTTTAATAACTTGAAATTCGTTCCTGTTATTCATGCGTAAAACCTCACTTGTCCTGCTCTTATTCCTATTACCTTTTTTCCTCGAGGCCCAGGAACCTGCTGTTGAAACGCGCCCGGACACAACTTCAACGTCCAGGGAAAAAAAAGTGAGCCCATTTAAATCAGGTTTTTACCCCCTTGGCTTCTTCGATGTGGATCTTCGGTATTTCATCAAATACAATAATTACGAAGGTTTCAGACTCGGCTTCGGCGGAATTACCAATGAGCGCCTGTTCGAAAATTTAAAGATAGGCGGCTATATAGCCAGAGGATTTAAGGACAAAGATTTCAAATTCAGCATTGGTGGTAGTGTTCGTGTAAATAAAGAACACAGTACATGGATCAATGCATACTATTACGACGACATCCGGGAAATTGGCACCATGTCCTATCTCACAGATAACAGGGTGTATTCGGTTTTCGAGCCGAGGCGTTTGAACGTGACGCAATTTTTCAAGTACCGTACCGTCATGGGAAATGTTCAGCATGAATTTTCTCCAAAATTTCTCGGTGAATTGAGAGCGGAACATTCAAAAATAGATCAGATTGAGGACTATCAGTTTCTGGACAACAGAACCTTATACAGTGCTTATGAAACAGCCGAAGTTACCGCTTCGGTGAGAATAAGCCCGAAGACCAATTTCATCACGGTGGACGATGGTCGCATAGAATACTTCGATGGTTTTCCTAAGATAAGTGCCCAGGTAACCCAGAGTATTCCTGGCATAGCCGGTAGTGATTTCAGCTACACAAAATTCGGACTAAAACTCGACTATTACATCAAGAGAGAAGATCTCTCATCCACGAATATTTTACTCGAAGGTAACTATGCCACAGGTGACGTACCCTTAACACATCTGTTCCATGCTTATCCGAACAGTCCCACCAAAGATGAGATCCTGCAGCGGTTTTCAGTAGCAGGACGGCGCAGCTTCGAGACGATGTATTTCGGTGAGTTCTTCTCGGACCAATTACTCACTTTACAGGTAAAGCACAGTTTGCGTCGATTTTATTTTTCCGAAAGATTCCAGCCCGAGCTAGTGTTTATAACACGCCACGCCTTTGGGGATATGTCTCGCCCGGAACGGCATGTGGGGATTCCTTTCAATACGCTCGATGAGTTGTATTCTGAATCCGGTCTGGAGCTAAACCGATTGCTTTTTGGATTTGGACTTAGCTTTGCCTATCGATACGGATTTTATCACCTTCCGGATTTCGAAGACAACATTTCCTTTAAATTCACCTTTTATCTGAAATTATAAACTCCTTAACAGCTTATGTACTGGGGTTTTTAATACCTTTGCCCGACCGTAATCAGGGCCTGCTTTGGATAAACTTTTTAGTATCGGATTTTGGAGTGCCGTTGCGAGATTCATTCTTCGGAATCGCACTCTGATACTAGTGGCTATCGCCATTATTACGGTCCTACTCGCATCTCAGTGGAAACACATGCGATTTACCTACACCGAAGCTAACCTCCTTCCGGACGATCACGAAATTAATATTGAGTACAATAAATTCCTCTCCCAATTCGGAGAAGAAGGAAACCTTATTGTTATAGGCGTAAAGGATAACAGCCTGTTCACCCCTGAGAATTTCGTCGCCTGGAACAGTCTATCATCAGACCTGAGGACCGCCAATGAAGTGGATCTTACGCTTTCAATAGGCGATCTGAGACAACTTCAGAAAAAGAAAGATTCGGTAGGATTCGAACTCGTTCCATTCGTAAAGGATAGCACTTTCACTCCGGAAAGCCTGGAAAGATACCAGTACGAACTCTTCGAGAAATTACCGTTTTACGAAGGCTTGATCTACAATAGTGGAAAGAACTCGGTGCGGACTGCGATATATCTAAAGAAAGACATCGTTAATACATCTGTACGAAAGGATTTTATAGAACGGGTACTAGTGCCCCGTATTGAAGCCTTTGAACAGAAAACCGGGATAAACGTATACACCTCGGGTATGCCTTATATCCGAACATTAAATTCTCAGAACATTATCGATGAGATAGGTATGTTCATCGGTGCGGCCTTGTTCGTTACCTCTCTGATCTTCTTCTTTTTCTTCCGTTCCTTCAGGGCCACCTTTATTTCCATGATCACCGTGATCATCGGAGTAATGTGGGCTTTCGGCATACTCGGCCTACTCCATTACGAAATCACGGTATTGACGGCTTTGATCCCTCCACTTATCATCGTGATAGGAATTCCGAATTGCATCTTCCTGATCAACAAATATCAGCAGGAGATCAAAAATCATGGAAACCAGGCTAAGTCGTTACAGCGAGTTATAAGCAAGGTTGGAAACGCAACCCTGATGACCAATGTTACAACCGCTTCGGGTTTTGCCACCTTCATGCTTACAAACAGTCAACTTCTCAAAGAATTTGGTGCCGTGGCATCGATCAACATCATTGCAATCTTCCTTTTGAGTTTGTTCATCATCCCCATTATGTACAGCTACATGGCGGTACCAAAATACAAACACCTGAAGCACCTCAACAAGGAGTGGATTGGGAAGTTCGTGGACTGGATGGAACGTATGGTAAAAGAACATCGAATAGCGATCTATGTTTCTGCAGTTGCGTTGCTGTGTGCCAGTATCATTGGTATCTACAACATTCATATTTCAGGTAGTATTATAGAGGATATGCCTAAAACCAAGGAGTTTTACAGCGATATAAAATTCTATGAAAGTGAATACGATGGAATCATGCCGCTGGAAATACTGGTTGATACCAAACGGAAGAAAGGTGTTATGAAACTCGCAACTTTGAGAAGGATCGACGAGTTGCAGGATTACATTTCAGACATTCCTGAATTCTCTAAACCCATCTCCGTGGTTGAGCTTGTAAAGTACTCCAAGCAGGCCTATTACAACAACAACCCGGAGTACTATCAATTACCAAACAGCCAGGAGCGGACCTTCATTCTATCCCATGCAAAAAGCAGCGCCGATGATGCTAACCTGCTGGCGTCCTATGTAGATTCCACGGGTCAGTTTGCGCGTATTACAACCTTTATGAAGGACGCATCTACGGAGCGTTTCGAAAGGATAGAGGAAGACCTCGAAGGAGAGATAAGTAAGATTTTTCCTGAAGATCGGTACGACGTTTCCCTAACCGGTAAAGCCCTGGTATTTCAGAAGGGAACAAAATACCTGGTGCGGAACCTTGTGGTTTCGCTTTCGCTGGCAGTTTTCCTGATCGCTTTATTCATGGCATGGATGTTCCGCAGTTTCAGGATGATACTGGTATCACTTATTCCTAACCTACTCCCCTTGTTAATTACTGCAGGTCTAATGGGATTCCTTGGGGTTCCAATAAAACCTTCAACCATTCTTGTATTTAGTGTGGCCTTCGGGATTTCGGTGGACGATACCATTCACTTCCTGGCGAAATACCGGCAGGAGCTCATTGCCAGTAACTGGAAGATCAAGAAATCGGTTTACGCCGCCCTTCGCGAAACCGGAGTAAGTATGTTCTACACATCCATCGTGCTTTTCTTCGGATTTTCGGTCTTTACTATCTCGAGTTTCGGGGGTACGGTGGCCTTAGGAGCATTGGTGTCGGCAACACTTTTGTTCGCTATGCTTTCCAACCTACTTTTACTGCCTTCCCTGCTGTTGTCGCTGGAACGAAACATCGCCAACAAGGAAACCCTCAGAAAACCTGCCCTGAGTATCATTCCCGAACAGGAGGATGAGCTGGAAGAGTAGGCCAGATATGTTGTTCATTTTCCAACTAAGAAGTATCTTTACGCCTTCAAATTACATCGCATGCGAAAATCGGAGATAAGCATCATTTTACAGAGTGAACCTTCACCATTGGAAATGACCGTGAAAGGTTGGGTACGTTCTTTCAGAAGTAACCGCTTTATAGCGTTAAATGACGGTTCAACCATTAAGAATCTTCAATGTGTTGTGGATTTTGAAAACTTTGAAGAAGAATTACTTCGGAAGGTGACTGTAGGCGCAGCCATAGCAGTTACAGGTCTGCTGATAGAAAGCCAGGGATCCGGACAGGCAGTTGAGATCCAGGCAAGCAAGATCGAGATCCTGGGAGAAGCCAACCCTGAAGAGGTAAAACTAACGATATTGAGTCCGAAACGCCACTCACTTGAAACACTGCGAGAGCAGGCTCACCTTCGTATTCGCACTAACACTTTCGGTGCGATCATGCGAACGCGCTCCAAATTGGCTTTTGCCGTTCATGAGTACTTCAGGAAGAACAACTTCCACTATTTACATTCACCAATCATTACTGGAAGTGATGCCGAAGGCGCCGGCGAAATGTTCCGTGTTACTACTTTTGATCCCGGGAATCCTCCGAGGAATGAAGACGGTGATGTAGATTACAAGCAGGATTTCTTCGGAAAGGAAACCAACCTAACGGTTAGTGGACAGCTGGAAGCAGAGACCTATGCAATGGGTCTGGGCAAGGTGTATACCTTTGGCCCAACATTCAGAGCTGAAAATTCAAACACTTCACGCCATCTTGCCGAGTTCTGGATGATCGAACCTGAGATGGCTTTCTTCGACCTTGCAGACAACATGGACCTGGCCGAAGATTTTATAAAATACGTGGTGCAATATGCACTTGACCATTGTGCAGAGGACCTTGAATTTCTTGAAAACAGGCTGATCCAGGAAGATAAAACCAAACCCCAGGCGGAGCGCAGTGAAATGACCCTAAGGGAAAAATTGCATTTCATTATCGACAATAACTTCAAGCGAGTTACTTACACAGAAGCTATCGAAATACTGAAACAAAGCAAGCCCAATAAGAAGAAGAAATTCAAATTCCTAATCGACGAGTGGGGAGCCGACCTTCAAAGTGAACATGAGCGTTACCTCGTTGAAAAACATTTCAAGTGCCCTGTGATCCTCTTCGACTATCCCGCTACAATCAAAGCGTTCTACATGCGTTTGAATGAAGATGGTAAGACGGTACGCGCTATGGATGTATTATTTCCCGGTATTGGTGAGATCGTAGGCGGTTCTCAAAGAGAGGAACGCTATGATGTGCTACAGGAAAAGATGAAAGCCATGGACATCCCGGAGGAGGAATTGTACTGGTACCTGGACCTCAGAAAATTTGGAACCTGTGTTCACAGTGGGTTCGGTCTAGGGTTCGAGCGCCTTGTTCAATTCGTGACCGGCATGGGCAACATCAGGGACGTAATTCCTTATCCAAGGACTCCTGGAAATGCGGAGTTCTAATACCCTTATCGGTGAATTTAAGTGGGTTAAACCCGTAACATTTCCAGGAATAGCGAGTCTTAAAATTATACTTGAGGGAATACTAAAACTTCTTTGAGCAGACCTTTTATTTGATTTTATATATCGTTATATTGAATATATGTTAAAACAACAACTGAATTTAAAACTTTCACAGAAGCTGTCACCTCAGCAGATACAGCTTATGAAATTAATTCAGTTGCCTACCCAGGCCTTTGAACAGCGAATCTCCCAGGAAATGGAAGAAAATCCGGCACTTGAGGGTGGGAAGGATGAAGGCGATGAATTCGATGATGAATTTGGAGATGATACCTTCGATGATAATTATGACGACGGCACAGAGGTAATAGAAACGGATATCAACGTGGACGATTACCTAAGCGACGACGAGACTCCAAGCTATAAACTTTCGGCGAGCAATTATTCGGCCGACGATGAGGACAAGCAAACACCTTATGCTTCCGGGACGTCTTTTAATCAGCACTTGCTGCAACAACTGAACACTTACCGACTGGACGAAGAAGCGGAGGAGATCGCGAAATTTCTAGTGGGAAGTGTAGACGAGAGCGGCTATATCCGAAGGAATGTGAGCGATATCGTAGACGATCTTGCATTTACGCAGAATGTTTTCACCACTGAAGAGCGCGTTGAGGAAGTCTTAAGGGTTGTTCAGGAGCTTGATCCTGCCGGCGTTGCTGCCCGGGATCTTCAGGAGTGTTTGTTGATTCAACTTCGCCGAAGGGAAAGTAATCCCGATGTGGAACTCGCTACCCGTATCATAGACGAAGCCTTCGATCATTTCACCAAGAAGCATTATAAGAAATTACTTCAGAAATTCGACATTTCAGAAGAACAACTCAGGGACGCCATACATGAGGTAGAAGGGCTAAACCCGAAACCGGGAGGTACATATTCCGGAAATACGCGCATGGTGGAACATGTGGTGCCTGACTTCGCCATCAGGATAGTAGAAGGTGAACTGGAACTAACTCTCAATGGCAGAAACGCTCCCGAACTCCATGTTTCCAGGGAATATTCTAATATGTTGAAAGGATACAAGGAGGCTAAAGAGAAAACCAAATCGCAAAAAGATGCGGTGCTCTTTATCAAACAAAAACTGGATGCCGCCAAGTGGTTTATCGATGCAATTAAACAACGCCAACAGACGTTATTTGTTACCATGAATGCCATTATGCATCATCAGCAGGAGTACTTCTTAAGTGGAGATGAGCGTAAACTCAAGCCCATGATTCTAAAAGACATAGCCGATAAGATCAATATGGACGTATCTACGGTATCTCGTGTTGCGAACAGTAAGTACGTTGACACGCCTTATGGCACCAAGCTAGTGAAGGAATTCTTCAGTGAATCCATGAAAAACGTACAGGGAGAGGATGTTTCTACCAGGGAGATCAAAAAGATACTTGAGATCACCATATCGGAAGAGGATAAGCGAAAACCTCTTACCGACGACAAACTGGCCAAGATCCTGAAAGAAAAAGGATATCCTATTGCACGCCGCACTGTTGCCAAATACAGGGAACAGTTGGACCTGCCCGTTGCCCGACTTAGAAAAGAGATCTAATGAATATTTTCCTCCGAATTGGTGCTTATGTGTTTCATCCGTTGTTGATGCCACTATTCGGAACCTTCATCTATTTCGTCGTCACACCCCGCTTTGTAGAACAAGATCTGTTCCTTGCAAAGTTAACAGCTGTATGTATCATTTCGTTTCTTATTCCCCTGGTGACTTATTTCCTTCTTAAGAATTTGCATATAGTGAGTAGCATACAGCTTGAAGATGTCAAGGAACGCAAAGTTCCTTTGATGCTCCAATGTTTACTGCTGCTCCTGATAATCAAGATGGTGTTCAACCCATACGACAGTCCGGAATTATATTATTTCTTCGTGGCTGTATTATTCTCAGCTATTGCCGCACTTTTCCTTGTTTTCCTGAAACAAAAAATTAGTTTGCACCAAATGGCCATCGCCGGTGTAACCATGTTTGTTATTGGATTGAGTGTTCATTTCAAAGTGAACCTGCTCGTATGGATCATACTACTTTTTGTTGCAAATGGCTGGGTGGCTTCGTCTCGTCTACACACGAATTCTCATACCGTGCCGGAATTGGTAATGGGATTTTTTTTAGGAGTGATTCCCCAGTTGGTAATGCTGAATTTCTGGTTATAGGATGTAAAACATCAGTCCTACTTTTACTGTTCTGAAATCGATGGCCTGACCTTCAGTTGTAGTAGCATTTTCGAAGAAGGGGTTAATACTGTAATAAACATAAAAGTTGAAGGTATTATATCCGAAACTAAAACTGGTCCCCAGGCGGAGTCTGTCGAACTCTGCAATATCGGTTTGATTTACAGTATTTCCCGCTTGTTTAAAGGTAGTTCGGTAGTAAAATGCATACCCCAACCTGAATCCTGCATACACTCGCCAAAATTTATAAGTTTCCGCATTAGAACTTCGCCAGCGAAATTCCAGGGGCGCTTCGGCTGTGTATGATGTTAAATAATTGGTGCTATAATCTACATCACTATCCAGAACACTGAATATTGACTGGTTATTGGTATCCTCCCCAACAAAAAGGGTTTGGCCGTATCTGTCGATGGACATCCCGGCCCCTAGAGCCACTGCAATGTTACGTCGCTCATTGATCGGCATGTCTCGTAAAAATCCAAAGTGTATTCCTCCCGACAACCCGGTGGTTGCCACATCGTCGGGAATGTCCGTAATCACATTATAGGTTATCCCTATATAGAATTGATCTTCCCGGTACTTACTGTCATATGGCTCCTGAATACTATCTTGTGCAAGAAGAACACCACCCAGAAGGAGAAATATCATGCATATTTGTCTATTCATATGGCGCATCGGTTAAAGATAATAGTATTTCAGATTATATAAACAAGAACGCCCCGGCTTTATTGCCGGGGCGTTCATTAATTCGATAGAGATGAATTAATTATTCAATTGATTTCCGGGGGTTGTAATATAAATGATCTTGAGAAGATTACGCTCTCTCAAAACCTGTTTGATATCACTCACCAAACCGGTATTGGTCTCACCGTCTACTTTCAAAGCAACATATACTTTGTCCTGTAGTTCGGGTAATAGTTTACGTCTCGCCTCTTCCAGGGCCAGCCCGATATTGTCTATACTGGTATACTTGTCACCAATTTGGATCCTACCTTCGGTACCAAAAACTTCCTGGTAACGTGAGCTGGGTTTTCCTGCGTAGATATAGACTGCACGGTCCTTCTTTAGCTTCTCAACCTGATCGGCTTTAGGCAGTTGGTTCTGAACGAGGAGATTTGTATCCCTCAATACAGTTACTACCATAAAAAAGAACAGAAGCATGAAGACAATATCCGGTAAGGATGCTGTTGAAATCGCGGGTAACTCGCCGCCTTTTTTCTTTTTAAATTTTGACATACCTATATGCTTTTATTGTCCTTTTGTCTTGGGTTCAGCTTCGGATAATTTCAGTGGGAATAATTTCTGAACAGCCTCCAATTTCTCTTTGGCTGCTTCTTCGCTCCCTTTGAAACTACCTTCGTTAATAGCCTTGTTCACTTCGGTGAATTTCCATCCGTATAACCTTTGAGATTCACGATCTCTAAGGAAGTTATACGCGGCCACAAGTTCGTTTTGAACCGCTATGTACATTTCATACGAAGTTAACCTGTCGTTCTGAACCGAAATAACCGCTTTATCAGGGTTATCCGAGGAAGACGAGCTCCTGGCTCCTTTACAATAACTGCAATACTCCGGACTTCCCGACGGTGCACCACCATTGTCGAGAAACTCGATAGCAGCCTGTCTAAGATCTTTTAGCTCCATTAAGTTATCTTCCACTAATAATTGATCGTCCTTGTTAACGTTAACGATAAACAAGTTCTTTTCCTTGATCAGTGGAGGAGCTTCGGTAGGAGGTTCAATAGGAGGCAACTGTCGCGCTATCCCCTTGTCTTTTTCGATGGTTGTAGTAACCAGGAAAAAGATCAGGAGAAGGAAGGCGATATCTGCCATGGACCCTGCATTAACCTCAGGTGTTGCTCTTCTTCCCATTATTTCATCATTGCTTTTTTAATTCCGCTGTATATCATCGATCCTATTGCCACTATGGCTAAAATATAGAACGTGTGTAACCCTGTTCCTACCCATTTGGAACCGCTCTCCGATAACATCTCACCGTCTCTCATTTCAGTTTCTACACCTTCAGAAAGAACGTATCCGATGATCACCACGAGTATAAACGCTCCGAGGGACATTAGAGTTTTCTTCAAATTTCCGGAGAAAGTCTCCTTCAGTACATACACCAACACAATAAATATGGTAAGTGCTAATGTTATGTATGCTACGTATAGTTGTAAATTCAATCCGTTATCGCTGAACAGCTCCATGAGAAGCGAAACGATACCTACTACGGCCAGAATTAATACAACTATTCTTAATACTTTATGTAAACCCATTCTTTTTCGGTTTTGGATTAATTACTTCTTGTTCTTGTAGTCTACAAGCATGTCGATCAAAGTAATTGACGCGTCTTCCATGCTGTTAACGATACTATCGATCTTAGCGATAATATAGTTGTAGAAGATCTGAAGGATAATCGCAACAATTAGTCCGAATACCGTAGTAAGAAGTGCTACCTTAATACCTCCTGCCACAAGAGAAGGGTTCATATCTCCCGCTGCTTCGATCTTATCGAATGCAAGAATCATACCGATTACCGTACCCATGAAACCAAGCATAGGTGCAAGTGCGATGAACAGGGATATCCAGGATACGTTTTTCTCAAGCTGTCCCATTTGAACACCTCCGTAACCGATAACCGCTTTTTCAGCAGCTTCGATACTCTCATCGGCTCTGTCGAGACCTTGATAGTATATAGAAGCAACAGGACCTTTAGTATTTCGGCAAATCTCTTTGGCTGCTTCAACACCACCACTGTTCAGGGCATCTTCAACGCTCTGGGCTAATTTATTTGTGTTGGTAGTAGAAAGGTTTAAGAAGATAATTCTCTCTATGGCAATTGCTAGACCAAGGATTAAACACAATAGAACGATTCCCATAAAGCCAGGGCCTCCTTCGATAAAACGTTGTTTCAGGGCTTGATGCCACCCTTGAGGCTCCTCGGCTGATCCGCCATCCTCGTCTTGTATGATTGTTACAGTAGCTGAAGTCACCAACGTTTGAACGTTTGTCGGCATTGTTTGAACAGCTGTTGCGTTTGCGTTGAATGTTCCCGCTAAACAGAGTGCGGCAATCGCCATAATAGAAAATAATTTTTTCATTGCTATCGACTTAAAGTTTGTTTTTAGTTAATGGTTAAAGATATAAAAATAATTAGTTAATGTGCAATTATTCTGAGAATGTGAGAAGCATACTCACAATTCTTTGATGAAATAACATTTTAATCGGATAAAATGCTTCGGAATAGCCTAAAATCAACCATTCACGAAATTTGAAACAGCTTCAGTCCACGATCGAAATGACTGAAGTGAGCCCTGGTATATAACCAATTCTACACCCAGTGTTTTCTGCGATTCCACCACATCCGATAATTGTCAAAACCCTTCTCTGGTTTTTAGTTCTATCGCCTTTCGAGACATATCTTAGTAAGGGCGGTTGGCATAACAAGAAGCACAAAGCTGAATTTCTACACCACTCAATTCCCTTCAGTTATACTGACAATGAACGTAGATGCTCCTCAATCCCACACTTTATTCAACGTCATGGGATTAACTCGCCCGCCTCGCGGCCTACCTTCGTCGCAAAATTCTTTTGCTCCTCGGTAATGCTCCTCAATCCAACACTTTATTCAACGTCATGGGATTAACTCACCCGCCTCGCGGCCTACCTTCGTCGCAAAATTCTTTTGCTCCTCGGTAATGCTCCTCAATCCAACACTTTATTCAACGTCATGGGATTAACTCGCTTCGCTCGTTGATCCCAAAAGGCAATACTGGCAATGAACGTAGATGCTGCGCATCTTAAAGTTACTCGTTCAAAAATTTGCTCAAGCAAGCTTGGACAAATTTTTTCGCTCGTAACTTCATTCGCAGAGAGGAAGGGATTCGAACCCTCGATACGCTTTTGGCGTATACACACTTTCCAGGCGTGCGCCTTCGACCACTCGGCCACCTCTCTAAATTCCTTTCAGCAACCTACGTCTGTAAAGGGTTGCCAAATAACAAAAAAAATAGCGTCTATTAAAATATTTTTGAGGAAAATTCTAGGTCATTTCACCTCTCAAGGAAGTCTCGAATATGGTTCGGAAGCTTTTCTGAGAAATCCCATGACCAAGCAAATACATCAACTTAGCTAAAGCAGCCTCTGTAGTAATATCTTTCCCGGAAATCACTCCGAGTCTTTTTAAAGCCACACTGGTTTCATACAACCCCATATTAACACTACCTCCCGAACACTGAGTTACATTAATAACAGGAATTCCCCGTTCAATAACCTCAGCAATCCCTTTTAAAAACCACTCTTTAGTGGTGACATTCCCACTACCATAGGTTTCTATAATCAACCCTTTCAGCTCACTGTAGGAAATCATATGATTGAAAGTATGTTCATCCAGGCCAGGGAACATTTTCATAAGGATCACACCGGAGCTCATTTTTTTGAACACAGTGAATTTTTTTCGCCTGTTCGGAACTAAAAGAGCTTCCCTGTTAATTGTAAGCTCTACCCCACTCTCCGCCAGAGGTGGATAATTCAGGGAAGTAAAAGCTTCGAAGTGCTGTGCATTGATCTTGGTTGTGCGGTTGGCTCTGTATAATTTGTATTCAAAATACAGGCAAACTTCCGAGATTAGCGGATTCCCTTTATGTTGCATAGTGGCCAGCTGCATAGAGGTGATCAGATTCTCTTTAGCATCAGTTCTGAGGTCTCCAATGGGTAGTTGGGATCCTGTGAAAATGACTGGCTTCCCCAAATTCTCCATCATAAAACTAAGCGCCGAAGCCGTGTAGGACATAGTATCACTACCGTGCAAGACCACAAACCCATCATATTCCTCATAGTTTTCCTCGATAATGGAAACAAGTTTCACCCAGTATTCAGGGTTCATATTCGAACTATCCAAAGGTTCTTCAAAACTATGAGTCGCAATAGAACAATCCAGTAAGTTCAATTCGGGTATATGAGTTAGGAGCTCATCGAAATTGAAATTCTTCAAAGCACCCGTGTTGAAATCCAAAAGCATCCCTATGGTTCCTCCTGTATAGATCAACAATATTTTCGGCACCTGTTTCATCTAAATTCCAAATATTTCTTTTGAATTTTCTGTGGTGATCTTCGCGACCTCTTCAGAAGTAACACCATAAACGGAAGCAACCTTTTCAGCAATTAAACTCAAATAAGAACTTTCATTCCGCTTGCCCCGATACGGCACAGGAGAAAGATAGGGTGAATCCGTCTCAAGCACAATATGTTTTAGATCTATCTCATCTAAAAATTGATCGATCTTCCCGTTTTTGAAGGTAACCACCCCACCAATACCCAGTTTCATATTGAAGCCGATCGCTCTTTCCGCCTGTTCCCGGGTTCCGGTAAAACAGTGAAATATCCCAAATAAGGAGTCGTCTTTTTCTGTTTCCAATACCTCAAAGATCTCATCGAAGGATTCCCTGCAATGAATCACAATGGGCAATCCTTTATTCTTGGCCAATTGGATTTGTCTTCTGAATGCTTCCTTCTGAATTTCAAGTGTAGAGGTATCCCAATACAGGTCTATACCTATCTCCCCTACCGCTACAAAGTCGCGTTGCTGAAACGCCTCCTCAACCAACTCCAGTTCACGTAAATACGTATCTGGCTTTACCGAAGTAGGATGCAGGCCCATCATCAATTGAACCTTGTCTGGATAGTTCTGCTCCAATTTATACATGGCTTCTGTGTAAGAAGAATCGATGGCCGGGACGAAAAATCGTTGCACGCCTGCCTCAAAGGCTCTATTCATCATAGCATCTCGATCCGAATCGAATCCTTCGCTGTACAAGTGCGTATGGGTGTCTGTCAACATGGCTACAAATCTAACCATTTTGTTAGCTATCTTTACCAAAAAAAGAGTGACCGCATTACGAGAGCTGATGGAATCCGACGGATTTTACCGTATTCCATTGAAAAAACTTAAAACAGGGCATTACAAAGTTGAAGCCAGGGTAAATGAAATAAAAGGTGATTTCATAGTAGATACAGGAGCTTCCAGCAGTTGTATCGGCTTCTCCAGTGTAGATCGTTTTATCATGCTTACCGAACAAAGCGAATTAAAAGCGGCGGGGGCGGGTGCAACGAATATGGAAACTCATGTTGCCAGGAACAACAGATTCCAGGTGGGAGAGAAGCAATACAATAAAATGGACTTTGTTATCTTCGATCTAAGCCATGTAAATGAAGCACTTATTCAGGTAGAAGAAAAACCCGTAGAGGGAATTCTCGGGGCCGATTTTCTAAAAGAGAACCGTGCCGTAATAGACTACGGGAGAAACGTTCTTTACCTGAAATAGAACAGAATAGCCTATATTTGTCGGAAGCTAGTCCCCCAATAAGCTTATATATGAAGGCGTTGCCTAAATTCTTTCTTTTATTTTTAATTCTCCTGTCCCTTTCTTCCCGGGCACAGGACATTCAATACTATTTAGATCTATCCGAAAATTCCAGTAACTCGCAAGAACGGTTGATAGCTATGGATTCGGTGGTGAGTATTGCTAAGAGAACCGATATAAACAGCTTCATCAACTACAGCCTGCAGTATATTGAAATTGCAAAAGAGATGGATAGCATCGAGGCAGCAGCCAGAAAGATGATCAATGTTCATTATAGCCTGAGTTCGGTGAAAAATGAACCTCGAGAAGCACTAACGATCATCGATGGGATCTTAGCTCGAAAGTATAAGATAAAGGACAGCTACTTGCTTGGTGGACTATACTTAAAACGAGGTGGGTCGAATTACAAGCTTAATCTGACTGACGCCATTGAGGACTATAAAATGGCGATTGCCAGTTTTACTGAAAAAGATTCCCTTTTCATAGCCGATGCCTATTTGTTTAGTGGACAGGCTTATTCCAACCTGGGTAAATTCGTTCCAGCCGGTGAAAGCTATCGCAAGGCGTACAATTATTTCGAGGCGCTGAAGGATTATGAATATATGTTTTACGCCCAACAAGGTATCACCACTATGTTCAGCATGAATGGCTTTCATGAGAAGGCGATGATAGAACGGGAAAAGAACATTAAAAAAATTGAATCTCTGGGACTGCTTCACCATCTCCCTACTGAATATTATAACCAGGCGCTCGATTACGAAAAGATCGGGAATAAGATCAAATATCTCGAGTACTTGTTTAAAGCGAAAGAGGCCATTGATAATTCAAGAGATAATGATCTGGAGATCTCCAATGAGATGTACGTTTATGCCGAACTGGTGGACTATTATTGTGAAAGCGGGCAAATTGCAGCCGCTGAAGATTACCTGATCCTCATAAATCAGTTTCACGAGAACTCCCAAGACGATCTCATTACCTCATCTCAGTATCTTGGAGCGAATGCCAGGTATCATTATGCGAAAGCCGAGTACGGTATTGCCCTTAATTATGCAAAACAAAAACTCGACAAAGCCGAAACACTCAAATATGAGGAAAACATTCTTTCCTCTCATAAGTTATTGTCGGATATATATACGGCCCAAGGTAATTTCAGAAAGGCTTTGGAACACGAAGAAGCTTACTCCGAATTAAAAGATTACATCTATAACAAAGGAGTCGCAAACTCGCTGGCGTATTACCAAACCCTGTACGAAACCGAAAAGAATGAAAAGGAACTGGTAGAGCAAAAAGCCAGCATTCAGCTTCTAGAAAAGGACAACCAAACCTTTAAGAAGTTAATGATCTTTGGTGGAGTGGCCTTATTGTTACTATTTGGGGTTATTCTGTTGTATAGAAACCAGTTGTATTTTAAGAACCGAAAGGTGATGCAGGAGAAATTCAGTCAGGAACTCATCGTCTCCCAGGAGGAAGAGCGAATGAGGATTTCCAAAGACCTGCACGACGGACTGGGACAGCGATTACTAGTTGTAAAAAATAAGCTCATGGCCTCCGGTGATGCCGAAACCAAAAATATGATCGATGAAACCATTGAAGAGGTTAGAGCTATTTCCAGGGACCTGCACCCATTCCAGTTGCAGGAATTGGGTATTACTAAAGCACTTGAGCACACGATTACTCAGATAGACGAAAACACCACATTGTTCATCTCTTCAGAAATAGAGAATATAGATAATATATTTGACCAGGAGGCAGAAGTAAACATCTACCGGATTGTCCAGGAGAGCCTGAGTAATGTATTAAAACACGCAAAAGCAGAGGCAAGTAAGATTTCCGTGAAAAAAATGGCTAACTTTGTAGTAATCTCCATTAAGGATAATGGAGTTGGATTCGACTTCTCGGACAAACTGCAAAACGTAAAATCCTTAGGACTAAAAACACTGGTGGAACGCACACGGTTCCTGGACGGGCAGATGAAAGTCGAATCGAAAGCAAATAACGGAACTACCTTACAATTTCAATTTCCTATTTCGTGAAACACAAATCAATTATAACTGCAGACGACCATCCCCTGCTTCTCAAAGGATTGAATGATTTCCTTATTGAGAAGCGCTATAACATTGTGGGCAGTGGATCCAACGGACGGGAAGCATATAACCTAATCACAAAGTTAAAACCAGATATTGCAATTCTGGATATCCAAATGCCCTTTATGTCTGGCCTTGAAATTGCCAAAAAATGCAAGACCAACGGTATAAATACTAAGATCGTTCTTATCACTATTCACAAAGAAAAAGAGCTATATAACAAAGCCCAGGAATTGAACATCTTCGGATACATTCTGAAAGAATTCGCCATCGAAGAAATCGAGAACTGTATCGAAACCGTTTCAGAAGGGAAACCTTATTTCAGTCAGAAAATTAAGGATATGCTCAACACAAATAGTGCAGACGATGAAGCACTGAATGTATTAACCCCTTCAGAAAAAAAGATCCTAAAATTGATAGCCCGGGATAAAACGAACAAAGAGATCGCTTCCTTACTCTTTATTTCTTACCGAACTGTGGAAAAACACAGATCGAATATTATCAACAAACTGAAGCTGGAACCCAAGACAAACAGCCTTCTCAGTTGGGCCAAGGAGCACCACGATAAACTACAATAAAACCGTGGACTTTAATTAATTACGTGTTAACACGTATTTCACTTTTTGCAAATCTTTGCCACCTTAGCGCTGTGAAAGATCTTATGGTAACTAAGGATAACAATGGCGGTAAACCGACTACAAAAAAGGTGCTTTTCATTGTGATAGCTGTCTTCGTTGTTTCAATCGTTTTACTGAACTTATTAAACTATTTTGTTTCATATAAATAAGTCCGTTAAGATTTCAACTAACTAACCAATAAAAGCCCGGCACGACCGGGCTTTTATTTGCAATTTTTCTAACTGAATTTCTACAGTTCCAGTGCTTTTTTCACGTCGTTGTCCATCAACAACTCCACCGGATTTTCAAGGGCTTCTTTTACTGCCACCAGGAATCCAACAGATTCTCTTCCATCGATAATACGGTGGTCGTAGCTTAAGGCCACGAACATTACAGGCGCAATAACGATCTCTCCGTTTTTCACAACCGGCCTTTCTACAATATTGTGCATTCCCAGGATACCCGATTGAGGAGGATTGATAATAGGTGTGGATAACATACTGCCAAATACACCTCCGTTGGATATGGTAAATGTACCGCCAGTCATCTCGTCTACCGTGATCTCTCCATCCCTTGCGCGAAGCGCAAGTCTTTTAACTTCAGATTCAACTCCTCTGAATGTAAGGTTCTCAGCATTTCGGATTACCGGCACCATCAATCCTTTTGGTCCGGATACAGCAATAGAGATATCCTTGTAGTCGTAAGTAATTTTGTAATCTCCGTCGATCATTGAATTTACGTCCGGATACAGTTCCAGAGCTCGAACCACTGCCAGAGTGAAGAACGACATAAATCCCAGGCTAACTTCATGCTTCTCCTTAAATGTCTCTTTGTATTGCTTTCTCAGTTCGAAGATAGGTCCCATATCCACTTCATTGAAAGTGGTGAGCATGGCTGTTTCATTCTTGGCAGCCACCAGTCTTTCGGCTACTTTTCGTCTTAGCATCGACAACTTCTTGCGCTCTGAACCTCTTCCTCCAAGACCCGGAGTACCCATTGAAGGAATGGCTTTAGATGCGTCATCCTTAGTAATTCTGCCATCTCTTCCTGTCCCTGAAACGGTTGCGGGATCGATTCCTTTCTCATCCAGGATTTTCTTAGCCGCTGGCGAAGGAGTGCCTGTGGCGTACGTCTTGGATTTGTTTTCAGTTTTTGCCGGCTCCTTTTTTTCTTCTGAAGCGGGCTGATTGGTTTCTTCTTTGGATTCTTCTTTTGATGGTTCAACCCCTTCCGGCTTTGGTGCATCCGTATCGATAAGGCATACAACTTCACCCACAGCTACGGCATCACCTTCTTCTGCCTTGAGGGTAATGACGCCACTTGCCTCAGCAGGTAGTTCAAGGGTTGCTTTATCGCTATCTACCTCGGCGATCGCCTGGTCTTTTTCCACATAATCGCCATCCTCAACTAGCCATTGAGCGATTTCGACTTCGGTAATTGACTCTCCCGGTGATGGGACTTTCATTTCTAAAGGCATATGTTCTAATTATCTTTTTCAGAATTAATCATTACTAATACTTGGGTCGAACACCATATCTATTACCCGCTGGTGTCTCTGCATACTGCGGACAGAACTTCCTGAAGCCGGTGCAGCGTACATTTTCCTGCTACATGCTCTCCAGTTCCTGGATGCTTCATAATGCATCATTATATGAGAATAGGCTCCCATATTTCGTGGTTCTTCCTGCGCCCACACGATATCTTTGGCGTTCTTATATTTTTTCAGCGTGGCTTCAATTTCATTTTTTGGCAAGGGGAACAATTGTTCGATCCTCACCAGTGCCACATCATCTCGCTTGGTTTCTTCTTTTCTTTCCAGGAGATCGTAATAGAACTTTCCTGTTACAAAAACAACCGTTTTCGTCTTTGCCGCCGTAGCATCCGTATCGTCTATCAACATTTGGAAACTGCCATTGGCAAGCTCTTCTTTTGTCGACACCACCTTTGGATGGCGCAACAAGCTTTTCGGAGTGAAAACAATGAGAGGTTTTCTAAAATCGGTAACCATTTGCCTTCTTAGCAAATGATAGAAATTCGCCGGCGTGGTGCAATCTGCCACGTACATATTGTCGGTTGCACAAAGCTGAAGATAACGTTCCATCCTTGCCGAAGAGTGCTCGGCTCCCTGTCCTTCATAACCATGCGGCAGCAGCATAACCAACCCGTTTTGGGCTTTCCACTTATCTTCGGAAGCAGAAATGTACTGATCTATCATGATCTGTGCTCCGTTACTGAAATCCCCAAACTGGGCTTCCCAGATCGTAAGGGTCTTCGGACTCGCCATGGCATATCCATAGTCGAAACCAACTACGCCGTATTCAGAAAGCAACGAATTATAGATGTAGAAATCGCCCTGCTCCGATCCGAGGTCGTTAAGTAAGACGATCTCCTCTTCACTATCCTCAACTTTGATCACGGCATGACGGTGCGAGAAGGTTCCCCGCTCGACATCCTGTCCTGTGATCCGAACATCATATCCATCCTTAAGCAGAGTTCCGTAAGCCAACAGTTCACCCATGGCCCAATCCAGTTTGTTCTCTTCGAAGTACATCTTGCGACGACTCTCGATCAAACGTGATATTTTCCGTAAGAATTTCTTGTCTTCTGGTAATGAAGTGATTGCTCCAGCCACTTCTGTGAGACCGTCCTGAGACACAGTGGTGTCGAAGGTATTCAGCATTTTGTCCTGCTTCGAATAATGGAATCCTTCCCATTCATCCTTCATGATAGCAGTGATCTCTGTTTTTTCTTCCTTCCTTGAATCTACCAGTTTCTCCTCAAGTTTCTCTTTGTATTCCTGTTCTAGTTTTTTGGTATGACCTTCCTCGATAACACCCTGGGCCAAAAGCTTCTCTGCGTAGATATCCCTTGGGTTCTTCTGCTTAGCGATAGCCTTGTATAATTTTGGCTGGGTGAAGCGGGGCTCATCTCCTTCATTATGACCGTACTTCCTGTAGCCTAACAGGTCGATAAACACATCCCTTCCGAATTCCATCCTGTAATCCAAGGCGAAAAGCATTGCATGAACCACAGCTTCTGCGTCATCGGCATTAACGTGCATGACCGGAGAGAGTGTTACTTTACCCACATCCGTGCAATAGGTAGAAGATCTACCATCCAGGTAATTGGTTGTAAAACCAACCTGGTTATTCACCACTATGTGAATCGTTCCACCAGTCTTGTAGGCATCCAGTTGGGCCATTTGCACTACCTCGTAAACAAGTCCCTGTCCCGCGATAGCAGCATCTCCATGGACAACAATTGGTAAAACCTTTTCGATATTATCCTTGTGATATCTGTCCTGCTTCGCCCTGGCGATACCCTGAACAACAGCACCAACGGTCTCCAGGTGTGATGGATTAGGAGCGATATTAAGATTGATCTTTTTTCCTGAATCCGAAAGCCTGTGGGAAGTCCATCCAAGGTGATATTTCACATCCCCGTCGAACACTTCCTGTTCGTAATCTTTACCGTCGAATTCGCTAAATATATCTTTAGCGCTCTTTCCAAAGATATTCGTGAGCGTGTTTAATCGACCACGGTGCGCCATTCCCATTACAAATTCTTCAACCCCTTTCTCAGCAGCATTTTCAACCAGAGCATCAATAGCCGGGATCAGGCTTTCACCTCCTTCAAGGGAAAATCGTTTCTGACCCACATATTTTGTGTGAAGGAAATTTTCGAATGCTACGGCTTCATTCAATTTCTTAAGAATGTGCAGCTTTTCTTCCTTATTGAAATTGGGTTGATTGTCGTTTATATTCAGTTTATTCTGAATCCATTCTACCTCTTCGGGCTTCCGAATGTACATGTACTCCACCCCAATACTGTCACAATAGATGCTTTCAAGATGCTCAATGATCACTTCCAGAGTAGCTTCCCCGATCCCAATGATCTCACCGGCCTGAAAAGTGGATTGCATATCTTCCTGAGATAAACCGAAGTTCTCAATAGCTAGTGTTGGACTGTATTTTCTTCGAGCACGAACCGGGTTAGTAGCCGTAAAAAGGTGGCCCCTGCTCCGGTATCCATCTATGAGCCGAATCACCTGGAATTCTTTATGCACATGCTCGGGAATTTCACCAATGGGACTCTCGATACCCAGCGCTTCTATGGATCCATTTTCGATTCCAAAGTCAAAGCCCTGGAAAAACGCTCGCCAACTCGGTTCTACAGAATCCGGGAATTGCAAATATTTATCGTAAAGTTCTGCGATGTACGAAGGGTGTACCGCGTTGAGAAAAGAATATCGATCCATTGTTCAGATAACCGAGGCTATAAGTTTGATAAACGAGTACAAAAATACAACAAATCAAATAACTAAGACTTTAAATTATATATATTTATGAAGCGAACCCATTAACTGTACTTGCATGAGAAGCTTTTATAAACGCCTTGTTTTATCCTGTATTTTTTGTGTTGTTCTTTCAAATTTTACTACTTACGCCCAGGAGGTAGAAGCTCCATCCAACTTTTGGCGCAATGTGCGGTTTGGTGGTGGTATTGGGTTGAGTTTTGGCAACGGGTTTTTTAGTGGGACCCTGGCACCAAGTGCTATTTACCAGTTTGATCAACGTTTTGCTCTTGGTGTTGGACTCAACGGAACATATAATAGCCAAAAAGACACCTATACCTCAACGATACTGGGCGGGAGTGTGATCTCACTGTACAATGTAATTCCAGAAATCCAGCTGTCTGCCGAGTTTGAAGAGCTTAATGTGAACCGGTCATACGATGCCAGCCTGGGATTTGAAGATGAAAATTACTGGTATCCCGCCTTGTTTGTGGGTGCGGGTTTCAGGACCAATAATGTAACGATTGGGGTGCGTTATGACCTGCTTTACGATGAAGAACAGAGCATCTACGCCAACGCCTGGATGCCTTTCTTCAGGGTGTTTTTCTAAACTTTTCTTTGCATGAGCCACTCACCAAATTCCCGAAGACTTTCCTTTCTCTCTTCTGAAATTTGAATGGTATCGAGGACTTTATTTGCTTTGTTCGTGTATAAACTGATCTCCTTTTCCGCCGCTTCCACAGCCCCGGAGCTTTCAAACAACCTCTTTACGATATTTATTTTTTCTGAAGGGTCCTTGGGACTAATACTGTATAAATGACGAAGCTCGGCCGCTTCCGAAGGGTTACACAATTTCAGGGCCGTGAGATATAGGAAGGTTTTTTTGTTGGCGATGATATCTCCACCAATCTGTTTTCCGAAGGATTCAGGATTTCCGAATGCATCCAGGTAATCATCCTGTAACTGGAAAGCTATCCCCAGGTTTCTTCCGAATTCGTAAATATTCTCCTGGCATGAAACCGAAGCGCCGGCAACGATGGCACCCATTTTCATCGATGCCCCGATTAGCACCGCTGTTTTATAATCGATCATCCTGATGTATTCGTCGATGGTCACATCATCCCTACGTTCAAAATCCACATCGTATTGCTGACCTTCACATACTTCTATAGCCGTTTTGCTGAACAGCCGGGCCAGATCCCTGAAAAGTTGGGGCTCGTAGGCTTCGAAAAGTTTATACGCCAGGATTAGCATGGCATCGCCGGATAAGATCCCTGTATTTAAATCCCACTTCTCATGAACGGTTTCTTCTCCCCTTCGCAGGGGTGCATTGTCCATAATATCATCGTGGATAAGTGAGAAGTTATGAAAGAGTTCTACGGCTAAGGCAGCATTCATCGCCGCCTTGTAGTCCTTTCCGAAGAAATCACAACTCAACAGCGTAAGCACAGGACGCAAGCGTTTACCCCCAAGAGTAATAATGTATCTTATGGGTTCGTAGAGCTGTTCGGGCTCACGGATCAAAACCGCTTTTTCAAGCTCTTCCTCCAGCGACTGGCTATACACTTTTAGTAATTCCATTCAGGCAAAATTTCCTGCTAAAATACGGCTTGTAATTGTTCTACATGTCAAAGAAATGATAAAAACGTCTCACAAATCCCTAGTTGATCAGTATGTTAAATAATTGTAAAACTTTGGAAACTTTTGTAGTTCTAAAAGTTTCCTTAGCTATTTTTGCGCTTCATATGAAAGATAAGATTATACATAAAGCTTCTGAAATGTTCATCACCCTTGGCTTCAAGAGTGTAACCATGGATGATATTGCGAACGAGTTGGCTATTTCAAAAAAAACCATTTATACTCATTTTAAGAATAAGACTGAGCTTGTTCACGAGGTCACCATGAATATGTTTGAATTGATCTCTCATGGTATTGATTGTATATGTGACCTTCAGAAGAACCCGATTGAAGAACTGTACGAGATCAAAAAACTCGTGATGGTTCACTTGAAGAATGAAAAAACCTCTCCCCAATATCAATTGCAGAAATATTATCCGGAGATCCATGAGGCGCTCAAAGCCCAGCACTACAAGAAGATGAGTGAATGTACCTTGAGGAACCTCAAGCGTGGTGTAGCAATGGGACTTTACCGTGAGAACCTGGACATCGACTTTGTTTCAAGGATCTACTTTATCGGTGTGAATGGCATAAAAGACGAAGCCCTATTCCCCGTACATCAATTCCCAAAGATTCAATTATTTGAAGATTATCTCGAATATCACCTTCGTGGAATTGTGACCAATGAAGGACTAAAAACACTCAATAAATTCATAAAAACAACTGTACACAATGCGTAAATACACCGTACTACTGCTTTTGCTCGCAGGGACTCTATTGTCCTTCGGACAAAATTCCAAGACGTATCAGTTTACGTTGGAAGAGGCAATATCCTTTGCGCTCGACAGCAATTACACTGCTCTCAACTCCCGAAGAGACATCGCCAAAGCCATAAAACAAAAATGGGAAACTACGGCAACAGGGTTACCACAGCTAAATGCGAACCTGAATTATCAGAACAACTTAAAACAGCCAGTTACGCTTATCCCCGGTGAGTTTACAGGGGGTGAACCGGGAACTTTCGTGCCCGTAGTATTCGGTGTTCCACAGATAGTTTCGGCAACGGCCACGCTGGAACAACTGATCTTTGATGGTAGTTACCTGGTTGGACTTCAGGCAGCGAAAACATTCCTGGATTATACCGAAAATGCCGATCAAAAGGTACAACTCGAAATTCGAAAAGGAGTGATCAATGCTTATGGAAGCGTTTTACTTGCTGAAGAGCTGGTTGCTATATTTCAGAAAAACAAAGAGAATCTCGAGAATAACTTGTTTGAAACACGGCAGATCTTCGAAAATGGACTTGCCGAGGAAGAAGACGTGGAACAGCTGGAGATCACCTTACTTGATGTACAAACCCAGCTCAATAACGCTAAGCGAACTGAAGACATCGCCAGGCAAATGTTTAAAGTAGCACTCGGTATCGATACTTCCGAAGAAGTATTGCTTTCTCAAGGTCTGGACGACCTGGCCCAGGAAAATATCAACCTGAATTTCATGGAAAGTAATCTCAACGTTGAAGATAATATAGACTACAAGATCGCTTTTAATCTAACCGAGCAACGCAATCTCGAATTAAAGCTTGAAAAAAGCCGGGCCTTACCCAGGCTTAATGCTTTTATAAACTACGCCACCCAGGCAAACAGCAATGATTTCACTTTCCTGGATTCGGATCAGCGTTGGTTTCAATCTTCCATACTTGGGGTTTCAATGAACATTCCCATTCTTAGCAGTGGTATGCGTGGCGCCAGGACTCAGCAGGCTAAAATCTCCCTGGAACAATCTAAGACACAGCTGGAAGAAACTGTTCAGAATATCCAGTTACAATTCGACACTGCCAAAAGTAACTATCAGTTCACAGTAGAGAACTACCAAAACTCGAAGAAAAATTTATCGCTGGCCGAGCGAATCGAACAAAAGAACCAGGTGAAATTCACCGAAGGGATCGCCAGTAGTTTCGAACTTCGCCAGGCACAGACACAGTTATACACTGCCCAACAACAGTACTTTCAGTCGATGCTGGATGTGATAAACGCCAAAACAGAATTGGAAACTGTCCTCAATACACCTCAACTTAAAAACTAATAACACCACTTTAGAAAATGAAAAAATTCGCATTCATTCTTACACTAGCTTTCCTTCTAAGCGCATGCGGAGGAGATGGAAATAAACAAAGCGTGGAAGCATTAATTGAAGAGGGCAACCTTGAAAATATGCTTGCCCGTAAAGTTGAACTTCGCGCCACTCAAACTGAAATCCAGAATGAGCTGTCGGAACTAGAAGCAGCAATTAAGAAACTGGATACAACAGATAACGCTGCCCTGGTGACAACAATGAAATTAAAAGATACCCTTTTCCAACATTTCATTGAAATTCAGGGGAACGTAGAAACAAACCAGAATGTCATTATTTATCCAGAATACCAGGGAGTCCTAACAAGAGTACTGGTTAAAAAAGGCGACAGGGTTCGTAAAGGCCAGGTACTTGCACGTATAGACGACGGCGGACTAGGGAGTCAGTTGAGCCAGTTGAAAGTACAGGAAGAACTCGCGAGGACTACTTTCGACAGACAGGAAAGGCTATGGCAGCAGAAGATAGGTTCAGAAATTCAATACCTGCAGGCGAAAGCCAACTACGAGGCCACGAGTAATTCAGTAAAACAACTGGAGAGTCAACTGGGTAAAACTACGGTAAGAGCACCTTTTTCAGGAGTGATAGACGATGTGATCACGGACCAGGGGACCGTTGTATCGCCGGGGCAAGCTTTGTTTAGGATTGTAAACCTGAACGATATGTACATTCAGGCAGAAGTTCCTGAACGCTATATTAAAAGTGTTATTCCGGGTAAAGAAGTTGCTATATCATTACCCATGCTGGGCGAAGAAATCAAGTCGGAAATTCGTCAAACCGGGAACTATATCAACCCAAATAACCGCGCATTCACCGTTGAAGTGGACGTGCCCAACAGTAATGGAAACATAAAACCAAATCTTACCGCTCGCCTAAGGATAAACGACTATACAAATGAAGAGGCCATACTGATCCCGTTAAGTGTTATTTCTGAAAATGCCGAAGGAGAGCAGTATGTGTACCTGGCGGTTGAGAGTAATTCTGGCAATGGTAATTCCAGGGCTAGACAACAAACTATTTCAACCGGGAAGGCCCAGGGAGACTATATAGAGGTGCTTTCCGGACTTACATCTGGCCAATCCATCATTATTGAAGGCGCCCGATCGATAAAGAATGAGCAGGAAGTTAAAATAATAAACCAATAGACCATGAGTGCGAAGAAGAAAAAGGTTAATAAGGAGTTCTTCCTGTCCAGTTGGGCCATAGATAACCCAACCATCATCTATGTGATGATCGGCCTGTTCCTGTTGCTGGGTCTGAAGGCATATCAAAGTATGCCCAGGGAAAGCTTCCCCGAAGTGAATGAGACGAAGATCTATATCTCTATTCCCTATCCAGGTAACACTTCCGAAGATATCGAAAGACTCATAGTCGATCCTCTTGAAGAGAAGTTGAGAAATGTCTCCAATGTGGTTGAGATACTATCTACCTCCCAGGAGGATTACGGAATAATCACTGTAGAATTTGATGAAAATATAGAAGTTGAACAAGCCAAACAGAAGGTGAAAGATGAGGTGGACAGCGAAAAAGCGAATGAAGACTGGCCGTTGTTCAATGGTGCCAAAGTAGAACCCAATGTGTTCGATCTGAGTTTGAGCGAGGAAATGCCAATTCTCAATATTAATATCACAGGGGATTACCCGGTGGTAAAGCTAAAGGAATACGCAGAAATCCTTCAGGACGAGATAGAAAAGCTCAAAGAGATCAAGGAGGTAGATATCCGCGGAGCTCAGGAACTTGAGGTTGAAGTAGCGGTAGACATCTATAAAATGATGGCAGCTCAAGTGAGTTTTGACGATATTCTGAATACCATCCGAAACGAAAACATGACCATGTCTGCCGGAAATCTCATTACGAGTGGACAGCGAAGAACTATTCGTGTTCTTGGGGAAGTTGACAAACCTTCGGAACTTGAGAATTTCGTGGTTAAGAACGAAAACGGACCCATTTACCTTCGGGATATTGCCGAGATTCGCTTCGAAGAGGAAGACAAAACTACCTACGCAAGGGATTTTGGTGACAATGTGGTCATGCTGGACGTTAAGAAACGTTCCGGAGAAAATATGATCGCGGCGGTTGAGCAGATTGACGATATCCTGGAGAATGTTACAACAAATGTGTTTCCGCCGGATCTTTCGGTTACAAAAGCGAACGACCAAAGTGCCAAAACAGATAACCAGGTAAGTGACCTTGTGAATAACATCATTTTCGGTATTATCCTGGTGGTAACCGTCCTTATGTTCTTCCTCGGTTTCCGAAATGCCCTGTTCGTAGGATTTGCAATACCAATGTCGATGTTCATGAGTTTCATGATACTGTCACTCTTGGGTTATACGATGAATACCATGATACTTTTCGGACTCATCATGGGTCTCGGTATGCTGGTGGACAACGGGATTGTGGTGGTTGAGAATGTCTACCGCCTCATGGATGAAGAAGGTATGTCCCGAATCCAGGCCGCTAAAAAAGGAATCGGGGAGATCGCGTTTCCTATTATCATTTCTACGCTTACTACCGTAGCTGCTTTTATCCCATTAGGATTATGGCCCGGAATAATGGGTGAATTCATGATCTTCTTCCCTATTACACTTTCTGTGGTATTAGGATCCTCGTTGTTTGTGGCAATATTCATCAACTCCATGCTGGTATCACAATTCATGGAAACAGGGGAAAAGGTGTTAACCACAAAACAATTGGTGCGATTAACCGTGATCATGGCCCCACTAGGAGCTTTCATCTATGTAGTTGGAGGACAAATGCGCGGTTTGGGTTCACTAATGATCGTTGTAGTTTTACTGTTCTGGATTTACCGCTTTGTACTGAAACGTGCTTCGATGACTTTTCAGAAAAGAATCTTATCAAGGATTGAGAATTCATATCAAAGTTTTCTAGCCTGGGCACTTAGTGGACGTAAGCCCGTTGTATTTGTTGTTGGAATTTTTGCTCTACTAATTGTGGTATTTATGGGCTTTGGTGCTTCTATCGGATCACAGCGAACCAGTGTGGAATTTTTCCCGGACAATACACCCAACCAGATCATTGTCTATATCGAATATCCGGAAGGCACTGATATTGACAAGACAAACAAGATCACACGACAGATCGAACAACGCGTGTATACTGTTCTGAATGACAGGGAATATATTGAAGGAGATCAGTATAACTTCCTTGTGGAATCGGCGGTTTCACAGGTGGGTGAAGGCGCAGGGAATCCAATGACAGATGGTGGAAGTGCTGCGGAAATGCCGAACCGTGGTAAGATAACCGCTACCATGCGGGAGTTCAAGTACCGAAAGGGTAAGGATTCGGAAATTTTACGAAAGCGCGTTCAGGAGGCCCTCCAGGGTATTTATCCAGGGGTTGCTATTTCTGTTGAAAAAGACGCTGTGGGGCCGCCGGCCGGGTATCCCATCAATATCGAACTGGAAGGTGATGATTACGACGAACTTATCGCAACGGCCGAAGCCATGCGAAATTACATCAATTCTAAAAGCGTTGCAGGTATTGACGAATTGAAAATCGATGTGAACAAAGGGAAACCGGCCATGCAAGTAGTTGTCGACCGAGAGAAATCCGGAGAACTGGGGGTTCCCGCCGGTATGGTAGCAAACCAGTTAAGGCGATCGCTTTTTGGAGAAAAGGCTGGTGTTTTCAAAAAGGACGGGGAAGACTATGATATTAACGTTCGATTCGACAAAAATGACCGTTACAGCACCTCGGCCCTATTCAACCAGAATATCACCTTCCGGGATCCAGCCAACGGGCAGATAAAGGAAGTTCCGATTTCAGCAGTGGCAGAACAGAAAAACACCTCTTCATTCAGTGCTATTAAACACCGGGATACGCGCAGAGTTGTTACGGTTTATTCCGCATTAGCACCCGGATATACAGATGCCGGTGCGATAGTAAGTAAAATCCAGACGGAAATGGAGAATTACGAAGGCTTGCCGGAATCGATTCAAATCGATTATACAGGTCAGATCGAAGAACAGAACAAGCAAATGGCATTCCTGATGGGAGCGTTCTTTTCGGGTCTGGGACTAATCATGCTGATCCTTATTTTTCAATTCAGTTCCTTATCCAAGCCTACTATCATCATGTTAGCTATCTTCCTTAGTTTCATAGGAGTATTCGGAGGAATTCTGGCTACAGGAGCATCGTTCGTGATCATGATGACGATGATGGGTATTATTTCGCTTGCGGGAATTGTAGTAAATAACGGGGTTGTATTGCTGGATTACACCCAGTTACTGATAGACCGGCGTATCGTTGAACAAGGTCTTCCCGATGACACCCTGCTTCCGAAGGAAGATATTAAGGAGATCATTATTCGCGGAGGACGTGCAAGACTTCGTCCTGTGATTTTAACAGCCATCACAACCGTACTTGGATTGATCCCGTTGGCCATTGGAGTGAATATCGACTTCTTTTCAATGTTTACTGAATTCGATGCCAACTTCTACCTGGGAGGTGACAATGTGATCTTCTGGGGTCCATTGGCCTGGGCAGTGATTTACGGATTGATCATTGCGACATTCCTTACCCTGATCATTGTACCAGTACTATTCTATCTTGTCCACAGGCTCAAGTTGAGAATTCGAAGATGGCGATCGCGAAAAAAGCCTGTTGAAAATATTGAATTAGACCAGGCGGCATAAATAAAAAACCCTCTCCGGTTGGAGAGGGTTTTTCGATTCAAGAGAATCTTATCTCAAACATTATAGTCCTTCGTTAAATGGTGTTGGGAAGGAATCAATGATGTTGTCTCCGGCACGGTCAAGCGGAATGTAATTCTCGTTCAGGCGTCCAAGACGTCTGAGGTCAACCAAACGATGTCCTTCCGCCAATAATGAATAGCGTCTTTGGAACAGGATCTCCTCAATCAGAGCCATTTCATCTGTTGGTCCGGTGTAATCACCAATACCCGCAGCATTTCGAACGCGATTTATTGCAGCGAGAGCTTCAGACGTACTATTATTCACCTGGGCTTCAGCATACATCAGGATCAATTCCTCATTTCGGATGAGATAAACAGGATCAACATTGCTGTCGTAAACCGCGATCTGATAATCGGCAGAAAGACCGTCGAAACTAACAGTCGTAGGAACCGGAGGATCACCGGGTGAGTATAAATTAGCTTTTTCAGCTACTCTTGAATCTCCAGCTTCGGCATCTGCAACCCATGAATCATGGATCATGAATTCCTGTCCGGACTGGTTAGGCACATGGAATTGCGCATTTGAAATATCATTACCTGTTAGTCCAAAAACATGTGCTACGCCCGTGTTCAGATCTCCGTTGATATCGAAGAATGAAGCGTTCAGAAGTGTACGCACCTCTCCCATATTACCTTGATAAAGTGCAACACGTGCAGCGACAGCCCTGTTGAACTGCGCAAAGGCAGAAGGAGTATCGAAACCATCAAATCCCGAACTCAGGTCATAATCAAAGCTGCCGCCCGCATTAGCGAGATTAGCAAAACCTTCATCCAATAATGCTCGGATACCGTTTAATGCTTCGTCATAGCCTACAATAGGCCCAAGGTTGTCAGGATCTGCAACATCCAAACGAATTCCATTTTCATACTGACGGTTTAAAACCATCAGCAAGGCATAGGCCTTCAGAGTATTCGCATAGCCATAATAGCCATTCTTATCTGCATCACTAAAACCAGCCTGAGAATTCTCAACCGCATTCAGTAGAACATTTGCTCCTTTCACAACCTTGTACCATGCCGCAAAAGCACGAGTTGTAAGGAAGCCGTTGTTGTCTAGTGGCCCCTTCAGTAGCTCTCCGGTAAATCGTGGGTCTACCCCTGAAAGATCGTAATATTCCCTGGCTATGATACTCATGGTATCATAGTGGAATTCAAGGTCATTTCTCATCACAGCTTCAACACCAGCAGCAAGTAGCTGGATATCGGCTTGTGAAGCACCTTCGTCGAAACTTTCCACAGCAGGTGCGTTAGGATTCTCAATTTCCTCTAGCTCACAGCCACCAACGACCATGATCAAGGCGAAGAAAAAGATTTTTACATATATATTTTTCATACTGTTTTTTTTAGAAATTAACATTCAGGTGAAAGTTCACAAACTTCGATGCTGGATAAGGAGTTACCTCCACATTGTTCGCCAATACATTATTTCCGAAGTTAGAAGATTCCGGATCATAACTATTGTAGTCGAAGATATTGATCAGGTTTCTACCTGATACTCCAAATCTAACACTGTCGAGGAAATCGAACCACTCATCCGGGAAGGTGTAGTAAAGAGCTATCTCACGTAATCTGATGTAACCAGCGTCTTCGATCACAGGATCGGGGTTCACGAACGCCTGACTTGCACGGTAAGGTCCGTTGGCCAATTGGCCCGATGGATCTAATCCGAAATCGTCATAATCCCAGGTTGTACCTGCTAGGTCATAAAGTAAGGTTGTAAGGTTGATCGCATCACCACCTTCTTTCCAATGCCATAGCCAGGTTAAGTCGAATCCTTTATAGCTCAACGAGTTGAACCATGACATTTGATAGTCTGGTTCTGCATCACCATAAACAAAGAATCCATCACCTTCAGGATCTCTTTCAGCTATTTCAGCAGCGGTGAAGTCGGCCGGATTATACGTACCAACGATCTGCGTTACTGGCTTTCCTTCCTGGATCAGGAAAGTACCCAGGGACGCTGCGAATCCACCCTCAGTAAATGCAGGAACATCTAGTCTGGTTACTTCAGACTCGTTCTTCCACCATTTGAAGTTGGCGGTCCACTGAAGATCTTCAGTGTCGATAATCGCTGCATTCAGATTTAACTCAATACCTTTATTCTCTAACTCACCTGCATTTTTCACAGCGCCTGTGAATCCTGAAGAAGTTGGTACATCTGTTCGAAGTAATAGATCGTCGATCTTTTTGTTATAAACACTTCCTTCGAATATGATCCTGCCTCCTAGTAATCCAAGATCAACACCATATTCTAATTCAGACTGACGTTCCGGACCTACATTCGGATTTCCCCTTAAATTAGCAACACTTAGACCAGAGACTCCATCTATAAACTGCGCATTCATAAGTGAGAACCTGTCTCCAAAAGCAGAAAATCTTCCCGATTCACCGTAAGCCACTCTCGGTTTCAGGCTGGTAAGGAAGCTATCGTCTCCAAATACGTCGAAATTGTGAATATTGATCGCAAGGTTTCCTTTTGGATAATAGTAGGTTTTGCTTACATCTCCATTGTTCGTCGACTTATCACCTCGAATACCCCCTGTTGCGATGATCTTGTCATCCCAGTTGATCTCCGTCTGAGCAAAGAAACCAGTATCCTTCTGAGGGATAATCGTTTGCTGAGTAGAAACGTT
This sequence comes from Aureitalea sp. L0-47, assembly GCF_026126405.1. Lineage (GTDB taxonomy): Bacteria > Bacteroidota > Bacteroidia > Flavobacteriales > Flavobacteriaceae > Pukyongia. The sequence continues at coordinate 146,561 of NZ_JAFMTQ010000002.1, forward strand.
TGTAGACTGTCCCAGGTTTGTTTGGGAACCGTTCAGACCTGTGGCAACCGTAAGCACAGTATTTCGGTCGAAATCCTGAAGGAAATTACCGAACTGGGTTGTGAAACTCAGGCCATTGTTCAGATCCAGGTTGTGTACCAGGAAAGCGGATAAGTTGAAATTCGTGTTCACTGTAGAACCTGAAATAGACACCCCTCCTAAGGAAGTTGGATCTCTGAAATACGATAGCTCTCTTGGGAAGATACTCGTAGATCGAAGCGTATACTGATCAAATCCTCCCTGAAGAACCAATTTCAATCGGTTCATGTCTCCATCGATAATTTTAATATTTGAAGTAGCACTACCGATGAAGCGATTAATCTCTTCGCGGTTCCTTGTGATCGCAACAGTTTCAAGTACATTGGAACCTGCACCACCCTGCGGATAGATTCCATCCACTGGTGATAGGTCTTCCCATGGATATGTAAATGCCAGCGCATAACCAACGGTACGATTCGCGTTACCGTTATTAAAGAATCCTCTGTCCGACTTGGAATTAATATAGTTTGAAGTAACATAAATATCGAACCAATCGTTAAATCGCTGTCCGATATTCAATCGCACCGAACTCTTTACATATCCGGTATTGTCTACAAGACCCGGCTCGTTCTTATGTGTTGCGCCGAAGAAATAGTCGGTTTTATTCGCGCCTCCTGAAGTAGTAAAACGAGTAGTGTAAGATACCCGTGTATGGTCGAATAGTTCTGCTTCATAGTCTCTCAGGTTGGCCGTGTTGAAGTTAGCAGGCCCTCCGAAAGCTTCTATTTCACTGGGGTCCCAGTCGCGAAGTCCAAGTAATTGTGTAGGACTTCTCAATCCCACTACTTGAGAGAATGAAACTTTTGGATCGCCTTTTCTACCTCTTTTGGTTGTAATGATAACCACCCCACCTGCTGCACGGGATCCATAGATCGCTGCTGCTGAAGCTCCCTTGAGGATCTCAACGTTTTCGATATCTTCAGGGTCCAGATCCGCAATACGGTTGGATGCATCATCCTGGTTTGTGGAAGGGTTTCCACCACCGGCTGCCGCACTAACAATATTGTTACCTAGGCCAATAGTTGAATTATCAACATAGACTCCATCAACAATAAAAAGCGGTTGCTGATCACCGAAAATCGATGTCACCCCTCTTAGTCGCATGGAGATACCTCCACCCGGTGCTCCGGAGTTTGCTTTGATTTCAGCTCCGTTAAATTTTCCGTAAAGCGCCCCGTCGAGCCCGGATTGGTTGGAAATTCCGGTTAACTCGGCTGCAGATATCGTAGAAACTGCGTTGGCTGCGTTCGCTCTCTTAGTAGACGTTGCCAAACCGGTAACAATTACTTCTCCAAGTGCCTGGGCTGATTCCGCCATGGTAATGTTCACCGGAGAACCGGAGGTTTCCTGTTCGATAGTTTCCAGACCTAATGACGAGAACACCAGTGTGGCCGGTGTACTGGAAACACTAATGCTGAAATTACCCTCGATATCCGTGGTAGTTCCATTGCTGGTCCCTTTCTCAATTACATTTACAAAGGGCAGGGAATTCCCGTTCTCATCATTTACGCTACCCGTGATGGTGGTTTGTGCCAACACCATACTAGGTAAAACAAAAAGAAAAAACAGGAATAACCTGTGGAATAGGTTGTTTTGTTTCATAATGTTTAAGTTTTTGTTAAGTATCTAAAATTAGTAAAGTTTTTATGATAAAAAATTATTAAATCAGGATATTCTCTAAATTTTATTAAACACTTTAAGAATTTTACCGATAATAGTTCAATAATTATTTCCATACTCAATAACTTCTTACCTTTGCCCACTATAAATTAAGGCGCTAAAATGTACAGAACGCATACCAACGGAGAGCTTAGATCTACCGATATAAATAAAGAGGTAACCCTGGCCGGCTGGGTTCAGAAAACAAGGGATAAAGGATTCATGACCTGGGTCGATCTAAGAGACCGATACGGCGTTACACAACTTATATTCGACGAAGACAGGAGTCCTGAAGCAGTTATGAAGACCGCCTCCTCTTTAGGGCGGGAATTTGTTATCCAGGTTACAGGTACTGTGATTGAGCGAGAATCTAAAAATCCCAATATGCCAACTGGCGATATCGAGATCCTCGTTTCTGAAATAATTGTTCTGAATACATCATTAACACCTCCATTTACTATTGAAACCGAAACCGATGGTGGGGAAGATATCAGGATGAAATATCGCTACATCGATATCCGAAGAAAACCGGTAAGAGACAACCTGGTGTTCCGGCACAAGGTTACAATGGCAGTTCGTAATTATCTTTCATCAAAAGATTTCGTTGAAATTGAAACACCTTACCTCATCAAATCCACACCTGAAGGTGCGCGAGACTTCGTTGTACCTTCCAGGATGAATGAAGGCCAGTTCTACGCCCTACCTCAATCCCCTCAAACCTTTAAGCAATTGCTTATGATAGGAGGTATGGATAAGTACTTCCAGATCGTAAAGTGCTTCCGCGATGAGGACCTGCGTGCAGACCGCCAACCGGAATTCACACAGATCGACTGCGAAATGGCCTTTGTTGAACAAGAAGATATTCTGAATACTTTCGAAGGACTCACCAGACATTTACTAAAAGAGATCAACGGAGTTGAAGTGGGAGCCTTCCCACGGATGACCTTCGACGAAGCCATGAAGCGATACGGAAACGACAAGCCGGATATTCGTTTCGGGATGGAATTTGGAGAGTTGAACGAAGTGGCGCAACACAAGGATTTCAATGTCTTTAATTCTGCGGAATTGGTAGTTGGAATCGCCGTTCCCGGCGGAAATAGCTATTCAAGAAAAGAGATCGACAAACTCATCGATTGGGTAAAACGCCCCCAGGTGGGTGCCAAAGGGATGGTCTATGTTCGTTGTAATGAAGACGGTAGCTATAAATCATCCGTCGATAAGTTCTACGACCAGGAAGATCTTGCAAAGTGGGCCGAGTCTACGGATGCTAAAAGCGGTGACCTTATCTGTGTACTTTCAGGAGAAACCAACAAGACCAGGGCCCAATTGAGTGCTTTGCGAATGGAACTGGCCGAACGCATGGGACTCCGCAAAGCCAATGTATTCGCTCCCCTTTGGGTGATCGACTTCCCGTTACTGGAATGGGATGAAGAAACAGAGCGATTCCACGCCATGCACCACCCATTCACTTCGCCAAAACCGGGACAGATGGAATTACTTAAAACCGAACCGGGAAATGTGAAGGCCAATGCCTACGACCTGGTGATGAATGGTAACGAAATTGGAGGCGGATCTATCAGGATTCACGATAGGGCGATCCAATCGAAAATGTTCGATTACCTCGGGTTCACCCCTGAAGAAGCAAAAGCACAGTTCGGCTTCCTCATGGAAGCATTCGAATACGGTGCACCTCCCCACGGGGGTATTGCCTTCGGACTCGACAGACTTGTGGCTATCCTTGGCGGACAGGAGACGATTCGTGATTTTATTGCCTTTCCGAAGAATAATTCCGGACGAGATGTGATGATCGATGCACCTGCACCAATCGACCAAGAGCAACTAAAGGAACTAAATCTTAAACTCGATCTGTAGATCATCTGCATGAGGATTTTTCTTTTAATATCGTTCCTCATTATTCTGGCTACAGCCTGTTATGGTTTCTATATAAAACCCGAGGATGCCGCCACAGGTGATTTTTGTATTGGGATCTCGGTAGCCGTATTATTCTTTCTTTGGATGCCCATTTTTATTTACCATCGTTGGAAAAAACGCAGCGTTAAAGATTATATGCTCACCAAAGAAAATATAGACAGAATGCGGGAGGAAGGCCGTAAGAAAAAGCTGTAAATCAGTATTTTTTCGAAAAAAATTACAATTTCATAACCTTCAACACCATTAATCCTGTAACTTTATCCATTATTAATTTATTTATTTTTACAATGGAAGGAACAGTAAAGTTTTTTAACGAATCAAAAGGCTACGGCTTTATCACCAACGATGAAACGGGCAAAGACATCTTTGTACACGTGACTGGTCTAAACGGTGAAGCACTTAACGAAGGAGACAAAGTTGAGTACGAAGAACAAGAAGGACGCAAAGGAATGGTTGCGGCGCAAGTTCGCAAGATCCACGACTAAGATATATCACAACTAACTTTATTTTCACTCCTCTGCTTGCCAGGGGAGTTTTCTTTTTTATCCTTTCTGAACTATTTATCGCTCAATGGTTTAAGAAATTGTGATGTAACATAATACAACATACTTTAAATTTTTTCACTGAAACAATACCAGCATCTCCTGAAATTGCCTATGAGATTCCGAATCGAGTTCGGAATGACAAATCTGGACGCTACGTTATAAAATTGTCCTTATCAACGAATAAACAAATCCACAAATAAACGTATGCTACTGTCATCCGAAACGCCCGTACTGAGGGTAGTCGAAGTATGATTCAGCATCCCATCAGTTCAGGTTCCGCTTCTCAATGAAAAACCGCTTCAGCAATTCGGATGCTTCCATTTCCATCACACCACCTGTCATTTTTGTTTTCGGATGCAGCTTTGTCCCCATGGCAATGCAACCGCGTTGCTCGTCCCTGGCGCCATAGACTATTTTCGATATCTGACTCCAGTATAAAGCCCCAGCGCACATTTGGCAGGGCTCGATCGTGACATAAAGCGTACAATCCTTCAAATACTTGCCACCCAGAAAATTAGCCGCAGCAGTGATCGCCTGCATTTCGGCGTGAGCAGTGACGTCGTTTAAGGTCTCGGTGAGATTGTGGGCACGCGCTATGATCTTGTCTTTCACTACCACCACAGCACCGATAGGAATTTCTCCCTTTTCATAGGCATCCTGGGCTTCCTGTAGTGCCTTTTTCATGAAGTAGGTATCGTCGAAAGGTTTGATCATTGTTTCCTTTGATTGTTTAAAGGTTATGTGGTTATAAGGTTATGTGGTTATAAGGTTATGAGTTTAGCTTTTATTTGTTTGGGAGTTTCTCAAACCATTTAGCATTGATGTTATTTCTGAAATCTCAAGCCTAAGCTCGTTTAACTCCTAAACTCCTAAACTCCTAAACTCCTAAACTCAAATATACAATTTCAAAGCGTATCTTTGCGGGGTGTCGAAAAACCTCCTGGATACCATTAATACAGTCGAAGACCTTCGAAAACTTCCGAAGGAAAAACTCCCGCAACTCGCCTCCGAATTGCGCGACTTCATCATTAATATCGTAGCTACCAAAGAAGGCCATTTGGGTGCCAGCTTGGGCGTGATCGAACTTACCATCGCCCTTCACTATGTCTTTAACACCCCCGATGATCTACTTGTCTGGGATGTTGGTCACCAGGCTTACGGACATAAAATTCTTACCGGTAGACGTGATCTGTTTCACACCAATCGGAAACTAGGCGGCATCAGCGGCTTTCCGAAGCATGGTGAAAGTGAATTCGACACCTTCGGAACGGGCCACAGCTCCACGGCAATCTCAGCCGTGCTGGGAATGGCAATTGCTTCGCAATTGACATCTGCTGCCTCCAGGCAGCACATTGCCGTGGTGGGAGACGCCTCCATCGCAAGCGGAATGGCGTTTGAAGCCCTCAATCACGCCGGAGTGACCAAAACCAATATCCTCGTGATCCTGAACGACAATGCCATCGGGATTGATCCCAGTGTAGGTTCTCTCAAGGAATACCTTACCAAAGTGACACTGGAAGACGCACCCGATACCGACAATATCTTCGAAGCGCTCAATTTTAATTATTCCGGCCCAATAGACGGGCACGATCTGGATGCTCTTATCCCTGAATTGGAACGTCTTAGATCTGTTGAAGGCCCAAAATTGCTTCACATAATTACAAAAAAGGGGAAAGGACTGAAGCAAGCGGAAGAAAACCAGGTAGCGTATCACGCTCCGGGGAAATTCGATGCGGCCACGGGGGATATCATTCCGAAGGAAACAAAACATCTTCCTCCCAAATACCAGGATGTCTTTGGAAAAACCCTGGTTGAACTTGCCGAAAAAAACGATAAGATCGTCGGTATCACCCCCGCCATGCCCACAGGAAGTTCCCTGAAATTCATGATGGAGCGCTTCCCGGAACGTGCCTTCGATGTTGGCATCGCCGAACAGCACGCGGTAACCTTCGCCGCCGGACTGGCCACCCAGGGGATGATCGTTTACTGTAATATCTATTCTACCTTTCTTCAACGTGCCTACGACCAGGTGATCCACGACGTCTGCCTTCAAAACTTACCTGTTATCTTTTGCCTGGATCGCGCCGGGATCGTTGGGGAAGATGGAGCTACGCACCACGGGATCTTCGACCTGGCCTACCTTCGCTGCATCCCTAATCTAACAATCGCAGCGCCGGCAGATGCTATTGAACTTCGGAACTTGCTCCACACTGCACAGAAAGGACTGAAACAACCTATCGCCATACGTTATCCTCGCGGAAGAGGTCATATCACCGAATGGCAGGTACCATTTTCAGAAATTGAAATGGAAAAAGGGAGAAAATTAAAAGAAGGAAGCGAAATTGCCATCCTCTCCATCGGAACTATGGCAAATACTGTTTCCGAAGCGATTTCGGGAATGGAGGATTCCAGGAATATAGGTCATTTCGATATGCGTTTTGTAAAACCCCTGGATGAGGAATTACTTCACAAGATATTCAGGTCATACCCAACCATCGTTACTGTGGAAGACGGAGTGAAAATGGGTGGTTTTGGAAGTGCGGTATCTGAGTTTGCCACGGAATACAACTACAACAATTTACTGAAGATCATAGGTATCCCCGACCAATTCCCCGAACACGGTAGCGTGGAGGAACTTCATGATCTATGTGGGATATCTTCAGAAAAAATTAGAAAGCTTATACAATCCCTGCTCTAAAGATCTCCTTTTATTTTCCTGAATAACTGAAGTGCATTCCCATCGGTTAGCATGGCAATATAGCTGCAGCAAAACATCAGGTATTCGTAGGTAGTAGCTTCCTCGGGCAGCGGTGTGTCCAGCCCTCGTAATATAAGAGTATCGAAATGCGTCGCCCTGCCATTGAAGTGATTCTCGCAGGCCGTTGTGAACGCGTCGAGTAGGGTGGTAAGGATATTGTAACCCGCGATCTCCTTTTCAACCACTTCATGGCTTCGGTAGATCTTCTGAATACTTTCTGAAATGATATCGTCGATCTGCGCCTTGTACCTGCTATGATCCAAAAGTGCCTCACTGAAATCGCCTTTCAGAATAGCTTCCTCATTCGCGATAAACACCTCAACAGCTTCCGAGATAAGTGTGCCAATGGCAAGTGATCTTAGGTAAGCGAGTCGGTCTTTGGTTTGAGTAAGCGCGGTATAGTTCTCGGTATTGATACGATCCTTCACCAGGTTGATAAGGAATTCCAGTGCCGTTTCTTCGGCTATCCACCCTAAATTAATTCCGTCCTCAAAATCGATAATGGTGTAGCAGATATCATCCGCCGCTTCAACAAGATACGCCAGCGGATGACGGCAATAACTAAGATCTTGTCCTGTTCCTCTTTTTAGAAGTCCGAGTGTCTCAGCAACCTCTTCGAAGAACGATCGTTCCGATTGAAAAAACCCGAACTTTTTGTCGGCAATGTGGCTTGTAGGTTTCTTCGGAAGGGATTCCTTGGGGTATTTGGTGAAAGCACCAAGAGTGGCGTAAGTGAGTCGGAGGCCACCTCGTACCCCGTTTTTACTTTCCGTGAGTATTTTGAAACCATTCGCATTACCCTCAAAATCGATAAGATCCTGGTATTCTTTTTCCGAAAGCAATTCCCTGAACCGCTTCCCTTTTCCATCCTTGAAATAACTCCCAATGGCCTTCTCTCCGCTATGTCCGAAAGGCGGATTACCGATATCGTGCGCCAGTGAGGCCGCAGCAACGATAGCACCAAAATCATTCACTTCAAAGCCGTGCACTTTAGCCAGGTAGGGGTGTTTGTTGATAATGGCACTTCCCACCTGTCTCCCCAGCGAACGTCCCACAACGGAAACTTCAAGACTATGTGTTAAACGGGTATGGACAAAGGACGTTTGGGAGAGGGGTATTACCTGTGTTTTATCCTGAAGGCTTCGGAAGGCAGCCGAGAAGATAATGCGGTCGTAATCCACTTCGAAACCGCTGCGTGTCTGGTCTTCTTCAACCCGAATCCGCTTTTTCTTATCGCCTTGTTTCTGAAGTGATAAAAGTTGCTCCCATTGCATCATATTCTGTGGAATTTTATTAGGCTAAAGATACTATAATCCATTTGTTCAGCCGAAAAGGTTTTCGATAGGCTATTTAACTTTCAGGTAACATTCAAATGACGAATACTTAATCTGCACCTAACACCGACTTTACATTGTGGCGGTTTCTTTGCCAAGTATTATGACAACAACAATGAAGAACATCTTTACGCTTATTTTCTTATGTTTAGCGAGCATCACTTTCGCCCAATCTACAGGGTCGATTGTGGGAAAATTAACAGACAAGGACTACAACAACGAACCGTTATCGTTCGCAAATGTATTCATTAAAGGGACTTCTACAGGTACTACTTCAGATTTTGATGGGTTATATGAATTGGCGAATCTTCAGCCCGGGACTTACACGGTAGTCTTCAGTTTCGTGGGATATGAGACTATAGAGATGCCTAATGTAACGGTTGAAGCTGATAAAGTAACAACTATAAATGTCCCTATGGGGGCAAGTGCTGCGGCTCTGGATGAGATCATAGTTCGAACAACTACCAGAAAGGAAAGTGAAGTAGCACTTCTATTGGAGCAAAAGAATGCCACGTCTATTAAACAGAGTATCGGAGCAGAAGAGCTAGCGAGAAAAGGAGTTGGTGACGCTGCAGGTGCGGTTTCAAAGATCTCCGGGATCAGTCAGCAAGAAGGAGGAAACAATGTTTATGTAAGAGGTTTAGGAGACCGTTACCTGAATACAACCTACAATGGCCTGTCCATGCCTTCCAATGATATTGAAAAGAAAAATATAGACCTCAACCTCTTCTCCTCTGATGTTATTCAGAATGTTTCTGTGAGCAAGGCGTATGCTTCCCAGTTTTATGGTGACTTCGCCGCGGGTAACGTAAACATTCTTGCCAAGGAATACAGTGGAAAGACTTTTGTAAATCTCGATATAAGCACCGGATTCAATTCCCGAGCCCTTGGTGAGGACTTTGTGAAAAGCGAAGGAAGCAGCAAATTCGGATTTTACAATCGTTACGACAACAATCCGTTTGCAGTTTTACTTTCTCACGGCCTCGATCCTGTAGATGCCGGATCTCCTGTGAATTATACGGGGGCATTTTCAGGAGGGACGTCATTCAATTTCGAAAACGGATCTAAATTATCGTTATTCGGAACCGCATCCTTCGACAATGGTTTTGAGATTCGAAAGGGACCAGCTGTTGACTTCACAACCGTTGAAAAGAAGAGTTTCCCTAATTCGGAAGAATTCGAATACTCAACTACCACTACTGCGATGGCCAATATCATCTATCGCATAGACCAGGAAAACAAAGTATCCTACAATTCTTTGTTCATTAACAGTAGTAGTGATAAAGTTCAATATTTCGGAACGGAAGGACAAGGTAGGAATCGTGATGCCATATTGGACACGGACAAAGGGTTCTACCAGATGAACGTTCAGTTCGACCAGGATATGATCTTTGTAAATCAGCTTCTTGGGGAACACACACTGTCCGACAATATTGAATTCGACTGGGGTGCAGGATATAATGTTGTTGACGCGCGCCAACCGGACCGAAGAAGGATCAGTGTAGAACAATACGACCTCGCTTTGGATAATGATCCAACAACTCAACCAAGCTTTTTCAATAATATCGTTTTCGATAACCAAAGATATTTCCAGGAAATAGAAGACAAGGAATGGAACGGTAGAATGAATATGGGCATTACCCTTTCAGAAACAGTAAAACTGGACGTTGGTTACAACGGAAGAAGCAAGGAACGTACTTTTGAGAACATTCGTTATGGGTACGATTTCATCGAGCCTAATACCCCGGTGGAGGACGTCTTCAACGTAGACAGTATATTTTCAGTAGAAAACCTCGGGGTGGTATACAACACCTTTGTATTTAACCCGCTTGATCCTACAAACGGCCTTGGGAGTACTAACCTTCCCGGAAATCCTGAAAATACGTATACCGGAAATCTTGACATACATGCAGGATACGTAGGTTCTACTTTTACCTTTGGTGATAAATGGACAGTTGTGCCCGGTGTGCGGGTAGAATCCCTTCAGCAGGAGATTACTTATGACGTGATCAACCTGATCTCGACGGATCCTGGATTCAGAGAAGCGAGTGAAGTATATGTACTACCTAGTTTGAATGTTCGCTACGGATTGAACGAAGATCAGAATCTAAGGTTCTCATTCAGTAAAACTGTTTCCTTCCCTGAATTCAAAGAAGTAGCTCCTTTCGTTTATGAAGACGTTACGCAACGAATTGGTGGAAACCCGGACCTGCTAAGCGACCCTTCGTTCTCTGAGATTTACAATATCGATCTGAAATACGAATGGTTCTTAAGCAGCAATGAGTTATTATCTCTAGCCGCTTTCGCCAAGCAGATCAATGATCCGGTGAACAAGGTGATCGCAAATGATGCCACCGGTACTCAGAGATTCTTCAGAACAGGTGATAAGGCCGAGGTGATTGGAGTGGAACTTGAAGTTCGCAAGAACCTTTTGAAAGATTCAGATGACAACCAGGTTCTTTCGGCCGGATTCAATGCAACCTATATGCATACGGAGCAAGACCTGAAAGAATCAACTGGCATCTTCACAACCACTTTCGACAGGGATACTGAAGAATTACAAGGAGCGTCTCCGATAATTCTGAATGCCGATCTGAACTATAGCCCGGAGTTTGAAAACTACAAACCTGTGGCCAACCTGGTGTTCTCTTATTTCAGTGACAGAATTGACGCCATTGGTGCCGGACAACTTGGAAACATCGTTGAACGCGGAGTACCTACACTGGACTTCGTAATGAAAAATAAAATTGGTGAGCACTTCGAAGTAAATGCCGCTGCCATGAACATCCTGGACCCAACCATCGAACGTACTCGTGAGACCGGAACGGAACTGGGTGACATAGCATTGTCCAAATACAAGAGAGGTATAAACCTATCACTACAATTGAAATATAACTTTTAAACTATAAAATTTCTACACTCATGAAAAAATTGACTCTAATCCTCATTGCAGTACTGGGCGTCTTTGTTTGGTCCTGTGAAAGTGATGATACAGCAGATATCATTATTGAAAATAATACCGGCGGTGGTGGCGGTGGTACTACGCCTACTTCAAGCAACATCGGTGGAACGCAAACTGCCGACTTAACCTTGGAGATCGGCCAGGAATATATTCTTACCGAAGCATTGATCATGTCTGCAGGTACTACATTAACGATCCCTGCAGGTGTAGTGATCAAAGCAAATCCAGGAGCCGGGGTATACATTGCTATCGCTCAGGACGCTACCATCATTGCTGAAGGAACCAGTTCAAGCCCAATTGTTCTTACATCTAATGTGGCCACTCCTGCTGCAGGAGACTGGGGAGGACTCATCGTCTTAGGAAGAGCTCCAATCAACTCTGTGGCCGGCGGAAACGCAACTTCCACGAGTGAGATTGGCGGACTTCCATACGGAGGAAGCAACACAGGAGATAATTCAGGAATAATCAGATACCTGCGAGTAGAGTACTCGGGAGGTGCGGCAGATGCTTCTTCTGAAAACAATGGATTCTCATTCTACGGTGTTGGTAATGGTACTACCATTGAATTCATCCAGGCATTCGAAGGAAAAGATGATGGGATCGAGTTCTTCGGAGGTACAGTTAACGCAAGCAATTTATCTGTGATTGGAGCGCAGGACGATTCTGTGGACTGGACAGAAGGATTCTCAGGGACTTTAACCGATGTGTATATTGAGCACAGAGTTGAGCATGATAAAGGAATTGAAGCAGATGGATTCAATACAGATATCGGGAACAACTCAAGTCCAGTATTCTGGTCTAAGCCAATCGTTAATAACCTAACGATCATAGGACGTGGTTCAGCTACAGGCAACGAAGCAGTTCGTCTAAGAGCGGGAACTCAGGGTCTTTTCACGAATGTTTTAATTCAAGGGTTCGAAGAAGCATTCGATCTAGATGCTGAAGGAAGTGAGCCAACCGGACAAGGTGTTATAGACGGAGACCTGCGTGTGACCGATGTAACATTTGTAGATGTTCTTGTAAAGATGAAGAATGATACGGGTGTAGTTTTTGACGAGTCTGATTTTATCTTCGGAGATGGAAACGGCACCGGTACAGACTACAACTCCTGGAACGGCGGATGGACGCGTAACTAATTATTTGTTAGCCAAACAAAAAAAGGCTCCCGATGGGAGCCTTTTTTTGTTTTTTAAACCTCGATTTATTGACTAACTAATCTTGAATCTTCAAATTTCCAGGTTTTGACTTCCGCAATTCGAGAATCATTATATTTTACTTCCTTCATAAGCTCACCCTGGTAAAACAACCACGTACCAACTTTTTTACCGTCATCATATTGAGCAATGGCAGTTTTGTTTCCGTTGACATCATAACTTATCCATTCTCCTTGTAGTTTGTTTTCCTCAGTGTAATAACCTGTTTGGGCTATTTCACCATTTTCGTGATACAAGGTGGCCTTGATTAGGCCATCAGCTAATTCATAGCTATTCTTTTTACAGGTCTTCTTGCAGGTCGTTTGGCACTCCTGTGCGATTGCCGTATTTGCAGCAAAGACAATTACTAGTAATAGGATTACTTTTTTCATAATAAAATGGGTTTTTTAACTGTCGACCATTCCAAAGATAAAAAAGAAGTAACAATTATGAAAGGTTTACATAACAATTTGGTAACATTAACTATATAATCACCTGTTTATCATTGTTTTAAATAAAATCATTTAACATTCAGAATATAATTTTTAAAGTAATTCTTAATGTTTATTTAATAATTCCTTCACGCTATAACTACATCACAGGTCTTATTTTGTACTGTCTTTAATAGACATACATCTTCAGAAAATCGTAAAGTTTTTGTCGACTAGATTTCTAAGATGGAAGCCACTTACTTGTAGGTGGCTTTTTTTATAAATAAACTCAGGAGATAGCGATAAATCACACATTAAAGTTAATCTTTAGGAAACATTAACTTAACATTAAGGTTGGTTCTTTGTAGCGACAAAAACTTTAACGATTTCTAGATGAAACAACCTTACCTAACCCTATTAATGGTGCTGTTTATCCTTGGCACTAGTACAGCACAAGAAATTAGCGACACTTCTTTTGGCAAAGGCATGATAAACTTTGTTGCAAAAGACAGTTCGTTCAGTGTGAAATTTGCACCTAGAATGCAGGTGCGATACAATGCAATTTGGGACCATGATGGCGATAATTATGGTAGTGCCGAATATAACTTCCTAGTAAGAAGGGCGCGTTTGAAATTCGACGGTTATGCCTTTTCTCCAAAATTGGTTTATAAGATTGAGCTTGGATTATCCAACAGAGATATTAGTGGCGCTACCCAGTTCAATCGCAACACTCCACGATATATCCTCGATGCCGTTATCAAGTGGAATTTTTATGAGAATTTTGAATTATGGGCTGGTCAAACCAAATTACCCGGTAACGTAGAACGAGTTGTTTCTTCCGGTAATTTGCAATTTATCGACCGTTCTATCTTGAACAGTCGGTTCAATATTGACCGTGATATGGGGATTCAATTGCGTCACAATGCGAACTTGGGCGGAGATTTCTTCATTCGCGAAAAAATTGCGCTCTCACAAGGTGAAGGTCGAAACATAACTCAGGGAAATGAAGGTGGGTTACAATACACCGCCAGGCTAGAACTTCTCCCATTCGGTAAATTTCAATCTAAAGGTGATTACTCTCAAAGTGACCTCAAGCGTGAGCCAAAACCAAAACTAATGGTTGCAGCCACCTACGATTACAACCAGGACGCAGTAAAAACAAGGAGTAACCTGGGAAGCTATATGCTATTAAGTGACGGTTCACTCTATGAAACAGATCAGACCACCATTTTTGTGGATGCCATGTTCAAATACAAAGGTTTCTCCTTCGCTGGTGAATATGCCAACCGCGATGCCGATAATCCTGTAGCGGTGGAAGCGAATGGTACGCCCGCACTTGATGGTGACGGAAATCCAACAGGAGATGTTGTTTTGGTTGGTAGTTCAGTAAATTTACAGGCTGCTTATTTATTCAAGAATAATTACGAAATTGCTGGTCGATTTACCACGGCTGACTATGATGACATCACAGGGCGTGCAATGGAAGAACAATATACGCTGGGTGTTTCGAAATACGTTGTAGGTCACAAGCTAAAAGTTCAATCCGATTTTACCTACGGAACTGCTGCGGCTGACGCTGATTTCCTGCAGTTTAGAATTGGATTCGACGTGCACCTATAAAGTAGAAGACATAACAATTTGGTAACAGATGACCATTGAATAATTAAGACATTTGTGCCAGTTTATTACTGAAAATTATGGACAATATTTACTTATTAATGATAGTAGCGCTTGCTATACTCGCTATTGCCGATTTGGTTGTAGGTGTAAGTAATGATGCTATTAACTTCCTGAATTCGGCTATTGGATCTAAGGCCATTCCATTCAAGACAATCATGATCATAGCAAGTCTCGGAATCTTCGTGGGAGCTATATCATCCAGTGGATTAATGGAAGTAGCAAGAAAAGGAATTTTCGTTCCGGGGGAGTTCTATTTCGATGAGATCATGATCATTTTCATGGCTGTGATGATCACAGATATTCTATTATTGGACTTCTTCAATACGCTTGGATTACCTACCTCCACTACTGTTTCAATCGTATTCGAATTACTGGGAGCAGCCGTTGTGATGTCTTTGATAAAGATCAGTAATTCAGATACCGCCGTATTAGGCGATCTTGGAAATTATATCAATACGGCCAAGGCAATGGAGATAATTTCAGGAATACTACTGTCTGTAGTTATTGCATTCTCCGTGGGTGCTCTGGTTCAATATATTTCCCGATTGATATTTACATTTCATTACGAAAAGAAAATTAAGAACTTCGGGGCTCTCTTCGGTGGAGTGGCACTTACAGCCATTACGTATTTCATCTTTATGAAAGGGCTGAAAGGAACACCGTATTACGGAGACATGAAAGATGTCCTGGAGGGCAACGAAATAATTATCATTGTGGTAAGCTTTGTAGTTTGGACCTTGCTATCCATGCTTTACATGAATGTTTTGAAAAAGAACATTTTGATCATTGTAATTGCAGTTGGTACTTTCGGTCTGGCTCTGGCTTTCTCCGGAAACGACCTTGTTAACTTCATCGGGGTGCCAATGGCAGCCTTCCACTCTTACGAAGCATGGTCGGTATCGGGAGTTGAAGCTACAGCATTCTCCATGGATGTACTCGACAAAAAAGTACCTGCCGAACCATTGTTGTTATTCATTGCAGGTGGTGTAATGGTTGTTACTTTATGGTTCTCTAAAAAAGCGCGGACAGTTGCTGATACCGAGATCGGACTTGCAACCCAAGATGAGACCAAGGAGAAATTCAAACCTAATATGCTTTCGAGAGCCGTAGTTAAAGGAAGTACGAAATTAGCTTCTATGCTTGGTTTGATGATACCAAATTCTACACAGGCAAAGATCAATGCGAGTTTCGAGAAACCAGTTGTAACTCTACCTAAACACAAAACATACGAACTTCCAGCGTTCGACCAGATTCGTGCTTCAGTAAACTTAATGGTAGCAGGGATCTTAATATCGATCGCTACCTCTATGAAGTTACCATTATCAACTACCTATGTAACATTTATGGTAGCAATGGGTACATCACTGGCCGATAGAGCATGGGGACGTGAAAGTGCGGTTTACAGAGTAGCCGGGGTATTAAATGTAATTGGAGGCTGGTTCTTTACAGCATTCAGTGCATTTGTTGCAGCCGGAACACTGGCGTACCTGATCTATCTTGGAAAAGCTCCTATGATTGCCGTGTTACTGCTCGTCGCAGTTATATTGCTTATCAGAAACTACATTTCTCACAAGAAAAAATCCAAAGTGATTATTGAGCCTGATGAATTAAAGAAAGCGGAAAGCAGCACAGTTCAGGGGATTATTGAGGAAAGCGCCGATAATATAGCGAAAGCTGCATCCAGGACATATAAAATATACTCCTCTATCATTAATGGACTAGCAAAAGAGGATGAATCAAAACTTAAGAAAAGCAGGCTTAAGGTGGATCAGCTTTCTGAAGAGGTTGACGAACTCAGAAATAATATCTTCTACTTCATTAAGAACTTGGATGAGACCAGTGTTAGGGGAAGTAATTTCTATATCATGGTGTTGGCATACCTGACCGATGTTACCCAGTCTCTGGAATATATCGCGAAAGTGAGTTATAAACACGTTCATAATAACCATAAGAAACTTAGATTCAACCAGATCAAGGATCTTCAGTTTATCGACTCTTCGTTTGAACATTTGCTGAAAGATATTCAGTCGATATTTAAGGAGCGTGAATTCGATAAATTAGAGGATATCCTTATTCGCAAACAAAAGGCTTTTGGGGATATATCCGAAATGATCGAGAAGCAAATCACGAGAACCCGTGATGAAGAATCTAGTCCGAAGAACACCACACTTTACTTCAGTTTGTTACTGGAGACCAAAGACCTTGTAACTGCTCTCATGAACTTAATGGAAGAGTATTATAAGAGCCATAAAAGTTCATAAATAAGAATCCTACGAAAGCCCCACAAGTTGGGGCTTTCTTTTTAGTTCTTCTTATTATTTTCGAATAGAGGATCTCGTTCACCGTAGAGGAGATCGGCTATTGTAATCAGCTTCTTTATTGTATCATTCACATTGTCTCGGTCGTTTACCAAAGAGGATCCCATATCAACGGTGATTAATCCCTCTCTTATCAATCGTTCAATGGAATCACTTGCAGAGTGTATTTCCCCTTTGGCGGCATCTCGCAAGGTCATGAGCTTAGCATGGTAGATTTCCTTGTCCTTTTTTGTTCTGAAACGATAGATCACCCGAAGAACCTTAGCTATTTTCTTTCTGAACTTGTAATACTCTTTTTGCACATGCTCATTCCCAGATTCCGAATACTTAGAAATGTTAGGAGCAATTTCCTTCATATTCCGAAGGATTTCTACCATCTTTCTATTAGCAAGCCTGATTTCTGATACGTGATCATTCTGCTTTTGTGTCAATTTGAAATTTGTTTGTGCCAGGGAAGCATATCGCAATATTTCTCCATATATCTTCTTCACTTTCGTATGGTAAAGCTCTTCTACATCAATGCCCATATCCCGGGTTGATCGTTTTACGATTTCCTTAATCTTCTCATCCGATTTAATATCGGCTCTATGAATATTCATCGAGTGAGCAACAATCTCATAAACGGCCTTTTTAAATAGATATTTAGACTCTTTTTCAAGAGAAATGATGGCGGTTTCAGGATACTTAAGTGTGTCCTTCGACAAGAATTTTGGTTCGTCGATTTCTTTTTCCGGTAGTAGTTTAACCGGCACGATTCTTTCAACAAGCCTGGCTATTGGCTTAACAAACCAAACTAACAGGAATGTATTGCAAATGTTGAATATGGTGTGGAAAAGTGAAATAGCCACAGGAATAGCTGCAGCGCTAATATAGGGTGATTCAGACCCTGTTTCCTGAGCTATCCAACTCACCATTTTCAGAAATGGATAGAATAAAACCAGCACCCAGAAAACACCAATGAGGTTGAACATCAAATGTGCACGTGCCGTTCGTTTTGCGTGGTAATTCGCAACAATTGCTGCAATATTAGCTGTGATCGTTGTACCAATATTCTCACCCAGAACCATTGCGGCTGCCAGTTCAAAGGGAATCCATCCCTGTGCGGTCATTATTAACGTAAGTGCCATAGTAGCACTTGACGACTGAATAATAACCGTGAGCAATGTCCCTATGAAAAGAAAAATGAGCACAGACCAAAAACCAAGGTCGGTGTAGCGCTTTAAGAATTCAAGCATTTCGGGATTGTCATTGACGTTAGGGACCGCTTCTTTTAGAAACTGTAGCCCTATGAACAATACCGCAAACCCAATAATAAAGGTTCCCCAGTTCTTTAATTGCTCCTTTTTTGCGAAGGTAAAGGCAAATCCAAAGCCTACCAATGGGAGTGCAATGGCGCTCATACTTACTTTAAACCCTAAAATTGTAATAAGCCAGGCAGTAATCGTGGTACCAATGTTGGCACCCATGATCACACTTATAGACTCAGTGAGCGTTAATAGGGACGCATTGGAAAAGCTAACCACCATGAGAGTGGTGGCAGACGAAGATTGAATTACTGATGTTATAGTGAACCCGGTTAAAATACCGAAAAACCTGTTGGAGGTCATGGTTGCCAGGATCCTTCGCATTCTATTCCCAGCCAACTTCATTAACGCATCACTCATCACCATCATTCCGAAGAGGAACAAACCCAGCGAACCAAATAACTGCAACAACTCGGTAAAACCGTAATTCATAAAAAGCTTTTGTCGACCCGATAAAAGTAGCAAATATCTTATTTTAGAACATGATTATTCTCAACTTATGAAATATCTGCTACTATTTACACTCTCATTTTTATGTGCCCTCCCCCTGTTTTCCCAGGAAATTAAAGGAAAAGAGCTACTTCGGAAATCTATAGAATATCACGATCCTCATAGTGCCTGGATGAAGTTCAGAGCTGAACTTTTCGTCACCATGGAGACACCTTCCGCGTCTCCAAGGTACAGCAATATAAAAATAGACCTTCCCAATGAATACTTTTATCTCAATGCCAGACGGGATACTACAGAGATCTCTTATACTATTGATAAAGGTAAATGTAAAACATCGATAATAGATTCCACTTCGATGCGCAGAATGCCTTGCGAAACAGCTAATCTGTATAAGAATTACTATACCTATCTCTATGGACTCCCGATAAAACTCATGGATCCGGGAACAGAAGTTCATGATGAGGTTACCCTAGAAGAATTCAAAGGAAAACAGTACCTCAGGCTGAAGGTCACCTATAACGAAACAGTGGGTAGTGACGTTTGGCTCTTCTATTTCGACCCAAAAACCTATGCAATGGAGATTTACCAATTCTTTAAAGGCGATCCAAAAAATGCAGGAAAGGATACTGGTGAATACATACTGCTTTCCGAAGAAAAGATTGTAAATGGTATTAAGATGCCTAAGGTACGGGCGTGGTATTATAACAAGAATGATGAGTACCTAGGGACGGATATACTTAACTAAATAGCTTCGGAAGGGTTATGGATAGTAAAAATCGATTGCTTGAAGTTGCTGGATTATTCTTTAAACTGGGGTGTTTTGCCTTCGGAGGTCCTGCTGCACACATAGCCATGATGGAGGACGAAGTAGTGACCAAAAGAAAGTGGATGACACGAGAACACTTTTTGGATCTAATGGGTGCTACCAACCTCATTCCGGGACCGAATTCCACGGAAATGACCATGCACTGTGGCTATGAACGAGCTGGCATCAGAGGGTTATTTGTTGCCGGTAGCTGCTTCATTTTTCCAGCTGTTGTGATCACCGGGTTTCTCGCCTGGTTGTATGTGAAATATGGGACACTTCCCGAGGTGGAGCCTTTTATCAAAGGTATTCAGCCGGCAGTTTTGGTTATTATTCTGGCCGCAATTATTAAGCTTGGCAAAAAAGCCATCAAGAATATCGAATTAGTCATTATCGGAGTCCTGGTGTTAGTTGCCAGTCTGTTTGGTGTAAACGAGATCTTAGCGCTACTGGCTGGCGGTGTTGTTGGTGGGTTTTACTTTTTTCTGAAGCGCCAAAGTTCATCTGCCGGGATCTTTTCTCCCTTATTTCTTTTTTTTATTTCTGAAGATGTCATTCAGAAGCTAAGTACACTCCAGATCTTCTGGACCTTTCTGAAGGTTGGATCTATACTTTACGGGAGCGGGTATGTGTTGTTTGCCTACCTGGATGCCGAATTAGTTAGTAATGGATGGCTAACCAGACCAGAGTTGATGGAAGCAATAGGAATAGGACAGTTTACACCAGGACCCGTGCTCTCCACCGCGACATTCATAGGTTATCAACTAGGTGGATTCTTGGGAGCCTTAGCTGCTACCGCAGGAATATTTCTACCTTCATTTTTATTCGTACTGATCCTAAATCCCCTAATCCCAAGAATGCAGAAATCTAAGATTCTAAGAGGTTTTTTAGACAGTGTGAATGTAGCAGCCGTAGCCGTAATGCTCGCTGTCCTATTTGTTATGGGAAAAGAAACCTTAATGGATTGGAGAAGTATAGTCATTACCGTAGTCTGTGCTATACTTGTTTTTGGGGTAAAAAAATTCAGTTCTATCTGGGTTGTTCTGCTAGGACTCATCCTGGGGTATCTTCTTCACTTATTGTAATAAGGAAAACAAGGAATCGTTGTTGAAATAATAATAGTCCAGGAGCAATACCAGGAGATTGTGGATAAAATGCACCAGCATTCCTAACCACAACGTTCGGTATTTATAACGCAAGTAACCTAGCACCAATCCGAAGGGAAAGATCCAAAGCACGGATATAAACGAAAAATGAACCAGGGCAAAGATCAGGGCCGTGGCGATGATAGTAACTCGCGGACTTGTAACATTCAGTAGCTGGTTAAATAAATATCCTCGAAAGGCGAGTTCTTCGAAAACCGGGGCGACGATCGCAATAAAGATAAAGGCCCACATGAAAGCATTCTCATATCCAATATAATCGAAGAACATATTGTAATCCTCTTCCATCAGGCTAATATTCAACCAGGATATTCCGTAGTAAACAATAGCCGCAGTGAATACCGGAAAGACTATTGAGAAGCCCAGGTTCTTCCAATTGATATATTTTACACTGTAGAGCTTTAGTATCCTGCTGAAGTCCATCAAACTGAACATTATGGTAAGCAGGACAAAAACAGACTCCAGAACGATCTCTGTGATAAGGCTATCACTCTCAAGATAGATCACATAGGAAACAATGGAATAAACGAGGAAAATGATGTAAAAAATAATGATCTGTCGGATACTCTGCTTTTCGGTTTCTGAAGTATCCAAACGGCGTTTACTACCGCAGCTGCCACAAAACACATCGGTAGGCTCTAGTACAGCCCCGCATTTGGCGCACTGTTCCATTTACACCTATTGATTTTTACGAAGTTGTAAGGCAGAATTGATCCCTTTCCCCAGGAACCCGATGATAAGCGCCTTCATGATGATCCCCCTGTAGATGGTTTCCGGGTCTACGATGGCATTGATCACCAAGGTAGTTAAGTAGACCAATAGTCCGAGTACCATAGCGATGAGCGGCTTCTGTTGTGACCAGTATGCAAGGGCAAGGTAAACGATAGATAGAATGCCTGAAGCTATCAAAGTTGCTGAATCATCCATCACAAAGAAGTAAAACAATCCTGAAAGAAAGGAAATTCCGGCAATAACAAGTAAGATGATTCTACCCGTTTTTAGCTCTTTTTTAGCGAACTGCTGCTTACGCTGATTAAGCACACGGTCCGCATGAAACTTCGATTTCTCACTTTCGGTTCCCCGTTCCGGGAAGCCACAACTAACACAGAATATTTTATCCGTTGCGATAATAGTATCGCACTGTGAACAATTGATCGCTTCTTCGGCCCGGCTAATAAGTTCTTCCATGTGAATTGATAAAGAGCTAATATAATTGAAAGTATAAAAAAAGGAGGGTTCTTACCCTCCTTTTTCATAATTAATAACACTTAAATTAAGAACCACACATTAAGCAGTCATCGTCTTCTGCATCGCGCGATTTGGCTAGCATTTCACGTAATTCCTGTGGCGTGAGTGGTTTATCAGACGCCGCCGAAGTAGCGTCCACACTGGCTTCTGCAACAGCAGCAACCGGTTCTTTTTTCGCTTCGTTCTTCAAGGTGAACTTGATCGCATCCACGGCACTCTTGGTACGCAAATAATACATACCCGTCTTCAGGCCGCTCTTCCAGGCATAGAAATGCATGGAAGTGAGTTTTGCGAAATTAGCATTCTCCATAAAGAGGTTAAGCGATTGAGACTGATCTATGAAGTACCCTCTGTGACGAGACATATCGATAATGTCCTTCATACTCAATTCCCAAACAGTTTTGTATAATTCTTTTAATTCCTGCGGAATCACATCCACATCCTGGATGGATCCGTTGGCACGCATGATCTCTTCCTTGAGGTCGTCGTTCCACAAGCCGAGATTAACCAGGTCTTCAAGCAAGTGCTTGTTCACCACGATAAACTCTCCCGAAAGTACTCTTCGGGTGTAGATGTTTGAAGTGTACGGCTCGAAAGCTTCGTTGTTTCCAAGGATCTGCGAAGTAGAGGCCGTTGGCATTGGTGCTACCAACAAAGAATTGCGAACCCCATGTTTCTTGACATCTTTGCGCAGTTTGGCCCAATCCCATCGGCCACTTAATTCTTCATCCTTTATGCCCCAAAGATTATGTTGGAATTCACCATTGGAAATAGGAGACCCCTTATAAGATTCATAAGGACCGTCTTGCTTAGCCTCCTCCATAGAAGCAGTAACCGCCGCAAAATAAAGGGTCTCGAATATTTCCTGGTTTAACTTTTTAGCCTCATCACTGGTGAAAGGCAGTCTTAATAATATAAAAGCATCTGCCAATCCCTGAACACCTAAACCTACGGGCCGGTGACGGAAATTGGAATTTTTCGCCTCGGGTACCGGGTAGTAATTTCGGTCGATCACCCGGTTGAGGTTCTTGGTAACTCGCTTGGTAACGCGGAACAATTCCTTGTGATCGAATTCCCCGTTCTTAACGAACATGGGTAGTGCGATAGAAGCGAGGTTACAAACCGCCACTTCATCTTCAGAAGTGTACTCAAGGATCTCAGTACAAAGGTTAGAAGAACGAATAGTACCAAGATTCCTCTGATTGCTCTTACGATTCGCAGAGTCCTTGTACAACATATAAGGTGTACCGGTTTCGATCTGTGACTCGAGGATCTTCTCCCAAAGTTCTCTCGCTTTTATGGTTTTTCGACCTTTCTCTTCAGACTCGTACTTAGTGTACATTGCTTCAAACTCCTCGCCGTGAGTGTCGAACAAGCCGGGACATTCGTTCGGACACATCAAGGTCCAGTCACCATCTTCCTGGACACGTTTCATGAACAGATCCGGGATCCACATGGCATAGAAAAGGTCACGTGCCCGCATTTCTTCCTTTCCGTGGTTCTTTTTCAGATCGAGGAAATCGAAGATATCGGCGTGCCATGGCTCTACGTAAATAGCGAAAGAGCCTTTTCGCTTCCCACCACCTTGGTCAACATAGCGCGCGGTATCGTTAAACACACGAAGCATGGGAACGATTCCATTGGAGGTTCCGTTTGTCCCTGAAATGTACGATCCGGTTGCCCGGATGTTGTGTATGGACAATCCAATACCTCCGGCAGATTGTGAGATTTTCGCCGTCTGCTTCAGTGTGTCGTAGATACCGTCTATGCTGTCTTCTTTCATCGTAAGCAGGAAGCAAGAAGACATCTGTGGTTTGGGGGTACCACTATTAAACAAAGTAGGTGTAGCGTGCGTAAAGAACTTCTTCGACATTAATTCGTAGGTCTCTTTAGCAGCCGCCAGATCGTTCAAGTGAATCCCCACTGAAACGCGCATCAGCATATGCTGCGGGCGCTCCACGATCTTACCATTTAATTTAAGCAGGTAGGAACGCTCAAGGGTTTTGAATCCGAAGTAATCGTATCCAAAATCCCTGTTGTAGATAATGGTAGAATCTAGTTCTTCCGCATTATCCCTAATTATTTTGTATACCTCATCACTCAATAAAGGGGCCTTTTTCCCGGTACGTGGATTGACGTATTCATACAGATCCGTCATCACCTCGGAAAAACTCTTCTTGGTGTTCTTGTGAAGGTTAGATACAGAGATACGCGCGGCCAACCTTGCATAGTCGGGGTGTGAGGTCGTCATGGTTGCAGCAGTTTCGGCGGCGAGGTTATCCAGTTCACTGGTAGTTACTCCGTCGTACAAACCTTCAATCACACGCATAGCAACTTTTACGGGATCGACGAGGTCGTTCAATCCGTAGCACAATTTTCTCACCCGGGCAGTGATCTTATCGAACATTACCGGTTCTTTGCGGCCGTCTCTTTTTACTACATTCATATCAACTTACTGTTAATGAGGTTAAATGGTTATATACCGGTGCTGATGGGGAGTGCATATACACCACATTATCAGCGATATTAAAAACATCCTCGGAGACTAGTACCCCTTTTGGATATTTTAGAAATCTGCGTCGAAACTAATTTTATTCGAATCCTTGTCTTTGTTAGTAACACCTGCTTTCTGGTATTCAGAAACACGCTTCTCGAAAAAGTTGGTCTTACCCTGCAACGAGATCATATCCATAAAGTCGAATGGATTGGTTGCATTGTATTCTTTCTCGCACTCCAGCTCTACCAGTAGTCGGTCGGTTACAAATTCCAGGTATTGTGTCATGAGTTTTGCGTTCATCCCGATCAAACTAACCGGAAGTGATTCGGTAATAAACTCACGTTCTATATTAAGGGCATCCACGATGATCTCGCGAATGCGTTCCTTCGGTACTTTATTCACCAGGTGTTTGTTGTGAAGGTGTACGGCAAAATCACAATGTACTCCTTCATCCCTGGATATCAATTCGTTGGAAAAGGTCAATCCCGGCATCAGGCCGCGTTTCTTCAACCAGAATATGGAACAGAAAGCTCCCGAGAAGAAGATGCCTTCCACCGCGGCAAAGGCGATAAGGCGTTCGGCGAAACTCGGACTCTCTATCCACTTCAGTGCCCAGTCGGCTTTCTTCTTGATAGCAGGGAAATTCTCGATCGCATTGAACAGCAGATCTTTTTCCTTGTCATCCTTTACGTAGGTGTCGATGAGCAAAGAGTAGGTCTCACTATGGATGTTTTCCATCATGATCTGGAACCCGTAGAAGAATTTTGCCTCGCTGTATTGAACTTCATTCACGAAATTCTCGGCCAGGTTTTCATTCACGATCCCATCGGAAGCAGCGAAAAAAGCAAGAATATGCTTGATGAAATACTTCTCGTCATCATTTAATTTATTGTTCCAATCGGTAAGGTCCTGGTGAAGGTCGATCTCCTCGGCTGTCCAGAAACTAGCCTCGCTCTTTTTATACCAATCCCAGATATCGTGGTGTTGAATGGGGAAAATTACAAATCGATCCTTATTCTCTGCTAAAATCGGCTCTACTACGCTCATTGTCCTTCGTTTTTAAAATTTCTTGAAATTTGTGCTTACTCGGGACTAACAAATATGGAAAAAACTCACCTGAATTTCTTCAGAAATGGGAGTTGGTTTTCAACAAAGTTTTCAACACGCTGCTTTTAAAAGTGTTACTATCAAAATCTTAAAAAGAGAACTTAAATCTTTGTTTTACAACACATTAAAAAGGAGGGGTGAAGTTATAAACATTTCAGACTAATGTCCGTTGAAAAGCCCGAAAGTCGTCCGCTCCATCTGTGTTCGTTCGCGATTTACAGTGCTTTTTTGAACTAAAATTTTCAACATTGTCCGCAAAGTATCTTTAACACAGTACTGCCGGAGAAAACGCAGCTTTTGGATTTTTTTCGAAATATAGAGCACAAAAAAATCACCTTCTGGTATTGAAGGTGATTTTCAAAATTCTATAATTTATCCTATCCTAATTTATCGGCATCAAATTCATCTACCGCATCCCAGGTTTCTTCCAGGTCCATATTGGTTCCCGTCGCCTTAATGTAGAACCTGTCATCCTGCATGAACTGAATTTCACTCCTGCTTCCGTCCTTCCTGGACTCTTCCATCACTTTTTGACCGGAACGCTTGGCAGTGCGTCTTATTTTGTATTCATCCTCTTCCTCAAAATCCTGTGAGAACAGTATGCGCATACCCGCAGTGGCAGCAGCACCCATCTCCCCGGCTCCATCAATAACCTGTATTTTTAGTTTCTTTGATTTATCTTCATTCTGGTAGGTCGCTTCGATCTGAGCAATCTGCATGAAGGCAGTTTGTCCGGCCTTATATCCTGTTCGCTTCATCCCGTTGACCTCATCCGGCAACCAGGCCTTGAGCTCATCGTTCGTTAAGGGCTCCTCGTTCTTAAGATCCTCCATGTCCTCCTGTACCTTTTCCATTTCCTTTACAGCTTTTCGCGTATTGGAAACATTTTCCTTGGTCTCTTTGATCTTCTTCGATACAGGATTTTCGCAGGCGAACAATGCACCGATCACGGCTAGAGAAAGCAACAATTTCTTCATGATGTCTTTATTTTAATGGTTATGTTTACGGACTACTAATATACTAAAAGTCAAACTTTTGCACATCACTCTTCTGGGGGATTTTTCCTGAAGTTTAAACGAGGAGTTAATAAACCCGGACCACTAGTTCTCCAGCCTGTCCGCGATCTTCTCTAATTCGGCGTACCAATGCTCACCGAACTTCCTGATAAGTGCGTCTTTTACAAATTTGTACACGGGCACTCCCAATTCTTTCCCCAGCACACAGGCATCGTTACAAATAGGCCATTTGTGATAATTTACGGCTGCAAATTCACTGTAGTCATTTACACGCACAGGATAAAGATGACAGGATATGGGTTTTCTGAAATCAACCGCCCCGGCATTGTAAGCGTCCTCAATACCACAGCTGGCTATGCCTTCGGGGGTGAAGGTAACATAGGCACATTCTTTCCCGTTTACCAGAGGCGTCTCCAACTCTCCCAATGGTGTGGTGATGTGGGTTCCCTGTGCTTCAATAGCTTCGATACCTTCTTTTCTCAAGAAGGGCTTCACTTTGGGGTATATGTCCTTGAGTATTTCTACTTCGGAAGGAGTAACGGGTGCTCCTGCTTCACCTTCAATACAACATGCTCCTTTGCAGGCAGTTAGATTGCAAACGAACTCCTTTTCGAGGATATCTTCCGAAACGATGGTCTTGCCCAATTGAAACATGGTGCCAAAGATACATTCTTTCAAAATTGACCGCTTGATTTTGCCCTAAAATATTATTTCACTTATCTGTGTAAATCGAAAGTCTTTATCTAATTTTGCAGCCTTAAACCAAGGAAGGACATGACCCTGAACGCTAAAGAAATATTCACAGCCAGCATGGTGCTTTTCGCGGTGATCGATATCATCGGGAACATTCCTATTATTATCTCTCTACGTGAAAAAGCTGGGCATATTCATAGTGAAAAAGCCTCTATTATAGCCGCTGTGGTTCTCACGGTTTTCCTTTTTGTGGGGGAAAGCATCCTTAAACTTATTGGTATCAACGTAAATGAGTTTGCGGTAGCAGGTGCTTTTGTACTGTTTTTTATAGCGATAGAGATGTTGCTAGGGATCACTTTATTCAAGGATGACGGAACCGGCCCCGAAGTCGCCACTATCTTCCCGCTTGCTTTTCCCATGCTCGCCGGACCGGGTAGTTTAACCACTATACTTTCGCTTAGGGCGGAATATGAAATTCAGAACGTGATCGTTGCCATCGTGCTTAATATCATTGTGATCTACATAGTTCTGAAAACATCTGCACGCCTTCAAAAGTTCCTGGGAAAGAATGGAATTGGTATTATACGAAAGATATTTGGCGTGATTCTGCTTGCGATCGCTGTGAAACTATTCACTTCCAATATTCAGGAACTATTTAATTAACCATTTATGAAAGTAGCTATCTACATCTTTATCGCCATCGCCATCTCGCTTATAATATTCAATGCAACTAAGCTTGATTTTGAGAACCTATTCGTGGGAGATAGCCTGGTAGCATCAATAAGCATCCTGGCTTCAGCTTGCGTGATCGTGCTGATGCTTATTCTAATGGCTTCTCATAAGATCAAAAGAAAGAAGAAGTAATTATTCTTCAATGGTATCGTCCCTGGATTCCAGTTCGAGGACTTTGTTGATCATGGCATCGCCGTCGTTCAGGAAGTATTCAAAGGCATTGGGGCCGTACAATTGTTGAGCGATGTTAGCCTTCAGCGCAGTGGCCAGATCAGCATCGTAACGTCTAAGGTCGATCTGGGCTTCTTCAAAACGGGAATACGCAATAAATTCTTCTTTTAGTGATTCCGGAACCTCGTACTCTTCGGTAAATTGATTGAAGTTCATGCCGTCGAAGAAAGTTCGGTTTTTTTCAAGGTATTCAAAGATAAAATAGCTGATAAATCCACTTCTCGAAATATATTCAAGGGTCTCATTCTCTACGCTGGTATCCTTCGGAACAAATACATCCGGAATAATACCTCCGCCACCATAGACTACTTTTCCTCCGGGCGTCACGAATCGTAGCGAATCTGCCACTTCTATATTTTCAGCATCTTCCAATTCCCCGTTCTTATATCGTTTCTCGTAATCCCGATAGTAATCTCCATTTCCGTTAGCATACGGCCTCTGAATGGATCTACCTGTAGGTGTGTAATATCGTGCAATGGTTAACCGCACGGCACTACCGTCTCCCAGTGCCATTTCTCTCTGCACAAGACCCTTTCCGAAGGATCTCCGCCCAATTATGGTTCCTTTATCGTTATCCTGTAGCGCTCCTGCAACGATCTCACTGGCCGACGCGGAATTCTCATTGATCAATACGTATACTTTACCTTTTTCAAAGTCCCCTTTTCGCGTGGCAAAACTCTTGTTTTCTTCGCCATTCTTATTTTTGGTGACGAGCATTAGTTTGTCGTTCTCCAGGAATTCGTCCACCACTTTTTCAGCTGCATAGATATATCCACCGGGGTTGTTTCGTAGATCGAGGATTAGTGTTTCTATACCATCATCGGTGAGTTCGTCAAGTGCTTCGTTGAATTCATCATAAGTGGATTCTGAAAAACGATTCACCTTGATGTACCCTATCTCGTCAGTGAGCGCGTAAGAAGCATCTACACTTATCAGGGGAACTCGTTTACGCTTCAATTTGAAATCGAGCATTTTATCTTCCGAAGGCCTGTAAACAGTAAGGTTTACTTTAGAATTGATCTCTCCTTTCAAGAAGGCGGAGATGCTATCCCTGAAGAGTTCCGGACCGAACAAGGCTCTTCCGTCCGCATATAAAATGCGATCCCCCCCTTTGATCCCTGCCCTGGCGGCGGGACCTCCTTCGATGGCGCGAATCACGGCAATAGAATCTTTGTAGGGGTAAAAGCTAATACCGATTCCTACGAAGTTTCCGCGCATATCATCTGCATTGTCTTCGTATTCATCCACAGGAATATACACCGAATGTGGGTCGAGGTTTTCGAGTATGCCGTTCACGGTAACATCCACAATGCTATCCGTATTCACCTTATCCACATATTCATAGTCGATGTAATCGATAAGT
Source organism: Aureitalea sp. L0-47 (assembly GCF_026126405.1). Lineage (GTDB taxonomy): Bacteria > Bacteroidota > Bacteroidia > Flavobacteriales > Flavobacteriaceae > Pukyongia. The sequence goes on from NZ_JAFMTQ010000002.1 coordinate 176,060, forward strand.
CGGTTGAGTTTGTCCTTCTTCGAATTGGTGGCGAAGATCTTTTCGTTGCTGTCGTTGAAATTCAGCTTGGAACCAATGAAGACCCCGGCGGCGATAGCCACTCCTAAAAGCAAGGGTATGTATTTTCTATTGATTCCCACTTTGAATTATAATGTATCTATGTGCGTTATTGAAACGCCCGCTCTTTCTAAAAATTTCACACCGGAATTATCTTTGTACTCCTCGTGATACACCAATCTCCGTATCCCGGCCTGGTGGATTAGTTTGCTGCACTGCTGACAAGGAGACATTGTTATATACAGCGTAGCGCCTCTGCAGGACTGGGTGGAGGAAGCTACTTTCGATATTGCATTCGCCTCCGCATGCAGTACGTACCATTTGGTATAGCCCTCATCATCCTCACAAATATTCTCAAACCCGGTAGGTGTGCCATTGTATCCGTCGCTAATGATCATTTTATCTTTCACAATAAGCGCGCCAACTTGTCTTCGCTCACAATACGACAAGGCACTCCACTCTTTCGCCATTCTTAAATAGGCGATATCGTATTTGCGTTGCTTTTCCTCCGTCATCAATTAGGTGATTAGTAGCGAAATTATAGCTAAGTTACAGCTTCACAAAGCCTAAAGACGTTAAATATTTGAAAAAGTTAGAACGGCCATGTATCCACCAGCATCGGGATGGTCATTCCTATCACTATGGAAGAAATAATAAGTAGCCAGTCCCTTGAGCTAAATCTCAACATTCTTTGAACTATAAAAGTGATAAGAAGTGTGATCATAACAATGATGATCTGGGCGATCTCAACTCCCAGCGCAAACTCCAAAAGTGGGGCTACGCTATCATCTGCCTTGATCATACCGTAGTACCTCGCAAAGCCGAATCCATGGATCAAACCGAAAAAAAGTGTTACGATGAATAACATCACGCTTAGATCCGACGGCCGGCTTCGTCTCGCGTTTATGATATTATAGACTGCTGTTACGAGTATGGTAATCGGAATAAGGAACTCCACATAGGCACCGCTTACCGAAACGATGTTGTAATGTGCAAGAAGCAGTGATAGAGTGTGACCCACGGTAAAAAGAGTTACCAGAATGAGCAGTTTACGCCAGGCGCTAAAATTATAGGCAGCACATAAGGCAACCAGGAAGAGGATGTGGTCATACCCTCCAAGGTCCAGGACGTGTTCCAGTCCGAGTTTTACATATAGCCAGAAGTCGCTCATTAGCATCGGGAACTTTCGCTAAAAATACGAAATGCCGTAAAATTTTATAACTTTAAACTAGTATTTCCCCGGATTCCGTACCTTCTGAACAAAGACCAAAGGTTTTGAAAAATCTGTACTCATTATTGATCGCCGGGGTTTGTGTATTTCAAGCGCTAGCTCAAAATCCCGATCCGATTCTGTTAGACACCAACTGGTATTTGCATGAAGTAACAGTTGATGGCACCACCTATCCCTCCACCGGCGATATATTCAATCCCGGTATATTGGGTTTCGACGAGGATGAAATGTCTACCTGGATCTCGGTAAATGCATTCTTCAGTGAAGTACTATACGATCCGGTTTTGGATGAATTTGAAACCAGTATGCCGGCCTTAACACTCTTCATTTGCGATATCTATTGTGATCTTGAAGAAGTCTACCTGGAGGATTTTTACTTTAAGAACGGAGATCCACAGACGTTTAGCTATGAAATTATCTCTAATGCGCCGGGCTATCGACTGATCGTTACCGATTCCGAAGGAAATTTTGCGGTATATGGTGATACTATACTGGGAATTCATGAAAACAGGCTTGAAAATATTGGCTTTTACCCTAATCCGGCAAAGGATATATTGTATCTTTATTCTGAAGGTCAATTAATTAGCTCAGCTACTGTGTATTCGCTTTCAGGGCAGCAACTGACGGTGAAAAGTGAAAATCCGGAAGCCATAGATGTCTCTTCCCTTTCCGAAGGAATCTACTTCCTGGAGATTGTTACTGAAAGTGGGAGGGTGGTGAAGAAATTTGTTAAGAAATGAAAAGGTTAGTAACTGTAATATACATACTGCTTGCTTGCTTCGGTTGTTTTGCCCAGGATCCTCAAATAGTCGATGACTGGTATTTGGTTTTTACACAAGGTGACCTAGGTGATCCTTATTATGTTAGTGAAGTCCAACCTCCTATTTCACCGTATATTATTATTAATCAGGATTTGACTTTTGAAGGATATGGTGCATGTAATTCGTTCGAAGGAAATTTTATACATGATACGGTGAATGACTATTTGATCCTTGAGACCTTCACTCGCACTAACAATCAATGCGACTTTCCGTCTCATTCAGATTTCGAAAACAACTACTTTGGATATTTCCTGCCTGGTGAACCCTATGTCTACTATATTACCATAAGCGGAGATCTTTATATGGCTCTCACATCTGTGGGAGGATTTGAAATATTATATGCCCCGGAGCCAATTCTTTCGCGTGCAGATTTCTCTAAACCTGAGATTTCCTTATACCCTAATCCGGCAAGTGAGGTATTGAATCTTTCCATTGAAAGTCATTCTATCGAATCGATTAACATCATTTCTCTTAGCGGACAAATCTTATTATCTGAAACTGGGCCTTTCACATCTATCAACGTCTCCACCTTTTCCGCAGGGATCTACTTCCTGGAAATTAGCACCCAAAATGGCAGGGTAGTGAAGAAATTCGTTAAAAACTAACTACTTTTTCGTACTCGGACAAACCTCAGCGGTTACTGGTATCCCGGCTTCTTTAATCGCCTTGAACCCACCGGCCACATCGATGAGGTTGTGGATGCCTCGGCTTTTCAAGATAGAGGCCGCGATCACCGAACGGTACCCTCCTGCGCAATGCACATAAAAGGTCTCTTCTGAAGGAAATTCAGCCAGGTGTTCATTGAGGAAATCCAAGGGTGTTAAATGTGCATTTTCAATATGACTGGAATTGTACTCCCCCGGTTTTCGGACATCGAAAACAGGAACTTCTCCTTTTTCCAATTCGTTTTTGAAGCTTTCAGCAGGAATTGAAGAGAGCGTATCATATTCTTTGCCCGATTTTTTCCAGGCTTCGAAACTACCCTTCAAATACCCAATTGTATTGTCGAATCCAACGCGTGAAAGTCGGATTATGGTTTCTTTTTCTCTCCCTTCCGGAGTAATTAATAGAATGGGTTGCTTCACATCTCCGATCAGCGCACCTACCCAGGGTGCAAATCCGCCGTCCAGCCCAATAAATACAGACCGGGGAACATGCCCTTTTACAAAATCTCGCTGGTGACGTACATCCAGCACCAAGGCACCAGCTTCGTTTGCCGCTACTTCAAACGCGTCCGGGGACATAGCGATCGACCCCCTCTGGATCACCTCATCAATATCATCATAGCCTTCTTTATTCATCTTAACGTTCAATGGAAAGTATTGAGGTGGAGGTAACAGGCCTTCGGTGACCTCCTGAATGAATTCCTCACGCGTCATATCGGCGCGTAGAGCGTAGTTGGTTTTTTTCTGGTCGCCAAGTGTGCCAACGGTTTCCTTACTTAAGTTCTTTCCGCAGGCAGAACCGGCACCGTGGGCCGGGTAGACGATAACCTCATCTCCTAAGGGCATAATCTTGCTTCGAAGACTATCGAAAAGTATTCCCGCCAGTTGTTCCTGTGTCATATCGGCTGCTTTTTGAGCCAGGTCCGGACGTCCCACATCTCCCAAAAACAAGGTGTCTCCGCTGAAGATGGCGTGATCCTTCCCTTCGGTATTTTTCAGCAGGTAAGTGGTGCTCTCCATAGTGTGCCCCGGTGTGTGAAGTGCCGTAATGGTAATATCACCCAGTTTGAATTCCTGTCCGTCCTCAGCAATGATGGCATCGAAGGATGGATTGGCATTCGGACCATAAATTATCGGTGCACCTGTCTCTTTTGAAAGCGTTACATGTCCGCTTACAAAATCGGCATGGAAATGTGTTTCGAAAATATACTTGATCGTTGCATTATCCTCCAGTGCTCGTTCTATATAGGGTGTTATCTCTCGAAGTGGATCGATGATCGCTACTTCCCCATCGCTTTCAATATAATATGCCCCTTGTGCCAGGCATCCGGTGTATATCTGTTCAATTTTCATGACTTACTTCTGAATAGGATTGCAAAAATAAGGATTTCAACAGGGATGTTAGTAACCTGGGTTACAAAGATTAGGAAAAGTGCCTACCGGCACCGGTGAGTTTCGGGCACTGAGGACAGAATTAGCTATTATTTAACACAACAATTCAAGGTTCATGCCTCATAATAACTCTATTTTTGTTTACTTATTTTGAATTTTCATTATACGTTTTAAACAGTGAGAATAAACTCATTCATTATCTTATTGTTCTGTATAAGTACGGCTTATACCCAAACTACGGGTGATATATACGGAACTGTTGTCGATGAAAAGAACATCCCGGTTTCGGGCGCTTCAGTGTTCCTGGAAAATACGGAAACAGGTGTGCAAACAGATTTTGATGGCAACTATAGGATCACCGAAATAGTTCCCGGATCCTATAACCTGGTGGTAAGTTATCTCGGTTTTGAAACACAAACCCGTTACAATATAATCGTTAAATCCAAGGGGAACCCCGCCTATAACTTCACGTTGAAAGAAGCAGCAGAGGCGTTGGAGGAAGTAGTGATTAGCAATAAGGACAAAATCAGCAGGCCGAGGGAAACTCCTTTGTCTACTCAGACCTTGTCGGCCGTCGAGATTGCCACCTATCCCGGAAGTAATAACGATGTAGTGCAGGTAGCGCAAACTCTTCCCGGAGTATCACCTTCTATTGGCGGGTTCAGGAACGATTTAATTATCAGAGGAGGAGCACCCAATGAAACAGTGTATTACCTGGACGGGATGGAAGTTCCTAACATAAACCATTTCAGCACACAGGGTAGTGCCGGGGGTCCGGTAGGGCTGGTAAATGTTTCCTTTATCAGTGAAGTGACTTTGTCAACTTCTGCGTTTGGTGCGGAATATGACAATCCGTTGTCCGGGGTTTTACAATTCAAACAAAGAAACGGTAATAATCGGGATTTTACGGGTAATTTCAGGGTAAGTGCCAGTGAAGCCGCTCTTACAGTAGAAGGTCCATTATTCAAGAAGGGAAATGAAACTTCTAACACTACATTTCTGGCATCGGTCAGGCGAAGTTACCTTCAATTCCTATTCGAGGCAATCGGTTTACCATTCAGACCTAATTACTGGGATTATCAGTATAAGTTCAACCATAAAATAGACAGTTACAATTCCATTAGTTTGATTGGTCTTGGGTCGATAGATGACTTTTCAGTGGAAGCGCCCGCAGACTTCGATTCGGAACAGCAGGCACAACTGGAGCAGGCTCCTTTTATAAATCAGCGTACCAACGCCATAGGAGTTACCTGGCAGAACCGCTTCAAAGATGGCTCGGGATTTATGAAAACTACATTGAGTAATAACACGCTAAACAACGAGTTCACACGCTTCACAGATCCGGAGAATGAAACAGGTGTGATCTTTAACAATGATGCCGTAGAAAGTGAGACCAAACTTCGGTATGAAATCACCAAGTTCTATGGTGATTGGAAGGTAAAAGGCGGGTTCAATTCTCAATATTCGGTCTACGAGAACAATACCTCCGACCTCTTGAACGATGCATTTTTTACTACTGAAATTGATTTCGTAAAATACGGACTGTTCGCAAATGCCACACGTTCTTTTCTAAACAATAAACTGGATGTCTCCTTCGGATTTCGAATGGATGACGATTCCTTTACTAGTAAGGATAATTTGTTGTCAACTTTTTCACCGCGAGCTTCCCTTTCTTATGAGTTCAGGGAAAATTGGAAGTTCAATGCTTCGGTTGGCCGATATTTTAAGCTTCCCCCTTACACCATTTTAGGCTTCAGAAATAACGAAGGCCAATTAGTAAACCAGGATATCAGCTACACTCGCAGTGACCATTATGTAGTTGGATTACAGCATTATTTCAGTCCGTCATCCAGCATTTCCCTGGAAGGATTCTACAAGCAATACGACAACTATCCTGTTTCCGTTCGCGATGGTGTTTCATTGGCCAATAAAGGTGGTGGTTTCGAGATTTTGGGGAGTGAACCCATTGAATCCGCCGGCCGAGGTCGGACCTATGGCGCCGAACTTCAATTTCAGCAGAAACTGACAAATAATTTTTACGGCATATTCGCCTACACTTGGTTTTACAGTGAGTTTACAGGTTTCGACAGGGACGTATATCTGCCTTCTGTTTGGGACAGTCGACATTTAGTATCATTTACGGGCGGGTACAAAATAAAAAGGAACTGGGAAGTAAGTGCCCGGTATCGATTTGCTGGTGAAACTCCTTTTGTGCCAACCGATCTGGAAGCCACTTTGGAAAACTATCCGGAGGTCATCCTGGATTATAGCAGACTAGGAGAAGAAAACCTGGCAATTTTTAGTCAGCTGGATATTCGCATAGATAAAAAATGGAATTTCAACAAGTTCTCTTTCAACCTGTTTATCGAAGCTCAAAACGTCTTGTCGCAGGATAATCCCCAGCCGCCGGAATTCGGTTTGGCAAGAAATGCCAGCGGCCAAATACTTCAACCCAGGAGCCTTGTTGAGATAGAGCAGGAAGGTGGCCAGATCATCCCCAGCCTCGGAATTGTAGTGGATTTTTAGTTGTCGATCTAAGGCTGCTGGACAGTTAGCGTGGCTTGAATTGGAATCTGAATCAAGCCCGCCATGACCTTCGGGCAGGTTCAGATTGACAAATCGTATAACTTTACGCACGCTTCAATAAACAATAACAATAAAAGAATAATCAATAATCGAAGCGGGATTCATCAGCAAAGCTGATGTTCCCTTCAAGCTACGTTTGAAAACCAAAAAACAAAGTCTTCACTTCACTCAAAAAAGAAAGCGAGCTTTCTTTTTTGAAGCTCGCTCAACTTTTCTCGTTTTTTGGTTTGTTGTACCTCGGGCGGGAATCGAACCCGCACGGCCGTGAAGCCATTGGATTTTGAATCCAACGTGTCTACCAATTCCACCACCGAGGCTTAAGGGGACGGCAAAAATAAACAATTAAATCAAAATTGTTAGTAATTCGCACTTTCATTTTTACGAATTCCATAACGATAATTTTACATTTGCAACAAACCAACAATTCGTCACAATGTCCATACCTATTCCTGAAGCTAAAATCTTCCCGTGCAAACAAAGCAAGGAATTAGCACAAAACATAGCCAACGCCTTTGGGTCACCTCTGGGAAATGTAATTACCTCCACTTACAGTGATGGTGAATTCCAGCCTTCGTTCGAGGAATCTGTGCGCGGTAGCCGGGTATTTATAATTGGTTCTACCTTCCCGAATAGCGACCACCTTATGGAGATGTTACTCATGTTGGACGCCGCCAAACGTGCTTCAGCAAGACACATTACTGCTGTACTTCCCTATTTCGGATGGGCACGCCAGGACAGGAAAGACAAACCGCGCGTGCCGATTGCCGCCAAATTGGTTGCCAAGATGCTGGAAACAGCCGGAGCTACCAGGATCATCACTATGGATCTGCACGCAGATCAGATCCAGGGGTTTTTCGAAAAACCTGTAGACCACCTTTTTGCATCTACTATTTTCCTGCCCTATTTAAAAGATCTAAACTTACCCAACTTAACAATTGCCTCCCCGGATATGGGTGGTTCCAAAAGAGCCTACGCGTACTCCAAGGCAATGGAAAGTGATGTGGTGATCTGTTACAAACAAAGGGCTAAGGCAAATGTTATCTCCCATATGGAACTTATTGGGGATGTAAGCGGAAAGAATGTCGTACTTGTGGACGATATGGTAGATACCGCAGGAACACTTACCAAAGCGGCCGATCTTATGATTGAAAGAGGTGCCGTGAGCGTGAGAGCGATTTGCACCCACCCAATACTTTCCGGTAACGCATACGAGCGACTCGAGAACTCCCAATTGGAAGAGCTTATCGTTACAGATTCCATTCCGTTAAGACAGGAAAGCAACAAGATCAGGGTACTAACTTGTGCCAACCTGTTTGCCGATGTAATGACAAGGGTGAACGAGAACAAATCCATCGCTTCTAAATTCCTGATGTAGGAAGCTTACAACTTTGGTGAAGAACGCAAAGGTATTGAGGTATTTCCTGGTATCATGATTCGTGGTTCCTGACTCTTGAATCTTTAAGCCATTTCTTTCAGTCTTTTACAAAAAAACGCTACATTTGCAGCCGCTTTATCACAAAGCGATTAATTAATATTTATATAATGAAATCAATTACAATCAACGGATCTAAAAGAGAAAGCGTGGGCAAGTCGGCAACGAAAGCCTTACGTAATGCTGGAGAGGTTCCTTGCGTAGTATACGGAGGGGATGAGCCAATTCACTTTTCAGCAGAAGAACTGGCATTTAAAAACCTTGTGTATACACCAGATGTACACATGGTTGTAATTGCCTTAGAAGATGGTACCAAAGTGAACGCTATTCTTCAAGACATTCAGTTTCACCCTGTAACAGACAGAATCCTGCACATGGACTTCTATCAGACTTTCGACGACAAAGAAGTGATGTTGGAAATTCCTGTTAGAGTTACCGGTAACTCCAAAGGTGTTCGAAATGGAGGTGTACTTCGTATCGTAACACGTAAATTGAGAATCAAAGCGATTCCTGCAAATTTACCAGACTTTATTGAGGTAGATATTACTGAAATGAAGATCGGGCACAAGATGTATGTGTCTGCTATTGAAACAGAAGACTTCAAGATACTTCACCCAGACAATACAGTAATATGTCAGGTGAGAACTTCTAGAACTGCTATCGTTGATGAGATCGACGATGAGGAAGAAGAAGGTGAAGAAGGAGCTGAAGGAGCTGAAGGTGAAGAAGGAGCAGAAGCTCCAGCTGCCGAAGCACCAGCTGAAGAATAGAACCTTCACGTTAATATATTCTGAAGCATCCGTATTTCACGGATGCTTTTTTTATTTTTACTTCAGAAATAAAACAGAATGCTCGCGTTCTTCAGAAAATTATTCGGATTAGAATCCAAACCACTTCTCACTGAAAGTGACCCTATGAAAAAGTTTCTCATCGCCGGCCTTGGAAATATCGGACCTAAATATCACAACACAAGGCACAATGTAGGCTTCCAGATTTTAGATGCCCTGGCTGAAGAGGAATCTCTAACCTGGGAAACCGCAAGATTGGGTTACGTTACCACCTACAAGAAAAAGGGTCGATCCTTCCTCCTACTCAAACCAAGTACCTTTATGAACCTCAGCGGAAAAGCAATAAAATACTGGCTGGAGAAAGAGAAAATTCCTTTGGAGAATTTACTTGTGGTTACAGACGACCTCAATTTACCCTTCGGAACACTTAGGATTAAGACCAAGGGTAGTGATGGCGGACACAACGGCCTTGCCGACATTCAGAATGTATTGCAAACCACTAAATACAATCGCTTCCGTTTTGGGATCAGTGATGATTTTTCGAAAGGAAGACAAGTAGATTATGTACTTGGTGAATGGACCCAAGAAGAAGCCGATAAATTACCTGAACGTTTCAAAAAAGGAAAAGAGATCATCGAAAGCTTCGGACTCGCCGGCGTGAATATAACCATGAACACCTTTAACGGTAAATAGGATGAAAGAGCACACCTCCATTACATCATACCCGGCAGATCAACCTTGCGTAGTTACCATAGGCACCTTTGATGGGGTTCACGTAGGACATAAAGCGATTCTTGAACGCCTGGTCAATTCTGCTAAGAAAGAAGGCATTCAATCCGTGCTCCTTACTTTCTTTCCGCATCCTAGGATGGTCCTTCAGAAAGAAAGCAACATCAAACTGCTCAATACTATTTCAGAAAAAAAAGAACTACTGGAACAAATTGGTTTGGACCACCTCATCGTTCATCCTTTCACCAAGGAATTTTCCAGGCTCTCAGCGGTTGAATTTGTTCGCGACATCCTTGTAGGAGCTGTTAACGCAAAAAAAGTAGTGATCGGTTACGATCACCGTTTCGGACGAAACCGAACAGCCAGTATTGGGGATCTAAGAGAGTTCGGACAAGTATATAATTTCGATGTGGTTGAGATCTCCGCTCAGGAGATCAGCGAAGTGACTGTTAGTTCAACAAAGATCCGAAAAGCCCTGGAGGAAGGCGACGTAGCAACGGCTAACAAATTCCTTGGATATCCGTATATGCTTTCGGGAGTTGTGGTGCCCGGCAAGCAGATAGGGCGAACCCTGGCCTATCCCACGGCCAACCTGAAAGTAAAAGAGAAATACAAACTTATACCGGCCAATGGAGTGTATATTGTTTTTTCTGAAATAAGCGGAAAAGTGGTTTACGGCATCACCAGTATAGGTACCAACCCAACAGTGGGCGGTGAAACTCGTACCATAGAAACCTATTTTCTGGATTTTGAAGGAGATCTCTACGACCACAACCTGCGCGTTGAATTTATCGCAAAAATCCGAGATGAGGCAACCTTCGAGAATGTAAACGAACTTCAGGCGGCAATTCAGAAAGATGAAGAATTCGCTCGCAAGTATTTGAAAGATCTTGGATAAACTTTTATTCAAACATATCGACAACACAGGCCTTGTACTTTGGCGAGTAGTATTCGGCTTTCTCATCGCTGTCGAAGGTTTTGGTGCAATCGCCACCGGTTGGGTAAAACGCACCCTTATCGATCCTGAATTCACATTTAATTTCATAGGCTTCGAATTTCTGCAACCGCTGCCCGGAAATGGGATGTACTTCTATTTTGCCCTGATGGGAATTTTTGGGGTTTGCGTGATGCTGGGCTATCGATATCGTTTCACTATGGCGGCCTATGCCATTATGTGGACAAGTGTCTATCTCATGCAGAAAACCTCCTACAATAATCATTACTATTTGATGATGCTTCTCTGTTGGGTTATGGTCTTCCTCCCCGCGAACAGATGGTTCTCCCTGGATGCCAAACGAAATCCATCTTTAAAATCACCCTCAATGCCTCAATGGGTGAAAGTCAAAGTCATTCTTCTAATTGGAATTGTGTACACCTACGCTTCCATTGCAAAAATCTACCCGGACTGGCTGAATACCACCGTTCCAGCATACTTCATGAGCGGCAAAAAACATTTTTGGCTTATCGGTGAGTTCCTGCAACAGGATTGGGTACACTGGTGTATCGCTTATTTTGGCATCTTTTTCGATCTGCTCATAGTACCACTACTGTTATGGAAACGCACGAGAGTGGTTGCCTTCTGGATATCTGTTTTCTTTCATTTGTTCAATTCTGCAGTATTCCACATCGGGATATTTCCTTATATGTCTATTGCCTTTTCCTTCTTCTTTTTCTCTTCGGAAACACTACAAAGATGGTTCCTTCGGAAACGCAATCTTATTTATAACAAAGGAGAAATAATCGTACCCGCATACAAACCAGTCTTAATTAGCCTGCTTTCAGCATTCTTTCTAGTTCAGATAGCATTACCGCTTCGGCACTGGTTCTTCAAGGACGATGTGCTTTGGACTGAAGAAGCCCACAGGCTTAGCTGGCGCATGATGTTGCGTTCTAAAAGAGGGATGCTCACCGTTTGGGTGGAAGATAAAGAGACAAAAAAGAGGGAGCGCTACGACTACGGCGAAATGCTTAGCCCAAAACAAAGCAGAAACGTAAGGGCGAAACCCGATTTACTCTGGCAATTGGCCCAACGAATTAAGGAAAGAGAAGCGAAGAAAGGAAGAGATGTAGGTGTATTTATGGATGTGAAAGTTTCCATCAATGGTGGGGAATTTCATCGATTGATCGACTTCAAAACAAATCTGGCTGAGGTGGAATGGAGTCACTTTTCGCATCACGATTGGATACTTCCGTCACCTGAGGATTATCACAAAAAAGAAGAGTTAAAATAGGCATTTTCCCTAACTTTGTCCCTACTCTTCGAAGCCCACCTCCCTCTCCATAGTTATTAAGCTACGGAGGCCTATTGGCAAAGGAGAGTTGTTAAATTTCAAAAAGCATGTTACAGGTAACCGAAATCCGAGAAAATAAAGACGCTTTTATCCAAGCACTCACAAAACGAGGAATTGACGCAGCTGAAGACCTTGAGGCCGTCATCAAAGCCGACGAGACAAGACGCAGCACCCAGGCAGAGTTGGATGAAACATTGTCACAGTCGAATAAATTCTCAAAGGAGATCGGGATGCTCTATAAAAATGGTGAGGTGGATAAGGCCAACGCCATGAAGGAGAAGACGGTGGAGTTAAAAGAAACCTCCAAAAAACTGCAGGAGCAACTGAACGCGGCAGTTGAGGAATTGGAACAACTACTCCACAACCTGCCAAATATCCCCCATGAGAGCGTACCTGCCGGAACGGATGAAAATGACAATGAGGTGGTCATGGAGGAAGGCGAAGTCCCCAAATTAGGAGATGAGGCGCTTCCCCACTGGGAACTTGCAAAGAAATACGACCTTATTGACTTTGAGTTGGGCGTTAAGATTACCGGAGCAGGATTCCCGGTTTTTAAAGGAAAAGGTGCAAAATTACAACGTGCACTTATCACCTATTTCCTAGACAAAAACACCGAAGCAGGTTACACTGAATACCAGGTTCCACATGTTGTAAACGAAGCCAGTGGTTTCGGAACAGGACAGTTACCAGATAAGGAAGGTCAGATGTATCACATAACGGGCGACAATTTGTACCTGATCCCTACAGCGGAAGTTCCGGTCACTAATTTGTTTCGTGGAGATTTATTAATGCATAATGAACTGCCCATCACATGTACAGGTTATACGCCTTGTTTCAGAAGAGAAGCTGGGAGTTATGGTGCGCATGTTCGCGGACTCAACCGTTTGCATCAGTTCGACAAGGTTGAGATCGTTCGGATTGAGCACCCGGATAATAGTTACGCGGCGCTGGATGGAATGGTAGAGCATGTTAAAAGCATACTGCGCGACTTGAAATTACCGTATCGAATTCTTCGGCTGTGCGGAGGCGACCTTGGATTCACCTCGGCACTTACGTACGATTTTGAAGTATTCTCAACGGCCCAGGATCGCTGGCTTGAGATCTCTTCAGTTTCAAATTTTGAGACCTTCCAGGCAAATCGATTGAAACTTAGGTTCAAGAATTCCGAAGGAAAGAATGAACTCGTTCACACACTCAACGGAAGTTCCCTGGCACTGCCAAGGGTGATAGCCGGTATTATGGAAAATTATCAAACCCCGGAAGGCATCAAAGTTCCCGAAGTTCTAGTTCCCTATTGCGGCTTCGATATGATCTCCTAAAAAACGGCTTCGTTTTTGATATACCTTTTCAGGTATCAAATCGTTATATTTACCCTATGCGACTACTCGTATTTGTATTACTATTATTGATGACTGCCCCAAGTTTCGGGCAGAATGAATTGCTGGCTAAGAATTACTTCGACCGCGGGGAGTACGAAAAGGCTCTCACTCTCTACGATAAATTATACCGAAAGAACCCCGGAAGGCTGGATTTCTTCCTCTATATCATCGAGTCGAACCAACAGCTGGAACAGTTTTCTGTCGCTGAAGAGTTAATTCGAAAAAAACTAAACTCCAGACGCATTATTCCGCAGCTCTACGTTGAATTGGGTTATAACTATTCCTTGCAAGACAAGGACTCGCTTTCAAACGTAAATTATCGGAAAGCCATAGAATACACCTTTGAAAACCCGGTATATTCATACACTATTGGGAAGAATTTTGAAGAATACAGTTTGCTGAAAGAGGCTGTAGAAGTCTATGAAACCGCCATGAAGAATGATCCGAATAAGGATTTCAACGTACAGCTGGCAAGAATTTACGGTGAATTGGGCGATCTGGAACGCATGTTTGGCACCTACCTCAACCTTATGCAGGAGAACCCTGCCTACCGTTCCATCGCGAAACGAAATTTCAGTCAGTATGTTACTGAGGATCCCACCAACGAGGCCAATGTGATACTTCGTAAGACTTTGCTAAAACGTTCACAGTCCAGCCCGGACCTGTTGTACAACGAATTGCTGAGTTGGTTATTCATTCAACAAAAACAATTTAAAAAAGCATTTGCGCAGGAAAAAGCCATCTTCAGAAGAGATCCAACAGATCTGACGGGAGTAGTGGACCTGGCAATTATCGCCATGGACGAGGGTGCTTATGAGGAAGCCGGCGATATCGTTGATTTTCTTATTGAAAACGCACCCACCGTTCAAGCCGAACTTATGGGACAACAATACCGGATGCAAATCCAATTGGAGACTACCCAGGTCGAGAATTATGCGAAGATCGAGCAGGAATTCGAATCGCTGTTAGACCGCTATGGCCGTGATGGAAATTCCTATGAACTGCAGCTTGATTACAACCACTTCCTGGCATTTAGCTATGGCAAGAAGGAAAAGGCCATCACCAATTTAAAAGAACTCACTAATCAAAACCTTTCGATTTACCAGCAGGCTCGTGTGAAAATGGAACTGGCGGACGTACTGGTATTTGATGAAAAGTTCAACCAGGCATTGATCTATTATTCTCAAATTCAGAAGAAAGTAAAGAACGATGTTCTTGCTCAGGAAGCCAGATTTAAAGTGGCAAAAACCAGCTATTACAAAGGCGATTTTGAGTGGGCACAGGTGCAACTTGACGTATTGAAAAAATCGGCCTCACAACTGATCTCCAATGACGCAATGGAACTGAGTTTGATGATACGCGACAATTCTTTGGAGGATTCCACCCAGACCGCGCTGAAGAAGTTCGCCCGGGCCGATCTACTCGCCCTTCAGAATAAGAACAAGGAAGCTATCTCCTTGTTAGAAGACATACTGAATAACCATAAAGGAGAGAAGATCGAGGATGAGGCCCTGTTAAGGCAGGGGCTACTTTTCGAAAAGACCAACGAATTTGAAAAAGCAGAGGCCTCCTACCAGAAGATCATAGAATTCTACAAGGAAGATATCCTCGCAGATGATGCTTTCTTTCTCCTGGCACAACTGTACGAGAACAAACTGGGTCAACCGGAAAAGGCCAAGGACCTCTACGAACAGATCATTTATGATTTCGCAGACAGCATCTATTTCGTGGTAGCCAGGAAACGTTTCAGGATGCTAAGAGGGGATGCCATCAACTAACAACCATGTACATCTACAACGTAACTATCAACATTGACGAATCTGTTCACGACCAATGGGTCGATTGGATGAAAAAAGACCATATCCCCGCCATGCTGGATACGGGTAAATTTACCAAAGCCCTAATGACGCGAGTTATGGTGGAAGAAGAAATGGGAGGGTTTACGTACTCTGTTCAATATACTACAGAAAGTAGAGAAACCCTGCAAAGGTATTATGACGAAGATGCGAGTTCCCTGCGGGCTCAAAGTCAGGCATTTGAAGGAAAGTTTGTCGCCTTCCGAACAGAATTGGAAATTGTTAGCGAACAATAATGATTCTTACGAACTCAATCCAGGAACCTATTCAATGAATAAGCCCGGTTACATTAAGGCTAAAAAACACTTAGGACAGCACTTTCTACGTGATGAAGGTATCGCTGAACGAATTGGCAATACCCTAACCCTTCAAAATTATAAAAATGTGCTCGAGATCGGGCCCGGGATGGGAGTACTTACCAAATACCTTATACAGAAACCCATTGAATTAGCTGCCATGGAACTCGATCACGATTCCGTGGAGTACCTGGAAGAACACTTTTCAGAAGAAAACCTAAGGGTAATTGAAGCCGATTTTTTAAAATTCGATCTAAACACCCTTTTCCCGGGTGAAGATTTCGTTATTACCGGTAATTTCCCGTATAACATTTCGTCCCAGATCGTTTTCAAGACCCTGGAGCACAGGGATCGCATCCCCGAATTCACCGGGATGTTTCAGAAAGAGGTAGCCCAGCGGATTTGCGAAAAAGAAGGAAGCAAGACCTATGGCATCCTCTCTGTGCTTACTCAGGCCTTTTATACTGCCGAATACCTTTTCACCGTTAAACCCGGGGCATTTAATCCACCACCAAAAGTTGATAGCGGGGTCCTCCGACTCACTCGCAAAACAGATTATTCTCTTCCATGCGACGAAAAACTGTTTTTCAGAACTGTAAAGACAGCCTTTCAGCAACGCCGTAAAACGCTCCGTAACTCCTTAAAAACATTCAATCTTTCTCAAAAACTAAAAGAAGATACTATCTTTGGCCTCAGACCGGAACAACTTTCGGTTCAGGAGTTTATAGAACTCACCCAAAAGATAGAGAAAGATGGCCTTTCAGCTAACATCTGATTACATAACACAGGTTGAGCAACTCATTGCCAATAAGGACGGTTCTGCCTTAAGGGAAATGATGGATGACCTCCACTTTGCAGATGTAGCTGAGATCCTGGAAGAGCTCAACAGCGACGAAGCCACGTATCTCATTAAACTACTGGAGAGTAAGATCACTTCGGAAGCCCTGATGGAGCTGGACGAAGATGATCGTGAGAAGATACTCGAACGCCTTTCACCTGAGGAGATCGCAGGGGAGCTGCAGGAAATGGACACGGATGATGCAGCCGACGTAGTAGCGGGTCTCGACGACGAGATCGTGAAAGAGGTGATCGACAAGATCGAGGACGACACCCACGCTGCCGACATCGTGGACCTTCTGAAATACGATAAAGATACAGCCGGCGCCCTTATGGCTAAGGAATTGGTGAAGGTGAAAGAAACCTGGACCGTTGCAGGCTGTGTGAGAGAAATGCGCCGACAGGCTAAAAATGTTACAAGAGTTCATTCGATCTACGTAACCGATAAAGAAGGTAAACTTAAAGGCCGACTTTCATTAAAAGACCTGCTAACTGCTCCTGAAAAAACACATATCAGCGAAGTTTATATCCCTAAAGTAGACTATGTAACCGTGAATACGGAAAACGAAGAAGTAGCAAGGATCATGCATAAATACGACCTCGAGGCAATCCCTGTTATCGACGAAGAAGGTACTTTAATGGGTAGGATTACAATTGATGATATTGTTGACTTCATTAAGGACGAAGCAGAAAAGGATTACCAACTTGCTGCCGGTATATCGAGTGTTGTGGAGGCAGACGACAGTATCTTCCAGCTTACCCGGGCCCGGTTACCCTGGCTTGTTCTGGGGCTTATCGGCGGGTTGGGTTCTGTTTACATCATGCAGGGATTTGATGAAGCGCTTAATAAATTCCCTATACTCTTCTTCTTCACACCACTAATTGCCGCGATGGCGGGTAACGTAGGTGTGCAATCCAGTGCGATCATCGTACAGGGTTTGGCAAACGACAATATAAAAGGGAGTTTGTTCAGCAGGTTGCTGAAAGAGGTTGGTCTCGCACTTATCAATGGTATTGCCTTAGGTTTACTCGTGATTCTCTTCGGAACCATTGTTGGGCAGAATCGCCTTGTAAGTATTACTATCGCGGTTTCTATGTTGTCTGTTATCATTGTAGCGGCCCTTGTAGGTACATTTGTTCCTCTTGTATTGGATAAGAGAGGTATCGATCCGGCTATAGCTACAGGTCCTTTCATTACTACCAGCAATGATATCTTCGGAATTTTTCTCTTCTTCTGGATCTCTAAACTTATCCTGGATTTTTGAAACCTCAACACTACAGTTTCGAACTCACGGTGCCGTCTTCAGCAATTGACGAAAGGGACCATGTGAACAACCTCTCCTATCTTCAATGGTGCCTCGACGCAGCCGAACAACACTGGAAGCGAAATGCCACTTCCGAAATGCTGGCAGAATACGTTTGGTATGTACTGCGGCATGAGATCGACTATAAGGCGTCTGCTTTTGAAGGGGATATTCTGAAAGTAGAAACATGGGTGGAACATTCCGAAGGCGTAAAAAGTAAACGTTGTTATCGAATCACAAGGCCCCATGACAGTAAATTAATCGTCGAGGCCAGTACAAATTGGTGTTTACTGAATGCATCCAGCTTACGTCCTATTAAAATTCCATCCGAATTGGTTAACTTGTTTCAGGAAAACTAATCGCTATGAAACCTATAAACGTTAAAGAAAAATTCGGAAAGTTCCACACTCAATGGCATCCGCACCAGATCGCTTTGGTAGATGATATGCAGGTTCTACTCGCCCGGATACAGGGTGACTTCATCTGGCACAAACACGAGGAGGAAGACGAATTGTTCTTTGTTCAGAAAGGAACACTGGAAATGCATTTCAGGGATAGCGTTGAGATCATTAAGGAAGGTGAATTGATCGTGGTTCCCAAAGGTGTGGAGCACTGTCCCAGAACTCACAAAGGCGAAGAAGTGCAGGTGCTGCTCTTCGAGAAGCTAAGTACGAAACACACCGGAGAGGTCGTTAATGAAAGAACAAAGCACGAATATCCAAAGATCTAGTGATGAAGATACTTCACCTCGATTCCAATCATCCACTTTTACTGGAACAGCTTAAAAACGCCGGTTTTACGAATACCGAGGATTATGTTTCTTCTAAGGAAGCCGTGGAAAAAGTGATACACAATTATCACGGTGTGGTTCTTCGAAGCAGGATCAGGATCGACAAACAATTTATCGATGCGGCTAAAAAACTGAAATTTATCGCCCGTGTAGGCGCCGGTTTGGATAGCATTGATACAAAATACGCGAAGAAAAAAGGGATCCGACTCATCTCTGCTCCTGAAGGAAACAGAAATGCAGTTGGCGAGCACGCACTTGGGATGTTGCTCTCCTTGTTCAACAATTTGAATCGTGCCGACCAGGAGGTTCGCGACGGACAGTGGAACCGTGAATCTAATCGCGGGACTGAGCTCGACGGCAAGATCGTAGGCTTGATCGGTTATGGTAACACGGGTAAGGCTTTTGCCAAGAAAATGAAAGGCTTCAATTGTACCGTTTTATGTCATGACATCAAGGAAGACGTTGGGAATAAAAACGCTACCCAGGTGTCTCTAAAGACCCTGAAAGAAATGGCAGATGTGGTTAGTCTGCACACACCCTGGACCCCACTTACCAATAAGATGGTGGATGCCCAATTCATTTCAGAATTCAGTAAACCGTTTTGGTTTCTGAACACTGCTCGCGGGAAGAGTGTGGTGACTACCGACCTGGTTGATGCGCTAAAATCAGGGAAGATTCTTGGTGCCGGACTGGACGTACTGGAATACGAGAAGAGTTCGTTCGAGTCTTTATTCTCTTCTCAAGAAATGCCGGAAGCCTTTGCCGAATTACTAAAAATGAACAATGTGATCCTGAGTCCGCACGTAGCCGGGTGGACCGTTGAAAGCAAACAGAAACTCGCCGAAACCATCTTCGAGAAGATCACCAAACATTTCAAAGCCAAGTAGACCACACTTCCCAGGAGAATACTTCAAGTTGTTAAAATTGAACAAACTACAGGGACTTTTTTCGGCTTAGTTGTTACATTCATAGAAATTCTATGAAATTGAAACAAAAACTACTCACTCTTTTTGTACTCTCGTTTTTCTACTCATTATCGGCCCAGGATATCTATGTGGTCAATAGCCTCAATGAATTGAAGATCGTTAATTCAGAGACATTTACCGTAACAGATCTATTTGCCGTGGATGCACAGCAAGCTGGCTTTATTACGGACCTGGCCTTTTCGCCCGATGGTCGGCTTTTTGCAGTGACCAACTCCTGGACCTTACTCGAGATCGACCTACAGAATGAAACCTTTATCCCTTTGGCCAACCTGCCTATTGCAGATCCGTACACGGCATTAGTCTGTAACAGCAGTAACGAATTATTCACAGCGCGGATTCTTTCTGAAGAATTGTACTCCTACAACATCGATACCGGTGATATTACCCTTGTAGAAACAGGGATCAGTACCCCTGGTGATTTCACTTACTTCAAAGGTAATCTTGTGTACCCGAACATTATGAACGATTTCATAAAGGCCTATGATGGCTCGACCATTTCAAATGTGGGTTGTTCCGTTCCGCTACTTTGGACCTTTGTGAATGTTTTTACGGACTGCGAAGACAACATCATCTATGGTTTTGATCAATTCGCCAAGATGTACCGTTACGATCTTGAAACCGAGGATTTTGAGGTGGTTGCCGATCTTGTTCAGGAAACGGGGCTACTCTATGGAGGTGCCACTATGACGGAATATATGGCATCAGATTGTCCCGTGGCATCTCTGGAAACAGTGACTTGTGAACCCCTGGGTACCGAAAATTTTAACGAGTATGGCATTGCTTTGAAATCCAATCCCGTGCAAACAACCATCGATTTGGTGGTGAACATCCCTTATAAACTTTCTTATAGCCTGTACAATACTCAAGGGCGGCTCGTATCGCAAGGAAAGGTCTATAATCAGGCAATACCGGTGGGCGACTTGTCGGCCGGACTTTACTTTCTACAGTTGAGCGAGGAGAACGGACTAAACGTGTTTAGTAAAAAGATCGCTATAAAGTAAAGCTGGAATTTTCTACTTTTAAGCGTGAAGAAGACCATTCTTGTATTTGCTTTGTTAATTGTTGCTTTGCTCACGCTCTTCCAGCTAAGCAAATATTCCCTCACAACAGGGAATATGAAGATCGAGTTCGTAATTGCAGGGATCGCCATTTTATTTCTAATACTCGGTTTTTTTCTGAATAGAAGAAATAGTAAAGAGGATCGTTCCCAAAATGAATTTGAAATAGATTCGGGGAAAATCGATGAACTTGGCATCAGCAAACGGGAATATGAGATCCTGGAGCAAATTGCTGCGGGTTTGTCGAACAAGGAGATCGCCGAGGCACTTTTTGTTACTGAAAGCACAATTAAAACCCATGTTTCCAACTTGTTTGCCAAACTGGATGTAAAACGAAGGACCCAGGCAATTCAGAAAGCCAAATCCCTGAAAATCATCCGCTAAATACAAATTTATACGAAAGTTCCACCCAATTTGGTACTTTAGTATGAGTGAATTACCCGCCCTGCCATCTACATTTGCTGAAACTATAAATCAACACAGATGAAAAAAACAGTCATCAAATACGGAGTGTACAGTCTGTTAGCTGCAACTGTATTATTCCTTTTAGCGCTGTTGCTTGCGAAAGGCGTGAGCTATTCCACCCAAGAGGTCATTGGATACACTACGATGGTGGTTTCCCTTGTTTTTGTTTACTTCGGAATAAAACACTACCGGGATAGTGAAAACGAAGGAAAGATATCGTTTGGGAAAGCCTTATTAATAGGGTTTCTTATCTCTCTGTTTGCAGGGGTAGGATTTGGAGTTGTAGACTATATCTATACGGCATGGATAAACCCCGACTTTGCCCAGGAATACCTCGCAGGTGTCACTGCTGAAATGAAAGCCAGCTTACCGGCAGACGAATACGAATCTGCCAAAGCAGCTCTCGAAGAACAAATGGAACAATATGGAGGATCGGGATTCTGGGCCTTCATTATGTTTGCAACCGTGGTGATGATAGGGTTGATACTATCCATTCTATCCGCTTTAATCTTACAACGTAAATAATATAACTGTGCAATACGAAGCTTCAACCGTCGATGAATATATCGACATGATACCGGAGGATCGGAAAGGACCGATCAGTAAATTAAGACAAATCATCCTGGACAACCTTCCGAAAGGATTTGAGGAAGGAATCAATTACAAAATGATCGGTTATTATGTGCCGCATAGCATATATCCCGCGGGGTATCACTGCGACACCAGCTTGCCGCTCCCCTTTATGAGTTTAGCCTCACAGAAAAACTTTATTGCTGTATATCATGCCGGTGTATATGCTAAACCGGAGCTTTACGACTGGTTTGTATCTGAATATCCCAAGCATTGCAAGTATAAACTGGATATGGGAAAGAGTTGTATTAGGTTCAAACGGATAGAAGATATCCCCTACGAACTGATTGGTGAATTAGCTTCAAAACTAACTGCTGAAGAGTGGGTAGCCCTTTACGAAAAGAATGTAAAAAGATGAAAAACAGAGTAACAGGAATTGGGGGGTTCTTCTTTAAAACAGAAGATCCGGGCGAAATAAAGAACTGGTACAGGGACCACTTAGGCTTGAATACCGATCAATGGGGTTGTACTTTTTGGTGGAGGGATGAGGATGGAAACAAATGCTCTACCCAGTGGAGTCCGTTTAAGAGTGACACCAAGTACTTTGCTCCAAGCGAAAAACAATTCATGATGAATTTCAGGGTGGAAAACCTCAAAGAACTGTTGGTAGAACTCAAAAAAGAAGGTGTGACGGTGGTAGGAGAGATCGAAGAATACGATTATGGGAAGTTTGGGTGGATACTCGATCCGGAAGGAAATAAGATCGAACTCTGGGAACCTGTGGATAAAGCGTTTGAGTAAGTTATTCTTCAGTAAAACATAGGGCTACTTGGTCATTTTTTTATACTTTTAATCTTCAATATTAAAACAACCAACTATGTCTGAAGAAAATAACAAGGATGGATTCGATGAGGCCAAAGAAAATGTAGAGAACGCAGCCGAAAAAATCGAAGAGGGTGCTAAACAAGCCGCCTCTGAGATAAAGGAAGAATGGAACCAGGTATCACAATCTGAGAATAAGAAAATGATCGCTGGTATACTTGCCATCGTTATCGGTTCCCTGGGTGTGCATAAGTTCATTCTGGGTTATACTCAGGAAGGAATCCTTCAAATCGTGATCACTTTTGTAACCTGTGGTATTGGTGGAATTATTCCCTTAATTGAAGGAATTATCTACCTCACTAAGAGCGATGAGGAATTCTATGAAACCTACCAGGCAAATAAGAAAGGCTGGTTCTAATTCACTAACTTAGAGACCTAACCAAAAACCATATCAATTATGTCTGAAGAAAACAACGACAATCTCGGCGATGAGCTGAAAGACCAGGCGGATGATCTTAAGAAAGACGCTAAGGAAGCAGCCGATACCGTAGCTGAAGAAGCGAAATCGGCAGCAAAGGATATCAAGGAAAGCTGGAACGAGACCACCAGTAGTAAAGAGAACAAAAAATTACTTGCGGGGCTTCTGGCCATACTAGTAGGTTACCTTGGAGTCCATAAATTCATCCTGGGATACAACAAGGAAGGATTTATCCTTTTAGGCGGATTCGTAGTAGGATTGCTCACCTATTGCTTTATCATTGGAATCTTCATCATTATGGCAGTCGCTATAGTTCCTTTCATTGAGGGAATTATCTATCTCACCAAAAGCGATGAAGACTTTTACGAAACCTACCAGGCAAATAAGAAACCCTGGTTCTAAAACACAGAAGCTTTCGGAAAAACAACCGAAAGCTTTTTTTATTCCATATTGTATCGTAATATTGCGATATACAAATAACAAGTTATGGGCGTTTCTAAAAGACATCTTCATTCCGTTCAGGTGAATCAATTGGCAGACCTGGCCAAAGTCCTTTCCCATCCTGCAAGGATATCCATCCTAAACTACATCGGCGACTGCGACGGTTGTCTTTGTAAGGACATTTCAGGAAAAATCCGACTCTCCCAGCCTACCACCTCTCAACATTTACAGGTGATCAAGAAATCAGGACTGTTGAAGAGCAAATTTGAAGGAAAGTCGCAATATTACACCATCAATAAAGATAAGCTGACCGCTTTGAAGAATCTCTTTGCCGACTTCTTCGAGGTAACCGAGCAAAAATGCTGTTAACCCATTAAAATCAAACCAATGAAAACTCAGGAACTGCTTACACTACTTAAGAATAATACAGACAAATCACTCTTATTCGAATATACCCCGGGACAACTGGTAGGGGCACATTATCATATCACGGAAGTAAAACACATGCAGATCGATTCTGTTGACTGCGGCGCGAATTCAGATAGCTGGAATGAAACCGTGATTCAGCTTTGGGAGAGTCCTTCGGAAATTGGCAAGACGGAATATATGAGCGTCTACAAAGCCTTGTCCATCCTCAATAAAGTAGGCAGGATGAAGGCCTACGATATGGATTCCGAAGTGAAATTCGAATATGGCAACTCATTATTTCACACTTCACAACTGTTTGTTGATGATTTCGAAATACACGGATCAAACCTCTTACTTAAATTGGCCGTGACAAAAACCGACTGCAAGGCAAAGGAAACCTGTGGTATTCCCGAAACTGCGGAGGCTGAAAGCCAATCGGGAGGATGTTGTACCCCGGAAAGCGGTTGCTGCTAAACAATTAACTATTAAGATCAATGAAAAATATACTTGTACTATGCACAGGCAATAGCTGTAGGAGTCAGATGGCCCACGGCTACCTCAAATCAATGGTGGGTGATACTGCCAATATCTACAGTGCGGGGATCGAAACCCACGGTCTCAACCCCGGGGCTGTCTCTATTATGGCCGAGGATGAGATCGATATTAGTAACCACACTTCTAACCATGTGGATGAATACAACGGGGTAAGTTGGGATTACATCATCACCGTCTGTGACCACGCAAACGAGAACTGTCCGTTCATACCTGCTCCTAATGCGGTTCGCTTGCATCATAATTTTAGTGACCCTTCCAAGGTTGAGGGATCGGAGGAAGAAATTCACGCCGCTTTTCTAAATACTCGAAACGAGATAAAGGAATATTGTCGTAAGTTTATAGAAACAAACCTATAAACACTATGTCATTTGCTACCAATCTGCTGGTGGGCTTTATTGCCTTGCTGCATATCTACATTTTATGGTTCGAAATGTTTGCCTGGACTACCCGCGGACGAAAGATCTTCAGAAGTTTCCCTAAAGAATTATTTGAACCCACTAAACCCATGGCCGCTAACCAGGGATTGTATAACGGTTTTCTGGCAGCCGGACTTATCTGGTCTTTTTTTATTGAGAACATGGAATGGCGCACAAACGTAGCGATCTTCTTTCTTATTTGTGTAGCCGTAGCCGGCATCTTCGGGGCGCTTACAGCGAGTAAAAAAATCTTCTTTGTTCAGGGTTTACCTGCATTGATTGCATTGTTTACAGTTTTTATTAGCTAACTATCTCGAATCGCGAAAGTTATTTTTTCTATCTTTAGAAAAGCTAACTAACTAATATATGCCAACCTCACCTGTTCGACGGCAACCTCCCGGTTGCACTTTGTCTATTCAATTCTATTCTGAAAAAGTCAATAACCTCCTATTGTGTAAGCGGTTGGTTTATTCTGAAATTTCAACTTCATGAACCTTACTCGCTCCTTTATTCTGGCCATTATCCTCGGACTACTTTCGATTATCGCCTGGGAGCTCTATTGGCGGTCTCAGGGCCGTGTACCGAATATTGATGATAACAACAACCTCTCATCCATACAGAGAGCAAAACTTGAAAAGCCATCTGAAGACCAGGTAGTTTTCATTGGCTCCTCAAGAATCTTATTCGACATACAACTAGACCTGTGGCGCGAAAAAACAGGTACAGAGCCCGTGATGCTGGCATTCCAGGGTGCCTCACCATTACCTACTCTTCGCGACATAGTGGAGAATACAGAATTCAATGGTATGATCATCGTGGGTGTTACCGAAGGGCTGTTCTTTTCAACGACCTTCGACAAGGCACCGCCCATAAGTCGGGCACAGGAACGATTAGATCACTATTACGATCGCACCTATGCCCAAAGGCTGAATCATTACCTGTCCATTCCACTTCAGAAGAACCTTGCATTTGTTACAGTGGCAGATGAATTCTGGGACTCAGATGTAGATCTGGGAACCTTACTTTGGACACAGGTGAACGATGAACGTGCTGGTCCTAAACCGGCTCCTTTTTACCAGTTCGAAGATGTTTCTCTGGACAGAAATGTTCAGATGAATGAGCGAACTACGAACGACACAGCTTATGCAAATACCGTAAAACTTGCCTGGCAGGATATGCTTTCCGGGGATATGCCGCCACCCGATAAAGAAAGTACGACAAACTATTTTCTGAAATATGCAAAGAAGTTTACAGACAGGGGAGGTAAGATCATACTGCTTCGTTGTCCGTCTGATGGCTGGTTCAAGGAAATCGAAACCGCAGGGTTGCCAAGGACCGAATACTGGGATTCACTGGTCTTCAAATCCAAACTACCCGCATATCATTACGATGATTATCCTCAATTGAGAAACCTCAATCTCCCTGAGTGGTCACATTTATCAAAAGAGGACGCAGATTTCTTCACCCTGGAAATCATTGAGATCCTGAAAAAGGACGGAATATTAACCAATGTAAAAACTGAATAACTATGCTGTTCAATTCTTTGAGTTTCGTGGTATTCCTCACGTTGGTGCTCGTCCTCTATTATATGAAATTGTTTAATTGGACCAACAAGAAGCGGATGCTGCTTCTTGCCAGTTATGTCTTTTACGGCCTATGGAATCCACCCCTGGTGGTCCTTTTATGGATCTCGACAGTAGTAGACTGGACCGCTGGAAAAAAACTGGCTATACTTGAAGATAAACGTAAAAGGAAATTCTGGTTGTTACTCAGCATGTTTGTGAACCTGGGGTTTCTGGCGTTTTTCAAATATGGCGATTTCCTGCTTGAAAACTTTACCAGCCTCATGAATGTGATAGGTTTCGATTATGAGGCCAGGCCTATGGATATTATTTTACCAATGGGGATATCCTTCTACACCTTTCAAACCATGTCTTATACTATCGACATGTATTACAAAAGGATCGAACCCGCAAGAACATTTTTAGATTTTGCCCTGTATGTTACCTTCTTCCCTCAATTAGTTGCAGGTCCAATTGTAAGGGCCAAGGAATTGATCACTCAATTCTACAACGAGAAAAGAGCGACTGCCAATGAATTCATCTGGGGATTGTTTCTCCTAACTATAGGGTTGTTTCAGAAAGTAGTTCTGGCCGATACCTTGTTGTCGGGAAGGGCAGATGATGTTTTTGGCTCTAAGGACATACTTAACAGCCTGGATGCATGGACAGGCACCCTTGCGTTTTCTGGTCAGATATTTTTCGATTTCGCAGGTTATTCTACTTGCGCCATTGGAATTGCCCTTACGCTGGGAATACGATTACCCGATAACTTTCACTATCCCTATGCGGCGATCGGTTTTTCCGATCTGTGGAGGCGATGGCACATCTCATTATCCAGCTGGCTGCGGGATTACCTCTACATTCCACTGGGAGGCAACAGGCACGGCATCACTCGAATGTATGTAGCACTAATGCTTACAATGTTACTGGGAGGACTATGGCACGGTGCAGCCTGGACCTTCGTAATTTGGGGAGCCCTTCACGGAATTTACCTGGTGATAGAACGAATGTTGCGCAGTAAGATCAAGATCCGGATCAATGCCTGGAACGGAATCATATTGGCTCTGCTTACCTATACCTGTGTAAATATTACCTGGGTATTCTTCCGTGCCAGGGAATTCAGTACGGCAAAAAATATGATCTGGTCCATGTTCTTCCTGAATGAAGAAGGAGAAAAAGTGCTGTATATGTTCGATATCGTTACAGTGCTAATCGTGATCACCGGATTGTTTATCTGTCACTGGTTGATGAGGAATACTTCTATGAAAGAGGTAGCCCAAAGAACCAATCAATGGGTGTTTGGCGTGTTTTGGGCAATTTTATTCTTTCTTATTGTAATTTCACAAGGCAGCGGAGAACAGTTTATTTATTTTCAGTTCTAAGCTGTAACGAACAGGGCCAAATCCGAACCTATCTGATAATCCAAGGTGAATTCCAATCTGTTCACACCGTACCTGAAAAATGATAAAACTCTTTCGAAACATACGCCGAAATCTTATGTCTGACCAGCCCGAAGGCACTCCTTCGGTACGGGCAGGAAACAAATTCAGTAAATACCTGTTTTATGCCATTGGTGAAATAGTACTTGTGGTAATTGGTATTCTCATCGCCTTGCAACTCAATACCTGGAATGCGGAAAGAATTCAGAAAAAAGAATTAGACGCTACACTTTCAGGGATCTTAAGTGAGATCGAGTCTTCTAAAAGAAAAGTTGATGGAGTAAGGAATAGTATCGCCAGGATCGCCCAGACCAAGAACAAACGAAATCTGGAACTGCTCGCGATGAGGAATAAAGATTCTATCGAGCTGATCTACGAATCTATTTCCGGAATTTCCGATGTGATAAGTGTCTCACTAGACCTTCCTGCAACTACTGAATTTTTAAACGATCCAAACATTTCAGAAATAAAAAATGAGCGACTTAAATTATTGTTCCTTCAGATAAAACAAAGTTTGAAATTCGGTGAGGTGGTAGATAACTATGGCACCACGCAACTCAATACGCTCATCGAGCCCTTTATATTAAAACATTTTAATTACGCCTTGTTAGCCGAGGGGAAAGATATGAAAGCGATCAACACCGAATTGGATCATTCCTCCATTCTGAATAACCTGGAACTGGAGAATCTGATCAATTTAAAGATCGAAACCGATAACACAAAAATCACCTACCTCACTTCCATGAGTAAATTACTCGAACAAACCATAGAGGAAATTGAGAACGAACTAAAGGATTCGGAATGAACACCCTGGACATTATCACCGTAATTGCCATAATTCTGTTCGCCAGGCTAGGGGTAAGATTGTTCATTCGCTATCGTAAATTAAAAAAGGAAAGTAAAGAAAATTCGTCCGAGGAATCGGATTGATACACCGATTTTCGTATCTTTTACTCGTTACTGAAAAAGAAAAGATATGATCACCACACAAAGATTTGAACACGCTATTCAGAAACTATACTCCGCATTCCACAACGACCATCTTCACCCGGAATGTGCCATGCAATGTGCCGTTGGAAACATCTGCGACAACAAGGACGCCTGGAAACATTTATCGGATCATCACGGCTCCCTTAAGCTTAATTACGTAGGTCGTGTTCACGAACGTATTGGTAGAAAATTCAGCGGTTATTCACCTTCGGAATTGCTTAAGATCGAGGCGGCCTTCCTTTCCGGTTGCGGCTATGAATTACCGTTACATCATTCCAAATTAAAACCCGAATCACCTACCAACAAAGACAGATTGTTCAACGGTTTATGCAGTGCCGTAGAAGTACTTTGCGAACTGGACCAGATGAAGAACGTGATGGATACTTCCGAACTATTCGATTACAACAAACGACCCATCTCCGCTCCTGAAACCGTATCATGAAATTCAACCTTCAACAATCCATAGAATTACTGGAACGCACACCCAAAGTACTAAATGCCATGCTCTCGGGATTATCGGAAGAGTGGATCAATAACAACGAAGGCAACAACACATGGAGTCCTTACGACGTGGTTGGACACTTGGTTCACGGAGAACGGACAGACTGGATCCCTCGCACTTTTATCATTATGAACGACAGTGACCAAAAGACCTTTACACCCTATGATCGTTTTGCCCAGTTCGAAGAAAGTAAAGGTAAATCCCTGGAGCAGTTGCTGGATGAATTTGAATCGCTTCGGAAGGCTAACCTGGAGCAATTGCGGGGTTTTGGGTTGATGGATTCCGACCTACGACGCCAGGGCATTCATCCCTCGCTAGGACCGGTAACCCTCCGAAACTTACTAAGTGCCTGGGTGGTTCATGACCAGGGGCATATAGCGCAGATTAGCCGCGTACTGGCCAAACAATACAAGGAGGATGTTGGGCCATGGAACGAATACATGACCATTCTCAAATATCTTCCAAAGGAATGAGGTTCGCAATAATGCTTTTAATTTTATGCACCGCTATTTCTTGTAAGGAGAAAAGTGTAGTAGAAGAAAGCACCGCCGAATTTATCCCCTACACACCTAAGATTGAAGGGCCGGCCCTGGTGGTTTTAGGAACGCTACAAGATGCCGGATCTCCCCATATCGCCTGCAAAAAAGAATGTTGTAAGAACCTGTTCGATACTCCCGATGCAACGCGCAAAGTGGTTTCACTTGGGCTGGTCTTCGATGGTAAGACCTATTTATTCGAGGCCACTCCGGATATCAGTACCCAAGTTAAATTGTTACAGCGAATGGCGAGTTCGGAAAAGGAGTTGCCAGATGGGATCTTCCTCACACATGCTCATATAGGGCATTACACAGGGCTCATGTACTTTGGGAGAGAAGCCACGAACGCCGATAAAATTCCAGTGTATACAATGCCCCGTATGAAGGAATACTTGGAGACCAATGGTCCATGGAGTCAATTGGTCGACTTACAAAATATAACATTAAGAGAACTTTCGCATAGGGAAAAAGTTGAGCTTTCTTCGCAAGTTGAGGTAGTTCCATTTTTAGTACCGCATCGAGATGAGTATTCGGAAACGGTAGGTTACATCATCGAGGCCTTCGGCAATAAAATAGTATTCATTCCGGATATTGATAAATGGGAGAAATGGGAAAGATCCATAGTGGAGATCATTGAGGAAGTGGATTATGCTTTTCTGGATGCCACCTTCTACAGCGGGGAAGAAATCAACACCCGGGATATTTCGGAGATTCCCCATCCATTTATCATTGAGAGTATAGCCTTGTTCGATTCACTGCCTGCCTCAGAAAAGAAAAAAATACATTTTATTCATTTCAATCACACTAACCCGGTCCTGGATACTAGCACTACGGCCAGCAAGAAAGTGATCGAGAAAGGCTACCGGCTTGCCCGATATGGTCAAATAATCAATTTATGACGAAAAGATCTATATTAAAGTTTGTTTCTGAATACGTTCAGATCTTTGTTGGGATAGTCCTTGCGAGTATTGGGCTTAAGGCTTTCCTACTTCCGAATGGGTTTCTTGACGGCGGAGTTACAGGCATTGCAATTTTACTTCAGAATCAATACGAAATTAATATTTCCATACTTCTCGTCGTTTGTAGTATTCCGTTCTTCGTGCTTGCTTATTTCAC
Source organism: Aureitalea sp. L0-47 (assembly GCF_026126405.1). GTDB lineage: Bacteria > Bacteroidota > Bacteroidia > Flavobacteriales > Flavobacteriaceae > Pukyongia. Next base: position 206,858 of record NZ_JAFMTQ010000002.1, read on the forward strand.
CGTGTCTAAACGAATTCTCATCAAATCGATTCTCAGTATCATCACGCTGGCTATTTTCATTCAGCTGGAAAATTTCAACAATGTTACAGACGACAAACTCCTTATCGCAATATTTGGCGGATTATGCCTGGGGCTCGGTATTGGCATTGCGATAAGAAACGGTTCTGTGCTGGACGGATCTGAGATTTTGGGTGTATTCATAAACGACCGCTTTGGCATCAGTATCGGGAAGGTCATATTGGTGTTCAATGTGATCCTCTTCGGAATTACTGCCGCTCTCATCTCCCTTGAAGTGGCGCTTTATTCAATCTTAACCTATATAGTCACGGCTAAGGTGACTGACCTGGTGATCGAAGGCTTCGAAGATTTTATCGGGATAATGATCGTTTCAAAAAAATATCCAGAAGTAAAAAAGGCCATCATGAGTGAGTTGGGCTCCGGGCTCACCGTCTACCAGGGAGAAAAAGGGTACGGAAGCAAAGGTGAGACATTCAATCTTCAGATCATCCACACAATTATCAACCGAATAGATATTAAGAAGCTCTACCGTATCACCGACAAGATAGACCCGGATGCATTTATAGTTGAATTTGACGTGAACAATATCAAAGGTGGCGTACTTAGGAGATATCTCACCCGAAAAAAAGACAAGCCACTAGCTCACAAACTATTTCAGAAAAACCTTCCAAAAGAATTGATGGAAGACGATGGCGGCAACAACTGAATTAATTCACTAGTTTAGATCATTAATGTTAGTTTCCTCAATTCTAATTTAACTCAAAGATTATGACTAGAAACATGGCCAACTCAGATCGTATTATTCGATTCATTATTGCGGCAGTTGCAGCCTACCTGTATTTCTCAGGAACGCTTACAGGCACTTTAGGAATTGCACTCCTTATAGTTGCAGCGATCTTCCTTTTAACTAGTTTTATCAGCTTCTGCCCATTGTACGCTATCTTCGGAATAAGCACCTGCAAGGTGAAACAATAAAAAAGCGGAGGCAAAACCTCCGCTTTCAGCATTCCTTGGGAAGATCCTGATCCTCCGAATGATCTTCCCAGGGTAGGTAAGTAGGCAATTTTTATTCTAAAAACTGCCCATTTCTGTCCAGGTAAAAAATTGTAGTCACGTGAAGTTATTTATCGGGACTATGGACCCAAGAGGGCCCAACTATCCCAATAACCAACACAATCAAAAATTAACCTTATAAAAAGAACTTAAGGTAGGAATTCACTTTAGGGAAGTGACTTCTAAAAGTCTGATGGACTAATTAGTATTACCCTCAATTCTTACACTTTATTCAGGTACTACCTTTATGACCCTGAAAATCCTCCAGGGTTTAATGAAGTACGTGAATTCATGGAATTTTTGTTCCTCCATCTATTCATAGATACAGATTCCTCTTCAAGGACTTACCTTTAACTAAACACCTTAATCATGAAGAAATTCACGCTACTGTTGTTAGTCTTAACTATACCACTCTTTGGCTGTCCGAAGAAACCTTTCGAAGGGGAAATGACCAAAAAAATCAATTCGCTCGAAATACCCGGAGCCAGCATTGACTTCAAAAACCTGATGATCGAGATTGCCATGGAAGTGGACGCATGCGACGCGGCTCGTGAGAATTGCTCGAACCTGCCCGATCCCTGGAAAGAGGGGAAAATGTTGACCCTTCAGAAACAAATAGAATACGTCAAAGACCATCCGGAAAGCAAAGAGATACAACTAAAGATGGCGATGTTCGAACGTGCTATGCTCGATGGGGAAGGTGGCAAAATACTAACTTCCGGTAATACCTTCACTGTGTTCGCCTACCATGCTGGTTATGGTTTCGAGAACATAAAGAAGCGAATGAATAAATATATCGGATTGTTGTCTGAAGAAAACGAGTGATCACTCTTCCTCACCCTTACCTAAGTACTTCTTTTCCAATTCCGCCTGGAACTCTTCCATTACCGGCTTTACAGTACTTTCAGGAAGATCGGCAATTCGAATGTACATAAGTCCGTCCACGGCATTGTTGAACAAAGGGTCTACGTTGAACGCCACAACTTTCGCGTTCTGTTTGATGTACTTTTTGATAAGTACCGGTAGTCGCAAACTTCCCGGTTCCACCTCATCGATCAGTTTGTCGAATTTGTTGAGGTCGGCCTCCGTCTCATCGAAAATGAAGTCCTTATCTGCATCTTTCAATTTTACTTTGAATTCTTTCTTCGGATTGATGTATTGTGCCACATATGGATCGTAGTAGTTCGATTTCATAAACTCGATCATAAGTGATTTAGAAAACTCAGAGAATTTGTTGCTAATACTTACACCGCCAATTAGGAATTTGTGCTCCGGGAAGCGAAGCGTGGTATGAACGATCCCCTTCCAAAGCAGGAACAACGGCATGGGTCTCTGCTGATATTCTTTTATGATAAATGCCCTTCCCATTTCAATGGATTGTTCCATCATTGGATACAATTCTGGTTCAAAACGAAACAGGTCCTGCAGATAAAACCCATTGATTCCGTATTGTGGGAAGATCTTCGATCCAAGCCCCATTCGATATGCCCCGGCTAGCTTTTTTGCCTCACCATCCCAGAGGAACATGTGATGGTAATAGCTGTCGAATTTATCCAAATCAGTTGCATTGTTGGTACCTTCCCCAACTTCACGAAAGGTGATTTCCCGTAGTCTCCCGATTTCCTGGAGAATATTTGGTATCGATGGTGCGGGCGCGAGGAAGACCTCATAATTCTTACTGATGAGTAGTCTCTTGTTGTCTTTGCGAAGCAGATCGATCTCGGACTCCATCATTTCTACTGAAACTGCACCGGCGATCTTCTTAGGTGCTTTCGGGATCTTGAGTGTTTTCGGTATGTTCTCCAGTAATTTTTTCCTCTGAAAAGGGTTGGCCAGCACATAGGTTTTCTTCCGAAGGAATTCGGTGAATTCCTGAAGGGTTTCATGCTCTGCCTGGTCTGCAGTTGAAATCGGATTACCTATACGCACCTTGATCATTCGCTCTTTTTGGGTGAGTAATTCTGAAGGTAATTTGGCCGTGCGAAGTGTATCGCTCAACTTTGCCATACGATAGAACAATTTACTGTTCTTCGCATGAAAATAAATTGGTACAACCGGCACCTCGGCTTTCTTAATCAGTTTCATAGCGGCGACCTCCCAGGGTTTGTCCACCAACAACTTACCATCCCTGTATGTAGATACTTCTCCGGCCGGGAAAATGCCGAGAGGATGCCCTTCTTTGAGATGGGCCAGGGCACTCTTGAAACCCATAATACTCGACTTCACGTCCTTTCGATCCTCAAAGGGATTTACAGGCATAACATAGGGTTTTAGCGGGACGATTCTATGCAACAGGAAATTGGCGATGATCTTAAAATCGGAACGCTTTTCGAGTAATAATTTCAGAAGTAAAATTCCATCGATACCGCCAAGAGGGTGATTGCTAATGGTTATAAAGGGGCCGTCTTTAGGAATACGTTTGAGGTCCTCTTCGGGTATCTCGAAATTTATTTCGAATTCATTCAGAAGCCCATTGATGAATTCCAGTTCGCTGAGATGCTTGTTCCGATCGTATATCGAGTTCATCGTATCGATCTTTAGCAGCTTCATCAGCGTCCAACCCATGAAAGTACCAACAAAGCCGAACTTCTGTACGTTTATGGCTTTCGCCACTTCTTTGGCGTTAACTAATCCCATGGATATTGGTTGTTTTACGTTACCTTTTAAATCGGTGAACACAAATATAGCGAAACGTTAGGAGTTAGTCTTTCACGATAACCTGCACCGTGTCGCCGCCCTCTTGTCTAAGTAAAACCTCTTTATTCTTAAGGAATGCATCGATTTCTTCTCGACTCGAATGACGAACAGTGTACAAAGTGACACCTTCATGCCATTCCACTCTGAATCGCTCTCTTAATTTTACCAGTAATTCTTCAAGCCGATCGAACTTATTATCTACACAAACAGAAAAACTAATCGCAGAATTTTGGATGAGTTCCACCTTCATTTTAAATTTGTGCAGCCATCGGAAAACGTCACTGATGTTATCCTCCATCATAAAACTGAAATCCAGGGATGAAAGAGAAATAAGGACCTGGTTTCGTTTCAATATGAAGCAGGATGTTTCAGGGTTCAGTGTGACACCCTTGCCTACACAGGTACCAGCCTGATCAGGATTCATAAACGATTTTACGAATAATGGAATCTCTTTTCGCTGCATGGGTTGCAGCGTTTTTGGGTGAATTACCGAGGCCCCATAGAATGCCAGTTCTATGGCTTCTTTATAGGAAATGTTGTGTAGTAATTTCGGATTATTGAAATACCTGGGATCTGCATTGAGTACTCCGGGAACATCTTTCCAGATAGTTAGGCTATCGGCATTCAGACAATATGTAAAAATCGCCCCCGTGTAGTCACTTCCTTCCCTTCCGAGTGTAGTTGTGAAATTATTCTCAGAATCTGAACCCAGGAATCCCTGTGTTACGGTGATTCCTTTTTTATTAACCGCTGAAGCGATTCTTTTCTGAGTTTCTTCCCAGTTCACACTTGCGTCCCTGAAACTGGCATCAGTAATTATACAGGTTCGAACATCCAACCAATTATTGGAAAAACCGTTGTCATTCAAGAATTGTGAGATTATGGTAGTGGAAACAAGTTCACCAAAACAAACCACCTGGTCGTAAACAAAGCTGTGTTTAGTTGACCTATTGGTCTCGAGGAAATTCTCAAGGGTATCGCAAAGGTTTTTCACCTTCGAAAAAACCGGATGGGAACTATTGGGAAACAGTCCCTCCATAATGGTTTGATGATAGTTTCTGAATTCCACCAGAAGAAGAGGGAGTTCTCCGGTTTTATTCAAATAGGCATTGACAACCAGCTCAAGGTGATTTGTCATTTTTCCCATAGCCGAAACAACAATCAGCAGGTCCTTTTCACCTGTCGTTTCAAGGACCCTCTTCAGGTTTCGCACGCCTTCGGCATCTTTTACGGATGCGCCTCCGAATTTGTATACTTTCATTGTTGTTTCAAATATTCCTTAAGTGATGGTTCTTCCATCTCTACCTGCCACCAACTGCTCAAGATAGTAGCACCCGTTTGTTTATAGAAATTAATAGCCGGTGTGTTCCAATCCAGGACTACCCAGTTTACTCGTTTAACACCTTCTTCATGAGCATACTCCATGACCTTTCGGTACAAAGCAGAACCCACTCCTTTACCACGCATTTTTTCTTTTACCACAAGGTCCTCAAGGTGAAGTGTACGTCCTTTCCAGGTTGAGAATCTGAAATAGACCAATGCCATTCCAACGATCTCATCTTCCACCTCAGCCACGAAACAGTTGAACTGCTTATTTTCACCAAATCCCGCCTCAACAAGTTCCTCTGTGGTGACTTCAACGGCATCCGGTTCTTTTTCAAAAACGGCAAGTTCGATGATAAGTTGTAACACCGATGGCATATCACGAGCTTCCGCGTCACGAATTATAAGTTCCATAGGCTTAGTTTAGCAACAAATATCGGTTCAATTTTCCAAAAAACACGATATTTGCATTAAATCTGCAACACCTTAACCTAATGGCTCAAAAAAACCAGACCCTCGGCGAATTTATTATCGAGAATCAAAGTGAATTCAAGTATTCTTCCGGGGAATTATCGAGACTCATTAACTCTATCAGGTTAGCGGCAAAAGTGGTAAACCACGAGGTGAACAAAGCCGGCTTAGTGGATATTTTAGGAGCTGCAGGCGAAACTAACGTTCAAGGTGAGAGCCAGCAAAAACTGGACGTATACGCCAATGAGGCTTTCATCAAAACTTTAACCAACCGTGAGATCGTATGTGGGATCGCCAGTGAAGAGGAAGACCACTTTATTACGATCAAGGGTCGAAATCAGAATCACGACAATAAATATGTAGTATTGATCGATCCCCTGGACGGCTCGTCCAATATCGATGTGAATGTTTCGGTAGGAACCATCTTTTCTGTATATCGGAGGATCACACCTTCAGGCACCCCAGTAACCCTGGAAGATTTTCTGCAACCAGGCAGGAATCAGGTAGCCGCGGGTTATATTATTTACGGAACTTCTACCATGATTGTTTACACCACCGGACACGGAGTAAACGGATTTACCTTAAACCCAGCCTTAGGGACCTACTATCACTCCCATCCGAACATGAAGTTTCCCCAAGACGGAACGATCTACTCCGTTAACGAGGGTAACTATGTACACTTTCCACAGGGCGTGAAAGATTATATCAAATTTTGCCAGGAGGAGGAAGGCGACAGGCCCTATACTTCACGATACATTGGATCGCTGGTTTCTGACTTCCACAGAAATATGATCAAAGGAGGAATATACATTTATCCAAATACGGCAAAGAATCCTGACGGTAAATTACGCTTGTTATACGAGTGTAATCCCATGGCTATGATCGCTGAACAAGCCGGTGGAATGGCAAGTGATGGCTTCCGAAGAATACTGGATATCGAACCTACCGAACTACACCAAAGGGTTCCATTTATCTGCGGAAGCAGCAACATGGTACGGAAGGCTGAAAAGTTCATGCAAAACGCATAAACACAAAAAAATCAATGCTTAATTGGTTTTTTTATACATTTATAAAAGATCATCAACACTTTATCCAATTATGGCTAAGAAAAACACAGAGACGGAGAACAAGGGAAGCATGGATTCATCTTCTAAGATTGAAGCGATAAAGAACCTGATCTTTGGGGAGAATATAGAACAGTACGACAGTGAGTTCGAGACACTTAAAAAAGATCTTGACAAAAAGAAGAAGGCATTGGAGTCCTACATCGATGAGGTGCGGGAAGAATTGATGCAATCTATCGATTCGCTCAGTACAGATGTAAACATCCGAATCACCGACCTCGAAGATTCTCTAAACGCAAAAGCCGAAGCCCTTTCCGAAGAAAAGGTAGACCGAAAACAGCTTGGAAAACTTCTCATTAGTCTTGGTGAGAAGATCAGTTCATAGGATTGCTACCAAATAAATCCCAGTGATGGTAAAGGAGGACGAGAACAAACTGAAGTTACTTCGGGAGATCCTGTTGATAGACGACAGGGAGGTTGCGCGTGCTGTTTCTCAACGACTGGATGCGATTTCAGAAACCCTGGAGAAGAGTGAGAAACTTACGCAAAAGGTAGATCCTATCATCGAAAAACGACTGGATACCTTTGTAGAAAATATTCCTACCACACTGGGGCCCACTATCACCAAAACATTGAAAGAAGAGATCGCAAATTCCAAAGACCAGGTGGTCGAGGCACTCTATCCCATCATGGGGAAGATGATCAAGCGATATATTCAGAATGAAATAAAACTGTTATCGGAGAATATTAACAATAAGGTGAATAAAACTCTTTCGCTGAAAATTTTTAAAAGAAAACTAAGGGCCATCTTCACCGGTGTTAAGGAGAGCGACATAATCCTTGCCGAATCAAACGCACCACAGGTAAACGAAATTTTCATCATTGAAAAAGGGTCCGGATTGTTGTTGGGAAATTACAGTAAGACTGAAACTATGGACAAGGACATGATCTCGGGGATGCTCACTGCAATTAAAAGTTTTGTTGAAGATGCATTTGCCGGAGGAGCCCAGAATCTCGAGGCAATAGAGTATGAACTTTACACCATTCATATTCAAAACTTTTTTTCTTACTATATTGCAGTGGTCGTTTCAGGGAATTACACCCGAACTTTCGAAAGTGAGTTGGAAAATGAGCTCCTGGAACTATCAAAAAAACTAACCTCCAAGATAACTTCTCTATCAAAAGAAGCCGTAGACGTGATCCTGGCTGAACACATGGGAGTTAATTGACAAACTTTTTACACCACTACATATTAAGATTCGCCCGTAATAGGTGGTTAAAACAGATATCCTATGATAGCAGGAAGCATGGTATATATCAATAGAATGCAGGAAATAATCTCCGATTTTGACGGGACAGTAATTTCTTCGAACGACGCTATTCATTCCATAGAACTAGGAACGAATATATTTATGATCCATCCTTTTTTTGAAAGTCTTAAAGGATCCTTGGATACCAGACCCGATATCTATTTTACTTTTCCATGTATCAATCTGAGCATGGGAGGAAAAGATTATTATTGTGATGTTATAATCAAGAAAGAAAAGAATTTCGTGGCAATCTTATTGTTTAATTATTCGGATCACTACAATGAGGTTCGGGAAAAGATTCAAAAAATAAACAGTGAAAAATTGAATTCGTGAATTCTTTTTATTCTCTTTGTATATCAATTCCGACTAACTGAATGAATAACTAACCAAGGATTGAAGTATGGCAGCAGTTAAGAAAATTGTATTAATAGGGCATTTTGGGGTAGGTAAGACCAGTTTGGTTCGGCGCTATGTAGACAGTGCCTTTAACGAAGATTACCTGGTTACGGTTGGTGTTCACGTGAAGAAGAAAGAAGTAACCATCGACGAAGAAATTGTTACCCTGATTATTTGGGACATAGAAGGAAATAACTCAATTGATAAAGCCCGAAGCTCTTATTTATTGGGAACACATGGTTTCATTTATGTCTTTGATGTGATGCGCCCAGAGACCTACGAGGATATCCAAAGTGAAATGGATTATCTGGAAGATAATTACAAAGACATTCCCGTATGTATGGTTGGAAACAAATCCGATCTGTTCACAGAAGAATTTAACCAGGACTTCTTCAACGATCAAGTATTTAAGAATTGTTATTTCACTAGTGCAAAAACGGGAGATAAGGTAGAAGATTTGTTCATAGAGCTGGCCAAACGAACCTTGTAGTATGAAAACTAGCTTAAAGACCGAAATTTGCAATTCCCGAATTCAGGAAGTTGAGATAGACCAAACAGGGACTGTTCTCGAAAGTGATGACGCGATTTTTGGTATGCCTAAGGGCTCTCTTATAAGTGATCTACATCCCTTTTTTGAAGGTGTGATCCCACTACTTCCCGCATTGAATGACACTCTCAATTTCCCCTGTGTCAACCTTGAAACTGAGTCCAATTCCCGAATTGTCGATATTGATTTCATCCCGAAGGACAACAGGATTTATTTGCTGTTATTTGACTTTTCAGAGCATTATGAAGCTTCTCATCCTTTGGTTCAGGAAAAGAACGTGGCCTCGATCGCCAAGCACAAGCTTGCTTTCGAAAAGCAATTGCTGGAAGCCAAGGAAGAGTTTAAAAACGGCTTCCTGGCAAATCTAAATCACGAGATCCGTAATCCATTGAATAATCTCTTAGGGTTCATGGAGCTGCTGAAAGAAACAAAGCTTGATTACGATCAGAACGAGACGCTAAAAGTGATGCAACGAACCGGGACTCACCTCAAGATACTTATGGATGATATGCTCGATATTTCCAAGATCGAAAGGGGTGTACTCGATATTAAAAACGTCAATTTTAACCTGGGACATATACTTAACAACCTTCATAACCATTTCCATCTGAAATACCACGATAAGCCCGTGGTTTTTAATGTTACCATAGACAATAACGTACCAAAGAAACTATTAGGTGACCCGGCCAGACTCAACCAGATCCTGTTCAACTTACTTGAGAATGCCTTCAGAAATACTGAAGACGGCCATATTTCAATGTTTGTGAAAGCAGTCGATCAAAACAAGAGCAGATGTAAGGTTCAAATTATCATCTCCGATAGTGGATCGGGTATTCCTGAAGATAAGATTAACGAAGTATTCGACACCTATTTCCAGCTGAAAGTAGACAAATTAAAGCCCCTGGGAGAAGGATTAGGTTTGAAGATCGTAAAGGACCTAACCGAATCTCTCAATGGAACAGTTCAGTTGAGCAGTGAAGAAGGAAAGGGAAGCGTATTTACATGTGTATTCCCTTTTGAAGTTCGAACCGGAGGCCGCGAAAAGAAAACTGTTCCCAAAGGGACCGGAATCCTAATGAGCAAAAGAATACTTATTGTTGAGGACGAAACAACGAACCAGATGTTGATGATGAAAATGTTTCTGAACAATGAAAAGGGATATGTGATCGAAATGGCCATCAATGCTGCTCATGCTCTTGAGCTACTTGAGAACAACAACTACAACCTAATTATGTTTAAGTCAGTCTTGACAGATATGAAGGCCGAAGAGTTTATCAATGCCCTTAGGTCGCATAAAAGCGAGCAGGTAAGCAAAATACCTATTCTGATCGCAAGTGGAAGCACCTTTAAAGAACAACAGGAATCGGTGCTGGAAGCCGGTGCTTCGGCATTTCTGGCCAAACCATACACAAAAAATGAGCTCTTCAAATGTATTGAAAAGCTCATTCGTTAATATACTCGTGTAGTTAATCTCTATTTAAAAGATATCTGTAGTCTTCCATATCCAAGCCTCCCTGGAAGATCTCAATGGATTTCTTGATGAGCTTTGCAGCTTGCTCCTCGGTGTATCCCAAACCTATGGCATAACGCTCCACAAGTCGTTTCTCATCATCATCAATTTCGTTATCGGCAAAGATCATCTTAAACAGATCTAATATTCGCTCCAGTCTCACATCGGCAGAATTGGAAGGCTCCATTGGATAGATGCTGGGTTTTTTGGCTATCTTCTTGTATTCATCATCCGTTATATCCAATTTTTCGGCAAATCGTCGCAAAAGCAATTGCTCCTGTTCTTTCAATATCCCATCAACCATCGCCATTCGCATGATGGATGCAAAGTGACTAAGCTTTCTTGATCTTTCTCCGTGTTCAAATAAATTGCTAAATGCCATTATCAAAATTTTGACGATAAAATTACGAAGATTCGTGATTTTTTCTGAACAATCCATCTAAAATATAAGCCATTATAAACTTTTCTTAATTGATCGAAAAAATAGGGTACATCACTTATCTTTAGTCGGTTTTTTATGAAGCACCCACTACTCGTATTCAATGAAAAAGGGATCTACTGTCAGCAGGCTGATGTTTATATCGATGCCTGGCGAGCGGTAGATAAATGTATTGTAACTCACGGACATTCAGATCACAGTCGCTGGGGTCATAAACGATACATAACCCACCGAAGAAATGTTCCGATAATCAAACATCGATTAGGAGATATTACCGTCACACCAAAAGAGTGGAACGAAACCTTCACGATCAATGGAGTTACTTTTTCACTACACCCCGCTGGTCACATAACAGGTTCCTCACAAGTGCGTGTGGAATACAAAGGAGAAGTTTGGGTATTTACCGGAGACTACAAGGTCGAGGATGATGGTCTTGCTGAAACCTTTGAACCCATCAAGTGCCAAACCTTTATCACCGAATGTACCTTCGGACTACCCGCTTTCAAATGGGAACCACAAGCCGATGTTTTTACAGATATCAATAACTGGTGGGCAACAAACAAAGCGGAAGCAAGAACCTCTGTTCTCTTCGGTTATAGCCTGGGTAAGGCACAGCGACTCATTAAACACCTGGATACCTCAATTGGAAAGATCTACACTCACGGTGCTGTAGAGAAAATGACACAGGTAATTCGCGCGGAATACGATCTCCCCCCAACTGAATTGATAACGAGAGACAGCAAAAAAGAAGACATTGCCGGGAATATAGTAATAGCACCTCCAAGTGCTCATGGAGGAATCTGGATACGAAAAATGCTGCCTTATGTAACCGCAACGGCCAGTGGATGGATGGCTTTCCGTGGCGCAAGGAGGCGCAGGGCTATGGACAAAGGATTTGTGCTTAGCGATCATGCCGATTGGGATGGATTACTAAGTGCCATAAAAGAAACCGGCTGCGAAAAGGTGATCACTACTCATGGATATACCGATATCTTTTCCCGCTACCTTCGGGAAGAACTGGGTTATGACGCTCGCACGGAGAAAACCCAATACGAAGGCGAATTAAACGAAATAGAGACGGAAAAGGAGGAGGAAGCTTAGTATGAAACATTTTGCCAAACTAATCCGAACCATAGACAGCACCAATAAAACCAATGAAAAGGTGAACGCCCTGGCTGAATATTTCAATATCGCCAACGATTCCGATAAATTGTGGGCGATCGCAATCCTTTCTCATCGGCGGCCCAAGCGACCCGTCAACACCACCCTGCTTCGTGAATGGGCAACTGAACAAAGCGGAATTCCACTTTGGTTGTTCGAAGAAAGCTACCATATTGTTGGCGACTTAGCGGAGACAATCGCACTCATCCTTCCAAAAACTACCAAAGAATCAGACAAGTCATTGTCGCAGGTCATTGCAGAGATCATATCGCTTCGAGAGATGGATGACGCTTCAAAGAAAGCCTATCTCCATGAGAATTGGATGAATATGTCCTATTACGAGCGCTTTATTTTCAATAAGATCATCACTGGTGGATTCAGAATAGGGGTTAGTCAGAAACTTATGACCCGTGCCCTTTCGAAATCTACAGGCATAGATGAGGATATCCTGGCCTATAAGCTTATGGGTGATTGGACTCCCGTCTCAACAACCTATACACAACTTATTGAAGAGGAGAACCCGAGTGATTATTTATCTAAACCCTATCCTTTCTACCTTGCCTATGCCGTAGAGGATGGGTTTCAGGAAAGCATGGGAGAAATTTCAAACTGGAGCTTCGAACACAAATGGGACGGAATAAGAGCTCAAGTCATATTGCGAAATAATGAAGTATTTGTTTGGTCAAGAGGCGAAGAACTGGTTACTGATAAATACCCCGAGTTTCAACGCTTTTTAGATCATATCCCTAACGGAACTGTACTCGATGGAGAGATCCTACCCTTCCCGGATGGACGCATTGGCGACTTCCGCGATTTACAAACTCGCATCGGACGTAAGAACATTTCTAAGAATTTGCTGGCTAAAACACCCGTTATCCTCGTTGCCTATGACCTCCTGGAATGGCAGGGCGAAGATATCAGGAACAAGCCTTTTTCTTTCAGAAGGAAGATTTTAGATGCAATGATCGCAAAGTTGAATTCTGAATCGATCGGACTCTTCCTAAGCAGTACCATGAGATTCGAAAAATGGGAGAGTGCTGCTGAGGAACGTAAACGATCCCGCGAGAAGCGAAGTGAAGGCCTGATGATAAAACGTATCGATTCCTCCTACCAGGTGGGCAGGAAAAAAGGCGATTGGTGGAAATGGAAAGTAGATCCTTTTACCATAGATGCCGTTCTTACCTACGCAATGAGAGGTCATGGCCGAAGAGCTAACCTGTACACCGATTATACCTTCGGACTATGGGACAACGGTGAGTTGGTAACTTTTGCCAAGGCCTATTCCGGACTTACCGATAAAGAGCTTCGGGAGATCGATGCCTGGATCAAGAAAAACACCCTGGAGCGGTTCGGTCCGGTGCGAAGTGTTACACCACATCACGTTTTTGAGATCGCTTTTGAAGGTATTGCCAAAAGCAGTCGGCACAAAAGCGGTGTTGCTACCCGGTTTCCGCGTATCCTGCGATGGCGAAGGGATAAGAAAATTGACGAAGCCAATACCCTAAGCGATCTGAAAGACTTAATTCCGAAGTAAAAATTGAAGCAAAGAGAACTCATATCACTTGCCGAAAATTGGTTTCAGAATAAAAACTGGAAGCCCTTCCCTTTTCAGAAAAGAACATGGAATGCATTCCTGCAAGGCAAACACGGCCTTCTGAATGCTCCAACTGGCAGTGGAAAGACTTATGCGCTATGGGCTCCTATCGTGCTTCAGTATTTAAAAGACAATCCCGATTATCGCAACAACCATCAGAAAGGTCTAAAAGCAATATGGATCACTCCCTTGCGAGCACTTTCAGTAGAGATTCAACAGGCAGCACAGCGTTTTGCTGATGAACTGGAAACCGGCTTGACCGTGGGAATTAGAACAGGAGATACGTCACAGGCAGAAAGAGCGAAGCAGAAGAGGAACATGCCGGATCTACTTATCACAACTCCGGAAAGCCTTATGTTACTGCTGGCTTCAAAAGGTTATGAGAAATTATTTAAATCACTCACTGCCGTGGTTGTGGATGAATGGCATGAGTTGCTTGGTAGTAAACGCGGAGTACAAACCGAGCTTGGATTGTCGCGCCTAAAAACAATTTCGCCTAAGTTAAGAATCTGGGGAGTTTCCGCTACTATTGGCAACCTGGAACAAGCTCAGGACGTGCTTCTTGGTATAGATGAAAATTTCAGAAAAAACTCAGTGCTAATACGCGCAAAAAAGAAGCGAAAAGTTAAGGTTTCGAGTATCATTCCAAAGGAAATGGAAACCTTTCCGTGGCGAGGGCACCTTGGTCTTCATTTACTGGAGCAGCTGGTCCCAATCATAAAACGAAGTAGGACCACACTGATATTTACGAATACCCGCGGGCAATGTGAGATCTGGTTTCAGAAACTGTTGGAAAAGCACCCAGAATTCGCGGGAGAGATTGCCATGCATCATGGAAGTATTGCCAAAGATACCAGACTCTGGGTGGAAGACGCAATCCGAAATGAATCATTGAAAGCCGTTGTAGCCACATCCAGCCTGGACCTGGGGGTGGATTTTGCTCCAGTTGAAACCATCGTGCAAATTGGAGGACCAAAGGGAATAGCAAAATTCCTGCAAAGGGCCGGACGCAGTAATCATCGTCCCGGAGAAGCGAGTGTGATCTATTTTCTACCCACCCATGCGCTCGAATTGGTAGAAGCTTCGGCATTAAAACGCGCGGTGAAAGGAGAGGTAATGGAAGACCGGGTTCCATATATACTAAGTTTCGACGTACTGATCCAATACCTGGTCACCCTGGCCGTTAGCGACGGTTTCAAACCTGAGGAGATTCTTCCAGAGATAAGAAGTACTTTCTGCTACCAGGACCTGAGCGATGAGGAATGGCAATGGTGTCTTAACAGCATTACCCGGGGAAGTCAGAGCTTGCAAAGCTACGACGAGTACAAACGTGTACAGATACTGGAGGGCGGCTTATTTAAAGTGGAAAGCAGACGCATAGCAATGATGCATCGGTTGTCGATTGGAACCATTGTTAGCGATGCGATGATGATGGTAAAGTATGTGAGCGGTGGTTTTATTGGGACTATTGAGGAATGGTTCATTGGACGAATGAAGCCTGGTGACCGATTTGTATTCGCGGGACGAACCCTGGAATTGGTACGCTTGCGAAATATGGTTGCCCAGGTCCGCAAAGCGAACAAACGTACAGCTAACGTTGTAAGCTTTATGGGAGGCCGTATGCCTTTGTCTTCTCAAATGAGTAAAATACTGAGAGAAGAGTTACAAAGTGAGGCCGAACACAAAAGAAATACGCCCGAACTCAGGGCTCTGACACATATTTTCAGCCGGCAGAATGAGGATTCGATAATTCCGAAGGAAAACGAATTCCTCATCGAAACCTTTAAAACCAGGGAAGGGTATCACGCGGTTTTCTATCCTTTTGAAGGACGCAAAGTACATGAAGCCATGAGCAATTTAGTGGCTTACCGACTAAGCCTCCTAAATCCAATTAGTTTTTCCCTGGCTTACAACGATTACGGATTTGAATTGTTGAGTGATAAGTATATCGATATACAGGCCTTACTAGACAATGATTTGCTTAGCCCCACAGATCTGTTCGAGGACCTTCAGAAAGGAATCAATGCCAGTGAACTGGCGCGAAGGAAATTCCGGGATGTAGCTGTAATAAGCGGGTTGGTATTCCAGGGCTATCCCAACAAAACCGTGAAAATGAAGCATCTTCAAAGTAATAGTCAGTTGCTTTTTGATGTCTTCAGAGATTACGAGCCCGATAATCTGTTGTATCTTCAAGCATACCGGGAAACCTACGAACATGAGCTTGAGGAGATCCGATTGCGGGATGTCCTGCAGCGAATCGAAACACAGGAAATTGTTTGGAAACAGTGCAATACCCCTACACCTTTCAGTTTTCCGATAATCACAGACAGGCTAAGGGAAAAACTTACTTCGGAACGATTGAGTGACAGGATCAAGCGAATGACATTGCAATATCAAAAGTAAGGGATGAGCCAAGAGAAATCATGAGTGTTACCATAGAAATACGTTCGAATAAATTCACCCTGCATCCCAGCGGGGCGATCTATTGGCATGAACAGCAGATGTTACTTATCGCCGATGTTCACTTCGGAAAAGTGGCGCATTTCAGAAAAAACGGAGCAGCTATTCCCACGGCGGCTTCCGAAGAGAATTTCAGAAAACTCAATGATCTTATCCAAACCTTCCATCCTCGAATCATTTGCTTCCTGGGAGATCTTTTCCACAGTTACCTCAACAGTGAATGGCTAACTTTTGAACTTTGGATCTCCACCCTTTCGGCGGAAGTAATTCTGATTTCCGGTAATCACGACATCATTTCTCCTCATAAATTCGAAGCCATCGAGATCAAAGTGTACGACACCCTCGAAATAGATGAATTCTTACTCACACATCACCCCACCGAGGTTGAAGAACTTTACAATTTTTCAGGTCACATCCATCCGGGGATACGATTGATAGGACAGGGCAGGCAGCGTATCCGATTGGCCTGCTTCTATAAAACAGCTAACCAACTTATTTTACCAGCTTTCGGTACTTTTACCGGGAAGCACGTGATCATGCCAAAACAAGAGGACGAAGTGTACGCTATTGTTTCCGGCGAAGTAGTTTGTGTCTCATAATCTATTACTATGAAAAAATTATTACAAGTACTCAATGCTATAACGTTCGTCTCGGTGGTGGTGGTAAACTACTTCTCGAATACGGGCGAAATGAATAATACTACCATAGGCGAAGTTTCCGGGGATCTCACCACCTTATTCACCCCTGCTGGCTATGCCTTTTCCATTTGGGGTGTAATCTACCTGTTCCTCCTGGGTTTTGTGATATACCAGGGAAGAAGTTTGTTCGTGTCTGTTAAAGACGATGACTTTATTCTGAAAACAGGAGGTTGGTTTATTCTTTCCAACCTGGCCAATGCCGCGTGGGTATTTTGCTGGTTGTACGGATACACAGCTTGGTCCGTAGTCTGTATTTTTCTGCTTCTTTTTTCTCTTCTGAAGATAGTAGTGAACAACAATATGGAGCGCTGGGACGCACCCCTGCCTGTGATCGCATTTTTGTGGTGGCCCTTTGTGATCTACAGTGGATGGGTAACGGTAGCCTGCATAGCAAACGTATCGGCCTGGTTACAAAAAATAGGGTGGGATGGATTTGGCATTTCTGAAACTATCTGGACCGTGATCATGATTGTTATCGCAGGGATCATCAACTTCTGGATAACCTGGTCGAGAAACATGCGTGAATTTGCCCTGGTAGGTGCCTGGGCACTGGTAGCGATCGCCATTGCCAACTGGGAATCAAATTCCACTGTGAAGATATCTGCCCTGGTGGTTGCGGCTTTTCTCTTTCTTAGCAGCAGCTATCACGGATTCATAAACAGGGCTACGAATCCTATTGAAAAATTAAAAGCACTTAGATCGGAGAAATGATTAGTTGCCAGAAACATTTATTCGGAATTACTGACGACGTTACTTATCTCAATTGTGCGACAATGTCACCTAACCTGATATCTGTGGAAAAGGTTGGAATCGAAAACCTTCTTCGGAAAACAAATCCGCAACACATTACCAGTGAAGACTTTTTTACCGATCGAAAAATTCTAAAGGAGCGGTTCTCCCAACTCATAGGAGCCCCGGATGAAGATTCGGTTGCCATAATTCCTTCGGTTTCCTATGGTATTGCAACAGTAGTTAAGAATATTGAATTTAGTAAAGGTGATGAGATCGTAGTACTGGAGGACCAATTCCCCAGTAACATATATGCCTGGATGCAGGCGGTACGAGATCAGGGTGCGAGTATAGTGACGGTTAAAGCGCCACCGCTGGAAGATGGGCGTGGTCTGCGATGGAATGAGCTTCTGTTAAATTCTATTACCAAAAAGACTAAAGTTGTAGCCATTCCCCAGGTACATTGGTCGGATGGTACGCTGTTCGACCTGAAATCGGCCCGGGAGCTAACATCCCAAGTAGATGCATACCTCGTAGTGGACGGTACGCAAAGCGTGGGAGCCTTGCCCTTTTCTATTTCCGAATACCAACCGGATGCATTGATCTGTGGAGGATATAAATGGATGATGGGAGCTTACGGCCTCGGTATGGCGTACTATGGAGATAAGTTCTATAATGGTTCACCGATAGAAGATAATTGGATCAACCACAAAGACAGTGAGGATTTCACTAATCTATCCAATTACAATCCCGAATTCAAAGACAAAGCCATACGATACGATATGGGTGAATCCAGTAATTTTATTTTAGTCCCAATGCTGGCCGAGGGCATTCGGCAGATTCTAGAGTGGACCCCCGAAGCCATCCAGGAATATTGCGGAGATATCTGTGCAGATACTCTTAAAATGCTGCAATCACATGGTTACTTTGTTGAAAACACAAATGCCAGAGCCAACCACCTTTTCGGAATCTATAGTACGGGAGGTAAATCGATGGATAGGGTAAAAGAGATTCTCGCTCAAGAGAATATTAAGGTATCTTACCGGGGTAGTGCTATTCGTGTTTCGCCTCACTTGTACAATACCAGAACGGACATAGAAAAGTTGGTGAACTGTTTTTTTTGATGAAAGCCTGCATTATCTTTGCGCCCAATGAGCAAAGCCCTTGTTTGGTCGTTGTTTGAACAGTCTTCGGAAACCCGAAAACTGAGGGAAGCTATTACCCGCACCGAAAAGAACATTCACGTTTCTGGCCTTGTTGGTTCTTCATATTCACTAGTACTAGCCGAACTTTTCCGAACTTCTGAAGAACCTTTTCTTTGCATACTGAACGACAAGGAAGAGGCTGCTTATCACCTGAACGATCTCGAAAACCTATTAGGTGACCAGGCCGTATTATTCTATCCAGGCAGCTACCGAAGACCTTACCAGATCGAAGAAACAGATAATGCAAACATCTTGCTCCGCAGTGAAGTACTGAACCGTATCAACTCCAGGCGAAAACCCGCACTTATTGTTACCTACCCGGAAGCACTCTTCGAAAAGGTGGTGACACGGCGCGAGCTTGAAAAGAACACCCTCAAACTTAAGGTAGGTGAGGAAGTATCAATCGATTTTGTGAACGAGGTACTCTTCGAATATCGTTTCAAGCGAACAGACTTTGTCACCGAACCCGGTGAGTTTTCGGTAAGAGGAGGAATTTTGGATGTCTTTTCCTTTAGTCATGACGAACCTTATCGGGTGGAGTTCTTTGGAGATGAGGTAGACAGCATAAGAACCTTCGATGTAGAAACTCAGCTATCCCTTGACCAGGTAAAGCGCATCTCTATCATCCCGAATGTGGAAAACAAGATGGTGCAAGAGAAACGGGAAAGCTTCCTGAAGTATATTTCGTCCAAAACCAGGATTTTTCTGAAAAACGAAGAACTGCTGTGCGGTGCGATGGACAAACTCTTTCAAAAGGCAAAAGAAGCCTTTGATGAAATGGAAGGAGAAGTGCAAATGAGTCCGCCGAAAGATCTATTCTGTACTTCAAAACTGATGCGAGCACAGTTGGCCACACTTTCCGTGATAAAACTCAATGGAAATATACTATCATCGTCTCAAAGCAATATTACGTTTAATGTAAAGCCACAGCCTTCGTTCAACAAGCAGTTTAATCTCCTGATCGACAACCTGAACGAGAATACCCAAAATGGTTACACTAACTATATTTTCTGTAGCAGTGAATCACAGGCACAGCGATTTCACGATATATTCGACGATGCCGAACAACATGTGGATCAGTATGACACCATTGTTTTCCCCCTCTACCAGGGATTTATAGATCACGATCAGAAACACGCCTGTTATACAGACCATCAGCTATTCGAACGGTATCACAAGTTTCAGCTGAAGAACGGCTATGCCAAAAAACAGGCGATCACCCTTAAAGAGCTTACCAACCTGGAAGTGGGTGATTATGTCACCCATATTGATCACGGGATAGGCAAGTTTGGTGGATTACAGAAGATCGACGTGGAAGGTAAAAAGCAGGAAGCCATAAAATTGATCTATGGAGAGCGCGATATTCTCTATCTGAGCATACATTCACTTCACAAGATATCCAAATACAATGGTAAGGATGGTGCTGTCCCCAAAATTTACAAATTAGGCAGCGCTGCCTGGAAAAAGTTAAAGCAAAAGACCAAAAAGAGGGTTAAGGAGATCGCTTTCAATCTAATTGAACTTTACGCCAAAAGACGGTTGCAGAAAGGCGTGGCCTACGACCCGGACTCCTATTTACAGCTTGAACTGGAATCGTCCTTCATGTATGAAGACACTCCGGACCAGATCACCGCAACTGCCGATGTGAAACGAGACATGGAAAGCCCGCGCCCCATGGATCGACTGATATGTGGAGATGTTGGATTCGGGAAGACGGAAGTTGCGATTCGTGCCGCGTTTAAAGCAGTGGACAACGGCAAACAAGTAGCGGTTTTGGTACCAACCACTATCCTGGCCTTTCAGCATTTTAAAACATTCAGTGACCGATTGGCGGATATGCCGGTAAATGTAGACTACCTCAACCGTTTCCGCTCTGCCAAGCAGCGTAGAACTATCCTGGAGAACCTTGAAAACGGTACACTGGACATAGTGATAGGGACCCATCAGCTTGTGAATCCCTCGGTAAAATTCAAAGACCTGGGACTACTTATCATTGATGAAGAACAAAAGTTCGGGGTTGCAGTGAAAGACAAGTTGAAAACTATCAAAGAAAATGTGGACACATTAACACTCACGGCTACTCCTATTCCGCGAACCCTTCAGTTTAGCCTTATGGCTGCCAGGGATCTTTCGGTGATCACCACTCCCCCACCAAACCGGTATCCCGTGGACACCCAGGTGATTCGTTTTTCAGAAGAAACCATTAGAGATGCCATTCGTTACGAGATCTCGAGAGGAGGTCAGGTATTCTTCGTGAATAATCGTATCGAAAATATCAAAGAAGTAGCGGGTATGATACAGCGACTGGTGCCTGATGCGAAAATCGGTATTGGTCACGGTCAGCTGGATGGTAAGAAACTGGAACAATTGATGCTCGCATTTATGAACAACGAGTTTGATGTGCTGGTTTCAACTACTATTATCGAAAGCGGACTGGACGTCCCAAACGCCAACACTATCTTTATTAACAACGCTAACAATTTCGGGCTTTCAGACCTGCATCAGATGCGTGGACGCGTGGGGCGTAGCAATAAAAAGGCATTCTGTTATTTCATTACACCACCGTTCTCCGCCATGACCGATGAAGCCAGGAAAAGGATCACGGCCCTGGAACAATTTAGCGAGATAGGCAGCGGGTTTAATATCGCGATGAAAGATCTAGAGATTAGGGGTGCCGGTGACTTGCTGGGTGGAGAACAGAGCGGATTTATTAACGAGATCGGCTTCGAGACCTACCAGAAGATACTTTCTGAGGCCATAGACGAACTTAAGGAAAAGGAATTCAAAGACCTATACGCCGGAACAGAACACGAGTTAAAAGACTTTGTAAAAGAAACGGTGATCGACACGGATTTCGAGTTGTTATTCCCGGATGATTATATAAATAACATAACCGAACGTCTCAATTTGTACCAAAAGCTGAATGCGCTGTCTACAGAAGAGGAACTTCAGAAATTTGAAAAGGAATTGATCGACCGTTTCGGCGAATTACCGGTTCAGGCCATTGATTTACTGAACAGCATTCGAATAAAATGGATCGCTATTTCTATGGGATTAGAGCGTGTGGTCATGAAAAAGAACCAACTCATCGGCTATTTCGTGGCCGATCAGCAGAGCGATTACTATCAGAGTCCGGCATTCACTAAAGTGCTTCAGTATGTTCAGAATAACCCTGGAGAAGTGACCATGAAAGAGAAGCAAACACGGAATGGGCTTAGACTTCTTCTAACAATCGCAAAAATCAACTCGGTTCAAAAAGCACTAGCTGTTCTTGCGCCATTTCGATAAATACATGAGTTGTAACTTCAGAAATGATAAAAAGCATTCTCAAGATGATCGAGATGCTGTTCCTTCTTGTTTTTTAATACGGCTATGATATCGAAGCGCACTTCCATGTCCAGGTTATTCTGAATGATGTATTCATTCGCTGCCTGTACGAGTAATCCAATCTTCTTTTTTGATACAAAACTCTGGGGATCTCCAAAAACGGCACTATTCCTTGTTTTTACTTCAACAACTATGATCTTGTTGTTTTTCAGAGCTATGATATCAATTTCAGCTTTGCCATAAGTGAAATTCCGCTCCAGGATCTCATAACCCTTGCGCATTAAAACTTCAACCGCCAGATCTTCCCCTAATTTTCCCAGTTCGTTGTGATAAGCCATAAGACCACCTTTGTGTAAACAAAAGTAAAATAGGCATCATCGGCTTATTTGAATGATAAAACTACCCCGGATTCATGTATGTCGAGAGAAACTTTCCTACCGAAGATCATCGCCCTGTTGTCCTGCACATGACCGGCAGGGAAACCGAAACAGACGGGGAAATTGTATTCGGAAACTGTATCCAGCACGATCTCTTCGGCTGTTTTTCCGAAGGGAATGGTATTGTCGTTCATATCAGTCATTCCGCCCACGATAAGGCCATTGATGTTCTCGAACAATCCGTTTCTCTTTAAATTCTGAAGCATGCGGTCCACATGATACAGGTATTCATCAAGGTCCTCAAGGAAAAGAATATTATTGTTTGTTTTTAGTCCAGAATCACTTCCGCAGATAGAATACAGCACAGACAGGTTTCCTCCTACTAATTCGCCGCTGGCAGATCCCAAACGATTCAAAGAGTAATTAGGTGTGCTAATACTTTTATTGCCGTTTCCGAAAAGTGCGTCTCTTATGGAACTTGCCGTTTCCGGACTCTTTTTCTCGATATCCAGAGGCATCTGGGCATGCAGGGTTTCTATTCCCCTTAGGTTCAGATGTGAGTGTAATACTGTGATGTCGCTATAACCGATGATCCATTTCGGATTAACACTGAACTTTTTGAAATCCAAAGCATCGATGATCCTAACTGTTCCATATCCGCCCCTCGCGCACCAGATGGCCTTGATATCGGGGTCATCCATCATAGCCTGGAAATCGGCTGCGCGCAGCTCGTCATCTCCGGCAAATTGATCCTTTTCTGCGCCAATTGTATTTCCAAATTTATATCTCAGACCCCAATGAGTGAGCAGATCCAGGCCAGGAAATAATTCTTCCTTTTTTAATTTTCGTGCAGTTGAGACAATGCCAACTGTATCCCCGGGTGATAAATATGAGGGCGTTACCATAATTCGTAAGGGTTCTTCTAAGAATTATTAAAGGTAGGATATTGCGTTAAAATAGGCCTTCCCACATAATAAATAGCTAGAATTCAATATATTTAGACGTCTCGAACCTTAAATCTATAGCTATGGAATCAATAGCAGCCCCATCTTGCAATACTTCAACGCTTGCGCCTTATGTACCCTCCGGATCCAATCCCTGGAATGTTAGTAAGATAAAACACGTGTATCGTAGGCTCGGCTTTAGTGCTTCCCAGGACACAGTAGATCTGGCTCTTGCTCAAACGCCGGATCAATTTATAGATACCCTCGTAGATACAGCCTTTGCTACTCCTCCAACAACAGCTCCGCCATGGGGTTACTGGGCAGTGAGTGATTTCACTGACTACGAGACTGAAAACAACCAGTATGTGTTCGATTGGAGAATTCAAACCGGAAACGACTTTATGGCGGAAGACCTCAGAGGCCGACTCTCGGGTTTCTGGATGAATCATTTCGTCACTGAACTCGAGGTCTATTTCTACTCGCCTTATCTTTTTCAGTATTATAACACCATACAAACCCACGCCCTGGGTAATTTTAAAACTTTCGTACACGATATCGGTATTACGGGAGCCATGCTTTTTTACTTGAATGGTTACGAAAACACCAACGTGAATCCGAATGAGAATTATGCCCGGGAATTGTTCGAGCTATTCACCCTGGGAGAAGGGAATGGGTATACCGAAACCGATATCACTGAGACGGCAAGAGCATTAACCGGCTACAACCATTGGTTGGAACCGGGCGCACAGATCTATTTTGATGTTAGCACCCACGACACAGGCGTGAAATCAATTTTTGGTCAGGACGGGAACTGGGGATATTCGGATGTGATCGATATACTGTTCCAGGAAAGAGGCATCGAAGTGTGTCGATTCATTTGTGAAAAACTCTACAAATTCTTCGTGAGTCCTTCAGTGGATGCACTTATCACTATGGACATCATAGATCCGTTGGCTCAAACCATGTTTAGCAATAATTATGAACTCGTTCCCGTGTTGAAGCAATTATTCAAAAGTGAACATTTTTTCGATGACAGAGCAATAGGAGTGGTGATCAAGAGTCCGTTCGATACCATCTTTGGTTTTGTAAAAGAGACTAATTTCTTTTACGACAACAGCATAATGGAGGCCTTCCTGTATTATTCCGGCCTGATGGGGCAGGAAATATACGACCCGCCTGATGTTTCAGGTTGGCAGCGGGACGAGGAATGGATCAATACTTCAACTCTTACCGGACGCTGGGAACTCATGGAAGTGTATGTAGGTTATCTATTCAATAATGGTTACGAGCTTACGCTTACAGATCTCGCAAAGGATCTAACGAACAACAGCAACGACCCGGAATACATTACCCGGGTGGTAATAGATCATTTCGTTCCCAAGGAATTGCACACCCCTTCCGATTACGTGATCGCTACCGATATCTTTAAATGGGATGTCCCCCAGAATTATTACGACACAGGCCAGTGGAATCTTGACTGGTCCACAGCTCCCTACCAAATGTTGTTGTTACTGAATCATATCGCCCGAATGCCCGAATTCCAATTAAAATAACCTGCTATGTGTGATCATAAGAACATTCCGAAGAAAAAAGCGTCCAAAGACGAAAAACACGTCCACGACCAGGAACATGTTGAATGGAGCCGAAGATCCTTTATCCAGGCCCTGGGACTGGCAGGTGGTGGAAGTATCATGCTTGGAAATGCCGCGGTAACAGCCTCTAAACCCTCTCCTCTCTCCGTTGCACTGGCAGCGAGTGAGACAGATCGTATCATGGTGATCATTAGACTCAAGGGAGGAAATGACGGGCTAAATACCATTGTGCCTGTATACGATTACAGCAGCTATGCCAACCTCCGACCAACGATCCGACATCAGCAAAACGAACTCATCAACCTGGACGCCGATTTTGCCATTCCAAATTACATGCAAAACATGGAAGTTTTGTGGGGTGAAGGACAAATGAAAGTGGTTCACGGGGTAGGCTACCCACAACAGAACTTATCACATTTCCGTTCCTCCGATATCTGGGCATCGGCCGCGGATACAGTGTTCGAACCAACGGGCTGGTGGGGCAGATACTATGAATATCTCTATCCGGATTACCTGATCAACCCTCCGGATGTTCCGCCCGCCATTCAAATTGGCAGTATTGGCAACCTGATCTTCGAAGGTCAGGATACGAACTATGCATTCTCTGTTGCAAATCCGCAGCAGTTAGAAAGCGTTGCACAAAACGGGCAATTACACGATCTAATGAACCTCCCGGACTGTGTCTATGGAGACAAGCTTTTCTTTATGAGGTCTACTACCAACACGACCTTCACTTATGCGGGAGTGATCAACGATGCTTATATGAACTCCACCAACCAGGCGCCATACAGCGAAGAAGACCTTGCTACTCAAATGGCGATTGTGGCCCGGATGATAAAAGGTGACCTGGGAACCAAGGTATATATGGTGACCCTGGATGGTTTTGATACTCACGCCAACCAACCGGATGAACATCGTGCACTGCTGGAAGATCTTTCGGATACACTCCAGAATTTCTATACAGACCTGGAAGCAGCCGGAATGGAAAACAATGTGCTGTGTATGACGATCTCAGAATTTGGAAGAAGACCGTACGAAAATGGTTCAACAGGTACGGATCACGGAGCGGCTTCACCGGTAATGCTCTTTGGCCCTGGATTGAATGGCAGCGGATTTGTTGGAGAACACCCGGACCTGCTTACCTGGGATAACAATGACAATTTGATCCCAACAACGGATTTCAGACAAGTATATTCCAGCGTCCTGACCAATTGGTTCTGCCTGGATCCCTCAGTGATCGATCTCATATTACTGAATGAGCCCTACGATAACCTCGATCTGGGAATCGATTGTTCTCCTCTTTCTACCACCGATTTCCGGGACGTGACAGCCTTTGTGCATGCACCGGTCTATAAAAACGACTCTGTCTATATTGAAATGAAGATGACAAATACAGGTCATGTAGACCTGAAGTTATACGATATTATGGGGAAAGAACTAGGCACACTGAAAAACGAAGTGCTCTTTCCCGGTGTACACTCCGTGGATGTGAAGAAAGCGATAGGAACACGATTGAGTTTCGGACAGTATATCTACAGAATTTCAATGGGCGGTCAGTTTTATAGTAAGTCGCTCATGATCAAGTAGCAGATCAAATTTCTTTTTTCTGAAGAGTCTTCTTCTGTAGGAAGACTTTTCCGTTTAGCGGTACATCGTTCCGAAGATAAAATCCCTATTTTTGTGCTTGTTCAAGTATAACAGTTCGAAATCCCGATGAGTAGCACCAACCCGAAACGAATAACCATTACTGCGGCACTTCCTTACACCAATGGCCCGGTACATATTGGTCACCTGGCAGGAGTGTACGTTCCCGCCGATATCTATGCCCGCTATCAACGCATGGTAGGCAAAGATGTTCTCTTCGTTTGCGGAAGTGACGAGCACGGTGTCCCGATCACCCTAAAAGCTAAAAAAGAAGGAATTACCCCTCAGCAAGTAGTGGATAAGTACCATGAGATCATTAAAAAGTCATTTTCCGAATTCGGAATTTCCTTCGACAATTACTCCAGGACCTCCGCAAAGATCCATCATGAAACAGCTTCGGAGTTTTTCAAAAAACTACATGAAGATGGGAAATTTACAGAGCAGATCACCGAACAACTATACGATGAGGAAGCAGGACAGTTTTTGGCAGATCGCTTCGTTGTTGGAACTTGCCCGAAATGCGGCTACGACGAAAGTTACGGGGATCAGTGCGAGAACTGTGGGACTTCACACAATGCCACCGACCTAATCAATCCAAAGAGCGCTATTAGCGGTAGTAAGCCGGTAACTAAGAAAACCAAACACTGGTTTCTGCCACTGGATCAATACGAGAGCTGGCTTAAAGAATGGATCGTTAAAGGGCATAAAAAAGACTGGAAAACCAACGTATACGGACAGTGTAAATCCTGGATCGACGATGGACTAAGGCCCAGAGCGGTAACCCGCGACCTTGACTGGGGAATTCCCGTACCGGCTGAAGGTGGCGAAGGCAAAGTCCTCTACGTCTGGTTCGATGCACCTATCGGTTATATTTCTTCTACCAGGGAATGGGCCGAAAGAGAAGGCAAGGACTGGGAACCTTACTGGAAAGATAAGGATACCAAGCTCTTACATTTCATTGGAAAAGACAATATCGTTTTTCACTGTATCATCTTCCCTTCCATGCTGAAAGCCGAAGGTAGTTATATCCTGCCGGATAACGTACCCGCTAACGAATTCCTTAACCTGGAAGGCAACAAAATTTCTACCAGTAAGAACTGGGCTGTGTGGCTACATGAATATTTGCAAGAGTTCCCGGGTCAGCAAGACGTACTTCGCTATGTATTAACTGCAAATGCTCCGGAGAGCAAGGACAACGACTTTACCTGGGCTGATTTCCAGGCGAGGAATAACAACGAACTGGTAGCGATCTTCGGGAACTTTGTGAATCGCGTAGTAGTGCTCACCAACAAATATTATGACGGTCATGTCCCAAAACGGGGTGAATTCACACAAGTAGACATTGACACCTTGAAAGAACTAAAAGCTGCTCCGGATGTGATCGCGAGTTCGATTGAGCGTTACCGTTTCCGCGAGGCACAAGGGAAACTTATTGATGTCGCCCGCCTTGGGAATAAATACCTGGCCGATGAAGAGCCCTGGAAGACCATTAAAACCGACGAGGAGCGAACTCAAACGATCATGTATGTAGCGCTTCAGATCGCATCAGCGCTTTCGGTATTGTGTGAACCCTTCTTACCGCATACAGCGGATAGGCTGAAAGGGATCCTTCGCTTTGCTCTGAATGACACAAGCTGGAAGGACATTTCAGAAAAAGAAGAACTTCTGCCGGGAGGTCATCAAATAGGCCCCTCCGAATTACTCTTCAGCAAAATAGAAGACGAGCAGATCCAGGAGCAACTAGACAAGCTGGAGGCAAGCAAAAAAGCAAATGAAATTATGAACGCATCCGCAGAACCACAAAAAGAGACCATCACTTTTGAAGATTTTACCAAACTCGATATGCGGGTAGGTACCATTATTTCTGCTGAAAAGATGCCAAAGACCAAAAAGCTGCTGGTTCTAAAAGTAGATACCGGTATTGACACCCGAACCATCGTTTCCGGTATTGCCGAAAGTTTCTCTGCTGAAGAAGTAGTAGGTAAACGTGTGACAGTATTGGTGAACCTGGCGCCTCGCCCGCTTCGAGGTGTGGACAGTGAGGGTATGATCCTCATGACAGAAACACCGGATGGGAAATTGGTCTTCGTTAATCCCGATGATGACGTTCCTAACGGGGCAAGTATTAGCTAAATGCTTAAGATTGCCTGGCTCCCCATTTACAAGCATCCACTGCCCGAAGGGCATCGTTTTCCCATGGAAAAATACGACCTGTTGCCACGGCAATTGCTCCATGAAGGTACCTGTACTCCCGATAATTTCTTTGAGCCTGAAATAGCTTCGAAGGAGATTATTTCGCTGGTACACGACCCACAGTATATATCAGATCTGAATAATCTTGCCCTGGACCGTGCTGCTATTCGAAAACTTGGTTTCCCTTTATCGGCTGAGCTCGTAGAACGAGAATACCGCATCACCCGAGGTACTATGGATGGTTGTGAATTCGCCTTGAAAAACGGCATCGCGATGAATATTGCGGGTGGCACTCATCACGCTTACACCGATCACGGTGAGGCTTTCTGCCTGTTCAACGACCAGGCGGTGGCCGCTAGATACCTTCAACAGAAACAATTGGCAGATAAAATACTCATTGTAGACCTTGATGTACACCAGGGAAACGGTACGGCGGAGATCTTTGAAGGAGATGATTCGGTGTTTACTTTTTCCATGCATGGTGCCAAGAACTATCCCTTCAGAAAAGAAAAAAGTGATTTAGATATAGCATTACCCGACGGGACCGATGATCCAACGTACCTACGTATGTTAAAAGATACCCTGCCCGTATTGATAGAAGATGTATCCCCGGATTTTATCTTCTACCTCAGTGGGGTTGACATAGTTAGTACCGACAAACTAGGTCGCCTTGGTTGTACCGTTGAAGGCTGCAAAGAGCGTGATCGATTTGTACTTCAGACATGTAAAGATGTACAGATCCCCGTTCAGGTAAGTATGGGTGGAGGGTATTCGAAGGATATTAAGATCATAGTAGATGCACATGCCAATACCTATCGCATCGCACAGGAAATTTTCTTCTAATCGGATTCCTTATCCGAATCCTCTTCCTGTTCATCTCCCTTCCTCGGTTGCATTTTCCTGATCAGGTAAATAAACCCAACTACGAAATGAAGCAATACTATACCTCCAACAATATAAATCCAGGTATTTGAATCTCTCATAGGAGTTCGTTTTCAGGCTAACAAAAATATAACCTGGAATTAATGATAAAATTGACAATGGTCATTCCTCCTATTAAAGAATAAGCGGTAATTTGCAATCTCTTAAAACAATACCCCATGAGAATAGTAACTGCCGAGCAAGCCGTATCCATCGTGAAGAGCAATGACAATGTATTCTTCCAGGGCGCGGCCATGACCCCCAACCTGCTAATAGACAAGCTATGTGAACGATACGAAGAACTGGAAAACGTTCAGTTATTCCATGTTCACACTGAAGGTGAAGCTCGTTATATGCATGAACCTTATGATAAATCCTTTAACGTTTTTAGCTTCTTTGTAGGAGCCAATGTACGTAAGGGAGTTAATACCAATAAAGGGGACTACATCCCTATTTTCCTATCTGAGATCCATCTCTTGTTCAAAAGGAATATCATTCCTTTAGACGTGGCCTTTATACAGGTTTCCCCACCGGATGTTCACGGATTCTGTTCATTAGGAGTTTCCGTAGATATTGCCCTACCGGCACTCGACCGTGCGAAGAAAGTAGTGGCCCTGGTGAACCCACAGGTGCCTCGTACTCACGGGGATGGGATCATTCACATCAATAGAATAGATTACGGAGTTCATATCGACAAACCCATTCATTACGCACCTTATGGAGAGCCGTCGGAAATTGAAATGCAAATCGGGCGCCATGTTGCCGAATTGGTTGAAGACGGTGCTACACTGCAAATGGGGATAGGAAACATCCCGAATGCCGTGTTGAGCAATCTTACCAATCACAAACGCCTGGGTATCGATACGGAGATGTTCAGTGATGGTATTCTTCCTCTTTTAGAAAAAGGTGTAATCACCGGTGAAGATAAGTACATCAAGAAAGATAAGATCGTGACCTGCTTCGCCATGGGATCCCAACGATTGTATGATTTTGTGCACAACAACCCATCTGTCCACTTCAAAGCCGCTTCCTATACCAATGATACACATAGAATACGGTTACAATCAAAGATGACGGCCATTAACTCCGCTGTTGAGATCGACTTTACGGGTCAGATCTGTGCCGATACCATTGGGCCGTATCAGTATTCAGGAGTAGGAGGACAAATGGACTTTATCCGCGGCGCATCACTTTCAGAAGGAGGTAAACCTATCATAGCGATGCCTTCATCAACAAAAAGAGGTGAATCTAAAATTGTTCCTTTCTTAAAGGAAGGTGCTGGAGTAACTACCACTCGTGCACACGTCCATTACGTGGCCACAGAGTATGGAGTAGTAAATCTATTTGGAAAGAGCCTTAAGCAACGGGCCAAATCATTAATCTCCATTGCCCACCCGGATCACCAGGATCACCTGACCAGGGAAATGGTGGAACGATTCAAACTATAAAAAAAGCGCCGGGAAATTCCCGGCGCCTTCCTTTTCTCAGCTTATTTATTTCCAGCGAAGATGTCCTTCAGCTGTACTTTCTTATTTTGCTTATTAAAAAATTAAGATCCGTAAAAACACTTACTGCTGATCCACTATATTATTGCTACCTTTAAGTAAACTAACTGATCCTTCCAAATATGATTTCAAAAGCAATAGGCTTCCTGACGGAGTTTCTTAATAGGCATCTTAAACTTACCTGCGGATTAGATCACGATATCGTCGTTGCCAGTAACCTTGTGAATCCGGACGGGAGCATCACAGAAAACATTCAGGATAAGATCGTGGTATCGGTGATAAATATGGAACAAGAAACTTACATGAAATCTCACAATCATTATATGACCGATGGTGGGGACTCCTTCCGAAAGGCAGCGCCGCCCGTACATTTAAATATTCACCTTCTTATTTCAGCCAATTACAATTCAAAAAAGTACCTTGAAGCACTTAAAATGCTCTCATCAGTAATCACCACTTTGCAGTCGTATCCATTTTTCATAAAACAGGAGCATCCCGATATGCAGGATCCTCTCTCAAAATTGACTCTCGAGTTCATGAATTTACCAGTGAATGAACTCAGCAATATTTGGAATGGAATCGGCACCAAATATGTTCCCTCGATTCTTTACAAAATGAGAATAATAACGCTCGAAGATACTAAGATGAGAAAAGAAATCCCCGGAATAACAGGCCTTGAAGGCGAAACTGAATCATAAGATATGAATGCATACTATCATAGATTTCTAACTGTTGAAATTACCCATTCATATTTCGAGAGCGGAATATCTCAAAGCTTCGAACTACAGCCTTTTCAGGACACAATTACAGTCCTTAAAAATCACAGGATATTACTTCGGAAGGAACGTAACCGTTTTGCCTTTTATGCTGGATCAAATGACCAGGATAATTTTGATATAGCCACGGAACTATCTGGTCTGGGGTTACTTCAGTTTCAACTGCTGAACAATGATCCGTTGTTTACAACCTATACTTCAAATGTTCCGATGAACATGCAGGGTACCCTCTATATCAAGAATGTAGCAGATAAAAATGAACTTCAAATGGACTTTGGCCCTGCAAATGAACAAACCGATATCAATGCCATTGGTGTCGTGCTACTGGACACTCAACCTCTGGTAGCGCAAAACAACCCGGAGCTAACTCTTTCGCTTTCCTTTACCACTCGTGAATTACTGTGGGAATATCAATTTGTAATTCCTGAATCGAGAAATATGGAGGTAAGCAATCTTCAAATAGAAGGAATTGGGAATGAAAACTATGTGGGGCCAGTGGATGGGACTCTCATGGAAACTCAGAAAACCAAGGTAATGACAAGTGATAGGCCGGTAGCTCTTACGCAGAAACTGAGTAAATACCCAACCTTGAAATTGAATTACCTCGATACCATTACAAATTCGGCCAAGGAGCTGGAAATGAAACTTCCCAATCCTAGTCCGGAATCAATACGAACTGAATTAAGGGATGGAGCATTGATTCCATACCTGGTAACAACCATAGTATATGTCTGAAACTTATAAAACCCCCGGAGTTTATATTCGGGAACTGGATGCATTTGGGAATTCAGTGGTTCCGGTGCCCACTGCCGTTCCCGTTTTTATAGGGCATACAGAGAAGGCCGAATTTGAAGGAAAGGATTTATCCAACCAACCTGTAAAGATCCTGTCTTTGAAGGAATATGAGAATTATTTCGGAGCTCATTTTCCGGATACAGTTTTCAATATCCAACTAGATACTACAGCAGCAGAATTTACCACGTCCAATGGCAATATGTATACCATTAGTGCAGAATCGGCTCGATACAGGATGCCGGAAGCCATGCGGTTCTTTTATATGAATGGAGGTGGGGATTGCTATGTTATGAGCATAGGAGATTTCAATACATCGTTCGACAAAAACAAGTTTACTAATGCCGTCGATGCCCTGGAAAAAGAACATGAGATCACGCTTTTGTTGGTTCCAGAAGCGGTTGAGCTCCCCGGACAGGATTCCTATGACGTACTCAACTTCATGATACAGCATTGCGGTGAGACCATGGATAAATTTACTATTCTCGATATTCCCAGAGGTTACGAGGAACTTGAGCCTGTACCCAATTGTATTGATGATTTTAGGGATAAGGTAGGAGCCATAATTCAAAATCACAATAGTTATGCAGCCGCCTATTACCCCTGGTTGCATACTTCGATCTATCAAACCAAGGATGTTTCGTATAAAAATATTTCGGAAGATTTCTACGATGAGCTTGCAGATATTATTGAAGAGGAAATAACTGCCGGAGGTGCTTCATTAAATGATTCACAGTTACAATTTCTGTCCTGCTTCAGAAATAAAGGCTTAAGTCACAACGGACAATTCACCCTGGAACAAGCAGATGCGGCCTTGAGAAATTCGAGTCAGGATTATAAGAAGATTCTTGAAAGCATTCAGAAAAAATTAAACCTTATACCGCCGTCCTCCGCCATGGCCGGGATTTACACTATAGTAGATAATAGCGATGGTGTTTGGAAAGCACCTGCGAACGTCGCTGTACAGAGCGTTATTTCACCAGCAGTTAAGATAGGCCATGACATGCAAGAAGACCTTAACGTTCCCCTGGACGGAAAAGCTGTTTGTGCCATCCGTGCCTTCTCGGGAAGGGGGAATATGGTATGGGGTGCCAGAACACTCGATGGTAATTCCAACGACTGGAGATACGTAAACGTAAGACGTACCCTGATCTTCCTGGAACAATCCATTAAAGAAGCAGCCAAAGCATATGTGTTCGCTCCTAATGATGCATCCACCTGGGTCAATGTAAAAAGCATGATCTCTAACTTCCTTACAGGTATATGGAGACAAGGAGGATTAGTGGGTCCGAAGCCGGAAGACGCGTACTTTGTTCACCTTGGTCTGGGAACTACAATGACCGCGGAAGATATACTCAACGGCATTCTGAATGTAACGGTTGGAGTGGCGCTTTCCCACCCTGCCGAATTTATCATCATAACATTTCAGCAACAAATGCAAACATCATAAAATAAAATCATTATGGCAGACGACGGATCAGCACAAGGAAGTACATGGCCCTTACCCAAGTTCTACTTTACAGTAAACCTTGGATCCCAAGATAAAACGGTGTTCTTCCAGGAAGTATCAGGATTGGATACGGAAACTCAGCCCATTGAATATCGGCACGGAGACAATAAAGTGTTCTCCACCATTAAAATGCCCGGTATCGTAAAGACAGGGAACGTTACCCTGAAAAAGGGCATTTTCGTGAACGACAACAATTTCTGGAAGTGGTACGACGCCATTAAGATGAATACGATAAAAAGAGAAACTGTGGTCATTCAACTTCTGGACGAATCGGCCAAACCAACAATGACCTGGACGTTGACCAATGCCTGGCCCACAAAGATCACAGGCACCGATATGAAATCGGACGCCAATGAGGTGGCCGTGGAAACACTGGAACTGGCACATGAAGGACTAACAATAGCAAATGGCGGATAATTATGGCAAATGAAAATCCCCCTGTAGCGTTTTATTTTCGATTGAGCTTTAACGGCCTCTCCGGTTCTGTGGATACCTCTTTTAAAGAAGTGTCCGGGATCTCGATGGAAATGGATACCGAGGAAATCGCGGAGGGAGGGAACAACAGTTTCAAACACAAAGTTCCCACCTCTGTGAAATTCTCAAATCTCGTTGTGAAGCGTGGATTGGTCCCTAAGAATTCTCCGTTGATCGAATGGTGTAATAAAACGCTGGGGAGTAGCCTTTCAGAATTCATAGATGCCAAGAACATCGTAGTAAGTTTGCTTGACGAAAATGGCAACCCTCTTAAATCGTGGAGTTTTGCCAATGCCTGGCCGGTAAAATGGTCGGCGGCAGATCTTAACTCCATGAACAACGAGGTATTGATCGAAACCATTGAATTTGCCTACAGTTATTTCGAAGAAGTTACTATTTCAGGCGGGTCACAAAGTGAAGACGCTTCATTGTTTGGGGATTTGTTTGATTGAATCCTTGCCTATGAGACTGAAACTACTAAGTTAAAAAGCATTAGAATCATAACTAAAAACTAATCATGCCGATATCACCTATCACAGATAAAACAGATCTGACAACCTTTACAATCCTCGCTAATGGAACCCAAATTCCAGACACCTATCAGGTAGTTAGCATTAGAACAGAACAGCATCTCAACAGAATTTCCGAGGCAGAGATAATTCTACTTGACGGGAGTGCTTCGAAAGAAACATTTGAAATTTCCAATTCGAGTACGTTTATACCCGGCTCTATTATAGAGATCAAGCTCGGTTACCATAGCAAGGAAGAGGCCGTATTCAAGGGGATTGTTGTCAAGCAAAACATAAAAGTTAATGAAAATAATGCCCCCACACTTCATGTTCTGTGCTGGGATGAAACACTTTCTCTCACAATAGAAAGAAAAAATGCGGTCTTCAGAAATAAAACCGACAGCGATGTTATAAATCAGATCCTAAATAACCATAGGCTGACCGCTGAAATAGCAAAAACAGTTAACATACAGGAGCATTTGGTTCAGCACAATACATCTGATTGGGATTTTATCCTAAACCGAGCAAAAATTAACGGGATGGTGGTTTCTACCGAATCAGGAACGGTTAAAGTAGCACCTCCTCAAGTATCGACCAAACCGCAACTAGAGGTAACTTACGGGCATGACAT
Source organism: Aureitalea sp. L0-47 (assembly GCF_026126405.1). GTDB lineage: Bacteria > Bacteroidota > Bacteroidia > Flavobacteriales > Flavobacteriaceae > Pukyongia. The sequence goes on from NZ_JAFMTQ010000002.1 coordinate 242,728, forward strand.
ATTTGCTCTGGACTGTGAGATGGATGCCGAATATCAATTCGATTCGGTAGAGAGTAGTGCCTGGAGCCCGGCTAAACAATCTGATATAGTTGCTGCATCCACCGAACCTACGCAGAATAAACAAGGGAATATTAGTGGTAAGCAACTTTCTGAAGTTTTAGGGGGTGATACTCATAAATTAATGACTTCCGCAAATATCCCTGAAGAAAATCTCAAGACATGGGCAAATGCGACTCTTTTAAACTCACGTTTATCCCGGTTCAGGGGAACTGTTACCTTCCAGGGTTCATCACTGGCAAAAATGAACACTACCATTAAACTTAACGGAATTAGTAGCAGGTTTAATGGCGATGCCTTTGTTTCAGGAGTGTCGCATTTGGTTGAGGCGGGAGACTGGAAAACACGAGTATCAATTGGACTTTCACATGAGAAGACTATTGAAAATGAAATTGAAGCTCCTCTGTTGGCCTCCGGCTTGATCCCCGGGATCCAGGGATTACATTCAGCAGTGGTAAAGCAAATTGATGACGATCCAAAAAGTGAATTCCGTGTGTTGGTAGAAATCCCGATTATAGATGAGAATAATGAACGCATTTGGGCAAGACTCGCTTCCCCCTATGCCGGAAATGGTATGGCTGCTTTCTTTCTTCCTGAAATAGGTGATGAAGTCATCGTTGGTTTTACGAACAATGACCCACGTAGCCCAATTATTCTAGGAAGTATGCACAGTAGTGCTAAACCCGCTCCTGAAACTCCCGACAGAGACAATTCTGTAAAGACAATTGTTACTCGAAACAAACTTCAGCTAAAATTTGACGATGAACAAAAGTTGATCAGTTTAAATACTCCAGGCGGTAATTCGATGGTGATATCAGATACCGATGGAGGTCTGACCTTGAGCGACACACACGGCAATAAAATTGAAATGAACTCGAGTGGTATTACCATCGACAGCAAGTCAGATCTGAACCTCAAGGCAGCCAATTCGGTGAGTATAAATGGAGCCTCAATTTCTGTTAATGGAACAGAATCCATTAGTAATACTGCTGGGACTGTTACCATTACAGGAAACCTGACTACAAGTATTTCAGGAAACGCCGAATGTAGGGTTTCCAGTAGCGGACAAATGAGTATTACAGGAGCTATGACAATGATTAATTGATAAGTAAATAGCATGAACCCACTCTTTATCAACAACGCCGGATTGATCATTCTTGCACCTTACCTCGGCGTACTTTTCGATCGTTGCGGATTAACCAACAATGGGGTATTCAAAGACAGCGAAGCGGAATTCACGGCAATCCAACTACTGGATTATGCCGGGACCGGTGAAACAAATGCAGCGGAGCACGACTTGGTTCTTCCAAAAATTCTTTGTGGAATTCCCGTTCAGAATCCAATTGATATTTCAGCAGCAATTAGCGAAGAGCAAAAAGCAACTGTGGATAGTTTACTGGAAGCTGTTACACAGCAATGGTCTGCGCTGAATAATACCACAATTGATGCGCTGCGCGGTTCATTCCTGATGCGAAGCGGGAAATTAGAAGAGATGGAAGAAAGTATTCATCTTAAGTTGGAACAAAAGGCATTCGATATGTTATTGGATTCTATTCCATGGAATATCAGTTCGATCAAATTGAGTTGGATGCCAAAAATATTGAAAGTAGTATGGAGATAATAAAGAAATTAGCCGACTCTATCGGCCAGGAGATTGTGTGGTTCGAAGCAGTTGCTAATACTGCTTTAACCCTATATTTTCAGAACAACGACGGCGATACATCGATCTACGATCACAAACCACCGGCTATTGATAATGATTCGGCCTATGCCGAACTCATAAGGGAATTGGATCTCGGATTTGAAGACCGACTTCTGCTCATACTTGCTCTTATACCAGTAGTAAAACCACAGGCGCTGGATGTGTTTTTAATACGGAACCAGAACCTCAATAGTGAATTTTCAGAATTCGGAGGTATTAAGAATTCCACTGCTTCGGGCTTCGTGCCGAGTTTGGAAACGGCTTGTTTTTTACTTTCAGGGAACTCCCTGGAGGAAAGACTCCGAGTTATGAATTTATTTCAGAAGGATCATGTTTTATACCGAATTGGTGCTTTGGACTACGATGCCAAACAGGAATTCGGACTAAGGCAACCTCTAAGAGTTTCTTATGAATATCTCGGGTTACTCACCGAAGGTAAAAAGAGACAGGCTGAGATCAGCGCGAAATTTCCTGCCCGACAGATCAGCACAGAACTAGAGTGGGAAGATCTGGTAGTAGATAAATCCGTCCTATCCAAGCTCGACGAGATCAGGGACTACCTGGTTCACGGTGAACAGATCATGGATGAATGGCAACTTAACCGATATCTCAAAAAAGGGCTGCGAGCTTTGTTCTACGGGCCTTCGGGAACAGGTAAGACATTAGCCGCCTCACTAATTGGAAAGGCGACCAACCGACCGGTTTTCCGCGTAGATCTCAGTTTATTGGTCTCGAAATATATCGGCGAGACAGAGAAGAATCTCGGCCTTCTGTTCAATGAGGCTGAAAACAAAGATTGGATATTGTTTTTTGACGAAGCCGATGCGCTTTTCGGGAGGCGGACCCAGACAAAATCGTCCAACGATCGATATGCTAACCAGGAGATCGCCTATCTGTTGCAACGAATTGAAGATTTTTCCGGACTGGTGATACTGGCTACCAATATCCAAACAAACATTGACGAAGCTTTTACTCGTCGCTTCCAGGCCATGGTTCATTTTCCAACACCGGGTAAAAGGGAACGCCTGCAGCTTTGGGAGAAGTATTTTAAGAATTCATTCGAACTTGGAGCGGATGTCGATCTCAATCGGATTTCGGAGGACTTTGAATTGAGCGGTGGAGAAATACTCAACGTCCTACGCCACTGTGCTCTTGTTGCTGCCAGAAGTAATACGAAAAAAATAAACCAGAAAGATATCCTAACAGGGATCCGAAAGGAGTATAAAAAATCTAATAAAACCTTATAACCATGCCACAACAAGTATGTATGGGAGCCATGATGATCTGTTCCTTCGGGGTAGCACCGTCTTCATTGATAGTCCTTCCACAGAACAGAGTAATGACCAATAATATGCCTGCGGCGAATATTATGGATAACGTACCCATGGTAAACATTCTACCCTTCGGAATGTGCAGTTCTCTGGCAAATCCACAGGTGGCAGCTGCAACAACTGCGGCGCTTGGGGTACTTACTCCCATGCCATGCATCCCGGTGACCGTAGCACCATGGGCACCGGGCAGCCCTACTGTGATGCTGGCCAATATGCCTACCCTCAACAACGCCTGTACACTCAATTGTACCTGGGGGGGAGTAATCACTATTAATGATCCCGGACAGAATCAAGTTCAGGTTGGATAATTAAAAAAGCCCCCCAACCGGGAGGCTTGAATTGAGAAATAAGCGAATGCTATTTCCCGAGCAACAATAGTTCGTTACAGAAAACTTCTGTGGTATATCGCTTATTTCCGTCCTTGTCTTCGTAGGAGCGGTTGGTGAGCTTGCCTTCGATTGCGATCTCTTTTCCTTTGACTACGTAGTTCTCTACCACATTTACGAGTCCACCACGTACGATCACGTTGTGCCAGTAGGTGCGTTCCACTTTTTCACCATTCTTGTCTTTGTAGCTGTCGTCTGTGGCAATAGAGAATTTTGCCATTTTGTTACCGTCATCGAAGGTCATGATCTCAGGGTCTTGTCCTAGTCTTCCAATCAACTGTACTTTGTTTCTAAGTGCGTTCATAATAATTTAAATTTTAAGGTTTAACAATTGATACTATCGAACGTCTTTCATTCGACAGGGCAAACATAGAACCACTCGGAAAACTTATTCGGTTGTGAAGTATTTACTTTCGTTTATAGTCGTTTGTAAACGTTTGTATGAGGTTTTGACAATATAAGGAACCCCCTTCAGAAGGGTTTTATAGGCAATGAGTCTTGGTCGAAACTGGAAATTTAATTATCGGTTTAATTACTACCTTTATACAAGAGTTGCTTCATTATAACCAACCATTAACCAATGATAAAATTCTTTCGAAAAATAAGGCAAAACCTGCTTTCCGAAGGGAAGACAGGAAAGTATTTTAAATATGCAATAGGTGAAATTGTCCTTGTCGTTATTGGAATATTAATTGCGCTTTCAATCAATAATTGGAATGAACAAAGAAAAACTAATAAAAGAGAGCAAAACTTACTAAGTGCATTAAAACAAGAATTTATTCATAATCAAAGAGAACTGCAAACAGTAATAGAAATTAATCGCAACAATATTGAAGGTGCTGGGGAATTCGCGTCCATTCTTTCACCCAAAGAAACAACGCTTTCAGACCTTGAAATTGCCAAGTATTGGGACAAGGCATTCAGACAAGAAGCAATTTTCAGACCCAGTTTGGGCGTACTTAATGAGGCTATTAGTTCTGGAAATCTGAGCATTATTAAAAATACTGAACTAAGAAATATGCTCTCTTCTTTTGATGCAGAATTGCAGCAACTAAGAAAGCAAGAAGAAACCGTTTTTAATTTTAGATTGGAGTGCTATCAAAGTTTAAGAAATTCCGGGAATTTCAGAAAAATATTAGACAATGTAATGGAAACTGAAACCTGGTATACACTTTCCTCAAGTCCGTTTGAAAACTCTAACAAGGCATTACTTCAATCAGAGAGATTTGAAAATGATATTGTTCTCTTTATAGGAACGTCTGTTTATCTGGAAAAAAAATTTCTAATTCCTTTAGAGAATAGAATGGGTGAAACTATTCAGGTTTTGAATTCTGAAATCAATGATTAAAAAAATGAAAGCACAACAATGTATATACTTTATGTCGGCCATACGAAGTCTATACTAGACCGTAGTAAGCATTTGTGATAATCACGGAGTTTGACCATCAGAAAGGACATATTAACTCTCTTACCTTCTTTCGGGATTTTGATTTTTGCCGGACTTTATGTCTATTCAGCTAGTTTATATCCCGGCGGTTCACAAGCCGACTTAAATTCGGTAGGATTCGATTGGCTCAACAATTATTGGTGCAACTTGATGAGTGAAAAAGCTATGAATGGACAAGAAAATCCAGCAAGACCAGTTGCACTTGTTGCAATGGTTATTCTTTGCTCGAGCATGACACTATTCTTTTTTCAATTTGCAAATTACTTTGTAAAAAACAGAAATTGGAAAATCACAATTAAGATTGCAGGAACTTTAGCAATGCTATCGGCGGTCTTTATTTTCACTATGTTTCATGATGTAATGACAACAATATTGAGTATTTGTGGTGTTATAGGTATAATCGGAATAATTAGAGCACTACATAAAAACAAAATGACTTTTTTCAAAGTAAGTGGAATTATCTGCATGATGCTTATAGGCATTATCAACTTGTTCTACTACAATGAAAACTTAATAAAGCTCTTGCCATTTGTACAGATGGCAGCCTTCATCCTGATACTTGCCTGGACCGTCGGACTTAATTTAAAAATGAAAAATAAGTCCTGAAGATGACTCTTTCATTCTTTATTCTTCCCACTTCCCATCCCTGGCTGCCTTATAATTCTTTGCCAGGACATAGATGATGCCCAGCACCACGGGCACAACAACGGCAATGATACCAATCCCTGTACCGGATTCGAGAAATTCTGTAAAGCTCATACGTCTAAGATAAACACTTGAACATAATTCGTACATTTAGAGTAATTTGAATTGAACGCAGGTTCATCATCAACTCCGCTAATTTCTTTGAAACCTAAAACAAATTATACCAAAAGTGGTGATTTCAATATTGCTTATCAGGTGATAGGTGATGGTCCTGTTGACATCATTTATATTCCAGGTTGGGTTTCAAATATCGATATGATGTGGGCCGAACCAAGACTTGCTTCATTCCTTACCAGACTCACACTTTTTTCCAGGCTAATATTATTCGACAAGAGAGGCACGGGGCTTTCAGACAGAACCGATGAATATTCAACTATGGAAGAACGCATGGACGATATCAACGCGGTCATGGAAGCAACAAATTCCGACAAAGCATTCCTGTTTAGTCATTCGGAAGGAGGCTCCGTTAGTTTGTTGTTTTCTCTTCACCACCCTGAAAAAACCTTAGGTGTTATAGGTTTCGGGATTTTCGCCAAGCGAAGGTATTCTGAAGACTATCCCTGGGCTCCAACCGATGAAGAACGCGAGGTTTCCAATACTTTGATAGAAGAAAACTGGGCCCATGGTAGCCTGGACGAACTTCGGGATCTAGTTCCCTCACTGGCTCATGATAATGGATTTATGGACTGGCTCGCGAGTTATTTGCGCTCCGGCGCGAGTCCGAAAGCTGCATTAATATTACATAAGCAGTGTACCCTAATAGATGTTACTGATATCCTTAGCTCAATACGCGTACCAACACTACTGCTTTTCAGGAAAGGAGATATAGAAATACTCGTTGAAGAAGGAAGATATATTTCGGAACGTATTCCTAACTCTAAACTTGTTGAATTTGAAGGCAAAGATCACCTGTTCTGGACGGGCGACACCTTTCCGATTTTAGCAGAAATTGAGGAATTTGTTACCGGTATTCGCCCCGTAAGAGACGAGTTCCAAAATATTTCTCGGCAAGGTCGAAAATCTCAAATAGACATTGAGTCTGTCATGTCTGAAAATTTCCTCTTCAACCTGAAAGTTGAAGAATTTGCCAAGCTCTGTGGCAGAAGCCTGTCCTCATTCAAAAGAGATTTCAAAGATAAATTCAACACAACGCCCTCCAGGTGGATAAAATCGAAGCGTCTTGAACACGCTAAGAAATTGCTGGTTGAAAGTGATCTGAACATCAACCAGGTCTGCTACGACAGTGGATTTATAAATTCCTCACACTTCATTAAATCGTTTAAGGAAAGATATAAACTTCCTCCTCATCAATACAGATCAAATACTCTGCAACGTCCTTAATCGAATTATTTTTTGGACGTTTCAGAACATTTTTTGAGCTATTCTGAAAGTCTTGTACACTTGCTTATCCTGAATTTTACATAATTCAACCAAACAAATAACAATTATGAAAACTAGATTTATCATTACGATCATTATGGCTATGGGCTTATTTATAGGCCATAGTAATGCTCAAGTTGACTTAATAAATGATGAGTTTCCTGAAGCTAAACAAGAGGTCATGGAAACTTTTGGTGCGATTGCTCAAAGTATTAAAGAAGGGGACATGGATGGGTTAATAGCCTTTCACGCCTATGGTCCGAAATTCACGGAATTCAAAAACGGAGAACCCAGGAACGGAGGAGTAGACAATGAGGCCTTCGAAAGAAACACTTTTGGAGCTGTCACAGAGGTTGTGAAGTTAGATGCTAACGATCTTCAAATCGCGGTCTATGGTGATGTTGCGAATATGACCTTCCATTCCGATTTTCACTTGAAGTTCGGAGAAGATCTAGTAGTAGTGAACAATCAAATATCACTGTTATTCGTAAAGACGAATGATGGCTGGAAAATCGTTCATGAGCATCATTCTCCTCTCAGCAGTGAATAGTTCCGCTAAAATTCTCAGAACCTGGAAAGGATGGACAACTAAGGAAAATGCACCAATCTATGAAGAAATGCTCATCAACGAGGTCTTCCCTACTGTAAAAAAGAATGGGGTAGATGGGTTGGAAAAAGTGAGTGTATCCACGATGGAAAGGGACAATGAGATTGAGTTTTTTCTTGTGCTTCAGTTCGATTCTCTTGAATCCGTTAGAAAATTTGCTGGTGAAAACTATGAAATGGCATACATCCCCGAAAATGCAAAGCGTGTTTTGTCACGCTACGATCTAACTGCCCAGCACTTTGATCTGAAGAAGGAACTAATATTGTGAGTTCAAGGTATGAGAATGGAACACTCGAACTTAATTCGTAAATTTATTAGGTAATTCTACGAATACATGGCAAAAGAAGCTTCCGCCTACATTTTAGGTACCGATAAACAGGAATTATTCCGACTAGGAATCCAGCACCAGATCTGGGCTACTGAAGCACAAAACGGATGGAATACTGCGGAGTTTCGCGCGGGGCAAACAATCCTCGACCTGGGCTCGGGACCGGGTTTCTGTACCCAGGAACTGGCCTTTATCGTAGGCGAGACCGGTAAAGTGATCGGAGTGGATAAGTCGGAAGGATTTATCAACCACCTCCGCCAGGTTTCAGAGATGCACTACCTGAACATCGAGAGTATTTGTGCGGATTTTGACGAGATGGAACTCGAACCAAATTCACTGGACGGCATGTACTGCCGATGGGCACTCGCGTGGCTTCCCAATCCGAAAGAGATCCTTCAGAAAGTATACAAGGCACTCAAACCGGGCGGTAGAATGGTGATCCATGAATACTACGATTGGGGCACGCTGCAAACCCAGCCTCGCAAACCCAATCTTGCTAAGGGAATCGCGGCTGCACTAAATAGTTTTAAGGATTCGGAAGGAGAGATCGACATCGGACGAGAACTTCCGGAAGTGCTACTAGGCATGGATATGAAAATCCACGAAGTGCGCCTCATGCCAAAACTGGCCCTGCCCGGCACCTTTATCTGGCAATGGCCTAAAACCTTTTTTTATAGCTATTTCCCAAGGTTGACCGAAGCAGGATTACTGGATAAGGCAACCGAACAGGCCGCACTGGCGGAAATGGAAGAACTTGAGAAAACTCCGGGAGCCACACTTTGCACTCCGCTAATGGTGGAAGTGGTCGCGGAAAAATAAACGTCATGGAACAGTCACAACAAATACGTAAAGTTCGCATCGTTCAGAAAACAGCACTGATCGTTCTATTCGTTTTTAGCTTACTGATCTTTGTTTTTGCATTGTTATCGGGATCTGAATCCTTTGGCGGAGGTGTTTCGGGCATCATCAAGAACAGTCCGAACAGTCTGCCATGGCTGGTCCTTGTGGCCCTTGTGATCATCGCCTGGCGGAATCCGTTTTTTGGTGGAATCCTTATTACGATCGCCGGAGCAATACTCACCTATTACTTTAATTTTTCGGGAGAGAATTTCTTCCTGCTCACGTTCATCATCTGTCTGTTTATTGTCTTCCTCGGGTTGGTAATCTGGATGTCGGAGAGTTATTTGCGGGCGACCAGGAAATCCTAGCTACAACAACCAGGTATGACCTATATCATTTGTGCGCTCTAGAGCATTAGATAGTTTTGTGTGTATTCAATACTCACTGAAACTCCTTTTCAAGTATGTATTTCAGATCCTTTTTTAGCATTCGAATTTTATCTCTTCTTTTCGCAATCTCTCTTTACTATTCAAGCTTCTCCCAGGGCTCACCGGATTATAACGGCGGCTTGAAGGTAAATTTTGATGAAGATGGGATGAAATACCTAAGAATTATTTCCTGGGTACAGGCACAAGCGATTTACAACGAAAACGTGCCGGAGGAATCTAATCATCTAAACTTCAATTTGCGTAGGGCAAGAATTCTTGCTTTTGCGCAGATCAATGAAAAGTTCCTGATACTAACCCATATCGGATTAAACAATCTGAACGCGGATAACTTAAGTCCCTTTGGAAAGGGTGAAGATTCCCAGGTATTTTTCCACGGAATTTGGGGTCAGTACCATATAGGCAACCATGCAATAGGTGGTGGGCTACACTATTGGAACGGTATATCAAGACTGAACAATCAGAGTACATTGAATTTCCTGCCGTTAGATAATAATAGACAATCCTGGGCGACTTTTGGCCTCACCGATCAGTTCGGAAGGCATATAGGTGTATTTGGGAAAGGAAAGTTTGGGAAATTACAATACAGGGTTGCTATAAATGATGTCCTTAAAAACGGCCTGGATGACCGAGACCCCCTTGATGCAACTGGTGCAATCTATGCAGGCAGGAGACTGCTCGGGTCTGGAGATGCCGGATTTGCCTACGCAGGGTATTTCGACTACAATATATTCGACCAGGAAGCTAATTTGCTTCCTTTCAAGGTAGGAACCTATCTTGGCACCAAAAAGGTATTCAATGTAGGGGCGGGATTCTTCTATCACCCCAGTGGATCTGTTGTCGCTGAGTCCAACGGCGAGCTTAAAGGTGAAGACGTAGCAATATTTGCTATTGATGCATTTTACGACGCTCCCATTGGCGAGAATGGAGCTGCAATTACCGCCTACGCCACCTATCAATCCAATGACTACGGAGAGGACTACCTCTTCAATGTCTACGGTAGTGGAGGGATGTTTTATTCGCACGCAGGATATTTAATCTCCGGGGATTCCAAAAAGGCCAGGTTCCAACCCTTCTTGTCATTCGCTTCCAATAGTTATGATGCCGTTTCAGATAATAGGAATATATTTGGAATAGGAGCCAATGCTTTTTTCAGCGGTCACAATTCCAAACTAACCCTTGAATACAAGAATCAGAAATTTGGTGATACAGAAAACTCAAGCGTGACGCTCCAGGCAATGATCTATCTGTAATAATTTACCTGTATGAGTTACTATCATATAAAACACCTGGAAGAATATTTTCAAGTTTACCGTAAATCAGTGCGTGATCCCGAAATTTTTTGGGAAGAGATCGCCGAAGAACACTTTCTGTGGCGAAAACGCTGGGATAAAGTCCTGGAGTGGGACTTCAGCAAGCCAGAGATAAAATGGTTTCAGGGTGCCAAGCTGAATATCACCGAAAACTGCATCGACAGGCACCTGGCTGCCAAAGGTGATAAGACTGCGATTCTATTCGAACCGAATGATCCCAGTGAAGAGGCACAACATATTACCTATAATGAATTACACGAACGGGTAAACCGCTTCGCTAATGTGTTGAAAGAAAAGGGAATTGCTAAGGGAGACCGTGTTTGTATCTACCTTCCAATGATTCCTGAGCTGGCAATTTCAGTACTGGCATGTGCCCGGATAGGAGCGATACATTCGGTGGTTTTTGCAGGGTTCTCATCGACCGCCTTGGCCACAAGAATTAATGACGCCGAATGCAAGATGGTCATCACCAGTGATGGTTCTTTCCGTGGTGCCAAAACGATTGATCTGAAAGGAATAGTGGATGACGCCCTGGAATCCTGCCCTTCCATTGAATCTGTTTTGGTAGCAAAGCGAATCGATTCGGATATCAATATGAAGGAAGGTCGCGATCACTGGCTTCAGCCACTACTCGACGATGCCTCTGGACAATGCGAAGCTGAGATCATGAATGCGGAAGACCCCTTATTCATATTATATACTTCAGGATCTACCGGAAAGCCCAAAGGTATGGTTCATACCACGGGTGGTTATATGGTGTACACCGCTTATACCTTTAAAAATGTCTTTCAATACAATGAAGGAGATGTGTATTGGTGTACTGCCGACATAGGCTGGATCACCGGTCACAGCTATATAGTCTACGGCCCCCTGGCAAATGGTGCAACCACCGTCATGTTCGAAGGTGTTCCCACCTATCCGGATTGGGGAAGATTTTGGCAAATCGTGGAAAAACACAAGGTGAATCAATTCTACACCGCACCTACTGCCATCAGAGCCCTTGCAAAAGAACCACTGTCGTTCGTGGAGGGTTATGACCTTTCTTCTTTAAAGGTTCTGGGAACCGTTGGTGAACCAATAAATGAAGAGGCCTGGCACTGGTACAACGAAAATATTGGGAAAACAAAAAGTCCGATCGTAGACACCTGGTGGCAAACCGAAACAGGTGGTATCATGATCTCTCCTATCCCGTTTGCAACACCAACAATACCTACCTATGCGACACTCCCAATGCCGGGGATCCAACCCTGTTTAATGGATGATAATTCGGAAGAGATAAAGGGCAACTCGACCGAGGGACGTCTCTGTATCAAATTCCCATGGCCTTCCATGGCCCGAACGATCTGGGGTAACCACCAGCGCTATAAGGAAACCTATTTCTCAGCTTACGAGAATAAATACTTCACGGGAGACGGCGCGCTGAGGGACCAGACGGGTTATTACCGCATCACAGGTCGTGTGGATGATGTGATCATTGTTTCAGGACATAACCTGGGAACCGCACCCATTGAAGATGCTGTTAACGAGCACCAGGCGGTGGCCGAAAGTGCTATCGTTGGCTTCCCACATGAGGTGAAAGGAAATGCATTGTACGGTTATGTTATTCTAAAGGAAACAGGCGAAGACCGGAACCAGGACAATCTTCGAAAGGAGATCAACCAACTCATAACCGAAAGAATCGGGCCGATAGCAAAACTGGACAAAATTCAATTTACCAGTGGATTACCGAAAACTCGAAGTGGTAAGATCATGAGGAGGATACTGCGGAAGATCGCATCCAATGACACATCCAACCTTGGGGATACCAGCACCTTGCTCAACCCTGAAGTGGTTCAGGAGATCATGGACAACGTGCTTTAAAACAAAAACCGCCGGGCAATCACCCGGCGGCTTCTAGTTTTTGGCTTATTTCGCCGTTTGGGGAATTATCTTCTTATTCCCGGAGCAAAGACTACGACTATGCATCGACATTAAGAAATACGATGGTAAAGATACTCTGGTAAAAATCGCCAACAATTACGTATTATCACTTAATTTTCAGTACATTATGTAGATGTAAGCATGCACTTCCCTACCACTACAACGGGATATTTCCGTGTTTTTTCTTCGGAATTTTTGTCTTTTTACCTTCCAGCATTGCGTAAGCTTTTATGAGCTTTCGTCTTGTATTCTTTGGAAGGATTACCTCATCGATAAAGCCACGTCTGGCTGCCCTCCAAGGATTGGCAAACTTCTCTGCATATTCCTGCTCTTTTTCTTTGAGCTTTTCCTCAGGATCGTCTGCCGACATAATCTCTTTTCTGAAGATGATCTCACTCGCGCCCTTAGCACCCATAACCGCAATTTCCGCTGTAGGCCAGGCAAAGTTAAGATCGGCTCCAATGTGTTTAGAGTTCATCACGTCATACGCACCGCCATAGGCTTTCCTGGTAATGACTGTCACTCGAGGCACAGTTGCTTCGCTAAGCGCGTACAGTAATTTTGCCCCGTGAATGATAATCCCGTTCCACTCCTGGTCGGTTCCCGGAAGGAAGCCCGGAACATCCACCAATACCAGCAACGGAATATTGAAACAATCACAGAAACGTGTGAATCGAGCCGCTTTCTTCGAACTATCCACACCTAGTACACCAGCCAGGAACATCGGGTTGTTCGCCACAATTCCTATACTTCTGCCGCCTATCCTGGCAAAGCCAACTACGATGTTTTCAGCATAGTCCTTATGAATTTCGAAGAATGAATCCTCATCGATGATACCCTTGATCACATCACGCATATCGTAAGGTGTTGTAGGACTCTGGGGAACGATCTTTGACAGTTGCGGCCGTATCTCATCCCCCAATTCGTATTCGAGGGCTTTGGGAGTTTCCCGGTTACTCTGCGGTAAATAGCTTAGTAATTTCTTAATGTCGGCAAGGCATTGAACGTCGTTCGCTGCGGTGAGATGCGCCACCCCTGATTTCATGGAATGGGTGCTCGCGCCTCCTAACTCTTCAGAAGTTACTTCTTCATTTGTAACGGTTTTCACAACGTTTGGCCCGGTTACAAACATATAACTAGTCCCTTCCACCATCATGGTGAAATCTGTCATTGCCGGAGAATACACGGCTCCACCGGCACATGGCCCCATAATGGCAGATATTTGCGGAATTACCCCGGAGGCCATCACATTCCGGTAAAAAATATCTGCATAGCCACCTAGCGATCTCACACCTTCCTGTATCCTGGCTCCTCCTGAATCGTTTAACCCGATGATAGGTGCCCCAACTTTCATGGCGAGGTCCATGACCTTACAGATCTTTTCTGCGTGAGTTTCTGATAAAGAACCTCCGAATACGGTAAAATCCTGGGCAAAGACATAGACTAGCCTGCCGTCTATGGTACCGTATCCAGTAATCACACCGTCTCCGTAGTACTGTTCTTTCTCCATACCGAAATCGGTGGTGCGATGGGTTACCATGATCCCTGTTTCTTCGAACGAATTATCATCCAGCAAATAGTGAATGCGTTCACGAGCCGTAAGTTTATTCTTCTGATGTTGCTTTTCGATCCTCGCCTGGCCACCTCCTAAATAGGCCTGTTCGATCCGCTCATTAAGTGCTTTGATTTTTGAACTCATAATTTAAGAATTAGGGATTCTAAGGTTTTTTCGGTCTTTCAGATATTGGGTCAACGCGATCAACGCAGCTAACCTGGCTTCATCTTCCGAAGCAAACCCAAGAACGTCTCCCGTAAAGTAATTTTTCACGAAATGGGTGTCAAAATTCCCCGATCGAAAGGCCGGATGTTCACATACGAACTTTCCAAAGGACAGGGTGGTTTTAACTCCGCTTATTTTGTAGTGATTGATTGCATAGATCATCTTGTTCATGGCTTCCTCCCGATTCCTGCCATAAGTCACCAACTTAGACAACATTGGATCGTAGTAAATTGGAACTTCCATTCCTTCTTCAAACCCATTGTCCACCCTTATACCATCTCCTCGGGGTAGTTGATAGGTGCTAAGTGTTCCAACACTAGGTAAAAAGTCGTTCATTGGGTCTTCTGCGTACACTCTAAGTTCGAGGGCGTGACCGGTCATCGTAATGTCCTCTTGCTTCATAGTCAATTCTTCTCCTCGGGCGACCTCTATTTGAAGCTGAACCAAATCTACTCCTGTGATCATTTCGGTAACAGGGTGTTCTACCTGGAGTCGGGTGTTCATTTCGAGGAAATAGAAATTGAGCTCTTCATCGAGCAAGAATTCCACGGTCCCTGCTCCCACATAATCACAGGAGCGGGCAACATCTACAGCTGCCTCACCCATTGCTTTGCGTAATTCGGGGGTGAGCACGGAGGAAGGAGCTTCTTCAACTACTTTCTGATGGCGTCTCTGAACGCTACACTCCCTTTCAAAGAAATGTAGCACATTACCGTGTTTGTCGGCCATCACCTGGATCTCAATATGTCGAGGGGAAGTGACGTATTTCTCAATAAATACAGAGCCGTCCCCAAAAGCGGCCGTCGCCTCGCTAATGGCCAGTTTCATCTGCGACTCAAGATCCTTTTCTTTTTCAACGATCCTCATTCCTTTTCCTCCTCCACCAGCAGAGGCCTTGATAAGTATTGGGAATCCGATCTCCTTCGCTATTCTTTTCGCCTGGGCTACATCTGAAATAGCTTCATCGATCCCAGGAACCATTGGTATGTCATACGCTTTTACGGCTTCCTTGGCCGCAAGCTTGCTTCCCATGATCCTTATGGCCTTCGATCCCGGACCTATAAACGTAATATTATTCTTCTCTACTTCTTCCGCGAATTCGGCGTTTTCACTCAAAAATCCGTACCCGGGATGTATTCCGTCTACACCTAATCTCTTTGCCACCTTGATGATCTTCGATCCCATCAAATACGACTCTGCCGATGGTGGTGGGCCGATACAGACTGCCTGATCGGCAAAACGCACATGTGGTGAGTTTCTGTCTGCTTCCGAATAGATCGCTACTGTTTTAATCCCCATATTCTTGGCGGTTTTCATCACCCGAATCGCGATCTCACCTCTATTAGCTACAAGTATCTTATTCATAATATTAAAATTAGGCTTCATATTCAATTAACACTTGCCCTTTATCAATAGCATCCCCTCTGGCCACCAGCACCTTGCGAATCACTCCAGCTCTCGGTGAGAGAATATTGTTCTCCATTTTCATCGCGCTAAGGATGAGTAAAGCGTCTCCTTCTTTCACTTCATCCCCGGCCGCCACTTGAATATCAAGGATCAGTCCAGGCATAGGGGCCTCCAGTTCGTTGATCTGTAGTCCCTGACCCACGCTTAGGCCCATTTTCTCTATTAGCTCGTCCACTTTATCCAGCAGAACAACTTCGTAGGTGTTCGGCCCAATCCTGATGACATAGGTCTTATTCTCCCGATTGCCGGATTTAACCCTGGCAATTATGGATTCATTGTTCTGAATTACATGGTACGATTTATCTTTGGTGTCGATAATATCTAACTTGGATAGCTCTTCAATATTGATTTCTATTTGAGCCGATCCATTTACCGAAGCCTTATATGATGCACTCATAATTTGTTCGAATTTTAGAAGGCATAAAGATACGTATTGCTATGCTGCTATCAATGACGATAATCATAATAACCAATTCCTAATATTAAAGATCGTATTACCTAAACTTCAGCATAAAATAGTACATTTAGATTCGCTTTAATCGCTATGAAATACACAAAAGAAGAACGTTTTAATACCCAGGTTTTATCACGCTACCAAATCTACAATAGCGTTTTTATGACGCTACCGTTCGATGCTATAACCCGAACAGGTGTTTTATTACCACTATTCCAGGATGTTTGTGAGGCAGGTTTTCGGGAGAATAAGAACCCTACCGAGATCGTTACCGCCTTCTTTCAGCAGTTTACAGATCAACATTCAGAAAAGGAACAGATCAATTTGTTGTTTCGTTTCATTCAGTATATCGAGAGGCAGGTAGTATTATTTGATGCAGTAGAAGATGCGGCTTTTACCACTATCAATAACATGGACGGGATAGGTACTCTCCGAAATATCAAGGAAGAGGCTAACGACAAGAACAAAAAGGAGGAATTAAAAGACTATCTGAAGCATTTTAAGATTCGGCCGGTACTAACGGCACATCCTACACAATTCTACCCGGGCAATGTGCTGGGTATAATTACGGATCTCGCGAAAGCCATTGATCAGACCGATCTCGAATTTATTAAAAAACTACTGGCACAGCTTGGAAAGACGCCCTTCTTTAAAAAGCAAAAACCTACACCATACGACGAAGCGGTCCGACTCATCTGGTACCTGGAAAACGTTTTTTATCATTCTGCCAGTGAGATCTTTAATTACATCCGAAATCATATCTACGATGGAGAGGAGCCGGGAAATCAAATCATTCAACTTGGCTTCTGGCCCGGAGGGGACAGGGATGGAAATCCATTTGTCACTACCGAAACTACGCTACAAGTGGCGTTTAGATTGCGATCTACATTGCTGAAGAACTATTATCGCGACCTTAGAGCCCTGAGGCGGAGAGTCACCTTTGAAGGGGTTGATATTTTAGTCCAAAAATTGGAGGCCGAGGTATATGCAAACATCGCCCTTCAGCATGGAAAGATCACCTTGACGGCAAGTGATATTAAGGAGCAACTAAAGGAAATCAGAGCTATCCTAATTGCAGATCACCAGTCGCTTTTTGTTGAAATGGTAGATGATCTCATCAATAAAATAACGCTCTTCGGAATGCACTTCGCTTCCCTTGATATACGACAGGATTCCCGAATACATTCGGCAGTGATGGAGAAGGTTGTCGAGGCACACCCGGAACTTTTTCCGAAGGAATACGATTCCTCTTCAGAAGAAGAAAAGATCGATATACTTACTTCTGTCTCCGGCTCAATTTCAGAAGAAAACATTACAGAGGAGCTAGCGTCAAGAACACTGGGCTCGATACGAGCCATGAAAGTGATACAGGAAAACAACGGAGAAGAGGGCTGTAACCGGTATATCATAAGTAACAACCAGACTGCAGTAAACGTAATGGAGGTTTTTACTATGATTCGCCTTTGCGACTGGAACGAGCCTACAGTTGATATTGTACCTCTCTTCGAAACCGTAGACGACCTGCAGGCTGCTGCAGACGTCATGGAGTGCCTTTACACCAATCCACTGTACGCCAATCATCTTAAAAAACGCCAGAAGAAACAGTCCATCATGTTAGGTTTCAGTGATGGTACCAAAGACGGAGGCTACCTAATGGCCAACTGGAGTATTTTTACTGCCAAGGAACGGCTTACGGAAATATCCAGGAAGCACGGCATAAAGGTCGTGTTCTTCGATGGACGTGGCGGTCCGCCGGCCCGTGGTGGAGGGAAGACACATCAGTTTTATGCTTCTCTTGGACCAACTGTTGAACGGGAGGAAGTTCAACTCACCATACAGGGGCAAACCATCAGTTCGAATTTCGGAACTCGAGAATCCTGCCAGTACAACATGGAGCAGTTGCTGAGCTCCGGGATCACCAATGCGGTTTTCACCGATGAAAGTGAAATGACCAGAGAGGAAAGGGAAACCATGACTCAACTGGCTGAAGTTAGCTACGGTGCTTATTCTGATTTTAAGGCACATCCGATGTTCCTGCCTTACCTCGAGAGAATGAGTACGCTCAAATATTACGCAAAGACCAATATTGGCAGCAGGCCGTCCAAACGAGGCAAAGGAAGTGAATTAGTTTTTAGCGATCTCAGGGCTATCCCCTTCGTTGGCAGCTGGAGCCAGTTGAAACAAAATGTGCCAGGTTTTTACGGCGTTGGCCATGCCCTTGAAGAATTCAAAAAAGCGGGAGCCTTCGATAAGGTTAAGGCGCTTTACAACAATTCGTTGTTTTTCAGAACCTTACTCGAAAATAGTATGATGAGCTTATCCAAGTCGTTTTTCCCTTTGACAGCCTATATGAAGGACGATCCCGAATTTGGTGAATTCTGGACAATAATTTACAACGAGTACAGGAGAACGCGAGAGCTGCTACTTGAGCTTTCGGGATATGAGGAACTGATGGAAGACAGCAAAGCCATGAAAGCTTCCATAGCGGTTCGAGAACAGATCGTATTACCTCTGCTTACCATTCAGCAATACGCTTTGAGAGAAATTCAGAAATTAAGGAAGGAAGGTGCTTCAGAAAAGGACCTGGAAGTGTGGGAAAAAATGGTTACTCGAAGTTTGTTCGGTAACATTAACGCAAGCAGGAATAGTGCGTAGTAAAAGGAAAAGCTATAAGCCTAAAATTTAACGAACCGTTAACTAGGGTAAATTTCATTTGAACTGTTTAGAATACATATAATCCTAAACTTAGTTTACAATGAATACATTAAAAAAAATTGCCCTGCTTTTCATGACCATCTTTATTTCGGTAGTCGCTAGTTGTAGTAAAGATGATACCCAAGCGCCATTAGAAAATGGAATGGCAAATACAACGGTTTCGGCCTCAGCTAATTTATTCGCAGGAAGATCTTCGTTTTTGGAAATAGAATCATTTCTAATAAATATAAAAGAGATCGAACTTGAATTTGACGATGATAATTCCGGGAGCAATTCTAATGGAAACAACTTTAGTGACTTGGAATTGGAAGGCCCATTCGAGCTTTTCTTTACACCACAAGGTACCACAGTGCCCGTGGCAAATTTGCAAATACCACTTGGAGATTATGAAGAACTGGAGTTTGTAATCTCCAGGGGTAAGGATAGTTCAAGTGCACTATATGATAAATCAGTCTTACTTAGCGGAAACATAGACGGAGTCCCATTCCTGTTCTGGTATACATTCTGGGAAAAACTCGAAATTGATTTTGAAAATTCCCAAACCGATATTACTATTCAAAACAACGGTGAAGAAATTGTGTTTAATTTTGATCTAAGTGTACTTTTCAACAACGCTTTCGTTGACCTTACTTCAGCTCAAGATGGAAATGGAGATGGCATAATTGAAATAAGCAAGAACGATCCCGACGGAAACAACGACTTGGCCGACCGAATCAAAGACCTGATCAAAGAAAATATTGATCTGCTTGATGATTAGAGACATAAAAACCGGGCACTTTTGGTGCCCGGTTCAACATTATATCTTTGGAAAATTCTCCTTAGAAATCTACCGTAACGGGCTTCTCGCCGTCATCTCCTTCAATAGTTATGGTAACCTTTCCACTAGGTCTGGCTGTTGAGGTTACTTTCCTCCTGGCTCTGGCTTTTCCTTCCTCGTCTGTTTCAATCTTTACGGCACGCTCAATCCATCCCCATTTCACTTTTAATTCGGCTTCATTTACAGGCTCTCCCATACATGTGATGTTAACATTAACTTCTACTGTCCATCTGCCTGCCCCTCCAAGTACTTTTACTTCAGGTACTATTCCAATATTCTCAACCGAGCAATTGGTAACTTTTAAAGTAAGTTCAGGTATTTCATCTTCGGTAATTACTCCGTCGTCGTCTCCAAAACATGATGTAGCTGTAATTGCAAAAGCTATCAACATCATCAGTTTCCATACATCTTTAATTCTAATTCGTGTTTTCATCATTATTCATTTTTAATTACAGTCCAAATATGAAAAATTGTAATTCGAAAAATGATGCTATTATGTATTCCTTAGGAATGAACGAGTAAGTAGTGCTTTTGAATTAGAATTTGAAAGAAGCCGCTACAATGAGGTTGGTTCCTGCAGCTGCGATCCCGGAAGAATAAGGCCTGTAGCGCTGGTTTGTAATGTTTTCCAGCACAGCATTAAGCGTGAGAGCATTATTAACCTTATACTGTCCGGCAAGATTTAAGGTATACCATTTAGGCGAAAATGGATTGCCGTTCTCATCCTTAGCATAGAGGAAGTCGTTGTTTTGCTGGGACGGGGCGAGGTCCTCAAAATCGAATTGCCCGTTGTACTCGGCGAAGGCGTCCAGCTTTAGTTTCCCCTGTTTCCAGACTAGGTGTGAATTACCAAATTGCGGTGCGGCGTGGCGTATTGGATTTGTATTTCCCGCGTCATCTTCTTCAAAACCATCCGTGATACTATATTGAGAAGTGAGTTGGAGCTCTTCTGAAAAATTCACTTCCAGTCCCGCTTCAAAACCATATACTTCGGCTTTCGCAGCATTCTGTATGGCCTGAACATTACTCAATTCACCCTGGTAAATGATCTCGGTCCGTCCATCCAATTCGAAATCCCTGCGCACAAGCGCATCTTTCAATTGTGTTATATACCCTGCCAGTTCTATCTTCAGGATTTCACTGAAGTTCAGATTGGCTCCCAACTCGTAATTGTAAGCATATTCAGCTTCCAGTTCGGGATTAGGAACAACCACGCTGCCAGGTTCGCTGTCGAATATTTTCCCGACATCGTCTACATTCGGGGCCCGAAACGCTGTTCCAAAATTTAGTTTCCACCCAAGAATTTCGCTTGCTTGCCACGCAAATCCTGCACTTCCTGTTAATGCACCGGTGTCGATATTCGCTTCAGAAAAAGGGAAGTCATAAAAAGGCCCCTCAAATAGAGCATCCACAAGTATATGATTGTAACGCAATCCACCCTGGAACGAAAGGTCGTCACTCAGTTTGTACTGTAAACTGCTGTATGCCGCCATACTTTTCCAGGTAGCCCCATCAGGATAGCGGGAAACATCGGGCACAGAATTTCCCGTATTGATATTTGTTTGTTTTCCTTTGGAATTAACTTTGTTGAAAACATATTCAAGTCCGTAGAAAACCGTCGCCTTATTAAGTTTTTTGGTAAAATCGAGTCCGCCGGAAAACGCATCCACCATCTCGTCGTTTTCGAATAGAATAATTTCCCCGAAATCCCGATCGTTCCTGCTCTCCTCAAATTGCTGGTAGCTCAAGGTTAAGCGTCCTTCATCATAGAATTTACTCTTTGATTTGTGGGTAATCTGCAGATTTCCACTTAGCCATTTCTGTGGGCCGTAATACCATTCGGCAGAGCGCAACTCACCATCTCTACGCCTGTACAGCCTGTCATACCTCGGATAATCACTAGTTGTGGTATAGAACAAGCCCAATTCGAAATCCCAGTTAGAATCCGGCATGAACCGGATTTTCTGCATAGCGTTTATCTGGTTATAGCCCGTGGGAACCTCCACTCTAGGATCCGGATTAGTTACCACCACATCTTCACCATTTATTCGCTCCACATATTCAAGTCGCAGGTAATCATCCGGTCCGTATTTTCCCATTTTAAGATCGTCGAAGTCACTGAAAGAAACGGAGGTAAGAAAAGCCCATTCTTTCATTCCAATATTCAGTTCTACATGTCCTGTTTTTTCGGAACTTGCTGTGGCATATCGCCCGGTAACTTCTCCTGAGATATCCATCCCCTCTTTAAATGAGAATTTCGGGTCTTTGGTGTAGAAATTCATCACACCTCCCACGGCGTCACTACCATAAACTACAGAACCCGGGCCAAGAATTACTTCCGTTCTGGAAATGGAGAAAGGATCTATAGAAATTACATTTTGTACATTTCCACCTCTGAAGATCGCCGTGTTAAAGCGAACACCATCCACCGTGATAAGCAACCTATTGGTACTGAAACCCCGTATTAGCGGACTTCCACCCCCTAACTGACTCTTTTGTACGTAGACCTGGCCACTGGCTTCCAGAAGATCGGCTGCAGTAGGCGGATTGGTGAATGCGATATCTTCCGAGGTTAAGCTGGCAATTTGCTGAGGAACATCCCTTCTTTGTTGGCCAAATTTGGAAACCGAAACGACAACCTCATCCAATTGGCTGGGATCCTGCACAAGGTAAACCATTCCTCCGGAGGCAATAATTTCAAGTTTAATTTCTGAATAAGTTACATGGGATAGAAGCTGGAAAGTAATTCGTTCTTCATCTTCAAAATTCGAAATATCAATCCTTCCTTCGAAGTCCGTAATCCCGGTTTTAGAAGCATCTTCGTTGTATACCGCTACACCGTTAAGGGGCTGCCGACTATCTAAATCAAGCACCTGAATTTCCTGGGCTGAAAGAGTGAAGGTTAGTAAAAGTAAGAGGATCAGTATGCGATTTCGCACTATCAATTAAACAGCTGATTTAATACCAAAAGTGACTTCGGATTTTTATAGGCTTGCAAATGTAATTTATAATACAACAATATCAAATTTAATACTTCCGATCGCGTTGTTTTGGTTAGTTTGACTCGGTCTAGATCATCAAAATCTATGCCGAAGAAGCCTTTTAACGCCTCTACTTTCAAGCCTTCTTCGGAAGCGATTGCTCCCGGGCTGTCTTCAAAATACCCTTCCTGTAAGTTGAAGTATTTGCCGGCTACGGTGGTTACATCGGGATAAAACCCAAGGTAGGCAGTTAAATTCAGAAGAAATAAAATATGGAAATTGGCGATAGAGCTATTGCTGTCCAGCCAATTAAGCGATTTTTGTAAATATCCGAATAGTTGCGGGTTAGCTTCTTCTTCCTGAATAGACATTTTAAGCATTTCAGAGAGGAACATCACAATCGCAGATTTTACAACATCGGTGTGAAGTGACTGATATGGACGCAGCAACTTCACTTCTTTAATTCGTTCCAGAGTGCCTTTGTCTTTGTGAATTGCAGTAAGTTCGAGTTGTGTTAAGAGCTGAAAGTGGGAAGTCCTTACTTTGCCTCTCCGAGATTTCAGAACATTCCTGAGGAGATAACTCTTTAAACCTGAAGATTCTGTATAACAACTTACAATGAGGTCAGCTTCGGCGTATTTTACAGTAGAGAAGACAATGGCATTGGTAGTAACAATCATTAGCGAATGATCATGATCTTATGTACTTTGGTTTCAAGGGCATCTTCAGTAGTAATCAACACTAGGTAAACACCCGAAGCCACCTTATACCTTCCGAAGGCCATGGTGTCCCACAGTACGCTTCCTCCCTGGCTGGTCTCTTCGAAAACCAGGTTACCTTCGATATCCGTGATCTTCACATTGGCCTTTGCCGTAAGACCATCGATAGTGACATTTCCTGTGAAACCGGGTCGCACGGGGTTAGGATAAGAGTATACATCTTCCAGATTTTCACGGGGAGCTGTAGACGAGCCATTATAAGCTACCAATCCATTTATAGTAGCAAAATAGACAACCCCGGTGAAGGGATCAATTGCAATATCCTGAACATTGTTGGAAGGTAATGGGGAATTATCCTTAGTAAACCTCAGTAAGGTTTCTTGCCCATTGGAAGACAGATAGAAGACTCCTGAAGTTGCTGTGGAGATCCATTTGTTATTGGAACCATCCACCTCTATATCTGTCACAGAAAGCTGGAATAGCAATTCCTGCGGAACCCCGTCTTCAAGAATAATGATTGGTTGGGAGTCGACATCTGCTCCATCTTCGAAAAATCCTCCAACATTGAATAACACACGCAGCCCTTTAATACTACCAATCCATAACCGGTTTTGGCTATCAAATTCCAGCGCCCGAATGTTATTATCTGCCAGGTTCCCTGTGCCTACACCTTCGGTAATTACGTTCAATTGACCGCTGGACGGATCGAAGCCAACAACTCCTCCCTGGTTATAACCGAAAAACACATAACCTTCCCTGCTTATTCGTAGTTCACCCAATGCCCCTGAGTTAGCCGCATTTGGAATGATGTCTGTAATGTCATTTTTCTGAAAAGCCAGGCTAGGTGTCACCTGTATGAGTCCTTCAGCTTCACGACTTTGGGTAATCCAAAGGTTTCCATTACGGTCATAGTCTGCCCCGTATAATCTCACGTCCGTCCCATTCGGATCAATAGAATTAAGGTTACTGTTTGTATTGTCATAACGCCGTATTGGCTGTTCGTCTACGATTTGCAATAGACCCTTATTGTGGGAAGTCATAAAAACCCTTGAAGCGTCATTTGGATCGATAGCAACATTTACAATGTCATTGGTTTCGAAGATCTCCTCGAACTCAAAATTCGTCCAACTACCTTCTTTAAAATGACTAATTCCCTTATTGGTTGGTGGAAAGGGATTGAAATCTACATCTACTTCTCCAAATGCTACCCAGATTTGGCCAGGGGAAACATCAATGGAAAAAGGTCGATTGTCGATAGGGCCGTCGGGTAGTATTTGTTGTGCCTGGTTAGTTCCGAAGGGAATCGCAAGTAATCCATTCTCCTCGGTCCCGTAGTAAAAGGTGTTGTTATGCGTATATCCCGCCTGGCCCACCACATCAAAACCGGGAATATTCTGCACTGTGGCTTCCAGAACAAATCCTTCGGAAAAGGCCTCGATCGACCCTACCGTTGTAACCGTTAAGAGGTCTCCCTGAACTCCAAAATCCACCACCTGTTCATTGAAATCAGTTAGAGGAACAAAGCCCGCGTTCCCAATAAACTCCGAGACACGCCCATCGACCCTCATTGCATATACTCCATCACCAAGCGCTTGAACACCCAGCCAATTTGCGCCGTCATTTGTGAGAGTCCATTCCTCATAATCGATAAGGTTGGTATTGTTAACTAATGCCCTTCTTATTCCACCTTCAGCGGAGGAGGCGAAGATAAGATCACCACTAACGGTAGTTTGGGAGATATTGATCTGCGTTCCGAGGTTGCCTATGAAATAGGTGTCACCGAATTCAAGACGTTCAAGATCGTACACCGAAATACCAAAATCGGTAGCGATGTAAAGGCTTCCGTTATACTCATTAAAGTGATTAATTCGTTTTTTATTAGGTGGGATCGTTGGCTTGTCGAGGATATCTACCACTTTCAGTATATCCTCATCGCCATCGAGCACGATATCGATTAAGCCGTTCTCGTAACCGATCACTAACAGGTTAAAATTATCACTGTAATAAATGGCTGAAATAGACTCTCCGGACAATCCATTTACCGATGATAATGTTTCTATCTCCTGGGTGCTCAGGTCATAAGAAAAAATTGCGTTTTCAGCACCAACGTAGACTTTGTCGTTTCCCTGAGAGATGTCCTTCACAGACACATACGAAAAATAGCCCGTCCATTCATTCTCGAAATTTTGAGCAAAGCCCGAGACGGATAGGATAAGGGAAAGAATAACGACAAGTCGTTTCATGCAAATTTTGTTTGTCTATATTAACACGCTAAAATAGCATTTATTGCTGGATAGGAACTAAAAAAGGCTGCCATTACAGGCAACCTTTTTTAAATATATTCAGAATTGCAGTTTACACAACTCCCTGGGCCAACATGGCATCGGCGATCTTAACAAAACCGGCGATATTGGCTCCTTTTACGTAATCCACATGACCATCTCCATCCTTTCCGTATTTCACACAGGCAGCATGGATGTCGTTCATAATTCCGTGAAGCTTTTGATCCACTTCTTCACGAGACCAGCTCAAACGGAGTGAATTCTGAGACATTTCTAGTCCGGATGTAGCAACACCACCGGCATTAGAAGCTTTACCAGGAGCATAAAGTATACTCGCGTTTTGGAACACTTCAATTGCTTTAGGAGTTGATGGCATGTTTGCTCCTTCGGCAACACATGTACAACCGTTACTTACTAATGCTTCAGCTTCTTCTTTGTTCAGCTCGTTTTGAGTAGCACATGGTAGTGCGATATCGCAAGCTACACCCCATGGTCGTGCACCTTCAGTATAAACAGCAGAAGGATATTTATCGGCGTATTCCTTAATTCTTCCGCGTTTAACGTTCTTCAACTCCATTACATAGGCTAGTTTTTCTTTATCAAGGCCGTCTTTATCGTAGATAAATCCGCCTGAATCAGAAAGTGTTACCACTTTTCCTCCAAACTCCATTGCCTTTTCCGCTGCATATTGCGCCACATTTCCGGATCCAGAGATAAGAACCGTCTTTCCTTTGAAGCTTTGACCTTTAGTTTCCAGCATACTCTGGGCAAAGTATACCGTACCATATCCGGTAGCTTCCGGACGTATAAGCGAACCTCCAAACTCTAGTCCTTTACCAGTTAATACTCCGGTAAATTCATTTCTTAGTCGCTTGTACTGTCCGAATAAATATCCAACTTCTCGACCACCCACGCCAATATCACCTGCTGGTACGTCTGTATCGGGACCAATATGGCGTTGTAACTCCGACATAAAACTCTGACAGAAGCGCATTACTTCGGAATCGCTTTTCCCTTTGGGGTTGAAATTACTGCCTCCTTTTCCGCCGCCCATCGGCAAGGTGGTAAGACTGTTTTTAAATACCTGCTCGAAGCCTAAAAACTTCAAAATGCTCAAATTCACACTTGGGTGAAAACGAAGACCTCCTTTATAGGGGCCAATCGCCGAGTTGAACTCAACCCTATATCCTTTATTAATACGGGTATTGCCATTGTCGTCCTGCCATGGAACACGGAACATGATTACCCTTTCCGGTTCTGCCATGCGCTCCAAAAGCATTTTGTTCTGATATTTTTCATTCTCCTCTATAAAGGGAATAACTGCTTCAGCAACCTCTGTTACTGCCTGTATAAACTCAGGTTCATTGGGGTTACTACTTTCAACGGAATCGATGAAATCTTTTATACTTTGTTTCACTGGTATAAAAATTTAAGTTTATAATATGGTTGTCAAATTACTAGCTGCGAAGCGATGTTTCAAAGGCTTTGTTTACGGTCTCTGAAAACGTTTTCGTAACGCGGAGCAAATATAAGTTATCTGCAATTAAGGGAAATGATTTTTGTCAAATAACCTAAAAATAACCTTTAAATTTCCATGTTACGTATGTTTTTATATATTTGTTACGTCTCAATCTAAACCAGAATATGATGAATGCCAGATCATTGCTATTGGTGTTTCTCCTCCTAGCTACTGCTAATCAGGAGCTTCACAGCCAGTTTGGTTTCTCACACGAAATAGGTGTGATTACAGGGCCTGTAGCGTTCTATTCCGATTTCGGACAACGTAACGATTTCGAAACCAACAAAGGGAATGTAGGCATTGGTGTGGGCCTTATTCATTACATTAATTTCTCATATCGCGCTGATTGTAATTGCTACACTCGCGACGTCTATTTCAACGACCATTTCAAAATCAGGAATGAGATCGATTACCACGTGACCAATTTTGAACACTTTGGGCAATGGGTAGACCCTGATCGCACCAGTGAAACAGCGGATCAGCTGCGAGCTATGAAAGGAAAAAGCCGGGTATTCGATATAGGAACCCAATTGGAATATTTTCCACTCAGTATTAGAGATTTTGCCGCTGGAGGTTATAAAATTGCCCCATTTGGCTCTTTCGGAGTCCACTGGGTAAGTTTCGATCCTGAGGTTTATTCTGAATTAGGACCACTTAATTCACCTTTCACTACTCCGTTACCGAAGTATCGTGATGCCTTTCAACAGGAAGGAGACAGTACCTGGTCCATAGTAATGAGTGTGGGGATTCGTTACAAACTCTCCCCTCTTAGTGACCTTATGCTGGACAGTCGCTGGCAGTATTATTTCAGCAACTGGGTAGACGGTCTAAATCCTTCCGAAGAATTCAACGGAGGTTTTCCTGTGCCCGAAAATAAAGCAAACGACTGGATCTACTGGTTGAATATCGGGTACATTTATTACCTGGAATAGAAATAAAAAATATAAATAAAAAACCCCTTGAATCTTACTTCAAGGGGTTTTTTATTGGGGCTTATTCTATTATCCTATGGCTTGTTCCAGATCGGCGGTTAAGTCGGCCGCATCTTCTATCCCTACGCTCAAACGTATTAAAGCATCTACCACACCTGTTTTCTCTCTTTCTTCCTTCGGAATACTAGCATGCGTCATACTTGCCGGGTGTCCGGCCAGGCTTTCCACACCTCCCAGGCTTTCCGCCAGGGTAAAGATCTTTAGTCGTTCAACAATCCGAATAGCCTCGTCATAGTCGTTTCCTTTAGTCACAAAGGATATCATACCACCAAAATCATCCATTTGGGCCTTCGCAACCTCATGATTAGGATGCTCTTCGAAGCCGGGCCAATATACTTTTTCAATTTTTGGGTGATCCCGGAGGTATTCGGCCACTTTTTTTCCATTCTCACAATGGCGCTGTACCCTTACATGCAGTGTTTTTAATCCGCGTAACACAAGGAAACTATCCATAGGGCCGCAAACCGCACCGCTTGCGTTTTGTATAAAGAACAGTCTTTCGGCCAACTCGTCGTCATTTAACATCAAAGCACCCATTACAACATCGCTATGCCCACCCAGATACTTAGTGGCACTGTGCATCACTATGTCAGCCCCAAGGTCCATTGGGCGCTGCAGGTATGGAGTGGCGAAGGTATTGTCCACGGCCAATAAAATATTATGCTTCTTGGCGATACCAGCGCATTTCTTAATATCGATTATATTCATCATGGGGTTGGTAGGAGTCTCCACCCAGATCAATTTTGTGTTATCGTTGATGTAAGCTTCGATATTTTCCGCGTTCTCCATCCCGATAAAGTGAAATTTCACTCCGAAATCTTCGAAAATCTTAGTAAACAATCGATAGGTACCACCATATAGGTCGTTTGTAGAGATCACCTCATCTCCCGGTTTCAGCAACTTGATCACCGCATCAATCGCGGCGAGCCCGCTCGCAAACGCAAGTCCGTGTTTTGCATTCTCTATGCTGGCAAAAGCCCTTTCCAGTGCGGCACGTGTGGGATTCCCGCTCCTGGAATACTCAAATCCTTTGTGTCCCCCGGGGGTGGTTTGAGAATATGTGCTGGTTTGATATATAGGCGGCATTACCGATCCGTAAGCCGGATCAATATCGTGCTGTCCTCCGTGAATTGCTTTTGTATTAAATTTCATGGAATTGTTTAAAATTTCTGTTAACAAAAATACTACTTTAGATCGTGAATGTGAATTCTGTTGTATTTTTAACCGATGGTAAAACGACTTTTATTATTTGCGATTATCATATCGTTTTTTACGGCTTGTAAGAAAGAGCAGGCGCTTCTCATCAAACCGATGAATTTCAGTGAAAAAGTTCTCACTGGTTGCGACACAGGCTGTCCGGAAATAACAGTCAATTACGTATCGATAGAGGACCATAGTGAACGTTCAGAAAAGATCAATGCCAAAATAAATGAATTCATCATTGACGCCCTGTACCTCGGGGAAGAAGCAACTACATCATCGGCCAAGAACATAGAAGAGGCCGCAGAGGGTTTTGTTTCAATGTACAGAACCCACAGCGCCGAGTTTCCGGATATGCAATTAGAGTATTTTGCGGAAATTAGCGTATCTGAAACGTATCATTCGGAAGAATTACTTAGCCTGGAAATGAGACATTACTTATTCACCGGTGGTGCACACGGTTATGGTGCTACTTTTTTCGCTAATTTCGACGCCCAAACAGGTGAAGAGCTTGAATTTGAAGATCTGTTTACGGATATGGATCAGATCACCAAAATCGTCGAGAAAGCCTTCAGAATAGAACATGAAATTCCCGAAAATGAATCGATCAACTATACCGGTTTCTGGTTTGAAAACGACCAATTTTATCTCCCGGAGACTATCGGTTTCGAAGGTAAACATCTTGTTATGATCTACAATCAATACGATATTGCCAGTTATGCCGCCGGACCGATCGAATTGCAACTGCCCATTTCAGAAATAAAAAACTATTTAGCCATTACACTTCCATGAACTTGTTCTACTATTTAGCCACTTGTGATACCTGCCAACGTATCATGAACGACCTTAATCTCCCGGAATCTATTCAGAAAAGAGAAATAAAAAGTGAACCATTAACCGGGGAAGAGCTGGAGTCTCTTTACGCTTTATCCGGCTCTTATGAAGCTTTGTTTAGCAAACGCGCCCGTTTGTACAAGGAACGAAATCTAAAAGAGGCCAATTTACAGGAAGAAGATTTCAAAAGAATGTTGCTGGAGCATTATACCTTTTTGAAGCGTCCTGTGTTGGTATACAATGGCACTATTTTCATAGGGAATAGTAAAAAAAATGTCGAAGCTGCTTATAATGCCCTTCATCACAGCAAATGAATCCTCGCGCTCTTGCTCTTTTAGCAGCAACTGCTGCCAGTGCCATCTATGGAATTAACCACACCATTGCCAAAGGGCTTATGCCCGATATTATCGGCTCGTATGGGTTTATTCTTCTTAGAGTAAGTGGGGCAGCCTGTTTATTCTGGATCATTGGTTTATTCTATAAAAGCGAGAAGATCGAGCGGAAGGATTGGTTCAGAATCATTGCCTGCGCCTTCTTCGGAATGGTGTTGAACATGAATATGTTCTTTAAAGGCCTGGAGCTATCCACTCCCATTAATAGTTCGGTGGTAATCACATTGAGCCCTGTCCTGCTCCTTGCACTTTCAGCCATCTTTTTAAAAGAGAAGATCACATGGATGAAAGCAGTTGGTATAGGTCTTGGGTTAGCGGGAGCTTTGGTCCTTATTCTCTTCGGAATAAAAACGCAACCCAATGCCCCTAATATCCCATTGGGTAATGTGCTTTTCATTATAAACGCCGCTTCATACTCCTTCTACCTCATCTTTGTAAAAGCGCTGGTTGCTAAATACAGTTCCATCACACTAATGAAGATGTTCTTCCTATTTGCATTTCTTATAAACCTTCCAATAGGATTCAATCAATTTATGGAAGTTGACTGGATAGGGCTGGATTTTCAGGCTATATGGCAAATGGCCTTTGTTGTGATAGGAACTACCGTGCTCACTTATTTGTTCAACATCTATGCCCTCAAGCAATTAAGTCCGTCAACTATCGGTGCTTTTATCTATTTACAACCAGTGCTTGCCGCCACATTCGCTATCCTCGCAGGAGCCGATAAGCTTACACCACTTCGAATTATAGCAGCCGTTTTGATTTTCACCGGTGTTTTCCTTTCAACAAGAAAGGCAAAACCTAAGACTTCAAAGGTTTAGGGCTAACCGTTTCGGAACGCATATCCTTTTTTTCCAGCGTCCTGAAATCTGTTGTCTTTGGCATGCTGTGCATTTTGGATAGTAATTCTTCTGGTAAGGATATGAGCTTCCTGGTTTTTAGGTCTATCCATCCTCCCTTCATATCGCATGCCGCAATATTATCACCTTTATCATTGTAAAAGTTGTGAAGAAACTGGAAGAACATACCGTCTTCGCTTGCGCCGGCCAATTCAAAACTCACTTTGACTTTCCCATGTAGAGCTTCTTTAAAATAGTAGATATGCTCATAGAAAACCACAGGGCCGATATCGCAATTAACTAATGTATTATGATCTATACCATGATGCATCAGGGCGCTCATTCGGGTATGACTCATGTAGTTAACATAGGAAGAATTTGCCAGGTGCCTGTTGGCATCCAGGTCGTTCCATCGTATCTCAAATTCTTTCAAGTACATGGGTATTCTTTTTTGTTTTTTCTGAAATGAAATTAGTAACCGCCTCCAGGACGATTGGCCCTTTTAAAGTGTGGTCATGCTTAGTAGTGAACAAGGTTTGTATGTAGTCCCTTCCTGAAACTGCCTCTTTGATGGGTTCCAGGGGCGTGACTTCATCCGATTCTTCGTGTATCACCAGCACCGGTTTGTTTAGTTGTTTGAAGAAATTGGACATATTAATCTCCTGGTTAGGAATTTTCAATACCTCATCCGTTTTTATCTTGAGATTCCGAATCATCTTTTCTGAAAGACCCAGGATGTCTTTCGCATACTCGTATACTATCTCAATCCCTGAAGGAGAGCCCAAAACTACATAGCTACCCACACCTGCCGAAGACTTGTACAGGTATTGATAGGCCGCTGTGAGATTGCCCATGGAGTGACTCACCAGTACGTCGATGTTGCCTGTTACTTCGAGGGTGGCTTCGTAAGCTTCCCTGTATATCTCCAGGTTAAAATAATTCCCCTCGGAAACACCATGAGCAGGTGCATCCAGTGCGAAGCAAGTATATTCAGATGCGTCCAAAGCGTTGATATAATCCATCCATCGCTGTGAATTACTCATCCAACCATGCATAAAAAGTATCTTTTTCGGGCCACTTCCCCAGCGATGAAGAGCCGTTTTGTTACCAGCTACTCGCAACCAATGCGTTTCACCCGCACTAAAGAACAACAGTCCTTCCTCACTAACAGCTACCCTTTTTATCCTGCTGAGAAGATTAAAAGCGGTATTTCGAGTCAATCCTGGGAATAAAGGGGTAAGTAGGTTCAAAGAACCTCCGATCAATTTGGGTATTAATTTCTTCATAGACTTAAGATACCTATCGGTATCAATAACTTTAAATTTTTTTTAAACAGACAATTCTTCCACCAGTTTTCTAAGGTGATCGTTGGTATGCCTGATCGCATTTTTATTTCGTTCCAATTTACTCATCATGATCCCTCCTTCGAGGGTAGCAATAAATATCGTGCAGTAATAAGGGATGTCCACATCGGGGTGAACCTGGTGGTTCTTGATCCCATTTTCTATAAGCTTGGCAACTGCCGACCTCAACTGAGCCAGCATATTGTATGCTTGTTGACGGAGCACCGGGTTAGAATCGTCAGACTCCACCGCGGCATTCATTAAAGGGCAACCCCCTTTATACTGCGGTTCGTCCATGTAATTCTCAAAGAAAGAAAAAATTGCTTCGAACTTAGTTTTGAAAGTCTTAGCCTCCTTTATAGATACGCTTATCTCTTCAAACATTAACTTGGACAAACGCCTTAAGGCGTGTTGTTCCAGATCCTGTTTATTCTCAAAATGACGATAGATAGCTCCTTTTGTGTAGCCGGTTGCCCTGGTAATATCGCTTATGGATGTAGCTTTATATCCTTGTGTATTGAAGAGATCCGCGCTTTCGCGTATGATGGTGTTTCTTGTTGCTTCTGCATCTCGCATGGCACAAAGATACCGTTTGGTATCTAAATAACCAAACTGATTGGTAATTTCAATCTACCCAGATAATTATTATATATTTATCTCGAAAATATCCTGCTAACTCAGGTCAACAAAAGACTTAGTATCAATGCCAATAGTTTCCTCAACTTATCAACCTCCTGGAGCCTTCCGAAACGGGCATTTTTCTACCATTTATTCAGCTAAACTCAGGGTTTCGCCAAAATTAGCGCAAACTAGAGAACGGTTGGAACTTTCTGACGGGGACTTTATCGATCTGGACCTGTCTTTTTCAGAAAAAGAAACTAATAAGATCGCTGTATTACTTCACGGGCTAGAGGGAAATGCACAACGCACCTATATTAAAGGACAGGGCAAGGTGCTGGTTGAAGATGGCTGGGATATTTGCGCGGTGAATTATCGCGGCTGCAGTGGCGAACCCAACAGGAAATACCTTTCCTATAATTCAGGAAAAACAGACGATCTGGAAATTGTGATCGACCACCTGCTCGAAAAAGACAGCTACCAGAAAATTGTTTTGATCGGATTCAGCCTGGGGGGCAACTTATTACTGAAATACCTGGGAGAGCGTACCCACCTGCCTGCTCAAATTAAATGTGGAATTGCGGTTTCTGCACCTCTGAGCTTAAAAGGTTCCCTGGATTCCCTCAATAAACCACTTAATTGGCCCTACAGAACTCATTTTTTAATCGATCTTCGGAAGAAATACAGGCAAAAAACGCTGCTCTTCCCTGAAAAAGCAACTCGGTCCGAGCTGAAGGAAATAAAATCTCTCTTTGCCTTTGATAATATTTACACTGCACCGGCACATGGATTTAAAGATGCATTGGACTATTACGAGAAGAACAGCAGCTTGCAATTCCTGGACAAGATATCGACCCCGGTATTTATTTTAAACGCAGAAAACGACAGCTTTCTGAGTGCGCATTGCATTCCCAAAGAACTTGCATCCAATTCAAAAAACATCTATCTTGAAGCTTCGAAATACGGCGGACATGTAGGCTTCTACCAACCAGGAAATGTCTACTACAACGAAACCCGTTGCTGGAAATTTCTGAAAGAAAACATTTAAATCTTAAAACATGAAAATATTGCGTTATAGCCTCTTTGCAATCATGATCGCCCTTGTTTATAATTGCGGAGGAGAAAAAGAAAAGAAAGAAGAAAAAGAACAGATCAAAATCGGCACTAAGAAAGAAAAGGCAGAAAAGGACAATAAGGTAGCAACTATTGGTCTTACCGGTGACGACATGATGCAATACAACATCAAGGAGATGAAAGTAAAAGCTGGTCAGGAAATCACCATAAACCTAAGACACATTGGCAAAATGGACATCAAAGTGATGGGGCATAATTTTGTGCTGCTGAAGCAAGGTGTTTCCATTCCGGAGTTCTCCATAAAAGCGGCAGAAGCCGGAGAAGCCTCAGACTGGATTCCCGACAATGGCGAAGATGTGATCGTTCATACAAAAATGATAGGGGGAGGACAGTCTACTTCCATAACTTTTACCGCTCCTGAAGCCGGCACCTACGACTACATTTGTAGCTTCCCGGGTCACTCCGCTTTAATGAAAGGCAAGCTTATTGTTGAATAGGCCTTTAGACAAAATTGTCAACTTCTTTATAAGCATCAATCACCCGCTGTTCGCCGGGCTTACCATCCTGTGAATTTCCGTGTTCCATGCCAAGTATTCCTTTGAATCCCCGGCTATGGATATACTGGAAGATATTTTTGTAATTGATCTCACCCGTGGTGGGTTCGTTGCGTCCGGGATTATCCCCGATCTGGAAATACCCTATTTCGTCCCAGCAGGCCTCAATATTGGGTATTAAATTTCCCTCCTGGATTTGCTGGTGGTAGATATCGAACAGTATTTTACAGGACGGGCTATTCACAGCCTTGCAGATCTCATACGCCTGTGGTGATTCTGTTAGAAATAAGCCCGGATGATCCCTGAAATTCAGTGGCTCCAATACCATTACAATTCCGTGCGGCTCAAGAATTGCACTGGCTTGTTTCAGCGTTTCGATTACATTTGCCATCTGGTAGTTCATATTCATACGCAGATCCACATGCCCGGGGACCACCGTCATCCACTTTGCATTTACCCGTTTTGCTACTTCAACCGAATTTTTTATTTCTGAAAGGAATTCGTCACGCCATTCCTTTTTTCCACTGGCCAGGTTGGGTTCTTTCCAGTAGATATTGTGAGCCACAAATACTCCCATTTCGATCCCGAGTCGTTCCATGGCCGAGGCCATACGCTTTTGCTCGATCAGGGGTCGGTTTTTCATTTCATTATCCTCAAAAGCCGTGAACCCCTGCTCGGCCATAAACTCCAGCTGACTAACAACATCACTGTCCGCATGGGACTCGAACATCCCTATATGAGGAGCATATTTAAGATTGAAGCTATGCTTACTCTTAAAAAAGTCCATTGACATTTCCGATGCCAGCACAGTGCCACCAAATGAAAAAAGGGAACCCGCCAGGGCTCCCTTCTTTATAAATGATCTTCTTTTCATACCAATTGATTATAAGGCCATGGCATTTCCATTTCCCGCTTCGCTGAGTGGAATACACCCCTTTTGTTGACCGGGTACCGGATCGTACCATAATACGTTCTTACCTATCTGCTCACTGGATTTCCAGGCCCAGATAGTCATGCCGCGAATACCTGAAAGTAAGCCAAAAATAGCCACTTCCTTTGCCGGAGTTGCGGTTTTGTCCGACTCATATACTTCAAAAAATTCGTTTAAGGCCAAATAGTGCTGCGTCTGTGTTTCCTTATCGATTGTAAGGTGTTTAGATAGCATTTGGTCGAACTCTTCGGAAGTACCATCTGCAAGTTCTTTGCTGAATGTGGCCGTGTATTCTTCACCGAACATTTTAAAGAACATTTTGATATGGTCCTGTAAGGGTTCATATCGTTCTTCCCAAATCTCTCCCTGAACCGTCGGGGTGATCTCTTTCCAGTAAGCGTCTATGAACTTATGGGCGCCAACGGCTACTGCTCCGGGAACAGTTTCATCAGCAGGAATAATAAGGTCTACCATTTGTTTAAGCGCGTGTCCTTCAGCGGGTGAAACAAAGACAGGCACGAATGAAGGTTCACTCTCGCAACTTTGTAACAAACTAATCACTGTAGGAGTAGCTACTACCGCACCGGCTCCCAATCCAATATTTCGTAAGGCTTGTCTTCTATCCATTATGCTTCTTTTTTAAGTTGTTGAGCGGCATGATTCGCAGCCCTGGCGCTGAATGCCATATAAGATAATGATGGGTTTACACAACTGGCGGAGGTCATAAAGGCCCCATCGGTGACATACACATTAGGTACGGCATGCAGTTGGTTGTGTTTATTACACACTGATGTCTTCGGGTCACGACCCATTCTGGCTGTTCCCATTTCGTGGATTCCCAGTCCGGGCGCTCCGGGATCGTCCCATGCCTCAACATCATCATACCCGGCTTTTGTAAGCATGTCTACTGCTTGTGCAACCATGTCCTTCCTCATTTCATACTCGTTTTCCTTCCACTCAACGTCGAAGGTCACTGTGGGTAAGCCCCATTGATCGAGGTTGTCATAATCCAATTCCATTTTATTTTCGTGATAAGGAAGGCACTCGCCAAATCCCGTCAATATGAAACGCCATTCGCCCGGTTTGGTAACTGCATCCTTCAGGTCCTTCCCATAGGCAAGTTCGGCTACAACCTCTTCATAGTTGCTTCGGCTTGCGCCACCCTGGTATCCATATCCTCGGGTGAAGTTGGGTTGGTCCGTTTTGCCTCCAATATTTCTGAAACGAGGAATATATATTCCATTCGGTCTTCTTCCTTTATAATATTTGTCTTCGAAACCAGGTACTTTTGCCCGGGCACCCGCTTTGAAGTGATGGTCCATGATATTATGTCCTAATTCACCGCTGTCGTTACCCATTCCGTTTGGAAATCGCTCACTCTTGGATTGCATCAGTATTGATGCTGTTGCTATGGCTGAAGCACACAAGAAAATCACTTTTGCTTCGAACACCATCTCTTCTTTGGACTCCGCATCGATCACTCGGACCCCACTGGCTTTCCCACTAGTCTGGTCGTAGAGCACTTCAGCAACAATGGAGTGAGGACGAATAGTAAGATTTCCTGTGCGTTCAGCCGCAGGCAATGTAGATGAATTACTACTGAAATATCCTCCGAACGGACACCCTCGCATACAGCGGTTTCGGAACTGGCAATTGGCACGTCCCTCGAAAGTCTGTGTTCCTGTAATATGGGCCGCACGACCAATGGTCATAACTCTACCATCGTCATAATTCTCAGCTATCTTCGCTTTAAGGTCTTCTTCCGCACAATTAAGTTCCATAGGAGGGCAGAACTTTCCGTCTGGCAGTTGCTCCAACCCAAGGTTTTCGCCACTTACGCCAATAAACTCTTCAACCTTGTCGTACCACGGTTCGATATCTTTATAACGAACCGGCCAATCCACGGCGACTCCTTCTTTTTTATTCGCTTCGAAATCGAAATCACACAATCTGTAGCTCTGTCTTCCCCAAACCAGGGATCGGCCTCCCACGTGATACCCCCGCAGCCAGTCGAAACGTTTCTTCTCGTTATAAGGGTGTTCGAGGTCATTCACAAAGAAATGCCTTCGGGCTTCTTGAGTGGTATATCCCGATCGTGCTTGTTTTAATTGTTTATCCCTTTCTGATTTGGGTAGTTGCCCTTTGTATTCAAATTCCCAGGGATCCATATTCATCGTATGGTAATCCTTGATGTGCTCGACCATTCTACCCCGTTCAAGAACCAGAGTTTTCAAACCGTTTTCACACAATTCTTTGGCGGCCCACCCGCCGCTGATACCAGAGCCTACAACTATGGCATCGTACATTTCGTTAGGGTTAATCATTTCGAAGTGTTTGGTTTATGCTATTAAATCCGATTCCTAAAGTTAGCACTCAAGAACCAGATAACTTTCGTTAGTTAAAAGAGCTACTCAAGGTCCTGTTTTTTTGTTGATTTTACAAAATTCTTGAAGTTAAAAAAGATTATGATTAGCCGAAAACGTTTTCGATTGTAAAATATGTAACACATCAGACATTATTATTCGATTCTTTCAAAAAAAAACTAACTTGGAACTTCTTAGAAAAACCAACATAAAACCTGCATTTTAAAATTTACTTTCGATGAATAAATCAATCTTCTTTGTTCTCCTGTTTTCTATTGTAGCATCCTGTAAGGAAAAGGAACCAAAAGATGAAGTGTCGGAACCCATAGCCGAGACGACTTCAGAAAAAGAAACTGCTTACGAACCAAAATTGTCACTAGCCCAGTGGTCACTACATCACAGGTACGAGGCAGAAGACGCCAACCCATTTAATTTCTCAAAAGATGCAAAGGAACTAGGATTTGACGCCGTAGAGTACGTGAGTCAATTGTACGATAAGCAGGTTGAATCTCTTGGTTTTGAGACGGTTATTGATTCCTTAAAAGCTGAAAACCAAAGACATGGTGTTGCCTGTGTCCTTATTATGGTGGATGGAGAAGGGGATCTTGCAGATCCTGATGAAGAGGCCAGGAATCTGGCCGTGGAAAATCATAAGAAGTGGATTGATGCCGCTTCTAAACTTGGTGGACACTCGATTCGCGTGAATACCTTCGGAACCAACGACCCCGAAGTATGGAGTGAGACAGTAGTGGATGGATTGAAAAAACTCTCTGAATATGCAGCAACAAAAAAGATAAATGTGCTTTGTGAGAATCATGGTTGGCTGTCCTCGGATGCCGACAAATTGATGGCAGCCATCGCTGAGGTCAATATGCCGAACTGCGGCACCTTGCCAGATTTTGGGAACTGGTGTATCAAACGTAAGGACGGCGAACGATGGGGGGAATGCGAAGAAGAGTACCCGGATTACTACAAAGGCATCGAACTGATGATGCCCACTGCCAAAGCAGTTAGTGCTAAATCTTACAACTTCGATGCAGAAGGCAACGAAACGAAATTAGATTATTACAGAATGATCCAGATCGTCAAAAACGCTGGTTATTCCGGTCATATTGGAGTGGAATTCGAAGGAAATGAAATGAATGAACCCGAAGGGATCACCGCCACCAAGAAATTAATCGAAAAGGCGGCGGCGGCAACCAAATAAACAACCCATGAAAGCAATAACGAGAATACAATTATCCTTTATGATGTTCCTTGAATTCTTTATCTGGGGAGGATGGTTTGTCACCATGGGAACTTTTTTAGCCAAGGCATTCAATGCGGAGGGTAGCCAGCTTGCCATGGCCTATGAAACTCAATCAATTGGAGCCATTATTGCTCCATTTATTATCGGTCTCATCGCAGATAGATATTTCGCCGCTCAAAAGATCTTAGGGATTCTCCATATTGCTGGAGCCGTTTTACTATACCTGGCTGGAACCTCATCGGATTTTGCTTCTTTCTACCCATACATATTAGTTTATATGATACTCTATATGCCAACATTGGCTTTGGTAAACTCGGTAGCTTTCAGGCAGATGAAAGACCCCGCTAAAGATTTTGCTCTAATCCGCGTGCTTGGGACGGTTGGATGGATAGTTGCAGGCCTGGTGATTGGATTCCTATCCTGGGAATCGGAGAATGTGCTTCAAAACACCTTTGTCATGGCAGCAGGTGCGTCCGCCCTGCTCGGCTTGTTTAGCTTCACTTTACCAAATACCCCTCCAACAGCTGCCAAAGGTGAAAAGGTGAGTCTCCGGGATATTCTTGGCCTGGACGCACTAGGTATGTTAAAGGACAAACGCTACCTGGTTTTCTTTATCGCTTCTATTCTCATATGTATCCCTCTGGCATTTTATTATCAACACGCAAATCAGTTTTTAAACGAAATAGGGATGGAAAAAGCTGCGGGAAAAATGACCTTTGGACAGATGTCTGAGATCTTTTTTATGCTACTATTGCCTATTTTCCTGAAACGCTATGGAATCAAACTAACACTCCTTGTTGGAATGATCGCCTGGGTGGTTCGTTACATTCTCTTTGCCTATGGCGATGCCGGAGAAGGTGCCTGGATGTTGATCTTCGGAATTATTCTACATGGTATTTGCTATGATTTCTTCTTTGTCTCAGGACAGATCTACACTGATTTTAAGGCGGGCGAAAAATTTAAAAGTTCCGCTCAGGGACTCATAACCCTGGCTACTTATGGATTGGGTATGTTAATAGGATTCAGGCTTGCCGGATATTATACGGATGCCAATGCAATTGCAGACGGTCATAATTGGGCAGATATTTGGTTACTCCCAGCCGGAATAGCCGGAGCCGTATTACTGTTTTTCCTGATTGCCTTTAAAAATGAAAAGATTGAAGTAAAAGAATAATCTATGAGTAACAAAATCAGATGGGGCGTTCTTGGTGGAGGCGGTGACTCGTTAATCGGGGTCCTGCACAGGGTGGCAGCAAGTATGTTCGACAAATATCAGCTTACCGGGGCAGTATTCAATCCGGTATACGAGAAAAGCATTGAATTTGCTCGAGAGATCGGGATCCCTACCAACCGAATTTATGAGGATTTCGACAGCATGGTAGCCAGGGAGCTAGAGTTGCCGGAAAATGAACGAATCCAGGTCTTCTCGGTACTTACACCAAATTTTCTTCATTTCCCAATGGCTAAAAAGCTACTGGAATCCGGATTTCACGTGATCTGCGAAAAACCGATGACCATGAATCTTGAAGAAGCACTGGAGCTAGAAGCCATTCAGCAAAAAAACAATAATATTTTCGCACTTACCCACACCTATACGGGCTACCCAATGATCCGCCAAATGAAAAAGATGATTGCCGAAGGCGCTATCGGGGAGGTTCAAAAAGTAGATGGACAATATTACCAGGGTTGGATCAATCCAATAATTCACGATCCGGAATCGAGATCAACGACGTGGCGACTGGATCCCGAGAAATCTGGCATTAGTTGTTGTATGGGAGATATTGGTGTTCATGCATACCAAATGCTGGAGTTCGTTACCGGGATGGATATACAATCAGTTTTAGCAGATCTAAACTATTTGTACGAAGACAATAAAATGGACATAGATGGTACCGTATTGCTCCGGCTGGGTGGGAATGCAAAAGGAGTGCTACGTGCTAGTCAGATAGCAACCGCCGAGGAGAATAACTTCACCATCGCGGTTTATGGTAGAGAAGGGACATTGAAATGGGAGCAGGAGAATCCTAACTATCTCTATTTGCTGAAAGAAGGGAAGCCAGCCCAAACACTCAAACCGGGCCACGAATACAACAGCGCTGTTTCACTTGATGGAACAAAACTACCTCCCGGCCATCCGGAAGGAATTTTCGATGCCATGGGGAATATATATAAAGGTGTTGCAAAGGCCATTCGTGGTCAGGAACACGACCCAATGGAATTTCCGGGGATGAGAGACGGTGTGCGCGGTATGAGATTTATTGAAACGGTGGTTGCCTCTCACCTGGAAGGTAATATTTGGAAATCTTTATAAGATAATCAGTATGAAAACAATTAAAGGACCCGCCGTTTTCCTTGCCCAGTTCATGGACGATAAAGAACCCTTTAACTCGCTTGAAGGACTCTGCCAATGGGCTTCGGACCTTGGTTACAAAGGAATACAGATCCCAACCTGGGAAAGCAGATTGATCGATCTTTCCCTTGCTGGAGAAAGCAAAACGTATTGCGACGAGCTCAAAGGCAAAATAGGAGAATACGGCCTTGAGATAACGGAACTATCTACTCACTTGCAAGGGCAACTGGTAGCAGTACATCCGGCCTACGATGTGATGTTCGACAACTTTGCGCCTGAGGACTGCAAGAACAACCCGGCAAAACGCACCGAATGGGCCAGACAACAATTAATCAGTGCAGCGAAAGCGAGTAACCATCTGGGGTTAAAAGCACACGCAACCTTTAGTGGGGCACTTTTATGGCATGCCTGGCACCCCTGGCCGCAATTACCTGCCGGACTGGTGGAAATGGGCTTTGAAGAATTGGCGAAACGATGGTTGCCGCTTCTTGACGAATTCAAGGATCAGGGTGTAGCTGTTTGCTACGAAATTCATCCGGGAGAAGATCTCCATGATGGAGTTACCTTTGAACGTTTTCTTGAAGCAACCGGCAATCACGAAGCAGTGAATATTCTGTACGACCCCAGCCATTTTGTTCTTCAACAACTGGACTATATCAAGTACATCGACCATTACCACGAGTTCATTAAGGCCTTCCATGTGAAGGATTCAGAATTCAACCCCACGGGTAAGAAAGGTGCTTACGGCGGTTACGGCGACTGGAAGGACCGTGCCGGAAGATACCGCTCACTGGGTGATGGACAAATAGACTATAAGACCGTATTCAGTAAATTAACCGAATACGGCTGCGATGTTTGGGCGGTGATGGAATGGGAATGTGTGATCAAGAGCCCCGAGCAAGGCGCCAGGGAAGGAGCTAAATTCATTGCCGATCACATCATTGAAGCCACCACAAAACGTTTCGACGACTTTGCCGGTGCTGAAGTAGATAAAGAAAAACTCAGAAAAATTTTAGGACTATAACGATGAGAAAAATAAATATGAAAAAATGTATTCTTTTAGCACTGGTCGCATTGATCGGTGTTAGTTGTAATGAAAAAGTGAAAGAAGAATCTGCAGAACCTGAAGCTAATACCACCGCTATGGAAAAGGAAGTGAATATGGAAGAATCGGGATGGATCACATTATTCGATGGCACAAATTTCGATAGCTGGAGGGGTTACCTGGCCGAAGGTATGTATGACAACTGGACTGTTGAAGATGGGGCTATGGCCTTCACGCCGGACGAAGATGGCGGGAAGAATATCATCACAAAAGAAAAATTTACAAACTTTGTTTTATCCCTTGAGTGGAAGATCTCCGAAGGAGGAAATAGCGGCATATTTTGGAGTGTTTACGAAGATGAAAAATATCCGGAAGCCTATGAAACCGGCCCGGAGATACAGGTTCTCGATAATATGAAACACCCGGATGCCAAAGTAGGTGACGGGCTTCACACTGCCGGAGCACTTTACGATATGATTAAACCTTCAGAAGATGTTACCAAACCTGCAGGCGAATGGAATCTTTGTGTGATCGAGATCAATCACAAGACCAATATGGGTAAAGTAACTTTGAACGGCACTGAAATCGTTTCCTTCCCTGTGCATGGTGAAGAATGGGATAACATGGTTGCCAATTCCAAATTTGCGGATTGGGAAGGTTTTGGTAAATATCAGACGGGTCATATCGGACTTCAGGATCACGACGACAAAGTTTGGTACAGGAATATTAAGATCAAGAAGCTGGATTAGATCACCATTCTAATGTATGGATTTCTCCAGCGACAGTAATCAACTGTGGTGTGCACTGGGCTATTGTACTTTTATGTTGACGGTTATCGGTAATTCTGCATTGATCGTTCTCATTTATTTTTATACTGAAAAGCACCTGAAGGAACACTATGACGAAGAGGGGAATCAATTGCGGTAGTTTCCTGCTTCAAACTGTTAATTTATGTACCTTTGCTGCCATAAACAGCAGTGTATGATCCAGTCCATGACAGGCTATGGCAAAAGCATTATCGAGTTGCCAAACAAAAAGATCACCGTAGAGATCAAATCCCTCAACAGCAAGAATATGGACCTCAATGCGAGGGTACCTTCAGCTTACAGGGAAAAAGAATTATTACTTCGGAACAAGATATCCAAAACCCTTTCTCGCGGTAAGGTTGATTTTAATTTGTTCGTTGAACTCACAGGTGAGAGCACCAGTACCATAATTAACGAAGCCGTTGTAAAACAATACATGGGGCAACTTTCGGAAATTGCCGACACCAGTGCCGCGGAATTGCTGCAAATGGCGGTACGCCTGCCTGATGCCCTCAAGACAGAGCGCGAGGAGATAGACGAAGAGGAATTCAATAAGATCACCCAGGCTGTAGATGAAGCGCTGAAAGCTATCAATGGCTATCGCACTTCCGAAGGAGCCGTCCTGGAAAAGGATTTTCAAAAACGAATCGAGAATATCGGCGCCTTGCTGGAA
This sequence comes from Aureitalea sp. L0-47, assembly GCF_026126405.1. Lineage (GTDB taxonomy): Bacteria > Bacteroidota > Bacteroidia > Flavobacteriales > Flavobacteriaceae > Pukyongia. The sequence goes on from NZ_JAFMTQ010000002.1 coordinate 287,187, forward strand.
GAAGTGATCGAAATGGATCCGCAACGCATCGAGAATGTGAAGGAGCGTCTGCATAAGGCTGTTTCAGAATTAAAGGAAACGGTAGACGAAAACCGATTTGAGCAGGAACTCACCTACTACCTGGAAAAATACGATATCACCGAAGAAAAGGTGCGACTAAAAAACCACCTGGACTACTTTAAAGAAACCATGGAAAGCAATACTTCCAATGGTAAAAAACTGGGGTTCATTAGCCAGGAGATAGGCAGGGAGATCAATACCATTGGGAGCAAGGCTAATTTCGCTCCTATGCAGCAGCTGGTGGTGCAAATGAAAGACGAACTGGAAAAGATCAAAGAACAAGCATTAAACGTTTTGTAATGAAAGGCGGAAAACTCATCGTTTTTTCCGCACCTTCCGGCAGTGGAAAAACTACTATCGTTCGGCATTTACTCGCCCAGGAACCCTTAAACCTGGCTTTTTCTGTATCCGTGACTTCACGGGCACCCAGGGGAGATGAAAAGGACGGTGAGGATTACTACTTTATAAGCACCGAAGAATTCAAAAAACACATCAGGAACAACGACTTCCTGGAATGGGAAGAGGTCTATCGCGACAATTTCTACGGAACATTGCATTCCGAAGTAAACCGACTTTGGGATGAAGGAAAAAACGTGATCTTCGATATTGATGTTGTTGGTGGATTGCGCATTAAGAAGAAGTATCCCGAAAAGACCTTATCGGTATTCGTAGAACCACCCAGTGTGGATGAACTGAAGATCCGACTCAAAAACCGAAAGACGGAGAGCGATGAGAAAATAGATATGCGTATCGCCAAAGCATCCATCGAAATGGCTACAGCTCCTCAATTCGATCATATAATTGTAAACGACAACCTGGAGAAGGCATTGGAGGAAGCTGAAGATCTGGTAGCGGGATTTATTTCAGAAGAAACCCATTCCGAAGAAGAATAAAATGGCCGAAAGAAAAAAAATAGGACTTTATTTCGGAACGTTTAACCCCATACATTCGGGACACCTTACCATTGCAAATCACCTGGTTGAATTCAGCGACCTGGATGAGGTCTGGCTGGTAGTCACCCCTCATAATCCACACAAAAAGAAGAAATCGTTACTGGACGATATCCATCGTCTTACCATGGTTCGCATCGCACTGGAAGACTATCCGAAACTAAAGGCCAGCAATATAGAATTCGACCTGCCACAACCCAATTATACCGTGAATACGCTGGCTCATTTGGAAGACAAATATCCGGAGGTTAGTTTCTGCCTTATTATGGGAGAAGACAACTTAAAGAGTTTTCACAAGTGGAAGAATTATGAAGTGATCCTGGAGCAATTCGAGGTCTATGTGTATCCGCGAATTTCAGAAGGGAAAATTGAGACCCAATTTGAGGGCCATGCGTCCATTCATAGAGTTGACGCCCCGATCATGGAACTCTCCTCCACCTTTATAAGAAAGGCCATCAAAGCGGGTAAAAATGTACGCCCCATGTTGCCGGATACCGTGTGGAAGTACCTTGATGAAATGAATTTCTACCGCTAAAGGAACCGCCCCGCAACCCGAAGTATGGGCGCGAGGCGATTCATAACCAACCAAAAAAACTATATGTCGCTCGTATTGACGAGCCTAAAGTGATCAGAAATTACTGATCTTTATCATTTCCTTCTCAATTTCTGCATTCGATTTACGCAGCTTTCCTCCAGTATTCTTATACTGTATGTAGCCTTTTCCAGTAAAACGATACAGGGTTCCTGAAAATTCGTGGAACAATTCTATCGTATGATCATTAATAACGGACAATTCAAAGTATTCATTGCCCAGGAAGTCATAATCAAGTGTTAAATATTTTAGATAGCCATTGCCGGGTACATTGTCTACATTGTAAATACCGGTGTAGTCCCAGTAAATGTTGAAAATATCGATACCATTCGGGTCTTCCGAACTCTGAAAGTTCCCATTTCCTCCGCCTGGTATGAACTGCAGATAATTCTCATAATCGAACTCATTAGGCTCGCCATAAGGGCTTGTATAGATCTTCTCCCAGGCTACATATTCCTGCAGGAAATAATGAATGTTGTCATAGAATAAAGCATCGTAGTCGAACGTATTTCGCTGATAACCTACTAATATGTAGGACAGGTTCAACGGACGGTAGTACAATTCAATTTCGTTGTTGCTGAGTTGTGTTACCTCAAAGGAGTAGAACCCATCTATATCGTGAGAAATATCGAGAACGAAATTGTGAGTATCGTAGAAACCAACATCGATCCCAAAGCCATAGCCCTGGGCTCCAATGCCTACAAGGTTGTTATTGGCATACATGGTTCCGTTCTGAAAGGACACGGTAAATGCCTTGTGCATAAATGGAACATAACCATTACCCCCGCTGCGGTGAATGTCTACGTACCACAATTCATAAGAAGATACCAATTCATGCAGTGTTATGGAAGGTACAGGGTCCACCATGGGATCTTCTACTACTACCACTTCAGTATAACATGAAGTGAACAACATGCCGGCAAGTAAGGCTCCTATAAATAGTTTTACTGTCTTCATAACTTCGGGTTTTAAAGATTTGATATAATAAAAACGAAAAGCGTGCCAAACTCATAACCTATTGATATTGTGACGTTTGTGAAGTGTTTATTATTCTGTACTTTTGAAATCACAAATTTTAATTCATGTCTGAATCACCTAAAATTGCCGTGTTTGGGGGTGGAAGCTGGGCTACCGCCATAGTAAAAATGTTGTGTGAGAACATGGACGAAGTGGGGTGGTATATGCGAAGTGTGTATGCACTGGAGCATATTAAAAAAGAGAAGCACAATCCAAACTATCTGAGTTCGGTTGAATTTCATACAGAACAATTGTTTCTGAGTAACGATATCAATGAAATGGTCCGTTATGCTGACTATCTCATATTCGTAATTCCATCGGCATTTGTAGAACAGGAACTTCAGAAAATAACTGAATCACTGGAGGGAAAGATCATTTTTACGGCTATTAAAGGTATTGTCCCTGAAAGCAGCCTGATCGTTGGTGATCATTTCTACACTCACTATAACATCCCTTTTAAAGATATCGGTGTGATCACCGGGCCTTGTCATGCGGAAGAAGTGGCCATGGAACGACTTTCCTACCTTACGATAGCCTGCGCAGACCCTGCAAAAGCTGAATTAGTTGCTTCTAAACTTGCCTGTGAATACATCAAAACCAATATCAGTGATGATATTAAGGGTACCGAATACGCGGCCATGCTGAAGAATATTTACGCTCTGGCTGCCGGAATTGCTCATGGTTTGGGTTATGGGGATAACTTCCAAAGTGTATTGATGAGTAATGCCATTCGTGAAATGAAACGCTATGTTAAAAAGGTGCATAAAATGAAGCGGGATATTAACGATTCCGCCTATTTGGGGGACCTACTTGTTACCGGGTATTCGATCTTCAGCCGTAACCGAATGTTCGGAAATATGATAGGAAAGGGCTACACGGTAAAAAGCGCCATGATGGAAATGAGTATGGTTGCTGAAGGCTACTACGCTACCAAAAGCGCCTATGAACTCAACGAGGCCAGAGGCAAGAACAAAGCTAAAACCCCTATAATCAATGCGGTTTACGCTATCCTTTACGAAGGAAAAGACCCTAAAAAGGTCATGCAGAAACTTACCGAAAAGCTCAATTGAACAGCTACAACACATCCTTTAAAAACATCACATCCTACAATCGGATTGTAACCTAAATGTTAAATCCGGTAAATTCGTGAATTAATTCCTAAAGAATAGGGAAAAATCCCCTGTATAATTAGAGATTTTGTGTTATTTTTAACATTCGACAATTAAGTAACTCAAACATCAAATTTTTAATTATGAAAAAAATTACCTTACTCTTCTTTTTGAGCATGTTATGTGTCATTGGCACTTCATGGTCTCAAAATGCAGATGTGTTAGGAAGCCCAAATGGGACCGCCAATTTCTCGGAGTCTGCTTCATTTGCTGCACCTATTTCGCATCCTTTTCCCAATAACACGGAAATGATTCCCTGTGATGGGGTATTGACAGATTACGTTAATAACACCACTCCTGGTGCCGGAATCGCAAGTCAGATCTTTCCTGATTTTGGAAACAGTACTCTGCAAAGTGCTGATGATTTTGTACCTCCCGCAGACGCAGTGATCTGTGAGGTGGATATTATTGGTCAATTCTTTAACAGCACAACGAACACTCTTGATGATCCATCAATAAGTATTAGAATGACTATTTATGATGATGCTGCAGGACAACCAGGATCTGTAATATATACAGAAGATTTTCCTGGTTCAATTGCAGGACCTGGAAATCCTTCCTTTACACTTTCTCCAACTGCCGTACCAAATCTCACAGGAGGTACAACTTATTGGTTGAGTGTTCAGCCTATTATGGCTTTTGGTACTTTTGGCCAATGGGGTTGGGTTGAAACTGGTGACAACAATGGAAACCAACGACAGTTTCAGGACCCTGACGGTCTTATAGGTAACCCATGTGTGAGTTGGGGAGATGCCGTATCTACATGTGGAGTAGGAACCCAGCCTGATCTGGCCATGGAGATCTCCTTTAATGCTCCTGGCGTGCCGCCAATTATCATGTGTCCAGCGGACGTAATGATAAATACGGATCCAGGTCTTTGTACCGGCATACCGAATTTCACGGATGCGGTCGCTATTGATCCGGAAGGAGGAACGGTAACAGTTACCCAAACTATGGGTCCAGCCACTGGAACACCTTTCCCTTTAGGTGATACTATTATAGAATTTACGGCTACTAATGATAGCCCACCTTTTGAAACAGCAACATGTCAGTTTACCGTTACTGTGCTTGACAACCAGCCACCAGTGGTTACCTGTCCTGCGGATATCACCGTAGACAGTGACCCGGGTATCTGTGGTGCGGTAGTGACCTATCCGGATCCAACGGTTGTTGACAACTGCTTTAATAGCGGAGGTATGACGACTACAGGTCAGGTATTATTCCCCGGAGCTGCCAATCCATTTACTGCGAATCTTACTCGTGGATATTGGTTTGTTGCGCCGGTTGACTTCAAGATGACCGCGATCCGCGTTCCTACTGATGTATCGACGGGAGATCAGAGTATTCAGGTAATGAGAATGGACGGTGCTCCACCTGCCTTCCCTGGAACAAATAACTATCTGGACCTTCTGTTCTATACAGGACTTGACACTAACAGTGGATATATCCCTGTTGATATTGACTTTGTTGCAGGAGACGTAGTAGGAATTCTCGGAGTACGTGGTACTAATAATACCAATGCGTACAGTACTCAGGCAACTATAGATATCGACGGAAACACAGTAGATATACGAAGATTCGGTACACAAAATGCTATAACCGGTGGAGCTGCTCCACAAGGATCCTTCTGGACAGAAGGCGGTGCTACAGCCAATAAAAGTGAGGTAGAGTTCGATTATCAAATCGGAACTGCTCCGCAACCGGTACCTTATACTGTTGTAACTGGTTTCCCAAGTGGAGGAACGTTCCCTGTTGGAACAACCCTTACTACACTTGAGTACACCGATCCGGGTGGAAATGCAGTTCAGTGTACGTTCAACGTAACTGTAAATGATATTGAAGCTCCAACCGTAAGTTGTATAGGTACACCGGGACCAGCTGTTGGTTCAACGGGAGATACTCCGGCACTTCCAATTCCGGATAGTGATCCGGCTGGTATTTCAACTACTATTACAGTAGCTGACGTAGGAACTGTTCTCGATATGAATGTAGATCTTGATATAGAACACACCTGGGTAGGTGACCTTATTGTTACCCTGGAATCTCCAGCAGGTACTTCCATCACGATGATCGACAGAATGGGAGCGCCTCCGGGAACCTTCGGATGTTCTAATAACGACCTGCTTGTAACTCTTGACGATGAGGCCACATTGCCTATCGAAGATGAGTGTAGTGGATCACCGATCACCGGTTCCTTCACTCCGAACGAAGCACTTTCTGCCTTCGATGGAGAAGATGTGAACGGAGACTGGATCCTTACTGTTTCTGATAATGCCGGTGGAGACACAGGTACTATCAATGGATGGACGCTTAACTACGACTATGACAGTCCGGGTATACCACTTGACATCGTACTTGATGCTAACGGTATGGCTTCCATTGCTGCTTCAGCGCTTATTACAGGTGTTAACGACAACTGTGGTCCTGGTGGTGTAACCATCACTGGTGGAGTTGATAGCCCAGCGCCATTTACCCTGCCTACAACACTGGCCGGTGGTAATGGTAACTTCGGAAACATGTTCGATATCAATGCCCTGAACGATGTGACTATCCAGTCCTTCGATATTCACGGTGATACAGGTGCTACCTTCGATGTGGAGGTATACGCCAAGTCAGGAACCTGGGTAGGTTCGGAAGACAACCCGGCTGCCTGGACACTTATTGGAACAGCTCCTGGAGTTGTTTCCAACGGAGATGGTGTAGAAACACCACTGAACCTTACGTTAGGATATACCATCCCTGCGGGAGAGACCCACGCGTTCTATGTAACACCAACAGATTTCTCTACAGGTGGATTTAACTATACCAATGGTACGGCCACAGGTAATGTCTTTGCTTCGGATGCCAATATCGAGTTCTTAGAAGGAGCCGGTAAAGGATATCCGTTCTCAGGAACTACCTTCCA
>NZ_JAFMTQ010000030.1 GCF_026126405.1 Aureitalea sp. L0-47
GCCTTCAGGATCGAAGTCGTTCACAAGTACATTTCCGCTTACCGGAACATTCACCTCTGTACCCGCCGTATCGGCATTGGCAATAGTGGTGTTCGGATCCAGTGGAAGTACTTCTATAAATACTGTGGCCGTATCACTGGCCTGTGGGTTTCCATCATCAACTATGCTGTACTGGAAGGTGTCAGGTCCTGAATATCCCGCCGGTGGTGTATAAACATAACTACCGTCTGCATTCAGGGTCACACTACCTCCTGCTGTTGTTGGGAAGGTTCCCGTTGTTGTTACCGTTTGGTTGTCACCTTCGGCATCTTCATCATTGGTAAGTACATTACCCGATACCGCTACATCCGTAAAGGTGTTGTTGATGTCGTTTATGGCGTCTGTACAGTTTGCCAGTATGGTTATCTCGATAGAATCGTCACATCCGTTTGCATCCATTACAGAGATCGTGTATGATCCCTCCGTTAGGTTCGTAAATGTGCCTGAAGCCTGGGGTGTTCCTCCGTCAAGACTGTAAGAATATGCCGGAGTACCTCCTGTAGCTTCAACCGTTACAGTACCTAATCCTCCACAAAGAATATCAGTTTGTGACAGGATAGTAAGGTCTAGTTCTGTCCGTGGTTGCATTATTGTAGCAGAGTCATTACGCGTGCAGCCATTCGCATCGGTTATAAGCACTGAATATGTCCCTGCAACAAGGTTAGTAAGATCTTCTGTGGTTTCTCCACCCGGACTCCATAGGAATGTATAAGGTTGTGTGCCCCCATTCACTGTAAGATCCAGTGAACCGGAAGCATCGCCGAAGCAAGAAACATTTGTTACCGCAATTCCTGAACTAATTGCTGAAGGCTCATTGACCGTAGTCGTCGATGTTTCCGTACACAGGGTAGTTGTATCGGTTACAGTAACTGTATATGCTCCAGCTGTTAAGCCGGAAATCGTTTGAGTGGTTTGTCCGCCTGGACTCCAGGAATAGGTAAATGGTCCTACTCCACCCGATACTCCAACAGTCGCCGAACCATCGTTTCCACCATTACAGGATACAGGTGTTGAGCTTGCATTCGCTGAAAGATCACAAGGTGTAGACTCTACAGTGGTTGAAGTCGTAGCAGTACAACCATTATCATCTGTAACAGTTACTGTGTAGGTACCAGCCGTTAAGCCTGTAATCGTTTGTGTTGTCTGACCTCCAGGACTCCAAGAGTAAGTGTACGGTGGTGTTCCACCGGAAGGATTGGCGGTTGCCGTTCCATCTCCCGAACCTGGTCCACTTTCATTTGTCGATGTAGCGGTCACATTTACGGCAGTTGCCGGTTCGTTGATAGTAACACTTTGCGAAACAGGGTCGCACACAGTGCCATCAATAGTTACACTCACGGTATAAACACCTGCGGTTTGATTACTTATAGTACTGGAAGTAACACCGGCATCAACTTGTGGTGGAACGGTATTCCAGGTAAAAGTAAAGGTTGAACCAGGATTGGCTGCAGAGGTTGCGCTAACGGTAGCGCTTCCTGTTGCGTCTCCTTTACATAAAATATCGGTTACATTATCAATATTAATAACTGCATCACAATCGTTCACACAATCTATCACCACACTTTGCATGGTTTCACATCCATTAGCATCTGTGACGATAACGGTATGAGTTATTCCACCCGTTGCCGATCCAGGCAAGTTTGTAGCCGTCTGAGTTGTTTGATTTCCGGCACTAGCACTCCACTGATATGTATATGGAGGTACCCCGCCAGAAGGAGTTGCCGTTGCTTCTCCATTCGCACAACCACCGGTAGCAGTTGCGTCTATTTTTGTCAATTGAATAACAACTGGTTCTGGTTCAAGTAATGTCACGGAAATAGCATCCGTATTGCCCAGAGAATCTTCTACTGAAACTGTGTAAACACCTGCCGCCAGGTTGTTAAATGTAGGTGAGGACTGTGGTGTTCCACCGTTCAACGAATACATATATGGAGGTACTCCTCCGGAAGCGTTCACTGTAATTGATCCGGTCAAATCACCAAAACACAGAATATCAGTTTTCTCAATTAATTCAAGGACAACTTCGAAACCATCAACGAAATCATTTCCGCAGGAAGATTCCAAAGCAATGGTTCTTGTAATAAGGTTATCGTTAGCACCATCGACATCAGATATTGAAACGTACCCTGGTAGATCATTCTCAAAGATCTCATATGTTACATCTACTTCATTTTCAGGTATTGCGGCAATGGCTTTATAGTCACCATTTGCATTGGTCTGAACCGTTTGCGAACTACCATCATCGCCGGTAACATCTATTTGAACATTCTCCAGTGGATTTCCATTCTCATCGCTCACATTACCACAAATCACCGGGTAGGTCACGAAGATGGAATTCGGATCGTTGTAATCTATACAGCTAATACTTAATGAGTAATACCTGTCGCTGTTGCCGTCTACTTTTCCAATTCGATAATTGAACGAAGACCAGGTTTCATAATAGGTACTATAAGTAAACCTCGGGTCGAGTGAAACATCACCTCCTGGTGCCGTATTCAGGGTATTTGCTATACCTCGTACAACCGTAGCTGTTTGCGTAATGTCGATCAAAGCATTGTTGTCGATGAAATACGCATCGGGTAAAGAAACCTCTGCATATTCTCTAGTAGATTGGCCATCTCCATCTATATCCAGGGGAGTCGCGTAGAATGAGATATCCACTTCATCACCATAATTTCCTCCGCCCTCCACGAAGGTTATGTTGAACAAAGCACTTTGATCGTTCGAATTTGTACTATTTATTCTAGGCTGAAAGGCCTCGTTGAGACCAGATGAAGTAACATCAATTTCAAGTAGTGAGGCACCTCCTGTAAATTCTTCTATTCGCACAAGCGCGTCAATAGTTGTTCCATAGGGATTCGAAGGAAATACATCCGCGAATCTGTAAACTGCACCAACTTCCAGATCTGTTCCTGAAATACGTTTTCCGTTTTCAAAAACAGCGTCTTTGTACAATGGAGCACAATCACAATCTCTTGGTGTTGGTGGTGGACCGGGAAGTGGAACTATAGTTGGATCATCCTGATCGTTACTGTTATCATCTGAAAGGTCCATCACGCTTCCGCCACAAGCAAAACCTGTGATTGGAGCCAATGGTCCATTATTTCGGCTGGCACCATCAATTACTTCATAATTGCCAAAAACTGCTCCGGGACCAATTGGTTCCGAGCAGCTGGTATGTATGGTCTCATCGAGAACATTGTTCACATAGACGTCGATCTCAGGTCCGAAAGTATTTTGCGGAGGATCTTGTCCGAAGAACTCAAAACGCTCTCCCGGTTGCACGATATCTTCAAAAACTACTTGCCCATCGTGTTCTATCACCTTAATGGTGGCATCTATTTCGTTGCCCTGGTATTCCAGAGTTAGAGCGGTAACCTGTCCATCACAGTTCCCTTCGGGGTTAACAGGTTGTTCATCGAAACACGCATCTGCCGTGGCCTGATTTTCTACAAAACCACGATCCACATCAAATTGCGTTATTGAATAAGTAGCAGAAAAAGCGGTATCATCAGACTCACCGGGCAGTAATGTTCCAAGGGATCCTGAAACGCTCACAAGGGGATCGGTAACCTGAATAGATGTAAAAGCTGTTTCGCCTGTATTGGTTACAGTGAAATCGTAGCTAACGGTCTCTCCTACTTCGGCTATTCCATTACCATTTTCATCGTTGAAAACACCTGTCTTTATTAAGGCAATTTCGGGGTCGTCTACACAGCGAGAATCAATATTCACACCTGCGGCAATAACCCATGATTGACCATTTACGCTTTGTCCGTTTTGCCCATTTCGGGTATCTACAATTATCGTTACTTGAGTTTCCGAACCGGGAATATCCCTCAGGATCAGGTTAGGAATGGCCAGGCAGCACTGAGCACCGGGTAAACTACTGTCCGGTCCATATAAAAATATTTGGTCCGATTTACCGGCAGCTTCTGCCTTCAGTAGTAAATAACGCCCATCTTCGGTTAATTCTGAAACAGGCGTTTCTATGATAATATCTCGAGCAGTATTGAATGTAGGGATGTCAATAACAAAAGACTGTACATCGTTATACCCACTCCATTGTGTGAAGACACCTGAACTTCCTGAGGCCTCCGGCACATCTCTGAATGCATAAATTACAATAGATTGAAGCTTACATTCGTTGCTTCCGTTTTTATAATTGATATAGCTTGTACTTCCAATGATTTCCGCTCGATACACCCAAATATTCGAGCTTGTTCCAAAAGGTACAGAGCGTTCGAGCGTATGTACATTGTCCTCATCGTCAGTAATCTGAATCGTCTCGCCAGGATTCCCTCCTTTGTAAACAATTTCGACTACATACTGGAACATGTTGGAGCCTTCCGGAATGTTGGCAGTGGTATCTGTATTACAATTAGCATTGAAGCCATATTCGTCCACACGCTTATCATCACCACACTCGTAGAACCAACCGGATTGAGTTTCCGCCGACTTAAGGAATTTGCGTGGTTCCTTATCAACTAAAACCGCCACATCGGCGAACGGTAAGTACTCAATATCACCAAATACTGATGATTGTTCGTCTACAGTCTCAACTACTTTATCTGGCATTGGATAGGCCAATGCAATAGAAGTAGACAACAAAAGGATACCCAATACAACAATATTGAACAATCCTTTCTTCTCTGAAAAGGAAGTAATGACTCGCATATGCTCTTATTTTTAATTTTTCCTGAAGTAAGAAAAATGCCCCAACTGCATTTTGAAGTTACTTAGTGTACCATAAATATACGTAGGAATAAACGTTATCGATTTCTTAAAATAGAACAATTAGCTGAACAGTTGAAATATTCGTTGAATGGTATAAACTCACCTATTGAGGCTGATTTATTTGTAGGAAAAGATACTAAGTGTATACACGTATAAGTTCGAAATTATGGGGTTTCAGAAGAGATGAGTTTGTGGGAATAAAAAAAGACAAAACATGACCGTTTATCGATAAATCGTTCGCGAATTCAGCATTTTTTGCTATTTGTATTTTGGTTTTATTAACATGTTTGTAGGAAAGAAAAAAGTCTTTGTTTACTACCTGTTTCAGCATAAAAAAACCGACCCAATACAGGGTCGGTTCTCTTAAATTGTTTAAAAAAACAATCTAATCTAGTACATGCAAACTAGAAGAATCGTGGTGTTAGTACTCGTTCTGGTTTGTTAAATACATCGAATCGCAGCATGATCTCATACGAACCATCGCTGTAATCCTCTAAATC
>NZ_JAFMTQ010000031.1 GCF_026126405.1 Aureitalea sp. L0-47
CTTACAATAAACAATAACAATAAACAATAATTAATAGTTTAAGCCGAGATTCTTCGCTGCGCTCTGAATGACAACCAGACACCGGACACCCGACATCCGACATCCGACATCCGACATGTGACTTCGGACTCCCGACCTACAATAAACAATAACAATAACAATAACAATAACAATAAACAATAACAATAAACAATAATTAATCATCACCCGACACCCGACACCGGAAAATAAAAAGTTGATGAGTTTAGAAGCTTAGGAGTTTATATTACTTCGAACTTCCGACTCCCGACTTACAATAAACAATAACAATAAAGAATAACAATTAATAATAAATAACAACCAATAACCCCTAAACTCAATTAGTTCTTCCTCGTCCATGCAGAAAGACTATTGTACAGTATGGCGCGAGCTTCGCGTAGTAGGCTTTCCACATCTTTCACATCACGCTGTATGATCTCGGCGATCTGTTCCAGGGTAAATTCCTGCTTGGTGAACAGTTCAAAAACCGTATGCATGGGTTGCGGGAAATTGCGCAGTACGATTTCCGTATATCGATCGATATCCTCCTGGCTCAAATTCTGGTCGAGTTGTGCTATCAGGTCCTTTTCTTCGTCCTGATCGAAGAGAGTGATCAGGGTGTGCTTGCTCTTGTGGTAGGAAACATCTTCCAGGTCCTCACGCATAATCAGGTCGCCATCCGCTTCGGCACTGAATTTTTCCGACATGAGTTTCCATTCGGAAGTGGCGAATTCATCGATGTTCTTGAATATACTGTCTTCAAAGGCTTCCACAGCAATGGTACGATCCACTAAGTCGTTAGTCTTCTTAAACAACCATATATAGAAATCATTTTCGTTCTCCACTACACCTATGGATTCATACACTTCTATGAATAGCTGATCGATAAAATCCTCGGCCTTGTATTTACTCTTCGGAAAATTTCCCTGGTAAACCGCCGCGTCAAGTCTGCGATTCACAAATTTCTTCACTTCCGGTAGTACATCCAACAGCAGCAAATTGAATGCAGCCCGATCTCCTTGTCTTTTCAACTGGACCAATTCTTTGAAGGTGTTCGGTGCCACCTGTTGTAATCCAGTTTCTCCTTGTTTATTTGAAACTATATTTTTCATGATCACTGGTATTGAATTACCTAAAGATGCAAATGAAACAGATGAGAAAAAATGATGAAGGTCATTACTTCCTGATTTCTTTGAAGATCTTCGGGGAGCATACTTCGGACTTTAAACTTTAGACTATAGACTTTCAACACCCGACACCCGACACCCAACACCGGACATCGGTCACTTCGATACATTTCTTATTGCATTCGAAATACTCAGTGACCATTACTATCGGACCCTGAGTATCCGGCCTTGGCGGATGTACCGAAGGGTCACTAATGACTAAGAATAAAAAATAACAATAAACAATAACAATAAACAATAACAATAAACAATAATTAATCATCACCCGACACCGGACATCGGACAATAAGAAGTTTATGAGTTTAGAAGCTTAAGAGTTTATTTGCTTCGGACTTCGGACTTCGGACTTCGGACTTCCGACTTCGGACTCCCGACTCCCGACCTTTAATAAATAATAACAATAAACAATAATTAATAGTTCAAGCCGAGATTCCTCGCTTTGCTCGGAATGACATCGGGCACCCGACACCGGACAATAAAAAGTTGATGAGTTTAGAAGCTTAAGAGTTTAGTTTGCTTCGGACTTTAAACTTTAGACTATAGACTTTCAACACCCATCACCCGACATCGGTCACTTCGATACATTTCTTATTGCATTCGAAACACTCAGTGACCATTACTATCGGACCCTGAGTATCCGCCAATGGTGGATGTACCGAAGGGTCACTAAGGACTAAGAAAAAAAATAACAATAAACAATAACAATAACAATAAACAATAACAATAACAATAACAATAAACAATAATTAATCATCACCCGACACCGGACACCCGACAATAAGAAGTTTATGAGTTTAGAAGCTTAAGAGTTTAGTTTGCTTCGAACTTCGGACTTCGGACTCCCGACTTTAGACTTCTAACTTCTAACTTTTAACATCTAACATCTATCCTCCATCTTCTCACTCGCTTTTCGTACCTTTATGTAACGTTTCAACACTCACACTTACTAACCAGATAAACACTTCATCATGATATACTTTATTGCATTTATAGGTGGTGCGCTCGTCATCCTCCTGCTTCTAGTCTCAATCTTCAACCGTTTTGTGAAAAACCGCAACCTCGTGAAGGATGCCTGGAGTAATATAGACGTGGCTCTGAAACGTCGTTACGACCTTATCCCCAACCTTGTGGAAACGGTAAAAGGGTATGCTGCTCATGAGAAGCAGACCCTGGAAAGTGTGATCCAGGCGCGGAACGCCGCCATGGCAGTACCTTCCGATGATATTAACGAACAGATCAAGGCCGAAAATGCACTTCAGCAAACACTTCGTTCTATCTTCGCATTGGGTGAAGCCTACCCCGACCTGAAGGCGAATGTGAACTTTATCGACCTTCAGCAAAAACTCAATGAGATAGAAGAGAACCTCGAACGCAGCCGTCGTTACTACAACGGAACCGTTCGCGAGAACAACACCTATGGCGAAAGCTTCCCGGGAGTGCTGTTTGCACCTATCTTTAACTATACCCATTTCGATTACTTCGAAGCGGACGATTTCGACAGGCAGAATGTGAAAGTAGACTTTTCATAAGGCATGAAACAGTTTTTAAGTCTTTTACTGGCGATCTGTGCGATCACGGCCAGCTATGCACAGGGATTTGATGTCACCAAGTATACCGTGGATATTTACATCAGCGAGAAGGGGTATTTCGATGTGGTGGAGAAATACGATGTGAATTTCACCCAACAAAAACATGGGATATACCGTACCATACAATTAAAATACGACCTGCTCACTTCCGAAGGAAACAAAGAAAAACGTTCCATCGAAGTCTCGAATATCGAAGTGCCGGGGCATAGAGCCAAGATCGATAATGCCTTTTCCAGGCGACTCTCACGTTTTTTTGATATCAGAATAGGCGATCCGAACAGATTAGTGACCGGTCCCCAACAATACGAGATCCGCTACCGGGTGAAGAATGCCTTTCTCTTTGAAGAACGGGATACGCGTTTCTACTGGAACCTGAAACCTACTCAGTGGGTGGCGCCTTTCGAAAAGATCGATTTCAGGATTCACCTTCCCGAAAATGTCACCGTAGATCGAAGTCATATGTTCGTTTATTCCGGAGCTGCCGGGAACACGGAGCCAAGTGACGATTATATACAGGTGTACGACGGAAAAGTATTTTCAGGATTCTCAAAAACGGGAGTTACCTCTTACTATGGAGATGCCGTCACCGTACTTATTAATTTTCCGCCGGGTAGTATTGCTGAAACAAAACCACTATTCCCATTCTGGACGAAATACGGGTATATCCTGATCATCGGACTCCTATTCCTCGGGTTCTATATTTTATGGCGCAAGCACGGTAAGGATACGCGTGTGAGCACAACCACCAGTTATTTTCCTCCTGAAGGTATCGATCCGGCCATGGCGGGCTTCCTGATCAATGATTTGGACGATACTTCAGATCTGGTCTCCTTTATCCCACACTGGGGCTCGGGAGGATATATCCGAATGGAAGAGATCGACAAAAAAGGTTGGTTTGCCAAGGATGATGTAAAGATCATTAAGCTGAAAGATATTCCGGGTGATAGTCCGAATTACGAACGAAAGATCTTTAACGGACTCTTCAGTGGAGGAAAGCAGGAAGTACTTGTTAGTAGTTTGAAGGATAAGTTTTACACCACTATGGGCGCAGCTAAGACACAGCTTAAGAAGGCCGCCCAGGTGTATTATGTAAAGAAATCCAGGCAGGTTAGAACCATTGTATATGTCATACTGATGCTGTTATTGCTGATTTGGATACCGCTGGGTCTCTATATCTGGGGCTTTTTAGGAGCCGCACTGCTGTTTGTGGCCTTTGTGGTTTTATTTATTCTGAATGTTTCCATGATCAAGAAAAATCCGAAAGGAGATAGGGTTTTGTCTGAGCTCAAAGGTTTCAGGAATTTCATCAGGACAGCCGAAGAGAACAAGCTGAAAATGCTCATCAAGGAAAGCCCGGTTTATTTTGAGTCCACTATGGGCTACGCTATGGCTTTTGGTGCTTTTGGCGTATGGGCGAAGAAATTTGCAGCCCTGAACGTTCCACCACCCAACTGGTATACTTCGCATACACATAGTCACTTTACGATGAATCAGTTTTCCAAATCGTTTAGCTCGTCCATTACAGCTACACAATCGACCATGGTGAGTTCACCCAGCAGCAGTGGATCGGGTGGAGGAGGCTCTTCCGGAGGCGGCTTTGGCGGCGGCGGTGGCGGGAGCTGGTAGTTTCTGGTATTTTAGAATATTAGTATGTTGGTATTTTAGAACCAATTACCAAGAACAAAGGTCGCTGAGCGCCCGTCTGAACGGAACGGGCAGGGAGTCGAAGTGACCGACTTTGGGAGAATTGCTCAATCCGCCTTCGGCGTATCTCGCGAGTCTTTTGGGGGAGGCCTTACGAAAGTGAAACCCACAAAGCTTTGTCTAGCAGATTCCAGTTTCCCAATAAGTATCCGCGAATCAACGAATAAACAAATCCACGAATCAACCGTTATATGGAGAATTAGCTCACTTCGTTCGCTGAGTCTTTTAGGGTAGGCTTTACAATACGTGAAACCCACAAAGCTTCGCTTGGGTTCCACGAAAATGTATCATTTGGGAGAATTGCTCCATCCGCCTTCGGCGCATCTCGCTAGTC
>NZ_JAFMTQ010000032.1 GCF_026126405.1 Aureitalea sp. L0-47
TTTGATCTAACGACTAAGGATGCTGAGATTTTGAACATATTGGTCAATGTGACCTTGACCTATCATTTAAGTGAGCCTGAGGCCACTGGGGGTTTAAATCCTATTGCGACCCCTGGTGCGTATCCCAGTGGTGGAGAGGTGATCTGGGTACGTGGGGAGAACTCGGCGGGTTGTTTTACTGTTGGGAGCTTTGGACTTATTTTAGGTGCTGTTCCGGTGTATGTTGAAGTGCCTGTTTTCGAGCAGTGTGACAACGATGGTGATGGTGTAGAGGATTTTGATCTCACGAGCCAGAACGCTACGATCGTGGACGGTAATTTGGACCTAACGGTGAGTTATCACCCCACCCAGGTGGATGCGGATGCCAATACCAACCCATTGGCTATACCTTATACCAGTGCGGGAGAGACGATCTTTGTACGTGTAGAGGATAATATTACGGGTTGCTACGGCACCTTTACCATGGATCTGGTGGTGGTGATGCCCCCTGAGATCTTTGTTCCGGACCCCTTGACGTATTGCGATGATGACAACGATGGTTTTGGGGAGTTTATTTTAACGGATGCCGATGAGGATGTGGTCAATGGGAACCCTGCGGGTAATTTGGTGGTGAGCTACCACGAGACCCTGGCCGATGCACAGAACAATGTCAACCCACTAGCCAGTCCGTATGCCAATGTAGATCCGTTCTTACAGACGGTGTATGTACGCCTTACCGATATCGCCACGGGTTGTTATTCCACGACCACTTTGCTACTTATCGTTCAGGATTCTCCGCTGATAAACGATCCACAGCCCCTGGTGGTATGTGATGACGACACTGACGGTTTTGCGGTCTTTGACCTGACCCAGGCGGAGCCAGAGATTTTAGGTTCTCTCAACCCGGTGGATTACACCATCAGTTATTACGAAGATGCGGGCCTTACGGTTCCTATTGTCAATACCACGGCCTATGTGAACCTTAGCAATCCCCAGACGCTATTTGTAGTGGTGGAGGACATCAGCAATGGTTGCCAGGGACAGACGACCTTAGAGCTCCAGGTTAATTTACCGCCACAGATCAATGCTCCGACCCCTTTGGAGCTATGTGATGTGAACAATCCCGGGGATGAGATGGAGGCCTTTGATCTGGAGAGTAAGACCTTTGAGATCACCGGGGGTGACCCGGGGATCATTATCACCTACCACGAGACCCAGGCGGATGCCGATGCGGGTACCAACCCCTTGGCCAGTCCGTATGTGAACCAGGTTCCTCAGCCCCAGACGATCTATATTCGTGCGGTGGGCGCCTCAACGAGTTGTGTGACCTCGACGGGCTTTACCCTGGATCTGGTCGTTAATCCGTTGCCTTTTGCTGCCACGCCCACCCCACTGGAGGTGTGTGATGAGGATAACGACGGTTTTGCGTTGTTCGATCTTACCAGCAAGGACGATGAGATCACCTTGGGGGATCCACTGATCTTTGTGACCTATCACGAGACCCTGTCGGATGCCCAGGCGGGTATATTTGCCCTGGCCAGTCCGTATCAAAACATTATAGCCGTCAACCAGACGGTGTATGCACGTGCTACCTATTCTCCTTTGAATCCTCCGCCGTTCAACACGGGATGTTTCCGCGTGGTTGAGTTGGAGCTGGTGGCGGTTCCCACCCCTGAGGTACCTTTAAGTCTGGATCCACTAGTGATCTGTGATCCTGAGGGCGATGGTTTTGAGATCTTTGATCTGACGCTTCAGGATGCTGCGGTGTTGGGTACCCAGGATCCCACCCAGCATACCATTACCTATCATGAGTCGTTGTTGGATGCCCAGGCAGGTACGCCTTTTATTGGTACTCCCACGGCCTATCAGAACCTGAGCAATCCCCAGACGATCTGGGTACGCCTTACCAACAATGGGAGCGCTTGTTTTGCTATCACGAGTTTTGAGTTGCAGGCTCCCCAGGGTCCTGCGGTCAATCAGCCTACCCCACTTAGTGTATGTGATGATCTAGGGGAGCCCAATGATGGGTTTACGATCTTTGATCTGACGGTAAAAAACGATGAGATCACCGGCGGGGTATTGGGCGTTGGGGTTCAGTATTTTGAGAGTCTGGACGATGCTCAGAACAATGTCAATGCCATTGATCCCGATACGGCCTATCAGAACATCTCGAATCCTCAGACGGTGTATGTCAGGGTGACCGATGGCAATAGTGGTTGTGTAGATACTACGGTGAGTTTGACACTGCGGGTCAATGCCAATCCTGAGCCTGGAGTGCCGGATGCTTTGGAGCTTTGTGATGTTACTGATCCGGGTGATGGGACGGAGGTCTTTGATCTTACCCAGGCGGCGCTTCAGATCACCGGGGGCAGTCCGTGGGATCTAAGCTATCATGAGAGTCAGCAGGATGCTTTGGATGCTGCCAATGCGATTGTGGATCCTACGATGTATTCCAATACGAGCAATCCCCAGACGATATACGTACGGGTAGAGAACAATACGATCCCGGAAGGCTGTTTTGAGATCGTGGCGTTGGAGCTACTTGTCAACCCACTGCCGCAGGCCAATACGAGTATCACTCCGCTTATCTTGTGTGAGGTGCCATCGGATGGCTTTGGACTCTTTGATCTTACAGAGAAGATCCCTGAGATCTTAAACGGTCAGGATCCATCGATCTACCAGGTGAGTTTCTATGAGAGCCAGGCGGAGGCCGACGCGCAACTCAACCCGATATTAAACAGTACATCATATCCTAACACGACGAATCCCCAGACGATCTGGGTGGGTATTTTAAACAGTGATACGAATTGTTATATATCGGATCCCGATCAGAGTTTTGAGATCGAGGAGCGCGAGGGTGCTGTGGCCAGTGAGCCAGCCCCGTATGTGATCTGCGATAATTTAGATGCCAATGATGGTATCGGGGAGTTTGCCCTGGACGGCAGTACTGATGAGAGCCAGGCGGTGATCGATCAGATATTAAACGGTCAGGACCCGAGTATTTACCTGCTTAGTTTCCATCCTACCCTGGAGGATGCACAGGGGAACACCAATCCACTGGGTAGTCCGTTTGTCAACACGATCAACCCGCAGGTGATCTATGCCCGTGTGGGAAACAGTGATACGGATTGTTTTGATATCACCCAGGTGATCTTAAAGGTAGAGGAATTGCCAGAGGTGAGTTTGGAAGAGTTCTACCGTTTGTGTGTGGACGTTAATGGCAACCCGATCCCTGAGGAGGAGGGTGCGTTATCGCCACCGGTTATCGATACGGGTCTGGACCCGAGTGTATACACCTTTGAGTGGTTTATCGACGGGGTGATCCAACTAGGTCAGACGGATCCATCGATTGTAGCCCTTAGGGGAGGTAGTTACAGTGTGATAGTGACCGAGATCGACAGTGAGTGTACGGCTGAGGCCAGCACAACGGTGACCGAGTCGTCGCCACCTCTTGTCTTTGATGCCCAGGTGGTGAGTCCGGCTTTTGCCGGTGATCATTCGATCCAGGCTACGGCTGAGGGCTTGGGAGAGTACATCTTCCAGTTGGATGATGGGCCTTTCCAAAGTGAGGGCTTGTTCACGGGTGTGGATCCCGGACGTCACCAAGTGACCATCAAGGATGCCAACGGTTGTGGTAGTGTGGTGGTGGAAGTGAGCATTATCGATTACCCACGTTTTGTGACCCCGAATCAGGACGGGTATCACGACACCTGGAATATCATCGGGATCGCTGGCGGAGACCCTACGGCAAAAATTTATATATTTGACAGATTCGGTAAGCTACTCAAGCAACTCAGTCCGCTGGGCGAAGGATGGGACGGTACCTTTAACGGTAACCCGATGCCATCGAGTGATTACTGGTTTGTGGTGGAATACACCGAGGAAGAGGTCCGAAAGGAGTTTAAAGGACACTTTACCCTAAA
>NZ_JAFMTQ010000033.1 GCF_026126405.1 Aureitalea sp. L0-47
ACCGAAAGTGGCTCTGTAACAAAGAGGATTGTGAAGAAATAACAAACCTGACTTTCAATCATACAACCGCCTCCTTACGAGGCGGTTTTTTTATTCATAAAATGGAATATATTATCATATTTCTTAAAAAAAGATGTATTTCATCGACAAAAAATTGCTTTTATCGGTTAAAATGCTATTTTTGAAATAATTGTAGAAAAAGAAAATTACCCCTAAAACCATCCCTAATGAGAATTTACCTGCTTCCCCCATTGCAAAGTATTGATCTATTATCATTTGTTGCAAGTAGTAAGAGAAACCTGATTTGGATTCTAGCCCTGGTAATGAGTCTGCCATTATCTGCTCAAACAACGCTACCCGAGGCATCAGGATCGAAAAAGAAAGCATCGAGAGCGGTTACCAGTAAAAATGTGAATTTATCAGATTATGTAACCAATTCTACCACTTCAAAAGCAAGCAGTAGTGCTGCTAATGCATTAAATCTAAATGGAAGCGATTATATAATTACTTCAGAACACGTTAGCCGTGTTAGTGGTATACACCATATTTACCTCAGACAAGCCATTAATGGTATAGAAGTCTACGGTACGGAGTCCAGTGTTCATATTGATCGATCAGGATCGAAAATCAAGGAAAATAACAATTTTGTTCCGAGTATAAATTCAGAAATACTGAATGCGACAGCAGCCCTGAGTGCCAAGGATGCGATCTTATCTGTTTCTAGTCAAATGGGCTATGATGTTCAGAATTTATCTGAGATCGAAAGATCTTCAGGAGCAAATCAAAAAGCATTATTCAATAAAGCGGGTATTTCCGGTACTGAAATCCCAGCCAAACTGATGTATTATTACCGAGAAGGTATTGGCGCCACCCTTGTCTGGGAACTTTCGGTGCAGGAAGTAAATAGCTCTGATTGGTGGAACTTCAGGGTTGATGCTTCAACCGGGACAATAATCGATAAGGAAAACTGGACAGTAAGCTGTATTGACGGTTTGTGTACCCATGCGCATTCAGAAACAACCCTGGATATCTGTGAAGATGATATGCCTGAGGTGGCAATTGCCACCGTGGAGGAAGAGGCCACGGCTCTTGTAGGTAGTTACAGGGTATTCGCATTGCCGCTGGAGAGTCCGTACTTTGGTTCAAGGACCTTAGAGGCTAACCCCGATGACCCAACTGCATCGCCATTCGGATGGCACGATACCAATGGAGCCGCTGGAGCGGAGTACACCTATACAAAAGGAAATAATGCAGATGCTTACGATGATGATAATAATTCAAATTCAGGAACCGTTGCAGACCATGCTTCCGGAGGTGCTGGTTTGAATTTCGATTTTGCTTTTGATCTTACCTCCGGTGGAATACCTGTGTACAACAGTAGTAACCAATCTGAAGATGCTGCTGTAACCAATCTTTTTTACTGGACTAACGTCATTCACGATGTGATGTACCACTATGGTTTTGATGAAGCAGCTGGAAATTTCCAGGAGAACAACTATGGAAATGGTGGAGCCGGTAGTGATAGTGTGAATTCTGAGGCCCAGGACGGTTCCGGTACCTGTAATGCTAATTTCGGAACACCTGCCGATGGTGGAAACCCCAGAATGCAGATGTACGTATGTGATAATGCTGGTAATTCTAACAGTAATGATGGTGATTACGATAATCTTGTGATCATTCACGAATATGGACACGGGATCTCCAATAGATTAACCGGAGGCCCTGGAAATGCCAGTGCATTGAACAATGCAGAGCAAATGGGTGAAGGATGGAGTGATTTCTATGGTTATATGCTAACAATGGATGCTTCTAATTACACTAGTGATCGAACGGTAGGAACATTCTTGTTCGAGCAGGGAGCCGGTGGAGGAGGAATCCGTAACGCACCTTACAGTACAAGTATGACAACAAATCCCTGGACTTATGCCGGGGTAGCGAATACCGGATCTATTTCTTCACCACACGGAATCGGTTTCATTTGGGCGAGTATGCTCTATGAAATGGTTCAGGGTTTAATAACTCAACACGGTTTCGACCCGGATCTTTACAATGGTAATGGAGGAAATAATATTGCAATAACTTTAGTTACCGAAGCATTGAAACTTCAGGGATCAAGTCCTGGTTTCGTGGACGGTAGGGACGCCATTCTATTGGCAGATCAAAATATTTACGGTGGTGCCAACCAGTGTATTATCTGGGATGCATTCGCCAAGAGAGGATTGGGATATAGTGCCAGCCAGGGATCTTCGAATAGCAGAACCGATGGAGTAGAGGCTTACGATCTTCCACCGGGAACAGCTGCATTTACGAATAGCATTTCTGAATTGTGTATTACTGAAGGAGTACAAACTGGCCTGGGTGGTGGTACACCTACAGGTGGAACTTATTCCGGACCTGGAGTTACCGATGACGGTAACGGAACTACATATACCTTTGATCCTTCAGCAGCCGGTGTAGGAACAGCCACAGTGACGTACACTGTAAATGATTCCTGTTCCGGAGGTTTGGCAAACCTCGATGAAACCATACAGGTAACCGACGGTTTACCAGAATTAGTTTGTCAGGATGTTTCAGTAACACTGGATGGTGCTGGAAATGGCACGGTAAACTGGCAGGATGTCGTTGCTAATAAAATACCAGGAGGTTATACCCATGCACTTGTGGGTGGTAATTCCCTTGAAACTATGACAGGTTCTGATATCGGACTGGGAGATGATGCGATCACTACAGCAATTCCAATCGGATTCGATTTTAATTTCTACGGAAATACTTACTCTAACGTTTATATATGTTCCAATGGTTTTATTTCCTTTAGTGCTAACGCCGGAATGTCAGCCGCCCAGAGTAGAACTCCACAAACGGTTCCCGATCCAACTCTTCCAAATAACTTAGTAGCGCTTTTCTGGGGAGATCTTGATCCTAGCGCAGGCGGGACAATTAAATATCAAACTTTTGGAAGCGCTCCGAATAGAAAATTTGTAGTTGAGTATCTGAATGTGAGATTTTGGAATCAAACCAACACAGTTTCCGGTCAGGTACACCTGTATGAAAGTTCGAACCTAGTAGAAGTTCATTTGGGTAATGTAGCCTTTGGTGATCAAAATAAGACAATGGGTATCGAAAATAGTGACGGTACCGATGGTTTAACGAATGCTGCCACGAACAATTCGGGATGGTCTTCAACTAATCCGTTACGAGCCGATTTTGTTTCGCAACCGGATACTTTTGCAGACAATTGTGGAAATACGGTGAATATATCATTAAGTAGATCTGCTTTCACATGTAAGGATGTTGGAGAAAACACTATTACTATCACTGCTGATGATGGTAATGGAGGTGTTTCCACTTGTACGGCTACAGTAACGGTTACCGGAAACCCAACAACTTTTAACGGAGTTTCCTGGGACAGTGGAGCGCCTACTTTAGGTTCATCAGCTAGGTTCACTGGGGATTACGATATGAATAATGGTTCAAATCCTAGTATAGACGCATGTTCATGTACAATTGAATCAGGTGCTACGGTAACCGTAGGCCCCGGAGATTATATGAATATTGACGGAAATATTAATGTTGATGGAACTCTAATTGTGAATCATACCGGTAGTGTGGTTCAAATAGATGACAATGCTGCGGTAAATAAAGGTACAGGAGCAGTAATTAATGTTGAATTAACCACTCCACCCTTGAAGGAGCGTGATTTCATGTTGATGGGTAGTCCTATGACGGCCGAGACACGTAACGATGTTTTTGGTTCGGCTTACAATGTACAGGAGCATAC
>NZ_JAFMTQ010000034.1 GCF_026126405.1 Aureitalea sp. L0-47
TGTCCGATGTCCGATGTCCGATGTCCGATGTCCGATGTCCGATGTCCGATGTCCGATGTCCGATGTCCGATGTCCGATGTCCGATGTCCGATGTCGAAAGTACAAGGCAAATTAAACTCCTAACCTTCTAAACTCATAAACTTTTGTTGTCCGATGTCGGGTGTCCGATGTTGGGTGTTGGGTGTCGGAAGTCAGAAGTCGGAAGTCAGAAGTCGGAAGTCGGAAGTAAAATAAACTCATAAGCTTCTAAACTCATAAGCTTCTAAACTCATAAATTTTTGTTGTCCGGTGTCGGGTGTCCGGTGTCCGGTGTCCGGTGTTGGGTGTCGGAAGTCCGAAGTCAGAAGTCAGAAGTCGGAAGTCGGAAGTCGGAAGTCGGAAGTAAAATAAACTCCTAAGCTTCTAAACTCATAAACTTTTGTTGTCCGATGTCGGGTGTCCGATGTCGGGTGTCCGATGTCGGGTGTCCGGTGTTGGGTGTCGGAAGTCCGAAGTCAGAAGTCAGAAGTCAGAAGTCGGAAGTCGGAAGTCGGAAGTAAAATAAACTCATAAGCTTCTAAACTCATAAACTTTTGTTGTCCGATGTCGGGTGTCCGATGTCGGGTGTCCGATGTCGGGTGTCCGATGTCGGGTGTCCGATGTCGGGTGTCCGGTGTCCGGTGTCCGGTGTCTATTTTTTTACCTAGCGATCTAAGATTCCAAGAGCGTAGCGATACTAATAACGAAGTGATACTAATATACCTATATCTAAAAGTCGGAAGTCGGAAGTTAGAATACAAGAATAAACAAATCAACGTATCAACAAATCAACAACCACACACTCCTACTCTAACCTCGCCTTCACATTCAGTTTAGCCAGAAGTTCCTTAGCCACCTTATTATCGTAGGTTTTCTTGCGATACTTTGTAACGGGCTGGATACCTCCAATCACGTTGGTGATAAAGATCTCATCTGCTTTCTGAAGTTCAAAAGGAGAAACTGTTTCTTCCTCAAGGATATAATCGGGCAGTTTGCCAAGAATATCGATGATCTGTTTCCGAAGTACACCCTTCAGGCAGCCGTCGGATAAGGGAGGAGTTTTTATCTTGTAACCGTTCACCAGGAAGATATTTCCGTTAAGGGCCTCCACCACCATTTTGTTCTCATTCAGGATGAGGCAGTTCTGGTAATCGTTCTCTTCAGCATAAATACTACCCAGCACTGAAACCAGTTTATTGTTTGTCTTTAAGGTGGAAAGCAAGCCTGAGTTTATATAGTGATCCTTAAATAATTCGATCTCGTAGTTTTCTTCTGAAATAGTGTAGAAAGGTGTGTCGAGCTCTTCGAGTTGGATCATAAATTCGACCTCACGGTGTTTGGGACCGTATTTCCCACCCCATTTTCGCCAAATGGTAAGTCGGATACGGCAGGTCTTTTTTTCAGCTTCGGAAGCCGTTATGGTAGTATTTATTTCCTCCTCCAGGTGTTCCATTGTGAAGTTCATAGGAATCTCCATCCTAAGGATACGCATGGCAGCCATCAATCGAAAATAGTGGTCTTCCCAGAAGAAAAGCTTACCACCTGAGTAGCGCATTGTTTCAAAAACCGAATCCCCGAAATGGAGTCCGCGATTGTTAGTGGATATTTCTGCGCTAGCCGCGTCGAGTAGTTTGCCGTTAAGGTTTAGTTTCATGTTTCAGAAGAAATTTCGAATAGCAAAGATACGGCTTGCTTCTGGTATTTTGGTAAGGTGGAATGTTAGTATTTTAGATTTCAATCTCTCCAACGATGGTGCTGCTGTCACTTCGAGTGTTTTCGAGCAAGGTGGATGTGCGATGTCGTTTCGGGTGTTATATTACCTCGTAGTTGTTCTCTTCATTTTCTTTGCTCATCCAAAGAAATTGACGAAGGAGATTCACGAACTCAGATTTATCAAATATCCTTGAGTGAGTAAAACGAAGCAACCCGCCCGAACGTACCGTTCGGTACGGGCGGGAAGAAAAGATGCCTTTTCGTAGGTATTTTTGGTCCTTCAGCCCAAAACCATTCGGGTGCATTCCTCTCATCACGCTGTTGCGTGATTCGTCGGATGCAGAAAAATCACTACATGGCTTCGCGATTTCTTAGCGGAAATTACTCATCTATACTGACGAAAAGGGTTTTAATTAACGCCCAGTCAAAAACTCGACCTTCAGAAAGAACTACGTAAAATTCAAGGTTGCGGAGCGATTAACACGTTCTGTTGTTCGAAGGCTGCGAAGCAGACTAGGTTAAGAACGTGCAGCAACGCGACCGTAGTAATTTAGTAGTTGTTTGTGCTGGTCTAGATTTTTTGGTTCTTTTTCATCAATGGAAAAAGAACATAAAAGAATTTGGGCAATGCAAAAAAGAAGGGATGTAAATTATTAAAAAGTTGGTTCTCGATACAACCCACCTTCGTGAGCCTACTTCGCCGAAGTGGCTTGGCTACGAAGGCTGAAAAGCTTCGGTGGATCACTCGAACTGACAATTGAATAATAAGTTTCTAAGATTGAGAACTAAATCAAGTAGACCCCAGTATATGTTTAAGTTCAGAGATCATATTGGTCCAAAGCAACTTCCCCTCCTCTACCTCATCTTCGTCTTCAGCGAAGTCGGTAACCATAAGAGAAACGTCCTTGGTGATCTCGTCTACCTGGATGCGGAGCTCGAAAAAATAGTTGGTGTCTTCGTCTTCCAACCAACGGAATTTAATACGCTCTCCGTTCTTTTTGCCTAGTAGTTTGGCTTTTTCTTCACTTCCTTCCCATATGAAAGTAAAATACTCGCCTCGTGAGTTTACGTTATCGGCGTACCACTCACTCATGCCGGACGGGGTTGATATATATTGATACAGCAGTGAAGGTGAAACCTGTATCGGGAATTCCATTTCGTATTTTACTTTATCTTCCATATGCTTTTTGGTTAGCAAGTGTCCAATATAGATATTAATTGTAAACTGCCAAAAAATTGGGGGCGGGATTTTTCCTAAAGAAGAATGTAAAAAACTAAGAGCGGTATTTGCTAAGCTATAATTTGTTGCTATCTTTGCCCATCCTTTGCCACACCTTGCTGTGGCTTCAGAGGGCATGGGCCTAAAATAGCAGAATGGCGTGGTAGCTCAGGTGGTTAGAGCGTCGGATTCATAACCCGGAGGTCGGGAGTTCAAGTCTCCCTCACGCTACAAAAGTGAAACCCAACACAAAAGTGTTGGGTTTTTTCTTTTGAGGGCGACGAAAACTTGTTTTCGGAAGTCATCGAAAGAAAAAACTCCAAAGCGAAGCTTTGCGGGTTTCACGTATTGTGAAGCCTACCCCAAAAGACTCAGCGAACGAAGTGAGCTAATTCTCCCAAATCAAAAATCTTGGTGGAACCCAAGCGAAGCTTTGCGGGTTTCACGTATTGTGAAGCCTACCCCAAAAGACTCGCGAGATGCGCCGAAGGCGGATGGAGCAATTCTCCCTCCTTAAATAGTTTTGTGGAACCCACGCGAAGCTTTGTGGGTTTCACGTATTGTAAAGCCTACCCCAGAAGACTCAGCGAACGAAGTGAGCTAATTCTCCCAAATGATACATTTTCGTGGAACCAAAGCGAAGCTTTGTGGGTTTCATGTATTGTAAAGCCTACCCCAAAAGACTCAGCGAACGAAGTGAGCTAATTCTCCCATATCAAAAATCTTGGTGGAACCCAAGCGAAGCTTTGTGGGTTTCACGTATTGTGAAGCCTACCCCAAAAGACTAGCGAGATGCGCCGAAGGCGGATGGAGCAATTCTCC
>NZ_JAFMTQ010000035.1 GCF_026126405.1 Aureitalea sp. L0-47
CCGGATCCATATGATCCTTGTGTTGATGACGGTACAGTAGGTGATGAGAACCCTGCGAATCCAATCTGGGCAGCCGCCGATTGTGATGGTGACGGCGTAACCAATGGACAGGAAATCATTGATGGAACCGACCCCTATGATTTATGTAGTTTCAGTCCCGGGAGCCAAACTGGCCCTACAAGCCCGGCCTATAATGCTGCTGACTGCGATGGTGACGGAGTGACCAACGGGCAAGAATTACTTGACGGTACAAATTCTCAGGATCCTTGCGAATTTGATCCTATGAACCAAGATTATACAATGACAAGTGCTGCATGGCGTGCTTTGGATTGTGACGGCGATGGAGTTACTAATGGAGATGAGATAGATCCGGATGGAAACGGAATAGATGATGGAAATGGAACCGATCCACTGGATCCATGTGACTTTGTCCTTGCCGATCAAACCGTACCACCAAGCACAGCATGGGAAAATGCAGACTGCGACGGAGACGGTGTGACTAATGGCGACGAATTGATAGCAGGGACTGATCCTACAGACCCATGTAGTTATAATCCGCTGGTAGTAACATTACCTCCAAGCGCCGTTTGGCAGCTATCAGATTGCGATGGAGATGGCGTTGTTAATGGACAAGAAGTTCTGGATGGAACTGACCCATTAAATCCATGTGATTACTTGCCGGCAAGCCAGACGGTTACTACTAGCCCGGCTTGGGATGCCTTGGACTGTGATGGTGATGGTGTGACCAACGGGCAAGAAATTCTGGATGGTACAGATCCAACCGATCCTTGTGATTATGATCCAGCCACACAGAATACTGTAGTTATTGTAACTCCATCGTGGGAAAACCTTGACTGTGATGGTGACGGAGTTACCAATGGTCAGGAACTTATAGATGGTACAGATCCGCTTGACGGTTGTAGCCTTGACTTTGCTAGTCAGAATACAGCGCCAACGGCTGTTTGGGAAGCTCTTGACTGTGATGGTGATGGAGTGACCAACGGTGATGAGATTACCGATGGTACGGATCCGTCCGATCCTTGTGACTTCATGATGAGTAGCCAAAGTGTACCAACCACCATGGCATGGGAAGCACTTGATTGTGATGGTGATGGAGTGACAAACGGACAAGAAATTATAGACGGTACAGACCCACTTGATCCTTGTGATCTTTTTGTAGCCAATCAGGATACTACGCCAACCCCAGCTTGGGATGCCTTGGACTGTGATGGTGACGGTGTAACCAATGGACAAGAGGTTATCGACGGAACCGATCCGGTTGATCCTTGTGATTACGATCCAGCAACACAAAACACAGTAGCTACCGCAACTGTAGCCTGGGAAGCCCTGGATTGTGACGGTGACGGTGTAACCAATGGTCAGGAACTTATAGATGGTACAGATCCGCTTGACGGCTGTAGCCTTGACTTTGCTAGTCAGAATACTGCGCCAACGGCTGTTTGGGAAGCTCTTGACTGTGATGGTGACGGAGTGACCAACGGTGATGAGATCACTGATGGTACAGATCCGACCGATCCTTGTGACTTCATGATGAGTAGCCAAAGTGTACCAACCACCATGGCATGGGAAGCACTTGATTGTGATGGTGACGGAGTGACAAACGGACAAGAAATTATAGACGGTACAGACCCACTTGATCCTTGTGATCTTGTTGTAGCCAATCAGGATACTACGCCAACCCCAGCTTGGGATGCCTTAGACTGTGATGGTGATGGTGTAACTAACGGACAAGAAATTATTGATGGTACTGATCCTAGAGATCCATGTGATTTCGTAGCAGCCAGTCAGACTGCGACTCCATCTACAGCTTGGGAAGACCTCGACTGTGATGGTGATGGTGTGACCAACGGACAGGAAATATTAGATAATACAGACCCACAGGATCCATGTGATTTGGTGGTAGCCAGTCAAAATACTACTCCAACAACAGCCTGGAACAATCTTGATTGTGATGGTGATGGTGTAACCAATGGTGATGAGATCATCGATGGTACGGACCCACTGGATGCTTGTGATTATATGGTAAGCAGTGTAACCCTACCACAATCTTCAACCTGGGATGCCCTGGATTGCGATGGTGACGGTGTTACCAACGGCGATGAGGTTAATGATGGTACTGATCCACAAGATCCTTGTGATTTTGTATTTGCTAACCAGACGGTGGCCACGAGTGCTACCTGGGATGCCCTGGATTGTGATGGTGATGGTGATCCTAACGGAACTGATCCGGACCCACTTGATCCTTGTGTAGCCACTACACCTATTATACCTCTTGCAACAAGTCCGAACTACGCGATTTGGGCAGCAGCCGATTGTGATGGCGATGGTGTAACCAATGGTGATGAAGTTGCCACTGGTACGGATCCATACGATCCTTGTGATTACGATTCTTCGATACAAAACCCAGCCAATGCTTCTGCTGTATGGCTTGCAGGCGACTGTGATGGTGACGGAGTCTCAAACGGAACGGAAATAAATGATGGCACCAACCCACAAGATCCTTGTGATTACCTCGAAAGCAGTCAGGACCTTACTCTTGTTACTCCGGTCTGGGAAGCACTGGATTGTGATGGTGATGGAGTGACCAATGGTGATGAAATAAATGATGGTACAAACCCACTTGATCCTTGTGATTTTGTTCAAGCAAGTCAAACTGTGACTACATCTCCTACCTGGGATGCCCTGGATTGTGATGGAGACGGTGTAACCAACGGACAGGAAATTTTAGATAATACAGACCCATTAGATCCTTGTGATCTGGTTGTGGCAAACCAAACAGTAGCTCCAACAGCAGCCTGGAATGATCTTGATTGTGATGGAGATGGTGTAACTAATGGTGATGAGATCATCGATGGTACCGATCCAACCGATCCTTGTGACTTTATGCAAACCAGTCAGAGCGTGCCAACTACAGCGGCATGGGAAGCTCT
>NZ_JAFMTQ010000036.1 GCF_026126405.1 Aureitalea sp. L0-47
CCACTAGTACCTCCGTAACCATCAGTCTCCCATACCAGGACACCCCAACGGTTGAAGATCTTCATGTTATTGTTCGGATACAACTCTATCCCAACTACTCGGAAGAAATCGTTCAAGCCATCTCCATCAGGAGTAATACCGTTGAAGATCTCAAATGGAGGTTCATCCAGAACTTCCGGTAATACTACTATAGTTACATCATCCGGATCGCCATCACCGTCAACATCCATATTAGTAAGATCCGTTGGATCATCAGATAGGTCTGTAATCGGATTACCATTTTCATCAAATCCAGTTACTGTAGCCTGGTTCTCCACAAATCCGTTTTCAAGATCAAGTTGAGTTATGGTATACGTACCTTCAAAAGTTGTATCATCAAATTCACCAGGATCTAACTGAGGTAATGGACCACCAGTGATCTCAAGTCCCGGAAGTGGGTCTTCGATCATGATGTTGTACAAGGTTACAGTTCCTGTGTTCGTTACCTTGAAACTATACGTGATAGTTTCTCCTTCGTTTGCTACACCGTTACCGTTGTTGTCGTTAAACACACCTGTTTTCTCAAGTGAAATATCAGGCTCCTGGCAGAGTGTAGTCACCGTTGGATCATTTTCGAATATACTATCGTCATCAGATAGGTCAGTGACTATTACACCACCCGGACCTGTTCCTTCGGCTGTTGCCTGGTTACTCACAATTCCGGCATCAACATCAGCCTGGGTCACTTCATAAACTGCAGTGAATGTTTCAGTATCTGATTCACCTGCAGGAATTGATATAGGCCCACCAACAACTTCAACTAACGGATCGGTTACCGTTACATTCGTCAATAGAACATTACCAACGTTCGTCACAACAAAATCATAGATAATGGTTTCTCCAAGATCCACACATCCGTTACCATTCTCATCGGCGGGTGTACCCGTTTTTATAAGGGCAATGGCCGGTTCCTGACAAAGTATGGTGACCGTTGGATCATCATCAAATTCACTCGATTCATCAGAAATATCCGTAACAGTATCACCTAATTGAGTGGTACCTGTTACTGTTGCCTGGTTCACTACTTCACCAGCGTCTATATCTCCTTGTGTGATAGTATAAACCGCAGAGAATGAATTTGTGTCGGTTGTAAGCGGTGCCAGTGAGATCGGTCCTCCTTGTACATTTACAAGTGGATCTGTTACAAGGATATTATTCAATGTAACATTACCCAGGTTGTAAATGATGAAATTATACGTGATCGTCTCTCCTGGATCGGCACATTTATTTCCGTTCAAGTCATTGAATGTACCCTGCTTCACAATCGCTATGACCGGAGTCTGGCAAAGTTCAACAACAGTAGGATCGTCTTCAGTAATTACTTCATCATCAGAAAGGTCAGACACAGTTCCACCCGAAGGTGTTGTACCTTCAGCAGTCGCCTGATTCACAACCTCTCCGGCATCTACGTCGGCCTGAGTTACCACGTAACTCGCGGTGAAGGTCGTTGCATCGGTTGCTCCGGGAGCAAGGTCGATAGGACCACCTACCACTGTTACCAGCGGATCCGTAACTGTGATATCCGTTAGTGTTACGTTTCCAGTATTTACTACTGTAAATGTATACTCGATAACGTCACCAGGCGTTGGGCAACCACCTCCACTTGGCGGTGGCAATTCGCCTTCTTTGATTAGTGCAATACTCGCATCCTGACAAAGAGGTACAACAGTTGGATCATCTTCAAGAACACTGTTATCATCAGATAGGTCGGTCACTATACTCTGATCAGGTGCGGTACCTTCAGCAACGGCCTGATTGGTTACCTGACCGGCATCTATATCAAGTTGAGTAATTGTATAGGAAGCCGTGAATATCCAGGTTTCCGTTACGTCCAGTTCTCCATCACCATCATCATCTCCTGAATCCGGTCCGGGAATGTTTCCACCCAACAACGGATCGTTCACTGTAACATTCGCTAAGGATACATTTCCTTCATTAGTTACTGTAAATGTATAATCTATGAACTCTCCAGGATCGGCGCAACCACTCTGATTCACATCCACAAAGACACCTGTCTTTACGATTGCGATCGCTGGGCTCTGGCAAAGCTGAGTCACAACCGCAGCCGAAGTATCTGTAACCGTGCTTTGGTCAGGAGCTATTCCTGTTACCGTTGCCGTGTTTGTTACTGAACCAGCATCAATATCATCTTGTGTAATTGCATAGCTACCTGTGTAGATCCAAGTTTCGGTTACATCCAGTTCACCATCACCATCATCATCTCCTGAATCTGGTCCGGGAACCACTCCACCTAATAGTGGATCGGTTACTACAACATTGCTTATCGATACATTACCGGCGTT
>NZ_JAFMTQ010000037.1 GCF_026126405.1 Aureitalea sp. L0-47
GTCGTTAGATCAAATACCTCAATACCATCCTGGTCATTGTCGCAAAGGAAATAATCCGAAATAGGATCCGTGATGGCAGGAGAATCGTTCACCTGAAGATCCAAGGGAACAATGTCGAAACATGCACCCGGATCTGTACTTTCCAATCTCGCCCACACAGTTTGGAAACCTAAGGTAGTATTCGAAAATGTGGTAGGGTTCGGAATTGGCAAAGTACCAGCTTGTGCTAGTGTTAAACTTGTATAGTATTCAACAAAAGTATTGGGTTGCCCATTAATTATTTCAGCATCTTTGGAAGTCAGGTCAAAAATCGCAAAACCGTCGTTGGGCAATTCGTCACAAACATTAAGAGGTGTGGGTTCAACAGCAATAGGGACCGGATTAAAAGTAACAGTGATCTCATCACTCACAAAGCAGATTCCTTCAAAAGCATCAACACGATAGAGTCCGGGTGCGGTTACTGGCAAGGAAGGGCCCGTTGCTCCGGGAATTATAACATTATTGAAAAACCACTGAAACGACCACAACGGATCGTTTATACCCGTATCTAAAATTACGGTTTCGCCAATACAAGAATCAATATCAGGACCTAACGGCAGCGCCAATAGATTCAAGTCTATTGGCAAAATGAACTCATTGTTCAATTCATTTGTCTCATTCACAATACCATTTCCCGTTCCATCGTCATCAACAACCGCTATAAGATCGAAAAGTACAGGAGTACCCACTGGAATGTTCAACGTGATCATACCGGACTCTGAACCATCAATAGGGATTTCAGTCAAAGTCTGAGACTGACCTATCAAGGTTGCGTCTGCATAAAAAGCTATTGGCGTGTTTGCCGGTAGAGGAGCCGTACTATTAATATTATATACTGTATAGGAAACATCGATGTTATTGTTCGCACAAAGGACTCCAACGTCATCTATTTCTATAGTGGCATCGGGGATTTCAGAATTAACATTGGTTATAATGTTATTGATCATTACGAAATCTGCTCCAGAAGTCAGGCTAATAGGAATCGACGTATCTCCAGGCATCACGATATTCTCAAGAAAATACACATCCAGGTCCATATTCCAGAGATCCGTGGCATTTGTATAACTGTTGGTACCATTAAAGGCATTGTCACCTGGATTCAGAGGTGGATTATCAATGAGTACGCCATTGATAATAAGACTTTCATTAATCGCTAAGCCTGCATCTCCTTCCCAAGCCAGGAATCCGATCTTTGATAACTCGTCCGTAGCCACATCAATATTGGTTAGAGTAATATCCAGAGATGGGTTTGATGAAGAAACAAACTCCAGTCCATCGAACAGACTAATTTGGTTCAGAAGTAATGCTGGATTTTCGTAAACTACTATGATCGACCACCCACCAAAATCAGTTGCGTTTCCACAATAAGCAGGGATAACAGCAGTCAAATCCAATTCGGACAAGGTATATGTCCCATTTCCGTTTGCATTTACAATATTGGTAACATCGGCATACGCAGCAAAGTAATCCAGCCCGTTAAAATTGATGCCAAAGTTACGCTCGGCAGTAACGGGATCTCCGTTAAGTACGACGTCAAAATCACCAGATCCTGAGCCAGCCCAGTAGAGTTTGGCTGTAACCAGGGTACCACCAATCGGCATACTGAAATCGGCACTACTCTGCGTGAGTATATTACAAGGGTTTGGTCCTGTATTCAAGGTGTTTCCAAAAGCCAGAAAATCATATCGCCCATTGAACTGTTCGAACAGTGTTACCGGTTGCGCTGATAGGGTTGCACTAAAAATTAGGGCTAAAAGGAGTACTATTTTTTTCACGCTGATTTTTTTAATTCGGTATGAAAATACATGATAATTTCCTAAAAATCAGAAAAAATGGCCAATTCTCGATTATCAGTGCAATTGAATCTATGTATATCGACCTTGTGAACAAAAGAAAAAGCCACTCGTTTGAGTGGCTTTTCTATGGTTTATTTCTGAAGTATTATCTCTTTAGGGTAAAGTGTCCTTTAAACTCCTTTCGGACCTCTTC
>NZ_JAFMTQ010000038.1 GCF_026126405.1 Aureitalea sp. L0-47
CCTGACGGTAGTTTCACTTATACGCCAAATGCTGGTTTCTTCGGAACGGATCAGTTCGTATACGAGATCTTCGACAATGGAGCTCCAGTTGCAACCGATCAGGCAACGGTCTACCTCACGGTAGCCGATCCGAACAATGATATTCTAGCTATAGACGATATCAATAATACGTTTGTAAACCTACCGGTGATCGGTGATGTTAGTACGAATGACCTGAATCCTGACGGACCAGCGGGCACTGAAGTGTTTACCCTGGTTGCAGGCAGTGGTCCGGACAACGGAACACTGGTATTCAATCCTGACGGCACTTATACTTATACTCCGGATACTGATTTTGTAGGTGAGGATAGTTTTGAGTACCAGGTGTGCGATGGAGGAAATCCACAGGCATGTGATACGGCAACTGTCTATATTGAAGTTGTTGATGATCCTGTGATCGATAACGATCCGCCAATTGCCAATGCAGATACCAACGTGACTGAAGTCGATACTCCTGTTGATGGAAATGTACTTCCTAACGACTTTGATCCGGATGGAGATCCGCTTACGATAACTGGAAATACTCAGCCTGCTAATGGTTCTGTAGTGTTGAATCCGGATGGTAGCTATACCTATACTCCGGATCCAGGATTTGAAGGTGAAGATACCTTCGAATATACCATCTGTGATGATGGAACACCCACCCTATGTGATACGACAACAGTGACCATACAGGTGATCCCTAATAACGGAAATATTACAACCGCTAATGACGATGCTTATTACGGTGAAATCGATACACCTGTAACAGGGAATGTGCTGGATAACGATCAGGATGTAGAAGGAGATGCACAATCTGTTGATACTACGGTTTCTCCGGTGAGTGGCCCTTCAAACGGAACTCTCTCTTTAAACCCTGATGGTACATTTACCTACACTCCAGGTGCAGGATTTATTGGAACCGACCAGTTTGTTTATGAGATTTTCGATGATGGTTCACCTCAAGCGAGAGATAGAGCCACGGTTTATATTCTTATTGAACAAACGCCAAACCCAGTAATTCAGATCGTGAAAACGGGCGTACTGAACGACCAAAATCAGAATCAGTGTACAGATCCGGGAGAAACAATTACCTATACATTTACAATAACGAATCCGGGTAATGTTCCATTGAGCAATGTTCAGGTAACTGATCCGCTCTTCGAAGATCCTAACCCAGTAGTGCCTATTGTATTCGTTTCAGGAGATACAAATAACGACGGACTCCTCGACGTAGATGAAACCTGGATATACACAGCAGATTATGCAATTACGCAGGACGATATCGATACTGGTTCAGTAACAAATATTGCCACTGTGGAAGGTACCGATCCTGACGGAACGGTAGTGACAGATGTTTCAGACACCGTGGTAACCGATCTATGTCAGAATCCTGCCATCGACATCCTGAAAACAGCGATGTATGATGATGGCGGTGATTGTTCGGATCCGGGAGAGCTTATCAATTATACTTTCACGGTGACCAATGCCGGTAACGTATCGATAAGTAATGTAGTTGTTAACGATCCACTATTAGGTGGAGTGGTTCCCGGACCAGATTCAGGAGATGATGATGGTGACGGTGAACTTGATGTAACTGAAACTTGGATATACACCGGAAGCTACGCTATTACACAAGATGATATTGATACCGGTTCAGTAACGAACACAGCCACAGTAACAGGAACAGCTCCAGATCAGAGCACAGTGACCGACACTTCGGAAGCTGTTGTGACGCAACTTTGTCAGAACCCTGCCATCGACATCCTGAAAACAGCGATGTATGATGATGGCGGTGATTGTTCAGATCCCGGAGAGCTTATCAACTACACTTTCACGGTAACTAACGCCGG
>NZ_JAFMTQ010000039.1 GCF_026126405.1 Aureitalea sp. L0-47
CCACTAGTACCTCCGTAACCATCAGTCTCCCATACCAGGACACCCCAACGGTTGAAGATCTTCATGTTATTGTTCGGATACAACTCTATCCCAACCACTCGGAAGAAGTCGTTCAAGCCATCCCCATCAGGAGTAATACCGTTGAAGATCTCAAATGGAGGCTCTTCTAATACAATCGGTAATACCACGATAGTTGGATCATCTGGCTCATCGTCACCTTCAAGATCAATATCTGTAGGATCATTAGGGTCGTCAGACAGGTCAATAACTGGATCTCCGTTAATGTCGTATCCTGTAGCCGTAGCCTGGTTCTCCACAAATCCTCGATCGATATCTTCTTGTGTGATAGTATAGGTCGCAGTAAAGGTCGTGTCGTCGAACTCTCCTGGCTCCAATACCTCTATAGGTCCACCTTCGATTACGATTCCCGGCAGTGGATCTTCGATCATGATGTCATACAGAGTAACTGAACCTGTGTTAGTTACTTTGAATGTGTAACTTATAGTCTCACCAACTTCTGTATTTCCATTACCATTGTTGTCATCGAATACTCCGATCTTCTCAACCTCGAGCATTGGATCCTGACATAGCTCCGTAATAGTAGGATCGTCTTCCAGCGGACTATTATCATCCGACAGGTCATCTACGATCGAACCATCAGGTGTGGTACCCTCAGCGATTGCCTGGTTAATTACGACTCCGGCATCTATATCATCCTGGGTTACTTCGTATTCCGCAGTGAAAGAAGTTGTATCACTTTCACCTGGCTCAAGGGTTATTGGCCCTCCTACTACCGCAACCAGTGGATCTACAACCGTAACATTTGTTAATGGTAAGTTACCATTGTTGATCACTTCGAAACTGTATTCGATCTTCTCACCAAGATCCGTACAACCGTTCATGTTCTCATCGATCAATGCACCTACTTTGATCAGTGCTATTGAAGCATCCTGACAAAGGGTTGTGATCGTAGGATCATCAGTAGTTGTAGTTGAACCTGAAAGGTCAGTCAGCGGTGTCTGATCAAGAGTTAAAGCAGTAACTGTTGCCTGGTTCACCACTTCACCGGCATCAA
Organism: Aureitalea sp. L0-47; assembly: GCF_026126405.1. GTDB lineage: Bacteria > Bacteroidota > Bacteroidia > Flavobacteriales > Flavobacteriaceae > Pukyongia. The sequence continues at coordinate 1,076 of NZ_JAFMTQ010000039.1, forward strand.
TATCACCTTGAGTGATCGTATACGTAGCAGTATAAACCCAGGTTTCATCAACATCTAACTCGTTATCTCCATCCGTATCTCCTGAATCCGGTCCTGGTATAACGCCACCAAGTAACGGATCGTCTACCACTATATCGAACAAGGTTACGTTTCCTTCGCTAGATACTGTGAAAGTATATTCGATCACCTCACCTGGCTGTGAACAGTTTCCTCCGTCATCATACATCGCTTCCTTAACAATTGCTATATCAAATTCCTGACATAGTGTAGTTACCGTTGGGTCATCAGTCGTTACAGTAGTACCTGAAAGGTCACTAACCGTCATCTGATTAGGATCAACTCCTGTCGCAGTAGCCTGGTTCATTACTTCACCAAGGTCAATATCGTCCTGAGTGATCGTGTAATCGGCAACATATAGCCAAGTTTCCGTTACATCAAGTTCGCCGTCATTATCATCGTCACCCGCCGCTGGTCCTGGAATAACACCACCTAATAGTGGGTCATCCACAACTATATCGGTTAAGGTTACATTACCCGTATTGAATACTTCAAACTTGTAATTAATGATCTCACCTGGCTGACTACAATCCGTTCCCGGAGAATAAGTAGCCTCCTTAGTGATGGCAATCTTCGAATCCTGACAAAGTTCTGTAATGGTCTCATCGTCCGTAGTTGTTGTACTACCCGATAGATCCGTTACCGTGCTCTGGTCTGGTGCTACTCCCGTGGCCGTAGCCTGGTTGATCACCTCTCCAGCGTCTATATCATCCT
>NZ_JAFMTQ010000003.1 GCF_026126405.1 Aureitalea sp. L0-47
CTACTTAGTTTAGTCATTTCGATATAGAATCAAGACGTTTCCGTCCCAATCCCATATACGCTGTCAATTTCAATATCTCAATGAACGTACCCCTTTTCGAGGCGTCTTTTCTTAACTCAAAAAAACAGCCAACATTCAAATCAGCCGTTTTTAGCGGGTGCAAATATACAACATTTTTTAATCCCAACAAGGATTTGAAAATTAATTTCAAAATAAAAATGAAGACTTTAGAATTTCCCCGTTTTTAAGAACTTATGTCGCTCGTGAAAGCGGATGCAAATATACAGTCCATTTTATTTCCCACAAGTGATTCAGAGATAAAATTTCGAAAAAGTTTCGTGCTGCTTATCTAAGTATTTGATACTTCTCAAATTACTCCAGGAAATATTTTACAACAAATCTTTACCTATATATCTACTCTATTAGGTTCGATCTCCGCGTTAGGGATTGAAGCGACATCCTCTCCTTCGCTCACAGAGCTATGGAGAGATAAAGCGCAAAGCCCGACCCATGTAGGGTGCTCTGCTCTCCTACAGGGGTAACGCCCAAAGAAAAATAATACCATAAGACCTTATTGTTTATAGCCGAAAACCGTAGTATCTTTGGCCCTTAAATTAATAAGATATGATTGGGATCACGCTACCAGATGGAAGTGTAAAACAAGTGGAGGCCGGAACTACTCCCATGGATGTGGCTAAGAGCATAAGTGAGGGGCTGGCACGAAATGTAATTTCGGCATCGTTCAACAACGAAAAGGTCGAGACCTCTACCCCACTCAACACAGACGGATCCCTGGTGCTATACACCTGGCGCGATGATGCGGGCAAAGAAGCCTTTTGGCATTCCACTTCCCATATTATGGCACAGGCGCTGGAAGAAATGTATCCGGGCATCAAATTAACGATAGGACCACCCATCGAGCATGGGTTTTACTACGACATTGACCTCAATGGCCATACTATTTCTGAAAAAGATCTACCAGCCGTAGAGAACAAGATGCTGGAGATCGCTCGTGGAAAGCATGATTTTAAAATGCGATCCGTAAGTAAGGAAGAAGCTTTGCAATTCTATCGCGACCAGGAGAACGAATACAAGGTGGAGCTGATTGAAAACCTGGAGGATGGCACCATTACTTTTTGCGATCACGATACGTTTACGGACCTCTGCCGAGGAGGACATATCCCAAACACAGGCATCGTAAAGGCGGTGAAGCTGATGAGTATCGCCGGAGCCTATTGGAGAGGTGATGAGAACAATCCGCAACTAACTCGTGTTTACGGCATATCGTTTCCGAAGCAAAAGGAACTGAAAGAATACCTTGAGCTTCTCGAAGAAGCTAAAAAACGAGACCACAGAAAGCTAGGCAAAGAACTGGATTTATTTACCTTTTCTCAAAAGGTGGGGCAAGGTCTTCCTTTGTGGTTGCCAAAAGGAGCTGCTCTTAGAGAACGACTGGAGAATTTCCTAAAGAAAGCTCAAAAGAAAGCCGGTTATGAAATGGTGGTTTCGCCACATATCGGACAGAAGGAATTATATGTTACCTCCGGTCATTATGCCAAGTACGGTGAAGACAGCTTTCAACCTATCAAGACTCCCAATGAGGATGAAGAGTTTTTGTTGAAGCCGATGAACTGTCCACACCACTGTGAGATATACAAAAGCAAGCCATGGTCTTACAAAGACCTGCCAAAGCGTTTTGCTGAATTCGGAACCGTTTACAGATACGAACAAAGTGGAGAACTTCACGGCCTAACCCGCGTACGCGGTTTCACACAGGACGATGCCCACATTTTCTGTACTCCTGATCAATTGGATGAGGAATTCAAAAAGGTGATCGACCTTGTGTTGTATGTATTTGGTTCGTTAGGATTTGAAGACTTCACTACCCAGGTTTCTTTAAGGGATCCTGAAAAGCCCGAGAAATATATTGGAGATCCTGAAGTATGGGAAAAGGCCGAGCAAGCGATAGTAAGTGCAGTTACGGATAAGGGGCTTGATTTTGTAATAGAAACAGGAGAAGCAGCCTTTTACGGACCTAAGCTTGACTTCATGGTGCGGGATGCTCTTGGGAGAAGCTGGCAATTGGGAACTATACAGGTGGATTATACCTTACCGGAACGCTTTGAACTAACCTATAAGGGCAGTGACAATGAACTCCACCAACCGGTTATGATTCACAGGGCACCGTTTGGAAGTATGGAGCGTTTTGTCGCCATACTGCTGGAACATACAGGAGGTAATTTCCCGTTGTGGCTCATGCCCGAGCAAGTTAGTATACTGTCTCTCAGTGAAAAATATGAGAATTACGCTCAAAAAGTTTTAAATTTGTTAGAAAATAACGAAATTCGCGCCCTTGTTGACAATCGCAACGAGACCATCGGAAAGAAGATCCGTGAGGCGGAGATGAGCAAAATACCTTATATGCTTATCGTTGGTGAACAGGAAGAAAATGATGGTACGGTTTCTGTAAGGAAACATAGCGAAGGCGACATAGGCACGATGAGCGTTGAAGAATTTTCCGAAATGATTAATTCGGAAATTGAAAAGAATAGTGTCGAATTTAATGTTTAACAGATCCGCATTGACGGATTTATAAATACTTAGTTATAGCAATACGAAGAAAAAGAAGCAGAGGCCCGGCAAGGGTCATTAAAAAAGATCTACACCGGATCAATGACAAAATCCGTGCGGAGGAACTCCGTGTGGTTGGAGATAATGTAGAGGTAGGAATCTATTCCAGACAACAGGCACTTAAAATAGCCGAGGAACAAGGTTTAGACCTGGTAGAGATCTCACCGAAAGCAACCCCACCTGTTTGTAAGGTGATGGATTACAAAAAGTTCGTTTACGAACAGAAAAAGCGTGAGAAAGCGCTAAAGGCGAAAGCCTCTAAAGTGGTAATCAAGGAGATCCGTTTCGGACCCAACACAGATGATCACGACTATGAGTTTAAAAAGAAGCATGCCGAGAAATTCTTGAAGGACGGAGCCAAGCTAAAGGCCTATGTGTTCTTTAAGGGGCGATCGATCATATATAAAGACAAGGGGGAGATATTGTTACTCCGACTTGCCCAGGAACTGGAAGACTACGGAAAGGTAGAGCAAATGCCAAGACTGGAAGGAAAGCGAATGACAATGTTCATCGCGCCTAAAAAGAAATAACCCTTCAACATGCTCAGGGACCAATAGGAAAATGAGCGTTCAGGGAAAGATTAATGAAGTAATATAAAACATAGGAAACATGCCGAAACAAAAAACAAAATCCAGTGCCAAGAAGCGATTTAAGCTAACAGGTACTGGTAAAATCAAAAGAAAGCATGCGTTCAAAAGTCACATCTTAACAAAGAAGTCGAAAAAACGCAAGCTAGCCCTCACTCATGACACTACGGTGCATAAACATGATGAGGACAATGTTAAGCAGATGCTTCGTTTGAAGTAATCCTTAACCGGTTAAACTATTTTAAAAACCCTGGAGTATGGCCCGTAAAGAGTTTTAAGTTTTGAGTTCTAAGTTTTAAGTTGATGAATATTTAAAACTTAACACTAAAAACTCATCACTGAAACCGCCTGCTACAAAAAAAATTAAATTATGCCAAGATCAGTAAATTCAGTTGCTTCCAGAGCCCGAAGAAAAAAGGTGATGAAGCACGCCAAAGGTTACTTTGGAAGACGTAAAAACGTTTGGACAGTTGCTAAGAATGCCGTGGAAAAAGCCATGTTGTATTCATATCGCGACCGCCGTACAAAAAAGAGAAATTTCAGATCCCTATGGATCACCCGTATCAATGCGGGGGCACGTCAGCACGGAATGTCTTATTCTCAGTTTATAGGGAAACTCAAAGCCAATGACATCGAATTGAACCGCAAGGTTCTTGCCGACCTGGCTATGAATCACCCGGAAGCTTTCAAAGCTATTGTAGACAAAGTAAAATAAGATTTTAACATATTACTTCGGAAAAACCCGCTCAATGAGCGGGTTTTTTATTTTCATTAAGAGAAAACAGAAATTTGTACATTCGTGAAATAGTGTAATCTTTTGTATTTCAGGTTTTTCCATATCGTCTTGATCCTCCTGGCGGCAAACTGCTTCGCCCAGCCTGAACCCAGGTTCAACTACACCGGAAGCGATGGACATCGTATTCACCTCCCATTGGGCAAAGTGTCTTTTGCCGATTCCGTAGTAGCATTTCACATGGGTTTTCCCAGGCCACTTAGCATTTTTAGGGATAGTACCCAGGCTTTGAACCGGCCAAACTACAAAGGGTATAAAAGCCCCGATTTTGTGTCGCTGGGCTGCAAGGGCTCATTAGTGCTGAAATTCAATAACAATGGATTTATGGATCTACTTGGTCCCGACCTGGCCATTTTTGAAGTAGGACCTGCCCGTGAACGTGCCTCAATTGAGGTGAGTGAAGACGGTATGATATGGTATAGCGCTGGTGCTACCAATGGTGGAACTTCGAAAATAGACCTCTCCAACAGTAATATAGACCCAAATAAGATATTTTATTATGTAAGAATCAGGGACTTGAAAGACGAGTGTGCCGGTAAAAGTGCCGGGGCGGATATCGATGCCATAGCTGCAATCAATAGCGTACTAAAAATTTCAGTAAATGCCGATGTTCTTTTCGATGTAGATGAATACAAACTAAAGTCGTCCGCAAGGAAAACCCTGGATTCACTGGTACAAGCCATTCGTGTGGTGGAAAAAGGAACCATACTAATTGAAGGCCATACCGACAATGATGGTGAAGAAGAGTACAACCTTGAATTATCTGAGAACAGGTGTAAATCGGTCCATAAAAAACTCGAAAAGATGCTGGCGTATGTAGGAGACTATCATTTTGAAATCCGAGCATTTGGTGAATCAAAACCCAGAGTAGAAAACAACTCGGACGAAAACAAACAAATAAACAGGCGTGTAGAAATTATGGTGCTTCCGCCCAGGGATTATTTTGAATCGTTCACTGAAGAATAGATCAGGTCTTTTGCTTCTTCTTCTTGGCTGCCGGGAAGAGCACGTTATTTAGGATCAGTCTATACCCCGGAGATGTGGGGTGCAGCGCTAATTCGGTTTTGGCGTCCCCTACCCTGTGCTGATAATCCTCGGGATCATGACCTCCATAAAAGGTAAAGAAACCCTTACCCTTGATACCGTGAATGTATCTGGCCTCGCCATTTGTTTTGGTCTCACCCATCACGAGGACATTCGACTTTACTGTGCTTCTTCTATAAGAGGTAGTCTGTCCCATAAAGCCTTTTACCAGGGAGGTATGATTCTGCACAAGCATGCATGGAATCGGATCCCATTTGGCAGAGTAATCCATCAATGAGAAATAGTCGGTCTCCTTAATTATTCGCCTGTCGCGAGTCATGTCGATAGAAGAAAACTCATAGACCATCGGACTCCTTTCGAGGGTAAAATCTTTGAACGCAAAAGTTTTATTGAAATCTATTTTCCCCTGATATCCGGGTTCGCTTGGGTCCCCATCGAACATAGGTTCGCAGATATCTACGCCTTCAGCCGCCAGGGCAATATCAAAACTATCTGTGGCACTGCACATGGCGAACATGAATCCACCGCCAATAACGTAGTCCCTGATCTTCAGAGATACATCGCGCTTAGCTTCGGAAACTTTGCTATATCCTAGTTTAGTGGCAAGGGCTTCTGCTTTGCGTTTTTCTTCAATATACCAGGGTGCAGAGCGATAGGCGCGATAGAACTTCCCATACTGACCCGTAAAATCTTCGTGGTGCAAGTGTAACCAATCGAAGAGAAGTAACTGATCGCCTAAAACTTCCTCATCGTATACAACCGTATATGGAATCTCGGCGTAGGTTAGTACCATGGTAACGGCATCATCCCAGGGTTGATTTCCCTTTGGTGAATACACCGCGATGCGCGGTGCTTTTTCCAATACCACGGCCTCCATATTTTGTGATGGGCTGCTTATCTCTTCGAGTATCTGTTCTGCTTTCGAATCTGACAATACCTCATACAAGACTCCCCTGATCTGGCACTCCTTCCGAATCTCTTCAGCATCCGGTAGAAGAAAGGAGCCACCTCTGTAATTGAGGAGCCACTTCACTTTTTGCTGGCGTTCGAGAGTCCAGTAGGTAATTCCGTATGCTTTGAGGTGTTCTTTCTGGCCTTCCGCATCCATGGGAATCAGGATATAAGAAGCAGAGAGCTGTCCGAAGGACATAAGTAGTATAAAAAGGGTGAATAATCGCGTCATCATGCTAAGATAACGACAAAATTTGTTCCAAATTGAATTTTAAGAAATATATAACCGGCAATTAGAACGGCACGTCGTTGTCGTCGTCCGGAGATAGATCATCGTTCATACTGCTTCCGAAGGCCTCATCGGCCGATGGGAAATGATCGGTCTTAAAGGTGTCATCATTAGCTGCGTCATTCATCCTTGAATGGATCTCGGTTGGGAAGTCGAAAGTCTCGAGGTTCTCAAACCTACCGAGGTGACCGATGAACTTGAGTCGGATCTCATCCAGCCCACCATTACGATGCTTGGAAACTATGAATTCTGCCTGACCTGCCGTAGGAGTTCGGTCTTCGTCGTCCCATTCGTCTATTTTGTAGTATTCTGGACGGTAGATGAAGGATACTATATCTGCATCCTGTTCAATCGCCCCGGACTCACGCAGATCACTCAACAATGGACGCTTACTACCCCCTCTTGTTTCCACGGCTCTGGACAGCTGAGAAAGTGCTATAACCGGTACGTTCAATTCTTTTGCAAGTGCCTTCAGGTTTCTGGAGATCGTTGAGATTTCTTGCTCCCTGTTTCCCCCTTTCATGCTGCCTCCGGCAGTCATTAGTTGAAGGTAATCCACAATGATCAACTGAATACCATGCTGAGAGGATAGACGTCTCGCCTTGGCCCTTAGGTCAAAAATTGAAAGTGATGGTGTATCATCGATGAAGAGAGGTGCTTTTTCAAGTCCCTTTACTTTCACGTTGAGCTGTTCCCATTCGTGTTTGGCAAGGTTCCCTGTTCTTAGCTTTTCTGAATTAAGGCCTGTTTCAGAAGAAATCAATCGTGTGATCAACTGAACCGATGACATTTCCAGTGAGAAGAAGGCCACGGGTATATTGTGCTCCACAGCTATATTTCGAGCCATTGACAAGGTAAGTGCTGTTTTACCCATACCCGGTCGAGCTGCAATAATAATAAGGTCACTGGGCTGCCAACCTGATGTTAGTTTGTCCACCTTTGTGAATCCTGAGGGAACACCTGATAATCCTTCACGATTTGCAATTTCCTCAATTCGCTTCTTGGCCTGGATAACTAAACTTTGTGCAGTTTCCGAAGATCGTTTGATATTTCCCTGTGTGATTTCGTACAATTTCGACTCCGCATTGTCGAGTAAATCGAACACGTCGGTGGTTTCGTCGTAAGAGTCCTCGATGATCTCGTTTGATATCTTGATGAGGCTGCGTTGAATGAATTTTTGAAGGATTATTCTCGCATGGAATTCAATGTGTGCCGAAGAGGACACTTTTTGCGTTAATTGTACCAGGTAAAACTCCCCTCCAGCCGCGTCCAGCTTAGCATTCTTCTTCAATTGGGCCGAAACGGTTAATAAGTCCACTGGCTCACTGTTTTCAAAGAGCATGTGGATGGCTTCAAAGATGTGTTGATGTGACTCTTTGTAGAAGACCTCGGCGTTGAGGATATCAATGACCTCATCGACACCTTTTTTGTCGATCATCATTGCCCCTAACACAACTTCCTCTAAATCAACCGCTTGCGGAGGTAATTTTCCTTTTTCCAAAGAAATAACCTGGGACGACCGTGAAGGATACGTTGAGTGAGGTTTCAGTTTTTCCATTGAGCGAATGTAAATAAAATGTTAAGACAAGCAGTAATTTCGGTAGGTTCTAGTATTCACCATTCATTAACAATTGAACTGTTCATAACTCAGATTTATTGTTAATAAGTTACAAAAAAATCCGAAGCAGAAACTTCGGATTTTCTAAAGGGTTGTTATTGCTGAATTTAGCCTTTATGGACTCCCATTTCAGAATATTTTTTCATACGATTTTCCACCAATTCCTTTGGGGATAAATTCTCAAGACCTCGAAATGCCTTTTCGATTGCATTGGCTACTATGAGATATGTTTTTTCCTTATCGCTATGTGCTCCTCCAAGAGGTTCTTTTACAATCTGATCGATGAGCTTTTGTTTCTTCATATCGGCGGCAGTTAGCTTGAGGGCTTCTGCTGCTTGTTCCTTATACTCCCAGCTACGCCAGAGGATGGACGAGCAGCTTTCGGGGGAGATTACCGAGTACCAGGTGTTTTCAAGCATTAGCACTTTATCACCTACTCCTATCCCCAGTGCACCTCCACTGGCTCCTTCACCTATGATGACCACGATGATAGGAACTTTCAAACGGGTCATTTCCATGATATTCCTTGCAATTGCCTCGCCCTGTCCCCTTTCTTCGGCTTCCAGGCCGGGATATGCACCCGGAGTATCGATGAGGGTCACCACCGGCACACCAAATTTTTCGGCCATTTTCATAAGGCGCAATGCTTTGCGATAACCTTCGGGGTTGGCCATTCCGAAGTTTCTATACTGTCGGGTCTTGGTATTGAATCCTTTTTGCTGACCTATGAACATATAGCTCTGGTCACCAATCTTTCCCAGTCCGCCGATCATCGCCTTATCGTCTTTAAAACTGCGGTCACCGTGCAGTTCCAAAAAAGAATCCCCACAGATGGCTTTTATATAATCCAAAGTATAGGGACGGTTAGGATGACGGGAAAGCTGGACACGCTGCCAGGGAGTTAGGTTCTTATAAATCTCCTTTTTAGTTTCTTCCAGCTTAAGTTCTATTTGCTTACAGGTATTGCTTACATCTACATCACTCTCTTCACCAATCTTGCAGGCTTTTTCGTATTGTTCCTGTAGCTCCTTGATAGGTAATTCAAACTCAAGATATTCCATAATTAAAGGTTTGCTGAATTTAGTTGGCTTAGCTCACAAAGATAAAACTTTGAATTTAGTTAGCCCTCCCTCCTTTACTTTTTATAGTGCGCCTGGTTTTCATGATTCCGTTTATGATCACCGTAACCAATATGATAAGTGCTCCATAGTAGAATTGCGGACTCATATTCTCCGAATCTCCCAGGATAAGCAAAGCGAGAATGATTCCGTAAAGAGGTTCCAGGTTGATGGTGAGCATAACGGTGTAAGGGCTAAGCCATTTCATTACGTGGATCGAGGCTATGAATGCATAGGCCGTGCACACCGAAGCGAGAATGATCAGGTATATCCAGTCGTTTTTATTCAGCTGAAAAAATTCCGAAGTAAAACTACCATTGAACATCAGGTAAATTGTAATGCACATCACACCGAAAAGCAGTTCGTAAAACGATATGACCGAGGCTTTATGTCGCTTTGCCATCTTCCCGTTGATCACCGAAAACAGCGAACCTAAAAAAGAAGAACACAACGCCAGAAGAATTCCGTTCACATAAGCTGTCTCGAATTGAAAGATGATATAGAGTCCTATAACCACCAGGATTCCGAAAAGTACCTCATATCCATTGATCCTTCGTCGATAGTAAAGAGGTTCCAGGAAGGATGTGAAAAAAGCACCTGTAGACATCACCGCCAGGGTAACGGAAACGTTCGAAATTTTGATAGCGCCAAAGAAAGCCAACCAGTGCAATGCAATGAGCAAACCTGCGATAAAGAAACCAGCCAGGGCCTTTCGGGTGTGTTTTAAATCTACTTTCCACAACAGGAGAAAGAGCAAAATAAAACCTGTTGCCAACAACATGCGGTACCAAACGAGGGGAATGGCTTCAATGGATATCAGCGCTCCCAGGACAGCAGTGAATCCCCAAATGAAAACGATCACATGAAGGTGAAGGTAATTGAGAAGCCTAGCGTTTTGCATTTCGTAACAGATATACTGCTAAAATACCAAATACAAAATTAGGGAACCAGGTAGCAATGAAAGGAGAAAACGTACTCTGTTCGGCCATAGTGCCGAAGATCTTATCGAAGAAGATATAAACCATACCAATGGCGATTCCGATGGCAAGATTCACACCCATTCCTCCCCTTCTCTTAATGGATGAAACCGCCACTGCGATCACGGTGAGGATATAAGCCGACACCGGTAAACTCCACCTTTTGTACTGAACAACCTCATAGCGATTGATATAGGAAGAACCTCGCTCTTTCTCTCTCTTGATGAATTTATTCAGTTCTGTGAAATTCAATGTTTCGGCTATGTATTCAACCGGGGTAAGATCTTCCAGTTCGAAAGTAAAGGTGGTATCCACCCTTCTCCTCTTCTCAATGATGTCTTCGTTCTCGAGGATGGTACGTTTCTTATAGTTTAATAAAGAATAGGTGCTATCTGCTTCATTGAATTTGATCCGACTTGCAGAGATCTTGTAGACCATCTTATTCCCTTCAATATGTTCAAGCGTAAAATTATTTCCTGATTTTTCCTTTACGTTGAAATAGCTCACATAGATATAATCATTTTCATTGATCTGCCTGAACACATTAGTCTGGTTGCGATCTCGTTTACCTTTCTTTAAATAGGTATAGGTAAACTCGTTGAATCCTTTACTCGCCATGGGAGCCAGGTACATCCCCAGAACCAATGCACCAAGACATACTATGGTCGCACCTATAATATAGGGTCGCAGGAACCTTGAGAAGGACACACCACTACTCAGAAAGGCGATCACTTCGGTATTGTTAGCCAGTTTTGATGTAAACCATATCACCGAAAGGAACAGGAATAGTGGAAATAGCAGGTTGGCAAAATAGACGGTAAAATCCAGGTAGTATTTCGCCACTTCAATGAATGGCACCTCGTTAGCGAGGATCTTGTCTATCTTTTCGGCAAGATTTACTGTAATACCTATCGGAATGAATAGAAGTAACAAGAGGATGAAGGTCCCCAGGTATTTGCGCAATATGTACCTGTCCAGTATGCTAAGCATTACAAGCGTTTGTCCATTTGTTTCACCATGGTTTCCTTCCAGGATCTGAAGTCGCCGGCTAAGATATGCTTTCTCGCCTCTCTTACCAACCACAGGTAGAATCCGAGATTGTGAATTGTTGCGATCTGACGTCCAAGCATTTCGTTTACAGTAAATAAGTGACGTAAATATGCCTTACTGTAAGCCGTGTCCACCCAGGTAATATCCATTTCGTCTATAGCCGAAAAATCATCTTCCCACTTTTTGTTCTTGATATTAATGGTCCCATGTGCGGTAAATAACATTCCGTTCCTTCCGTTCCTGGTGGGCATGACACAGTCGAACATATCGATACCCAGTGCAATATTCTCCAAAATATTGATAGGTGTTCCCACTCCCATAAGGTAACGTGGTTTCTCTTCCGGAAGTATTTCAGTTACTACCGCCGTCATTTCATACATTTCGTCCGCCGGCTCACCAACCGATAGCCCGCCAATGGCATTTCCGAAGGCATCAGTATTTGAAATATACTCGGCCGATTGCCTTCTCAAATCCTTATAGGTGCTTCCCTGTACTATGGGAAAGAAAGCTTGTTCGTGCTCGTATTTCAAAGGTGTTTTCTGAAGGTGATCCAGGCAACGATCCAGCCAGCGATGCGTCATACGCATCGATCGTTTGGCGTAATCGTAGTCGCAGGGATAGGGTGTACATTCATCGAAGGCCATAATGATATCGGCGCCTATCGAACGCTGTATCTCCATGACATTTTCAGGAGTGAAAAAGTGAAAGCTTCCGTCGATATGCGATTTGAACTTTACTCCTTCTTCCTTTATCTTTCTATTTGCTGAGAGTGAATATACCTGGTAACCGCCGCTGTCCGTTAGGATATTCCGGTCCCAGTTCATGAATTTATGCAGACCACCTGCTTTTTCCAGTATGGGTATCTGGGGCCTGAGGTAAAGATGATAGGTATTGCCCAGGATGATGTCCGGGTTGATATCTTCGGAAAGTTCCCGCTGATGCACTCCTTTTACGGTTCCCACCGTTCCAACGGGCATGAATATAGGTGTCTCTACTTTCCCGTGACCGAGTGTGATGGTACCCGCACGCGCAGATGAATTCTCGTCTTTTCCTTCCAGTTGAAAGTGCATAATCGCATTTAAAGGGCCAAAACCCGTGCTGAGCTGCAAAGATATACGATTTGTGGGTTTAGCCTCCTAAAATACTGTTAGAAGCTTCAGAGATTTCGGAATGTTGTAATTATGTTAACTAATTAGGGCAAATCGTTAATAACTGCCCAATTTAGCCCTTTGTTCCACTTTGAGAATGCGTTACTTTTGAAGCTGTAAAAAACAAGATTATGCCGGATATTTCCTATCTAAACGACTTAGTAATCCAGGTACGTAGGGATATACTAAGACAAGTTCATAAAGTAAATTCGGGCCACCCCGGTGGTTCATTGGGTTGTACCGAGTTTTTTGTAGCCATGTTCCAGGAGATCATGGACAGAAAAGAAGGATTCGACATGAACGGAACTGAAGAAGACATCTTCTTCTTATCCAACGGTCACATATCTCCGGTATTTTACAGTGTCCTGGCACGGTCGGGCTACTTCCCGGTAGATGAACTGAATACCTTCCGTTTAATTAATTCACGATTACAAGGCCATCCTACCACTCATGAAGGTTTACCCGGAATAAGGGTTGCCTCAGGTTCCCTGGGACAAGGAATTTCAGTTTCTGTGGGTGCAGCTACAACAAAAAAACTTAACAATGACGATCATCTCGTTTACACGCTTTGCGGTGATGGCGAATTACAGGAAGGTCAGAATTGGGAAGCGATCATGTATGCGGCGGCTCACAAAGTAGACAACCTCATAGTGACCGTTGATTACAATGGACAGCAGATCGACGGATCGACAGATGATGTACTTGCCTTAGGTAACCTTAAAGCCAAGTTTGAGGCTTTCGGATGGACCGTCCTTGAAATTGAGAACGGAAACGACCTGCAGCAGGTGATCGATGGAATGAAAAGCGCTAAGGAACTTACGGGTAAAGGCAAGCCCGTTTGTGTTCTAATGACCACAGTGATGGGTAACGGTGTGGATTTCATGATGCACACCCACGCATGGCACGGAAAAGCACCAAACGATGAGCAATTGGAAATAGCACTTGCGCAAAATCCTGAAACCATTGGAGATTACTAAGATGAAAAAGTTACTCATTGTCTTCCTGATTCTGTCGTGTACCATTGGTGCTAAGGGTCAGGAACTCACGGTGAACCTGGATTACGAAGTAACCTATACTATTCCTGCTCCCAGGCGAAATACATCAGACACTATTACAGTGGGTTTCACTAAGGATGGCAGGTACCTGCATTCAAATATTCCTTTTTTGGGGGAAGATTTCGGAAGGAGTGTACTGAAGAATCCTGATTTCGATCTTTCAAATTCGGATGCGAACTTTGTTCTGGACACCCAGCAGATGCTTTTCTATTTTCATTTCAATTTTGAAGATAATATCATGTTCATGAAGATGAATGTAGAGAATTTTATTCCTGTTGAACGTGATCCGCTGGAGGGCGATCTGGATCTTATAGCGGAGGCCACGGGCGATAAAATAAATCTCGTAGGCAACAGCTATCCAACTTTCTTACTATACCCGAAGAATGAACCTGAAGAACCACTCACCCTGGTCATGGATACCAACAGGCCAGTCAATAATTTAAACTTAATCAATGAGTTTGTCGAGTTGATGCTGCGCAAGACCGAAAGCGAAGGCAGTGCAAGTTTCGACATTCCCAACGGGCTTATCCTTGGTGCCTATACTACTAGTGGCACCTTATTCGAAGCTATTTCAGTTAAGGACATCAATTCATCAATAAACATCTCCAACGGATTCAATATAAAAGAATGAAAAAATATACAGATACCGGTAAGAAAGATACTCGCTCAGGCTTTGGAGCCGGACTCACAGAGTTAGGAAAAAAGAACGAAAACATTGTGGCTCTTTGTGCCGATCTCACCGGATCCCTGAAAATGGACGAATTCAAAGCGAACCATCCGGATCGCTTTTTCCAGGTAGGGATCGCTGAGGCCAATATGATGGGAATAGCTGCAGGGATGACCATTGGTGGTAAGATTCCCTTCACCGGTACTTTTGCCAATTTCTCAACCGGAAGAGTCTACGACCAGATCCGCCAAAGCATCGCTTACAGTCATAAGAATGTAAAGATATGTGCATCTCACGCCGGACTTACCCTGGGTGAGGACGGAGCAACACATCAGATCCTTGAAGATATCGGACTTATGAAGATGTTGCCCGGGATGACGGTGATTAACACTTGTGATTTCAATCAAACTAAAGCTGCTACCATTGCTATTGCAGAGCATCACGGACCTGTCTACCTTCGTTTCGGGAGGCCCAAGGTAGCTAACTTCACCCCGGAAGACCAGGTATTCGAGATTGGAAAGGCAGTGCAGCTACAGGAAGGAAACGATGTTACGATAGTGGCAACCGGTCACCTTGTATGGGAAGCCCTGGAAGCTGCCAATTCGCTTCATGAGCAAGGAATCTCGGCAGATGTTATCAATATTCATACTATCAAACCATTGGATAAAGAAGCTATCCTGAATAGTGTAGCCAAAACGGGTTGTATTGTAACCGCTGAAGAACACAACTACCACGGAGGTCTTGGCGAAAGTGTTGCCAGGGTTTTAGGAGAAAATACACCAACGCCCCAGGAATTCGTGGCAACTCAAGATACCTTCGGGGAATCCGGAACTCCAGCACAACTGATGGAGAAATACGGACTAAACGCCAAAGCCATCCATAAAGCGGCTAAGAAAGTAATGGGACGCAAGTAAGCCTTTTGGTGAAGGACCGTATTCCTTCAGTAATTAAAAAGGAAAAGCCTCACTTAAACGGTGAGGCTTTCTAATTTTTTCAGAAATAATTAATTCTAACTATCTGAATCCAGATAATCTACAATCCCATCCCCATCTTCATCGGGGTAAGTAATATTTCCATTGGCGTCTATCTCGATCTCATCTCTTGTTGGACGACCATCACCATCGTCATCGTTATCAGCATAGTTCGGAAGAAGGTCTAAATCCGTATCATCGTCTTCTTCTAAATTATTCCCATTTAGGTCTTCCACAACCGATGGCACACCATCGTTATCCTGGTCACCCATTTCATTTTCGTATAGCTGAAAGGCGAAGATCAACTGGGCATAGGTAGGAATCACCGAAGTTGGTGGGGGGTTCACGTAGTAACCAAGACCGGAAGGCATAAAAACAGCTCCGATGCCATAACCCTCAAAGGAAGTTGACCCATCAGGGTTAGTAACTATAGAGGTGGCACCTTTAAACTCAACCAGAACATCTTGCAGCCCATTAACAACAGCTGTCATATCGAATCTAATAGGAATTGTTGATGCATCGAATCGTCGTGAGTAAGGTAGAATCTCTTCTTCCTTGTTTATGTAGGTCCCATCGTAGGTGATAGTCGCTAAATCAGGAAATTCCGGGCGGTCTCCTCCCCCTTCTTCTACCACGAGGTAATACAATTTGTATTCTAATCCTTCTTTAATACGATCCTTTACCATTTTGGAAGTGACCTGTTCTCTCAAAGGTGTTTTATCCGAATTAACCCCTGCTATCGTATCGAATTTGATCTGGAAATCGAAATTAGCCGGAGGATTCGCGAATTCTTCGTAATTATAAAAGTGAGTATTCAGGTATTCTTCAATTATAGCCTGGGCCACCGGTGCTTCTTCCGCTCGATCCCTGGCAGGAATGAAGTTATCTTGTACATCGTCATCATTGCCACACGAATTCACAATCAGGAGAATCGATAGTGCGGTGAAAAGTAGACCAATATATTTTTTCATCATCAATTTTTAGAGTGGTGCAAGATACAATTTTCCACTATTTTTGTACGATATATTAACGTAGAATTAAGTGGGATTGTATGAGGGTTGATAAATATCTCTGGTGCCTCAGATACTATAAAACGAGAAGTATTGCTACTCGTGCTTGCAAGAAGGGTTCAATTACGGTGAACGGGAGCACGGTGAAACCATCCAGGGAGGTATATCCCGGAGACGCAATAGGCTTGCGAAAGGAGCAAATCAATTTCACTTTGGAAGTACTTGACCTACCCGATAGCCGATTGGGCGCCAAACTCGTTGATATGTATCGCAAGGACACTACACCCAAAGAGGCATTTGCCAATAAGGAACTGCTTAAATACTCGAAAGAATACTACCGAAAAAAGGGTGTGGGACGGCCAACGAAAAAGGATCGGAGAGACCTTGAGGATTTTACCGAAAGTGAATTCGATTAGTTCAACGGTTTATTATCTTTGAAAAAAACAACTACATGGCACAGGAAACAGTAATTCTGAATAAGACCCAGATCGCTCACAAGCTGAAACGGATGGCCTACCAGGTATATGAGACCAACATCAATGAGAAAGAGGTGGTTATCGCGGGTATTGAGAGCAACGGTTATCTTGTGGCAAAGAAACTGAAGCGCCTGGTGGAGAAGGTCTCTCCTATTGATGTAACACTGTGCAAAGTAACCATCGACAAATCAGTCCCTACCAATCCAATCAAGACCTCGATCGATGCCGAGGCCTACACGAATAAGTCGGTGGTACTGGTAGACGACGTATTACATAGTGGTACGACGTTGATCTATGGAGTGAAACATTTCCTGGAAGTTCCTCTAAAGCAGTTCAAAACCGCTGTGCTTGTTGATCGGAATCATAAAAAGTATCCTGTAAAAGCCGATTTTAAAGGTATTTCGCTATCTACTTCCATAAGCGAAAATGTCTCCGTGATCATTGAAAAGGACAATGACCGGGCTATTCTAGAATAGCTGGAGAACGATCTCCCGTACTATTTCAGAAATACTTTTTCCTTCTACGGAAATGATGGTTTCCGATCTTTCATAGACCGGTGCTCTTTCGAATAAGTGTTTCCGTATGAAGTCGGTTAGATTCTCCCTATCATCCAGATGGGCTATAAGTGGTCTTTTACTTCGCTCTTCAAACAATCGCGTCGTGAGTTCATCCACCGAAGCTTTTAAGTAGATTGTTCTTACCTGCTCCGATTCCAGGAAAAGATTCATGGTATTTCCATAGCAGGGTGTTCCGCCTCCTGTGGCAAGTACGAGCTTGTTTTTTTCATTCAGAACTTTGGCAACGGCTTCGCTTTCTTTTCTTCTGAAGTAGATCTCTCCTTTTGTGGCGAATAGTTCCTGTATGGATTTGGATTCTTGAATTTCGATGTAATTATCCAGGTCGGTAAAAGAGAAATCCAACGTTGATGCCAGCTCCTTACCAACAGCAGTTTTACCGCTGCCCATATAACCAATTAGTACTAAGATCATTCGCTCAGGATTGTTATGTTCATGGTTCTGAAGCTTCTCATCGCTTATTGACAAATTTAATTTAATATGCTTTGAAAAATAAATTTATTGATAGTATATTTGCACCCGCAATGAAGGAGACCTGATAGCTCAGTTGGTAGAGCACCTCCCTTTTAAGGAGGTGGTCCTGGGTTCGAGCCCCAGTCAGGTCACAAAGTGATTTTACAAACCGCAGGTTTGTATCGCGTTAGCTTATGGGGCGAGAAGTTTACACTGAGCGCAGTCGAAGTGAGCCCCAGTCAGGTCACAAAAAAAGTTAAGCCCCGCGGTTTAACTTTTTTTTTGCCCGGGTGCTGGAATTGGTAGACAGGCATGGTTGAGGGCCATGTGTCCAATAGGGCGTATGGGTTCGACTCCCATCTCGGGCACGGAAAGTCATTCTTAAACGGAGTGGCTTTTTTTTATTGACTGAAGTTAAGCCCGTGGTGGGCGTGGCGAGCAGGTGAAATTTGTAAACTGTGAAACACAAATTTCAGATGTGAACCGGGAATCCAAAACACTCCCATCTCCTACTCTCAAATTATTCTTAAATAGAGTGACTTTTTTTATTGCTGAAAGTTAAGCCCATGGTGGGCGTGGCGAGCAGGTGAAATTTGTAAAATGTGAAACACAAATTTCAGATGCGAGCCGGCAATCCAAAACACTCCCATCTCCTACTCTCAAATTATTCTTAAATAGAGTGACTTTTTTTATTGCTGAAAGTTAAGCCCGTGGTGGGCGTGGCGAGCAGGTGAAATTTGTAAACTGTGAAACACAAATTTCAGATGCGAGCCGGGAATTAACAACGCTCCCATTTGGGGTTACGATTAGCCAGTCTCAAAAGGAGGGTCTCAAAGAATGAAAGTGTGTCTAATAGAATCTGAATCAAGTTCAGATTGACAAAAATCAAGCCCGCCATGACCTTCGGGCAGGTTCAGAATGACAATTGTTGAGCCCGTTTTGGGCGTGGCGAGCAGGTGAAAATCGTAATTTTTTGAACACGATTTTCAGAGGTGAACTGGCTCATGACCTACCTTTATATCTGAAATAATCTGGTGAGTCTTCTAACTCCCGTAATTACTTTTTGTTTATTTTTTAGAAAACTTTATTAAACACTATTAGCATTTTTACGTACTTTAGTCCGTGAAAAATGCCGCTATGAACGTCAAAACACAATTCAGTATCAAGGATTTGGAGAATCTGAGCAACGTTAAGGCTCATACTATTCGGATCTGGGAGAAACGCTACAACCTACTTGAACCCAATCGTACAGAAACGAACATCCGTCAGTACGACCTCATTAATCTTAAGAAACTCCTGAACGTTACTTTTCTGTACAACGAGGGACTCAAGATCTCGAAAATCGCAAAGCTAAGTGAGAAGGAGATAAATAAGTTGGTTCTGGGACATGGAGAAGATAAAAAGGAAGCATACGCCTTAAATGCGTTGAAGTCGGCCATGCTGGATTTCGACACAAAACTATTCCTGGAAACATTCGATAATCTGTCCAAGACGAAATCGTTTCGGGAAATTTTCTTCGATGTCTTCATGCCACTGCTGAACGAAATAGGCGTATTATGGCAAACCGGGACCATCGATCCATCTCACGAACGATTTATTTCAGAACTAATGAAACAACAGATCGTTCTGAATACTGAAAAAGTACAACGCAAAAAACCAACACAAACAAGTACTGTTTTCGCCCTATACCTTCCTTATGAAGAAATTCATGAGATCGGACTGCTATACGCAAACTATGAAGTTTTAAATGCTGGATTTAAAACGATATACCTCGGGAATAATATACCACTGGATAGTCTGAAATTTGTGATCAAACACCATAAGAACATCACATTTATTTCGTACTTTACAGTTAAGCCCGATCGTCAAGGTTTGTTAGACTACATAAAGGAATTCAACAAAAAAATTAGTTCCGATCGTACTTACGACCTGTGGTTGATGGGCTACAAAACAACTGAATTGACAGGTGTGGAACTGGATAAGAACTTTACAGTATTTTCATCTTTGGCCGACTTCATTTCTAAGATCGAAACACTAAAAAAATCATAAAAGACCTGACCTGTCGATATTTTGTTTAATTATTTAATATGTTTGTTAAACAAAATATGAAAGACATTGCAGTCATAGGGTCCGGATTTTCCTCTTTAGCCGCCGCAGCTTACCTCGCGCAGGCAGGCAACAAGGTTACTATTTATGAGAAAAATGACACCGTTGGTGGCAGGGCGCGCCAATTGAAGAAAGAGGGATTCACCTTCGACATAGGTCCAACATGGTACTGGATGCCAGATGTGTTTGAGCGATTCTTTGGTGACTTTGGGAAGCATCCTTCCGATTACTATGAACTTATAAAACTCAACCCAGCCTATTCAGTATATTTTGGTGAGAATGATTTCATCACTATCGAAGATAGCCTGGAAAAAATCTGTAAAGCTTTTGAAAAAGAAGAACCCGGGAGTTCTGTGAAATTGAAGAAATTCATGGATGAGGCCCTGGATAATTACAACATCGCCATCAAAGACCTCGTTTATAGGCCAGGAGTTTCTCCCCTGGAATTGGTAACACCAGCTACGGCTAAGAAGATCGGTCAGTTCTTCTCAACTATAAGCAAGGAAGTAAGAAAAGAGTTTAACAACCCACGACTCATATCCATACTCGAATTCCCGGTCCTGTTTCTGGGAGCGAAACCTTCAAATACGCCAGCTTTCTACAGTTTTATGAACTACGCCGACTTCGGTTTGGGAACCTTTCACCCTAAAGACGGTATGTATTCAGTGATAGAAGGTATGCGAGATCTTGCGGTATCACTGGGAGTGAAAATCCACACCAATGCTTCCGTGGAAAAAATCATTACCAATAACAAAACAGCACAAGGAATTAAAGTAAATGGAGAAGATATAAATGCCGATATAATCCTGAGTGGAGCAGACTACCATCATACCGAAACTTTGCTCGAGCCTAAACTAAGGCAGTATTCAGAATCATACTGGGATAAAAAAGTATTCGCTCCTTCCTCGCTGTTATTCTATGTAGGGTTCGACCATCCTATAAGAAATGTGGATCATCATACCCTATTTTTCGATGTGGATTTTGAAGAACACGCAAAAGCGATATACGACCAACCCGCATGGCCCGAAGAACCATTATTCTATGCCAGTTTCCCGTCGAAAACCGACGATTCTGCGGCACCAGCAGGGAAAGAAGCAGGAATTTTCCTGATTCCATTAGCTCCCGGGATAGAGGATACGCCCGAAATACGTGAAAAATATTTCGACAAAATTATGTCGAGATTTGAATTACTAACAAGCCAAAAAGTTAAAAATTCTGTTATATTTAAGGAGTCTTTTTGCGTGAACGATTTCATTAGTGAATACAATTCCTACAAAGGGAATGCGTACGGTCTCGCAAATACACTATTGCAAACGGCATTTTTAAGGCCTAAATTGAAAAGCAAGAAAGTGAAAAATCTATATTTTACAGGTCAGCTTTCAGTTCCGGGTCCCGGAGTACCACCATCGCTTATCTCTGGTAAATTGGTTGCTGGTTTAATTGAAAAAAACAATTGATGTGAAAGCAATTTTCGACAATGTTTCAGAAAGTTGTAGTAAGAAGGTGACTAAAACATATAGCACCTCCTTTTCTATGGCAACCAAAATGCTTGCTCCTGCAATTCGGCAAGACATCTATAATATTTATGGATTTGTCCGGTTTGCAGATGAGATTGTGGACTCCTTCCACGATTACAACAAGGAAGAACTTTTTAGCAAATTTGAAGAGGATCTGAATTACGCCCTGGCAAATAAGATCAGTATGAACCCAATACTGAATTCTTTTCAGCACACGGTTCACAATTACAATATCGATAAAGAACTGATCGATTCATTCATGTCAAGTATGCGTTTGGACCTTACGAAGTCTGAATATCTTACCAACGAAGAATATCAACAATATATATACGGCTCGGCAGATGTAGTGGGATTGATGTGCCTGAAAGTTTTTGTAAAAGGAGATGCAGCGAAGTTTGAAGAATTAAAGGATGCTGCTATGAGTCTTGGATCAGCTTTTCAAAAAGTAAATTTCCTTCGCGACCTCAAGGCAGACTATGAGACGTTGAACAGAACGTATTTTCCTAATACCAACCTTTCGGCACTTGATGAAGATTCGAAAAAGAGGATCATCGAAGAGATCGAAGACGATTTTAGAAAAGGTTACCAGGGAATTCTTCTATTACCTGCTGAAGCGAAATTTGGTGTGTTTATCGCATATCGATACTATAAAAGACTGCTGAAAAAACTGGCTAAGACGCCAGCTATGGAAATTAAAAATAAGAGGATTCGGGTACCGAACTACGAAAAATTCGGACTGCTTACCCGAAGTTATGTAAAATATCAACTTAAACTAGTAAAGTAATATCATGGAAGTACTTCTTTGGATACTCATCTTTCTGGCAACATTTTGTATAATGGAATTTATGGCATGGTTTACCCATAAGTACATCATGCATGGTTTCCTTTGGGTATTGCACAAGGACCACCACAGAAAAGATCACGGAAGCTGGTGGGAGCGGAACGATGCATTCTTTATTTTCTATGCTGCAGTAAGTATTAGCTGCTTTATCGCATGGGAATATTATGGGTTTTGGGCAGGTCTGCCTATAGGCTTGGGAATCTTTGCATACGGTGTAACTTATTTCATGGTGCATGATATCTTCATCCACCAGCGTTTTAAAATGTTCCGCAATGCGAATAATTGGTACGCAAAAGGTATTCGAAGAGCCCATAAAATTCACCACAAGCACCTTGGAAAAGACAAAGGAGAATGTTTTGGAATGCTCTTTCCTCCTTTGAAATATTTCAAGAAATAACTAATGAACTCCCTATACCTTTGGCTCAACATTGGTTCTATTAGTGTACCGTTATTATTTAGTTTCCATCCAAGACTGAAATTTTACAAGAAATGGAAATCCCTTTTCCTGGGAATCCTGGTAATGATGGCCGTCTTCATTCCCTGGGATATTGTTTTTACTGAAAACAGCTTCTGGGGCTTTAATCCCGATTACTTAACAGGGTATTATTTACTCGGTCTACCAATTGAAGAATGGATGTTCTTTATCTGTATACCTTACGCTTGTTTATTTACCCACTACGCCTTACTGGAGCTCTCTTCAAAATTTCGTTTTGGAGTATTGACAACCAACATTATTATTGTTTCGTTGTTAACAGTGCTCATCATCACCTTATGGTACAACTATGATCGTTGGTACACTCTCACATGTTTCGTTTATGCATTACTAATGTTAGGGATCGTACAGAGTTATAGGAAAGACTTATTGCGTAATTTCTTTGCTACGTATTTGGTAATCCTCATACCGTTTTTCCTGGTGAATGGAATTCTTACCGGTTCCGGGATCGATGAGCAGGTGGTTTGGTACAATAACGATGAGAACTTGTCCCTGAGAATGCTAACTATTCCAGTAGAGGATACTATTTATAACCTGGGGATGTTGCTTACGGTATATGTGGTAATGGAGGCGCTTGAAAAACGATCTGGTCGTAAAAAAATTACATAATTCCAAACTGGTTACTCAGCCAACAGACTTCGCAGCAATTCTTTTACTTCATCACTGTCCCAACGGGCAACACCGGTCTTCTGAATAAGGATACTTCCATTCTTATCTATCACAAATGTGGTAGGAATCGTATTGACGCGAAGTTCAGCTGGAGGCCTTGCTGTCTCGAGATATATAGGTAGTTCGTATTCTTTCTTCTGAAGAAACCGTTCAATGATCTCAGGCTCTTCCGCAGAAACAAAATAGAAATCCACCTGATCACCTAGTTCATCGTACAGGTTTTGAAAATTTGGCAATTCGGCGATGCAGGGCGGACACCAGGTGGCCCAAAGATTTATTACCGCTACTTTGTTCTCAGACCTGCTTAGGTTTACGGCATCACCATTTAAAGTGCTGATCTGCCAGTTATAAGTGCTTAGTTCATTTATTTCTGAAGCATCCAATTCCGAAGGAGATGTCATGATCAACCGTTGGAAGAAGACCTTGATGGGAATCGAGGTCTGTGGCACAATGAGCAATCCCACCGCGATAACGATCAACAGATTGCTCCAATGTTTACGAAGAAATGGTTTCATGAATTATTCGTCAGAATCTCGAAAATGATCTTAAACAAAAGAGACTGTCTTCGCAAGAACAATGTTGTCAATCTGAACTTGATTCAGATTCTGAATTGAATTCAGAATGACAATTAAAGCATTTATAGACAGTCTCGTTGATATTCGAAAGTACCTGGTTAAGCATTCTGCTTTTTGATCAGGTTCAAGGCCGAACCTTCACGATACCATTCGATCTGTGCGTCGTTGTAGGTGTGATTAACCTTGATCGTGTCCTTACTTCCATCTGCGTGCACTACTTCAATAGTTAACGGTTTACCCGCTGAGAAATCGGCAATGTCAACAAAGTTGAAAGTATCGTCTTCCTGGATAAGGTCGTAATCGCTCTCGTTCGCAAACGTAAGCCCCAGCATACCTTGTTTCTTCAGGTTTGTTTCGTGAATTCTGGCAAAAGATTTCACAAGCACGGCAGCAACACCTAAATGACGTGGTTGCATGGCAGCATGCTCTCTGGACGATCCTTCACCATAGTTATGATCTCCCACAACAATGGTTCGGATACCTGCGGCTTTGTATGCGCGCTGTGTATCCGGCACACCTCCGTATTCACCATCCAGTTGATTCTTTACGAAATTCGTTTTCTTATTGAAAGCATTAACCGCTCCGATAAGAGTGTTATTTGCAATGTTGTCCAGGTGACCTCTGAATCGTAACCACGGACCGGCCATGGAGATATGGTCTGTTGTACACTTTCCGAAAGCCTTGATCAACAGTTTTACACCTTGTAATTCTTCGTCCTTTATTGGCTCAAAAGGTGTAAGTAATTGTATGCGCTCACTAGTAGGGTTCACAACAACATTCACATGACTTCCGTCTGCATCCGGCTCTATATAACCAGCATCCTCCACGTCGAATCCATTTGGAGGTAGTTCAATTCCCCTTGGCTCGTCTAGCTTTACTTCATCTCCATCCTCATTGATAAGGGTATCATTCATTGGGTCGAAATCAAGTCGTCCGGAAATTGCGATGGCCGCTACCATTTCGGGAGATCCTACGAAGGCATGGGTATTCGGGTTACCATCGGCTCGCTTCGAGAAGTTTCGGTTGAAAGAGTGAACGATGGTATTTTTCTCATCTCCAAGTACATCACTTCGGTCCCACTGACCAATACAGGGTCCACAAGCATTGGTGAATATGGTCGCTCCAAGGTTTTCAAAAACTTCCAGAAGTCCGTCCCTTTCGGCCGTGTAGCGAATTTGCTCCGATCCCGGGTTAATTCCGAAGTCACTCTTCGGTCTCAATTTCTTATCTATGGCTTGCTGTGCAATGGAAGCTGCGCGTGTAAGATCCTCATAAGAGGAGTTGGTACACGAACCGATCAATCCCCACATCACATTAATTGGCCAGTCGTTAGCACGGGCTTTCTCACCCAACTCACCTACTGGCGTAGCCAGATCCGGAGTGAAAGGCCCATTCAGGTGTGGACGAAGCTCCGATAGGTTAATCTCTATCACCTGGTCGAAATATTGCTCAGGGTTCTCATATACTTCCGGATCCCCGGTAAGATATTCTCTAATTTTGTTGGCCTCATCGGCGATCTCTTCTCTTTCTGTGGCACGAAGGAATCGCTCCATGGCATCATCATATCCAAAGGTCGATGTGGTCGCCCCTATCTCAGCACCCATATTACAGATAGTTCCTTTCCCAGTACAGGAAAGATTCTTGGCTCCCGGTCCAAAATATTCAACTATAGCTCCGGTTCCTCCTTTAACTGTTAGAATTCCTGCTACTTTCAGGATCACATCTTTAGAAGCGGTCCATCCGTTCAATTCCCCGGTTAGTTTAACACCAATAAGTTTAGGGAATTTAAGTTCCCACGGCATACCGGCCATTACATCCACCGCATCTGCACCTCCAACTCCAACAGCCACCATTCCCAGTCCGCCGGCATTTACTGTGTGCGAATCCGTTCCTATCATCATTCCTCCCGGAAAGGCATAATTTTCAAGTACTACCTGGTGGATGATCCCGGCTCCCGGTTTCCAGAAACCAATACCGTATTTGTTAGATACTGATTCAAGAAAATTGAATACTTCACTACTGGTATCATTCGCACGCTGAAGATCGGCCGATGCTCCTTCTTTTGCCTGGATCAGGTGATCGCAATGTACCGTAGTTGGAACAGCTACTTTATCCTTTCCGGCCTGCATGAATTGTAGTAAGGCCATCTGGGCAGTCGCATCCTGACAAGCGATACGATCTGGTGCGAAATCCACATAATCTTTACCCCTGTCAAAAGCCT
The DNA here is from genome assembly GCF_026126405.1 of Aureitalea sp. L0-47. Taxonomy (GTDB): domain Bacteria; phylum Bacteroidota; class Bacteroidia; order Flavobacteriales; family Flavobacteriaceae; genus Pukyongia. The sequence continues at coordinate 25,836 of NZ_JAFMTQ010000003.1, forward strand.
GGTTCGGTGTTCCATCCCAAAGGTGAGAATACAGAATTTTCTCTGCCAGAGTTAAAGGTTTACCCACAATCTCCCGCGCTTTATCAACTCGTGCCGGTAATTGGGCGTATACTTTTTTGATCATGTCAATGTCGAATGCCATAGTGTAATTTTTTTGGTTTTGAATGTGCTCCTATCCTCTGATAAGTAATTCAGCGAACAGCGTTGCGAAAGTACAAAATTTTAAAATAATTTTAAAATGCTTAGCGAAACCGCATTTTTAATAAATATAATTCTTAAAATATCAATTTTTATTGAATTATCTTGAATACTATTCAATTTTTGATGCCAATTATTGATAAATTCTAATTTTTAGAATACCCCAGGAATTTCAGTAATCGGGGTGAATCCCTCAAATTTGTGAGCGGACGCTCAAAATATTTGTAGAGTAAATAAGATAAGAGAATAGTTATACCCCAATAAAGGAAAGTGTACAGCCACAATGAAACCCCACGGAGTTCTTCCGAAGGAAATATTGTTTTCAAACTATGAAGAATGATGGTGTAGTGGAGCAAATACAATGAATAGGAGATCAAACTTATGGTTGTAAAGAACTGTACTCCTATCTTCGACTTCATCTTCATACTTACGAGATAAGGAATGATACAGCAAATCCCGATAGAATGAATGGCCAGGTAAAAAATTATCATAAAGCCGGGAGTCTGTTCAACGGTGATACCCAAAGGAACCCTTAGAATATTCAGGAAGATAAACCCAAACAATCCTATGCCTAGCAATAACTTTTCGCGCCTGTGGATCCAATCGGTGTATTTATTGTAGAAATAACGAAGTAGGAACCCCCAGTAAACGGCATCGAGCCTATAAATAAGAACTTTTCGGATGGATTCATTCCATTCATAAATATTGGCTACTTCTTTGGTATAGTAAAAATAGACTTTGGTGAGCGTAAAGCAGAGGAGTATGAATATGGTCACCCACAGAAAGAATTTGTCCCTGTTTTTCTTCGGAAACAAACGTATCAGGGCATATAGAATAAAGGGCCCGAGAATGTATGAGAATTGCTCCACTGCCAAACTCCAGGACACTCTGTAAAAAGGGAGCGAGGTATCGGCGAAGTTCTGAATGTAAAGAACGTATTTGTATACCTTTTCGGGGAATTCACCGTAAATAAAATACCATACAAGTACATTCACGAAGAGCAATAGATAGTAGTTCGGGAAAGTTCTGAACCACCTGCGAAGCAGAAAATATTTTACGTTTTTGAAGGAGTAATCGGGCAGCAATAGTTCTCGCCAAACGATCTTTCCAATAAGGAAACCACTGATGATAAAAAATACCTCAACACCTGCGGTCCCGCTCAACTTCATTGCCGAACTCACCACTTTAGGGTAATGATCACTTATCCAAAGTGTGTGGGAAAAGAGTACGAGGAGTATGGCAATGGTGCGAGCCACATCCAATCCGATGTTTCTTTTCTTATTGGCGATGTTCATGTAATTCGGTTGGCGATATCGGGAAGGAAGTTACTAAAAAGAATTCCAATAAATGAAACGACCACAACGTACATGATCAATCCACATGTTTCAACCTGTCATAATCTTTAAAATTAATATAGACTTGTGACGATCTGCTCAATCGTTAAGCCTTCCGCTTCGGCTTTGTAGTTCTTGATAAGCCTGTGACGAAGTATACCTATGGCTACTTTCTGCACATCTTCGATATCGGGTGAGAATTTCCCATTCAAAGCGGCGTTGGCTTTGGCTCCAAGGATCAGGTTTTGTGAGGCCCTGGGCCCAGCTCCCCAATCGATATAATTTTTTACAATCTCCGGGGCCGCCTGACTCTTCGGCCTGGTCTTACCAACCAGGGTTACGGCGTATTCTATCACATTATCCGCAACTGGGATCTTTCGTATCAATTTCTGATATCCGAGGATTTCATCTCCTGAAAACAGTGCATTCACCGATTGCGACTCACCTCCGGTGGTCGTTTTCACCACTTCCACTTCTTCCGAGAAAGAAGGGTATTCAAGGTTGATGGCAAACATAAAGCGGTCTAACTGCGCTTCCGGCAATGGATATGTACCTTCCTGTTCTATTGGATTTTGGGTAGCCAATACGAAATATGGGCTATCGAGTGTGTATCTGTGTCCGGCAACAGTAACTACCCTCTCCTGCATGGCTTCCAGCAATGCAGCCTGGGTTTTTGGTGGTGTACGATTAATCTCATCGGCAAGAATAATGTTCGAGAATATCGGGCCTTTGATGAACTTGAACTCCCTGTTCTGATCCAGGATCTCGGAACCGAGTATATCGCTTGGCATAAGGTCCGGTGTAAACTGAATCCGCTTAAACTGAAGCCCTAAAGCTTCGGCCACGGTATGAACTAATAAGGTCTTTGCAAGGCCCGGCACACCAATAAGCAAGGCATGTCCACCGGAGAAAATAGATAACAGCACTTGTTCAACAACGTCGTCCTGTCCTACAATTACTTTTTTTATCTCCTGCCGTAAGGCATTGTATTTTGTTACCAGTTGTTCAATTGCAGCTACGTCACTCATATACCCTCTTCTTATTTTTGAAGCCAATTATTGGAGAAATCACAGTCGGTGTAATCACGATTTACACTAATATAGGTTTCCTTGATCTTCTTTTCCTGCCATTTCTGTATGGCCTTGATCTGTTTCTCTTTTAAAGCCAGGTCCTTGATCTTTTCGTAGTCTTTTACGAAATCGGCCGGGTGCTCTTCAAACCTACGCGTTACTGACAATATCTTATAACTGCTTTTACCAGTTCTGTCTCGGTCTGTAAATACTTTTGATACTTCTCCTTCGGCCAGATTATATACCTGGGCACTAAGCGTAGGATCCATTTTTGTAAGGTCGAAGCGAGTATCCCCGGTAATCGGGTTCATAAGTCGACCACCACTGTTACGAGTCTCCTTTTGGTCTGAATACAAACGGGCAGCATCGCCGAAACTAAGGCTGTCATTCACGATACTTTCCCTGATCTTATCTATCTTCTCGCGTGCTTCGTCAAGAGTTTTCTGAGTGACCTCCGGGAACAATAGAATATGACGAACATCTACTTCCTGTCCTCGTATTTTTTCAACATAGAGAATATGAAATCCGAAATCGGTCTCGAACGGTTCACTTACCTCACCTTCGAGCAGTGAAAAAGCCATGTCTTTAAACTCTTTAGCAAAGGGGGCATCTCTTCGCACACCTTCTATAAGTCCACCTTTTCGTGCACTACCCTCGTCCTTGGAGTAAAGAACGGCCTTGGTGGAAAAGCTTGACCCGTCTTCTACTATATCGGTACGAATTTCATTAAGCCTGTTAATAGCGTCTTCCTTTGCTTTTTCTGTCACTTCCGGGTCCACTATGATCTGAGCTACTTCCACTTCAGCACCAAAAACAGGGCGTTCATCTTCAGGTATGGAATAGAAGAAGTTGCGTATCTCTTCAGGGGTGATCTCCACTTCATCGGTGATAGTGCGTTGCATTTCCTGAGCCAAAGCAATCTGCTGGTTTACATCAAAAAGCTCTTTCCGAAGATCTTCAAGATTGTCTTTTTTGTAATATTCAAGTACCTTCTCCTGGGTCCCTAATTGAGCGGTCAGATACTGTAGTTGCTGATCTGTCCTTGAATTGGTCTGTGAATCGGGTATTATAATACTATCTTGTTTGGCGTGATGGGAATAGAGTTTATCCTCCATCAGCTTACCTAGCATCTGGCAACGGGAGATATCTTCAATTGACGCGCCTTGTTGCTGCAGTTCAATAAAGCCAAGGTCGATATCGAATTCCACGATTACGTATTCTCCAACCACTGCACTGACTCCACCAGCTTTGATCCTTTTAAAGGGTTTCTTAACCGTATCAACTTTCACGGGTTCCGGGGTTTCTTCCAAGGCCTCTACCTCCAGCGAAGTTTCTCCGGTTTCAGTAACCTGGGCCACACTTACTCCCCATCCAATTAAGAGGCAAAAGAGGCTACTGATTATTGTAGACTTCATATTTGTTGTTTTTAACCGCATCTTTTGTTATATCTCTTTCAAGTTCCCTTATCAACTCCAACTTTCGTTTATTCAGAATTATTTCCCTAATCGTTGGCCGAACGTAAGACAAAGGTGCTATATCATTTGTCTTAAGAATATCTTCAATTTTCACCAAATATACTCCTAATGAATCTTGTATTTGTGCAAAATTTGATTTTTTTAACAGATTGGGATCCGCCGTTCTTAAAACCGGTAAAGCATTCATCACTGCCTGCTTTTTAACCCATGTTGAATCGTTGAAATTGTACGCCTTGAACTGAATGCTTAAGGAATCCAGCATCTTTTTATCCTCATCGTCAAAACGGGCAAGGATGGTGCGTGTCTGACTCAAATTCGAATAGTTCTCATCCAGGTGAATGTACCTGATCTTCATGAGCTCGTCATTCAACTTGAAATTTTCCTTATTCTCTTCGTAGTAATTATCAAATTCTTGCTCGGTGATGGTGCTGTCCAATTGACGCGAAACAATGGTATTCTTGTAGGCTTCCGTTAGTAAGTCGTTTTTGTAATCCTGAACCAGTTTTTCGTAATCTTCCAGCTGAGTTTCGGTGAGATTGATTCGGGCCTGATCTATGAGCAGTTGCTGAGTGGCCCATCGATTGATGAAATTCGAAACGATAAGAGTGCTGTCTGCTTCAGACATATTCTCCGAAATCAATGCCGCAATATCCTCCTCGTACAAATAGCTCTCATTTACTCGAGCTATCGGCACTTTATTCGCCTCCGGTTTCAGAAAATCACATGAAATCGATAGCGTAGCTAGCAGGGATATCAATAAAAGCTTTGTCCGCATTAAGACTTGAATTCCTTTTTGAGTTTCTTGAGTGTTTTTTTATTGATTTCGACCTTGAATTTTTTCCGCAGAGACTCCATCCAGTCGTTTTCCAACTGTATCTGGTAATTACTCATCACTTTCCCTCTCACTTCATCGAGCTCCTTAATTCCCGGCGGAACGATCTCATCAATCCTTATTACAACGTAAGTTCCGCTATTATTGTATAGATCCGAAACTCCTTTTTTGATAGGCAGGCCTTCTGGAAGTTTGTCATTGGTCACCTCAATGGTTCCCGCTGTCATGATCACGCTTACCTTTTCTTCCGAATTCATCAATTCCTTCACCTCATCATCCGTTTTGCCTTCCTTCCATAATTCGGCAACCTGCAGAGCATTCTCTTTTTCGGTAGTTCCAGCTATCGTAGCCTTAATACGTTCACCCCACTGATATTGTTCCTTGGTTTTTTGGTAAAACGCTTCCAGACCCAGTGAATCCTCCTTGGCTTTTCTCCAAATATTCTCACTCATAAGATCGAATATCAAAAGACCGTTTCGATATTCACTAATAGTCGTGGCGTAATCTTCGTTTTCAAGTTCCAGCTGACTCCTGTAATAGGCCTTCAGAGAATTTACTTCAAACTCATCGTATGCCGCTGTAACCAGAGAATATTTAGTATTGTAGTTAACGAATTGACGTTGCTTAGACTCAATGAAACGAGTAAAATCCTCGAAGGAATACGGTTTTTTGCCAATGGTGAAAAGGGTTTTGTTGGCAACGGGTGCTACTGAATCATATCTGAATCTCCGCTGCAGTACCTCATCGGGCAAAAAGTCAACGAAGTATTCAAGATATGGCTCTCCTTTTGAAAACCCATACTTCTCCTTTATCTTATTGCTGATGGCACTAGTAACCTTTTTGGAGCGGTCTCCATCCTTTACACGTTTCTCGAGATTGGGTTTCAATTCTTCGAACGTTGGTTTTGCGTGTATCTCTTCCAACTTTACTAAATGCCACCCGAACTCACTCTTAAAGGGCTCACTGACATCACCTATCTCTTTCAGCTCGAAGGCTTTGTCTTCGAATACCATCGAACGCAACCTTCCCCTGCTGAAGCGATTCAGTCGTCCACCCCGCACTGCCGAATTCTTATCGTCGGAGTACTGCTCTGCAAGTTTCGCAAAATCCTCTCCCTGTTTGAGCAGCTGATTGATCTCGTTGATCCTTTCTTCAGGACTGAATGTTCTTGTATTGTTGTCTTTTTCTGAAATCAGGATGTGAGAAACTGAAATCTCAGATCCCTTCTCCCTTCTGTTGAGCACTTTCAAAATATGGTAGCCAAACTGGGTGCGAACGATCTCCGAGATCTCTCCAACTTCCGTATTGTACGCAGCACTTTCGAAGGGATACACCATGGAAAAGGCCGTGAAATACCCAAGGTAGCCGGCCCTGTCGGCAGCTCCGGGTTCTGTAGAGTACTGTCTGGCCAGGGCCTCAAAATCCTCGCCGGAAAGTGCTTTCTCCCGAATTTCTTTGATCTTGTTATAGGCCTTAAGCGAGTCTTGCGGACTGGAGTTATAATCGGCAGAGATCAATATGTGCCTGGCTTCAATTTCTTCCAAACCGCGCTGATACGCCTCCATTACTAATTCGTCCACCACGGCATCATCGTAAATGTAATTCCGCGATAACTGTTCCTCATACCTGGAGAATTCCTGTAAATAGGTAGGGCGTTTGTGCAGGTTGTTTTCATAGGCTTCTGCGATCTTGAGGTTATAATCGACAAATAAATCCATGTACCCATCGACGGTTTTCTGCCGTTCGTCCTTCACAAGATCAAGGTTCTTCTTGTACACTCGCCTGAATTCGTTGGCATAGACGGGTTTGTCATTGATAGTGAGCAACACATCCTTCTTCTTTTGTGCAAAGACTGAGATTGAAGTCATCAACAGACACACCGATAAAACGAATACTTTTTTCATTCTAATAAGATATTTATACGAAATTGAAGTCTGGCAAAAATAACAAAATCGCACGGTTGCGCAAGCTGGATTAACATACCATTATTCGATACCTTGAAGCATGCTGTATTAGCCAATTGTATGACAAAATTTATGTAAATTGCCTTTAGACCAATCCCGATAAACAAAAATGAGATACACCACCGAAGTAATCATAGATCTGCCCCGTGAAGAAGTGATACAAAAACTGGACAACCCGGAAAACATGCAACACTGGCAACGAGGTCTGTTAGGATATGAATTATTGGAAGGGTCACCCGGCCAACCCGGGGCGAAGATGAAGCTCGAATATAAAATGGGTAAAAGGGAAATGTCCATGACCGAAACCATCACCAAAAACGATTTTCCGTCTGAATTTCATGCAAATTACGATACCAAAGGAGTGCACAATATTCAGAGGAATTTTTTTTACGAGGTGGATGATTCTTCAACTAAGTGGGTTTCTGAAAGTGAGTTCCAATTCTCCGGTTTCGGGATGAAACTGCTGGGGTGGCTCATGCCCGGTGCCTTCAAAAAGCAATCTCAGAAGTATTTAAACGACTTTAAAGCCTTCGCAGAAAACGGAACATCGGTAGCAGAAGACGAATAATGGAATTAATAAAACTAATTTGGGATTTTCGCGGACCAAATGCGTCTCATATTGCGGTGCATCACGCAAAACACCTGGACGAGTTCATTCATTCAGAAAAAATACCTAACAGCAAAACGGGAACGGAGGCGCATAGTGAAATGTATCACTCAGCCTTCATGATCACGGAACGCAGCCGCATGCAAGACCTTCGGGACCGACTTAAACCGCACAGGGGTCAGGTATATTCAGATTCTTAAAATTTTGCGAAAGATGGCTCGTTTATTGCCTTCTTTAGTATTATTGCATGATTAAAAACAACTACACATGAAATTACTTCAGATTCTAATTCTATCATTCGCGGTTTCTGTGACCGCTCAAACCAAGGTAGGAACAATTGATATCGACTTCGTATTGGCTCAAATGCCGGAGATCCTCGATGTTCAGAAAAAAGTTGAAGAATATGGAAAAACACTGGACAGCGATCTTTCCAAGAAGATGGGGAACTACCAAAGTTTGGTGAATGAGTATGCAAAGAACGATCCTTCATATACTGCTGAACAAAGAAAGACCATGCAGGATTCGATTATTGGCGTAGAGGGTGATATTAATAAATTTCGTCAGAATGCCACTCAACTTATAGGATTAAAGCGTGATGAGGAACTACAGCCGCTATACACGAAAATTGGAGCTTCACTGGAGAAAGTAGCCCAGGCCGAAGGATATACCCAGGTAATGGAGCGCAGTAACATTTTAGTTTATATCGATAATCGCTTCGACCTTACCTTAGCCGTGCTAAAAGACATGGGTATTGAGGTGAAAGAGGAGGAATAGATCAACAATCTCTAAGACTATCTCGAGTAATTCGGAGCCTCTTTGGTGATCGTCACATCATGAGGGTGGCTTTCATTTATTCCCGAAGCGGTGATCTTCACGAATCGACCATTTTCCTTTAATGATTCGATATCCTTGGCTCCGCAGTAACCCATTCCGGCGCGCAGACCTCCTATAAATTGGGTCATGCTCTCTACTAGTTCACCCTTGTACGGAACTCGTCCCACAATACCTTCCGGAACCAGTTTCTTGATATCGTCTTCCACATCCTGGAAATAACGGTCCTTGGAACCTTGCTTCATGGCTTCCACACTACCCATTCCACGGTAAGACTTGAACTTTCGGCCTTCGTAGATGATGGTTTCTCCGGGGGACTCTTTAGTTCCAGCAAGCAAAGAGCCTAACATCACACAATCGGCACCGGCGGCGATTGCCTTCGGAATGTCTCCCGTATATCGGATACCTCCATCGGCAATTACCGGAACACCACTACCTTTTATAGCATGAGCTACTTCAAGTACGGCAGAGAATTGTGGGAAACCTACACCGGCAACCACTCGAGTGGTACAAATTGATCCGGGTCCGATACCTACTTTAACGGCATCTGCCCCGGCATCTACCAGGTACTTGGCAGCTTCACCTGTAGCTATATTACCCACCACCACTTCAAGGTTAGGAAAATTCTTTTTCACTTCTTTCAACACGGTAACCACTCCTTTGGTGTGACCGTGAGCCGTATCGATTATTACGGCGTCAACCTGCGACTTGACCAGGGCCGCTGCTCTTTCTACTGCATCCGCGGTGACTCCCAGGGCTGCTGCTACGCGCAACCTTCCGTAATTATCTTTATTAGCAATAGGCTTTTGAGTAAGTTTTGTGATATCCCGGAATGTGATTAATCCAAGAAGTTTCCCTTCATCGTCAACCACCGGAAGTTTTTCGATCTTATTTTCCTGAAGGATTATCTCAGCATCTTTAAGCGAGGTTCCTGCTTCTACTGTTACTAGATTCTCCGAAGTCATTACCTCGCTGAGTTTTCGTTCGTAGTTCTTTTCGAAACGAAGGTCCCTGTTGGTTACAATTCCAATTAGTATCCCATCATCATTCACAATAGGTATTCCACCTATGCTATACTCCCGCATCGTATTCTGGGCATCACCAACGGTGGCATCTGCTTTCAGCGTAACAGGATCCTGTATCATACCGCTTTCGGCACGTTTAACTTTTCTCACCTCCATAGCCTGACGTTCAATACTCATATTCTTATGTAGAACGCCAATTCCACCTTCTCTCGCAATTGCAATAGCCATGGCACTTTCGGTAACCGTGTCCATCGCTGCTGAAACGATCGGAACATTCAAGGATATATTCCTGGAAAATTTCGACTTAATAGAAACTTCTCTGGGTAAAACTTCGGAATAGGCAGGCACAAGTAGTACGTCGTCGTAAGTAAGGCCTTCTCCTAGGATTTTATTTTGGTGTGCAGTCATCGCAATTAAATTTTATTCCGAAGAACCGGAAGTGGTTAACATTTAATTGCGTGCAAATATACGGAAAATACGGGAATCTAGAGCTCTCTTTTTGTCAAGCCTTTTGGAACGTAAAGTTTCTCGAAATCATAGAAGCTAATATAAAGTAGTATGGGCTCATCCAATCCTTCATAGGTAACTTCATATACATCTACCAATGCTGAACCACCGAAACCATTCGGACTGTCATATGGACAACAGCTCCCTCTTCTATGAAAACTCAGTACTTCTCCGTTGGGTCCTGCCAAGGCCGCTATATATCGCCTTTGATTCGCAGGACTCTTATCCCCTACTTTAATCGGAAACTCACCTTCGAGGCCGTAGTCCTTGTTCATAGAATAGCCATCAACGCCAGATAGCGGTTGAATACTGGCAGAAGATTGAAACGGGTTACTGGAGGTGCTTAAGATTGATGGTTGCTTGCTTTTACAGGAAACAAGCGCGATTGAAATTATTACAAGGGTCAGGATTCTACTCATTCTTTTACTTTTTTATGAAGGTACAAAATTCTAAAAAAACGGTCTTCAGATGATTAGATCCGCGCTAACACCCATAAAATAATTTGGTCTTCAATCACTTATGAATTTTAACACATGTTTTATTTAAATTTAATCTAAATAACCTTGCTTAATAGCTCCTCCCAACTTAATTTTGCCTTCGAATTGAATATCTATTTATAATCAGTCTAAATTAATATAATGAGAAGGTCATCTCTGTATATGTCACTGTTGGTGTGTGGATTTATGAATGCGCAGGAGCAGGTTCAAGACAGTACCCAAACAACCCAAAAAGCCCCGGAAGTCCTGGACGAAGTACTCCTCTCTTCTAACATACTGGGAAGCAAATTTGAGGTAAGGAATCGAACAGGATCTGCCTATTATGTATCCCCTCAGGAACTTCAGCAATTTGGTTATACCGACGTAAACAAAGTGCTCCGCGCGGTTCCCGGAGTTTCAATTTACGAAGAAGACGGCTTCGGACTTAGGCCCAACATCAGCCTTAGAGGTTCCTCACCGGAACGAAGTGCCAAGATCACCTTAATGGAAGACAATGTCCTGATCGCTCCCGCTCCATACAGTGCGCCTGCCGCCTATTATTTCCCAACGGTGGGCCGACTGGAATCCATTGAGGTCCTCAAAGGAAGCAGCCAGGTGCAATACGGACCATTTACCACCGGAGGTGCCATCAACATGATCTCAAAGAAGATCCCAAACGAATTCTCAGGCAATGTGAGACTCAATATGGGAAGCTATAGCTCCAGGAATGTAGAAGCGACCTTAGGGGATTCAGGTGAGAATTTCGGATTTGTGACCCAATTCTACAATTATAGCTCCGATGGCTTCAAATCGTTGGGAAATGGAGAAAACACCGGTTTCGACAAAACAGATGTCTTGGGAAAATTGCGCTGGAACACGGATAAAGATGCCAAGGTGTTTCAATCCCTTACTCTGAAATTGCAATATTCAGAAGAAGACTCCAATGAAACCTACCTCGGCCTTACCGACTCCGACTTCGAAGTAGACCCATATCGCAGATACGCTGCTTCTCAGGCTGATAATATGGTGAACGAACATACCCAATACCAATTAAGTCATCTCATTAAACCCAGTTCAAACATTACTGTAAACACAACCGCCTATTTCAATAAATTCAAGAGAAACTGGTACAAGCTGGACGATGTAATTCTTACAGAGCGAGTTTCTATCAGTAACGTACTCGGTGACCCAGATACTTTTGCCGATGAGTTCAATTCTTTGTTTGGCATTAACGACACTCCCGATGACGCCTTCGGAGTAAAAGCCAATAACAGAACTTACGAATCAAAAGGGATACAGTCGCGGGTGAATTTCAGATTTGGTGACAGTTGGATGCAAAACCTGGAGATCGGACTTCGATACCACGAAGACTACGAAGATCGGTTTCAGTGGAAGGATCTGTATGCCCTGCAAAACGGAGCAATGGTTAGAACCACAGTTGCAACTCCCGGAACAGACGCCAACCGAATTAGCAGTGCAAAGGCATTCGCCTCTCATCTGCTTTACAAGCTTACTATTGATAAATTCACTGTCACTCCCGGGCTGCGTTACGAGAATATAAACCTGATGCGTGAAGACTTCGGGAAAAGTGACCCAGGAAGAACAGGCACCGACCTTTCTGAACGTGAAAACCAGGTGGACGTGTTCATACCGGGTATTGGGCTGCACTACAAATTCAACAACGAGGTTGCGCTATTCGGTGGGGTTCACAAAGGATTTGCCCCTCCGGGCAGCACCGAGGGGACCGACCCGGAGGAAAGTCTGAACCTGGAACTGGGAAGCCGCTTCAGTGTGCTCGGAATCACCGGTGAGTTGGTTGGTTTCTACAACGATTACTCGAACCTACTGGGTAGTGATCTTGCTGCTTCTGGCGGAACGGGTTCGCTCGAACAATTCAACGCCGGAGAAGCCTCTGTAGCCGGTCTGGAGGTCTTGTTGAACTATGATCTGCTGAATGGTGAGACGCCGAAAGGAAAACTCAGCCTCCCACTAACCGTTTCATACACTTTTACCAATGCTCAGTTCACTTCCGATTTCGATAGTGACGACAATATCTTCGGAGCTGTTTCGGATGGAGACCAGATCCCCTATATCGCCCGTAACCAGTTCAATGTAACAGCCGCATTGGAGAATTCGGTATTTAATGTAAGCCTTAGTGGTCGCTTTACGGATGATTTCCGCACCGAGGCAGGATCCGGGGTCATACCGGATTCAGAAAAAATATCTTCAAACTTTATAATGGACCTGGCAGGACGTTATTTCTACAGTGAAAAAGTCACCTTATTTGCGAACGTGATCAACCTGCTCGATACCGAATATGAAGTCGCTAGGCTTCCCGCAGGCCTTAGACCCGGGGCTCCTTTTATGGTTAATGCAGGGATAAACTATACCTTCTAATTTAAAAGTGTCCGCTCGATCGTCTATTGAGCGGATACTTCCAACTGGGTTTTATACTGAAGACGAGCCAAAGTTGCCCATTGGATCAAGGTGGTCTTATCGTCCTCGGATAAGGTGCCGTGGATCCAGGTGTAACTATCCAGAGGCATGTGCCCCTCTTCAACTTCTTCGATCAATTCTTCGAGCTTGTGATCTTTTTTCTTTACTGAATAGCTCGCCCATTCGGAAACGTTGAGTTCGTCCTTACCATGATCGACATGTTCTTCAAGCCAAAGTGAGACCGGTGCTACTTCAGCATACCAGGGGTAATTGGTATGATTACTATGGCAGTCGTAGCAATTGGCTTTCAGTATACCCACAACTTCGGATGATGGTTTGGTCTCAGCCTCAAAGGCTTTGAATGCTTCATATCCCGCTTCATTCTTTTCGGGACGAATAAATTGAATCACGATCAGGGCAAGTATACCTAGGTACCCAAGGATCTTTAAGACTTTCTTGATCATTATTGTTGGTTTGATTTTAAGTTCAAAATTACTGCTTTTCTCACATCGTAAGCCATTTCACCTTCCTTTGGAGTATATACTTTAAGTATGCCCGGATTCTCAGCGGTAAGAAACGGAATATCATATCCCAGCAGGAGGAAATCTGAAATAGCTATGGTGTAATAACGATTTCCTGTCTCCAGGGGTTGTCCGTCGATCATCCAACTTCCTCGCGACCCCTCACGGATGTTGTAGCGCTGCAAATAGGCACCGGTTCCGCGTTTCGATTTCCCAAAATCCAGCACTTTCTTTAAGAGCTCTCCCGTCATATCCACTTTCAGGACCATTCCACCGAAAGGTAGTACTCTAAAGATATCAATACTGGTTACATCACCGGCGATCATGTCATCAATTCTGATCGAACCCCCGTTTACGATAGCTGCACTGATCTCCTCGCCATAAGAAGCCGCCATAGCCGCGGTTATGATCTCTCCCATATTGGTTTGAATACCCCTACTGGCACTATCTGTTCCATCCAACGGCGGATCGGCGTAATAGATCACTTCGTGCGGATTGGGTATCACCTGCTTAATCTCGGATTCGAGCACCGCGTTCCATCGATTCACTATCGCCTCAACTTCAGGCTTGGAAGCTATTTTTTCATCGATAGGAAACAGCTTGGAATCCAGAGATGTTTCCTTTGTTTCTTTATTGAAAGTAAGCGTATGAATGTAGATCGTCTTCGCATTGGCATCGGCTTTTGCAATAACGGAATTGCCTTCGGGAACTAACATATTGTTGTGTTCGTGTCCACCCATGATGAGCGGGACATCTTTCAGCATTTGAGCGATCGCAATATCGTCTTCAACCTTTACATGCGTAAGTCCGATGATAAGATCGGAATTCGTTTTCAATTTATTATAGGTGTTCTGCGCCGATTCATAGATGTCGTCGTAAACAACATAATCCCTCGGATTAGAATCCAGGCAAACACTGTAAAAACCTAAAGTTGCCATGGTACCGTCGGTATCAGTAACTGTAAGATTGTATTCTGAAGGAATAGGAAGAACTCCGATATCCCTTGCCACAGAGAATGGTTTGTTGCCGGCCTCAGTCTTTTTTGAAACATTGGAAGACAACCATTGAAAGTTCGATTCGTTCAGTCGTTTCTGAAGGTCTTCCTCGTCCAGGTCGAACTCATGATTTCCGAAGGTCACCAGGTCGAAATTCATCGCATTCATCACTTCGATCATCTGCTTGCCTCTAAGGCGTTCTCCATCCACTTTAACAGTACCTAAAAGCGATGGATTTAGAAAATCCCCTGCAAGGACCAAATATGTATTTGGATGACCCTTCCTTATGGAGTCCACCACATGAGCCACTCGGGCCATCCCACCGTATTTACCGCCGCTTAATGGAGCGATTTCATATACATCGTTGAGCTGTACAAATTTCAGGGTGATCATTCCATCATCCCCTGTGACATTCGCGGGTTTCTGAGTTGATTTACATGAAATAATTAGGAGGAAAAGACTGATAATGAGTATTGGTCGGATGGTCATGCTAAAAATATTTAGTGAATATCTTGGTTGCTTCGTTATGTGCACTTTCAAATGCCATGGTGTTGACATTGGTATCTACTTTCTGAGCTGTAAAATAGCTAAGCATTTTTTCGGTGGGCATATTACCGGTAAGTTCGTCCTTTGCCATAGGGCATCCACCAAAGCCCTGGATGGCGCCGTCGAATCTTCGACAGCCTGCCTTGTAAGCGGCATTCACTTTTTCATGCCATGTAGACGGTGTGGTATGCAGATGCGCCCCGAATTCTATTTCAGGATACTTCGGAATTAAATTAGAATAGAGATAGTCGATCACTTCCGCGTTAGAAGTACCTACCGTATCACTCAATGAAAGTATACTAACTCCCATTTCGGCCATCTTGTGGGCCCAATCCCCAACAATATCTACATCCCAGGGGTCGCCATAGGGATTTCCGAAGCCCATGGAAAGATAAGTAACCACTTCTTTACCGTGTTCATTGGCCAGCAAAAGAATTTCTTTAAGTACTTCAATAGACTGTGCGATGGTCTTGTGGGTATTCCTCATCTGGAAGTTTTCAGAAATAGAAAACGGATACCCCAGATAATTGATCCGGGGATGTGTTACGGCATCCTGAGCTCCGCGAACATTCGCCACAATAGCCAGTAATTTACTTTCTGTAACTGAGAGGTCAAGGCCAGCCAACACATCGGCGGTGTCTTTCATTTGTGGGATAGCCCTAGGAGAAACAAAGCTTCCGAAATCGATGGTATCGAAACCGCAACGCAACAAACTCTGTATATACCCTATCTTCTCTTCGGTAGGAATCCAATCCCTGATGCCTTGCATGGCATCTCTTGGACATTCTATGAGCTTTACCCTTTGCACAAGGTAAAGATAACTGATTTTAACCCGAATTATGCAATAGAACTTTGTGATGAAGGTTGAAAGTGCAATAAAACCAAGAGTTTTTTTAATCAATGCATAGCATCGCTATGGATAAATTAAAAGACGCCGTGAAACTTTTGGTTTTATTGCAATTTCAAGATGTAATAAATTTTCTATTGCATAATGCGGGTTTAAGAGTAGACTCACACTAATTTTCGGGAAGAAGTATATAAACAGCAATTCCTACAAAAACAACAATTTGCAGCCATTTCAAGATAATTCCGGTATTATTATGATTCAACATATAAGCAGAAATACTGCCGGCAAGAAGCGCAAGACTGCTAAAAACAATAAACGATACGACCATAAAAGTAATCCCAAGTATATAGAATTGCGTTACAGTATTTTCGGAAGGCTCCCACAGAAAACCAGGAAAAAAAGCAAGGAAGAAAATCAACACCTTTGGGTTAACCAGGTTCATGATCACTCCTTGTTTAAACAATTGTCCATAAGATTTCCGGGAGGCATTTGTTCCCAGTTTAATATCCGTATCGCTTCGAAATACTTTCCATGCCAGGTAGATGAGATAACAGGCGCCAAGAACTTTAATAGAATAAAACAATACCGGGGAGGTGGTAATGATGATCGATAGTCCAAACGCCAGCAAGGTTGTATGGACAATGCATCCGCTAATCAAACCGGCGGTTGTGGCAATCCCACTTTTGGCACCATTTGTGAGTGATTGTGTTAGGACATAGATATTATCGGGTCCCGGAGACAATGCCAACCCCATGGTTGCCAGAGAGAAAAGATAGAGTGACTCAATCATCGAATAAATTTAGCATTTTTTGTGAGGTCATTGTGAGTTTTTGTGATACTTCCGACCGATATTGAAAAATAAAACAACATGCCAAGAAATTTACTAATAATACCGTTCATACTCCTCGTGGCAATCGGATTTACCTTTGCCCAGCCTGAATCCGCATATTCCGCGAATTACACTAGTATCACGGAGCAAGAAGAAAACCCTATAAGGGTATATCCTAATCCTACAAATGGTAGCGTTACCATAAGCGGTAATTTGAGGGCGACCAATCTGGAAGTTTACAATGTGCTAGGAGCCCGGGTGATGCAGCTAAAGTTGAGTTCGGAACAAACCCAACTGGATATTAGTGATTTGCCTTCGGGTGTGTATATGTTTCGTCTAACCAGCACAGACGGGAGCTCTGTGGTAAAGAAGGTGATCAAGCGCTAAGAATGGCCTTGTTAATCTGTTTAATCAATTTGGGGCCTTCATAGATAAAACCAGTGTACAACTGCACAAGGCTGGCACCGGCTTCAAGTTTCTCCAGGGCATCTTCGGCAGAGTGAATTCCTCCCACTCCAATGATGGGGAATGCAGCATTACTTTTTTCTGAAAGGAATCGGATCACTTCCGTAGAGCGATCTTTCAAAGGTTTACCACTCAGTCCGCCGGCTCCAATTTGCTCAACTCGCACATCCCCTGTTTTCAAGTGATCACGTGCAATAGTTGTATTCGTGGCTATAACACCGTCTATTTTCGTTTCAGAGACTATATCGATGATATCCAGTAACTGCTCATCCGTTAGATCCGGGGCGATCTTCAGTAGTATAGGCTTAGGATTCTTTTTTTCTGAATTCTTCTGTTTTAGCAATTTCAGTAGTTTGGAAAGTGGTTCCTTATCCTGCAGCGCACGCAGGTTTGGCGTGTTGGGAGAACTTACATTGACCACGAAATAATCCACGTGGTCGAACAGGGCTTCAAAACAAATGAGATAGTCGCTATCTGCCTCCTCATTGGGAGTAACCTTGTTCTTACCTATGTTACCACCTATAAGTACATTTTTATTTTTCTTCAGACGTTCTACAGCTTCATGCACACCACCATTGTTGAATCCCATACGGTTGATAATGGCCTGATCTTTTTTCAATCTGAACAATCTCTTTTTAGGATTCCCTGCCTGGGGTTTGGGTGTGAGCGTCCCGATCTCTATAAATCCGAATCCAAAATTGTTCAATTCCCTGAAAAGTTTCGCATCCTTATCGAATCCTGCCGCGAGTCCGACTGGATTTGGAAATGTGAGTCCGAAGACTTCTCTTTCCAGCTTAACATCTTTTACCCGATACATCGATCGAAAGAGGCCACCAAATCCAATAGCCGTTAAAAAACGGATCATCGAAAAGGTAAAATGGTGCACTTTTTCGGGGTCGAATTTGAAAAGGATCGGACGTAGGAAAGATTTGTACATGAAATTCGAATCTTCATGCAAAAATAGTCGAAAACCACCGAAAATTTGACCGTTATTTTCTTATTTTGTAGAAAACAAATTAACATGATTGATAACAAGCACCTCATAGACCGATTCTTTAGTTATATAACCGTGGACACAGAGAGTGATCCGGAAAGCAAAACCACGCCAAGCACAAAGAAACAGTGGGATCTGGCGAACGCGTTGGTAGAAGAATTAAAGCGTATCGGGATGGAAGATATTACCATAGATGAGCATGCCTACATCATGGCTACATTGCCATCGAACGTTGATCACGACGTCCCAGTGATCGGTTTTGTATCTCACTTCGATACTTCTCCCGATTTCACCGGTGCGAATGTGAACCCACAGATCGTTGAGAACTATGACGGAGAGGACATTGTCCTCAATAAAGAGCAGAACATTGTACTTAGCCCTTCTGAATTTGAAGACCTTTTGATGTATAAAGGTCAGACGCTTATTACTACTGATGGTACAACCTTACTAGGCGCCGATGACAAAGCCGGGATTGCCGAGATCATTTCGGCCATGGAATACCTCATCGCCCACCCGGAGATCAAACACGGAAAAGTTCGTGTTGGCTTTACTCCCGATGAAGAGATCGGACGTGGAGCACACAAGTTCGATGTTGAAAAATTTGGTGCCGATTGGGCCTATACGGTAGATGGCAGCCAGGTAGGTGAGCTAGAGTATGAAAACTTCAATGCTGCAGGTGCTGTGATCACCATTCAGGGGAAGATCGTACACCCGGGATATGCCAAGGACAAAATGGTGAACAGTATGTACATCGCCACCGAATTCATCAATTCATTACCGAGAGAAGAAACCCCTGAACGAACAGAGGGCCGTGAAGGCTTTTTCCACTTACAGTCGGTAGAAGGTTCGGTGGATTCAACAAAAATACAGTACATAATAAGGGATCACGACAGGGAGCTTTTTGAAGAGCGAAAGAAGACTGTGCTGAAGGTGGCTTCAGAATTGAATTCGAAATACGGGAATGAAAGGATCAAGGTAGAGATCAACGACCAATATTTCAACATGCGTGAGAAGATAGAGCCTGTGATGCAAATCGTGGATATTGCGGAAGAAGCTATGAAACAGGCAGGCATCACTCCTATCATCAAACCTATCAGGGGTGGCACGGACGGTTCTCAGCTGAGCTTTATGGGCCTACCCTGTCCGAACATATTCGCTGGCGGACACAACTTCCACGGACGTTATGAATATGTCCCGTTGGAAAGTATGCAGAAGTCGATAGAAGTGATCGTAAATATTATTAAAGAGACAGCTAAGCAATAAAAAAAAGCCTTCAGGATTTCTGAAGGCTTTTTTATTAGTCTTATCTGTTTATTACTTCTTTGCCGGCGGATTATTAAGCTTATTGCTTAACTCCATGGAAATAGCCGAACGTTCAAACTTCATTTTGCCAGCTCCGCTTTCGATAACACAGGTCCCATCTTCATTCAGATCAAGGATCTTACCATGCAGGCCACTTTTGGTGATAACCTTATCACCACGCTTGAGTTCGGCAGCAAATTTCTTTTCTTGTTTCTGACGCTTCATCTGAGGGCGTATCATAAAGAAGTACACCACCACAAACATCAGTACAAGTAATATCAAACTTTGCTGTTCCATACAAGAAGATTATTTCCTACTAAAAATTACTAGTTGGTCTGGATAACTTTGCTCGCTGCCTGTGTAGCACCTTCCGGAGCATTTACAAATGCTTTGATCTTAAGTTGCTCAGTACCTTTTTCAGTGTTCGCAGTAATGGTAACGGTCTTGCTAACCTGGTTTTTACCACTTCCGTTGAACTTAACCAAAAGTTCTCCTGAATCACCTGGAGCTATAGGCTCTTTGGTGTACTGAGGTACAGTACATCCGCAGCTACTCTTAGCATCAACGATAACTAGAGGTGCTGTACCAGTGTTCGAGAATTTGAAGACGTGCTCAACGTTAGTTCCCTGGTCGATAGTTCCGAAATCGAATTCAGTTTCTTCAAAAGCCATTACAGGGAATTCCGAAGATTTTGCATCACGGTCAGCTGCTGCTGCCACATTCTCTTCATTTACTTTGTCTGCAGCGTTTTCCTTACAAGAAGTAAAAACGAAAGCTGACATAACCGCTATAATCAAAAATGATTTTTTCATAGGATAATTGTTTTTAGATTTTAGAGAGGCTAAAAATAGCCATTTTTTTTGTTTTTATCTAAGTCCACGCCCGATTTTATTCAATTTACCGCTCTCGGTAAAATCTTTCACCATCTTATCCAAAATGCCATTAATGAACAAGCTGCTCTTGGGCGTTGAGTATTCTTTAGCTATTTCCAGGTATTCGTTAATACTGGCACGGACGGGAATGGATGGGAAGTAGAGAAATTCGGCAATACCCATTTTCAGAATGATCATATCAAGATCGGCTATCCTTTCCTTATCCCAATTTGGTGTTTTTCCATCAATCTCGGCTGTTAAATCCTCGTCATTAACAAGTACTTTCCGAAGCAAATCCCTGGCAAAATCACGATCCTCCTCATTCTTATAAAGGTCCGGGATCAATTTGGAAGCAATGTTGTCTTTATTTACTTTCGAAAGTACCTTCACCAACACCGTATTCACGATTGGATAATCGTCCAGCCATGTTAGTCGTTTGTCCTCCAGATATTCGTATAGTTTTTCATTCGGGGCGATCACTTTCTTATAGAGCTGAACGACAAAATCCCTGTCGTCCTTGAAAGAAGGCTTCTCTATGGCGAGGTACTCCGCGTAGAAGTCGGTTTTCACCATTTCATTAAAAAGGATGGCGATGTATTCGTCGTCGTCTTTCCAGTAGTTTAATTTTTTATTCTGAATGAGTTGGCGTAAACCATCGTGGGACGTTATTTGATGCAGAAGTTGGTTATCGATAAAATTCCTGCTTGGGTTCTTCTCCTTTTCGGTAGCCAGATGTTTTTTTTGAGATTTCAGCAGGTACCCCTCCGCGTGCTCCCGAAGGCTAACCATTGACTGTAGTAATAACACGTAGAGTTCGTGCATTTGGTTGATACTGTAAAATAGGAACTTCTCCTGTTTCTCTGTATCCTGGTGATCTCCCTGGTTGAATGCGTAAAGCGACTGGAGCACCTTAACCCGAATATGTCTTCTAGTGAGCATATGTAAATAAGAACATAAAATAACAACGCACAAGATACTTCCTGTGCGTTGCAAATATACTACTTTAAGGTTGCCAAAAAGTTAATTCTCTTTCTTTCTTGCATCAATTCGAGCTTGCGCCACGTCGAAAGCTGCCTGATGGGCTGTTATATCGTTGGTTTCTGCATTCTGAAGAATTTCAAGCGTTGTGTTGAAAATATTCTCAGTTTTCCGGATGATCTCATGTCTTCCGTAGTTCTCCAGTTCCGCATATACATTAATGATACCTCCGGCATTAATTAAGAAATCCGGTGCATAAACAATCCCGCGATCTCTTAAAAGCAGTCCGTGCTTATGCTCGTCTGCTAATTGATTATTAGCGCCTCCCGCAATAACTTTGGCCTTAAATTGATGAATAGTCCTGTCATTGATGGTAGCTCCAAGCGCACATGGTGCATAGATATCCATTTCTTCCGAATAGAGATCGTTACCAGTGTAAATGCTTGCATTGTACTTTTTACTTACGTAGTCAAGCCTCTCCTGGTTGATGTCTGAAATAAAGATCTTCGCTCCTTCGTTAGACAAGTTTTCAACAAGTGCCTCTCCTACGTTTCCTATTCCTTCAACGTAGACTGTTCGGTCTTCCAGTATCTCACTTCCAAAAGCGTATTTCGCTGCTGCTTTCATTCCCATAAAAACACCATAGGCAGTTATGGGAGAAGGATTCCCTGCACCACCCTTTTCTTCTGAAATACCTGTAACGTAAGGAGTTACTTCTCGCACCAGGTCCATGTCTTTCGTCTCCATTCCTACATCTTCCGCGGTGATATACCTGCCACTGAGCGAGTGCACAAACTCACCGAATCGCTTCATCAACTCAGGAGTTTTCTGAGTCTTAGCATCTCCAATGATCACCGCTTTTCCTCCTCCGAGGTTAAGACCGGTAATGGCCGCTTTGAAAGTCATTCCTCTCGACAAACGAAGTACATCGTTTAGGGCATCCCATTCGGTTTCGTAGTTCCACATTCTCGTTCCACCTAAGGCAGGTCCCAAAGTGGTATTGTGTATTCCTATTATTGCTCTTAATCCTGTATCTTTGTCGTTGCAAAAAACCAGTTGTTCGTGGTTGTCGAAAGACAGTTGTCCGAAAACAGGATCAACTTTTGACAAGTCGCTCGTAGAAATCAAATCAGTCACCATATATCATAAAAATTTAGATATCCTCAAAAAGGACATGCAAAAATATAGGTTTATTAAATATTCTGCAATTAAGAGGGTGTTAAAACAAGAATTTGTTAATAACTATAAACTTGCTTAATGAAGGAGTTACGATATCTGAATAAATACTTTATTAAGTACAAGTGGCGACTGTTACTCGGACTCCTAATAACAGTTGTTGCCCGGATATTCGCACTTATTGTCCCTATGAAGGTAGGAGACATTGTAAATCACGTTGAAAGCCGACTCAACGGGAGTATTTCGGAAGGTGAATTCGAATCCTTATTACTGAATAGCATCTTAATGATAGTAGGTGCTACGCTACTATCAGCGCTTTTTACCTTTATCATGCGACAGACCATCATTGTGGTTTCCCGATATGTTGAATACGATCTGAAAAACGAAGTATTTGAACATTATGAGAAATTGTCCTTGGGGTTCTACAAACAAAACCGCACTGGCGACCTCATGAACCGAATTAGCGAAGATGTTTCTAAAGTTCGTATGTACCTGGGTCCGGCATTGATGTACAGCACAACTACAGTTACTTTATTCGTGGTAGTCCTTAGCTATATGATCTACCAGGCACCAACACTCACCTTGTATGCTGTAGCTCCCCTACCGGTTTTATCCGTCCTTATCTACAAGCTCAGTGCTGCTATTCACAAAAGAAGTACCATCGTCCAGGAATATCTTTCGAAGTTAACCACATTCACCCAGGAGAGTTTTAGCGGTATATCGGTGATAAAGGCCTACGGTCTCGAACCGCGCACAAACACTGAGTTCGTGGACCTTTCAGAAGGAAGTAAACAAAAAAACATCGATCTCGCAAAAGTACAGGCACTATTCTTTCCGCTGATGATGTTGCTTATTGGTCTGAGTAATATACTTGTTATTTACATTGGGGGACAGCAATACGTGAACAATCAAATCGAACTGGGAACCGTTGTGGAATTTCTTATTTACGTGAATCTACTCACCTGGCCAGTAGCTATCGTAGGATGGGTTACGTCCATTGTGCAGCAAGCGGAGGCTTCACAAAAACGGATCAATGATTTCCTGCAGGTGGAACCGGCCATTCAGAATTTAAACCCCGCACCTTCCAACATCGAAGGAAAGATTGCTTTCCGGAACTTATCGTACACCTATCCCGACACCAATATAACAGCGCTCAAAGATGTTTCCTTTGCCATAAATCCGGGGGAGACACTGGCCATAGTTGGAAATACTGGTTCAGGTAAATCAACCATACTAGAGTTGATCGGTCGTTTGTACGACGTTGAAAAAGGTGATCTGCTTATCGACAATATTCCTGTTAAAGATCTGAATCTTCACAGTTTACGCTCGAGTATAGGATATGTTCCTCAGGATGCGTTCCTGTTCAGTGATACACTTTCGAATAATATTAAATTCGGAAAGGAGGACGCTACCCAGGACGAGATTATCCAGGCGGCAAAAAATGCGGCAGTCCATGAAAACATCATTGGATTTACCCAAGGATACGAAACAATACTCGGGGAACGTGGTATTAGCCTTAGTGGGGGTCAGAAACAGCGGGTCTCCATTGCCCGGGCCATTATAAAAGATCCCCAAATACTTCTGTTTGACGATTGCTTATCGGCGGTCGATACGGAAACTGAGGAAGAGATTCTTCAAAATCTGAACCGCATATCTTCACAAAAAACTACCATAATTGTAAGTCACAGGGTTTCTTCAGCAAAAAATGCAGATAAGATCCTGGTGCTTGAAGAGGGTAAGATCATCCAGCAAGGTACTCACAATGAGCTGATAAACCAAGAAGGTTACTACAAGGATCTGTATACCAAGCAGCTTTTAGAAAAAGAAATCTAGGCTAAAGTTGGCATATTTGGTTTTTTTTTAGATTTTTGGCTAACACAATTAAAAAACCAACCATGAGTGAGCAGTATATGATGGAGAAAGAAGAAATTTATTCGAAAGTGATGCGTGCAGGAAGAAGAACGTATTTTTTCGATGTTCGTTCTACCAAAGCCGGCGATTATTACCTTACCATTACAGAGAGCAAGAAATTCACTAACGACGACGGCTCTTTCCACTACAAAAAACACAAGATCTACCTATACAAGGAAGATTTTCACGAGTTCAAGGACAATGTGGAAGAGATGATCCAGTACATTATTGATGAAAAAGGCGAAGAGGTGATCAGTGAAAGACATCAAAAGGATTACAAGAAGGAAAATAATGAAGAGAATAATTCAGTTGAAGAGCCAAAGGACGAAACTGCAACTTCTAATTTCACGGATATAGAATTTGACGACATATAAAGCTTAAATTCCTCTTAAAAATACAATGACCGCCTCCCCTTTTGAGGCGGTTTTTTTTATATTTAGCACTTTCGCATTACAGCCTGTTGCTTCTAATACACCACTAAACCAACTATGAGAAAATTACTCCTTCTACTCGTTTTACTTCTGAATTATTCCGGATTTGCCCAAAACTTTGACGTAGACCTCAACTATTATCTTCCCAAAGATGTAACCTACGACAAAAGTATACCTACTCCGAAATCCGTAATTGGACACGAAGTAGGAGAATGGCACATTACACACGACAAACTGGTACAATATGCCTATGCCCTGGCAGATGCCAGCGACCGAATTACTATAGAAGATCGGGGTAAAACATTTGAAGGTCGGGCTTTGTTACTAATGACGATCACTTCCCCTGCTAACCACAGGAATTTGGAATCGATTCGCACACAACACCTTTCATTGGTTGAAAGTGGGTCCGGCTCCCTGAATACTTCGAACATGCCGGTTGTTGTATATCAAGGCTTTTCCATTCACGGTAACGAACCAAGTGGCTCGAACGCAGGTTTGGCCGTGGCGTATTACCTGGCAGCGGCCCAGGGCCCGAAGATAGACCAGTTACTAAATAACACCGTCATATTATTCGATCCTTCTTTTAATCCGGATGGATTACAGCGATTTGCCCATTGGGCGAATACGCATAAAGCACAAAATATCAATCCCGATCCCAACGACCGCGAATACCGAGAAGCATGGCCGGGAGGTCGTACCAACCATTACTGGTTCGATATTAACCGGGATTGGCTTCCCGTACAACTACCAGAAAGCAGGGCTCGACTTAAAACGTTTCACAACTGGTATCCGAATATTCTAACGGATCACCACGAAATGGGAACGAATTCCAGCTTCTTTTTCCAGCCGGGAATTCCGTCAAGAACACATCCGCTCACTCCAAAAAAGAACCAGGAACTTACTGGTATGATCGCGAAATTCCATGCCAAAGCGTTGGATCAACTTGGAAGTTTTTACTTTTCCGAAGAGAATTTTGACGATTTCTACTACGGAAAAGGATCTACCTTCCCGGATATTAACGGTGGCGTTGGAATCCTCTTTGAACAAGCATCTTCCAGGGGTCATGCCCAGGAAAGTGTGAATGGAGTCCTAACTTTTCCGTTTACCATCAGAAACCAGTTCACTGCGGCCTTATCTACCCTGGAGGCAGCTGTAAGCCTCCGGACGGATCTGCTCGATTACCAACGAGAATTTTACAATAACGCCAGGAAGGAAGCAGCATCCGGCGGAGCCATTGTATTTGGCGACGAAAAAGATGCGGCCAAAGCCTTTCACCTTGCAGAAATCCTGGACCGACATAAGATCGAAATTCATGAATTGAAGGATGAATTCACCAGTGATGGAAAAAAATATAAAAAGGGTCATAGCTATGTGGTTCCAATGAATCAGAGGCAACACAGATTGATCAAGGCAATGTTCGAGAAGCGAACGAAATTCCAGGACAGTTTGTTCTATGATATCAGTGCGTGGAGTTTTCCGCTGGCATTTAACCTGGACTATATTGAAAACGCCTCAATGAGTCGGGCAGGAGCAAAGATTACGAATCTAAAAATGCGCACTCCCGACACTCCCAATGTCTCTACCTATGCCTACCTTATGGAATGGCATGAGTATTATAGTCCGAAGGCCCTAAATATGATATTTGCTGAAGGCTTACGGGCAAAAGTCGCCATGAAACAGTTTTCTCTGGAAGGGAAGGACTACGATTACGGAACTATCCTCATACCTATTCAGAACCAGGACATGAATATGGCCGACCTAACAAAATTCCTGGCGAAAGTGAGCCGGGAAACCAAAGTTCCCATTCACGGGGTTAGAACGGGGCTTGCAGAGGGAATTGACCTGGGAAGTAGTAATTTCAGGGCTGTTGAGCAACCGAAAGTAGCAGTGCTGGTTGGTGATGGTGTGAGTCCGTACGATGCAGGCGAGATCTGGCATTTGTTCGATACCCGCTACGACATGCAACTTACCAAGCTGGATACGCGAAGTTTCGGGAGAACCGACTTAAGCCGTTATACCGATATAATCATTCCGGCTGGTTGGGGCAGTGCCCTGGACAAAGGGGATGCCGAAAAACTAAAAACCTGGGTGCAGAATGGAGGATCACTTATTGCATTCAGGAGTTCCGGGAGGTTCCTGGAGCGCAACGAACTCATGAAGTTGAAATTCAAATCAAGGAAAGACAGCGCTACCAATGTTACTTTTGAGCAACGAAGAGACTACAGCGGTGCTAAGGTAATTGGTGGAGCGATCTTCGAAGCTAAACTGGATCGGTCCCATCCTATCGCTTTCGGGTATAAGAACGATAAGATCGCCATGTTCAGAAACACTACCCTAATGATAGAGCCTGATGCCAATAGCTATAACAATCCTATTCAGTATACCACAAACCCTTTATTGAGCGGCTATGTTTCGAAACCTAACCTGAAGGATCTTGCCAATACAGTTCCTTTCAAGGTATCGAACATGGGCCGAGGTGAAGTGATCTATTTCACAGATAACACCAACTTCAGAGCCTTCTGGTATGGAACGAATAAGCTTCTAATGAATGCAGTCTTCTTCGGAGATAAGATGTAGCTGATTCGAAGTCCTTTTCGTTGTATTTCTTCGGAAATTGGTCTTCTACTCAATTCCGAAATCCTATCTTTGCCGCTTTTTCAAGCGAATAAGATGATTCAGAAAACAATCAAGAATTTCACCCAGAATCCTAAGAATGATATCCTTTCAGGCCTAACCGTTGCCCTGGCTTTGGTTCCGGAAGCGGTAGCTTTTGCCTTTGTTGCGGGGATAGATCCATTGGTTGGACTCTACGGAGCGTTCATGATGGGTATCGTCACCGCCCTGTTCGGCGGTCGTCCCGGCATGATCTCAGGTGCCACCGGAGCTATGGCGGTAGTAATGGTTCATTTAATTCAGAAAGGAAATGATGCAGGTATGGCCCTGGATACACCTATTGAAAACCTGGGTCTACAGTGGTTGTTTATTACGTTGCTATTTGTTGGTGGAATTCAAATTATTGCAGGGTTTTTGCGTCTGGGAAAATTCGTCCGGCTCATCCCCCACTCGGTGATGATGGGCTTTGTGAATGGTCTTGCGATCGTGATCTTCTTATCGCAATTGGGTATGTTCAAGGAAACTGTAGACGGTGAAAAGACCTGGTTGCAGGGATATGATCTCCTAATGATGCTTGGGCTTGTACTACTTACAATGGGAATCATGTTCGGACTACCGAAACTAACAAAAAAGATTCCGGGAGCATTAACCGCTATTATCGTTGTTGCGGCCATTGTAATCTATGGTAAGATCGATGTGAGCACCGTGGGATCATTTATCCGTGAAGGTGGCGGAGAAGGATTGCAGGGATCGATGCCAACATTCCAGGATCAAATCTTCGGTTTGATATACACGCTAAAAGGACATTGGGATCTGATATTTTCCACAGCTTTTATCCTGGCGGCAATTGGCTTGATAGAATCACTTATGACCCTTAGCCTGATCGATGAAATGACCGAAACACGAGGTAGCGGAAATCGAGAATGTGTGGCCCAGGGAAGTGCAAATATCCTCAATGGCCTTTTCGGAGGAATGGGAGGATGTGCCATGATTGGTCAATCCATCATCAATATAAATTCCGGCGGGCGTGGCCGACTTTCAGGTGCAACCGCTGCAATCGCACTTCTATGTTTTGTTTTGTTCGGAGCACCCTTAATAGAGCAGATACCTATTGCAGCTTTGGTAGGTGTTATGTTCATGGTTGTTATTGGGACATTCGCCTGGAGTAGTTTCAGGATACTGCACAAGATCCCAAAAAGTGATGCATTTGTTCTCATTGCAGTTTCAGCAATTACAGTTTGGCAGGACCTAGCCGTTGCCGTGATCGCTGGAGTTATTATGAGTGCGTTGACATTTGCCTGGAAGAATGCTACCATGATCCGGGCTCGCAAAAGGATCAAGGAAGACGGAACCAAGGTCTATGAGATCTGGGGACCATTATTCTTCGGTTCCACTACCAACTTTATGACCAAATTCGATGTGAAGGAAGACCCTCAAAATATCGAGATCGATTTTATCGAATCGAAAGTGAGCGACCATTCCGGGGTTGAAGCTATGCGTGCAATTGTGGACAAATACCAGACCACTGGGAAAAAAGTAACACTTACGCATCTTAGTCCCGATTGTAAAGTCTTATTGCTTAAAAGCAATATTGGGTTTGAAGAAGTTATCCAGGATTCAATTGACGATCCGCGCTACTATGTGGTTACCGATTTGATGGATAGTGAAGTTTAGGTAAGCATATTCTGTGAGTTGGAACAGGAATCTGACCTTCTCTAAGATATTCGGAGGCCGTTTTCAACCCTAAGCCCGGGTTCCAGTAAGGTAACGTCCATTTCATTTACAGCACCCAACACCAGGCATTCACTCATAAATGGCCCAATTTGTTTCTTCGGAAAGTTAACAACAGCGATCAGCTGTTTACCCATTAATTCCTCTTTGGAATACAAGGCTGTGATTTGTGCAGATGATTTAAGGATACCCAGTTCCCGACCAAAATCGATCTTGAGCTTATACGAAGGATTTCGCGCTTCGGGGAAGTCGGCAACTTCTATGATCGTACCCACACGCATATCTACTTTTTGAAAATCGGTCCAGGTTAAATCCATCTCGGAGAATTTTTACCTAAGATAAACGAAATTGAGTTTAGATCACTAAAATCCCAATTTCTGAAGATTACTTTCAAAAGGCAATAGTTGCGGGATATTGGCTTGATTGACGGGAAAGTACTTTATATTCATCTCTTTACCATCTCTTAAGACAGTAAATTCTGCTTCCTTTCGATGGTCTCTCATATAACTCAATTTAACCACCTTATCACCTTCACGAATTCCGGCGTCAAAAGCCTGTGAACCTTCATCAACAGCAGCAACGAATTTTCGGTCATCATCAAAAGAAAAGCCAAGATCGAAGACTTCAGATGAGGCGTTGTATTCCAGTCCGAATTCAGAATAAATACTTTCCAGGTCAAATGGTTTACCTTCGACAATATGTGTTTCGAAAAAGGGAGTAATATCATTAGATAGGAATTCGTTGGTTGTCTCCAGAAAATAATCATGGTCCAGTTTGATTCCTTTGCTCACTGCATCCTCTTTGATCCGAAGCATCAGATCGTCCAGACTTTTTTCGCCATTGGATTCCTGGCGAATCTTCATGTCGAGAATGAAGGCAAAAACAGACCCTCTGAAATAGGGTAGTTTGCTATAGTCATAGCTCGACCAGAAATTCTCATAATTGATCTCACTGTTAGGAGCAGCCAAAACAGGTGATGAGACTAGGTTCTTGACATTTTCGTTCAACTTTTCAACGAAATAAGCCTCGTCCAGCTCATAGATCCCGTTAGCCGCTATATTCCTAAAGGTATAATACTCGGTAAATCCTTCACTAAACCAGTATTGCTCCTCTTCATTTGCGTTTTCTATCACTTTCCCCGTCCAATTGTGCTGCAGTTCATGGTTGAACAGGTACACCAATCCTTCTATTTCAACGAATTCATTGTTCGAAACGGTGGTGGAAAAAGAATTTGTTAGGCCCGTACCGTGGAAACTATAGCCTTGCTCCTGTATCGTTGGGATCATGCTAACCAGGTAATATTCCTGTGAATGATCTTCCCAGAAATCTCGCTGGGCTTTTAACGTACTTTCCAGGACGTTCACTATATCATTATCATTGAACGCTTCCCATTCACCACGTGTTGCGAACACAACCTTATTACCTTCAATTGTCTTTTCATAAATCCTGAAATCGCCTCCAACAAATACAGCACTGTGGAATTCAGCTTCGGAAATTGGTCCTATTTGCTGTGCTATACCCCCTCCAAAACTATTTTGCAGTGCATAGGATTCAGGGAATTCCTGCCATTCGATCACAACATTGAATGAATCGCCAGTTTGATCGATCACACTCTTAGGGAGCATAAAGAAATTGTGCGAATATATGTGAAAGTAATCTTCGTTGATAATAGGCCGTATGGCTTTTTCGGTATTCAACTTACCTTCCGTATCCTGAAGCAATGTATAGCTAATTGTTATTTTTTCTGAAGAGGCCTCATGCTTTATTACGTAGTGATCTTTTTCTTTTTTCTGAATGATCTCGTTGGCTCCCTCCTCTATCCGAAGGTTATGCACCAGATTATGCAGATTCTCCTGCCCCCATCCCTGATCCTGGAATAAAAGTACAGTCGCTGTGCTGTCTGAAGGGACAAAACTCAGTGTTACTTCGAGAGCAGGTTTCTCGTTGATTTCTGAAGGTTTAATTACAAAGTTTAAGGTATCTGTCGTTGTAGAATTGCAACTCAAGAATAAGGCAGTAATAGCAAGAAGTACTAGTATTTTTTTCATTTGGCCGAATGGTTTGTACATAAAGACGATACTCATACTAAGATGTTTCAGGGGTGATTATGATATTAGCTCAGGAGTGGTATAAGTTGTAACTTTAGCGGTCGCAAAGCAACTAATACTTTCAAAAAAGAACTATGGCGCTTACTCCCTCAAATATGTTACCCCTGGGCACCAAGGCCCCGGATTTTGTTTTAATTGACACAATTACCAACAAACCCGTGTCTCTTCAGAAAGTAAGAGGAGAAAAAGGAACGGTCGTTATGTTCATCTGTAATCATTGCCCTTATGTGAAACATGTGAATGAAGAGATCGTTCGAGTATGCAACGACTACAGGGTTACTGGCTTCGGTTTTGTGGCCATAAACAGCAACGATGTGGAGAACTACCCCGAAGATGCGCCAGATAAAATGTGGGAAACTGCCCGCAAACACAGCTATCCATTCCCTTATCTTTTCGACGAAGACCAGGAAGTTGCCAAGGCCTATGATGCCGCCTGCACTCCCGACTTCTACTTATTCGACCAGGACTTGAAACTCATCTATCGTGGTCAGTTGGATAACTCACGTCCGGGAAACAGCATCCCTGTAAATGGCCGGGATCTTCGTGAAGCCCTGGACAATGTTCTCAATAATAGCCCGCAGCGAGAAGACCAGAAGCCAAGTATGGGCTGCAATATAAAATGGAAGTAGACCGGGGTTTAGTCCAGGCCCTTCTTAATGTGCGAATAGTGATGCATGCTATGCCAGGCGTACATCATGGCCAGTTGCTTCAAATTCATTTCTATATCCATTTCCGGGTGCCGTAAGGTTCGGTTCCATTGATCTTCTGAAAGCATACGGAGCAGGTTCACCAATTTGTGATGTATCGCTTCGATATGTGAGAAGGACCAGGCTATCGGCCAGGTTTTATAGTCTTCGAGTTCGGCAAATGCGTCCTGGCTGTATACTTTTATCAAGGGATTATCCTCTGTCAAAGCCCATCTAAAGCGATTATAGCTGTGGTGGTGGCTATCTGAAATGTGATGCACCAATTGCCGAATGGTCCAGCTCCCCTCCCGATATGGCTTGTCTAACTGCTCATCAGTAAGGTTATAGGTAAGCATTTTGAGTTTTTCCGGAAATACTTCCAGTATAGTTATCGCCTCATTGAGGTCTCCTTCTGAAATAGTTGCCGGAGGATCAAACTTTCCAATTGGGAATTTACTGTGGTCTTGGCTCATGGTTCTTTGTTATGTTGATTCGTTGATTTGTTTATTCGGACACCGGACACCGGACACCGGACACCGGACACCGGACACCGGACACCGGACACCGGACACCGGACACCGGACACCGGACACCGGACACCGGACACCCAAAATAAAAAAACGCCCTCATTCCTGAAGGCGCTTTCAAATTTATTTCTGAACAGTTTATGAACTATTTCACGTCCATAAGCTCCACGTCGAATACCAGGGTCGCGTTTGGAGGAATAACTCCTCCGGCACCTCGGCTTCCATAGGCAAGATGTGAGGGTATCACAAAACGGGCCTTATCACCCACTTTCAGTAGCTGGATACCTTCGTCCCAACCGGCGATTACTTGCCCCGTGCCAACAGGAAACTCAATCGGATTACCTCGTTTGTATGAGTTGTCGAATTCCTGTCCTTCCGGAAGCATTCCCTTGTAATGAACCGCAACGGTTTGTCCGGCATTGGGTTTGGTACCATTTCCTTCCTGTATGATCTGGTAACGAAGTCCGCTCTCGGTTTGCTCAAAGCCTTCGGAAATTGACGTAAGCAAATCTTCCTGCGCTCTTTTCGCTGCTGCTTCTCTCTCTGCTTTAGCACCGTTGAACTGACGGAAGGCTTCCACCGCATTCCAGTTCTTTGCTTCTTCCCCCACACGTTCGATCTCCACCTTTTGCAGGGTATCACCCTGGGCAACGCTATCCACCACGTCCTGTCCTTCTACTACATGTCCGAAAACCGTATGTTTATTGTCCAACCAGGGTGTTTCCACATGCGTGATAAAAAACTGACTCCCATTGGTGCCCGGTCCGGCATTTGCCATAGAAAGCACACCAGGTCCTGTGTGTTTTAAATCCGGGTGGAACTCGTCGTCGAAGTTATACCCGGGCCCACCGCCTCCAGTACCCTGTGGGTCTCCTGTCTGAACCATAAAATCCGGGATGACACGATGGAATTTTAGCCCGTCGTAATACGGCGTTCCCTGTGGTTTAGCACCGTTTTCCAGGTCGCCTTCTGCCAGTGCCACAAAGTTTCCAACCGTTCCCGGTGTTTTATCGTATGTGAGTTTGATCTTGATACTACCTTTTTCGGTAGTGATGTTTGCGTAGATTCCGTCTTGCATTTTTTGTAATTTTTTGGAAGTGCAAAGGTACTCAATCTATGTAGAAAAAGTAAGTAAAGACCTTTAAGGTTTTATGGTTGTTAGTACTAAAAACTAATTCGCCACTTCACTGATAAACTTAATTCGGTACAACCGAAGTTCCTCATCATCGTAATCTCCATCAAATTCGTCCATGGCCGCATCGATCTTATCGGTTTCGGCTTCCAGGAAATAATCGTGTAGTTCTTCCTGCTGATCTTCGTCCAGGATCTCTTCTATCCAATAGTCGATATTCAGTTTGGTACCACTGTAGACGATGACTTCCATTTCTTTGATGAAATCACGCATTTCAAGGCCTTTTGCGGCGGCAATATCAGGCAGGGATAGCTTCCTATCTACGTTTTGGATGATATACAGTTTGAGTGCACTGTTGGTCCCTGTTGACTTTACCACAAAATCATCGGGCCGGTCGATTTCGTTTTCTTCAACGTAGTTGCGAATCAATTCAACAAAGGTGGTTCCATACTTCTTGGCCTTTCCCTCACCAACACCATGAACATTGGATAGTTCTTCCAGGGTGATGGGGTATTTTAGGGCCATATCTTCCAGCGAAGGATCCTGGAATATCACAAATGGAGGTAATTTAAGATTATCTGCAACACGTTTTCGTTCCGACTTAAGCAATCTGAACAAATTGTCATCGGCTACTGCACCACCTCCTTTTTGCGCCACGATCACAGAATCATCGTTTGCTTCTTTGAAAGAGTGGTCCTCCGTCATCATAAACTCAACCGGATTCTGAAGGAATTCCCTGCCAGTATCGGTGAGTTTGATAACCCCATAGGTTTCAATATCCTTCCGAAGATAACCTGCCACCAGTAACTGCCTGAGGAGTGCCATCCAGTATTCGCCAGTTTTGTCCTCTCCCACTCCGAAAAACTCCTGTCCGTCCGTTCTGTGAGACTTGATCATGGCGTTTACTTTACCGATCAGGACATTTACAATCTCTTTAGACTTGTACTTCTCGTTGGTTTTATTTACCACATCAAGAATTGTCTTAGCCTGTTCGGTCGCTTTATGTTTTTTCTTCGGAAAGCGCATGTTGTCGTCCATGTCTCCTCCTTCTCCCGTCTCATTGTCGAACTCTTCCCCGAAGTAGTGAAGAATGAACTTTCTTCTCGAAATGGAAGTTTCTGCAAAGGCAACCACTTCTTGTAGCAATGCTAAGCCGATCTCTTGTTCAGCAACCGGTTTTCCGCTCATGAACTTTTCGAGTTTTTCTATATCCTTGTAGCTGTAGAAGGCCAGGCAATGACCTTCTCCCCCATCTCGTCCGGCACGTCCGGTCTCCTGGTAGTAACTTTCTATACTCTTCGGAATATCATTGTGTACCACAAAGCGCACATCTGGTTTGTCTATACCCATTCCGAAGGCAATGGTTGCCACGACAACATCGGCATCTTCCATAAGAAACATGTCCTGGTGTTTTACCCGGGTCTTTGCGTCCAGTCCTGCATGATACGGAACTGCTTTTACTCCATTCACCTGAAGGGTCTGGGCCAATTGCTCCACGCGTTTCCGGCTCAAGCAATAGATTATTCCGCTTTTACCCTCGTTCTTCTTTACGAAGCGGGTGATATCGGCGTCTACATTTTTTGTTTTCGGACGAATCTCGTAGTAGAGATTAGGCCGATTAAAGGAAGCTTTGAAAGTGTTCGCATCCTGTATCCCGAGGTTTTTCAGGATATCTTCCTGGACCTTAGGGGTAGCCGTAGCGGTGAGTCCGATGATTGGGATATCGTCACCTATTCGTTTAATGATACTTCTAAGATTTCGGTATTCCGGCCTGAAATCGTGTCCCCATTCGCTAATGCAATGGGCTTCATCGATTGCTACGAAGGAGATCTTTACGGAATTCAGGAAGGCAACATTCTCTGCTTTTGTGAGGGATTCGGGAGCAACATAAAGGAGTTTAGTGACACCATCGGTGATATCACTTTTCACCTTTTTAATCTCAGTTTTTGTAAGCGAAGAGTTTAGGACATGTGCGATACCTTCTTCATGTGAATGAGCACGCAGAGCATCGACCTGGTTCTTCATCAATGCAATAAGGGGAGATACTACTATGGCAGTACCTTCTTTTATCAGGGCTGGGAGTTGATAGCAGAGTGATTTCCCTCCACCTGTCGGCATGATGACGAAAGTATTGTGATTTCCGAGGATGCTTTTAATTACCTCCTGCTGTAGCCCTTTAAATGTGGTGAAACCAAAAAACTTCTCTAATGCCGCGTATATATCTATATCAGCCACGCTGCTTTACCATTTAATTCTTTTATAATTAAAAGGTTTCAGGGATTATAATTGTTAATAGTCTTGAACAATTGTAATTTTGCAACCTTTACAGAATTAGTGAATCTATTAACTAGGTTTGTGTAAGGACGGTACGCTATAGAAACAAAAGCGTTCGTTTTTTAAATATACTAAAAAGTTAAACAGATACAAACATATAAAAGCGTAAAGTTTTGAATCAGGAATCCAGGATTATTTCAGTAGCCAGAGAAACTATTCAAACCGAGAGCAAAGCCATTATGCATTTAGCCGAACTGGTGGATGCAGAGTTTGCACAGGCGGTTAATTACCTGTACGAGTCGGATGGCCGTGTAATCATCGCCGGAATTGGTAAAAGCGCCAACATAGCCACTAAGATCGTTGCCACACTTAATAGTACTGGTACGCCCGCTATCTTTATGCACGCGGCAGATGCGATCCACGGCGATCTGGGGACCATTCAGCAGAATGATACGGTGATCTGCATCTCAAAAAGCGGAAACACACCGGAAATCAAAGTCTTAGTGCCACTTATCAAGGCCAGAGGTAACAAATTAATTGCTATTACCGCCAATAAGGATTCGTTCCTTGGGCAACAAGCTGATTTCGTATTGAACGCTTATGTGGAAAAAGAGGCCTGTCCCAATAACCTCGCGCCAACAACAAGTACCACCGCTCAACTGGTTATAGGTGATGCCCTGGCCATGTGTCTGCTGGAACTAAGGGGCTTTTCCAGCAATGATTTCGCCAAGTTCCACCCTGGAGGTTCCCTGGGTAAAAAGCTTTACCTTCGTGTGAGTGACCTTACCTCCCTGAACGAAAAACCCAAGGTAGAACCGGATACGGACGTTCGAAGAGTGATCGTCGAGATCTCCGAAAAAATGCTGGGAGTGACCGCTGTGGTTGAAGATGAAAGAATTGTGGGTATCATCACAGATGGTGATTTACGGAGGATGCTAGCCAAAGTGGAGAACTTTCAGGGGCTTACTGCCAAGGATATTATGACGCACAATCCTAAGATGATCAATAACGACGCTATGGCAGTAGAAGCCATGGAGCTTATGGACAAACACGGCATCACCCAGATTCTGGCCGAAAAGGATGGAAAATATCGTGGTGTGGTACATATTCATAACCTTACTAAAGAAGGAATTATTTAATGACGGGGTCCAGCAACACATCCCAGGGAAGTGAAATGTCCTTTCTGAATCATCTTGAAGAATTAAGGTGGCATCTTATTCGAGCTACAATAGCCGTGGTTGTTATGGGTACTGTTGCTTTTATTCTGAAGGACTTCATTTTCGACACCCTAATTTTCGGGCCAACTAAAAAAGATACGTTCCCAACCTACAAACTGCTTTGTAAGGGTGCCCAATTCCTGGGGTTTGAAGGTACCTTTTGCGACACACAATTCCCTTTCCGAATTCAGAGTAGGACACCGGCGGGACAATTCTCCGCCCACATCTGGACCTCGATAACGGCTGGGTTCATCGTTGCCTTTCCATACATACTTTACGAGTTCTGGCGATTTGTTAGCCCGGGATTATACCGGAACGAAAGACGTTCGGCGCGTGGATTCATCATAGTTGCTTCGCTGCTGTTCTTTACAGGCGTGCTGTTTGGATATTACGTTGTGACTCCGTTATCGATCAATTTCCTTGGCACCTACCAGGTATCGGAAGCGGTGTTCAACGATTTCGACCTTAGTAGTTATATAGGATTGGTTCGGGCCTGTGCGCTTGCCAGCGGACTTATTTTCGAATTACCCATTATCATCTATTTCCTAACCAGTATTGGGTTGGTTACACCTCAGTTCCTTCGGAAATATCGAAAATTTGCACTGGTGATCGTATTGATAATCTCCGCAATTATCACACCTCCCGATATTGCTAGCCAGGTGATAGTGGCCATTCCTGTGATCGTATTATACGAAGTAAGTATCTTCATTTCCAAGGCGGTAATTCGCCGACAAAACAAAAAAGCTAAAGCACATGTCAAATAACATGGTGGAAGAATTCAACAGCTATCGTTCGAAAATGAACGAAAAGCTACTGGAAGACAACAACAAGATCGTTAAACGGATCTTCAATCTAGATACCAATGCTTTCACAGACGGGGCCCTTCCGAAGAAAACAAAGGAACTACTAGGATTAGGAAACTCAATGGTGTTACGCTGTGACGACTGTGTACGCTACCACCTGGAAGCCTGTTATAAGCTAGGTATACCGAAAGAGGAAGTGGTAGAAGCCATGAGTATCTCCCTGCTGATTGGTGGTACTATTGTAATCCCACATTTACGCAGGGCATACGAATACTGGGAAGCCTTAGAGAAATCATAAAATGTTTTAGAACTGAGTGTAATCCTTTAAATTAGCAGAATAGGTCTATTGTGTTCGTTGTTTATTGTTCGTTGTTTGTTTTTGAAACTAGATTACCGAACTACGAGCTATTAACTCTGAACCATAAACTACTAACAACAAACACACATGAAACTTCGCGCTGAAAACCTGGTTAAATCGTATAAAGGCCGAAAAGTGGTCAAAGGGATCACCGTGGAGGTAAACCAGGGTGAGATCGTGGGTCTGCTTGGACCTAATGGTGCGGGAAAAACCACATCCTTCTACATGATCGTGGGCCTTATTAAACCCAATGGCGGGCAGATCTTCCTTGAAGGGACCAATATCACCAAGTTCCCAATGTACCGCCGCGCTCAGAACGGGATCGGCTACCTTGCGCAGGAGGCTTCGGTGTTTAGAAAGCTTAGTATTGAAGACAATATCTTAAGCGTTTTGCAACTTACCAAATTATCTAAGAAAGAGCAGCAGATGAAGATGGAGTCCTTGATAGAGGAATTCGGATTGGGACATATCCGAAAGAATCGCGGGGACCTGCTGAGTGGTGGTGAACGAAGGCGGACGGAGATCGCAAGAGCGCTGGCTACCGACCCTCATTTTATTCTTCTCGATGAGCCTTTTGCCGGAGTTGACCCGGTAGCTGTTGAGGATATTCAGGGTATCGTTGCGCGCTTGAAAAACAAAAACATCGGAATCCTCATTACCGATCACAACGTTCAGGAGACTTTGGCCATCACAGACCGAACTTATCTTATGTTCGAGGGAAGTATACTTAAACACGGAATTCCGGAGGAACTAGCCGCGGATGAGATGGTAAGGAAAGTATACCTGGGACAGAATTTCGAGCTACGGAAAAAGAAACTATCCTTTTAATTCTTTCTGAAAAGAGATAAAAGGAAGTAAAGCACTATAATTACGGGAATCGCCAGGAATTTCAGAAAAACCAAGGCAACAGCGCTCAAAACCAGGAAGAGGTAACGAATACCATTGCTTTTCAGATCCCAGGTCTTGAATTTCAGGGCGAAGAGTCGTACTTCCGCATTCATAATTATACAACTGAAAACGGTCATTCCCAGTAGAAACCATTGATGCATGATGATACTTTCCAACTGTTCGGAATGCTGAAAATGAAGGATAAGTGGCAAACTCAATATCATAATGGCATTTGCAGGAGTGGGTAGCCCGATAAAACTATCGGATTGCCTTGTATCTACATTGAATTTCGCCAGACGGTAAGCGGCAGCTACTGCAATGAGCAGTCCAACAAGTGGCATCAGGCTGTTCTTCCCAATAGACCAGGCCGTAATATCGGTAGATTCGAGAAATGACTGAATTCCCATATCGTTGATGGATTCCGACAATAGTTGCACCATCACTATCGCGGGCGCCACACCACTGGTGATCACGTCGGCAAGAGAATCCAGCTGCAATCCGACCTTACTGTGAGCTTTTAACCATCGTGAAGCAAGGCCATCGAAGAAGTCGAAAAAGATACCCGTGAACACAAAAAACGACGCAGTAACCAGATCTCCCGAAATTGCGAAAAGTATGGCCACACAACCACAAAGGATATTGAGGGAAGTGATGATGTTGGGAATCTGCTTAACCATAGAATTTTCGGAATGTTGTAAAAATAGGAAACTATTTGCGTCTAAACCCAAATATGCACAATATGTCCCGAAAATAATAGTTTATTATTCTGTAAAATAATAAGATATTTGCTGAAAATATTTCGCTTGAAAAAGAACCTATTTGCTGTACTTCTGCTGCTTTGCGCAACGATCACGGCACAAACCACCCGAAAGTATTCCAACGAGTTTATGAACATCGGGGTGGATGCAGCGGCTTTTGGTATGGCCAATGCGGTGGTGGCTTCTTCAGGTGATGTGAATTCAGGCTATTGGAATCCTGCTGGCCTGGTGAATATTGAAGACAATGAACTCGCCCTGATGCATGCCTCCTATTTCGCTAATATTGCGAGTTACGATTATGCCGGGTTTGCTATGCCCATTGACGATCGTTCGGCCGTAGCGCTGTCCGTTATTCGTTTTGGAGTAGATGATATCCTCAACACAACCCAACTTATAGACGATCAGGGAAATATCGATTACAATCGTATCAGCTTGTTTTCAACTGCAGATTACGGGGTCACCTTCTCCTACGCGAGGAAACTTCCATTGGACGGTCTGAACTTTGGCGTGAATGCCAAGGTAATCCGCCGCGTGATCGGGGATTTTGCCTCTTCATGGGGATTTGGCCTGGACGCGGGAATTCAGTTTCAGAAAAACAATTGGGAATTCGGGTTGATGGCACGCGATATCACAACCACTTTCAATGCCTGGTCCATCGATGAAGAGCAATTCGCCACCATTCAGAACGCGGTTGCCGGTCAGAACCAGGAACTCCCTGAAACTACAGAGATCACCATTCCGAAGCTGCAATTGGGAATAGCACGGAAGATCGTTTTTCACTATGATTTTGTGTTACAAACTGAGGTAGACCTAAATTTCCGCTTTGCTGAAACCAATGACATCATTTCGACATCTTTCGCCAGTATTACACCAGCTGTCGGATTGGAATTCGGGTATATCGACATGATCTTCGTGCGAGCCGGAGCGGGGAACTTTCAGAATGTAATACAACTGGATGGAAACGATTCGGTGAATTTTCAACCGAACATAGGCGTAGGGTTTAAATACAAAGGCATACAGGTAGATTACGCTTTGACGGATATAGGTGATCAAAGTGCTGCGTTGTATTCTAATGTATTTTCACTTAAATTAGACTGGAGCATTTTTAGATAAAGCTTGTGAAAAAACACTACTTCCTCCTACTCTTATTACTTCTGAATTTTACGGCCTCAGCCCAGAATGACCGCTTATCGGAAAATGCCGAGATCAGCATACTCACCATAGGTCCCGGGGACAATCTGTACGATAGATTCGGGCATAGTGCTTTTCGTGTTTATGACCCTGAAAATGATATCGACTGGGCCTACAACTACGGGGTTTACGATTTCAATACCCCTAATTTTTACACCAAATTCGCCAGGGGAAAATTGCTC
Source organism: Aureitalea sp. L0-47 (assembly GCF_026126405.1). Taxonomy (GTDB): domain Bacteria; phylum Bacteroidota; class Bacteroidia; order Flavobacteriales; family Flavobacteriaceae; genus Pukyongia. The sequence goes on from NZ_JAFMTQ010000003.1 coordinate 66,926, forward strand.
TACAAGCTGGCAGTGAGTTATTACGAGCCTTTTCTGAACAGCTATATTAAACAGGACCGATGGGTGAAGGAACAAGTGTTAGACCTTACCTATTCTGAAAAAAAGGCAGTATTCGATTTCCTTCAGAATAATGCCAAACCGGAAAATCAATACTATCTCTACGACTTCTTTTACGACAACTGCGCGACCAAAATTCGTGACGTCCTGGTAGAAGCGCTTAAGGATAAAATTACGTACGACAATCAACTAGTCGTTAGAAAGCACACCTTTCGTGAACTCATACAGGAGAACGTGCATTACAATACCTGGGGAAGCCTGGGGATGGATGTGGCCATAGGCGCTGTTGTTGACCAGGAGGCCAATTCCTGGGAATATCAGTTCTTACCGAAATACGTTTTCGAGGCAGCCTCAACTGCGACGATCAAGACGCCATCCGGTACCAAAGACCTGGTAAAAGAGACAAGAACTATCTATGACACCGAGGAGCGCAGCGATGCAGGGATCTTTTTCCTGAGTCCGTTGTTCATTTTCGGGATTATAGGCTTACTCCTGGTTTTTGTAACTTATAAAAACTACAAAAACCAGGAGCGAAGCCGTTACCTCGATATGGGCATATTCCTTATTACCGGCCTTGTTGGGGTTTTCATTTTGTTGCTTTGGTTTGCCACAGATCACAGTTCCACGGCTAACAACTACAATATGTTATGGGCGTTTCCACTATCACTGTTCTTCGCGCCATTGATAGCCAAAAGGTCCCCAAATAAATGGTTGGGCAGATATATTAAGCTGTTATACATTTTGTTGGTCCTGCTCGCCATTCATTGGATAACCGGCACCCAGGGTTATGCCATAGGATTCATACCACTGCTTATCGCTCTATTTGTTCGATACATCTACCTGGACGGGTTTTTTAAAAAATTGACGTAGGCTATTGTCCCCTGAAGAAGATTATTGTACTCAGCGTCTTAATTACAATACTGATGTCAAGAAAGAGACTACGGCGTTTGATATAGTACAGATCGTATTGCAATTTTTCTAATGAGTCCTCCTGGGTCATTCCATATTTCGCATTCACCTGGGCCCAGCCAGTCACTCCCGGTTTCACAATATGACGCACCTCGTAGAAAGGTATTTTTTCTGAAAGATCTTTTACAAAAACAGGGCGCTCCGGCCTTGGTCCGATAACACTCATGTCTCCTTTGATCACGTTGATGAACTGCGGAATCTCATCAAAACGAGAACGTCGAAGAAAACGTCCGAATTTCGTCACTCGCGTATCTTTTGCGGCCGCGTACACAGCTCCATCCTTTTCAGCATTCACAATCATTGATCGGAGTTTATAAATTTTGAAATGCTTACCGTTCTTCCCTACCCTCATTTGGGTGTAGAACAAAGGCCCTCTGTTAGCCAGTAGATTCCCAAGTATGATGATAGGTGAAATCAGTAATCCAAAGAGCAAACCGACCACCGAAAACAGTAGATCCAATATACGGTGGAAGAAAAGATAGAGTTTGTTTTGGTTGCTTCTGCTAAAAGGGAAGTAGCGATAAAAATCCTTATCCACATGTTGTACCGGCACCCTATGTGTAATATCTTCATACACCTGGGTATAGGCTCGTATTGGTACACCAGTCTCCAATAATTGGATCAACTGACTGTAAAGCGATACGGTCATTCCCTCATTTGCTCGCGTAGCTACTACGATTTCAGAAATGAATTGTTCACGAACAGTTTCCGCAACATCGTCCAGGTGGAACTCCTGAGGCAGGTCAAATGCAAACTCTGGTTGCTTATCGTGGGTAGTGTTGATAAAGCCGATTACCTTGTAATTAGGATCCGATTTCTGAAGGGAACGGATCACTTTTTCCATTTCATCGGCATTTCCAATGAGTAAAACCCTCTTGAAGAATCTCGGTGCAGAGATCAAAACGATATATGCGTATCTCCAGACAAATAATGCCAGATTCATCGCGATAAAGAAATAGATGATCTGTAGTCGATTTTCCGGTAATTCCGGTGTAAAGAATGGTGTTAAGAGGTAAAAGAGAACTGTCACCGATACGGTTAAGATGATGTTCTGAACAACGATTTCGAATTTACTAGCCTTCTGAAGATTGTACAATTCGAAAATGGTAGCAAATACACTAAGATATAGGGCGAGAACTATCGACCATACCCAGTGATCCGCGTTTATCTTGAAGTAATCAAAATCGAAAACAATTCCTACCGCATAGAGAACCGCCAATACAGCAACGATATCGAATATCCGCAGTAATACCTTACGTTCGGAGATCTCAAAATGGATATTCGATTTTTGAGGCATAGGTTAGCTGTTCGGTTGGTAAATGTACTAATTATTTACGCTTTCAATAGCTTGAGCCAGGAATGTTTAACCACCTCCCAATCGAAATTTTCAACAAGTGATCTGGCTTTTTTAGAGAGTTCTTCGGCCTTAGCCGGGTTATTCAGAAGATCAAGAATCGCTTTGTAAAACAATTCGACGTTGTTGGGTTCAACAAGCATGGCATTCTCATCGTGCTTAGCAAGGTAGGGTATTCCTCCAACGTTGGTGGTTACCACAGGAAGGCCAAGTGCCATAGCCTCAATAACGCTAACAGGCATGTTGTCGAAGTTGGTGGTATTGATGAAGATATCGTAATCCACGGCCAAATCTATCCATTCTTGCTTTTCCAATTTTCCAGTGAAGGTAACAGGCAGGTTTCGGTCGGCTGCAATTGTTTTACATTTCTGAAGCGTGCCGTCTTTATCAGGACCGACCATGCATAGTTCAGCTTTTATTCCATTTTGAATAAGATGTTGAACTAGTTCAATGGCTAATTCCGGATTGTAGATTTGGGAGAACGAACGCACCCAGAGCAATTTTGGTTCTAACCGAGTTCTGTTTTTGAACGGATATTGTTGAAGGTCAATTACATTCGGAATATGGGTGAGATTATTGTACCCTTCGGCTTTGAACTTTTCCATAAGGTATTGGGATGGAGCTACATTGATTTCAGCACCGTTAAACAATTTCCATGACGCATTTCTGCTTTTCACAAGTCGTTCCGGAAGATTTCCTCCATGCAAAATAGGGATATATGGGATGCGAAGCAATCTGCAAAGATTCCCTATGGTTACGGCATAGTAGAAATTTTGAGTACTGTAGGTGTCTATCAGCACAACTGAATCACGCGAAGTATTTCGAAAGAAGGTGAAAATCATATCGAGCAAGCGCATTATCTTATTCCGTTTGGAAGAAGCTGAAACCACCTCGAAGCCTTCAGATCGTAATAATCCGATGAGCGTCTCCATAGTAGTGACAGTACCGCCGAAGGCTGAAGCCTTATTTCCTAAGTATACGATTCTTCTTTTGTCCATTCACAACATTGATTAATGCCAGGCCATATATAAAAGCTGGTGCCGCAATTCTCATGGAAGAGTGATTGATAGTTAGGAACCAAAAAATCAAAAAGGCATAGAAATAAATATTTGATTTATTCCTGATACGAATTACCAACGGAGCGAAGACCAATATCATTAAGGCAAACAACCCGAAAATTCCATGTTCAGACAAAATCCTACTAAGTTCATTGTGCGTTGCAGATACCTTTCCTGTCTTCTCGGCCCTAAATTCTTTTACCTTCCCTACTCCAATCCCTGTAATGGGTTGCTCGTAAAAGGCCTGTAACTCCGAATCCAGTAATTCCAATCTTCCTGTTGAAAGATCTGACTTCTCCCTTCCTGCTGCATCCTGATTCGCATAGCGTTTATCAATCAGACCCGAAGTAGAGAACGAAGTAAAGAACCAGGTGACGATCACCACCACAGTAACCACCGAAATTCTTGGCACCAGCCATGCCTTGGTGCTCGTCTTGCTTCGATAGAAATACAACACGAAGAACGCCAACGCACAGATCGCGGCGGTTATCACCCCACCTCTGGAAAATGTTACTATGGCACGATAGCTTATAAAGGCTAAAAGACCTAGATCAATGAGATTCAAAAGGAGCTGTTTTTTTAGAAATAATCTTGTGAACAAGATCACCATCGCTAGTCCGAGTATCGTAGCCACCTGGTTGGGACCGAACCCTCCTGAGGCTTCAAAATTCGACTGTGTACCCGTTAAAACATCTCTAATGCTGGGTGTGTAGAGGTAAAGATATACAGTCATCGATACGATGGGTAGCAATACGGATAAGAGGATATCATTTAATCTGGATAAGGGCATTCGCCTGTCATAGCAATACAGTGCAGATATTCCTAGACATACAGGACCACTGAGATTAAATCCTACAGCGTTGGCTACGCTGGATTCATAATCAAGGTTAATAGCCGAAAAGAGAATTCCCGGTACAAGCATTAAAAGGTAGAGTGCATATATCCAGGATTTACGTTTAAATCCACGATAAAACATACCAATTGTTAAGAACATGATTACCGCGTACTTAGCAAACTCATAGGAGAACGCACCTCCCGTCATACGCGAGAATACTTCAAAACCAGTGATATATCCTGCCGCCAGAAGAACCTCGTCCTTCTTGTTAGTGTTTGAAATGATTCGAAAAAGGAAATAGATAATAGCCGCAAAGAGAATGAACTTAGCACTGGGTCTGAAATTATAGACCACTAGACCTATACCGATATGCACAAGGACAAGTTGCAGGTAGGTGATCTTCTTTATTGAGCCTTCTCGTTTCACCCGTTGTATATATTCATTAATTGAGGCAAGATAGCTTTAAAAGAATAATTTGCCTTAATGTGTTCCGAAAATTGGACGGCATCCGCACGGGCTTTGTCCTTTTCGACTAGATACATAGTCAGAACTTTTGCTAGTGCTTCGGGATCACCTGATGGAACTACTTGACCAAAATCTCCAACAACTTCCTTACATTGCCCAACATCTGTGCAAATAACGGGTAATCCCGCCATACCGTACTCCAACAAAGCTAAGGGCAGACCTTCCGATTCAGATGAAAGTACACCAATCGAAGCTTGTTCCAGTAAATGATGAATATCTTTCTGAGACCCAAGCATAAAAACACCCTTTAAGTCATTTTCCTCTAAATACGCCTCAAGGCTTGTGCTATACTTGGCGTTAACCTTTTTACCTAGACAGTGCAGCGTGGCCATTGGAAATGATTCCTGGACTATTTCAAACGCTTTGAACAAGTTGATGTGGTCCTTCTGAGGGCGTAGATTTGCTAAGCACACAATTCTTTGGCTGGGATCACCACTTAGATCAATGGATGTTTTTGAAGTGTATGGTGAAACAAAGTTCTTCAGATATTCCACTCTTTTACAGTGCAAGTTTTGTTTTGCCCAGGCTTGCAATTTAGTATTAACTGCAATTATCACACTAAAATAGCGAGAGCAAAAACCTAAGGATCTATGCTTTCTCATTGCCAGCTGTTCACTGCCACCGTAATGGTCATGCCAAACAATTCGCAGCTTTGGCAGGGTGAATTTTAGCAGGGTAGCCCAGAAAAAACTAGAAGAATGGGCGTGAATTACATCAATGTCGTTCTTCTTCACAAATTTTCTTAAACGCATTAAACCGACTATGTCTAGAGAGCCAGATTTATTAGCAAAGTAGTAACCAACATTCCTATTGAGCATTTCCTTAAGCAAGCCTTCTTTACGTGTCGCACAAAGAAGTGATGCTTCAACTTCACCTACCAACGAATTAGCAAGTGTGACCGCCATTTTTTCGGCGCCACCGGGATCGAGAGAGTCTATTAGTTGCAGGACCTTCATGACACAAACTTAACGATCTCGTTCTCAAATGCATCCAAAGTATACTGATGTGACCATCTTCGTCCTTCTTTCGACATAGACTTCATTCGTGCTTCATCAGACAGTAAAATGACTAGATTCATAGCATCCTGTTCCAAATCAAGGGTTAAGAGTACTCCCCTCCTACCATCGTCCACCATCCATGGAACACATGAAATGGGAGTTACTACCGGTATGCAACCCCAGAACATCGCCTCAGCAACAACCTTCGGCCATCCCTCTGATTTTGAGGGTAATATCAGAAAGTGAGCGGCCTGATATGCTTCTTCAACTATTACCGCAGGAACATTACCATGTATGTTGACTTTACCCTCAAGTTGGAATTCCCTCACCATCGTCTCTAATTGGATTCTTTTAACGCCGTCACCATAAACGTCCAGAAGGCAGTTTACGCCTTTATCCAGAAGTAGCTTTAAGATCTCGATTGCATACTCAGGTCGTTTACCTGGAGTTAAGCCTCCTACAAATAACATCCGCAATGGGTCCATGGGTTTAGAAATCGGTTGTGTGGAAGCTTTTTCTAACAAATAACTGGCTGTGAAAAATGGAACGATGTTCTTCGATTGATCCGGCCATTCACCATAAACCAGTACTTTCATATTTCGAGTGAGAAAAGTATTGGCAAGCAGCCATTTTTGAAATCTATAGGATCTCGGCTGTTTCGCACCCGGATCCCAATTCCCGGCATATTTGGCTGACTTCGGTTTCTTCGGAAAGAATATCTGAACGATGCAGCCGAGAAGACCAATATTTCCCGGACAGCGCAGATGAATGTGATCCGCCTTGTACATTGCCATAAAAATGCGATATAATATAAAAGGGGTGAACCAAAGCGCCTTAAGTACTTCCTTAGTGTTAGTTACTGAAATTGCAGGAACATTCAGAATTTTCTCAGGTTGTGGATCGTAAGCAAGATCAATCTTACCTGGTTCTTTCTGTACTGCAGGGGACACTACATAACCTTTATCTACATGGGAGAGCCAGATATTCATTTCCCTGATATATGGCCCATAGGAGTAAAAAAGACCCTGATTTAGGTAATGCTCCGCATGGGTAATTATGGCAAAGGTCATTTAGAAATGCTTTTATAAAAGGCGATATTCTTATCTAAAATAGTGCTTTTGTTATATTTCTCTCGCACAGCTGGTGAGGCTGCTTCGCCTAACTTCAAAGCCTCCTCCAAATTTTCAATGCACCAGAGCATCTTCTCAGCTATATCTCCCGGATCGTAGACATTACACAATAGACCCGTCACACCGTGATCAATTGTTTCAGGACCCGGTCCATACTCTGAAAAAATCACGGGTTTCTTCAGCAACATAGCTTCCAACGAAACCAAACCCTGGGTTTCCATATGAGACGGAAAAATACAAAAAGTGGCCTCAGCGTATTTTTTGTTGAGCAATTCTCTTGAAATAGCCCCATGAAAGATTACATTCCCAAAGTAAGACTCATCATAACTATCCTTCAACCTATGAATGTATGAACTTCCGTCCGGGTATAACCAGTCCCTTCCATATAGATCCAGGATCATTTCCGGATGCTTCTCTCTTACTATTTTAAATGCTTCAATTAGTTGTCTTACCCCTTTCTTCTCACATATAGTTCCAGCGAAGAGGATCCTATTCTTCTTTATCTCAACATGCGGTATTTCAAGTGATGTTTCAATAGGGTAATTTATGATCTCAACCGGCTTCCCCTGATAACTCAGGTATTTTTCCGTGTGATCTTTCACATAATTCGACACAGCTATAAAGGCATCTGCCTTCTTGAAAGAACGTTTTTCCAGAATTCCCTTTTTCCAATTGATACCTCGCTTTTCAGCTTCGGAAAAAAAGTGATGCCCTCCATGCAAACGGATTACTTTTTTGGCGGGGTGTGACCTGGAAACGAAGGCCAGCCCTAATTCTGCAGATTCAATGATATCGATGGGTTCTTCAATTTGAAGTGATTTTAATTTTCGATTCACCTGGCGTGCGATATGCAGGAAGTTGGGTAGGTTACTTTTATTCTTTTTAAGCCGAATAAGCCGAACCCCCTGATCGTCCAGGAGCTGCTCTTTCCAACTGTCCCCTATTCCGAGTACTGTCACTTTGTGGCCATTTTCTACCAGCGTTCTGCCAAAAGTTTGAAGGAAGGTCCCCACACCTCCGGGTGCCCATAGTGGATATTCATGTGACAGGAAAACTATGTTCATCGTTCGATTACCTTTTTAATTTCTTTTGATGCTATAACGTTTGGTTCAACAACGATTTCAAACCAATCTTTGATATTGGTAGCCGGTTCTTCCAAAACTTTCTTAATACTACTGGCGATCTCTTCTTTCGAATTCAACCAAAAAACAGCTTTTTCACCAGGCATACTTCTGAAATGCTGGTATTTGTATATAGTGTCAACAGACCAATTCGGATCTTTCTTATGGTCATAATTAATATAAGCACAAGGTTTCCCAAACTTTCCAAAATCGAAGGCCATGGTGGATCCTACATTTACCACTAAGTGAGAATAATGAGCGAGGCTAACCAATAACTGAACATCAGCATAGGTAGGATAGACAGCACTCCATACCTCAGAATCGAAATTCCACAAGGGTTCCACTTCTCTGATTAAATCAGGGTATTTGTCAATAACCCATTTATATCGTCCAGACAAATCCACAGGACAGCGACGGAAAACAATCTGTATTTTATCTTTCAAATCGGATCGTGAAATAGCCACTGCAAGGTCTTCCAGGTAGTGAGGATCATAAGGCGATGTGCGCACATCATCACCGGAAAAACAAACGATCTTTTTATTGATGTCCAGACCAAACCGTTCGAAGAAAACTTCCTTTTCTATGATATTCTCAGGATCATCATAGAATTCAAACTGGGGTGTCCCCGTTACAACAACCTTATCTTCTGTTATTTCAGTATAGAAATTCAGTAACTCGTTTTTCATGTATTCCGACCACGCCAAATAATAATCGGCCTGTAGTGCTAATCTCGCTTTCGGGAGATTATCCCAGGAATAGATCACCGTGATAGCAGTAATGCCGAGATCCTTTGCAGCCCTGAATATAGTTGGCGCTTTTAAGGATCGCTGATGGGTGCAAAAGATCAGGTCGGGCTGATGTTCTTTCAAAATTTCAATGATCTCCTTGTAAAATGTACTTCTGCGAAGAACATTCTGGTAGCGATTTTCCATCGCCAGAATGGATTTGTACGATCTTTTGAATGACGAAAGGAATTCGATCACTGCATAGAACAAACGATTCTTCAGTTTCTTATGACCCCGTTTCCAGAATTTAAGTATTGTTGGATTATTCTCTTTTTGTGCGTTGTATTTAAGTCGTGATAAGTGAATAAGTTCACGGAGGTACTTTTCCTTAATACTTTCCCGGTAATTGGGTATTTCGAGGGACCCTTTCAACTCTAATTTAGAATTTACCATTTCTAAGGTGGCCGGATCGAAATTATGAAAAAGGTGCAGTTCGATGTTGCTTTCCTTAAATACATCGGAATACAAATAATTCTTGATTCCTACTCCATCAGGTACCAAAAGAAACACCTTCTTCATTAGAGTGTTTTTGCGATTTGTTCGGCCCTGTCCCAATCGGTCATAGTATCTATATTCACAAAGATTTCCGGATCGCTTTCAATGTAGGCAACCTTATCCCCATAAAAAGAATTCCTATCCATCAAAATATCCTTTCTTGTAATATAGATAGAGCCATCCCTTATATATGATAGCGGCAGATCCTGTCGACGTTTAATAATCTCTTTTTCGCCCGTAGACAGGTATAATTTGTCATCTTCACCTTTTTTGAATACCCAATGAGGGTTGTAATGATGTGGGACCTGCTGCACCGATAACAGACTATCCGACTTACTTTCAACAAAGGTCTTAATAGAACGGTCTATATATTCTGAATTACGAAAAGGCGTAGTTACCTGTAGTAGGCAAAGCGCATCGAAATACTTTCCTTGCGCCTCCATTTCCTGCAAAGCGTGTTGCGCTACTTCCAAAGATCCTGCAGAATCGGTTGATAAATGTTCAGGGCGAACAAATGGGACTTCCAGACCTAACCCTATTGCGATCTGCCTTAATTCGTCATCTTCCGAAGAAAAAATAACACTACTCAGTAATTTCGAACCTAAGGCGGCTTCCGCTGTGTATTGTAGCAGGGGTTTACCCCCGAGTAGTTTTTTATTCTTGCCCGGAATTCCCTTGCTACCTCCGCGAGCCGGTATGAGCCCAAGAATCTTCATTAATAGCTTATGGTTTTATGGAACCGCAATTCGATATTTGCGAGTATATCTGCAATCTTTTTACCGCTATCACCGTTGCCATAGACATTACTTTTTCCATTTCTAGGTTCCTGAATCTGCGCATTGATAGCTTCTTTAATCTCCTCTTCGTCGTATGAAACATCAATGACGTTCTGTCCGCGTAACCTTCGGTTTTGGCGTGTTCCAATATTCACTACAGGCACACCTAGAAAGGCGCACTCCCTTATCCCTACGCTACTATTTCCAACAAGGCACTTGCTATTCAGTAATAAGCGGAGGAAATCATCTGGTTCCATATTCTTAAAGAACCTGATATTTTTCGGGTTGTGTTTTTCGCGATAAGATCGTATGCCGTTTGAAGTTCCGTCGGCACCGGCATCCACGTTTGGCCAGAACCAAAAAGTTGGTACGCCTAATTGATCAATAACCTTAAGCGTCTTGGTAACATCTTGCTTAGCAGCATCGTATTCGGTGGTAACAGGATGTTGCATAACTACAAGGTAGTCAGCATCGGTCGAGACATCTGCACCTACTCCACCGTATTTCTCCAGCGGATCGAAATCCAGCCTGGGATCGTTTAAGACCTCCGCTGCAAGGTCGATTGAAGGGCAGCCCGTATTGAAAACATATTTTTCGTCCTCTCCCATTTTAAGAACCCTCTCTCGGGCATCATCAGAAGTAACAAAATGAATATCGGCTAATTTCGTATTTGCATGCCGAACTTTCTCGTCGATGTTCCCTGTCACTTCACCACCTTGAAGATGTATCAAAGGTATGTTCTGATAGGCAGCAGCAATTGAAGTTGCTATCGTTTCAAATCTGTCAGCAATAGTGAGCACTGCATCGGGTTGCAAATTGTAGAACACATTGGCCAATTCCATTACTCCCAGACCGGTAGTCTTGGCCATAGCTGTTTTATTCTCGCCTTCCAGGACCATAAATACCTTTTCACTAATAGCAAAACCATCCTTTTCTATGAAATTCACTGCGTTCCCATATCGATCTAGGAGTGCAGATCCTGCAACCACCAGTTGTAGTTCAAGAGCGGGGTGTTCCTTGATGGCCGTAAGCACCGATTTAACCCGACTATAAGATGGTCGCGCTGTTATCACCGCACAAATTTTCCGTGTTTCGCTCATGACATATCTTCACTATTTAAAAACTCCCATTGTTCCATATCCCGTGTGAGTGATTTCCCTATGACATCTTGAAATAGAGTTGCGTCCAGGCCATATCCTTTTGGTTTTTTTGCTTCCAGGTCCCCGAATTGCAACACATGACCTTTGGGCAATGCTTTATTAATTGCGAGTGATTTTTCGAAGATATTCTTTAGGTCCGCATATTTTGAATTATCACGTTTATCAACAGGATTAGACATTGCAATCGATATATCGTTTACACCGGCAACCAGTTCTGAAACCTGATCCATAGTGAGCGAAGAACTCACATCGGGTCCGAACATCTGCTTATTAAAAACAACATGGAATTCAAGTATTTCTGCCCCAAGTGTGATAGCTGATATCCCGGTGGCAACCTTACCAGAATGGTCCGAATATCCAACCTTAACACCATAGCGTTTCTTTAGTTCATTTATTACATTGAGTCCGTAATTCTCCGGTTTGGTGGGATAGCTGGTAGTGCATTGAAGAATTGAATATTCGATCCCTTTCGACTTCAGAAAAGCAACAGAAGCATCAATTTCGTCAAACGAACTCATCCCACTTGACAAGATCACTGGTTTTCCCGTAGTGGCTATCTTCTCAAGCAAAAGGAAGTTATTAACCTCACCACTTCCAATCTTATATCGTTCTACCCCTGCTTCTTCAAGCACATCTACCGCCATATTACTGAAAGGGCTGCTAATGAATTCGAGTCCTACTTCCTTGCAGTGTGTCCCGATTTCACACCATCCCTCAACTGTGAATTCCATTCGTTTCCAATAATCGAAACGTGTTTCATCCTGTTTAGAGAATTTCACCCGAAATGGTTCGTGAAGGCTACTTTCAGCTTCGGCTATATGGGTCTGGAACTTGATTGAAGTTACTCCGGTCTTTGCAACCGCATCTATATAAGCGTGAAGCATTCCTAAACTACCTTCGTGGGCCTGTCCTATTTCAGCAATGGTGGTGATCAAAAAGTAGGTTGTTGGTTCGTATCTTCAAAAATAGGTATTAAATTTCATTGTTGCTCCGTTCAATCGGCCTAACAAACAAAAAAGGCAACTTAACCAATAATTAATTGATAATTGCGCTTATAAAACGGACTTGCCAATCACGATAATTCCATATATCATCAGCCTCCGAAATTGATATTCGATTTCCACTGAAATTATTGATCACTGATGCTGTACGGGCTATCCATTCATCTGAACTATAAGGGTCATTCACAAAGTAGCAACGAGCTAATCCTGAGAGGACATTGGGGATAGCGCCGAGACTAGATGCTATCACTATATTACCACATTTCAAGGCTTCTATCATCGAGAGTCCAAACCCTTCTTCGTAAAGTGAAGTGAAGGCATAGATATCGGTCAACTGTAAATAATTGGGTATTTCACCGTGTGGTAGCCGGCCAACGTTGAGTACAGAAGGATGATCAATCTTCTGTTGGGTTCCCATTGTTATAACCTTCAGATAATCGTACTTCGATAGTAGTTCAAGAACCATTTTTCTAAATAAATGAAACCCTTTCAAGGGCCTGTCGTTTGCCATCCAGGCTAAAATAAGATGATCCTTAGTAAACCCCAATTTATTCCGCATTGTCGTCCTTTTCATGTCTTCCAGGGGATAAAAGAGACTGGAATCCACACCATTCCAGACTACTTCAGTCTTGGGACTGAATTCAACGTAATTCGCAATACTCTTGTCTCTGCCAGCCTTAGAAAGAAATAGAACTTTATCGATAGCGGCCACTATCTCTTGCCGCAATTTGAGTTGGAAACCATGAAACGAAAAGATGATCTTCAGCTGTCCTTTGAACTTAGCTTTTTTTAACGCTATCGCCTCTATAAGATGGGGGTCATCCATTACAACAACAGTGATTGCTGAGTGTTCTTCTGAAAGTTTACTTAGGGTTCTCAGGTAATCCTTCGCTACCCAATTAAATAACACTTTTTTACGGATCCATTTGTGATATGAAATGAACTTTCGTTTTTTACAGAAAATATTTTTAGGTAAGGTATTTGACGGTGACAGGATATAATCGAAACAATCGTGATTTTTAATAAGTGTATTAATACGAGTCACCCAACTTCCGATTCGATTGGAAGGAATGGGCGTATTACTCACCAAAACTGTTACCTGATTGCTCATATACTGATAAATGCACCCGTTGCCTTACTAATTTTTCTGTGTTTTCTAATCACTCCCAATTTACTGTATATCAACCATTTGATTCTTAATGCCTTACTCAAAGCTCCAAAACATCCTGCTCCCCGTCTTCTGAATCTTTTAAATGTTTCAGTAGGCAATTTAAAGTATTGTGTCACCATGGATCGATTGATATCCTTTACATACGTGATTGCCCATATCGCAGTGGCTCGATAGTGTCTCTTGGTATCCGTAGTTATCGATTGATCCCGGTTGTGAACTATGCGAAGGTTCGGGATCACCCCAATCTTCATTTTGTGATAGCGCATACGTTTAATATAATCTGTATCCTCCCCGTAATGAGGAAATATCGGATCGAATACGCCCACTTTCTCAATACACTCCCTAGACATATACCATGCAGCAGCATTCACCGATTTCGCTCTGTACACACGGTCCAATTCTCGTTGGTGATTTATAGAGGTGAGTAATCCCGGTGCATTTCTTTCAGAAATATACTCAGAGAATTTTCGATCGAAGTCAGATTCGTTGGGCGCGAGATGTATCGGACTTACGATCCCAAAACCATTCTTAAATGATTGCTTACTTGCATTGAGAAACGGCTGAACATCCTCTCCCAGGAAATACGTGTCCTGGTTCACAAGAAAGACCGAATCGCAATTTGCCTTTAAGGCCAGCCTGATTCCGATATTATTAGCCTTACCAAATCCCAGGTTCTCTTCCAATAGGATACATTCGTCAGGGTTCATATCACTCAGCAATTTTCTGGTCCCATCGCTGGAATTGTTATCTAAAACAATCACATACGCATTCTGAAATACGTCACGGATGCTTCGGATGCATTTCTCGATGTATACTTCACCATTATAGGTAATTAATATGAAGGCGATCTTAGGCATACCCAAGAAAATATTTCCATTTACTGAATCGATCGCGGTAATTGAAATTAATGAAATCATCCCTGTAAATCTCCCTAATCAATTGTTCATTCTCTGAAGTTATTAATTTCGCAAGATCCCGTTTTTTTCTTCTATTCTTTTTGAAGTGGGAGGTGAGTTTAAGTTTCGGACTCACTTTGTTGGCAAACCTTCTGAAATCTGCCGCAAGGTCTTCAAATTTCAAAAGCTTATCGACTGCGATCTCTCCGTTCATAGTGACGAATTCTGACTGGGTATAGAAATGATCATTCACGAAATGAGGTGCCTGCTTCAAGGCTTCCTCTGAAAAAGCCCCTTCTCGCGTTAGGAAGTCCCTTAGGGAACCTTCTATTCTGAGGTCTTTCATCAGCCAGGTATATCCTGAAATTGCCCGAGTGAATGGATTCCTAACTACTGCAAAACTATCATAGGTCTCCAGTACTTCTTTTGAGATCAATTCATGATCGAGTAATTGTTTTAATGTTGCGTGCTGAAGGTTGAAACCAAGCTCCTGGTCGAAGCCATACAAGTATTCCCGGCTCCAACCTTTCGAAAAATCGTAGCTATCGAAAACAACGCGCTCAATGCTGGTTCCGGCGTTCTTCGGAACATGAATAAACAACAGTTTTTTTTTGTGATCGATCATAAATTGATTATCGAATAAACAACTTCTGGATAACGTACCCAAATATATAATAGTTCCTGCTAGGTTTGGAAATGGAGAAGTCGGTTGAATTTATTTTTCTTTCTCCTGGCTCCTGACGTATCGATTCCATTCGCTCTTCCATCCAACTTTCGAATTTATTACCAAGGTGGTAACCGTAGTTGTCATGGGTTGAAAGTTTAAGATAACCGCCCCGATCATTGGGTTTATCGATGTACATCTTCTCGCTACCACCCACTATTTTATGCTGTGATGGCCCATTCGGACTATTACTGAAAACACTTGCCCTGATCGTAGCCATGAAGTGTCCACATCCCAGGACAACCTTAACACCATTTCTATCAATAGTGTGGTACTTTGTAGATTCTTCATCAAACACTTTCGTATTACCAATGCTTCTTTGGAAATTTTGTATCCCTTCAAGGTTCTTTACTTTTTCGTAATTGGGACGGCCATTCAGGTACGCAAAACCGATGGTCGACCTAAGGAAAGACCCCTTTAATGATCCAACAGAAGGTACCGGGGAAACCATTCCAGCTTCGGGATATTCCGCTAATACTTCCTCAACAGCCACTTGCCAATTGGGCAGAAACAATACATCCGAATCTGCCACCGTCATTAAGGGCTCAAGATTACTTTTTATAGTAGAATACAAGGCATTCACTTTTCCAAGGTTAATACGGGACAGAAGCAATTGGTCAATGGCCTCATGCGTATCATATTGATTCTTCAAGTATGCAGAAACCTCTTCGCAACAACTGTTATTAATGAGCGAAATTCGCGTTTTGTCGTGTATGGTATGTAGTAAAGACTCCAGGCTTAATCTCAGGATCTTAAGCCCATCTCGAAAATAATCCTCGGTCAGATTGGGGATGTAAACAGGAATGATCACCCGGTGATACGAATCAACGGATAACCTAGTATTATCTTTTTCAGGATTCCGTCCTAGTCTCATAATAGCGTACTAATTGATTCAATCCATCCTCCAGGGTGATGAGATCCCTTTGAAGGAGTCTCTTCATTTTTGAGATATCCGGACACCTTCGTGTCATATCCCCTTCAGGCAACGGTGGCAAATGCACAATTTCTGAAGAAGATCCTGTTATTTCAATGGTCTTTTGTGCCAGCTCCAATATGGTCATTTCCACGTCGCTACCAATATTTAGGACCTCATTGGCATACTCGTCACTTTCCAACGCCAGCAGACATGTGTCCACATTATCGTCTACATAACAGAATGACCGGGTTTGTAACCCGTCACCATAAACATAAAGCGGTTCATTTGCCATAGCGGCCCGAATGAATTTCGGGATCACAAAATCCTCACTTTGGTTAGGTCCATAAGTGTTGAAGAAGCGGAAAATTGTGTATGGTAAGCCATATTCCTGTTGATAAGATCGAAAGAAAGCCTCACCTACGTTCTTAACGATGGCGTAAGGCAACCTGGAATTCAAAGGAGTGGTTTGTTCGTTTTGTGGAATCTCAAATGGCTCCCCGTATACCTCGGAAGAACTCGAATAACAAACACGTTTAACTCCTGTATTCTTGGACAGGGATAGGATATTTTTAATGCCTTCAATATCGTCAAGGACCATCATCGGGTTATCTAGTGTTCGTTGAACACCCACCACTGCGGCATAATGAAAGACGTAGTCGAAATCATACCTTCCGAATATGGGTACAACATCGTGGTAATTGTTAACGTCGGCTTTAATGAAGACCACATTGTCGCCTTGCGGCAGCTTCGACTTCATACCTGTTGCCAGGTTATCCACAATCACTACGGTACAATTAGGAGCTTTAGACAGTTCATGAGCCAGGGCACTCCCGATATTTCCGGCACCTCCGGTTATTAAAAAATACTTCATTTCCATCAGGTCAAAGATTTAGCGAGCACTTTCAGGTTATTTAATTTCAGAAACCAAAACGGATCTAGCGTGAACATATTTCTCAATACCTTCACTCGACCTCTCTTCATCATCTTGAGTTGCATCCTTCCAAGATTCTTCATCAATGCAGCACTCTCAACCGTGTTTATCCGGTTAATCACAAGCATTTTCTTTCGAACCTCATTCAAATATAAGGGAAGTTTAAGGTACTTAACCTGGTTGGATGAGATATTGTTGGAATGCTTTCGATATCTAACCAATAGATCATCAAGAAAATAAAATTTAGTGTAAAAACTACATCGGACCCAGAATTCAACATCTTCCAGGGCAGCAGGGATCTCTTCGTTAAACCTGCCAACTTCCAAGACCAGTTCTTTCCGGACCAATGGTGTAGGCATCATCAGTGTCCAATTCCCCATCATTCTCATTCGAACATCGCCGTGCTTCTCCATTGGATCCCCGGATCTCCCAATAATTTCAGAAGTTAGTGACCCATTCTCGTCAATAACGGAGCAAGGGCCGTGTACAAGCCCAAATCCAGGGTGATTATTTAGCACTTCTATTTGTTTCTGAAGTTTTTCCGGCAACCAGATATCATCATCATCGACGAATGCTAAAAAATCACCATTCGCTTTTTCAATTCCAACATTACGCGGTTTGGCCGGGCCACCACTATTCTCAATCCACACATAGGAGACTTCGGGATATTTGTTGCACAACTCTCGATTGGCATTGCCAATAGATCCGTCATCAACAACAATCACTTCGATTGGACGATGGGTTTGATTCAACACGCTTTCAAGTGTCAAGGCCAGATAATCGCAGCGATTGAGAGTTGGGATGATTATGCTTATCAATGGTGTCTCCATCCTAACTGAGTTTGCGTTTAATGCGTTTCAGGATACCGGAGAATGTATTGCGTTTCGCTCGATTTAACTCACGTTCCAATTCCAGCATTCTAAGGTAGTCATCGTAGTGTTCACCGTAGAATTCATCGAACATTCTTTTGTCCTCGGCAAGTTTCTGTTCCCGAAATTCTGCATCATTACTCACACCTTCAAGGTCGAAATGTACCAGAGGGTATTTAATGTGATTGAATTCGAATTTTCTACTGAAGAAACAGGCTACAAAGAACACCCTATCAGAAATGATCCTGTACGATTCGTCATATCCACCCATAGTCTCAAAGACCTCTTTTCTGAAAAATGTACTCTGGTGTGGAAGAGACGTCCTTACAAAATATAAAGGTGTAAGTTCATCGGCATATACCTTTCCTCCTTTATCGAACTTGTAATCCCCATAGATGATATCACCTTTGAAATCATCGTGACCAATAAACTCCTCGAGTGCACTGCTCCCATTCAGGGTATCGCCACTATTCAGAAACAACAGAAACTCACCACTGGAATGATTGATGCCCTTGTTCATAGCGTTGAAAATACCCGTATCCGGTTCGCTTACCCAAAAGCTGAAATTTTCCTCATTTTGCGATAGAAAATCCTTACTTCCATCGTCTGAGGCACCGTCTATAATAAGATATTCGTAATTTTTGAAAGTTTGTCCAAGCACAGACCTAACCGTCTTTTCCAACCCTTGGCGGTTGTTATAGTTGATTGTGATTATGGTTAGAAAAGGTTGTTTCATTTTAGTTCCCGGTATACCAGGTATACATCCGCTCAATACCTTGATGCAGGCTAACTTCGGCTTTCCAGCCCATATTGTTTATTTTGGACACATCGGTAAGCTTCCGCATAGTACCGTCCGGTTTGTTCGTATTGAAAACAAATTTCCCTTGAAAACCAACAATATCTTTAATTAACACCGCCAGTTCGGCTATTGTAATATCCTTCCCGGTACCGATATTTATGTGTGTGTTTCGAACCTCTTCACCTCTTTTGGCTTGTGTTTTTGCGTTGTGGTGTTTCATTAAATAGACACAAGCTTTCGCCATGTCCTCAACCCAAAGTAGTTCCCTCATCGGTCTGCCACTACCCCAGATCTCTACTTCAACTCCGTTCGAATTAAGAATTCCAAAATCGGCTAGTTTGTCTTTAATTTCTCCTTCGGAAGCAGTTCCATCCACCCCTTCAATTGGTAAGCGATTCAAATCATTCCGAATCACTTCCCAATTTCCTTCCTCAAGTGCCTTCCCTATGTGAATCTTGCGGAGCAAGGCTGGCAGAACATGCGCTTTTTCAAGATCGAAATTGTCATTCGGTCCATAGAGATTGGTTGGCATGGCAGAAATATAATTGGTACCGTATTGCAGGTTATAACTCTCACATAACTTGATACCTGCGATCTTTGAGATCGCGTAGGGCTCGTTGGTGTATTCGAGAACGTCGGTAAGAAGATAATCTTCGCGTAAGGGTTGAGGAGCATTCTTCGGATAAATGCAGGTACTTCCAAGGAAGAGCAGTTTCTTAACATCATTTAGATAGCTTTGATGAATAACATTGTTTTGTATCATTAAGTTATCGTAGAGAAATTCGGCGCGATAGGTATTATTTGCCACGATACCTCCAACCTTCGCCGCTGCCAGAAAGACGTATTCCGGTTTTTCTTCGGAAAAGAAATCAGCTACGGCAACCGTATCCCTGAGGTCGAGTTCATTACTTCCTCGCAAGACAAAATTCTCATATCCATCATCTTTTAACTGCCTAAGAATAGCACTTCCCACCAGGCCATTATGACCTGCAATATATATTTTGGAGCTTTCATCCATTGGTTACTCAAAGTAGTTTAAGGTAGTATAACCACCATCTTTCAGGTATTGTTCTTTTTGCATTAGCTTGATATCGCTTTCCATCATTTCCTTTACGAGATCCGAAAGTTGGTACCGCGGCTCCCAACCCAATTTATCCTTTGCCTTTGAGGCATCTCCAACCAATAGATCCACTTCTGTGGGACGGAAATAATTAGGATCCACCGAAACCACTTCTCTTCCTATTTCCAGTTCGAATCTAGGATCAGTTACAATCTGGACAAAGGCTTTTTCCGCGTCTCCTTCACCTTCGAAGCGCAAAGTGACACCGATTTCATTAAAGGCCATTTTTACAAAATCCCTCACTGAGGTTGTCACCCCTGTTGCAATCACCCAATCTTCGGGTTCATCGGCCTGGAGAATCATCCACATCATCCGCACATAATCTTTCGCATGGCCCCAGTCGCGTTTTGCATCGAGATTCCCAATAAAGAGCTTGTCCTGAAGTCCCAGCGCGATCCTGGCCGTGGCACGGGTGATTTTTCTAGTCACAAACGTCTCCCCCCTGATGGGTGATTCGTGGTTGAATAAAATACCATTGCAAGCAAATATGTTGTATGCCTCCCTGTAGTTAACGGTTGCCCAATAAGCATAGAGTTTTGCTACGCCGTACGGACTTCGTGGATAAAAAGGTGTGGTCTCGG
This sequence comes from Aureitalea sp. L0-47, assembly GCF_026126405.1. Lineage (GTDB taxonomy): Bacteria > Bacteroidota > Bacteroidia > Flavobacteriales > Flavobacteriaceae > Pukyongia. Next base: position 87,197 of record NZ_JAFMTQ010000003.1, read on the forward strand.
TTTGTGGCACTTCCTGAACCTCTCCGTACAACTCAGAGGTAGAAGCTTGATAAACCTTGCATTTGTCTTCCATACCCAGAAATCGTACAGCCTCCAATATACGAAGGGCACCAATTCCATCGGCATTCGCGGTATACTCAGGGATCTGAAAAGATACCTGTACATGACTCATGGCCGCCAAATTATATATCTCATCCGGTTTGATCTCATGGATCAACCGAATCAGGTTGGTGCTATCGGTCATATCACCATAATGAAGAATGAAGTTCCGGTTATCGGTATGAGGATCCTGGTAGAGGTGATCAATCCTGTCTGTATTGAAAAGTGAGGACCTGCGTTTCAGCCCATGAACAACATACCCTTTTTTCAATAAGAATTCACTTAAATAGGCTCCGTCCTGCCCGGTGATTCCAGTTATAAATGCAACTTTCATATAGATTCTTGTATGGTTAAGTTAGGTAATTAGCTGTTTGTAAATCTCCATGTAATTCATCGCCTGTTCTGCCCCGTTAAAATGGCTCATAGCATATTTCTTTATAGCCTCACGATCGAATTTATATCGATCGGAAAGAAAATCGTTCAAACCTTCTCCCAATTTCTCAGTACTCATTTCTTTTACGAGTATACCATTTTCCCCTGTAGTAATATGTTCCTTCATACCTCCCCTGGCAAATGAAATTACTGCCGTCCCTGCAGCCAGGGATTCAAGCATCGTATTCGGAAGATTATCTTCCCGACTAGGTAATACAAAAGCATCTGCAGCAGCATAACACTTGGCGATTTCAATAACGTTGGTCATATAGCCCAAAGGTATGACTTTTACATTTTTGTTTGCTATCTGAAGACTTCCTTTTCCGAGGGTTATAACCGTGACAGGATGCAATATATTCTCAAGGGCCTCCATAAGCATATCGAGGCCTTTCCTGTGTATATCCAATTTGGCTGCTGTAAATAGTATGACCTTTTCCGAAGGATTCAAATTAAGCGATTCCCGTGCGTGTTCACGATCTATTCCGGCAAAAAGCGTAACATCGATACTATTGGCGATGGTTCTTCTAATTCCGAAGGAATCGAACACCCCGCTGGTAACGGCCTCCTGAAGCAGCCACTCAGATGGGCTTACCACGGCGCCTTCTTTTATTTTGCCAATCGCATCGTGTTTTATCATCTTTAATTTTTCATTCAGGTCTTTCGTCGCCACATTCCTGGTCTCATCTTCTCTATAATGAAAAAGCCCTTTAAAGGGGTTCATATCGTGAAGGGTCCAAACAATTGGTTTTTGTGTTTTCTGAAAGAATCGCGGATAATCCAGAATGTTTCCAACCCAATGCAGGTGTACCAGGTCCGCATCAGTGATCAACGGGTGCTCTTCCAATTTCAAGCTACTATAAGGGAGGGTAATGATCTCGAATGAAAGCTGTGATTCGATTATTGCCAGCTGCTGCCGGAATTTATCCGCTTCCGAGGGATTAATTATTTTCTTGAGTTTTCTTGTAATCTTTTCGGTGAAAGTTGGCTTATGATATGTAAACATTGGATCATCCAATACCTCACCGTCGAAACCTACAGTGATACTGTTCGACACATAAGCAGAAGATATCCCTGCTTCACGCAATGCAGAATGTAGTCTGAAAGCCGCAATACCGGCTCCTCCCTTGGGCGATGTTGTTATATGGACCACTTTCATGACACCTTCTTATTGATGAGCTTATGATAAATTTTCCTGGCGAATTCCTTAGAGTACCTCGTAAAGTAGCTCTTCGGGTAATCAAAGAAGAACCTATCGATACACACGGTGTTGAAATTTCTAACCAATTGCAAGAGTCCTTCCTTCCTCGGACTGTTCCAGGAGTGATCCCAGAGGTGCACAGCGACTGTTTTTTCAGTAATAAACCCTCGGAAATCCTTATCTCGATCCTGGTAAGTAAGCGGATAAAAATACTCCGAACCGAAAATTCGATCGTTCTCCCCAAGGTTTTCAGGGGTTACTATATCTTTAAAGGTGTGTGTAATAACAGGTGGTGAAAACTGATTGAAGCGATTATCCCGGTAGAATCGGGTCATTTCAATGATTAAAGGATGTTCTTTCACCGCTCCAAAAAGTCCATAAGCCGGTCGACCGGGCACTTCATAACCCGTAAAAAAGTCGAAGTTCAGTAAATTGTCCAATGGTTTAACGAGCAGCATATCGGTGTCCATATAAATTCCGCCTTCACTTGCCAGTACCTCTACACGAATTGCATCCGCTGCAAAGGCGTACTTTCGCTTTCTCAGTGCATCCTCAGTGAACCGTCCCCTGTATCCTACTGCAGTTTCCTCGTTCCATTCCTTTATGGAATAGTCCGGGCAATGTTTTTTCCAGCTTTCAAGGCATTTCTGAAAGCTATCGGGCTTTTCGCCTCTTCCAAACCAGCAGTAATGAATGGTTTTTGGGATCATACCACTATTTCTTGAGTCTATTTATTTTACGTTTCACCCTAGAAACCAGGCTCACTTTCCCGGCTTTTTTCATTTCCTTCTCTTTTATTTTCCGCCAATCCCAATATTCCTTCAAACGCTCCGGAAAGTGTTTTTTGATCACCTCAAAACGCTCCTCCTCTATGCCTTGCTTATTTTTCGGGTCATTCGACATTCCATCCAGCTCAAATCTCGAGATCACCAAATGCAGGTGCTTGTAACTTACTTTTTCCTTGAGAATGGCGACTATGAAAAATTCCCAGTCGGATACAATGCGAAAGTGCTCTGAATATCTGAAGATGGTATCGAATAACGATCTTCGGATGAAGGATCCCGGATGGGGCAACGACCTTTCCAGGAAGTATTCAAAGTCCATGGACTTCGGATAGTCGCGTGACATTTCCTTTAGCTTGTGAATAAAGATTAGGTTTCCATAGTAAATATCTTTCCCGGAATCGAGTTGGGGCAGTACCTTTTTTAGTGTTTCCGAAGTAAAAAATTCATCACCACTGTTCAGAAATAAAACATACTCTCCACTTGCCCTGTCTATACCTTTGTTCATGGCTTCGTACACACCGCTGTCCGATTCTGATATCCAATGGTCTATACTGCTTTCGAATGACTTTATCACCTCCGTGCTCTTATCTTCTGAACCACCATCGATCACGATATATTCCAATTCATCCAAATCTTGTGCGAGCACACTTTGGATGGTCTTTGAGAGCCCGTTGGCATTGTTATAGTTCACGGTTACAACCGAAATTTTGGGCATGAAAGGAACTTCTTTGTATTTTAAATTCTATCTTTCGCTTTAAATCCTGTAGGACCAGTTCCGTAAATATACTCTAATAAAATGTATTTGAAACGGGTTGTTCCCAGCTCCAATTCAGCAGTCGTATGATCTCGAAAGAGAAGGAATTTATTTTCATACACAATTTCAAGACCGGGGGTACAAGTATCGAGAAAAAGCTCGGGCATTTTGAGACCCTGGAGCGGGATGTTCAGGATCACCGGACCATAAAGGAGATCGAGGCCCTGACGGATAGAGCCAAGCATTTCCGCAATGGCCTGCACGCGCTCAGGAAAGGAAAACCGGATCGGTCCTGGTATTGGTTCAGGACCATGTTATCACCGGAACTCACTAAAAGCGAATACGATCGATTCTTTAAGTTCAGTTTCGTGCGAAACAGCTGGTCACGAATGTATTCCTGGTATGCCAATGTGATGAAAGACGAGCGTATGCAAGCTCAATACAAAATTGAGGATCCTGATTATAATTTCAAGCAATTCTTAGAAGAAAAGATAGATCATTCAACGTTTTCACAATTGTATTTCATACAAAATCTCCGGGGCGAGGTCGAAATGGACTTTATTGGAAGATTCGAACAGCTCCAGGAAGATTTCGATATTGTTTGTGAGCGAATTGGCATAAAAGATACTGAGCTTCCAAAGCTATTAGTTCGCAAATACAGCCACTATACTGATAATTATACCCCAGAGACCAGAGATTTGATCTATAAGCTTTACAAAGATGAAATCGACTACTTTAATTTTCAGTATGGTGAATAAGCAAATTTTACTCAATGATTTCTAAAACCCATAAGTGTATTTACATCCATATTCCCAAAACAGCCGGGACTAGCATAGAAAAGAAACTAGGTCATTTTAAGAAGTTAACGCATAATGTCCAGGACCATAGAACGTTTGCACAATACGAAGAAATTGCGAACAGAAAGTACCAATTAGCAAAAGTCGGATACGCGTTAAAACTTGGTAAGTTTCATCGCGTTCTCCCGAATATTCAAAAGGCCCTGTCACCTGAGATCACATTGGTGAAGCTTCGTTCCTACTATAAATTTACTTTTGTTCGCAATTCATGGAGCCGCGCCTATTCTTGGTATAATGTAATTCACAGAGATCCGTACCATCGGCAAATGTTCGGACTATCTGAGGAGGAAACGCTGTCATTTGAGCAATTCATTTCAAGCAATCTTGATCCCCGCTCTTTTTCTCAACTGCGATATATTACCGATCGACATGGAAAAGTAGCCATGGATTTTGTAGGCCGATTTGAAAAGCTTCAGGAAGATTTTCATAAAGTAGCTGCGGAACTAGGAATCGAGGATAGTGCATTGCCACAGCTGTTGGTGCACTCATACGATCATTACTCCAATCATTTCACACCAAAGTCGATTGATCTAATCTATTCGCTGTTTAAGGAAGAGATCGATTATTTTAATTTTGAGTTTGGGGAATGAAGCAACATCCCAATCCACAGTATACATTGGCTTGATATATAAATGAAAAAATTCAACTTCCATTTTTTTCCTCACGACCAGAAACAGGATCATTTCAAGGCTCTTGATGGTTTAAGAGGAATTGCCGTGCTTTTTGTACTGTTATCGCATTCTTCGAATGCAAATCTCTTCTTTCATGAATATATTAATCTTCAAAAGATCGGAAAGGTTGGTGTATACTTATTTTTTGTTCTCTCAGCATATTTGCTCGATAGACAAATTGCATTGGTCTTCAGGAATAAACAATCATCCCAGCTCTACTGGAAAAATTACTTCCTGAGAAGATTCTTAAGAATATATCCTATGTTTGTTCTGGCCCTTGCTTTGTATGGATTGTTGAATTATACAGGGGTAAACACGGTGATCGATGAATGGATGGACATTCCATTGCATATGTTATTAGTGAAAGGTGAGAGTATTTTCTGGTCCATACCAGTAGAATTCAAATATTATTTTATATCCCCTATAATTATATGGTTCTGCCATAAATTTTTAAAATGGAATAAACTTCTACTGCTACTATTTTTTGTGATAATAATTGGTGCTACTCTGGGACTCGAGTTGCGATATAATTACCCCGATACTTCAACCACCAGATTTTTCCCAATCTTCATTGTGGGAACCATGTTATCTATATACGAATTACTATTTGGTGACAAATTGAACAGGAAAATAGAACCTTATGTAATGAATATATTAGGAATATTAGCTTTTGCCGGTATATTGATAACTATACCTTATTTCTTTACTCAACTATTTGGATTCGAGCTATATTTTCATTCTGCCAAACTTTTTGTTCCTTATGCCACAGCTTGGGGATTAATATTACTAGCCGCCAAATATGGAAAAGGAATTGTAAAAACGATCTTGGAATTCAAATTCCTCAGGTATATAGGCGCAATTAGTTTTAGCATGTATTTATTTCACATGCCAATATTAAATATTGTGGTGGATTCTGGAGCTCCGAAAGGCACTAAAATATATCTCTTCTTTCTGATAACAATAATCTTCTCTTCATGTTCTTACCTTTTAGTCGAGAGACCTCTTTCAAAAATCAGGATTAGGCAAAGAAACAAAGCCACTAATTAGATCTTCCATATTAATTCGGTTCTGACCACCGGATGAAGCGCCAACCGATTTTTCGAAGTAATTTTCCAACATACGTGTACTGCTTTGGTTCAGGTTTTAGGTTCATCTTCACGGGATATCCAATAGGGATCCTTTTATATTCCGAATAATGACATCTTTCCAATTCACTCTTATAGTCGATATAAAGTTGTTTCAGAAGTGGAAAGTCGTTTAATGTATATCGATCGTACTTTCTGGAAATGGCGTCAGGGTCCTCACTCAGTTTACTAAAATGGTAGAACACTAGTTGCGAATTATCATTCAGTGTTATCGCATTCCCTTCAATCGAGGAAATGCTGCGCTCGTGAAGATTCCAGGGTGCCATATTGTAATTATATGATCTCAGGATATGAACTTTTTCATAGAACAGGGGTGCATGCGTCATCCATAGTTGGTCAACAAAGTACCCTTTATGCGGATGGTCATAACCATATTTGATCACTCGCTCCTCCCACCAATCAAGTAATTCTGTCGTTTCTTTGCTTTTAATGTTTAATCCGAGAAAACCCAGATTATATATTCCGAATCGGAAGAAAGTATTTTCTTCAGGTTGTAATCCATCACGAGGTATAGGACTCAGAATGTGCGGTGTGAGCACTGCGGTTTTCTGTTGAAGAAAGTTATTGGTCTCGGACAGGCTCTTATAAAAGTAAAGATCAGGGTCGAGGTAGTAAATCGCTTCAAACTGTGGGTAATAATCCTTAAGGTACTTAAAGACCGTAGGTTTTACTGAAGTGTTCAACTCAATGATATAGTAACGTTTCAGTAGGTCCTGCAGGTCGATCGTTGGGATGTCGGCAACCGGTAAAACTATAGCGGGTTCGAATTCAGAATAATTTACCTCATCTGATAATTTATCGACCAGGATCACGAAGAAGGCCATATCGGGGTTGTACTGAAGAAGGGACTTCTTCAGTGCCAGTGCCTGTCCCAAGTAATTATTAGAACAGATCGTAAACGCGGCATGTTTTATCTTCCCCATAGTAATTTACTTACTCAATTTTTTCAGCAGTTTTTGCTTTATACGAAGTATCTTATACCGAAGCGGCGATTTTTGTTTTTGCTTCTCCACTACCCTTGGATAGAAAATAAAGGTAGGTCTATTTATCAGAGGGTGAAATAGGTCTACATTAAAATAACTCAAAATGTTATCTATGAAATCCTCTACCATCCGTTTGTCGTTGCTATGTGTGGATAAACCTCCGGCTGCGAAATCTGAAATCACCAGATCGATATACTGGAAGGGTTTTTCTGCCCAGCAGCGCAAATTAAAATCCCAATCGGAACTCTTCTTGTAATCGGTATTGAAGTCACCTATTCTTTCGATCACGAAGGACCGCCTGTAGAACATGGCCTGGTGGCAGATATTCTGGTTGAGCAATTTGTGCAGGTCGAACGGCCCGTCGTAAATATCCCCATCCTTTGCCCAGCCCGTGTCACCAATGATCTTTGCATCGCCATGCACCACGTTAGCCTTAGTATTCTTTATTTTTTCTGAAACTTTCTTCAGCACATCCTCGCCGTGAAATTTGTCGTCGCTTCCCATAAAGATGAGCCACTGTCCCGTAGCTTTTTGCATGGCGCGATTCATGGCGTCGTAAATTCCGTTGTCCTTTTCCGAAGCGATAAGAAGCCCGGGAATTCTTTCCCGGTAGTTTTTTGCTACGGAAAGCGTATCGTCATTGGAGCCGCCATCCTGAACAATCACCTCAATGCTTTTTTCCGATTGCGAGGCTATACTATTCAACGCCTCGTGAAGTGTCAAGGCTGAATTGAAGGTTGGAATTATGATGGAGAAAGACTTCATAGTTAATCAATCCAATAGATAGGTTCATCAGCACCGCTGAATCTCAATCTCAAAAGTTTCATAAAGGTAAGTCTCTTTCGATGGTTATCCACCGAAGCTATGGCTTCTTGCAAATATGCTTCCTGATCCTGAGATTTTTGTCCTTTGCGTTTTCTGAAGGCACCCAAATTTCGCCTGGAACAAAACAACCTCGAGTAATGAAAGAATTGCATCCAAAGATCGAAATCAGCGGCTAAGGTATATTCAGTATTTAATCTCGCTTTCGATCGTTCCCAAAGACTACGGGTCCAAAATGTTGATTCTTGCTGAATGAAGGCTCTATCCTTTTTGAATTCCAGGTTATAAAATTTTTTTTTGGCAGCTACAGGATCTCTCCGATACAGGATTTTGCCTTCCTCGTCTATCACGGTTGGATAGCCTTGCAGCCACTCGACTTTGTTCATTTCGGGGCCCATTATTTTTGCCAAATATGCCAGTGAACCTTCCCAAAGAATATCATCCGAATTAATCCAACACATTATATCCCCAGTACACAGATCAAAACCCTTATTAATCGCATGGTACATACCCATATCGGGTTCAGATACCCAGTAGGATAAGGAATCTTCATATTTCTTTATGATCTCAACAGACTGGTCTGTACTCCCTCCATCAATGATGATATATTCGAGGTTGGGATAATTTTGATCCAGGACAGATTGGATGGTCTGTTCAAGAAAATCTCCCTGGTTGTAATTGGGCGTAATAACGGATATTTTGGGTATATGATTTAACGCGGCCAATATGTTTTCAATTAAATTTTATTCATACTTGTTGTATTCGAAAATCACATTATCCTTAGGTATAAAAAATATATCCATCTGCCAAAAACTATGGTCCTTCTTACGCAACATTAGGTCTGCCTGATCTATTACCGCAAATCCAAGGGAATCCAGGTAAGTACACATTTCCCAAAATCTAAGGCTCTCATCAGTGAGCTTAAAGTTGTAAGTTTCAATAATAAGCAGTTCTGTTTCTTTCAATACATCACTGGCTCCCCGGAGAATAGGAACTTCAAAACCATGTGTGTCCAATTTCAAAAGAAAAGGACCATTGAGGTTTCTACGTTCAACCTCCTTGTCGAGACTAATTTGAGGTAAGGCCTTCATAGTATCACTGGTCTTTTCTTTGCTGGCAATACCCCCGAATAATTGGGAATCATCAAAATACACCTCACCATCGGATGGACCGGCAGCAGCCAGGACATATTCTGCTTTGGTTTTAGTTGTGATAAATTTATTCAATACTTCTTCATGAGCCGGTTGTGCCTCAACCAGCAGATAGGAGGCTTCAGGAAAGAATTTCATACAGTTTTCAGCCCATCGTCCATCGGATGCACCTACATCGATCACTGTGTTGATCTTAAGATTTCTGTTGCGAGCGCGACCCAATGCACGATCAATTGTAAAATGATTTCTAGGGGCTTCTGCTAAGGACTTAACGAGTTTATATCCCATGGAACCGAGGATCTTGTTTATGGTTTTTTTGATCATAACCCGGTATTATTTTTTATTTTTTGAGCAAGCTTCAAAAAATTCTGTCCAAATTGAAAACGACTTAGATCGTAATCTATTACGCAAACTTGAGGTTCTTTTAACTTTTTTATACATTTATTTCGCTTATGATCCTGATCCTGAATGTTGAAGATCTGGTAAGATTTGTATTGCTGTTTCAATAACGCCTGCAGTGTTGTTCCTCCATTTTTTGGAATATGAAGATAGATGTATTTCATAGTGCTGTATTTGAAATATATTTGAGAAGGTGTTTCTCCACCTGTTCAATGGCATAATATTGATCGAATACTGAAGTTTTGATTTCCTCCTGAGCGTTATTCAAAACTTCTTGTCGTTTTTGATCATTCATTATCTCGACGAGCCTGGTATATAATTGATTTTCATTCTTTGGATCAAAATAAAGAGCCCCTTTACCCAACTGCTCTTTATGTCCCGCAAGATCCGAACAGATTACCGGGCAATTTAGAGTTCTTGCCTCGAGTGGGGGAATATTGGTAGGTCCAAGAAAGGTGGGCATAACGAGAGCGATTGCATTTCTATATAACGCAACTAACTCTACAATACTAACAAATCCTGGATATTTTACCCTATCCGTCAAATTCAATTCATTTATTTGAGATTTAATTTTAGGCCAATGGCCTTTGTCGGCGCCTGTGAACACCAGTTCGACTTTGGGAAAATCCTTAACAAGTCTGGAAAAGGATTTAACTAACAGAGCATGATTCTTATGTTCCCAAAACTGAGCAGGATAAAAAAAGTAATTTCCGGGTTTAAGTTTGAATCCTGCCAGGAATCTTCTTTCTTCCGATTTGGAAATTCTAATATGATTAAAATCAGATGAAAACATGGGTACGACTTTTATTCTATTCGGATCTACTTTCAAAAGTGCTTCCATCTCTTCCCTCCCAGATTCAGACTCAACGAATACCATTTCAGCTTTTGGTAGAATGTTATTATACCATTTCCGTCTAAACGATAATTCGTTTTGTTCCGACACCTCAGGTAAAGCCGGTAAGGTTAAATGTCCCAAATCCCAATTTGTAGATATAAATGGATAATTTGGTATATGACACTCCATTTGAGACAGATAATAGATCATATCAATTTTCAAATCCTTTAGCTGTTCATGAAGCAGACGACGTTTTCTTCTTGATATCTGTCTTTTTAAAAATCCATTAATCTTCCGAAGTGTATAATATTTTCCTGTTAATTTTTCGATGTCGCTCCAAATGGACCCTGGTGGTATTAGTTTGTGATATGCATTCCTACCAGGAAATAATATGTCATTAAAGCCAAGGAAACAAACTTCAATATTATCTGTAAAAGTATGAGCATCAATTAAAATTGCCATTTGGGCTGAATATGAATACCCTCCTCCAACGCTAGGATCAATATTACTATTTAACCATACACCTACTTTCATATTACACCTTTTCCGCCATCAGAACAGCATTCCAGGTATCAAAGTCTGGCATTTCCGTAGTCAGCCATTCATAGAAGCCGATTATTTTGAAATTATTCAATTTAAGATAATATTCCAACTCAGGTTCAAATAGATATCTCAATGAATGTTTTTCGTATATCTGGTGTATTTGTCCGGATTCATTTTGAGTGATATCTATTGTATAGTTAACATCAACAACATTTCTATTTCCATGGATTTTAGGAATGGCCTGTCTTCTTAAACTGATCTCATTATTATGCATCTTTTTTGTCCTAATCTCTGGCAGATTAGTCAACACTCCGGGGCCGTACCAAAAATCGAAAATGAAAATTCCACCAGCATTTAGATGATCGCTAGCCGTATTTATAGCAGCGATCAATTCATCATTCTCATTTTGATAACTCATAACGTGAAATAACGATAACACAACATCATATTTTTTACCCGATGAATAGGTAGTTAAGTCGCCAACAACGAAACTTAAATTTTCATTTGACCCATATTTTTTATTAGCGAGATCGATCATTTGTTCGGATAAATCGATTCCGTCGACCATAATTCCATGCTTTGCAAACAAATCTGCATGAACTCCAGTACCACATCCCAACTCGAGTATCTTAGATACACTCGATTTTTTGGATCTTAATAAACCAAGAATGTATTCCACTTCATTCGAATACTCCTTATCCTTATAAAGCAAGTCGTAGTAATGCGCATATAGTCTGAAGTTATCCATCTCGCAACATACCTATTAACGCCTCAGAGACATGGTCGATCTCATCATTAGTCAACCCCAATCCGGAAGGAATGTAAAATCCTTGTCTGGCTAATTTTTCAGCAACCGGATACGATTCATTATTAAAGAGCGACATTTGATGAAACACAGGTTGCTCATGCATACACCAGAAAAATGGCCTGGTTCCAATTTTAAGTTCTCTAAATTTATACTGTAGCTCGTTTGCCAATTCTTCCGATTCAGCAACTAGCCCATAAACCCAATAAATATTGTGAGCGTACGATGTCTTAGTGAGCGGAAGCTGCAATCGATAAACTCCCTTTAGGTTCTGGTTGTAGCGATCTCCAATTTCTCGTTTGCGTTCAATGATCTTTTCAATTTGTTCCAACTGAGCCACCCCTAATGCAGCCTGCATATTAGTCATTCTATAATTCCAACCCAATTCATGATGCACAAATCTTCTAGCTGGAGTAAAACATAGATTACGCAATTCTTTACATCTTTGAGCTAACTGATCATCATCGGTCAATATCATACCTCCTTCGCCTGTCGTGATATGTTTATTAGGATAAAAACTGAACGTGCTGATATCTCCAAATGATCCACATTTTTTACCGTAGTATGCCTGACCATGCATCTCAGCGGCATCCTCAACGATCTTCAGGTCGTAATTCTTGGCCAATTCTAGTATCGGATCCATATCAGTGGGTAACCCATAAATATGGACCACCAAGATGGCGCGAGTATTTTTGGAAATCTTAGTCTCTATAAGTTCCACATCCATATTCCAGGTATCTGTTTGAGAATCCACCAAAACCGGAATAAGACCTTCATTTACCAATGACTGAACAGGTGAAATAATCGTGAATGAAGGAACAATTACCTCACTCCCTTTTGGTAAATTTAGTGCTCGTATCGCTACATCCAATGCAGCAGAACCATTAGATACTGCAATACCATGTGATCTCCCGATGTAATTGGAAAATTCATTTTCAAACCTTTTAACGAACGGTCCTTCAGAAGATATCCAACCTGAATCAATGCATTCGATTAGATACTCTTTTTCTCTTCCGGATAGATTTGGAGTGTTAACAGGTATCATTCTATTCTAATTTTACTGTTATCAATTGGATCAAATCTAGTTTTATCCTTGTCACCGGAATATGGACCTTGTTTTACCTCAATGATCTCACTCTCCTCCAACATTTGAAATCCGTGCCCTCCTGCGGCCAATAAAATTACATCGCCTTTGTTTAAAATTGTACTATTCAAGTAATTCTTGAATTCATCATAAAAGTCAACTCTAATTTTGCCAGATTTAATGAAAAGAACTTCTTGCGTCCATACTACCTCTCGTTTAACCGGATTATGAACATGAGGATCAATCACATAATCCTTATCCCTCTTCATATATCCTAATTGTTGTGAAAAATCGCTAGGAGTAAAAAATTCTATTCCATCTTTTTTGTGATCAGAGTAGATAATAAATCCTAGTAATTTATCCTTATGCTTTATTTCCCGAATCATTGGTTTAAAGCTTGTTTCATTTTTAAATTAAATCGCTTCCAAATAAGACTTTTAAAATTCAATTTGTGCTCCTCTGTTGTAAGTAAATCAAACCCTAAATTAAAAAACGTATTTTTATCAGGCTTGTGCTGCATCAATTCTTCAATAATATTTTGCAGCTCGTAGCCAAAGTAATCTTGATGAATTGATTTCAATTTGCTCAAATACTGTATGGCAGTCTTTTTCTTTTGAGTTGTATCAATAGATTGCTTCCAACTATAAAGATAATCTTTAACCGGCTTATTATGTTTTTGCAAACTTTTATTATCCACAGCATAACTAGATTTGAATTTATCATCTAATTCGTACGTTATGTTAGAATCATATTGAATGTTCAAATACTTAAAAAGCATCTTAGATAAATTCTTCGAATCAGTAACAATATCTTCATACTTTACCAACAGCGAATAGTGAGATTTTTGGAGGGCATTCTTTATCTTTTGAGGCGCCGTGAACAAATCTTCTATCCTATCTTTCGAACTCAGAAATCTCACTATATCGCCGTTAAAATTATATTGAAGCATCGACGCAAATACCGCTAAAGGATTTCTTACTAGAAAAATAAACTTAGCATTTGGAAACAATTCCTGAAGTTCTTCAATTATGTGATAATATCTCGGAGTTTTATCTAGAAAATATCTTTCTCCTAGAGTCCTATCATTATATAATTTCAAAGATAAAGTTCGAATTCTCTGTAAATAATCTTCATAACCTTGATCAATCTCCTTAAGAAATCTGTTGAAATTAATGGAAGTAAATTTTTGATTATATCCCTCTGTTATATCGAAATTCTTGTATGTAGATACCAATGCTAGCATTTGCCATGGTTCTGGTGAAGCACTTACCTCATCACTTTTCAAAATCATCTGTTGAACCAAAGATGAGCCAGATCTTGGTTGAGAAATTAAAAATATGAGATCACTTTCTCTCATCTAAATTTTCAATTTGAATATTTAAATTGATTTAATATATCGCCTGCCTTCAATTCAAAATCTAATAACATCTTTTCTGTGAAATAGGATGGCCATTGATTGCTTCTGCCTTTTCTAAAAAAGTTCACATTTTTATCATCAATAACAATCGCTTCTTCGCTTTGCATTTTTTGAAGTTTATGGAATGAAGAATTCTCTATGGCCCAAGCCAATTGTTTGGGAGTGGTTTTCTGCCCCAAAAAATTCAAAACATTAATTAGCGTATTCTCTGTATCATTAATTAAATCCTCATAGCGTATAATTATAATATTGTCTGGATTATTAATTTGATAGTCCAAAGCCTTTTTTACATGTTTATCCCAACTTCCAATTTTTCCGTAACCCTCGTGAAAATAAAATTCAGCAAAAGTGCCTTGAAAATCATAAACATCCTTTTGAAAGAAATAGTATGAAACCAGGGCATCTCTACCATCCCGTATCAAATAAACAATCTTTGGATATTCCTTCTTTACGAAATGAGACTTGATAATTCGAAAACCTTTAATATTGTCAATGTCAGCCTTTGAAGAACGATGGATTGAGGGTATATATTTTTCCAAATCATTATATGATACTAAACTCTTATCCTTATTGAATACACTATTAATTAACAAAAATCGCATCCAAGTATTACCAGATTTAGGGTATGAAACCAAGAAAACATCATTTTTTCGTATTCTTAGATCTTTACTGTTCCTTAAATCTGATTTATTGAACTTTCCTATTATATGTTTAAGCCTTCGAAATTTCAATCTATACTCAGGTTTGCATTTATTTTTATCAGACCGTGTCGATTACGATCGTACTCCATTCCGGTACCGTACCAATCCTTTGGCAATATATAATAACCGATTGCCTTTTCAACAAAAATTATCATTTGTAGTTTAGGTTTAGCTAACCAAACATCTATATAATATTGACCTCCGGAAACTACGTCGATGAAATTTTCAATTTCCAAACTTATTGTGCTTTTGCCCTTTGGCAAGTCCACTGTTATTCCAGTCAGACCTGGAGTAAAACTTGCTATATATACATCATGAATATCTTTAATTCTAAATCCAAATCCAATTTCATTAAGATCGTTTAGAGTCTGCACACTAAGCTCGATCTGAATAATATTTTCGGATTTTTGAATAAGTTTGATAGCATCAAAAGACACAGCGAAATCGTGATTTATAATCGGGAATAACTCATGATTAACATCTGTTGATCTAATTGAATCCTTAAGATATCTATCAATTGCCTGTTCTGTTGAGCCACTATATGATATACAGCCATTTTCCAATAAGATTGCCCGACTGCAAAGACTTGATACACTCGCCATATTATGACTCACAAACAATACCGTCCTTCCGTCTCCTCCGCTAATCTCCTGCATCTTGCCTATTGCTTTTTTTTGAAATTCGGCGTCGCCTACTGCCAGCACTTCATCCACTACCAGGATGTCTGGTTCTAAATGAGCCGCTACGGCAAAGGCAAGACGTACGGTCATCCCACTGCTATAGCGTTTGGTTGGCGTATCGATATACATTTCACAACCGGAAAATGCGACGATCTCGTCTATTTTTGAAGCAATCTCAGCCTTCGTCATTCCAAGGATGGCGCCATTGAGATAAATATTCTCCCTTCCGGTTAGTTCGGGATGAAATCCTGTACCCACCTCTAATAACGAAGCAATTCTTCCTTTACTTTTTATGATTCCTGTGGTTGGACTAGTAACCCGAGATAATAATTTTAACAGAGTAGACTTCCCGGCACCATTCTTTCCTATTATACCTAAAACTTCCCCCTCCTCTACTTCAAAATTAATATCTTTTAAGGCCCAAACGTAATCTTCTGTAGCTTTTGAACTACGGTCATTTACCGAACCAATCTTAAGATATGGATCTTCCTTACCACGGATTCTGTGCCAAAAGCGGTTAAGATCATGCATCAGTGAACCTGTACCAACCAGTCCCAGGCGATACTGCTTGCTAATATTTTCCGCTTTTAGAATCACTTTGCCCATCACACCGTATCAATAAACGTTTTTTCAGTTTGGTTAAACAAGATCAGACCAAAGACAAACACAACCATGCCAATCACACAAATTGCCGTAAATCCATTCCAGCTAAAGTACAGATCCTCCGTTCCGAATACGGTATATCTGAATCCCTCTATGATCTGTGCCAGTGGATTGTAATCAACCATCCAGGAATATTCCGGAACTTTTGCTTTAAGCTGCCCGATAGGATAAGGAACAGCCGAAACATACATCAACAACTGTATGGCAAACGTAAGCAATATGGATATGTCCCTATATTTCGTGGTGAATGTAGAAATGATCATTCCCAATCCTAGTCCATAGATCACAATAAGCAGGACATACACCGGAAACAGCATGATAAATACATTTGGAGCGAGGTCGACTCCCTGATAGTAGACGTAGTACAAATAGAACCCGATGAAAATCAACAACTGAATACCGAATTTCACCAAATTCGAAATGGCCTTGGACATCGGCACAATGAACCTCGGAAAATAGACCTTACCAAAAATCCCGGCATTTGCCCTAAACGTATTTGATGTTCCCGTTAGACAGACTTTAAAATAGTTCCAGGCAGTTATTCCGGCGAGGTTAAATAAAAATGCAGGTACAACACCTGTTGAAATCGATGCAACCTTGTTGAAGATCAACGTAAAAATCACAGAAGTGAACAACGGCTGAATAAAAAACCACAATGGTCCCAGTACGGTCTGCTTATATACAGTGACCAGGTCTCTCTTTACAAACAAAAAGAGCAAATCACGATAGCGCCATATCTCTTTAAAATTTAAGTCGATGAGTTTTCTTTTCGAAGAGATCTCAAACAACCATGTTTCGTTTCTAGATGAATACAAAGAAAGTAGGTTTAGGTTTGCACTAAGATATAAATATTCTGCGAAGCATAAGACCCAATAAACCTTGGATAAGCAGCTTTTTTTCAGAAGCTATTAACAATTACACAAAGTGTTTTTTAGCTATTTACTTAAATGATTCCCAGGTAATTTTCAAGCCTTCCTTTACTGTAAAACTCGGAAGATAGTTCATTAGCTCACCGGCCTTATCTATATTGGCTAGTGAATCTCTAACATCACCAACCCTGGGCGGTCCGTAGACTGCCTTAAGCTCAACCCCTGCTATATGCTTCAATTCGGCCCATAGTTGATTCAAACTGATACGATCACCACATGCAACGTTGAATACCTCGTTGATCGCCACATCAGGAGCAAAAAATGCTCTAATATTAGCCTGAACGGCATTATCTATAAACGTAAAATCACGCGTCTGTTCGCCGTCACCATTTATGGTGGGCGGCTCATGGTCCCGCAAAGACTGCATAAATAATGGAACAACGGCGGCGTATGCACCTTTCGGACTTTGTTTCGGTCCGAAAACATTAAAGTACCTCAAACCTATGGTTTTTGTACCGTAGGTTTTGAAGAATACATCTGCGTAAATCTCATTCACCAGTTTGGTTACTGCATATGGAGAAATGGGTTTTCCTATATTATCTTCCACTTTAGGCAGCACTTTACTGTCGCCATAAGTAGAGCTGGACGCAGCATAGATCATCCTCCGCACACTTTTACTATCATTTTGTGCCACAAGCATATTGAGAAAACCCGTAACATTTACTTCGTTAGAAGTAATTGGGTCGTTGATAGATCTTGGAACCGACCCCAATGCAGCCTGGTGAGAAACATAATCAATACCCTCCATGGCTTTCCTGCAGGTTTCCAGATCCCTGATATCTCCTTCCATGAATTCAAAAGCAGGATTCGACTCAAACTCTTTAAGATTATTCATATTGCCAGTAGCAAGGTTATCCAGCACCCTAACTTTCTTAGCATTATGCATTAGCAAATATTCAACCAGGTTAGAGCCGATAAAACCAGCACCTCCGGTTATGAGAAAGTTCAATTTACTTAGATCTTCGGTATGGTAGGGGGAGGTGTACAAGAGAGTTAGAAGTTAAATGTTAAAAGTTAGTAGTCAGGTGTTTTTTGATATGATTTCGAAATCCAAGAAGTAAATGCTTTTCATCTGCCAATAAATCAAATACTTTTTGATCTTTTTCAACATAATTTAATCGAAGCGCTATTAAGTATATTGTTTCTATTTCGGCTATTGAACCAAGTGCCACGGAAATAAACTGAAGAAACTCCTTGTTACTTTTTCTAGCAGCTCCTTCTGCAATGTTAGAAGGAATCGAAACAGCGGCAAGTCTCATTTGTGCTATTAGCCCATACCGCTCTTCAGTTGGTAATTTAGAAGTTAATGTATAAATCAGTTCTACCAAATCCATTCCTTTCTTCCAAACATCCAGGTCCTTGTGATTCATATTAAACTATTTATTTACTTCTAACTTCTTAACTTCTAACTTTTACAGACGTCCGTCTGTAAGTTTCTTGTCATAAAACGCCTTCACATCAAATAACACCGAAGGATCATTCCTAAGTGCTGCTACATCCAAATCCCTGAACTCCTTATGTGCAACAGCCAAGATCACTGCATCGTAGTCATTATCAAGCTCCCCTTCCGAAGTACAAAGATCCACACCGAACTCTTCGGTAACTTCCTCCGCACTCGCCCATGGGTCGTACACATCGATATTCAGGTTGTATTTCTTCAGTTCATCAATTACATCGATGACCTTACTGTTCCTTATGTCCGGGCAGTTTTCCTTAAAGGTAATCCCCATAACCAGTACCTTCCCGCCTTTTACTTTGCACTCCTTTTGGATCATCAGCTTCACGACTTCCGTAGCTACATATTCACCCATGCCATCATTCATCCTGCGTCCTGCAAGTATGATCTCGGGGTTGTAGCCTTCTTCCATGGCTTTCTGTGCCAGGTAGTATGGGTCTACTCCAATACAGTGGCCTCCAACGAGTCCGGGAGTGAATTTCAGGAAGTTCCATTTGGTTCCTGCGGCCTCCAGTACATCCTGGGTGTCGATATCGAGCATTCGGAAGATCTTGGATAGTTCGTTTACAAAGGCAATGTTAATGTCCCGTTGTGAGTTCTCGATCACTTTGGCTGCTTCTGCCACCTTGATTGAAGGTGCGAGATGGGTCCCGGCTGTGATAACAGATTTGTACAAGTCATCTATATATCTAGCGGCTTCCGGAGTGGAACCACTCGTAACCTTGAGTATTTTAGTAACTGTATGCTCCTTATCCCCCGGATTAATTCGTTCGGGAGAATAACCGGCAAAGAATTCAGAATTAAACTTTAAACCCGACTCACGCTCAAGGATAGGTACACAAATATCTTCAGTAACACCCGGATACACGGTAGATTCGTAGATCACTACATCGTCCTTCTTCAAACACTTTCCAACAGTTTCACTGGCTTTGATAAGCGGTGTGAGCACTGGCTGGTTGTATTTATTGGTAGGTGTTGGGACAGTGACTATAAAAACCGAAGCTTCACTCATAGGTGCAGGGTCGGCTGTTACCTCCAACCCGGTGTTATCAGTTCCTGTCAATACAGCTTTTAAATCACCCTCTGAAACTTCAAGGGTGAGATCTTCTCCTCTTTTAAGTTGAGAAACCCTCTCTTTATTTATGTCGAAACCGATGATGTGATATTTCTCAGCAAAAGCAACAGCCAGGGGCAGGCCAACGTATCCGAGTCCGACAATAGCAATGGTAGGTTGTTCCTTCATGAATTTATTATTCTGAATGATATGTGTACAAAGATAAGTAGCTCCCTAAAATAACGAGCTACATTCTTAAAATTGTTCTTAAGGTGTTTGAGGATAGCCACCGAAGACTGAATACCAAATATATTTCAAGTCACGGGTAAAGCTCCATTCCATTATGTACTTAATATTAATCCGAACCTTATCCGGCCAAATCACGGTATCATTGTACTCATTAGGATCGGGTTGGCTCAGTAGCAGACTGTCTTCGTTCTTGTATTTAAGGGTTGCCGGACCTGTAATCCCTGGACGGACGTTTAGAACAATCCTATCTTGTCCCTCCAGCTTATCAGCATAGCCGGGAATATCCGGCCGAGGCCCTACGAGGCTCATCTCGCCAGTTAATACATTGATCAGCTGTGGCAATTCATCCAGTTTATATTTCCGAATCCATCCACCAAAGGCTGTTTCATTCGCCTTGATCTGGTTGATATCGACATGGTCTGCTCCCTTAAGCGAACGAAATTTCAAGAGTTTGAATTCTTTTCCATGTCGACCGATCCTTAGCTGGCGATAAAGTCCGTCCCTTCCTGTGCTTAGAGTAGAGAATAACCATAAAATTAGCATGGGAATGATCAAAACAGGGAGCAGGATAAGGGAAACGAACAGGTCGAAGCTACGCTTAAGTCTTTGTTGCCCCTTAGATAACATAGATCTCAGTATTTATCTAGCGTTTCTTCTTTGAACCGAACATTCGCTTTATACGACTTAAGAAAGAAGGTTTTCTGTCATCGTCGTGGTATCCATGTCCGTAGCCATAACCATATCCATAACCGTAACCATAACCGTAACCGTAGCCATAACCGTATTTCGCCTTACCTTCAAAGAAGTTCAAGACAAAACTTATGTTTGTGATCTCGCCGCTTTTGTATTTATCATTAATGAGCCCAAACATACCTTTTTTGGTATGGTTCTGACGAACCATATAGATGGTGGCATCCGCATACTTTAAGAGTTCCAATGAATCCGAAACCAGTCCCATAGGTGGTGAATCAAGAACGATGTAGTCGTATTTCTCCTTTAGGCTATTTATTAGTAAATCCATGCGCTCTGTCATTAGCAACTCCGAAGGGTTCGGTGGGATCGGGCCCGCAGTGATCACATCCAGGTGATCAACCATGGTCTTCTGAATGATCTCCTCCTCGGTGACTTCATCGATAAGGTAATTCACTACTCCTATGTCATTATTGATATGGAAATCATCGAAGATCTTTGGTTTACGGAGGTCGAGTCCAACTAGAACAGTTTTCTTTTCACTCAGAGCGAACACGGAAGCAATATTTATGGAGCAAAAGGTCTTCCCTTCTCCACTCACTGAGGATGTTACTAAAACGGTTTTAGAGCCTTTTAAACCCTGCTGTTTATAGATGAATTGAAGGCTGGATCGAATTGATCGGAATGCCTCTGCTATTACGGATTTAGGTCGGGTAACTACAGCCAGGTTATTTTCAAGTCGGCTCTTACCAATCACCCCTAAAATCGGGACTCTGGACAGCCGTTCAATATCTTTTATATTGTGTATCCGGGTATCAAAAAAAACTTTCAGAAACACATAAATAAAAGGTATCAGTGACCCGAATAAAAGTGCCACAACATAGTTAAGCCGCGTATTCGGACCAACTTTACCACCGCCGGTATCTTTAGCCGCATCAATGATCATTACATCGCTCACATTGGCTGCTTCAACCAATTTCGCCTCACTTCTCTTAGACAAAAATAAATTGTATGACGCCTGGCTCAAATTGTACCGTCTTTCAATCTTTAAGAGCTCCTGCTGTTCACGTGGTAAATTCCTAATTTCAGCTTCATTCCTGGCGATTTCCCTATTTAGCAAAGCCAGTTCCTGTTTTTTCAATCCCTTGGAGGAATTGATATTTTCGAGGAGTACTTTTTTAATGGCATCGATCTGTCGGTCAATATCTTTAAAGATTGGCGCTCCTTCCTTATATGAATATTCCAGGGTATTTCGCTCTCTGGCTTTAGAAACGATAAGACCTACACCTTCTACAACACTACCCTCGTTTATTCCAGCAACTGACGGTGCCGGAACATCCCTGTAATCGGTTCTGTTCTGGAGATAGTTTTCTAAGGTTGTATAGTAATTTAATTCTCTTTTTATACTTTCTTTTTGCAGGTCAAGACTATTCAGCTTCACACTGATGTCCCTGCCTTCTGTAGCCAAATCGAAAATAGCATTCTTGTTCTTATAATTATTCAACTCATCCTCAACAAGAGAAAGGTCTTTTGCTTTATCCAATAGTGTACTATCGATAAATTCTATAGTCTTTGTAGCAAACAGATTCTTTCGCTTCAGCATATTCTCATCCAACAATGCAACTGACGAGTTCAGATAGTCAACCAACTTGGCCTTATTAGTTCCATTCAATCGCATCTTTAATACTGAAGATCCCTGGGACTCAGGCAGCACATTAATATTCAGGAATCGCTTTACGATTCCATCAAAATTGCTAAATCGAAAATAATATTCACTGCCCGCAGAGGGTGTTATCCCTTCAACCGGATGAAAAGTTCCACCAAAAAATGGCAGGTTTATCCTGTCCCCTAATTTGTATTCCTTAGAAAATTGATTCGCTTCGAAGAATTGCTGTTTTTTTCTTTTGGATGAATTATAATATTGCAATGTCTTATAACCGCCCTCATTAAAATGCACTTTCAGTTCAAACCGAACACTATCGATAAACTTCACAGATATCTCCTGACCAAGGATGTGGGCTTGGCTTGTGTCGACTTTAATTTTAAAAGGGGTTTGGGCGTAAGCATCCACTTTTTGAAACTTTCCTTCTCTTAGATAGGTTAGATAGTATTGCAGCCGTTCTACCACTTCTTCATTATGAGATCGGGATTTCAAGGTGATAATGGCTGTATTTACTTTATCCGTAGTACCACCCCAATTAAATGTTAGGCTGGTATTGGTGGTAAAGAAAGGGTTTTGATCATCCTTAATGGATACCATATTTTCAATTCGGTAGATAGGTAATTTTCTAATATTGATATAGTATGCTATCCCAAGTGCAATACCTAGGCATATCAAGAATAACGGCCAATGCGATAGTAATTTGAACAAGAACCCTCGAAAATCGAAGGTGGTTTGTATCTCATTTATGTCAAATTCCTCGTTCATTTATAATCGAGTAAATAATAGAATAATAGTTGCGGCTGCAGTGACTAACGATATTATTGTTGTAAAGCTCTGAAGCCCGGTTGTACCTGTTCCAAGTGATTTCTGAGGGAGCGGATTGATTAGAATAAGATCATTTGGTTTTATGTAATAGTAGGGCGAATTCATCGCATCTATGTTGGTTAGATCGATATGATGTACCTTTTGTCCTAGAGGATATTGACGTATGATGATCACATCGGTTTTATCCCCTGTGACTGGTATATCACCACTGTTGGCAATTGCTTCCATGATTGAAACCTCGTCCCTGTAAATGATCCTTGAACCGGGATTACCAATCTCTCCATTAATAGTATAACGAATACCAGCTAATTTTACGGTGACAAAGATATTTGCCTCCTCCTTGAAATAATCTTTGAGCAATCGTTCTTCAATTTCCTCCCTTACCTCTTCTACGGTATACCCTAACACATTGATCTCGCCCAAAGTGGGAATACGGATGTTCCCATGAGGATCCACCACAAAGCCATCAAAATACAGCTGTTCTTCGCGCTGGGCATTCACATTGGAAGCATCACTAATTGGATTGAAGATCCCAACTGTCTCCTGATCGAGTGCTTTTACTCGTATACTCAATAAATCGTTGATCTGTAATCGATATGGCTCCTGCTCCTTGCGAATAGTCATAAGGCTGTCTGCTACCACATTACCCTCTTGCAAATAGGTGAGCTGTTTTCTGGATACACAGGAAGATGCGAGTATAACTACCAGTAGGAATAGTAAGACATACTTCGGTTTCATGGACAGACGGGGTTGTTTCAGGACAAATATAACGTTCGTACGCTAATAATAAAATATAATTTAGAGGAACTGCTCAATTTCTGTTTACTTTGCACTCACTGCAATTATGAACTATGTATCGGTTGAAAATATAGCTAAATCCTATGGTGAAAGGGTACTTTTCACTGATATTTCCTTCGGAATTAACGCCGGGCAGAAGATCGGTTTTGTCGCAAAGAACGGGACCGGAAAGACTTCCCTGCTTAACATACTTTCTGAAAAGGACGTACCCGATGAGGGCCAGGTAGTCTACCGAAAAAACCTGAAAGTAGCCTTCCTTTCCCAGGAACCCGACCTAAACCCGGCATTGACCGTGGAGCAGACGATATTCTCCACAGAGAACCCGATTCTAAGGATTATCGAAAACTACGAGAAAGCACTGTTAGATCCCAGCGATACCGAGGCTTACCAAAAGGCCTTCGACGCAATGGACGCCAATAATGCCTGGGATTTCGAAACCTTATACAAGCAGATCCTTTTCAAACTCAACCTGGAAGAGCTGGATAAAAAAGTGGCGAACCTCAGCGGTGGACAAAAAAAGCGACTGGCCCTTACAAACGCCCTTCTCATGCAGCCGGAATTGCTTATCATGGACGAGCCCACCAACCATCTCGACCTGGAAATGATCGAATGGCTGGAAGCGTTTTTTGCCAAGTCCAACATCACTCTTTTCATGGTGACCCATGACCGCTATTTCCTGGATCGGGTGTGTAACGAGATCGTAGAATTGGAAGAAGGTAAATTATACAGCTACAAAGGAAACTACAGTTACTTCCTTGAAAAACGCGAGGCGAGGCTGGAAAATGAAGCTTCAGAACGGGCAAAAGCCAAACAACTTTACAAAAAAGAACTGGATTGGATGCGGCGACAGCCTAAAGCACGAACTACCAAAAGCAAATCACGTATAGACGATTTCGAGGAGATCAAATCCAGGGCGAACAAACGCAGGGATGAACACGAAGTACAACTGGAACTGAATATGGAGAGACTTGGGACTAAGGTCGTGGAACTTCACGGAATCTCTAAATCGTATGGTGACAATACCCTATTCTCCAAATTCAATTATAACTTCCTGAGAGGTGAACACCTTGGAATTATCGGGAAGAATGGAACAGGTAAATCCACTTTCCTGAATATCCTCTCTGGTTCTGTAAAACCCGATACCGGTAAAGTGGTGATCGGAGAAACGGTCCAATTTGGTTATTATACGCAAGAAGGAATTGATATAAAATCGGGTCAGAAAGTGATTGATGTGATTCGCGAATACGGCGATTACATCCCGTTGAAAAAAGGCCGGAAGATCTCTGCTGGTCAATTACTGGAACGCTTCCTGTTCGACCGCAAGAAACAATACGATTATGTTGAAAAATTAAGCGGTGGGGAAAAGAAACGACTCTACCTGTGTACGGTTCTCATCCAGAACCCCAATTTTCTCATACTCGATGAGCCCACCAATGACCTGGATATCGTTACTCTTAATGTGCTGGAAAACTTTCTACTCGATTTCCCGGGCTGTGTGATCGTTGTATCTCACGACCGATATTTTATGGACAAGATTGTGGATCATCTTTTTGTTTTCAGTGAATCGGGAGAAATAACCGATTTCCCGGGGAACTATTCCGATTTCAGGACGTATTACGGTACTTCGCTACCATCTGCGGAATCTGAAGAAGATGCTATTCCGAAGAAAAAGAACAGCTGGAAAGGGGAAGAAACCAAGGTGAAGCTCAGTTACAACGAACAAAAGGAATTTCAGAAACTGGAGAGAGAAATTCAGAAACTGGAGAAGGAAAAAGAATTACTTCAGAATAAGTTCGCTACGGAAGGCTGGGACGGCGAAGAGATCGATAAACAATCGCAGTTACTTCAGCAATTGATCGATTCCATAGAAGAAAAAACCGAACGCTGGTTCGAATTATCGGCAAAAATGGAAGGATAAACTTTATAGGAATGATCTATCAAATTGTTTCATATCTGAAGTTTCTCCGGCGTTCCACCAATCAACACGGTGTGCATTCTCCATTTGTTTATGAACTCATCACCGAATGCTTTTACGATAAATCTCATCACCCGGAGTATAAACTGTTGAAACAGCATAGAAAACTCCTGAGAAATGATCATGAATCCATCGAAGTAACCGATTTCGGGGCAGGTTCCCGGGTTTTCCGTTCCAACCAGCGTAAGATCTCCGCAATCGCTAAAACCGCCGGAGTAAGGAAAAAGCGCCAACAATTGTTATTTCGCCTGGTTCAGTTCCTGAAACCTACCTCCATACTCGAACTCGGTACTTCCCTGGGGATTTCCTCTTTTTCTATGTCGATAGCTGCAAAAGATGCAATTATCACTTCCGTGGAAGGCTGCGCGCAAACGGCGAACACAGCAAAAAAATATCTTGAGAAATTCCAAGTTGAGAACGTGGATCTTCAAAATACGGAATTCAACACTTTTCTCGCTGATGACAAGAGTGAATATGACTTCATTTATGTAGATGGCAATCATAATAAAGTGGCTACGCTGGCTATTTTTGAGCGCTTATCATCGAAGGTTCACAATAATAGTATCATCATATTCGACGATATCTATTGGAGTCGTGAAATGACGGAAGCCTGGAATGAGATAGTTGCGCGTCCCGAGGTTACGGTAAGTATCGACACCTTCCAATGGGGTTTGGTTTTCTTCAGAAAAGAACAAGTAAAAGAACATTTTATAATTAGAGTGTAACATAGCCAAAAGCCCGGCGTCTTATGCTAAAAACCATTATCTTGCGTTAGATAAAATCTGCCAGAAACACTATGGATCACGTAATCAAAATTAGAGGAATCAGAAGGGATTTTCCACTGGGTCAGGAAGTTGTGAAAGTACTGAAAGGTATCGACCTGGACATCGAAAAAGGAGAATACGTGGCACTTATGGGACCTTCCGGATCCGGGAAATCTACCCTGATGAATATACTGGGATGCCTTGATACGGCTACTGCAGGTAGTTATGAGCTCAACGGGAGAGACGTTAGTAATATGTCGGATGACGAACTAGCGGAAGTCCGAAATACCGAGATCGGATTTGTATTTCAGACCTTTAACCTGCTTCCCCGTACCACTGCCCTTGAAAATGTGGCTCTGCCTATGATCTACGCAGGAGCGAGTAAAGCGCAGCGTAAAGAGCGTGCAGAGGAAGTCCTGGCAGACGTTGGCCTGGCCGACAGGATGGATCACCGTCCGAACCAGCTTTCCGGTGGACAGCGACAAAGAGTTGCTGTGGGACGAGCATTGGTGAACAAACCATCCATCATACTTGCTGATGAGCCTACAGGTAACCTGGATTCAAAGACTTCAGAAGAGATCATGGCGCTTTTCAACGAGATACATAAGAACGGAAATACCGTGATCGTCGTTACCCACGAAGAGGATATTGCTGCTCACACCCATCGAATTATTCGT
Organism: Aureitalea sp. L0-47; assembly: GCF_026126405.1. Classification (GTDB taxonomy): domain Bacteria; phylum Bacteroidota; class Bacteroidia; order Flavobacteriales; family Flavobacteriaceae; genus Pukyongia. Next base: position 114,301 of record NZ_JAFMTQ010000003.1, read on the forward strand.
CTAATTGACGGAATGGTGTCTAGTGATAAAAGGATTAAATAAGTATCTTTGATACTATGAATTCTGACTTCCTTACAGATCCTTATGTGATTATTATAGGGCTTATGTTCCTCGTAGTTTTGGTCTACCTGTGGAGTCGAAAGAACAGCTCTACCAATAGAAAGCGGCAACAGCGAAGTTTCCGTGACGAATACTACCAAAAAAAGAAAGAAAGAGAAGAACAGCAGAAGTAAGCGACTCCATGAAGATCTACACAAAAACAGGCGATAAAGGAACTACTTCCCTATTTGGGGGAACCAGGGTTCCGAAATACCACATCCGGATTGAAAGTTACGGCACAGTAGATGAACTCAATTCGTATTTAGGGCTTATCCGCGACCAGGAGATGGATGCTAAATACAAGCAAGTGCTGACCCATATTCAGGATAAACTGTTCACTGTTGGGGCCATTCTGGCAACCGATCCTGAAAAAGCCACCTTAAAGAGTGGAAAGGAACGGCTCAATATTCCCAAAGTGAGTGAAGACGATATTCAGAAACTGGAATCGGAAATGGATGAAATGAACGAGGCACTACCTCCAATGACGCATTTTGTCTTACCAGGAGGGCACACAACGGTGTCATATTGTCACATAGCACGCTGTGTATGCCGAAGGGCCGAGCGTTTGGTAACACTACTGCATTCAGAATCCCCGGTTGACGAGTCGGTTTTGAAGTATTTAAACCGACTTTCTGATTATCTTTTTGTGCTGGCACGGAAGTTGTCCAATGATCTTCAGGCCAAAGAGGTGAAATGGATTCCGGAGAAACTGTAATTCACTTCTTTTTCCTATTTTTAAATTACTGATTTTCAATAGTTTAATTACGTTCTTTAAAATACAGCGGAAATAATTGATTTTTTCCTTGACTTTTTGAAACAAAAAATTATTTTTGCAGAAATACCAAATCATTACATACTATGTACTGGACATTAGAATTAGCGTCATATTTAAGTGACGCACCCTGGCCGGCCACGAAAGACGAACTTATAGACTATGCGATCCGTACGGGAGCTCCACTGGAAGTAGTGGAGAATCTTCAGGCGATTGAAGATGAAGGTGATTCGTATGATTCGATCGAAGAAATTTGGCCGGACTATCCCACAGATGAAGATTATCTGTGGAACGAAGATGAATATTAATAAACGTTGCCCGGCAACACTAAAAACATAATTAAAAAAGTCTCGTTTTCGAGACTTTTTTTATACCCGATAAATAAGCAACAAAAGCCCTGTGGCTTTTGGCAAACTGGTTTTTTTACAGTTAGTTTGTACACTGGATGATCGGGTGAAAATAAAACATAAACCATGGGATTGTTAGATAGTGTATTAAAAGTTTTTGTAGGAGATAAATCCAAAAAGGATATCAGTGAGATCCAACCCTATGTAGATCGGATTAAGGCATGCGGTCCTGAGATGGAGAAATTAACCATTGATGAACTCAGGGGCAAATCGGACGAATTCAAAAATAAAATAATAGAAGACCAGGTAGAGATCAACAAACAGATCGAAGACCTTGAAAAAGAGGCGGAGGAAATGGAAGATATCGACAAAAAAGAAGATATCTATAACCAGATTGATGCACTAAAAGACGATCGCTACGAAATAGAAAAGAAGACCCTGGACGAAATCCTGCCCGAGGCATTTGCCGTGATCAAAGAAACAGCAACTCGGTTCAGGGACAACGAAACACTTACCGTCAACGCTACTCCATTTGATAGGGAATTATCGGGAACAAAAGAATATGTGTCCCTTGATGGAGAAAAAGCCATTTGGAAGAATTCCTGGGACGCAGCAGGAAAAGAGGTTACCTGGGATATGGTGCACTACGATGTGCAGCTGGTTGGTGGTGTAGCAATGCACCAGGGAAAAGTTGCCGAAATGCAAACAGGGGAAGGTAAAACCCTTGTGGCGACCTTACCGGTCTACTTGAATGCTCTTGCCGGTAACGGGGTTCACCTGGTAACCGTGAACGATTACCTTGCAAAACGTGACTCCGCCTGGATGGCACCTATTTTCGAATTCCACGGCTTGTCTGTAGACTGTATCGATTACCACACGCCTAATTCAGCAGAAAGAAGAAAAGCCTACAATGCAGATATCACCTATGGAACCAACAATGAATTTGGTTTCGACTACCTGAGGGATAACATGGCCCATGCACCGGGAGACCTGGTGCAACGGCCACATCACTTCGCCATTGTTGATGAGGTGGATTCTGTATTGATCGATGATGCGCGTACGCCGCTTATTATTTCGGGACCTGTTCCCAAGGGAGATATACACGAATTCAACGAACTAAAACCAAAGATCCTCGATCTTGTAAATATCCAGCGTAAATATCTTACGGGAGTTTTAGCCGAAGCAAAAAGACTCATTCGCGAGGGAGATACCAAAGAAGGTGGATTCCAGTTGCTTCGCGTATATCGCGGACTTCCTAAAAACAAAGCACTCATTAAATTCCTTTCCGAAGAAGGTGTAAAGCAGATCCTTCAGAAAACGGAAAACTTCTATATGCAGGACAACAACCGGGAAATGCCGAAGGTTGACGCCGAGTTGTACTTTGTGATTGAAGAAAAGAATAACCAGATAGACCTTACCGATAAAGGGGTAGATCATCTATCCGGTAAAGACGATCCGGAATTCTTTGTGATGCCTGAAATAGGAACGGAAATCGCGAAAATTGAGGAGCAAGGTCTTGCTCCAGAGAAAGAAGCTGAATTAAAAGAAGAGCTATTCCGTGATTTTTCAGTAAAGAGCGAGCGGATCCACACCATGAATCAATTGCTTAAAGCGTATACCTTGTTTGAAAAAGACACCCAATACGTGGTGATGGACAATAAGGTAATGATCGTGGATGAAAGTACCGGTCGTATCATGGATGGTCGTCGATATAGCGACGGACTCCACCAGGCGATCGAAGCCAAGGAGAATGTAAAGGTGGAAGCTGCTACACAAACTTTCGCTACTATTACGCTACAGAATTACTTCCGAATGTATCGCAAGCTTTCAGGTATGACGGGTACAGCCGTTACCGAAGCCGGTGAACTTTGGGAGATCTATAAACTGGATGTTGTTGAAATTCCTACAAACCGACCCATAGCACGAGAGGATAAGGAAGACAAGATCTACAAGACCAAACGAGAGAAATACAATGCGGTGATCGACGAGGTTACCGACCTAAGTAATGCCGGCAGACCTATACTTATTGGTACTACTTCTGTGGAGATCTCGGAATTATTAAGCCGTATGCTTAGCATCCGAAACATCCCTCACAACGTACTGAACGCAAAACTGCACAAAAAGGAAGCGGATATTGTTTCTGAAGCAGGTAATGCCGGAATGGTTACTATCGCCACCAACATGGCAGGTCGTGGTACGGATATCAAATTGAGTGATGAGGTAAAAGCGGCCGGTGGTCTTGCGATCGTTGGTACCGAAAGACACGATTCCAGACGTGTAGACAGACAGCTTCGTGGTCGTTCCGGACGTCAGGGTGATCCTGGTAGCTCTCAATTCTACGTTTCTTTGGAGGATAACTTAATGCGTCTCTTCGGAAGTGAACGAATCGCGAAAATGATGGACCGTATGGGATTGAAGGAAGGTGAGGTTATTCAGCACTCCATGATCTCAAAGTCTATCGAAAGAGCTCAGAAAAAGGTAGAAGAAAATAACTTCGGAATACGTAAGCGACTTCTCGAATACGACGACGTAATGAACGCACAGCGTGAAGTGGTTTACAAACGAAGATATCACGCTCTCTTCGGTGAGCGACTAAGGGTAGATATCGCAAATATGATCTACGATACCTCCGAAGTGATAGCCGAAACTAATAAGGCAGCGCAGGATTATAAGAACTTCGAGTTCGAATTGATCCGCTACTTCTCAATGAGTTCGCCCATAGACGAATCGGAATTCGAGAGCATGAGTGTTCAGGATGTTGCCGGCAATATCTACAAGGCGGCCTACGAGCACTACCAGGAAAAGATGGCCAGAAACGCCGATATGGCCTTCCCGGTGATCAAGAATGTGTATGAAAATCACAAAGATCAGTACAAACGCATCCTGGTTCCATTTACAGACGGTGTAAAGACACTAAACGTTTCCACAGACCTCGAAATGGCCTACGAAAGTGAAGGTAAACAACTTGTTCAGGACTTTGAAAAGAATATCACCCTGGCTATTATCGACGATGCGTGGAAAACACATCTTAGAAAGATGGACGAACTTAAGCAGTCGGTCCAACTTGCAGTACACGAGCAAAAAGATCCGTTACTAATTTACAAGTTCGAAGCTTTTGAACTGTTCAAGGCTATGATCGAAAAGGTAAATAAGGACGTGATCTCATTCTTGTTCAAAGGAGAACTTCCGCAGGAGAATCAGCAACAGATCCAGGAAGCTCGGGAGGTAAGAAGAAAGGAAAAGCTCAGCGAACAAAAAGACGAGATCCCTAACATGGACGAAAGAGCTGCCCAGTCAAGAGCTGCAGGTAATACCCAAGCCAAGCAGCCGATCACGGAAACCATAGTACGTGAGCGACCTAAAATTGGCCGTAACGAAAGGGTGACCATTAAAAATGTGATGAGTGGTGAGAATCGTACCCTCAAGTACAAACAGGCCATCCCGTTGATCGATAAAGGCGAATGGGTACTGGTGGATGAGGAATAAATTCACAGAAACGATAAAGCGAACCCGAAGTGAGAACTTCGGGTTTTTTTATGGCTTTTCGGTATATTTTTTGATGTAATCTTCTGAAAAATAAAGTGATGAAAAGAATTGCGCTATTAATCGCTACGGTTTTACTCTTCTCATGCAGTGAAAGTGATGAAAGCATTACTCAAGTACAGGTGGAACTTTCTGTTTCACATTACAAAACTACAGATCCATTCAACGGTACGGCTTTCATAATAAACGAAGATGGTGACCCAACACCAAAACGTGCACAGATCGATAATTTCTTTTTCGAACCTGGCTTCAACTATCAATTAACGGCAAACAAGGTAACCACAGAAAACGCCGGTACAAACTCAGGTAGTGTCCGCTACAGGGCTGTCACAGTAAATAGTCGCGAAGCGGTCCGTCCGGATATTGAATTCAGAATTCCACTCATACAATTTGTAAACGGGAGCGGATTGGCAACATTCATACGCCGACAGGCAGACTCCACATTCATTCTTAGCAATGAAATTCAGTTTAATTGCAATTATTTCTGTGTGGAACTGGACCAGGCCATTGAGCAGCAATACGCCGTGGAAGGCTCATTTTCTCATGGGCCAGACGGCACCTATGTGCTTCAGGCGCTCGCGAATTAATCTATTCTGTATTTTGCTTCAACGTATTTCTTAAGGAACGGAACCTGGAAGAGAAATAGTGATAGAAATATCATTGCGTAAATGAAAGTCTTGGAAAATTCAGGTTTAGGAATGGAAATGCCTGTCTCCACTATCGATGTGTCCAAACCAAAACTGGATAACATACCCGATGAAGGAAACAGTACCGCAATAACCGCAACACCAATAAATACTGCGGCTACAACTATCCATACTTTTCCTGGAATAAGAGGTTTATAGACCACTTTTTGATCGGCTTTTTCACGAACGGCATCCATTAACTTCGCCTTGAAATCATGCGAAGGGGATTCGGTTCCCGCTTCAACGATCAATTTCTTTAAAATCTGATCCTCTCTTTTAGATTGCTCTTCCATTGCTGTTAGATATTTCGGGCAGTACGAATTGTTTTAACAAAGAAAACAATTTTTTCCTGCTCCGGTGTAGTTTTACTTTTACATTGTCTTCGCTCAGATCTGTGATGGCCGAGATCTCCCGAACAGACATATCATCAAAATAATAGAACGTAATTATCGCAGCCTCCTTTTCGGGGAGTTGCTCTATGCATTTCTGAATAGTTGCATTGCGCTCCTTTTGTTCAAGAAAATGCAGCGCGTTATCGATAGCCTCTACATTCTTCTCGGTGATGTCCTCTATCAATTCAACTGGTTTCATTCTGCTGTTCTTTCGAACCCGGTCCAGGGCTTTACGATAAGCGATGCTGTACAACCAGGAAGAAAATTTAGATTCTCCCCTATAGCTTTTCAGCGATTCAAATGCTTTCAAAAAAGTATCCTGTGACACTTCTTCGGCCTCTTCCTTCACTTTAACCACCCTCAATACCACCGTATACACCAGGTTCTGGTAACGATCTATTAGCACAGAAAATGAATTCACATCTCCCTGCAGGGTTTTCCTGATATAGTGTTGGTCAGTGTGCCGGTTCATTGCTCATAAGACGAAAGAACGATTTATTAGGTTACAACTAATTCAGAATAAAAAATTACGAAAAAATGTAACCGCTTCTCAAAGAACTGCGTCATAGATGCAAACGAACTGAAAATTTATAAACTTAAACACTTAAAATTAGTATTATGGGAGCAGGAGAAGTAATCGTACCAATTGTAATGTTCGGAGTGATATTCGGAATATTCTACCTATTTATATCCGCCAGAAATCGTGAACGTCTAGCACTAATAGATAAGGGTGCAGATGCATCTATATTTTACAGCAAGGACAGAAGGGTAACACCTATGTGGAAAGTAGTAATTATCAATTTAGCTTTCCTACTTATGGGTATCGGTCTGGGAGTATTAATTGCTGAAGGATTTGTTCAGGGATTCGGAATGGACGAAGATGTGGCTTTCCCGGGAGTTATATTCTTTATGGCCGGTCTGGGACTCTTTAGCGGTTTTTACGTAACCAAAAGACTTAGTAAAGACGCTTAACTTTTAGTTGGTTATTAGTTAGCAAAACCGTTCTTGAACCTTGGTTTAGGAACGGTTTCTCTATTGTAGTTTTATATTCGAATAGGAAGCGTTTATGGTGAATGATCTGTTGGATGAATTACTTCGGTTAAAGCCATTAACCAGGACACGACCATTTTGTTTTCGCTGATTCATCTCCATGGACCTTGGATAAAGTAAAGTAGATCGATTTCCTGTGAAATCAAATGTAAAAGATGAATTTGGGATTACGATAAAGGCGTCTGTGTTATCCAGGTCCAGACGAATCGTTTGGAAATCATCAGAAACATTCTTGATCTTCACATCCCCGAAGGAACCGGTAAGAAATGCAACATTATCCACAAGGTTGATGGTCACATTACTGGAATTCGAATCCAGCTCGATACGGTTCACCTTGTTCAACTGGCAATTGTCGATGTACTTCACAAAGAGAGTTCCGTCATTCCAGTTGTTCACGGTTACTGGCGCGTAAGCGGCGCTGATGAGGGTATTCCCCCCATCAACGCTGTTAGCTGTGAATGGCGAATAATTCAGCGTAGCTCGCACATTGTATGCGTCGGCCATCTTTATTTCACCATGTCTTACATTTATCTCTGTCCTGGCACCTTTTGGCATCTTGATACGAAGGGTCTTAGTGGCTTTCACCTTCTTGTATTCACCCTTTTTATCGCCTTGAATGATGATGGTCTTATTCCCGTGTGGATCGCTATGGATCTGTTTGCTCCAGTTACCACCGTCTTCCTCGAATTGCTTGGCCCATTCTTCCATTTGTTTTCCGAACTCTTCGCCCCAATTCTCCATTTCTTGTCCGTACTGCTCTTCAAATCGCTTTCCGAATTCTTCCATTTGCTTTCCGAAGTTCTCACCCCATTTTTCCATATCCTTTCCAAATTTTTCTCCGAATTCTTCACCCCATTTCTCCATCTTCTGCTCGAAATCCTCTCCAAATTTCTCTCCAAATTCCTTTCCAAAGTTGTCTCCCCACTCTTCCATCACACTCTCTACATTAGATGACCAATCGTCTACTTCCTCCAACCAGTTATCAACTTCCCGAACACTAACATCCGACTTGTGCTTTCTGTTTAACTTGTCGACGTATGCCTTTTTGTTCTGCCTGTATTCCCCCCGGTCGAAGGTAATACTTCTCCCGTGCTGAATGCTGTAATGGTTGTAGGCATCGCCATCCTTGAAATTAGGTTTATCATCGGTGAAAGGCCAGTGTGGAAATTCTTCCAACTCAGGGACATCGAAATCGAAATTAAAATTTTCGTTAAAGTTGAAATCGAATTCAGGAATCACGATGTTCGGCATGTCTTTAAGCATTTCCAGCTCTTCGAGGGCCTTTAAACCTTCAAGCCCTTTCAATCCTTCCAGACCGTGAAGTCCTTCCAATCCCATCCATCCGCCACCGGCGTGTGAGGTCACTTTCACTTTTTTACTGCTTCCAAGAGCTTCATAATCCCAATTATCAAGGATCTCTTGTTTCTCTTCTTGGGTTAGATCTTCTCCTTCCACCGAGGCCGTAACTTCAACTACGTCCTTGTTCCAGGTCTCAAAGATCACGTTGGTATAGGAGGTATTCACCTCTACAACCACATCGTCGTTCACATTAAATCGTTCGGTCTCCTGGACCTGAGCGGTGAGTACGGCACCACCAAATAATAAGGCGACCGCGATTAATATTCTATGCTGTAAAATTCTCATTGTTTTGTTTTTTAAGTTCTTCCAATTTGTTCTTTAGTTTGAACAGCAGTTCCAAACGCAATTGCAAATTATCAACCAAAGCAGTGATGGTCGCCTCATTGGGCCCTACTTCGTTTAATTCTTTATTTAATACCTGGTATTCGGCATCCAGCTCCTGCAGGCGCCGCATATAACTATCTACCAGTTCTTTATTGCTATCATTCACCCGGAGGGACGCCAACTGTACGTTGATACCCGTGGTATAATACGACTCTATCTTCTTAAGGTCCGGTGAAATATCACCGAGTGTAAAAGACTCTATTACCTCAGGAGTATTTTTATCATCTTCGGCAACAGTTATCCCATCCTGGTTACTACTTCCATCAAAACTATTGTAGGCAATTCCGCCTACTGTTATAATGATTAGTACGATGGCGGCAACTCGTAACCAGAAGTACATATTTCCTTTTGGTTTCTCTTCCTGGGCGTCCAGCCGGGCCTCGAAGCGTGCTTCATGGCCTTCGGAGAGTTTTGCAGTCTCCGGACGGTAATCCCGCATCATCTTTCTAATATCCTGTCCCATATTCCAAGTGTTTAAGTGTTTTCTTTAATTGTTTCTTTCCCCTGTGCAGGTTAGTTCTTGAAGCGCTTTCGGTGATCCCGAGGATCTCTGATATCTCCTGGTGGTCATAGCCTTCCAGTAGAAATAATTTCACGACGACTCGATAATTATCCGGCAAACTTTCTATGGCCGAGTAGACCTCATCCATCGTAGCCTGGTCTCCTACCTTCCAGTCATCATCGCTTTCTGCGATATGGAGCACTCCGTCGTCCAGGGATTGGACCTCCATCTTGCGTGCCTTGATAATATCCAGGCAGCGGTTGATGACGATCCTTTTCAACCAGGCTCCAAAGGTGACGTCCCCTCTGAACTGGTCGATCTTTTGAAACGCTTTTATAAACGCTTCCTGCAAAGCGTCTTCCGCAGCGGCGGCATCCTTCATATATCGGCTTGCGACAATAAACATGCCGTCACAATACTTTCTATAAAGTGCCATTTGCGCTTTTCGATCGTGCTGTTTACACTTCTCAATAAGTAACGAATCCGCCACAGATGATGGTTTTTTTGGTTGCTGTTCGGTTTAAAGACGACTCATAATTTCGACTGTTGCAAAGAATATTAAATTTATAAAATTGTTATAACTTCACTTCGTGGCAAAAGCTTCAAAAAATACCGGTGCCATGCACGAAATGAAAGGTGTTCCACAGCCTTCGTCTGTTAGTAAATCTACGGCCGAAAAGGTAAAAGCCCGCAGAAAAAAAGCTGTAAAACCCGAAGAACTGCTTGAAGGTCTCCTTTCCGGCAACAAAAGTGCCCTGAGTAGGGCGATCACTCTCATTGAAAGTACACATCCTAAACATCGGAAACAAGCCAGCGAACTTCTTGAAAAATCTTTACCACACACCAGACATGCGCTTAGAATAGGGATCACGGGCGTACCAGGGGTTGGAAAAAGTACCTTTATTGAAAGTTTCGGAAAGCTCTATACTAACAAAGGTCTTAATGTAGCTGTCCTGGCTGTTGACCCGAGTAGTAAACTCAGCAAGGGTAGTATTCTGGGCGACAAAACCCGAATGGAGGAGCTGGTTAAAGATGAACGTGCCTTTATTCGGCCATCGGCGAGCGGCAGCTCACTCGGTGGTGTTGCGAGAAAAACACGTGAAGCTATCATCCTTTGCGAAGCTGCAGGATTCGATATAATTGTCATTGAAACCGTGGGTGTAGGACAAAGTGAGACCATGGTGCATTCGATGACCGATTTCTTTTTATTACTGAAATTGGCCGGTGCAGGTGACGAGCTTCAGGGAATCAAACGTGGGATCATGGAAATGGCCGATGCTATCGTCATCAATAAAGCGGATGGTGAGAACGTGAAAGCCGCCAAACTCGCAAAAACCGAATTCAACAGGGCGCTTCATCTGTTTCCCGAAAAAGAAAGCGGTTGGACTCCAATAACGCTCACCTGTTCGGCGATTGCAAATGAGGGAATAGAAGATATAGCCGAATTGATCTCGGAATATGTCGAACTAACAAAGGAAAACGGCTACTTTCAGCAAAGAAGAAACGAGCAAAACAAATTCTGGCTGCTGCAAACCATCGAAAGCGCTTTAAAGAATGACTTCTACGAAGATCCGGTGATCAAAAAAGCACTTAAAGAACAGCTGACGGCGCTCGACGAAAACAGGACTACTCCTTTTGAGGCGGCGAACCACCTTCTGTCCTTACATCAGAAGTAATTTTAGCTGAAATTATCCCGAAACCAGGCTTCCTGGGCACGCAATCCATCCTCCAGAGACGTAGTAGGATTATACCCCAGTAATCTTCTGGCCTTATCGATATTGGCCCTGGTGCGGGACTGATCTCCCGGGCGTGCGGGCTTGTGTTCTATCTGAATTTTTTTCTGAAGAATTTTTTCAACGATTGCGATCCCGGTAGCCGTGCTATTCTCTTCTTCGGTACCCAGGTTGAAAATTTCACCGTTAGCGATGTCCTCCTTCCCGATCACACTCACTATACCATCAACTATGTCCTGCACATAGGTAAAGCTACGCAAGTGCTTTTCACTACCGTCATACAAAGGAAAAGGCTTGTCATTGATTCCGCAGTCGATCAAACGAGTGTACAATTTATCAGGACGCTCCCTGGGTCCATAGACAGAATATAGTCTAAGCGATGTACTCATTAGCAATCCTCGCCTGCTATACGCCAAAACAAGTTGCTCAGCGGCTAATTTGGTAACACCGTACCACGACGCAGGTAAAGGTGCTTTGTCTTCAGTCATGGTAGCGTGTAACCCATAAATGGAAGAAGTAGCAATATTCACGAAGAAAGGTTTTTCCTCAAGTTCTTCGATTGCATCCAGTAATTTTTGAGTGGCGATGAAATTATTGCTCAGGTAATCTTCAAAAGTGGAAGTGACTGCAATTCCAGGTTGTGCAGAGAAATGAAAGATGTAATTTATTGCTTCGGAAAAAAGAGCATCGAGATCATCCTTTCTCAGGTCCAACCGAAGTATCTGTATCCCCTTTTTTGTCAGCATCTCTGCATTAAGCTCTTTCAGTCTAACATCGTAGTAATCGGAATAGTTGTCTATCCCAACTACCTCGTGACCCATATCGGCAAGTCGTTCGGCAGTATGAGAACCTATAAACCCGGCAGCTCCTGTAACAAGTATTCGCATAAAACTGAATTCGCCTACAAAGAAACATCTTTTCCCGCATACAGTCGTATTCTTCAAAAAAGAAATACTTTTGCAGAAATCTTTTCAGAAACAACCTGATGTACGAGTTTACCATCATTGTGCCGGTCTACAACGAGGAAGACAACCTTGAACGGGTTGAAAAAGAGCTTCTTGCCTATACAAAGATAGCTACGCGAAAAACAGCTATTCTGTTTGTAAATGATGGCTCTTCCGATAAAAGTCAGGAACTCATCGAAGCGATCTGCCAAAGAAACGATGCTTTCAGCTATGTTCTTTTTAAAGAGAATCGAGGGCTTAGTGCTGCTATCAAAGCTGGATTTGATCATGTGGAGACGGAACTTCTTGGTTATATCGACTCCGATCTCCAAACGGCTCCTGAAGACTTCAATCTCCTCCTCGAACATATTGGGGATTACGACCTTGTCACCGGCGTACGCGCCGACCGAAAGGACTCCTTTGTCAAGAATATGTCTTCCAAGATAGCTAACGGCATTCGCAGGGCCTTTACGCACGACGGCATGGACGATACGGGTTGCCCGCTAAAAGTGATAAAAACCGACTACGCCAAGCGCATTCCAATGTTCAGAGGGTTGCACAGATTCCTGCCGGCTATGATAATGCTTCAGCATGGAAAAGTATTACAAATTCCGGTGCGTCATTTCCCCAGGATAGCCGGGAAAGCTAAATTCGGACTGTGGAACAGGTTACTGGGACCGCTTATGGATTGCTTTGCCTACCTTTGGATGAAGAAAAAGTACATTAATTACGAGGTGAAGGAAAAAGGATGAGCGACCTGCTTATTTACGGAATAGGTTTTACTGCACAGATCTTATTTTCGGCCAGGCTACTGGCTCAATGGATACTTTCCGAGAGAAATAAAAAGGTGATAACCCCCACTCTCTTCTGGAAATTGAGCCTATTAGCTTCTTTTCTCCTATTTGTCTATGGTTACCTTAGGGATGATTTCGCCATCATGCTTGGACAATCGCTCACCTACTTTATTTATATCCGCAATCTCCAGCTTCAGGGGGAATGGAAACGCGCCCCGGTCTGGTCCAGGTGGTTCCTGATCATTTTCCCAATAGTAATTGTAGTATGGTCCTATAACAACGGTGAATACGACATGGAACAGTTCTTCAGTAAGGAGAACATTCCTCTTTGGCTACTGATATTAGGAATAGTTTCTCAGGTGATATTTACACTTAGATTCGTGTACCAATGGCTCTATTCTGAAAGAACAAAAACATCCCAACTACCGGTTGGCTTTTGGCGAATGAGTGTACTTGGAGCTTCGCTCATCCTCACCTACGCCATATTCAGGAAAGACCCTGTGCTTTTTATAGGTCACATCGCTGGTCTTATAATTTATATTCGCAATATCTTTATCTGGAAAAAACAATTCCGTGCAGAAACTTAAGAGAAATCATATCCTCCTTCTCATGCTGGCGTGTATTGCAATTTTCTTTGTGAACCTCGACGCCTTGTATGTGAATATCATGGAGGCACGAAATTTCACCACGGCGCGAGAAATGCTGGACGATGGTAACTGGCTGCTCACCACCTTGAACGGAGAACCACGTTATCAAAAACCGCCGCTACCTACCTGGCTTACGGCTTTCGCAGGGGCAATATTCGGATTAAAAAACATAGCCGCACTTAGGTTACCCGCGGCACTTATGGGACTCCTACTTGTACTAACCTCCTATTTCTTCGGAAAAAAACTTACAGGTGAAAAATTCTATGCCTTCATTTCCTGCCTCATTATGGCTTCTTCCTTTTATGTGGTATCTGCCAGCAGGGATGGGAATTGGGACATATTCACCCATGCATTCATGATGGTGTGTATCTGGCAATTGTACCTGTTCTTTACTTCCGAAGAGAAAAAATACCCTCGTGCCCTTCTAGCTGCGCTATTCTTCGGGTTCTCGTTTATGAGCAAGGGACCTGTGTCGCTGTATGCACTACTCCTGCCTTTTTTGATCGCCTTCGGAATAGTCTACAAATACAAGAACTTTAAGACCCGAATCCTTCCTTTAGTCATCTTCCTTATAATAGCCATGGCTATATCCGGTTGGTGGCACTGGTATACCTATACCTTCGATGCGGAAACTGTTGCGGAGATAACCAAACGGGAAACTTCCAACTGGACGGGATACAATGTTCGTCCCTTCTATTATTACTGGAGTTTCTTCACCCAGAGTGGGGTTTGGACGATAATGGCGTTCATCGGTTTGCTATATCCCTATCTGAAGAAAAGAGTCATCGACCCCAAAGGATATCGTTTTATCTTTCTATGGACAATGCTCTCACTTGTTTTACTCTCTATCATTCCCGAAAAGAAATCTCGTTACCTACTTCCTGTACTTATCCCGTTGGCCTTGAATACGGGGTTCTATATTGAATATCTCATCCGAAGATTTAAGGAGCTAACAAATAAATGGGAAACCATACCGGTCTATTTTAACTTCGGACTCATTGCCACGATTGGCCTGGTATTTCCAATTGGAGGTTATTTTTTTCTGAAGGATGAGCTGCCGGGTAACTATATTATGTTCTCATTGTTATCGATAGCGTTGTTCTTAACCGGGATTATTATTATTCAAGGCTTATTCCGAAGAAATATCAAGCGGGTTTTCTTTGCTACCATCTTCTTTATCGCAGCTATTATGTGCTTCGGAATGCCCCTGGCAAAAACCCTTACCGTAAATCCTCAATACACCAGCCTGGAAAAACTCAACGAATGGCAGCAGGAAACTAATGTTGAAGTTTACGAACTCACCTATTTCACTCCGGAGCTCATCTGGGCATATGGCAAACCCATAGAAGTTCTAACTCAAGACGGGGAAACAAAAATACCTTCCGAAAATGCATTTGGGGTCCTTGTTTCTAAGGACGATCAGAAGCTCCTCCAAAATACCTTTAAAGACTTTGATACTAAGCTAATAAGAAGATACGATATGAATCCGAAGGCTGAAGGCGAACGTTCACACAGGCCACGACTCTACAGGGATCTGTACCTGGTTACGAAGCGTTGAACCGCTGCTGACCCCAGAGATTCAGTTTAAAGAAAAGCCATCCCAGTATCCCACCGAAAAACATTCCGGTGATTATATCCAGAGGGTAATGAACTCCCAGGTAAATTCGGCTATAGGCTACAATGACAGCCCAGAACAGTAAAATGAAAGGAAGATAACGGTAGTCTTTCCGAAGTGCTAATCCCAGGAATACCGCGGCTGCCATCGAACTGGCTGCATGGGCGGAAAAGAATCCGAATCGCCCGCAACCAACACCTTCCACGAGAGGGCGCATTTGTGCCTGGAGTGCCTCCACGCGACACGGCCTGGGGCGTTCGATCCCGTACTTGAATAGATTAGCAAGTTGATCGGTGGCGGTGATCATAAGTGCTACCGAAACTATTACAACCAGGGTTCCTTTCCAGCCGTAGTGACGATGGACCAGGTATAAGAGAATGACATAGATGGGTATGGAAGACCACTTCTCGGTAACGATATGCCAGAAACCATCCCAGCGTTCGGAGCCCAGGTTGTTGAGATAGAGAAATAACTCGGCGTCATATGTGAGTAAGTTCTCAATCATTTTTGTAGCGGGCTACTTCCCTGTCGTAGAATTCCGAAGCCTCCTTGATACAATTTTCGGTTTCAGACTCGAGTTCTTTCTGGTCGTGTTGATCGAATTCCTCAAGCCACTCCACCTCATCATTGGCGAGGTTGATCACAAATCTTGGGAATTCGGTATGAACTACAAAGATGGCATCGGGGAAATCGGTGTTATCACCAAGTAGAAATTTCGGGAGTTCCATAAAGATGTTTTCCGCTAAAATACAAGGAAAATAAAAACCCCGGAACAAGCCCGGGGTTTAATACTAAACAAAAATAACTTTTCAACTAGGAACGCTTATCGGTATTTGGATGGTTTGGCTCCCGAATTCTCACCGGGAATTGATTTATTACTAAACGAATCTATTTATAAAAAGCCGTGCTTCAAAATGCTCTTGGTCGGATTTCATCAATCCACTGTCCCGATTTATAAATCCAGACCTATTGTATCACTATATCGGATCTGAGTATTTCCTGATCATCCGTTTGGATAAATAATTGAACCGAATAAAGAGCATTATACCACTGGCTGTGAGTCCGGCGAGCAGTCCTATCCAGATCCCCGAGCTACCATAATCACTCACCATACTCAAATAATACGAGATAGGAAATCCTATAAGCCAGTAGGCCACAAAGGTGATCACCGTAGGGATCTTAACATCCTGCATCCCTCTTAAGGCCCCCAGGACAACAACTTGTAATGTATCTGATATCTGGAAGATAGCCGATATAAGCAACAACTTTGCAGCGATGGTAGCAACCTGGAAATTATCTGCGAATTCGGCCTTGTTATCGTAATCCAGGTATAATTTCGGTAGGGCCTCCCTGAAAACAACAAACAGGATAGCAAAAACCAGGGCGAGCATAGTTGAAAGTAAAAATATCGAAAAGGCGATCCTGCGTAATTCCCTGAACCTTTTTAGTCCTTTCTGATTACCCACACGAACCATAGCGGCTACACTAAAGCCCATGGCAACCATAAAGGTCATGGAGGAGAGATTGAGCGCGATCTGGTTGGCCGCCTGCGGATTCTTTCCAAGTATACCGGAAAGCCAAATGGCAGCTGTGAAAATTGCAACTTCGAAGAACATTTGCAATGAGGACGGAAAACCTAAGCTCATAATCTTATTCAACATCCTTTTCCGCAAGCGGAATAGTTTAATGTGTAAAACGTATTCTCTCGACTTGTGATGCTGTGATAATAGATACCATAGATAAGCCACCATGATCACCCTGGAGGCCAGTGTTCCAATGGCAGCACCAACCACCCCAAGTTCTGGCATTCCTAACTTTCCGAAGATAAAAATGTAGTTGAGTACTACATTCACAATGTTCGCAATGATGGTTGCATACATGGGATAGCGCGTCATGGAAAGTCCGTCACTGAACTGTTTGAAAGCCTGGAAGACGATCAACGGAACGAGAGACACCGCTACCAGGTTCAAATAGGGCATTGCAAATTTTACCACCTCTTCGGGTTGATTCATGTGGTACATAAGTGGTTTGGCTATGAAAACCATCAGGAATAATGCGATCCCCAGCACTGTACAAAGGAAGAGGCCGTGTTTGAAGGTGGATTTACCTTTTTTAAAATTGCCCTCACCATCCGATTCAGCGATCAGAGGTGTGATGGCCGTGGAAAACCCAATACCCAGTGACATGGCGATGAACAGAAAACTATTTCCGAGGGAAACTGCCGCTAGTTCGGCGGTTCCCAGCTGACCCACCATGATATTATCAACCAAAGCCACCACCGTATGCCCCAGCATCCCCAGGATCACCGGTGTTGCAAGTCGGTAGTTATATCGAAATTCTTTGGTGTATTGGGCCAGCATTTCGGTTAGTTTTCCCGCAAAGGTAAGGAAGCCTTTTCGTTCTGAATCGACTTATTCAACTTACTTGAGCACCGATTTAGACTCCACGGTGATGCTCGATCCCTCGGCAAGCATTACAGACAAAGGTTGTTGTTCGTTCAGGAATTCCCAGTGGTTGCCATAGGCGAGACTGAAGTCGAAATCGATATTGAAGTCCTTTATCTCATAGGCATCCCAGCGAGGATGGGTTACCTGGTATTCGGTGGTACGGTTTTCCGATGTGCCGCTATAGCCCCAGTAATGTTCAGTTATGAATTCTGTTTCAGATCCAACGGTGATTGGCTGTTTTTCATTGGAACTAACTACCGAGAAGAGTTGTTTCCTGTCCTTTTCCCAATATCCATAGGTGGTTTCCATGTTTTCTTCGGAATCTTTCCAAGCGTGAAACATCTTTCGGGTTGCATAGTGCTCGTTATATAATGTATTGGCAACAAAGGTTATAAGTGGTTTTGGGACGATCTCCCGTATAAACACTACCCCACATTTCCATTGCTTTCCGTCGTGATGTCGAACGTAGAAACGCAGATTGATCTCCTCAAAATTAATGTGATAGGGAACTTTTACACCCAGCACCTTAGTATTCAGAAACAAAAATCCAACAAGGCTAACATAATGGGTGCCATTCCAGCTATCTAGCTCTGTCCTATAGGGTAAAAAGGGTGATAGTATTTGAGGGTCAACCTCGTAGTTTGCCAGTGCTAAACGTCTCCACTCCGCCTTTAGAAAGCTCATCTTTAATTCTTTATCTCGCCCAGTTCGGTTTTCGTTCCGTATTTATCCATCAGGTACACGAGGCTAGCCATAGTAGCGCCTCCTATTTCCAACTCTCGCTTGTTCACCGCATCGAATGTGTCGTTTTCGGCGTGGTGATGGTCGAAATACCGCTGAGAGTCGGGTCGCAATCCGGCCAGTACAACAGTGCCATCTTTCAACGGCCCGATGTCGGCTCCACTCCCACCCCGTAGAAAGGAATGAATCAGGTAGGGTTCAAACAAGGATTTCCAGCTTTCGATCTGGGCAAAATTGGCTTCATCAGTATCAAAAGAAAATCCTCTGGGAGTAAACCCCCCCGCATCACTTTCCAAAGCAAACACGTGCTTTTCGTTCTTCAACCTGGCTTCTTCAGCATATTTTCTTCCACCTCTCAAACCATTCTCCTCGTTCATAAAGAGAACTACACGAATGCTGTGTTTAGGCCGATATCCAACTTCTTTGAATAGCCTTAGTACTTCCATCGATTGCACACAACCGGCCCCGTCGTCGTGTGAACCATCTCCAAGATCCCATGAATCCAGGTGACCTCCAACTATCATGTACCTATCGGGATAGGTGCTACCGGTGATCTCCCCAATTACATTATACGACTGCACATCGGGAAAGGTTTTACAAGTCTGACGAAAATAGAATTTTAGATTGGGCATAAGTTTTAAAGCGTTACTGAGATAGTCGGCGCCATTTGTACTTATTGCACAGGCCGGGATCCTGAGGTTGGGAGGAGTATCCCCGTAACTCATTGCACCGGTATGAGGCAGATCATCTTTTCGAAGGTTCATTGAACGAACCACAACTCCCACTGCCCCGTATTTCGCCGCTTCCATGGCACCTGCATAACGTTGACTAACGCAGCCTCCATAGGCCTGGAATGTGTTGATAAGATTTGCCTGCATCGGCCGGTTGTAAAAAACGATCTTGCCTTCGATATTCTCTCTGCCTAGTTCGGCTAATTCCTCAAAATTCTGCACTTCCACCACATAGGCTTTAAGCCCGCCGGCTGGTGTAGGCACAGATCCTCCCAGGGCACAGATATCGGTGGTGGATGTTATCCCCGGAGCAGTTTCAATGTAGGCGTATTCTTTCACGCCGCGCGTCCATTTCGGGACCATCACGGGTTGAAGCCACACCTTGTCCAGACCAAGTTTCTTTAGTTCGGATTCGGTGTACTTCACAGCTAGCTCGGCCTCGAGGGAGCCGGATAGCCTTCCGCCTATTTCATTTGAAAGATGATCGAGCCAATCGTAGCTCTTTCCGTTTAGCAATGAGGTGTCGTAGATCTTTCTAATCATCAGGGAATCTGCTGTGTTCACTTGCTGACTATACCCTTCAGCGATTCCAATTAAACATATCAGTGCGAAGGCGATATTTTTCATTCGATGCAATTTTATTCTTTTCATAGTTACTGCTGAATTGGGATAGGGCTTATTCGTTTTCCAGTCGTTCTTTGTATTCTGATAGTTGTGCTTTTATCTCGGGATCGAGTTCGGGTTCTTTGATGTCTTTGTATTTTGAGATCTCCTGAAGAAGAATGGAAGCTACGATATATCGCGCCGCAGGTTTGTTATCTGCGGGTATAGAATACCATGGGCCATGGGAAGTAGACGATCGATTCAAAATGTCTTCATAACATTTCTGGTAATCATCCCACAACTCACGTTCATCTAGGTCACCCGGAGAGAATTTCCAGTTTTTTTCTTTCTTTCGGAGACGACGGAGCAATCTGTTCTTTTGTTCCTCTTTGGATAAATTCAGAAAGAACTTAAAAACCAAGGTTCCGTTTTCTGCAATCGTTTTTTCAAAGGTATTGATCTGCTCAAATCTTCGATCCCAGAATGCCTCATTTATATCACTTACGCTATTCACATCGGGCAGGTATTCACCCATGATATATTCGGGATGGACACGTGTAACGAGTACATTTTCGTAATGCGTTCTGTTGAAAACACCAAACTTCCCTCTAGCAGGTAAGGCAATATAATGACGCCACAAGTAATCGTGTTTTCGTTCAATTTCAGTAGGAACCTTAAAACTGTGTACCACGACCCCACGCGCATTGAAATCCTTAAAGACTTCGCGTATCAGGCTGTCCTTTCCTGCGGTATCCATTCCCTGCAGGCAAACAAGTACCGCGTATTTTCCGTGGGCGTACAAGGTATCCTGAAGTTTACCCAGCGCTTTTCGAGTATCCTTAAGCGCATCCTCGAGGGTATCCTTATCACTTCCGAAATCTTCAAATGTTTGCAGTTCCCTAATGTTGACAGGGCCTTGAATTTTGTAATTATTAATTGAAACTGGTTCCATAGAATTTATTTTGAAGCAAATAGCTTAACGTCTTCCTCACTCACTTCTGCATTACCAAGAATAATAAGGCGTTCTACTACGTTCCGCAGTTCCCTGATATTCCCGGTCCAGTCGTATTCCTTAAGCTTTTTCAGTGCTTTTTCTGAAAATTTCTTTTGGCCTGTACCGTGCTCACCAGCGATTTTCTTAGTGAAATAATCAACCAGCAAAGGAATATCCTCACGCCGTTCATTGAGTGCGGGTACTTTGATGAGGATCACAGCCAAACGGTGGTAGAGATCCTCCCGAAATCTTCCTTCTTCGATCTCCTTCTTCAGATTTTTATTTGTCGCGGCAATCACCCGCACATCTACTTTTATATCCTTATCACTACCAACTCTTTGCACTTTGTTCTCCTGAAGGGCTCGCAGCACTTTCGCCTGGGCCGATAAGCTCATATCACCAACCTCATCAAGGAAGATAGTACCACCATTGGCAGCTTCAAATTTTCCGGCCCTGTCCTTATTGGCAGAAGTAAAAGCACCTTTTACATGTCCGAAAAGCTCACTTTCAATCAATTCGCTGGGGATAGCGGCGCAATTCACTTCAATCATCGGACCACCGGATCTGTCACTCTTTTGGTGTAACCAATGTGCTACCAATTCCTTCCCGGTTCCGTTAGGGCCGGTAATGAGCACACGAGCCTCGGTAGGTGCCACTTTTTCGATCATATCTTTGATCTGGGATATCGCCTTGGACTCCCCGATCATTTCGTAGTTCTTACTTACTTTTTTCTTCAGGCGCTTGTTTTCAACTACCAGTTCCTTGCGGTCTAGCGCTATGCGAACCGTGTTTAACAAGCGGTTCAGATCGGGTGGTTTGGAGATATAATCGAATGCACCCAGCCGCATCGTATTCACCGCAGTGTCGAGATCACCATGTCCGGAGATCATTACAATAGGCACTTCCGGTTTGATCTTTTTTACAGCTTCCAGGACTTCCACTCCGTCCATCTTCGGCATTTTGATATCACAAAGTATGAGATCATAGTCCTCTTTTCTGATCAGCTCAATTCCTTCCAGGCCATCTTCCGCTTCCAGCACTTCATAGGTGTCATTTTCTTCAGAAAGTATTTTCACCAGTACTCGTCGAATGGCCGACTCATCTTCGATTATCAATATTTTTGGCATTGTTATATTTTAAGTTTAATTCCGCTTCTAAGATAAAAAGTATTTTCCTCGTTGATCCTGTACAAGGTATTTCTATTATCGTCTCTAAGTCGTATTTCGTTAAAACCCGTATAAGCCCCATAAAAATAGAACAAAATATGGTCTGTAAAGAAGTATTCATAACCAAGGCCCCCCATCACTGTGGTCATAGAGATATTGTCTGCAATTTGCGCCACTCCGTTGGGGTTTGGAATAGGCAAATCATTCTGAATATTCGAGAAGAAACCGTCTATGGAAATAAAACTTTGAACCGCGCTTTTCCTGGAAATGAAATGTTTTAGGTTCATTTTCGGGACACCTACCGTATACGACCAATTGGGATGGAACTTTCGGTAATAATTCAGAATGGGAATCGGGAATGGCCTCCCTGCATTGGTGGAGTATTGTAGTCCGATGATAAGTCGGTCTTCTTTCCGTAACGAATCGGCAGAGCGATCCCGAATAATAAAGCCACCCCCGGTAAATCGGAGGTCTGAAGCCCTGGCAGTCCGTTGTTCGAAATTCGATACGATCTCCACTCCAACTCTGAAACCCAGTCGCCATCTTTCACTAGGTTTGTAAGTGTAGCCCATAGACATTCGAAATGTTTGAAATTTACGCAAGTTCTCCGTTTCGAAAGGCACGGGACTCTCTAAATCGAGGTCTACATTTCTGTATTCAAATCCGGGTACCAGGTATCCATCACCCCATTTCAATGGGATGGGGTAATTTATAAAACCTCGGAATCGATTGATGCTGTTATCCGAATTGTGCTGTGGAATGAAGGTATATTCGATTCTGGCTATGTCCGAAGTTTGTGAGTATAAGCCGGACAAGCCACAAAAAAAACAAATTGTTATTACATATATCAATAAACTTCTAACGATACCAATTGTATTTTACTTTTTAGCGCCCTCCGTAGGATAGAAATGTACATCTCGTTGTGGAAACGGAATGGTAACGTTGTTAGCTCGGAATTTTTCGTCAATTCTGAAACGAATTTCACTTTTTATCAAAGGATCAATAAAGCTATCACCTATAAAGAAATTAAGGGTAAATATAAGGGCTGAATCCCCAAAATCCTGAAACAGTACAAATGGTTTAGGTCTCTTCATTACCCCTTTGTGCTCGGCAGCAGCTTCTAAAAGTAATTGCTCCACCAAACGCGTATCACTTCCGTACTTCACTCCTACTGTAACGCTTTCCCTGGTGGTTTTATGATTTTGGGTATAATTTATTACAGTATCACTAATAAATTTATGATTGGGAATGATGATGATCTTATCATCCCTGGTAAGTGCCCTTGTTGTTCGTAATTTAATCTCGATCACCCGGCCTACCTTGCTATCCACTTCGATAATATCACCAACAAGCACGGATTTATCCGTTATAATAAACATTCCAGCAATTACATCCTGGAACAACTCCTGAAGGGCGAGCCCTAAACCAACCAACAAGGCTGCCGATGCTGCCAGGAACGGTGTAATATTTACACCCGCAAGGCTCAAGACCGCGAAGACTACAATGATGTAGACTATGTATTTGATAAACTTAAAGACACTAACGAACTTTTGTGTGTCGATCTCGTCCATCCGTCTCGTGAAGAGTTTCCGGAAAAGTCTCAGAAGAAAACCAACAACCAGGAAGGAAATTATTATAACTAAGAGCAGTCCGATGGTTAGGTGGATCCTGTTCTCACCTTCCCCGAAATGAAATCCCCAGTCCAGGAACTCCTTGATAGAGCCCCACACGTCTTCCTTAACAACTTCTTCAATCGTATCGCTAACTTTTGCTTCCTGAAACATTGCTAGTATTTAAGCCACTTGATCAGTTCTTTGTAACTGGCCTTTTTACCGTACATAAGAATACCCACACGGTAAATTTTAGCTGCGAACCAAACTGTGCCTATAAAAGTAGCAAATAAAATAACTACAGAAAGGATTTGTTGCCATAAAGGAACACCAAATGGAATGCGCATCAACATCACCACAGGAGAGGTGAGCGGTATAAATGAAAATACCTGCGAAACCGTTCCGTGCGGATTGTCAATCACTGTAAAGAAGCCAACATAGACAGCCAGGATTAATGGCATAAGTATCGGTAGCATAAACTGTTGAGTGTCGGTTTCGCTGTCAACAGCAGCCCCGATTGCCGCATACATGGAAGCGTACATAAGATAGCCGCCTACAAAGAACAGTATAAACATGATAACAAGGTTCAGCAATGGAAGTTTAAAGAATTCCGTCATGAATTCCTGTACCATATCGCCTTTACCTGATAGTGCCTGCGCCTGTTCTAGTGCCTCCTGTTGCTGCATAGCTCCGGGGTCTATGCCGAAGATGGCCGCAATCACAAAGGAGAAAATTCCGATAAGGATTACCCAGGCAAGGAACTGTGTAACTCCGGCCAGGGAGGTTCCTATGATCTTTCCAAGTAATAGTTTGATGGGTTTTACTGAAGAGATTATGACCTCTATGATCCTGCTGGTCTTTTCTTCGATTACCGAGCGCATGATCATGTTTCCATAAATGATGATAAACATAAAAAGCAGGTATCCGGCTAGTCCTCCGAAGCCAAGTTTTAAGCCTGTGCTTAGCTTGGAGGTCTTTTCCCCTCCGAAGGTCTCAAGCTTGGTATCTACACGAATCCTGAGCTGATCGATCTGGGCCGGATCCAGACCCGCATCCACAAGTTTCAGTGAATTCGCTTTATCGGCTATGGCGTCTTCAATATCGTCGAGAACGATGAGTGAAGGTGAATCTTCGGAATAGAAAGTAATGTTTTCAGCAAGGTCATCCAGCGATTCCATCTTTGGTATGTAGAGAAGTCCGTAATCTCCGGAGGCTTCAACCGACTTCTTTGCTTCCTCAAGCTGAGTACCTACTATCATTTTATATATGAGGTTCTCATCGCTTTCGAATTCATCCGAGAACATTCCGCTTTCATCAAGTACCGAAATTGTACGGACCTTGTCATTGTTCAACTGTGAGAGATAAGCTACCAGAGTGAAGATCCCGACCATGATGAGCGGACTAAGAAAAGTCATGATGATAAACGCCCTGTTCTTAACCTTATTGAGATATTCCCTTTTTATGATTAATTGAAGATGATTCATGTTGATGAGCTTAGTTGTTTTGTACGGTTTGAATGAAAATGTCGTTGGCCGAAGGCACAACCTCAACGAAATGAGTTAGCTGTCCTTTTTGAGTAAGGAAATTTACGAGGTCATTGGCTGACGCTGATTCGGGTATCCTGATATTTCGCTGGAATTCATCGTTGATAGTTTTGAAATCGGATGGCAGTAATTTAAAGTGCTCTTTGAGGCTGTTTTCAACAGCTGTGTGATCCTCTGCGATAAGGCCCACTTCGTAGGTGTTCGAGCGATAGGCTCTTTTAATATCGAGTAACTTTCCATCCAGGATCTTGTTCGATTCGTGAATGAGCGCAATATGATCGCACATTTCTTCAACCGATTCCATCCTGTGTGTGGAAAATATCACGGTGGCTCCATTATCCCTAAGACGCAGGATCTCATCCTTGATAAGGTTAGCATTAATGGGGTCGAATCCACTGAAGGGCTCATCGAAGATCAATAATTTTGGCTCGTGCAACACGGTTACCACAAATTGTATCTTCTGCGCCATTCCTTTGGAGAGTTCCTGTATCTTTTTGTTCCACCAATCTCCAATTTCCAGTCTATCGAACCAGTACTTCAATCGCTTCTTCGCCTCCTGTTTAGAAAGCCCTTTGAGTTGTGAGAGGTATAAAGCCTGCTCACCTACCTTCATGGATTTGTATAAACCTCTTTCTTCAGGCAGATAACCTATATGACGGATATCATCGGGCTTAAGAGCTTCTCCATCCAGGAAGACCGTACCCGTGTCGGGCATAGTGATCTGGTTTATAATTCTGATAAATGTAGTTTTACCAGCTCCGTTCGGACCGAGCAAGCCAAAAACGCTACCACGGGGTACCGAAATGGATACGTCATTCAACGCCCTGAATTCACCGAAAGATTTAGAAACGTTGGTCGCAACTAAAAGATTGTCCATAGAATTTTTTGTTGGTGTAAAGTTATTGAATTGCCTAACGATTGTATTACTCCCGTAAACAATGCCCTAGTTTGTAGATTTCCTTCTGAAAATGTTACATTAAATCTTTGTTCCCTTTTCATAATTGAAATTTTGCTCGCAAACTGCGCGCTAAACTATTATTCTACTTCATTTTACCGGTGGAAAAGCACCCCCTAAAAATGCAAAACCCACCCTAAAATTGCTTATAGGGTGGGAAAAAAATTGCTATGAAAAAGAAAAATTATCACTAAAAGATTAGTGACGAATCAAATATATACAAAATAATTTAATTAGGTCGATAATCTTATGAAAACATGTCTTTCACCTTCTCAAAAAAGGACTTGTCTTCCTTCTCCGGATTCGGCTGAAAATGGTCGTCAGACCGCATGTTTTCAAAGAATTCCTTCTGCTCCTTATTCAAAGATTTTGGTGTCCAGACATTTACATGAACAAGGAGGTCTCCTGTACCATAACTATTCAGGCTAGGAACTCCTTTTTTACGTAATCTCAATATCTTTCCACTCTGAGTTCCAGGCTCGATCTTGATGCGAACTTTTCCTGTAACTGTGTCAATTTCTTTTGAAGTTCCCAGTGCCGCATCAGAAAAACTTATGTACAGATCATAATGCAGATTATCACCTTCACGCTGTAAAGTTGGATGGGGTACTTCTTCAATAACAACCAAAAGGTCTCCTGCCACTCCATTACCTCCGGGAGCTTCATTTCCTTTACCCGAAACCTTCAACTGCATTCCATCCACAACACCAGCGGGAATCTTGATTGAAACCGTTTCTTCGCTTGTCAACATTCCGTGAGCGTCAGCATTAGCGGGTTTCTTATCGATCACCTGACCCGTACCGCCACAAGTGGAGCACGTACTGGCCGTTTGCATTCGTCCTAATATGGTATTCTGAATTCGGGTTACCTGTCCTTGCCCGTTACAGGTACCGCAAGTCTGGTAGGTAGTTCCCTGAGCGACTTTCTTTCTTTTAACCTTTATCTTCTTATCGACGCCGTTCGCGATCTCTTCAAGAGTAAGCTTTACGCGAATCCTGAGATTACTTCCCTTTACGCGTCGCTGACCACCTCCAAAACCACCGAAACCACTAAAACCGCCGCCACCGCCGAAAGCACTTCCGAAGATATCCCCAAACTGACTGAAAATATCATCCATATTCATGCCTCCACCGCCGAAACCGCCACCTTCAAAGGCCTGGTGGCCGTATTGATCATAGCGTGCTTTTTTATCAGGGTCACTTAGCACTTCGTAAGCTTCCGCAGCCTTCTTGAACATTTCCTCTGCCTTGGCATCGCCCGGATTTTTATCGGGATGGTATTCTATGGCTTTTTTGCGGTACGCCTTCTTTATCTCAGCTGCCGTTGCATTCTTGGAAACACCCAGTATGTCGTAAAAATCCTCTTTCATCTCGTTATTGTCCGATCACTACCTTCGGGTAGCGAATTATCTTATCTCCCAGGGTATATCCTCTTTCGATCACATCGATGATCTTACCCTTCATATCATCGGAAGGAGAAGGTATCTGTGTTACTGCTTCGTGAATTTCAGCATCGAAAGTATCCCCGTTTTGCGTGCCAACAGGTTGTAATCCTTTCGACTTTAATGTTTCACGTAATTTGTTGCTGATGAGTTCTACACCCTTGAACAGACTGTCATCTTCCGATTTCTCGATCTCCTTCAACGCTCTGTCGAAATCGTCGATCACGGGTAGCAGGGCCACCATAACTTCTTCGCTGGCCGTCTTGAACAGCTCGATACGCTCCTTGCTGGTGCGCTTCTTGTAGTTTTCAAATTCGGCAAAGAGACGGAGATAACGGTCCTTCTCAACCTGGACTTCTTCGGAAAGCTTCTCTAATTCACTTTTCCCTTTGTCCTTAGCTTTCTTTTTTTCTTCTGAAACGGTCTTTTGATCCATCTCCAATTCTTCTTCAGCCACTGCCGTTTCTTTTTTACTCTTTTTACTCATGAAAATTGTACTTTTTCAATGCATTAATGCGGGTGCAAAAGTATTGCCATTTCTGCTATAATGCCAAAATGTCACAAGATTATTTCAGAAAAAATTCAGAAACTATAACTAAAGTAGATCCTGAAGTGCACCATCGAGATGGGGAAAGTTAAAATTGAATCCTTTGGTCTCCAATTTCTTCGAACTAGCCCTTTGCCCATCCAATACGATATCGGCCATTTCTCCCAGTATTATACGAAGTACAAAAGAAGGTACATTCGGCAGCCATATCCGTTTTCCAAGGGTCTTTGCAATTTGGTGTGTGAGTTCTTTATTCGTGACGGGATTCGGAGCAACCGCGTTGTAAACACCCTCCCAGCCTTTTTTTGTCATATCGAGGTATAGCTGCACCATATCACCAATGTGAATCCAGGACTGCCATTGTGTGCCTTTTCCCAGTGGTGCACCAACTCCTTTGCGAATGGGAGCCGACATCTCCTTTAAAGCACCGCCTTCGGTAGATAGTACGATGCCGGTGCGAACCACGGAGACTTTAATACCGAGATCCTCGAATTTATGCGCTGCCACTTCCCAGGCTTTTACTACTTCGGCTAGAAAACCATCATCGGTCTTAGTAGTTTCTTCGGAATGTATCTCGTCGTTTGATGGATACAGGCCCACCCCGCTGGCAGAAATGAAATGCTCAACATTGTTAGGGTTGTTCTTCAGAAAAGAATACAGGAGATCTGCCGATTTGAGTCGGCTGTCAATGATCTCCTCTTTATAGGCCTTGGTCCAGCGTTTGGAAACGGTTGCACCTGCCAGGTGAATGATGGCCGAAACCCCTTCCATGGCCGCTGGATCGAGTTCATTATTTGACGGGTTCCAGTAAAATCCTTTGTAGTTTTCTTCGGAAACTATAGCGTTCTTCCGTGTAGTGAGGTAATGTACGGTATGCCCTTCGCTCTGAAAGGCTTTGCTAAGTTGAGAACCAATGAGCCCGGTAGCTCCGGTTATAAGGACTTTCATAATTTTTTTCACGAAATTAGTTCAATTCAGAAGGAATATCAATCTAATTAACGGAAGTTTAGGAAGGCTTAACGGCTCGCAGCATCTCGCGTTTTCCGGGAGGCCCGGGAAGGCGTTCCACTTCAAAACCAACCGCCTGCATGGCACGTCTTACACTCCCTTTCGCCGAATAGGTAACCAATACTCCACCGGCTTTCAAGGCGATGAACATTTTCCGGAAAATGTCTTCGGTCCACAGTTCGGGCTGTACGCGAGGTCCGAAAGCATCAAAATAGACGAGGTGATAGCTATCTATTTCGTTAATTTCTGAAAAGAACTTTTTCTGTTTCAACAATTGAAATTCCGAAGTTAGATCACATGGCTGCTCCCAGTGGAGTTCGTGCATCCTTCCGAACAATTCGGTAGCACCGGGCACAAGTTCGGTGTAGTTTAATTTATCCACCTCCTCCATGGCGACCGGGTAGGCTTCTACCCCGGTGTAAACAACAGAGATTCCTATGGTTTGAGTTTCAAGAAGCGTTAGGAAGGCATTCAGACCTGTCCCAAAGCCAATTTCAAGTATGTTTAGGGATTGATTTGGGAAGTGCTTCAGACAATGATCGAGGCCTGCTTCGAGGAACACGTGTTTGGCTTCGGCTATAGCACCGTGTTTAGAATGGTATTGTTCATTCCATTCCGGAAGATGGATCGTTATGGATCCATCTCCGGTGATAAGGAATTGCCGTTTCAAAATTCTATTGAATAAGGAGTTTCTTGATTCGGGGAATTGGCCCGATACAAGTTGTATTGTGACAACTAATGCACAGGTTTATGGCACTGTTATACCTGTCTTCAAGTGGAATCTCACTTTCCTCATCATAGATAATTTTCTGTGTCTCTATGAAATGGTTGGAAAAGAGTTCGAAAAATTCGTCCCGGTCTGTTGGGTCTGTCAGTTTCGCACTATATAATATCTCAAACTCTTCGGGATAAGATCCCAGGGTATCACCTTTAAGGATCCTATTCTTAAGTTCCTCGTTGTATTCATACATGAAATTCATGTGATTCGCCATTTCAGAAGGAACATATACCTCCATATCTGCAGGTTTCACCACAGAAACAACAGGTTCTTCCACCTTAGAATTACAAGAAATTAAAAGGAGAACAGCAGTGCAAAAGAGTAAAAATCTCATATTACATTTTCACAAGGACGCCGTCGGCTTCAAAGGAAAGAGTTCGCTTCACCTCGGTGATGGCATCAATCTCTTCCTGCGTTTTACCTGCATCTTCTGCATAATGCTTTTGATCTTCAACAGACATTTCAGAAACAAATGCCTTCCCGTTCATCACTACTTCGTTTAAATCACTCTCCGCCAGGTTTTTGGGCATAAAGAAACCGTAATCTTTAAAAGTTACCATTACCTCTTCGTCACCCATGGCTACTTTCATCCAGCAACCTTTTTTCTGACAAACTTCATTCGCCTTCGACTTGAATTTCAGAGTAACGGTATCACCCGGTTTCATTGATTCATACTTTTCGGCAGCCATTTCATAGGAAAGAGCGTCATCCATAGAGATTTCGTCGCCGAACGAAGTGTATTCAGCTTGAGCCACTTCTTCTTTACCGTCCATACTTACATCTTTATCCTCTGCATTTTTACATGAAAATACTAGTAGTACAGTGACAATTATCAATAAAATTCTTTTCATTTTAGGTTATCTTTTGTGATTTAGTTATAAGCATAAAATATACGGCAATTTTATGAATTTTTTACGTTTTAAATGCTTATTTTTTTACCTAATTTTACACTTTAAACATCCCTTTCCATGAGCATTACGATACCCGCTAATATTTCAGTTGAACAAACTTCAAAATCAAGAATTCAGGACGTTAATTTCAATTCTTTGCAATTTGGAACAGTCTTCACGGATCACATGTTTTGTTGTGATTTTAAGGATGGTAAATGGCAGGATGCCCGTATTGTTCCTTTCGGTCCGATGACCATATCCCCTGCCGCAAAAGTATTTCACTACGGACAGGCGGTATTTGAAGGTATGAAGGCCTATAAAGATGAAAATGGCGGCGTGTTCATGTTCCGCCCGGATGAGAACTTCAGAAGGATCAATAAATCCTCTAAGCGACTTGCAATACCCGAATTTCCAGAAGACTTATTCTTCGGAGCCTTGCACAGAATGCTTGAGATGGACAAGGACTGGATCAAACCCGGATTGGGCAATTCGCTTTACATCAGGCCGTTTGCTATTGCCACACAGGTTGGAGTTTCCGCCTCCGCTGCAAATGAATACCGATTCTATATTATTCTATCTCCGGCGCAGGCCTATTATACCGGTGAGGTAAAAGTGGTCTTCTCTGAACATTACAGCAGGGCCGCCGATGGCGGTGTAGGTTTCGCTAAGGCAGCCGGTAACTACGGCGCCCAGTTCTACCCTACCAATCTTGCGAAGGAAAAAGGCTTTAACCAGGTGATTTGGACAGATTCGCATACCCATGAATATCTTGAAGAAGCCGGTACCATGAATATTTTCTTCCGAATTGACGACACTCTTCTTACAGCTCCTACCAGCGATAGAATACTGGATGGAGTGACAAGAAAGAGCTTGCTGAAGCTGGCAGACTATCTCGGTATCAATGCTGAAGTGAAACGCGTGAGAGTAGACGAGATCAAGCAGGCACATCGCGAAGGGCGCCTGATGGAGATCTTTGGAGCTGGAACGGCGGCGGTAATTAGTCCGATAAGCGCTTTCAGCCATGGAGATGAGACCTTCGATCTGCCCGTGCTGGAAGATAGCTATGCCTCGATGTTCAAACAGAAGTTAATGGACATTCAATACAACCGATCTGAAGATCCATTTAACTGGAGACACCAGGTGTGTTAAGTTCAGCATAACAACTATCAAATAACAAATAAATTACAAGTATCAAATTCCATTGTTCAACGAATTATGATCATTGGTGTTTGCTTATTATTTGTAGTCTGATTAATTGAGATTTGTTATTTATCCAGTATACTCTTGAGGTCCGGCTTGAAGTAGTTAGGTCCTTTTAGCACTTTACCGTCTTCCCTGTAAATAGGCTTACCGTCCGCTCCCAGCTTGCTCATATTGCTGCGCTGGATTTCCTCAAACACCTCTTCAATCTTGTGCTGCATGCCGTGTTCGATAATCGTCCCACAAAGGATGTAGAGCATATCGCCCAGGGCATCGGCCACCTCAACAAGGTCGTTGTCATTGGCTGCTTCCAGGTACTCTTCGTTTTCCTCCCTCATCAGCTTGTAGCGAAGCAAGTTTTTGGATTCTCCCAGGTCTGCAGTGGGTGTATTTTTTATTCCTAATCCGAAAGCGGAGTGAAATTCGTGTACGGCGGCAATTTTGTCCTTCATAAAGTGGGTTTAAGGTTGTATTTTTGCAGCTGTAAAACTACGAATTTTATGTTCACCACCGGCCAACTTATCTTTGCCATTTGCTTTGTGATCGCCTTTGTGATCATTATGATCTTTGCCTACAAGCGCGACAAAAAACTTCACAAAAAACACTATCGTGGCAGCCTGTGGATCCTGGTTGGATTCCTTGTTTTTGTGGGCCTCTTACTAATGGCGAAGTGGTTGTTGAAACAATAAAAAACCTCCCTGCTTCCACAAGGAGGTTTCGTTATTAACACTAAAATTATCCTAATCTAAATACCCATACTCCTTGGAGTAATTGAGCATTTGCTCTTCAAAACTTCCAGGTTGTTTGATAGTAAATCCGGTTATTTCACCAGTGTCGTCTGTATCAGGCACAATCACAGGATTTACAAATCCACTATAAGGCGCAGACTTGAACTTGCTGTTACGATCAAGAACCTGTTTGTGTAATTCCTGATCTACCTTCACTCCGTAGTCTTCTACCAGGGCCTTAGCCGCCTCGTAGTCACCTTCCGAAGTAATTCTTTGCGTCTCCCTCAACAGTCTACCGAAGATCTCCCTTAGCTTGGTGTAATCCTTAATATCGTAGTGGGTATTACCGTCACGTGTGACCTTTTCGATCACGCCGTCTGCCTCTCCTTGCTCAAACGCCCAGGCACTTACCCACTGCCGGTTGCGCATGTGAGATTCTTCCACATCGTCACCCAACTCCAATCGAACGAGCTGTGTGATCAATCCATTTCGGATGTACCCGTCGTAAGCCGCTTTTCCGGTGGCTTCCCAGTCTTCTACCAGGCCTAGTTCCTGTAACTTCGGATCCATTAGGTAGTACAATCCGAATAGGTCGGCACGACCTTCCTCGATAGTTGATTTATAACTCTTAAGGGTCTCCTTCGGAGTACCAACGCCGGGATTGATCTGCCCGGAAGCATGTCCTACCACCTCGTGTAAGGCAGTGTGCAATTTATCGGCCAACTGACCGTATTTCTTCTCAAGTTCAATTTCTTCCTCATCGTGAGCGAATTCCTGAAGTCGGCCACTACCACCCGCATTGTTGTAAGCGTCAATAATGTTTCCAAGGGAAACCGACTTACTTCCGTGGTTCTGACGGATCCAGTTATTGTTTGGAAGGTTCACACCAATCGGAGTAGCTGGGGAAGCATCTCCCGCTTCTCCGGCTACGATCACTGTCTTGTATGAAACTCCTTTTACTTCTTTCTTTTTGTGCTCCTCCATCAAAGGTGAATTGTCCTCGAACCACTGAGCTTCTTTAGACAATACAGCCATCTTTTTCGACATGTCGAAATCCTTGATCTCAACGATGGTCTCGTAAGATCCTTTATAACCTTTTGGGTCGTTGTACACTTCGATAAATCCATTGATCCAGTCGATATCACCTTCCGTAGAATTCACCCAGGCTACAGCGTAATCGTCCCAGGTTTCAAGGCTTCCTGTTTTGTAGTATTCCACTAGAAGACTAAGTGCTTTCGCCTGATTCTCGTCTTCAGCAACACCTTCGGCTTTTTCTAACCAATAAATGATCTTATCGATGGCTTCGCCATATAGGCCACCACTTTTGTACACTTTTTCAACCAGCTTGCCATTTTCCTTAACAAGCTTAGTGTTCAGTCCTTTTTCAATAGGCTCATTGGCATCCACTTCAATAGCTCCGTAAAAAGCTTCTACGTCCGCCGTAGTTACATCTGGACCGTAGAAGTTGATGGCACTTTCGAGTACTATATCGGCATCCTTGGATAGGTTTACTTTCTTCGAATCCTTGTCGTTAAAGATCACATCGAAAGCTTCGCCTTCAAGGGTGGTATTTGTTGCTGTAAGGATCTCCTGAAGATATTCAGCAGAAAAATCAGGCTTTAGCTTAGCTGTACTGTAATGATGGTGAATTCCGTTTGAGAACCAAACTCTTTTCAGGTAGACCTCGAAGTTTTTCCAGTCTTCCGAATTTTTATCTCCATCGTATTTGGTATACACATTTTCCAGGGCCTTTCTGATAGTTAGGTTGTGACGGTAGTTCTGAGCCCACATGATATCTCTTCCCGCTAGTCCAGCTTGGGTAAGGTAATACACCAGCTTTTGTTCGTCCAGCGAAAGATCTGCCCATCCCGGGATCTTGTAGCGTAACACTTTCAAGTCGGCAAACTGGTCAACCTGGTAACTGAAATCATCGGTGGCGACCTCTTCCACTTTCGGCATTGCATCCTCTTGCTTCTTATCCTCTCCACATGAATAAAACAGCATCCCGAAAAGGGTGATCGCTATAAAAAATCTTAACTTCATATTATTGGTTTTTTATTTACGCAAATGTAGCAAATCATTTCCTCCTTTTAAAGATTTTAGGCGCGTATAAAATTGATTATCTTCGCTTAAGAAACCAACGCCTATCCAAAATGAAAATCTTAAAGTACATCCTGTTCTTATTGCTGATTGTTATCATTGCCGGTGGAATTTACTTCGGAACCCAGGACGGTAATTATGATGTGGCAAAATCGAAAGAATTCAATGCACCCGCAGCGGTAGTCTACGATAATGTAAAGGATTTTAAAAGCTGGAAGGAATGGGGGCCATGGTTAGAAGAGGACGAATCCATGGAATTTACTTATGCTGAAAAAACCGAAGGTGAAGGGGCCAGCTATTCCTGGAAGAGTGAGAAAGCCGGAGATGGTTCTATACAAACTGTTAAAGTGGTACCCAACAAAGAGATCGATCAGAAGATCACTTTCAACACGCCCATGGGCGATTCCGAAAGTGATATCTACTGGCGTTTTGAACCTTCTGAAACAGCCGGTAAATCTAAAGTTACCTGGGGGATGAAAGGTAAGCATTCGTTTATGGAAAAGGTGTTCCTGGCCTTTCAAAGTGAGGATTTCGAGACCAGCCTGGGCGACATGTACGCAAAAGGACTGGACAACCTGGAAGCCGAAGTAGAAGAGTCTATGAACGCTTATGAAATTACGGTAGACGGTATCACTCGTCATGGAGGCGGATTCTATATGTACAATACTACCTCATCGAAAATTTCTGAGATCGGCTCTAAAATGGCCCCGATGTTGGGCCAGGTCTCAAAATTCATGAGCGAGGGAAATATTAACGCAGCAGGCATGCCATTCACTATATATAACAATGTGGACCAGGTAAACGGCACCGTGATCTTCTCAACGGCCATACCCGTTACTTCTGAAGTAATTACCCCTCCCGGAAGCCCTGTGCTTTGCAGCTATATGGCTCCGTCAAACGCCCTCAAGACCACCTTGAAGGGCAAATACGAAAATCTTGGGGAAGCGTACGAAAAGGCTAATGCCTATCTCACAAAGAACAACCTGGTAGCAGACCCCTCCAGAAGCATGTTCGAGATCTATGCGAACGATCCGGGCGAAGTACCTAATCCGGCTAATTGGATCACCGAGATCTATATCCCTGTAATTACTCCAACCGCTCCAGGATTTAACTAATGAAGCAAGTTCTTCTCGTATTTCTCGGAGGTGGTTTAGGAAGCGCATTGCGATACCTTGTGGGTCGCTGGACAGAAGATACTTTTGCCGTGTTTCCCTTCGGAACCTTCCTTGTGAATATTATAGGCTGCCTTATTATTGGAGCCATCATGGGGGCGAGTCTGAAATTTACATCGTTCTCACAGAATACGGTGTTGTTCGTGGCCACGGGCTTTTGTGGTGGATTTACCACCTTTTCTGCCTTCGCTTACGAAAACTATGCCTTTCTGAAGAATGGAGACTATCTCTCTTTTTCGTTGTATACCTTCGGAAGTTTGGCACTTGGCTTCGGGGCGGTGCTCATCGGACTATGGCTCTCCCGACTTATTTAGTTTTATCATAATCTTTTACACCCGCTTCAATTCGGATGAAGAGGTCGTTTTCCCGTGGTGGGATCGGACAGGAATAGCGATCGCTATATACACAATACGGATTGAAAGCCTTATTAAAATCTAGGTAGAATTTCTTTTTCTTCGGAATGGGGAACTCGAGATAACGTCCACCCCCGTAGGAACCATCTCCACTGGTCAGGTCGGTAAAAGGAACAAATAGAATGTCTTCATCCGATTCATTTCCCCTGGGATCGCGATAGAGATTCAACTTGAGTTCTTTACCGTCGATCTCAAAATGTGCTTCCCCGTATTTTACGTATTCGGCTAGTCGTTCGGTACTGGTGCGAAGAAAGAAGGGTTCTTCATCGGGAGTTCGCACCAAGGTCGCTTTAACACAGAAATTTAAATCAATAGGATAAACCTCAAGTTCTGTAAACGATGCGATCTTGTTGTACTTGAGTGGAGACGTTTCCGGGTTGCGGAATCGCTCATTCTCAGAAGCGTGAAAGGCTTCGATTTCACTTATCAATTTTCGTTTGCTCTGGGCAAACGAAGGAGCTATTATCAGTAAAGCCAAAAGCACGAACAGCGTTCTCATATCGGGATTTTAAGTAAATATACATATTCAACTTCAGAAATAATTCCTACTTTTAACATTCAGACACAGAAAATGAAAACCAATACATATATCGTACAAACCACAGAGTTCGCTCAAAGAGGAACCTACCGGAGATGTATGTATTGATCTATAATAAGATAATAGAATTCAATTGAAAAACGTCCCGGCAATAACCGGGACGTTTTATTTTTAATAACATCCAACCAATAATGAAAAGGCTCTTTGCTTCTTATATCAACAATTTCACGGGATTGACTCGTGAGATCTGGTATTTGTCGCTGGTTACATTTATCAATCGTGCCGGGGCTATGGTGATTCCGTTTCTGTCGTTATACCTCGTAAACGACAAAGGATTCACCTTGCCGCAAGTGGGTTGGATAATGTCATTTTATGGACTCGGTTCCCTTGCCGGGACCTATGTGGGAGGCCGACTCACGGATAAGATCGGTTACCACAAAGTAATCGTAATGAGTCTTTTATTTGGCGGACTCGGGTTTATTTGTATTCAGTTCTTAAGCGGTCTCTACGCTATTTGCCTGGGCATATTCGTTGTGATCTTCCTGGTCGACTCCTACCGTCCGGCAATGTTCGTGGCTTGCGATGCATATAGCAAACCCGAAAATGTTACCCGGAGTATTGCCTTGATCCGACTAGCAATCAACCTCGGCTTTTCTATTGGCCCGGTGATAGGGGGATTAATCATCGCAAGTATAAGTTACAGTGCACTTTTCTGGATAGACGGGCTTACTTGTGTGCTGGCATCCTGCCTATTGTATATTTTACTAAAACCAAAGCGCGTAAGCAGGAAAGAGGAAGTTAAAGTTGAAATCAAGGAAGGACTGCCACCTTTCAGAAATTTCGCCTATTTGCTGTTCTTTTTGATCATGATCGCCAATGGCCTTATGTTCATACAGTATTTTTCGGTTATGCCCCTCTACTACAAAGAGGTTCATTTCCTTTCTGAAGACCTCATTGGCGGACTCCTCTTTATCAACGGGGCCATGATCGTGGTTCTGGAAATGCCTCTGGTTGGTTGGCTGGAACGACTGCAGGTTACAAGGACCATGGCAACATTCTGGGGAATCGTATTCCTCGCTCTGAGTTTTATAGTATTGAATCTAAGTAGCTGGACCGGAGTACTCGTTATTGGTATGATACTCATGACCCTGGGTGAAATGATCGGTGCGCCTTTTGCAAATGCACTGGCTCTGTCGATGTCACCCAAAGGAAGAAAGGGTGCTTATATGGGCGTGTATAGTATGAGTTTTTCACTCTCTCATATAATTGGCCATAACGGGGGAATGAACCTGGTAAATTCTTATGGATACGATACCACAATGTATACTATGTTCTACGCATTGATAGTAACAGCTGTGCTCACATTGTTTCTTTATCGATTCCTGAAAAAATCTCCTAATTTTACCTCTTATTGATAAGGTCATGAGAAAATTCATTGTTATTCTTTTTTCCTTCGGAATGATTAGCTGCGGAAACGTTGCCGAAGAGAAAACACCGCTTGAAGAAGCTTCGGCAAGCACACAGAAGTCCTTTCCCAAACTGGACCCGAACAGCTACAATGTTGCCTTTCTTATCATGGAAGGTGTCTACAATACCGAACTAACTGCGCCCTACGATATTTTTCAGCACACTGTCTTCCGGGATAGCATAAAGGCCATGAACGTATTTACGGTTGCAAATACAGATGACCCAATTACAAGTTTTGAAGGACTGCGAATACTACCGGATTTTAACTATCTGAAGGATTCCATTCCACCTATCGATATTCTGGTGGTCCCCAGTGCCGAATATCACCTCGACACCGACCTTGAAGACGAAGCGATGATCGCCTTTGTTCAAAGGGCAGACAAAGAGGCAATGTTCGTTACTTCGCATTGTGACGGAGCATTCGTGCTTGCCAAAGCGGGATTACTGGATAACTCGGTGTCTACCACTTTTCCAAGCGATATCGATGCGATGCGCGAGATGTTTCCTAAGCTTGATATTCGGAAGGATGTACTGTTTGTGCATGATGGCAAGTATATCACTTCGGTAGGTGGAGCGAAGAGTTTTGAGGCGGCACTTTACCTGTGCGAACACCTTTACGGAAAAAAGATTGCGGAATCACTGGCCGACGGATTGGTTATCGATTGGGATCTTTCACTTTTGCATTACATTGTGGTCGACAGGCTTGATTGAAAATGGAATCAGATAAACCGTTTCATACATATGTTGATCCTTTATCTAAAGTAATAAAAATTTAACTATCTTTCTTTTGTAATCAACTAACAATCAACCAATGCAACATTTCCACTTGATCCGTCCGATAATTTCTAAATTTTTGTTACTCGTCATCATACTCTTCTCAAGTTGCCAAAAAGATGATTCCGCAGAACAATTAAACGAACCAGATCCAGCACAGGTCGATGGTCGATTTTCTGTCGCCATTAGTTGTTCTGTAATCTCTCCTCCAGCAGAAGTAAACCTGAATAGCTATTACAAAAAATACATCAATTGCAACGGAATTCCCGTGATTGGCTCGGAAGATGTACCTGATGAGGCGCTTGAAATTGCCAGTGAGACAATCAATTTTCTTCTTACCAACCTTACACAAGTTCGCAACAAGTTAATCCTGGATGGCAACTACGTAGCGCTCTATCCGGAAGGAGGGAGTCTGGCAAGTTTGCCAGAGAATTTCCCTATTTCAGGGAGTGCCTCTACGGGCAGTTACACCTACGGCCCTGATTTGAGAGCAGCTGCGAGTGATGTTACAAGTTTGCTGTGTAAGCCTGAAGGAGGAGTTGGGCACACGCTCGTACATGAAATGGGACATATGATCCACCTAGGAGGATTTCGGCAGCTTGACGGCAGTTTTCAGAGTCAACTTAATAATGCTTACAACAATGCCCGTTCCAATGGCTTATGGGATAATACGTACGCTGCCACCAATGCTAATGAATATTTAGCCGAGGCATATACCATTTGGTATGGTGTGAATTGGATTGGTCCTGAAGGTGGAGATGGCGTCCGAAACGACATAGGGACACGGCTTGAGTTACAAGGATACGATGCTGGTATTCACGGCTTGTTAAATGCTAACGTCAACTCATTAACTAATATCCCCGGCTGCAGGCTACCAGTTCAATCCGGAGCATCTGCCAATTGCCCCTCGACAATATCCGACATTGACGGCAATGTATATGAAGTCGTAAATATCGGTCCCATGTGCTGGATGAAAGAAAACCTGAGAACGACACGATACAGAAATGGCAATCCGATTCCGAATATTCAGGATGGAGGTCAGTGGCAAAATACATCTATCGGTGCATGGGCACATTTTGACAATGACAGCGGGAATGATGCCGTCTACGGAAAATTATACAATGGGATTGCGCTTGTGAATCCAGCCGGATTATGTCCGGAAGGATGGCATGTACCATCCATCCAAGAACTGCAGGATCTTGTTAATTATGCAGGGGGCGACCATAAGTCATTTAATCTTCGATCTACTCAAAACTGGGGGGATAACCCTCCAATTCCCGGTACGAATACTTCGGGATTCAATCTGTTTGCCGGAGGCATCAGAACAGCAGATGGGGGATTCAATGGTTTGGGGTCACGGTCAAATTTAGGGTCGGTTACCGCGGTGTCTGATGCCAACAATTATTCGAAAGCCATATTCGACAACCACGAATTTGTCTTCACCGATAATATTCCGAAGAATACGGGATACACCTGTCGTTGTATCAAGGATTAAATCAGGATTGTACACTGCGCAAAGGTGTCACAGGATTGTTCTCAATCACTTGTGACAGCACGATTTGCGTTTTTGTTTCACCGTAAACAATGAGTTGATCGATAAATGTTTCCAGGTGGTTTTGGTTCTTTAACACGACTTCCATCACGATATTCTCGTTGCCTGTTATCCTGTAACAATTAAGTACCTCATCGTACTCTTTTACTTTCTGTAGGAACGGTTTTAGCTTCCCCATAAAGGCCCGAAGAATAATTATGGCTTTTAGCTGATAACCCGCCTCATAAGGCGATACCAAAGTTTTGTATCCTAAAATGAGTCCGGAGTCCTCCATCTTCCGAATTCTCTCAGCCACTGCCGGTGAACTTACTCCCACTCGCCTTCCAATCTCGGCATTTGATAACCGTGCATTCTCCTGTAAATAATTGAGAATCTTCTGGTTTAGCAAATCAACTTTCATTTATAAGTTTTTACTGAAAATTATTTAAATATTAAAGTAAAAATAAACATTTAATTTAAATTCAATACCTAAATCCCTTTCGTTCGTAGTAAATTTGAGTAAAATAAAAATTGCTTGCTCCAAAATGTATCCTAGTTTTCCAAATAGACTACCGCATTCGCCTATCTACCGAAAGGCGCAGGAGATTTTTACCCTATCGCGACATATTTCTAACTACCTGACAGACGACTTAGCTGTGCTCCGGGAAGATGGAAATGAAGACCCGAATATTTACTTCGGGGGAGATATCGTGCAGCAGTCGGTTTCCCTTGCTCCGCAAATACTCAAAGCAGAAAGCGAACCCTATGCAGAGCAGAAACACAAACACGCAGCTTCGGTAACGCGACTTGTGAATCGTATCCACAAAAACTGCGAGCGCCTTGAACGCGCCAACACCAACGGAAAGGATTTTCTTCCCATCCTACGAGGGGAGATCAAAAAATTCAGGAAACTGCAGCGCAGGTGGATGCTTACGTTCTAGTCTTCCGTTAATTATTCAGATTTAGATAATACAAAATGTAGTTCTCGGGATAGCACCATCCCATTGTTGATGCGTTGATTCGAAACGTATCACATCCGACTTTCAACATCTTCCGAAGCAAATAATGTTTGTGATGGAAGACCGGCTTCCGACTTCAAACTTCTACCCTTCGACTCCGCTCAGGATAAGCGACTCTCACACTATTGGATTCCCAAAAAGTGGTTCTATCGAGATTCTTCTATAAACTTCATAAAAGATCCTTCGACTACGCTCAGGATAAGTGACTCACACACTTTTTCGTTCCGAAAAAGTGGTTCGCTGCTTACATATTCCGTCTATATTGTCCACCTACATCAAAGAGTGCACTGGTAATCTCACCCAGGGAACAATACTTGGTGGCTTCCATCAACTTCTCAAACAAGTTCTCATTCTGAATTGCAGCCTGCTGTACTTGCTTCAGAGATTCCAACGCTTTTTCCTGGTAGGTCTTGTGAAGATTATTCAGCGTAGCAATTTGCTGTTGTTTTTCGTCTTCTGTCGCCCGAATCACTTCCGCAGGAAGAATGGTTGGAGAACCTTTACTGCTCAAGAAGGTATTCACCCCAATGATAGGAAACTCACCTGTGTGCTTCAAGGTTTCGTAATACAGGCTTTCTTCCTGGATCTTGCTTCGCTGGTACATGGTTTCCATAGCACCTAGTACTCCTCCTCGCTCGGTAATTCGGTCGAATTCCTCAAGCACAGCCTCTTCAACTAGATCGGTAAGCTCTTCGATTATAAAAGAACCCTGGATTGGGTTCTCGTTCTTGGCGAGCCCTAATTCTTTATTGATGATCAGCTGGATCGCCATGGCTCTTCGAACACTCTCCTCGGTTGGGGTAGTGATCGCTTCATCATAGGCGTTGGTGTGCAGCGAATTACAATTGTCGTATATGGCGTATAGCGCCTGTAGCGTAGTTCGGATGTCGTTAAAATCGATCTCCTGGGCGTGAAGTGACCTTCCTGAAGTCTGAATATGATACTTCAGCATCTGCGCCCTTGGATTCGCGCCGTATTTGTTTTTCAGTGCTTTAGCCCAGATTCTCCTAGCAACTCTGCCGATCACCGAATATTCAGGATCGATCCCGTTACTGAAGAAGAACGAGAGGTTTGGACCAAATTTATTGATGTCCATTCCTCGGGACAAATAGTATTCAACATAGGTAAACCCATTGGAGAGGGTAAACGCTAATTGTGTGATCGGGTTGGCACCTGCTTCTGCAATGTGATAGCCGGAAATAGATACAGAATAAAAGTTCCTAACACTGTTGTTAATGAAATAATCCTGTACATCCCCCATGAGTCGGAGGGCAAATTCAGTGGAGAAAATACAGGTATTCTGCGCCTGGTCTTCTTTGAGTATATCCGCCTGTACAGTACCTCTCACCTGGTTAAGGGTCTCAGCCTTGATACGCTGATACACATCGGCGGGTAAAACCTGGTCACCCGTTACACCGAGAAGGATGAGTCCGAGACCGTCATTCCCTTCCGGTAATTCGCCTTGGTATCTGGGTCGTTCACTGCTCTTCTCTTTATATATTTTCTGAATCTTCTTTTCCACTTCTGCTTCCATTCCCTGCTCGCGGATGTACTTTTCACAGTTCTGGTCGATGGCAGCATTCATGAAGAAACCGAGCAACATTGGTGCAGGGCCGTTAATGGTCATACTCACTGATGTCATGGGATCGCTAAGATCGAAACCCGAATACAACTTCTTTGCATCGTCCAGACAGCAAATAGAAACTCCCGCATTACCGATCTTACCGTAGATATCCGGCCTGTGATCCGGGTCATTTCCGTAGAGAGTTACACTGTCGAAAGCTGTCGACAATCGCTTGGCTTGCATCCCCAGACTTACGTAGTGAAAACGTCTGTTGGTGCGTTCAGGACCACCTTCGCCGGCGAACATTCTTGTGGGGTCTTCTCCTGTTCTTTTGAAAGGATACAGTCCGGAAGTATATGGAAACTCTCCCGGAACATTTTCCTGCAGGGACCAACGCAGTATGTCTCCCCAGGCCTCGTATCTAGGCAGCGCAACCTTAGGAATCTGGGAATGTGAAAGTGATTCGGTGTGGGTTTCTATATCGATCTGTTTGTCACGAACCTTAAAACTATAGACTGGCGCCTTATAACGGGCAACCTTTTCATCCCAACCGGTGATCACCTCCCAATTGTAAGGATCAAGGTTCAT
Source organism: Aureitalea sp. L0-47 (assembly GCF_026126405.1). Taxonomy (GTDB): domain Bacteria; phylum Bacteroidota; class Bacteroidia; order Flavobacteriales; family Flavobacteriaceae; genus Pukyongia. Next base: position 157,717 of record NZ_JAFMTQ010000003.1, read on the forward strand.
TTTTACACGATCGAATTCACCTAAGAGTAATTTCAGGAATTGTTTGTTTTCTTCTGAACTAGCTTCGGAATTGAATTCGAGTCCGGTTTTGGTCATTTCCGGCTTAGCATCGAGGACCGATTCTATCGTCTTATATATTCCGAAGAGCTTTTGAGCCACCTTCACCTGTGCTTCAGCAGTAGTATCGTAGGCTCGGTTGTTTTCGGCGATCTCCGACAAGTACCTTGTCCGAGCCGGTGGGATCACAAAAATCTTCTCCGACATTTCGTCACTTATCTGGTAGTTGCTTTCCAGCGCACTGTCTGTCTTCTCGTTCAGCAGGTCCATAACCGCTTTGTACAGCTGGTTCATCCCCGGATCATTGAACTGGGATGCAATGGTACCATAAACCGGAAGGTCGTCCTGCGGGGTATCCCACAGATTGTGATTCCGCATGTACTGCTTCTTCACATCGCGCAGGGCATCCAGCGATCCTCTTTTATCAAACTTATTGATAGCCACCAGGTCTGCAAAATCGAGCATATCGATCTTTTCAAGCTGGGTTGCAGCTCCAAATTCAGGAGTCATTACATATAATGAGACATCACTGTGTTCCAGGATCTCCGTATCACTTTGGCCAATTCCTGAAGTTTCCAGGATGATAAGGTCGAATTCGGCCGCCTTGATTACTTCGATAGCTTCCGAAACATATTTTGAGAGCGCGAGATTGCTTTGTCGGGTAGCAAGACTGCGCATATACACCCTGGGAGAATTAATAGCATTCATCCTGATACGGTCTCCGAGGAGTGCGCCACCGGTCTTACGCTTGGAAGGGTCTACGGAAATTAAACCAATGGTTTTTTCAGGGAAGTCTAAAAGAAACCTCCGAACCAGCTCGTCTACCAGTGATGACTTCCCGGCTCCTCCGGTTCCAGTAATACCCAGAACAGGCGTGTTAATGTCTTTATTCTTGTTGTGTATCTCGTCCAGGGCTTCTTTGGCGATATCAGGGAAATTTTCAGCAGATGAGATTACCCGCGCAATTGCACCAGGATCTCGGGAATGTAAGCGGTCGATCGCACCATTTAATGAGTCTCCAACAGGGAAATCGGATTTCTCCACCAAGTCGTTTATCATACCCTGCAGCCCCATTTCACGGCCATCGTCCGGAGAGTAGATCCGCGCAATACCATAATCCATGAGGTCTTTTATTTCATCGGGTAGGATAACACCTCCACCACCACCGAAGATCTTGATATGCCCGGCCCCTTTTTGCTGGAGGAGGTCGTACATATATTTGAAATACTCATTATGACCACCCTGGTAGGAGGTCATCGCAATAGCATTCGCATCCTCCTGAATCGCGGTATTCACTACCTCTTCCACGCTTCTGTCGTGTCCCAGGTGTATAACTTCAACCCCTGTGGATTGAATAATTCGCCGCATAATATTTATGGCAGCATCGTGGCCGTCAAACAGCGAAGCTGCTGTTACAATTCGAACTTTATTCTTGGGCTGATAAGGAGCGGTTTGCTGCATTTTTAATTTCAGTTAGAAATTCAATGGCAAATTTACGAAAAACGTAATAAAAATAGCCTCAGAGCGCGAATTTGCTAAGGGTTAAATAATTTTAATTTTTTTTTAACAAAAGAAATATTTTGTATATTGCAAGTTCAATATTAAACAACAAATAACTTATTTATTATGAAAAAAATTTACTTTTTAGCTTTAGCATTATTTGCTTTTACTTTTGTAAATGCTCAAATAATCGATGACAGCATGGAGTTCTACACCCTAGGTGAAATGGGAACTCAGAATCCAGGAACTTGGTCAAGTTGGACGAATGACGGTGGTGCATCTAACGATGGATTTGTAGTTGTAGACACTCAAAGTAATTCAGGTGACCAATCAATTGTTGCCGTAGCAGATGAAGGTAGAGACCCAATGCTACTGCTAGGTAATCTAACTTCTGGAGACTACACGTTAAGATGGGAATTCTACATCCCTACAGGAAAAGAAGGATATTTTAACATTCAAGGAGAAGTTCCTGCAGTTGGAACAGCTCTTAGTGGAGTTTGGAATTCAGGTGACATCTACTTCAACGAAGGTGGAAGTAACCCAGGAGCAGTTTCTGATACTAACGGAGACATGTCTATGTTGAGTTTCCCACACGATGAGTGGTTTACATGTATTCTTTACGTAGATATCGACAACCTTACTTACAGATTGTCTATGGGAGGAAATTCTACTGCTGATATTGCTTTCCAAGGTTCTGGTGATTCAACTCTAGGTGGAATTAACTTCTACCCTGGATCTACTGGTCTTTCTGAAATGTATGTTGACGATGCTTACTTCGTACAAGGTGCTCTTAGTACTACTGACTTCGAAGAAGCTGCTGTAACAGTTTATCCTAACCCAGTGAAAGACATCCTTAACATCAGCACTACTACTGTTGTAGACTCTGTTGTTGTTTATGACGTTCTTGGAAAAGTTGTTCTTCAGGCTCAGCCTGACGCTGTTTCTCCAAGCATCGACATGAGTGCTCTTTCTTCTGGAGCTTACATGGTACAAGTTACTACTGAAAGAGGAGCTAAAACTGTGAAAGTTGTAAAATAAACATCACAATATAGTTTAGAGAAAGCCCTTCAATATTGAAGGGCTTTTTTTTATCTTTATCCGAAATAATCTCCAAACAATGCGACTTACTAAAATTGCTTTCGTCCTTACTTTATTATTTATTTCTACCTCATGCGCCGAACTACAAACAGTGGTAGGCTCCATGCCTGGCGGACAAGGTGGAATAGATCCAGTTATGATCGGTAATGGCTTGCGCCAGGCCCTGGATTTCGGAATTGACAAACAGGTGACCAAACTTACCAAGAGGGACGGTTTTTATAAAAATCCGTTGGTAAAAATTCTTCTTCCCGAGGAATTACAGAAAGTAGATAAAACTTTGCGTGATATCGGACTGGATAATCTAGCCGATGATGGTCTTAGGATACTTAATCGTGCAGCGGAAGACGCGGTAAAGGAAGCAACTCCAATCTTCGTAGACGCAGTGAAGGGAATCACATTCAACGACGCTAAGAATATTTTGTTAGGATCGGACAATGCAGCCACATCATACCTCAGAAACAGAACCAACCAGGCCCTGTACAACAAATTTAACCCGGTAATTCAGAATTCATTCAGTAAAGTAGGTGCCGACCAGATTTGGACGAACATAATCAACAAATACAACACCATTCCCTTTGTTGAAAAAGTAAACCCGGATCTTACCGACTATGTTACTAATGAAGCCCTTAAAGGCGTCTATAAAATGATTGCGGTAGAAGAAAAAAATATCCGAACCAAGATCAATTCACGGACCACTACACTTTTAAAACAAGTGTTTGCCCTTCAGGATAACTAAACGTTAAGTTATTTAACGCAACTGCGGAATATCACTTCGATTTTATTATTGTTTTAACCAGGAGTTCATAAAATTTAGTAACTCCGGGTCCTACCTTTGCAATAAAATAAAGACCGATGAATTGGCTGGAAGAGAATTCCGAGCTTCAGAAGCTCAAAAAACAATATTCAGATCTAATGCGGCTATCCTATGAAATCGCTCTAAAGGATAAAAAAGAAAGTGACCGTATTAATCGCGAGGCAAAAGAAATATATGAGAAGATAATGCTATATCAGGCAAAAGAAAGTTTGCTATAATCTCTGTATCTTTTAAAACTAAACCTAAAAGTATTCTTATAGAAGCTTACTCATCTGTTGTTGCAGACCGGCAGCAGCTTCCCTGGCCTTCTCAGCGAAATCGAACTCACTGGAGGCATAAATGATCCCCCTGGAAGAATTAACCAGTAATCCCACCTGATCATTCATACCGTACTTGCAAACATCTTGTAAACTTCCACCTTGCGCTCCAACACCAGGAACCAGCAAGAAGCTTTCGGGAATGATCTTTCGTATCTCGGCCAGGTATTCGGCCTTGGTCGCGCCAACAACGTACATTAGGCGATTAGAGTTCTCCCATTCTACCGATGTTTCCAGCACTCGTTTGTACAACTCAATACCTCCCACATCTAATGTCTGAAAATCGAAAGCCCCTTTGTTGGAGGTAAGCGCAAGCAATATAGTGTGCTTCTCTTCGTACTTCAGAAAAGGTTCTACAGAATCCGCTCCCATATACGGTGCCACAGTGATGCTGTCGAAATTCAATTCTTTCAGAAAAGCATGGGCATACATGTTTGAGGTATTCCCAATATCTCCTCGTTTTGCATCCGCGATAGTAAAAACCGTTGGGTACTCCTCATTTAGGTAATCGATCGTCTTTTCAAGGGAGCGCCAACCTTTCAAGCCATAGGCCTCATAGAAAGCAGTATTAGGTTTGTAAGCAACCGCCAGGTCGTGTGTAGCATCGATGATCGCCTTATTGAACGCGAACATAGGGTCTTCGTCCTCAAGGAGAAAAGGAGGAATCTTGTTGAGATCCACATCCAAACCTACACAGAGAAAGGATTGTTTTTTTTTAATTTCAGAAACAAGTGTGTCTATCTTCATGCTTAGAAGGTTTCTCCTGCTTCTTTTAATTTCTCGGTATTGCTCACCAACTGAAGTTCATCAATGATCTTCTGAATATCCCCATCGATAATATTACTGAGATCGTATAAGGTGAGATTTATACGGTGATCGGTAACCCGTCCCTGTGGATAGTTATAGGTACGGATCTTTGCACTTCGGTCACCACTCGTTACCATAGAGCCACGTTTTTCAGCGTCTTCTGCTTGTTTCTTAGCAAGTTCAAGATCAAATAACCTGGATCTTAGCACTTTAAATGCTTTTTCTTTGTTCTTATGCTGTGATTTCTGATCCTGGCACTGGGCAACCAATCCCGTAGGTTCATGTGTTAAACGTACGGCAGAATAAGTTGTATTTACCGACTGCCCTCCTGGTCCGGAAGAACAGAAATAATCGATACGCACATCCTTTGGATCGATCTCCACATCAAATTCTTCAGCTTCGGGAAAGACCATCACAGTTGCTGCACTCGTATGCACCCTTCCCTGGGTCTCCGTTTGAGGAACTCTTTGAACTCGGTGTACACCAGCTTCAAATTTCAGTGTTCCGTACACGTCATCTCCTTCCACTTCAAACTGGATCTCTTTAAAACCACCGCTGGTCCCTTCACTGAAATCCACTACACTTACTTTCCATCCTCTACCCTCACAATATTTGGTATACATTCGGTGTAGATCACCGGCAAAAATACTAGCTTCATCACCTCCGGTACCAGCTCTGATCTCCATCACAGCGTTCTTAGTATCTTCAGGATCCTTCGGAATCAACAGGAACTTAATCTCGTCTTCCAGTTTAGGAATCTCAGAACTAGCCTCATCCAGTTGCATTTTTGCCATTTCCACCATCTCCTCGTCACCGCCATCCTTGATGATCTCTTCGGCCTCCTGGATACGCTCGGTAGCGGTTAAGTATGCCTCTCTTTTGTCCATGAGGACTCGCAGATCCTTATACTCTTTATTCAACTGAATATATCGTTTCTGGTCGGAAATGATATCCGGCTGGATGATGAGATCACTCACCTCGTCGAACCTTTGTTTTACTATCTGAAGTTTTTCTAACATAAATCTATCTACTGCTGCAAATTTACAATTTTACAGCGTAACGAATAACGCTTATACTTTAGCCTTAATACTGAAAATCCCCGTGAGGAGTATGGATGCTAAGCTTTTTTCCTTCGGAAGAGTTTTCAACCCTTCCCACGATTTGAGCATCAACACCGAATGATCGTGATATACCAATAATTTCTGTCGCAACTTCTTCAGAAACATATAATTCCATACGGTGTCCCATATTGAACACCTGGTACATCTCTTTCCAACTCGTACCGCTTTCCTTTTGAATAAGTTCAAAAAGCGGAGGAATTGGGAACATATTGTCCTTAATGATATGAAGGTCTTCCACAAAATGAAGAATTTTTGTCTGGGCGCCACCACTGCAATGAATCATGCCGTGGATTTTTTCTTTGTTTACTTCGGAAAGTATTTTTTTGATTATGGGGGCGTAGGTGCGGGTTGGTGATAATACGAGCTTTCCAGCATCCAGCGGACTGCCATTTACTGAATCGGTTAATTTTTTTGTGCCAGAATAGACCAAATCCTCTGGAACCTGGTGATCAAAACTTTCGGGGTATTTGGTGGCAAGGTATTTGTGAAACACATCGTGCCTGGCCGATGTTAGCCCGTTACTTCCCATTCCTCCATTGTATTCGGTTTCGTAGGAGGCTGTTCCAAAGGAACTCAATCCAACGATCACATCTCCTGACTGAATATTGGCGTTGTCGATCACATCTGCTCTTTTCATTCTGGCGGTAACCGTAGAATCTACAATTATTGTTCTTACCAGGTCTCCGACGTCGGCTGTTTCACCCCCGGTGCTGTGGATCTGAACTCCGAATCCGGCGAGGTCCGAAATCAATTCCTCAGTACCATTGATAATAGCCGAGATCACTTCACCAGGAATGAGGTTTTTATTCCTTCCAATAGTGGAGGATAGCAGGATATTGTCGGTAGCCCCAACACAAAGCAGATCGTCTATGTTCATGATCAATGCGTCTTGTGCTATACCCTTCCATACAGAAATATCGCCGGTCTCTTTCCAGTACATATAGGCCAGTGACGACTTGGTTCCCGCTCCATCGGCGTGCATTACCAGACAATAATCTTCATCGCCGGTAAGGTGATCCGTGACTATTTTACAAAATGCTTTTGGGAACAGGCCCTTGTCGACATTCTTTATCGCATTGTGCACATCCTCCTTGGAAGCTGAGACTCCGCGTTGTGCGTATCGTTTTGAAATTTCCTGACTCATATTCGGCTTTGATTACAAAAGTAAGGAATAAAAAAAAGCTCAGCGAACTGAGCTTTATTTTAATTTTTAGGGTTATTCACTATTGCCAATCCGGCATAAAAGCATCCTCATGCCTAACCTCTCTCGTATCCTGGGTGTTAAGATCCAGGCGCAAGACATTTCTCTGAGAAAGACCGTCATTAGATGTGTTGGTAAAGATCACAAAGGCCTCATTTGGTGCAAAAATTGGATCCAGATCTATAGTTCCAGCAGGTTTATTATCTGAAACATCGGTCGTTTCCATAGTGGACCTGTCGTAAATGAACAATCTCGTATCTAATTGTCGGTAGTCTTCATTCTCAAATCCAGACACATCATAGGAGTAAAGAATCTTTTGGTCGTCTATGGATAGGTCTAGACCTCCTACTGCACCATCCACTCCATCTATTACCGTGTCGATCACGGTTCCGGCTTCATTAATGGTGAAGATCTTCGCATCGTATCCCTGTAGATTATTAGTCTTCAATACAATGAGGTCACTGGTTTCACTTACTACTACTTCAGATATAAGCGACCCGTCTGGTGTTTGATACAATTCCACTGTTCCCAAACCGTTGAATTGAACTCGATAAAGCTTATCGAATCTAGGGTAGTAAATACTTACCCTGTCTTCAGGCCAGTCGATATCAAGTTCTTCAAGGTTGAAACCATTGGGTTTTACGGGCCCGGTTATCTTTCGTTTGTTCGATCCATCCCTGTCCATTATAAAGATATCCACGTTGGATCCGTCATTTTGTAGATAGGCAATCTTGTTAGCCCGGACATTTCTGCGCGGACGGTAACTGTTCACTTCGGAAGAAGTAAGTTGAAATTCATCACCGTTCTCATCGGCGGAGAATATCACATTATTACCGTTGATCTTGCGCACGAAGAGAACTCGGTTGTCAACAGGTGCCGCAATTACTTCGAACGCACTAACCGGGCTAATCACCGGATCATTGATCTCGTCGGTCGCGGTTACTTGCCACACATATGAAGTTCCCAATGTCAACGGAGAATACGTAAGAGTGGTATCCGTTAAATTCTCAAATAACATCGTTTCATTGGTGTCCACATTTCTTAATTCAAGGGTATATATTATCGGATCACCTTCAGGATCTGTTGAATTCCAACTAAACATCGCTTCGATACTTTGCAGGACTTCATTGTCCATAGGAGTTATGAGCTCCGGTGCCGAAGGTGGCCTGTTGTTAGCCGTAGACGGATCTAATTCGAAAACTACATTAGAAGAAACATTTCCATTGATAGTTGCAGGTTCAAAATCGGCGATATAACCTTCTTTTCTCGCTTCCACCGAATATTCACCCACCACGATATTTTCAATAATAAATGTTCCCGATGAATCTGTAAATACAGTACTCGAAACAGGGTTGGTGGAAATCCGAACATTCTCCAGAGGCGCATTGGATCCGGAAACCACTACTTTACCCGTAAGTGTTCCAAATTCATTCTCCCCGATTTTATCCTCATTACAGGAATACACCAGAAGAAATGCTAATGAAACGAACGCGATATATTGTAAACTCCTTTTCATAATTCGCTACTTATCTTTTTTAGTCTTTAGTTTAGTTTTTTTCGAACCGAAGTGATAGTTAATACCGGCCGAAAAAGTAAAGAAGAAATCGTCTCTCCTTCCGCGAACCTCATTATCGATCTCGTCGGAAAAAGAAGGGTTCCAGTCTCCCTTGGCAATAAATGAAATCCGGTCGGTCACCTGGTATTCAAGTCCGGCCCCAGCCTTCATAAAGAAGTAGGTATCCATTCTCTCAAGTAGGCCATCCGGTGCTTCATCCACAAAAAGCATTACTCCCGGTCCCGCATACAGGAAGGGTGATAGCTTATCATGTGGTAAAAGATTGTATTCCAGCGTTGCTGCTTCAGAAACCCACCAGTGGCGTGTTGTGGTATTTGAGTTTAAACGGAAAAAATTCGTAGTAAGTCCCAAACTGAAGTTAGGGATAAACCTGTACTTGTATCCAAGTTCGAAGTTATGATCCACTTCATTTGTGTTGAAATCACCATCCACATAAGCTACACCGTATGAAGCATGTGCTGAGTGACGATAATCGTGATCCTGGAACTCTCTTTCGTACAATTCTGTGCTAGCTTCGAGTTCTTTCTCCAGAAGGTACTGCTCCACGATTTCCTTGTCTTTCTCCGGACCTTCAAGAGTAACCCAAAGTTGATCTTTGATACCCTCATAGATAAGAACCTCAACTGCTTTTTCGATAGCTTCCTGCACTGCCAGCTGCGTGGGTTCATTTTTAGTAAAACCTGTTTCAGCTTCGAGAAGTCGTTGAAAATTCACAAATCTGAATATTCCTACATCTACGGCCTGTGAAAGTATTGTTTTTGAAACGTTCACCGTCTTCAATATCTCTCCAGTCGATGTTGAAACCGCTCGCAGATAGATGGTTATTCTATCCTGGCGATACTGCGCAGACCCGCCAGTCCCAAAATAACGAGCTCCTACTCCACCGGTCATGATGTTAGTATCGTAAGAAACGATACCACCTTCCAGTAAAATTCCCGCAAATAATAGCGGACTAAGACGCTGGGCTCTTTGTTCGTCCTCTCTAAGATATTCCTGTCGAGTGGTTCGAATGATATTACGTTCATTAAGAAGGTTGGCAAAACTCTCCCTTTCAATAGGTTTAAACCATTTTGAATCTTCAAGGGCTTTGATAAGGATAGTGGTTGCCCCTTGTGTTACAGCTGTACTAAACGTACTCCCTGCCTCAATATTTTTATACTGACCCGTTTGATCTTTGAAGTTATAAACTCCCACCACGATAGGTTTATCCGGTGGCGGCAGTTCCAGCAATCGTTCGGTGGAAGAGGTATTTTCAGCAATCCTGGCCTCCTGATTCCCAGTGGGCTGGTTATAGTATGCTCCGCAACCGGTTAAAAGCAGGAACGCGAGCATAACACTCAATTTACCTGTAATGTATCTCATAAGTTATCCGTTTGGAATAATCACTTGGGTTTGTTCTCCTGTTGTAATGTCCAGGACATTAATAACCAATCCTTCAGTGGATTCAAAAACTTCATATTCGAAATTTCCGCTTCTTGAAGTTCCTAAAGGAGGGTTATCTCCCCCGAACTGATTGTTGAATTGGTTGTTGAGAAGATTATCGAGATCGTTCAAGTCGCTTAAGCCTTCCAGTCCCCCGATCGCATTATCCGAAAACGGATTCTGTGCATTGGCTGAATTCAACATCCATGTATAGTTGAAAGGATCACCTCCGAATGCAGGATTCTTTGGAGTATAGGTAAGCTGCTGTGCCATACCATAAGACCCGATCGAAAGAAACACAATTAATACTGTTAGTCTCATAATCAATATTTTAATACTGTCTTACTATGTTCTTTTGTTTTTCCAGATTATTAAAGTAGGCTATCGTGCGTCGTACCGCCATCTCAGCCATGCCCTTAATATAATCATTCTGGGGTCTTACAAAAAATTCAAGGATGATCTCATCTCCAACTAGCACCTCTATTTTGGTGTTATTAGCGATGGCAAGAACCTCCTTCACTGTAACTATTTTGGACCCATTTATATTATAATATGTATAACCGGTATAATATTCTTTATAGAAATCGCTACCCGGCTTGGTTTTGGTATCTTCCAGAACAATTCCCCTTAATTCCACACCGTCACTAGCTGCAAATTCATCGCGTACGTCGTTGTCTTGCTTTGGTTTAAGGACAATTTTTTTCTCTTCTGAATCATCATTCAAAACGACACGGTCTTTACCCAACAATTGATCTTCCAGGTTGTACACCAGCAGAAGTACGATCATCCTGGATTGGTCCTGATTACTAATAGTAGTATTGGAAAGTTTTTTCTTCTCACCTGTTTGAAGAACAAAGCGATTGCTTTGCTCGTTCTTGGATTTGTTTCCGGAAGGATCGGTTCTGAATACGGTGAAGATATATCGCAAACTTTGGCTGATCCGCGTTTTATTGTAGGCGTAAGCCGAAACATTCATGAATTCGGAATTACCGGTAATTTTGATCTCAGCTTCGATCTGGGTGTTGTACACCTGACCTTGAATTGAAGTAGTGAAAATTGAGATCAAAAAAACCAACATACTCTGTAGTATGTGATCTTTTTTAAACATTACTGTCTCTTAACGTTTCGTATGATAACCGTTTGGTTATTGCCGCGCATATTTATTTTCATTCTATCCGACATCGAATTACTACCTATTACATATAGTTCCTGATTCGATCCATTCTGAACCACTCGACCACTGTGAAACAGTTGTGCGCTGGTCCCTATATCGTAAAATACGTTATTAAATCCACGTTGCAAAATTTGTTCGTCTATACCAACGGCTTCTAGATCCAAATAGGCTTCATTATTGTTCCCAAACTGAAAAGCCGAAACGTTGCTGACTGCAGAACGCAATTCCGCTTGAAAGGCATTGTTGTTACCAATTTGGCGAACAAATACATCATTAGATACCGAATTTGCTTGAGGAGTACTGTTTTGTAAGAATTGAGATGTGTAAAGATTGATCTCCTGGACCTTGCTTCCTACCGCAGTCCTTGGAGTAATCTCCACGTTTTTATAAGTCTGACCCATGGTCAGTGATACCATCGTGAAGGTAAGTAACGCAAAAAGGAGTATGCTGTTACGTATTTTCATATCAACTTAGTTAGGTTTATGTTGATGCCCCGGTTTCCCAAGGCTGAAATATTTAATACAAAATCACTTTTAAAAGAGGAATTTACAGGGGTGCGAAACACCCCCGTAAATTACCTAAAGCTTATTATAGTCCTCCACCATTATGTTGGTTAACGATAGAAGTGTTTCCTGCACCAAACTGAGTAACTGTACTCATGTGTCCAAGACCGTGCTGATGCGTGTAACTAAAGTTGTAAAGTCCAACTTGTAGTACATCAGAGTCATTGTAGCGTCCGTACTGCTCGGTCCAAGCTCCGTTTCTGTATCCCAGTTGAAGAACATCAGAATCGTTACTCTTACCATGCTGATCTGTTACTGTCCAGTTCTGAACTCCAAACTGAAGTGTAGTAGAAGTATTCTTTCTTCCTAACTGATGTGTCCAAGCATAGTTATCTACACCAATTTGAAGGGCATAAGAATCATTCTTTCTTCCTTCCTGAAGAGTCCAAACAGTGTTGTCTTTTCCAACCTGCACCGCGTCCGCATCATTTTTTCTTCCTCTCTGGATGATGTCTGCTTCGTTACGTTTTCCTCTTTGGTAAACATTTGCATCGTTACGACGACCGATTTGGTCTACTCGAGAATCATTCTTCTTTCCTTTCTGGTCTACGTTAGAAATGTTGCCTATTCCAATTTGAGTTGTAACAGACTTGTTCTTTTTTCCACGTTGAAGAACATCAGACTCGTTACCAGCACCAAGCTGAGCAACATAAGAATCATTCTTTTTTCCGTACTGGTCTACATCAGAATCGTTGAAGAAACCAATTTGGTTGGCGTCAGAATCATTCATGTAACCAACCTGGTTAACATCAGAGTAGTTTCCAACTCCTAATTGTACAACGTCACTGTCGTTGTATTGAGCGAACCCAACAGTTGCGAATAATAGTGCCGCAGCACCTAAAATCACTTTTTTCATAATTTAAAAAATTTAGAGGTTATATATTGATTAATAAAAAAGTTCAGTATTTCAATTGCAATATTAGTTGACAACTCCTACATAGAAGTTAAAACAACGTATTACTAACGTTAAATATCAGGGGATAAATTTCAATCTGGCAGTTATTTTACTAACTTTCCAGATAATCGGAACCAGAACTTCGGAGATAAGTTATAAGTGAGATTCGGGGGCTCATTTTTTAACTTGGTCTGTTTTAAACCTAAAAAATCTTTTGGAGGAGTAATGCTTGATTAATTAGGATAGTCAAATATCTCCATTATATAAGTCATATGAAATACGAGTATATACGTATATTTCTCAAAATCAGTAATTTGTACTATTTTTCCTACAAGTTTTGAGAGTGTTATCGGACGACTATCCTAATTCAACCGCCAAATCACTTAGTATTCAAGGATTTCCATAAATGTTAAATTTATGTTAAGTACTTTTAATTCCGAAAACGTTTTCGGAAATCGATAAAAGTATACCGTTAATCTGTCTTTTCTGTATGTCCAGGAAGCGCACATCATAGCTATTGTCTCGCCAAAAATCTAAATAAAAGAAAAAGCCCGCCTAAGCGGGCTTCTTTTTAAATAGGATTATTTATTGCCAGTCCGGCATAAAGGCATCTTCGTGTATGACTTCTCTCGAATCCTGGTTAGCAGGATCCAAAAGCAGGACATCTCTCCGCGAAAGACCGTCATTAGATGTGTTGGTAAAGATAATAGACGCTTCATTCGGTGAGAATAAAGGATCTATATCTATCGTTCCTTCAGGTTTATTATCGGAAACATCCGTTGTTTCCATAGTGGTCCTGTCGTAAACGAACAATCTGGTATCCAGTTGACGGTAGTCCTCATTCTCAAATCCGGACACATCATAGGAATAAAGTACCTTTTGATCATCTATAGAAAGGTCCAATCCTCCAACAGCTCCATCCACATCTTCTAAGACAGTATCGATTACGGCCCCAGCTTCATTGATGAGATAGATCTTTGCATCGTAGCCTTGTAGATTATTGGTCTTCAATACGATCAGATCACTGGTTTCACTTACCACTACCTGTGATATCAGAGATCCGTCCGGTGTTTGATACAATTCTACTGTACCTAAACCATTGTATTGAACTCGATAAAGCTTATCAAATCTGGGGTAGTAAATACTTACCCTGTCTTCAGGCCAGTCAATATCTATTTCTTCAAGATTGAAACCATTGGGTTTTACCGGTCCGGTTATCTTTCGTTTGTTCAGTCCGTCCCTATCCATTATATAAATATCAACGTTCGATCCATCATTTTGCAGATAGGCGATCTTGTTGGCCCGAACATTTCTACGCGGACGGTAACTGTTCACTTCGGAAGAAGTAAGTTGAAATTCTTCACCGTCTTCATCTGCCGAAAATATCACATTGTTATCATTGATCTTTCTAACGAACAATATCCTGTTATCCACCGGTGGCGGTGCAACTTCAAATGCGCTCAGCTCACTGGTCACTGGCACGTTGATGTCATCGGTGGCTGTAACTTGCCATACGTACTTGGTACCAAGCGTTAATGGAGAATAAGTCAATGTAGAATCGGTAATCTCTTCAAAGAGCGTCACTTCATTGTTATCCAAATTACGTAGTTCCAGAGTATAGGTAATAGGATCGTCCTCCGGATCCACAGATTCCCAGCTAAAGATCACTTCTATACCTTGCAGCACCTCATTATCTTCCGGAGTTAGCAGTTCCGGTGCTGATGGCGGCCTGTTATTAAAGGTAGAAACCAGTAACTCGAAGACCACAGTGGAAGTCCTGTTACCTTCAACGGTAGCCGGAGTGAAATCGGCCAGGTAGCCATCTTTTTTAGCTTCAACGGCGTATTCACCTACCAATAGGGATTCAATAATAAAGTTTCCTGAACTATCTGTAAATACGGTACTGGAGACCGGATTGGTAGAGATCTTTGTATTAGGCAGCGGCTCATTAGAACCTGAAGCGACAACCTTGCCTTTCAGTGATCCAAATTCATTTTCATCGATCTTGTCTTCGTTACAAGAATATACAATAAGGAGCGACGCTGCTATAAGGACTAAATATTTAAATATGTTTTTCATGATTCTTTCCTCTTAATTAGCGTGTATTCTTCTTACTCGTACCGAAATGAAAGTTTAAACCTCCTGCAAATGTGAAGAAGTAATCATCCCTTCGGCCACGTATCTCATTGTCAATTTTATCGGTAAATGTTGGGTTCCAGTCACCTTTCAGAACAAAAGATATTTTATCTGAAACCACATACTCGAGTCCTGCTCCTAATTTCAGGGTTAGGAAGGTATCCCCGTTCTGTAAATACATCCCGTCCGATTCGTCCGTGAAATACATATACCCTCCTCCCGCATAAGCAAACGGTGTTAACCTGTCATGAGGCAGAACGGTATATTCTGCGAAAAGTGCATGGTTCAACCACCAGTGATTAGTATCATTGGTAGAATTCAGCCTGAAGAATTGATTGGTCAATCCTATACTAAATCGATCTACGATCTTGAACTTATAGCCCAATTCGAAATTATAATCCAGGATTCCGGAAGTGTAATCACCATCAACCAGCGCTAAGCCGGCAGAGACATTAAGTGTATGACGGTGATCATTTTTGAGGTATCTCCTATCGTAAAGGCTCGTATTAGCTTCCAATTCTTTCTCGAGTTCAAATGCTGAAATAATCTCTGCATCTTTTTCGGGACCATCCTTGGTCTTCCAGAGCTGATCTTTGATACCTTCCAGGATGAGTTGTTCCACTGCTTTTTCAATGGCCTCCTGAACTGCAAGCTGAGTAGGTTCGTTTTTAGTGAAGCCTGTTTCTGCTTCCAGCAGTCGTTGAAATTTCACATATCGGAAAATCCCGACGTCAACCGCCTGGGAAAGTATGGTCTTGGATACATTTACTGTCTTAATAATTTCACCTGTGGAAGTTGAAACCGCTCGAAGATAAATAGTGATTCGGTCCTGGCGGTATTGAGATGATCCTCCAGCTCCGAAATAACGCGCTCCTACCCCACCGGTAAGGACATTGGTATCGTACGATATTATTCCGCCTTCTAAAAGGATACCCGCGAACAACAAGGGACTAAGCTTCTGTGCCTGTGCATCCTCTGTATTCAGGTATTCCTGCCGGGTCGTCCTAATGATATTCCGTTCGTTCAATAGATTTCCGAAGTTCTCTCTTTCTATGGGAGTGAACCATTTGGAATCCTCTAGTGCTTTGATAAGAATGGTAGTCGCACCTTGTGTTACAGCCGTACTAAACGTACTTCCGTTCTCGATGTTCTTGTATTGCCCTGTTTGATCTTTGAAATTGTAAACCCCTACAACGATAAGTTTTTCGGGTTCAGGCAGATTGAAAAGTTTTTCGGTTTGTTTTGTTGTTTCTGCGATTCTTGCATCTTCATTTATAATGGGTTGGTTAAAATATGCACCACAACCGCTTAAAACCACAAACCAAGCCAGAATAACTAATTTGGTTATAAGTGGTCTCATAATATTATCCGTTTGGAATGATTATTTGTGTCTGTTCACCCGTGAGGATGTCCAGAACATTGATCACCAATCCTTCTACGGATTCGAATACTTCATATTCGAAGTTGCCGCTTCGGGAGGTTCCTAGCTCGGGAACACCTGTTCCAAATTGATTCTGAAACTGATTGTTCAGCAAATTGTCCAATCCGGTCAATTCATCGAATCCCTGTAGTCCCAGTTGATCATCTGAAAACGGGTTCTGGGCGTTGGCCGAATTAAGCATCCACGTATAGTTGAAAGGATCTCCGCCAAAAGCGGGATTCTTCGGGGTATACGTGAGTTGTTGGGCATATCCGTAAACGCTCATACCAAGCATCAGTAAATACATCACATGTTTCATAAGCCCTTTGTTAAAAATGTTTAATCATATCTTCTTCCTTCTTAAGTCTTTCGAAATACCCCATCGTTCTCCGGATGGCTTCGTAAGACATGGCTTTCAAATAGTCGTTGCTGGGTTGCACCAGGAACGCCATTACAGTGTCATCGTCAACGATCAATTCTATAGCGGTGTTATTCCCTATGGTTAGCACCTCTTTGACCGTGACTATTTTGGGGCCGTTGATATTATTAGCCAGGTAACTGGTATAGTAATATTGATAGAAGTCCCTACCGGGTTTGGTCTTGGTGTCTTCAAGCACAATCCCTCTAAGAATCACCCCGTCGTTTTCCAGGTATATACCTTTGATTTCTTCTATTTCTTCTTGTGATATTGCTCCTTCTTTGTTTTCATCACTGTCGTTTAAGACGATTCTGTCTTTCCCTAACAATTTATCTTCCAGATCGTAAACGAGTAACAGGATGATGATTCTCTTTTCTTCGGAAACATTTAGAACGGTACTGGCCAATTCACGTTTTTCACCAGGTTTCAGGACAAACCTGCCGGTTTGGTCAGATTTGGAGTGGTTATTGGATTCAATTTCATTGCTTATTACAGATAGGATGTAACGCAAACTGTGATTCAACATTGTTTTGTTAAAGGCGAATGCTGTGATGGAGATGAATTCGGTATTGGGCTCCATAACGATTTCTGCCTCGATCTCGCTATTATAGATCTGGGCACAAATCGCGTCGGTTTGCATCAACTGTAGACAGAGCGCAGTAAATAATATAAATACTGCTTTTCTCATTACTTTAATTCCTTTTTATATTTCGTATAATCACTGTTTGATTGTTTCCTGTCATGTAGACCCGAATCCGTTCTGAAAGTGAATTGCTACCTATATTAAATAGTCTTTGATTATTCCCTTTCTGGTAGTACAGACCCTGATGGGTCCTTTTGAGAGTGTTTCCCATATCGTAAAGAACATTGCCGTTGCCCTGTTGAAAAATCAACTCATTTATATTTACGGCACTTCTTTGCAGATATGCATCATTTTTACTTCCCTGCTGAACGAATCCAACATTTGAGAAGACACTCCTGATATCGGCCCTGGCCATATTGTCCAAACCAACTTGCCGTATATAAACATTCCTAGAGCTAAGATGTTGAGAAGACCTCTTATAATCCAGGAATTGGGCTGTATACGGACTAAAAGGAAGCACATGGCTATTCGCCGAATTTCGAGGCCTGATCTCTAAATTCTTATAGGTCTGGCCCATCATGCATCCGAAAAAGCTCATTAACAGAAGTACAATACCAATATGGATATTAACTTTCATAATTTATATGGTCTTTAAAAGAAAAAAGTAGTGCACAAGTGATCTTGAGAGACCCTTGTACACTACTCATCCTCACAGAAACTACTGTGACAATCTACCTAAGGACGTTAGAATCCTCCTCCTCCAGCATTATATTGATTAACACTAGACGTGTTTCCAGCGCCAAGCTGTACAACGGTACTCATGTGACCTAGGCCTTCTTGGTGAACGTAGCTAAAGTTGTACAATCCAACTTGCAATACGTCTGAATCATTGATCACACCAAATTGTTCTGTCCATTGTCCATTACCCCATCCAATTTGCCATACATCGGAGTCGTTAACCCAGCCAAACTGACCTACTGCACCCCAGTTTTCATGACCTAATTGAATTGAAGTAGAAGTATTACCAAATCCTTCTTGCCATACGCCTACTAAGTTGTCACCACCTAATTGTAGTGCGTAAGAGTCGTTAGCGTGAATGAACTGTCGAACATAGGCTTCGTTATCGTAGCCTAGCTGTACAACATCAGAGTCGTTGATCCAGCCATATTGTCCAACATCAGCTTTGTTAGTAACACCTAATTGGAAAACGAATGAGTCATTAAGCCATCCGATTTGTTCAACATCAGCATCGTTACCAGCACCTAACTGAACTACCAATGATTGGTTGTCAATTCCTTCTTGGAACACTTTGGAATCATTTAATAATCCGAATTGTAGAACGTCGGAATCATTTATCCAACCAATTTGATCTACGTCGGAATTGTTCATCATACCCACTTGGAGTACGTCACTGTCGTTAAATTGGGCGAACCCAACAGTCGCTACTAAGAGCGCAAGCAAACTTAACAATAACTTTTTCATGATATATATATTTAGAGGTCGTGATACGCATTTCAGCATATCGATTAAATTCACGTTCGATGCGTCGTGTAATTCCTGACGCATTATCCACGTCAAACAAGTGAAGAATTTGAATAGTAAAGCAGGCGTTATCTCTGCTATTGAAATCCATTTCGGCTCAAAGTCATTACAACTTATTTAACCTGGATGTTCAATCTTCTGATAATAGTTAGGAAGGAGTGAGATTCTATTATCAATTTGATACTTGAATATCGCAAAGAATACGCTAAAAAGCAATAAGCGTATACACGTATTTTCTTACAAAAGCACGTAAAATATGGGAATGTCCGAAACAACCATAGATACTGACGTTTCGGAATATTGCCGCAAAATATTCAAAAGAAAGACTACTGAATAACCATCAAAAGTTGATTTGTTAACGGCATTTTCAGAAGAATTAATAATGAATAACTACTCTTCTACCTGGTAAAAAGCAGTTCCCGGTATTTGGTCAATGGCCATATCGCATCGTCCACCAATAATTCAAGTTTGTCGCAATGATATCGAATTGAATCGAAGAAGGGCTTCACTCTGTTACAATAGGCATTGGCCCTTTTTTCGGTGTCCTCCAACTTATTGGCCTTTTTGCGCTCTTCCACCATATCATTGATCCCTTTGTTGATCTCGGCAATATGCTCGCTGATCTCCTCGATAATTCGAATTTGTTCAAACGCGTAGGTCTGGAACGAACTTCCGTAGATCTCCTTTAACCCGCGTACGTTTTCTATCAGGATATTCTGATAGCGAATGGCCGTGGGTATCACATGATTCCTGGCCAGGTCACCCAATACCCTCCCCTCTATCTGTATATGCATGGCATATTCTTCCACCTGTATCTCGTAACGGGCTTCGATCTCTACCCGTGTCATGATATTGAGTTCTTCGAAAAGATTAATAGTCTTGTTAGATATATTGGCTTTCAGGGCTTCGGGTGTTGTCTTGTTATTGCTCAAACCGCGCTTGCTGGCTTCTTTCTCCCAGGCATCTCCATATCCATCTCCCTCAAAACGGATTTTCTTCGACTCTTTAATGTACTCCCTCAATACATTAAATATAGCATCGTCCTTTTTCATTTTCTTGTCCTGAACAAGAGCGTCCACACTTTTTTTAAATTCAATCAATTGCTTGGCAACAATAGAATTTAAAACCGTCATGGGCAAAGCACAGTTTGCCATGGAACCCACTGCCCTTAATTCGAACTTATTCCCGGTAAAGGCAAAAGGTGACGTACGGTTCCTGTCGGTATTATCCAGAAGTATTTCCGGGATCTTACCTACAACGTTCAGTTTAAGTTCGGTCTTTTCCTGGGGAGATAATTTTCCATCGGTTACTTTCTCCAGCTCGTCCAGGACCGCAGTTAGTTGTGATCCTATAAATACTGAAATGATAGCAGGAGGTGCCTCATTCGCTCCCAGACGGTGATCGTTACTGGCACTCGCAATGGATGCTCGGATCAATTCTTCGTAATCGTGAACGGCTTTAATAGTATTGACAAAAAATGTGAGAAACTGAAGATTCTTCATAGGTGTGCTACCCGGACTCAGCAAATTAACACCGGTATTCGTTGCAAGTGACCAGTTGTTGTGTTTTCCACTACCGTTGATTCCGGCAAACGGTTTCTCATGGAACAGTACCTTGAAGTTGTGCCTATCGGCTACCTTATCCATAAGGTCCATAAGCAGCGAATTGTGATCCACGGCCAGGTTGGCTTCCTCAAAGATGGGGGCGAGCTCGAACTGATTTGGCGCCACCTCGTTGTGACGGGTTTTCACCGGGATACCCAGTTTCATACATTCAAGTTCAAGGTCTCGCATATAATTAAGGACACGAGTTGGAATAGAACCGAAATAATGATCGTCCAACTGCTGCCCTTTAGCCGAAGCATGACCTATTAAGGTCCTGCCAGATTGAACCAGGTCCGGCCTTGCAGCTGCCAACGCCTTATCTACCAAAAAATACTCCTGTTCCCAGCCTAGTGTGGCATTTACCTTGGACACATTCTTGTCGAAGTATTTCGCCACAGAAGTCGCCGCCTGGTCCACCGCCTGCAATGCCCTTAGCAAGGGTGTCTTATTGTCAAGCGCCTCCCCGGTATAGGCAACAAATACGGTTGGGATGCATAGTGTAGTCTCAAACAGAAATGCGGGAGAAGTTGGATCCCATGCTGTATACCCTCTTGCTTCAAAGGTGTTTCGAATTCCTCCGTGTGGAAAACTGGAAGCGTCAGGCTCCTGTTGGGCCAACTGACTCCCCTCGAAATTCTCAATTGCAGATCCATCGCTTAAAGTCTCGAAGAAAGCGTCGTGTTTTTCGGCGGTGGCTCCGGTGAGTGGTTGAAACCAGTGGGTGTAATGCGTAGCTCCATGCTGAATGGCCCATTCTTTCATTCCGGCAGCGATCTGTCCCGCAATGGACCTGTCTATCTTACTTCCTTTTTCGATCGCATCGTTAACGGCTTCATAGGCCTCCCTGGCAACATATTGACGCATGGTAGAAAGGTCGAAAACGTTCGACATGAACAACTCGGATCGTCTCCCTTCTTCTTTAATACTTTTAGTGGGTCTGTCTATGGCCTGTAACAAGGCGTTGAATCTCAAATTTGACATCTGGAGTAATTTTGGATCAAAGATATGGATAATTAAAAAAGGAGCAATTTTAAACAACACCCCCTATTTTTTAGGGGTATTAACAAGAATATCAATATTGTTAATAATTTACCCCCCTGTTTTTTACCGCTTTGATATATAAACACTTATATTTGGCCCATCAAAATTCATTCATTCAATAGTAATATTATGAGCAAATCAAAATTAGAGTACATATGGCTGGATGGGTACAAGCCAACCCAGAATATGCGCAGCAAAACAAAAGTAGTTGACGATTTCAACGGAACATTAGAGGAGTGCCCGATCTGGTCTTTTGATGGTTCTTCTACCAAACAAGCGGAAGGAAGTGATTCTGATTGCCTTCTGAAACCCGTAGCTATTTACCCGGATCCGGCAAGAGAAGACGGCTGGCTGGTAATGACCGAAGTACTAAAGGCCGATGGAACTCCCCACGAGTCTAATGCAAGGGCTCAGATTGATGACAATGACGATGATTTCTGGTTCGGTTTCGAGCAGGAATACTTCATTATGGATAGACACACTCAACTACCTCTTGGTTTCCCAATTGGTGGATACCCGGGACCACAGGGTATGTATTATTGCTCAGTAGGAGGGAGAAATACTCGCGGACGTGATTTCGTAGAAGAACACGCTGACCTATGTATTGCAGCAGGATTGAATTTTGAAGGGATCAACCAGGAGGTAGCGAGTGGTCAATGGGAATTCCAACTCTTCGCGAAAGGAGCACGTAAAGCCGGTGATGAGATATGGGTAGCTCGTTACTTGCTTGACCGACTTACAGAAAAATACGATTATTATATAGAGTATCACCCAAAACCTGTAAAAGGTGATTGGAACGGTAGTGGTATGCACGCGAATTTCTCCAATACGACATTGAGAACATGTGGTTCCAAAGAGGTATATATGCAGATCTGCGAGGCATTCCGTCCGGTGACCAAAGAACACATAGCAGTTTACGGTGAATTTAACGATGAGCGTTTAACGGGGCTGCACGAAACTGCTTCTATAGATGATTTCAGTTATGGGATATCCGATCGTGGTGCTTCGATCCGAATTCCAATTATCACAGTTGAAAAAGGCTGGAAAG
Source organism: Aureitalea sp. L0-47 (assembly GCF_026126405.1). GTDB lineage: Bacteria > Bacteroidota > Bacteroidia > Flavobacteriales > Flavobacteriaceae > Pukyongia. The sequence goes on from NZ_JAFMTQ010000003.1 coordinate 180,054, forward strand.
GATGGCTGGAAGACAGAAGGCCGGCTTCAAACGGGGATCCCTACAAGATCGCTGCGAGAATAATCAAGACCGTTAAAGGTGCCGAGATCACCGCTGGTGTTGGAGCATAGTTATTTTAGTTAAATACCTTTTGAAAGGGCGCCATTTCGGCGCTCTTTTTTTACACATTTATTTCGCGCCCAGAAATGCCAGGCCGATAAAAGTTGCATACCCAACAAATATAACCACTCCTTTATACCTGCCAAGCTCAAACGACCTGGGCAGGAAAGCGAGCGGAATGAGTATAAAGGCAAACGCCAGCATCCAGAAGATATCATTATTTAATAGACTAGGATCTTTTACGTTTATCGGTTGAATCAAAGCAGTAATCCCTAATACTGAAGCGATATTGAAGATATTTGAACCTATGAGGTTACCCAGGGAAATAGCTTTCTCTCGTTTGAGGGCGGCTATTACAGAAGCCGCTAGTTCCGGAACACTGGTTCCTATAGCGATCATGGTAACGGCGATCACCCGCTCACTTACACCCATCTGTTGCGCAAGGTCCACCGCTCCTTTTACAAGCAGTTCACTTCCACCCCAAAGTGCCACACCACCGATGAGAAGCCATATAAAAATCTTTACGTTGGAAACCTTCGAAAGCGCGTCGTTAACTTCTTCCGCTTCAACTTTGATATCGCCCCCTTTTCGTGCCCTTCGTATAAGCAGGAAGAGGTAAAGAAATAATAGAAAAACCAATACCCCACCTTCCAAACGATCGAGAACCATACCGGTGGAGAGTAAGAGATAAAGAACCAGCGACAAGAACATCATCACCGGCCAATTGAATTTGTAGAAATCCCTGTCGATCGCCAGGGGCGTAATTATCGCAGTAATTCCCAACACCAGACCTATATTAGCGATGTTGGAACCTATTACATTCCCAAGTGAAATATCGCTAAACCCATCCAGGGCTGCATTAACACTCACCAGTAATTCGGGAGCGGACGTCGCAAATGAAACTACCGTGAGGCCAATGACCATCTTAGAAAGCTTCAGTTTAAATGATAAAGCAACAGAAGATCGAACCAGGTACTCCCCACCTACAACCAACAACACAAGTCCGACAAGAATAAAAAGTATACTCATAGATAGCAATAAGTCTTGCGAAGATAGCAAGAATTGCGGTTATGGATGTATCCTTAATTCGACAAAAAAAGTTTCAGCAAAACAATAATTAACTAAACTTTAAGTTACATAACTATAAAATCAGTTGTATAACTATAAAAATAGTTTTAAGTTTGTTACATGGAACGATTAACAAATAAAGAAGAGGAAGTAATGCAGGCACTATGGAAGTTGGAAAAGGCTTTTGTAAAAGAGATCCTTGCCGAACTGCCCGGAAAGCAGCATTACAATACTATTTCCACCATAGTGAGAAATCTCGAGGACAAAGGATATGTGTCTTATAATGCCTTCGGAAAGACACATCAGTACTTTCCTATTGTTAGCAAAGAAGATTATACCAAGCGATTTATGAACCTGGCCATGAAGCGCTATTTCAACAACAATTATAAGAACCTGGTTTCCTTCTTCGCCAAGGAAGAAAAGATCAGCGCGGAAGAACTTCGGGAGATACTCGAAATAATCGAAAACAAGAAGTAATATGGAACCGGCCACTTACCTTTTAAAATCGGCAGCCATCCTTGCGATGTTCTACCTTATATATATACTCTTTCTTCGGAAGGAAACACATTTTAAAGCACACAGGATATTTCTGATAACCGGAATAGTAGCTTCCTTTCTTTTGCCCTTCCTATATTTTACTCAGACAATTTATATAGATGTACCCGCGGTAAGCAATCTTATTATACCAACGCCGACTGGCAACTCGGTAGAAGTTATCACCGAACCTATAATTGAGCCTGTTAACTGGTGGAATGTAGGCCTTTACGCCTACCTCACCGGCCTGGGTCTAATGCTCCTGCGTTTTGTGGTTCAGCTATTGTCTCTTTGGATGATCATTTATAGGAACCCGGTAAGAAAACTAGATGGATTCCGTTATGTGAGAGTTTCCAGGAAGATCGCTCCTTTTTCCTTCTTTAACTATATTGTTTACAACCCGGAGCTTCACACCGAGGATGAACTCCAAATGATCCTAAAGCACGAACAGGCCCACGCCTTTCAGTGGCATTCGGCAGATATATTACTTTCGAATTTGCTATTGATACTACAATGGGCAAACCCCTTTGCATGGTTGTACAAAAAGAGCGTAGAGGAAAACCTGGAGTTTTTGGCCGACAACGCCACTATTATAGCCGTACCCGACAAAAAAGATTATCAGCTGGCATTGGTTAAGGCTTCATCAGCCGAATATATTCCAGCCCTGACCACTAATTTTTATAAATCATTTATCAAAAAACGAATCATTATGTTAAACAAACGCACGTCAAAAAAATACCATGTGTTAAAAGTGGCAACCGTGTTGCCTCTGCTTGCCATTTTCCTTTGGAGTTTTAATGTGAAGCAAGACATTGCTTACAATGTTATTCCTTCGGAAGTTGAGCCGGAAACTCCTGTTACCGAAACTTCAGTGGCAGAGATCACAACTTCAGAAACACCCGAGGACCACCCAACCGAAGCTTTAGTAATGGTTACCACCGAGAGCGCTGCTTCAGGAGCAACCCTTGAGAAATCAAGAGAAAGTGAGCCAGTAGTAGCAAAAGTAAACAGTGCTGCCAGCCTGGCCATGGTCCTTCAGGATCTGGAACTAAAGATCACTAAGAACACCACCGACGCTCAGCTTAATGAGATCAAGACCAAGGTAAAAAAAGAACACGGTATTGACCTGTCATATAGTGTTGAACGAAATAGTAACGACGAGATCACCGGTATCCAACTCTCTTATTCGGGGAATGGTAATAACGGTAACTATTCCATACAGGACGATGAAGGCATCTCCGACTTTGTCTTCTATATAGACGAAGACGGCCGTTCTGGGTTTTATTCCGAAGAGGTAGAAGCGAGACGAGCAGAAAGAGCCTACGCAAGGGCCGCCCGACTTAGTGAACGGGCAAACGAACGTAGGCGTGAAATGCGAGAAGGAAGGAAGCAACAAGAGAGAACGAGGGAAGAGATCATCGTGGAGCGTGAGGCCATGCGGAAAGAAATAGACAAGCGACGCAAAGAAATGGACGAGCAGCGAAAAGAAATGAGAGACCAGATGCGCGAAAAAAGGAGAGCCATTCGAATTGAGAGTGACGGCGATGATGGAGGACTTTTTGATGATGATGAGGATGTGATCAAGGAATATGTCATTGCCGGATATGATGGAAACCAGGGAGAGAGTGATATTCTCGTCATCGATTCAAACAGCGGAAAGCTTGCGCTCTTCGGAGAGGGTTCCGAACATGCGATCATGATCGACAAGGACACTACCAATGATCACCTTTCAAAGATCAAGAAGAAGATGAAGGCCCAAGGTGTTGATTTTAAATACAGTAAGGTTAAGCGCAATTCGAATGGTGAGATCACGGGGATCAAGATCACCTTGGACAATAAAAAAGGAAGTAGAAAAACTGTTGTGACTAAAGCGGACGATGGCGAACCCATTGAAGAAATGCTTATTGAGCTTCAATAGTTCTTCCGGGTGTTGAAATGTTTTAGGGGCTGTTTTTACTGAATCCATGTCAATCTGAACTTGATTCAGATTCTAATTATAACGATATTAGAATCATTTAGTTTCTGAATTAAATTCAGAATGACAAACTGCGTTCTTTTAAGACGGCCTCGTTTTGTACTTTTACCCTATGAAAAAAAGCCTGTTCAGCACTCTGGCGAAAGTCAACAAGGCCATATTACCAAGCTTTTCAAAACGGCAATTGGATCTTACCAAAGCCAAGAAATGGCAATTGGCACTTTTCGGATACAGGTTATGGGTGACTAAGAATGCTCTTGACTAGTACGTTATCAGGGAACGGATATCGTATCGCCTAAGTTTATCACTCCCCTTTAGGAAAGAAAGCTCGATAAGGAAGTTACACTGAATGATCTCCCCTCCCAGTTTTTCAATGAGTTTGCAGGCCGCCTGGGCCGTTCCGCCGGTAGCCAGGACATCATCGTGGAGGATCACCTTATCCCCTGGCTTGATAGCATCCTCGTGTATCTCCAGGGCGTCCATACCGTACTCAAGCATATAAGGTTCCTTCAGGGTATCGAAGGGTAACTTGCCCGCTTTTCTCAGCGGAACAAAACCTGCTTTCAATTCCTGAGCGATCAGCGGTGCAAAAAAGAAGCCGCGAGATTCGATCCCCACCACTTTATCTATGGGTTGCATTTCGGTGAGTGCGATCAACCCCTCGGTACTAAAGGCCATAGCTTCCGGGTTATTTAGGAGTGGAGTGATGTCTTTAAAAGTAACACCGGGTTTGGGAAAGTCCGGAATATCCCGGATAAAGGCTTCGAGGTTGATCATAGTAAAAAATAAGAAAAAGTAAAAGTACGGTAAATTCGAATTGTATTCTTCGGAAAAGAAAAAATCCACCACAAAGTGATGGATTTTCTGCTTATTGTGACCTCGACAGGATTCAAACCTGTAACCTTCTGAGCCGTAATCAGATGCGCTATTCAGTTGCGCCACGAGGCCTTTTTCGGGGGGCAAATATAAGTATTTTTACCTCCTTTCAAATACAAAAATACAAAAAATGTAAGCTTTATAGACTTGCTTTTTTCAATTACATATTGCTAATAAGTTGGAATTAATCTTACTCCTAAAAATGAGTCTCTAATAATAAATTGGAGCTTTTTGCTTGCTTCAACTGACACTGTATAGTTTTACCACAGTTAGTTTGAGTCAATTTGAGACAATTATGCAAATTTATTTACTTCGGAATATAAAACTCAAAGGTACTACCCTCTCCCAGTTCAGAAGTAAGGCGAATTTCCCCACCCAGCGTCTCTATCACCTTCTTAACCGTGGCAAGGCCAATCCCGGATCCTTCCTTGCCGTACCGATCCATTTCGTGAAGCTTCGAAAAAAGCTCGAATATCTCCGATGCCGACTCCTCCGGGATACCGGGTCCGTTGTCTGCAATTGCAAAATGATAGGCTTCGTCAGTACCGCTAATTGAGATATTGATTATCTGTTGATTCTTGTCGTTGTATTTAATGGCATTTGAAATAAGGTTGACAAACACCTGGGTAAGGGCAGCCTTGTTTACATGCAGCTTCTCCACGGAAACCAACGTATTGATGGTGGCCTTTTTATCGCCCTTAAACATACCCTGGATCTCGTTAGTGAATTCCGTTGCATCTATCCAGTCCTTCTTCTTTTCAAGGTCCTTGTCGGTCTTATAGAATCTCAAAATTCCATCTATATAGCCTCTTAGCGAATCTGAAGATTCCTTAATATACTCAAGATATTGCCGACTGTCTTCGTTTAAGTCCGCTTCCATATCCTGTTCCAGCAATTCGGAAAGTGCCTTGATCTGGGCAAGTGGCGATTTTAGATCGTGGGATACAACTCCCGCAAATTTTTCAAGATTCCGATTGCGTTGTTCCAGTTGCAGACGCAATTTTTGCAGTTGTATATTCTTATAGTGTTCCTCCATCAGTCGAATGACCTGCTTCGACATAGCTTTCAATGCCACTCTCTGGGCTTCGGAAAGTTGTTTAGGTTTAGTATCATACACACACAAGGTCCCCAGTTTATAGCCTTCAGGATTAACCAAGGGAACTCCGGCGTAAAAAATGGCATTGTGATCGGTAACTAAAGGATTGTCATGAAACCTCTCATCCACCCTGGCATCCTCTATCACCGTAATTGCTTCTGGCGAATTGATAGCATGACCACAAAAAGAAATCTCTCTTGGGGATTCATTGAACGGAACACCGAGATGTGACTTAAGGAAATTTCGATCCTTATCTAATAGTGTTATCAATGAGATGGGAGTATCACATATATAAGCCATTAGACTTGTGATGTTGTCATAACTTTCCTCTGGAAGGGTATCCAGCAGTTCGTATTTCTCAACGGCCTTCTGTCGTTCTTTCTCGTTATCGGGGAATTTCGGGGCTATCATAAAGTGATTAAAACTAGAAGAATTTCGGGTAATATAAGTAAAATTGAATTAGTTTGAAGACACATATCTTTCAATAGAGATCATAAAGTTCAGCACGTCATAAATTCGGTACACATAATTTATTGATGTTAAATAATTAACGTCTTCACTCTTCTCTTAACCCTTTTTAAGTTAATTATTTCTATTCAGGGTTAAAGCCCGTTAAATGGCTTGACAAGAGGCTTTTCAAATGTTATGTTGACCTCGCTAGAGTGAAAGTCTCACTCGATAAAAGCAGATTATTTTTTTAAGAACCATAAAAACTTTTCAATGAACTATTTGAATATGAATGAAAAAAAATTAACACCGGTAGTGGTAGAATTGAATACGCTATTGGCAGAATACAATGTATACTATCAGAAATTGAGGAATTTTCACTGGAATATCCAGGGAAAGGCATTTTTCGACCTTCATAATCAATTTGAAGAGATGTATTCGGATGCACGATTAAAGATCGATGAAATAGCAGAGCGTATTCTTACTCTAAATTTCCGTCCGCTTAGCAGGATGAAAGAATATCTCGATATTTCGAAAATTGAAGAATCACCCAATGCTTTGTCCGACAACGAAATGGTATCGATGATATTAAATGATCATAGAATGTTATTAAAACAGATGAAGATCGTGATAAACCACGCCTCCAATGCTGAGGATGAAGGAACCATAGATCTGTTAGGAGCGTACATCAGGGAACTGGAAAAAGCCAGCTGGATGCTAAGCGCCTGGATGAAAAAGGAATACAAGGAAGTAGAAATAAGAGTACTTCAGAACTAAGGAAAAAGTTCTTCTCCTAAAAATCAGAAAGCAAGCCATAAAGGCTTGCTTTCTTCGTTTACACGCTGATGGTTAGATAGGCTAATACATTTCCTGAAGTGCGCGTATGTCGTTGGAATTGAACTCACCGTCCTCACTGGAACTGAAACAGGCCAGCATAATAGAAGTAGGATCATACCCTGTAGGCGTACCATTGATATGTACAGCTCCTACTCCAGCTGAACCTTCGTTCACATTCTGCCCACAACTTTGTCTACTGAACCAATCCGTGTGACGGAATCCTACCGAATGCCCGATCTCGTGAGTGATCACGTGCTCGTTAACATTGGTAGAGTAAGGCGATAATCCGTAGATCTGTACCCACTTGTATGGTAATCCGTTTGCCGGGAAACCGGCACTTCCACCGGCACCTCCCTGGTTCGGATTGTGATACACTACCATGTCCTTGTTCTGGTAATTGGTTCCGAAGGAAAGATTAAAACTGATGGACACTCCACCTAGGCGATTGTAATTGTTTACCGCCCATTGCAATGCAGTCCGTTCCTTACTGGAAAGGCCAAACCCTCCGCCACCGGTATAACCGATGATCGAAATATTCCTGCCCTGACTCACAAGATTAAAGGTGCGATACTGACGATTACCCCCCGCTTCTTCAACGGCTTTGGCTAAGGTAAAAAGTTCGTTTTCCGTCATCACGATATCTTCTTCAAAAAAGAGCCTCACTTCGCTAGTTCCGTCGGGGAAGTAAAAGTCGTCGTAGCGAATGAAGTTAGTGTTCAGCTCAAGGATAATTGCCGCCTCGATGACCTTTTGCGGAATTTCCTGAGTTAAGTTCGAATTGGGATTTTCTTCTGGTAATGTTTCGGCGTCTTTGGAACAAGAGGCCAATAGTAGCCCTAGGCAGAAACTGCCTATGAGGCCTAATCTGGTAATTCTCATTGTTGATGGTTTAAATTAGTAAATATACTTGTTAGGTTAACCTATTTAAACTTACGAAAATTTAAACATAATGCAATACATTGTTAATATTTTTACATATAAATCAATGTTGATGGCTTATTGATGAGAATATTTTAACATTTTTGTTAAAGAACAGGTTCTTGCCATTAAACAATTTCAGCAGAAAGACCGGCGTTAAGTAAGATTGTGCAGCGCGGCTTAAGGTCGTCGTATTCCCCTGTTTTCACAGTGCATTTTCCCTTGTAGTGAACGATAAGTGAACACTGCTCGGCCTGTTCCGGTGTGTGATCGCAGGCGTAGATAAGGGTTTCGATCACGTGGTCGAAGGTGTTCACGTCATCGTTGAACAATACGATCTGATTTTCGGTAGCTTCTTTTTCAGCTAGAAGTACCTCTTCCTGAAGTTTTTCACGTGTACTCATAACAAGGCTAATTTACAAATTTTGCCGCAATCCAGTTGTTTCTCTCCTTATTTTCAACGAATTGTAAGTCATTCTTAACACAAGATTCAGAGATCATCATAAGATCTTCAGAATAAAAACCGCTTAGAAGTAAGATCCCGCCCTCATTCATACAACTCACATAGGTCGGAATATCATTCAGCAAAATATTCCTGTTGATATTGGCAATTACGAGATCGTATTTTTTTTCTGAAGAAAGCAGGCTGGCGTCACCTAATTGTACATTGATATGAGAACAGTTATTTCGCTCTGCATTCTCTTCGGAATTCTCTACGCACCATTCATCTATGTCGATAGCATCTATGTCTGTTGCCCCTCGCATTTCCGAAAGTATGGCGAGTACTGCCGTTCCACAGCCCATATCGAGGACAGTTTTATCCTTCAACTCGGACTCTAATAAAAACTCCAGCATCATGTGGGTAGTCTCGTGATGACCCGTTCCGAAGGACATCTTCGGTTCTATGATGATCTCATAGGGAACATTAAAAGCATCATGAAATGGGGCCCGAACCACACAGTTGTCTGCCACTTCGATTGGGTCGAAATTGCGTTCCCATTCTTCGTTCCAATTCACCTGCTCTATCACTTCCGAAGTAAATTCAGTAGTAAACAAATCAGAAGCCATTATCTGGACATCTCCGAACTTTTCTTCCTGAAATTCGTCCTGCTGAATATAGGCAGTCACTCCCTCCTCGGTTTCAACAAAACTCTCAAATCCTATTTCCCCAAGTTGGGCGATCAGGATATCCGTTCCCGGATCCCGGGGATTTACTTTGAAAGCGTATGCAAGGTATATTTGAGACACAAATGGTTGATTTTAAATTTCAAATCACAAACTACAAATCACAAATAAGTTCCAAATAACAAATCTTCAATTTTGAAATTTAGAGATTGAGATTTATTTGTTATTTGATCATTGTAATTTGTTATTTACGCAAATGCGTTCACTATCCCCATAAAGCTCTCCGCGTCCAGGGAAGCACCGCCTATAAGTCCGCCATCTACATCTTCCTTCCCGAAGATCTCCGCGGCATTCCCCGGCTTCACGCTTCCACCGTACAATATGCTCACAGATTGCGCCATGGCATCCGAATACTTTTCAGACAGGGTCTTACGTATGAAAGCATGCATTTCCTGGGCCTGATCGGGTGTAGCTGTTTCCCCAGTACCTATCGCCCAAACCGGCTCGTAGGCAAGGATGATACTTCCCCAATCACTTTCCGAAAGGTGAAATAAGCCTTTCTTTAACTGGTCTTTTACTACATCAAATTCTCGTCCATGGGTCCTGTCTACCAGCTCCTCCCCGAAACAAAATATCACTGTCATTTTATTCTCCAATGCTGTACTTACCTTCTCGGCAAGCAAAGCGTCGGTTTCCTTAAAATAGGCCCGACGCTCGCTATGACCCAGGATCACATGATCCACGCCTATGCTTTTGAGCATACCCGCAGAAATTTCCCCGGTGTAAGCGCCATTGGATGCTTGGTGCATATTCTGTGCAGCCACCGTGATCGGCTGGTCTGCCAACATCTTCACTGCTGATTGCAGGTTTGTATAGGTTGGTGCGATCATCACTGAAGTAGTTTCAGGTATGGTCTGGGCTTTTAAGTCATTAATTAGCGCCTCCGTTTCTGAGAGGTCGCAGTTCATTTTCCAATTTCCGGCAACGATTTGTCTTCTCATGGTATGTTTTTTTTATGTTCTGATTTTAGGATCCAGCCATCCGTAGATGATGTCCACAAATATATTGATCAATATGAATAAGGTCGCGATAATGAGTACCGCTCCCATTATGATAGGGAGGTCCAGTGTGTTCAAGGCGTCTACGATCTCCTTCCCTAGTCCGTTCCAGCCAAAGATGAATTCCACGAATACAGCTCCGGCCAGCATGGAAGCGAACCATCCGGAAACAGCCGTGACTACTGGATTAAGTGCGTTTTTCAGTGCATGGCGCCAGATAATCGTAATAAAGGCCAGCCCTTTCGCCCTGGCTGTCCGGATGTAATCCTGACTCAGCACTTCCAGCAACGAATTCCGCATAAGCTGTGTAACCACAGCAAGAGGGCGAATTCCCAGAACGACGGCAGGCAGGATCAAGTTCTTCCACTGAATATACTTGCCTTCTCCAAAATCATCCACCTCATACAAACTTCCGGTCATATTCAAGCCTGTGTATTCATGCAGCAGGTATCCGAAGATCCATGCAAAAATGATCGCACTAAAAAAAGAAGGCACACTCATTCCAAATGTACTCACGAGCTGAATGGTTTTATCTATCCATCCATCCTTAAAGATCACCGAAAGTATTCCAAGCCCTATTCCCAGCAGCATAGCTATAATGATGGCAGAAACCGCCAGTATAGCCGTATTCGGGAGTGTTTCTGCGATTACGGCGCTTACTTTCTTTCCATTCTTCTGAAAGGATTCACGCATATAGGGAAGTTTAACAACCACCTCGGTATTTCCTACTGTAAACAGTTTCGTCGCGCTGTATTTATTTTCTGAAAGATAGGTGTAGTCATCCTCGTCATTGCTGTGAAAAGAGAGCGGTGAAAGATCGTTTATGTAGTAAAGGTATTGCTGCCCTATGGGTTTGTCGAAACCGTACTTCTTTTTCACGATAGCCACCTGTTCTGCGGTTTCGTTCTGACCAAGCATCATACGGGCAGGGTCGCCGGGAAGTATAGTGAATAAAAGAAAAATCACGGTGACCACCCCCAGCAATGTGAGCAATGCGTACCCTAATTTCCGAAGTATATATCCACCCACTTATTCAGTTTTCACATCGTCCAGTGTAAGTACTTTGTATTCAAAGTCTTCACCAAAGAGTTGCTTTGCATATTCTTCTATTGTAGATTCAAAACCAGCTTCTTTCCGACGTTCGTTCACATTCTCAGGATCCTCAATGGGCCAGATCAAACTGCCGCGTTCGTCGTCGTAACTCATCCCCTGGGTTCCGTAGATCTGCATCTTCCCTTGTCCCATCAGGAAACGGTCCTCCATCATGGCTACGAGTCGGAAAGGCAATTCTCCATCCTCTCCGGCTTTTTTGATCATAGGTAAGTACTTTTCAATATCGTCCGGGTTATGCTGAAGCACATACCAGGCAGCTTTATTAGCCTCACCAACCATGGATTTACCGGGATAACCTTTGGTGTCGAAAATCTTCGCCACGAATTCCATATTGGTACTATCGATTTTACTTTGCTGGTACCACAAGCCATTAATCGAATAATCCTCCAACTTAAATCCGCCTTCTTCAGCTGCGGTTGCACGTTCTTCCTCTGTCTGAAGATACATAAGCTTTCGGTATCGCTGATCCAGTTCTCCAATGCTGTCCAGCTTCATTTTCAGGGCTTCGTCGAATTTCGGTTTGGCCGGACCTACTTCTTTTACCACGAAATCTTCTGCATCGTTCCAATGCAACTTTTGTTTGATGGTTCCTTTTTCAAGTTCTAGTATCCCTGGGTTACTACGAACGATGGTCTTCAGGGTAGTCATATCGCAGAAATAGAACTTGAAATTCAAGTCGTAATCGTCAACAAGGGCATCTGTCACCTCCTCCGAAGAAGCTGAAAGCCCGATCACATCATAGCCGTTTTCAAGGGCCTTATCGGTAGCTTCTTTTATCGGAAAAAAACCTTCCTTTTCAGAATTGCTAAGGCTGTACGCGATCACAACAACAAGATGTTCGGTATTCAGGAATTTCTCGGTATGATCTTCTCCCCCTCTTTCCATGCTGAAGTCGTGAATAGGTGGCTCGTAACCTGCCTGTATCTCTTCGGTTTTTACATCTATGAATTCTCCTTCCTGATCCGGGTAATCGCCATTGGTGGTAATGATCTTTTCTTCCCCGTTCACATTGAACTTCCAGTTGTATTCGAAGATAGGTTCGGGAGCGCCTTCGGGTATGGTCATGCCTTCGGTAATGTTAGCACCAATTTTATACGGTCGGAAATCGATAATAGGCAGGTGCATCAGCACCTGGTAGGTGATCCCAAGGCACACCACCAGTGAAGCAAAAACAGCGAGACTCCTTATATTTCTGCTAAAGAAAGGCTGGATGTATTTCTTTCCGAAGAATAAAATAAGAATTAGCACCAACAGCACTACGTCCTTGTAGAACGACTGCCAGGGCGTTAATTTCAGCGCGTCGCCAAAGCAGCCACAATCCGTTACTTTACCGGTCACCGCCGAGTAGAACGTAAGGAAGGTAAAGAACACGATCATGAGCAGTAAACTCCAAAGGGTAAACTTCTTCGCATAGCCCAGGATGATCATCACCCCCAGTAGGACCTCGTAGATCACAACGAAGATCGCAATCACCAGGGCAAAAGGCGTTAAGAATTCCAGGTTGAGAACTTCCGGTGCGAAGTAGTCCTGGAGTTTGAATGAGAATCCAACGGGATCATTCAGCTTAATGAGTCCACTGATGATAAAAAGTACACCAACGAATATGCGTGTTATTCCTACTAATGTCTTCATGCCGGTTCGTTTATGTGAATGAGAGCAAAGACCGCGTAATTGATCATATCCTGGTAATTGGCATCAATTCCTTCGGAAACAATGGTTTTGCCCATATTGTCTTCAATTTGTTTTACCCTGAGTAATTTCTGAAGGATAAGATCGGTTAGTGAACTCACCCGCATATCCCGCCAGGCTTCACCGTAATCGTGGTTCTTATCCATCATGAGTTGCTTGGTTAGCGCGATTTTTTCGTCGTAAAGATCAAGCGCCTCAGCCACATCGATATCGGGCTGCTCCACTACTCCTTTGTCTAACTGGATGAGCGCCATAATACAGTAGTTGATTATACCGATAAACTCACTTACTTCGCCCTCGTCCACTTTTCTCACATCATTTTGCTGAAGACTCCTGATGCGTTGTGCTTTGATAAAGATCTGATCGGTAAGGGAAGGCAGCCTGAGTATGCGCCAGGCGCTTCCGTAGTCTTTCATCTTGTTTTCAAAAAGGGCTCTGCAGTTCGAAATTACCGTATCGTATTGTTTGGAAGTATCGGGCATCAGGTCTCTCAGATTTTGCGTAAATTTCGCTTAAATAAATCAATTTAAAAAATTGTACACACTCAATTGTAAGGGCACGCTCATCGACCTCTCCACACCTAAGGTAATGGGGATCATAAACGTTACTCCCGACTCGTTTTACGACGGTGGAAAAACCACTCAAACCGACGAAGTTTTGAGACAGGCAGAAACTATGCTGAAGGAAGGAGCCGCCTTTCTCGACCTTGGAGGTTACAGCTCTCGACCGGGTGCAGACGATGTTCCTGAAAGTGAAGAGCTTCATCGTGTAATTCCGGCCATTGAAGCATTGATCAAGGCCTATCCCGATGCCTTGATCTCTGTGGATACTTTCCGAAGTACTGTCGCTAAATCGGCTATTGAGGCTGGTGCATGCATGGTGAATGATATTTCCGGGGGACAATTGGACCCTGAAATGATGCAGACTGTTGCTCAGTTGCAAGTGCCTTACATCGCCATGCACATGAGGGGGACCCCACAGACAATGACTCAATTCACCCAATACGAGCAGGTGACCCGTGACGTAATTCATTATTTTTCTGAGAAGATAGCGGAGGCGAATTCTCATGGAATCAATGATGTGATAGCGGATCCGGGATTTGGTTTTTCCAAAACAGCTGTACATAATTTCACCATGCTGAATGAACTGGAACTATTCAAAAAGCTGGATGTTCCATTCCTGGTTGGGATATCCCGAAAGTCCTTTATCTACAAGACCCTGGGAGTTTCGGCCCAAGAGGCATTGAATGGAACCACTGCCCTTCACAGTATCTCCTTACTGAAAGGAGCTTCTATTTTACGGGTACATGATGTGAAGGAAGCCGTGGAATGTGTTAGTCTTATTTCCGAGCTAGGACAGGCTCAGTAACTTTAAATTTTTAACTACTTTTACAGAAAGCCTGTGCCCATTGGAGATTTTTGATTGGACCAACATTCGGATCATTGATATTGTAGACATCGTCCTTGTGGCCTTTCTGCTCTATTATCTCTACAAGCTGGTAAAAGGTACTGTCGCTATCAATATTTTCTTCGGAATTGTGATACTGTTGGCCATCTGGCAGGTAACAGAGCTGTTGAAGATGGAAATGGTGCGCTACGTACTAAGAGCCTTCCTGGGGGTAGGTATGATCGTACTGGTTGTTGTATTCCAACCCGAAATACGAAAGTTCCTGCTCGTTCTGGGTTCTGCTAATTTTCGAGCCAGGAAACGACTTTTTAAAAGTTTGAAGTTCTTTTCCGAAGAAACCACATCCTATACCGATATTGACGCCATTGTTAACGCCTGCGCCAAAATGGCCACTTCGCGTACAGGGGCACTGATCGTAATCCAGCGAAACAACAGCCTCGATTTTGTAAAGAACACGGGAGATGCCATGAACGTTGCGGTGAATCAACCCATCATTGAAAGTATCTTCTTCAAGAACAGTCCGCTGCACGACGGTGCCATGATTATCGAAGACAATACCATCACAGCTACAAGAACTATTTTACCGGTTTCCAACGACAGGAATATTCCGCAGCGTTTCGGACTCCGACACAGGGCAGCTATAGGGATCACTGAGAAGAGTGATGCAGTGAGCCTGGTCGTTTCCGAAGAGAACGGACAGCTGTCTTATATCAAGGAAGGGGATTTTGTGCTGTTCGAAGACATTGAAGAATTGAAGAACATACTCGAAAAGGACCTCAGCTAGGATGAACTGCAAGAATTGTAACCATCAGCTTTCCGAAACGGATAACTATTGCCTGGATTGTGGGGCTAAGGTCATTAGGAATCGTCTTACCATGCGCAGCCTTATTGCGCATTTTAGTGAACAGTTCTTAAGTTACGACAACAAGTTCCTCACCACCTTCATTGCGATGTTCACCAAGCCTCAGGATGTGATAGGATCCTATATAGGAGGCACACGTAAGAAATATGTGAACGTAATTAGCTACTTCGCAATCGCGGTGACCATATCCGGAGCTTTTTTCTTTTTCGTGTTCAAGTTCTTTCCGGATGCCATGGATACAAGTCAGACCTTCGCAGTTGTTGAACAAACTCCCGAGGCCATCGAAAAAGCCCGGGAGATGAATAGGAATATTTTCGAATATCAAGCTTTGATTTTCTTTCTCTCAATACCTATACTTGCGTTTATGTCGAGATTGGTATTTCTCCGAAATAAAAAATACAATTACGTAGAGCATGTGGTTTTGAACCTATATGCTTATGCTCACCTATCAATTTCCGTGGTAATACTTTATATGCTCACCATATGGTTTCAATCTGTGTTTCAGGCATTGTTGTTGATTGTTATTCCGTTGCAGATAATATACTATGCGTATGTATTAAAACGGTTGTACAGCCTGAGTCTGGTCCAAATAATTCTTAAGACCTTGCTTTTCTTCGCAATTCTGATCCCTATGATGATCATAGTGCTCGTTGTCCTGGTGGCGTTTTTATTCGCTATAGGATTCTATGACGACTTAATTGAAGCACAAAAAGCACAAAAGGCAGTGTCCTACATCATCTCCTCGGCCATGAACTGGACTTCGTAGAGGTTTCGGTAGTGACCGTCCTCCTTTTTGAGAAGTTCTTTGTGGGTTCCCATTTCAACGATCTTACCCGCTTCCATCACGATGATCTTATCGGCTTTCTTAACCGTTGCGAGTCGGTGAGCAATTACGATTGAAGTTCGGCCCTGCGTCACCTTTTCGGTAGCTCGTTGAATCATTTCTTCGGAATAGGAATCCACGGAAGAAGTGGCTTCATCCAGGACAAGGATCTCCGGGTTGGTGACATAGGCACGAAGGAAGGCTATAAGCTGTCGTTGTCCTGAAGACAACATGCTTCCTCGTTCTTTCACGTTGTAATGATAACCATCGGGAAGTGATTCGATAAACTTGTCCACCCCTATCTCCTTGGCAGCTGCAATTACTTGCTCTTCTGAAATATCAGGATCGTTCAGGGTAATGTTATTCAGGATAGAATCGGCAAAAAGGAATACATCCTGAAGCACCACAGCTATTTGCCTGCGAAGCGAGGCCAGTGAATATTCTTTTGAAGATACCCGGTCGATAAGGATCTCACCCCCGTTGATCTCATAAAATCTACTTAAGAGGTTGATAATGGTAGATTTCCCTGCTCCCGTTGCACCTACAATAGCAACGGTTTCTCCGGGTTGTACTGTGAAACTTATGCCTTTGATAACCTCTTCGTCTTCCTTATAACCGAAATGCACGTCCTTGAATTCGATGAGCCCTTCACTCCTGCACATCTCAATGGTTCCTTTATCTTCAATATGAGATTCGGTGTCGAGGATACCAAAAACACGATTGGCAGCCACCATTCCCATCTGTAGCGTATTGAATTTATCGGCGATCTGTCGCAACGGGCGGAACAGCATCTGGGAGAGCTGGATGAACATGGCGATCATACCAACGGTTATCGCACCGCCGGCTGCAGCGTCGAAACCGCCATACCAAGCAATAAGACCGATGGCTACACTAGAGGCCATTTCAGCAATAGGAAAGAAAATTGAGTTATACCAAACTGTTTTGATCCAGGCTTTTTTGTGCTTTTCGTTTATCTTCTGAAATTCCTGGTACTCGGTTTCTTCCCGTGTGAAGATCTGAACGATCTTCATACCTGAGATACGTTCCTGAACAAAGGAATTAAGATTGGCCACCTGGCTCCTTACCTCCTCAAAGGCAGTTTTCATGGCCCTTTGAAATACGCGGGTTGCGTAAACCAGTATTGGAAGTATGGCGAAGACTATAAGCGATAGGCGCCAGCTTTGATAGAGCATAAAACCCATGATCACAAGCATCTTTAACAAATCGCTTATGATCATGAACAGCCCCTGGCTGAAAATACTCGAAATGGTCTCTATATCATTTACCGCCCGTGTAGTTAGCCTTCCTACAGCACTTTTATCATAATACTTCATCTTAAAACTCAGCATGAGTTTGAACATCCTTGTACGGATATCCTTGATCACACTTTGTCCGAGCCAATTGGCGAAATAGATAAAGGCATACTGAAAGACTACTTCAAAACAGAGGACCACGATCATCAAAATGATGTAGAACATCAGTTTTCCGCCATCCTGTGGGATTATGGATTTATCTATGGCTTGTCTGAGAAGGTGTGGATGAATAATGGACAAAGCCGACATGGCAATAGCTGCAAAGGCTACGAAATAGAATGTTCTACGGTACTTGTTAGTATATGCCAACAGCCGCCTGAAAAGTCTGAAATCGAATGCCTTACCTGAAGTCGCCATATTAAATGAATATAGTTTTTGGGTATTCCACTTTTGTTAAGAACAATCCATGAGCAGGAGCCGATGCACCAGCTTTTGAACGGTCTTTGCTTCTAAGGATTTCTTCTAGATGCTCGAGATTGGTCTTTCCCCAACCTATATCGAGCAGGGTTCCAACGACCGCTCGTACCATATTCCGAAGAAATCGATCTGCTTCGATAGTAAAAATAAGCCGATCCCCTTTCTTTTCCCAAGTCGCTGTTCTCACATCACAATAATACGTCTTTACGTCGGTATTTGAACGCGAAAAACATTGAAAATCCTGATGGCCCAATAGCAGGGCCGAGGCTTTATTCATCAGCTCCATATCCGGTGGTGTATGAAGGAGATAGGATAATTCCTGAAGGAAGGGATCTTTTTTCAAAAGCACGTAATACTGATATTCTCTGGATACGGCATCAAAGCGGGCATGCGCATCGTCCTTCACAAGGAGGACCTGGTTTACCGCAATATCTTTTGGGAGAAAGGAATTTATTCTGAATTTGAACTCGTTCTTATCAAACTCCTTTCCACAATCGAAATGCGCCATCAGTTGACGAGCATGGACACCAGTGTCGGTTCGACCCGCCCCGGTTATCTTGATCTCATCTCTTAACAAAGTAGATATTGTACGTTCCAGAACTTCCTGAACGGATATAGCCTCCGGTTGAATCTGCCATCCGTGGTAGTTTTTACCGTGATAAGATATGTCGATAAAATATCGCAAGAATGATGTATTTTTAGTCCTTTACTTTAAAAACCGGGATTCCGAGGAAACAAAGATAAACAATCGGATTCTCGGATTGGCTCCGGCTTACAAATTCAAATGAAAAAAATATTACTTCTTAGTGATACTCATAGTTTTATAGATAATGCAATTTTAAAGCATGTGAAAGAAGCCGATGAAGTCTGGCATGCTGGGGATATAGGTTCCATTTCCGTATCGGATGCGCTGAAAGAGCTCAAACCACTTAGAGCAGTTTATGGCAATATCGATAATGCCGAAATCCGAGGTGAATTCCCTTTGCACAATCGGTTCATGTGTGAAGGCGTGGATGTTTGGATCACCCATATTGGCGGTTATCCGGGGCGATACAGTCCTGCTATTCGGGGAGACATAAAGAAAGATCCCCCCCGACTTTTCATCACCGGACATTCGCATATTCTAAAGGTAATGAACGATAAGAAGCTAGGGTTGTTGCACATGAATCCGGGGGCGATTGGTAAACACGGTTTCCACAAGGTACGTACTATGCTAAGGTTTACCCTCACGGGAGCTAATATTGGCAATCTTGAGGTCATAGAATTTCCACGATAATATTAAAAACAAAACCCCTGAAGTTGGCATACTTCAGGGGTTGCACTAATATACTAAGATGTAAAGGTTTAGCGTAAACGGTCCACAGATTTTACGAGATCCTCGTCCCTTTTGATGGCCTTATTGGCCAACACTAGAAAAACGATAGAAATGATGGGAAAAAGCACCCCAATACCCTTCTCTGAGATTAAAGTCTCTCCGGATAAAGTTAGCGACCTGTAAACGAAAACTCCCAGTAATACAAAGTTTGATATTATATTAAGGCGATTCAGTACAAACTGTAACTTACGCTTCTTAAAGTTAAAGATCGATATAACGGCCAGTAGGACCGAAACACCCAAAAGGCTTAACACTAACGGCTCATCTCTACTTATTATTGTAGTTCCTGCATCATCCTGAACCAATGGAAACCAAAGGTATAGTGCAGCGATAATTAGAGCTGAAACTACAAGATAAACTGTTTGAATGCGTTGTATCATAGCAGCCTTTCGAATGGAAAGCAAAAATAAGCTTTCTTTTTAAAAGATTTCAATGCAAAATTTAATTTATTGTTGTATAATTGCAGTATCGACAAGTAACTACTTCAATTTCGGTTACTTATTCTTCAATTTTTTTTCAACACACCATCCCGGCCATCAACGGCCATATTACTCAGATTATAACTTAGAAAATTTAAATGTTTGAAATTTCAGAATTAAAAGCAAAGAAGATGCCTGAACTTCAGGAACTTGCTAAAACTTTGGGAGTACCTAAATTCCGAAGCTTAAAAAAATTAGACCTGGTTTATAAAATCCTGGATTACCAGGCAGCAAACCCGGCAGCAGTAAAGGCAGCTACAACGGAAACTACTACCGAATCCAAAGAACAAGAAAAGCCAAAACAACCTCAGCAAAAGGACAACCGTGGAGGTCGTCCGCAGCAGAGGAAAGAAGGCCAACGTTCAGAAGGCCTACGTTCAGACGGACAACGCAGTCAACCACAGAAGCAACAAAGCCAGAGCCAACCCAAAGGCCAGAGCCAACCTAAAAGCCAGAGCCAATCCAAAAGCCAGCAGGGTC
Source organism: Aureitalea sp. L0-47 (assembly GCF_026126405.1). Lineage (GTDB taxonomy): Bacteria > Bacteroidota > Bacteroidia > Flavobacteriales > Flavobacteriaceae > Pukyongia. The sequence continues at coordinate 200,045 of NZ_JAFMTQ010000003.1, forward strand.
AGAAACAGAGACAAGACAATCGCCAGCAATCGGATAACCGCCAAGGAGGTGATAGAAAGAAAGACCAGCAACGCAGAGATTCGCAAAAACGAGGCGGTCAGGATCAGGATTCTTCAGGAAAGAATGGTAATAAAGACAACAGGAATCGATATAAGCAACCTGATTTTGAATTCGACAGTATCATAGAAAGTGAAGGTGTTCTGGACATTATGCAGGACGGATATGGTTTCCTGCGTTCTAGTGACTACAATTACCTATCATCCCCCGATGATATTTACGTTTCACAATCTCAGATACGTTTGTTCGGACTAAAGACCGGTGATACAGTTTTAGGTGAAGTACGCCCTCCGAAAGAAGGGGAAAAATACTTCCCGCTTATCAAGGTGAGTAAGATCAATGGGCTTAACCCGAATGTCGTTAGAGACAGGGTAGCTTTTGAACACCTTACACCTTTGTTCCCGGAAGAAAAATACAATATAGCAGAACGACAAAGCACTGTTTCCACTCGTATAATAGATTTATTTGCTCCCATCGGTAAAGGACAGCGTGGAATGATCGTTGCCCAACCAAAAACGGGTAAAACCATGCTGTTGAAGGATATCGCAAATGGTATTGCGGCGAATCACCCGGAAGTATACCAGATCATTCTTCTGATTGACGAACGTCCGGAGGAAGTTACAGATATGCAGCGAAATGTTAGCGGTGAAGTTGTAGCCTCAACCTTTGATAAGGAAGCAGTAGAGCACGTTCGAATCGCAAACCTTGTGATTGAAAAGGCCAAGCGCCTTGTGGAATGCGGGCACGACGTTGTTATCCTTCTCGACTCTATCACAAGATTAGCCAGGGCATACAACACTGTACAGCCTGCTAGTGGAAAGATATTGAGTGGTGGTGTAGATGCAAACGCACTTCACAAACCGAAGCGTTTCTTTGGAGCGGCCAGAAACATCGAAAATGGTGGTTCCCTGAGTATCATTGCCACGGCTCTAACGGAAACCGGTTCTAAGATGGATGAAGTAATCTTCGAGGAATTCAAGGGAACAGGGAATATGGAATTGCAGCTGGACAGAAAGATCTCGAACAGAAGGATCTTCCCGGCTATCGATCTTACATCTTCGAGTACGCGTCGTGACGACTTGTTACTGGACGAAAAGGTTATTCAAAGAATGTGGGTGATGCGTAAGTATTTAGCGGATATGAATCCTGTGGAAGCGATGGAATTTATCAACGATCGAATTAGATCGACTCGTAATAATGAGGAATTCCTGATCTCCATGAATGCTTAGTTATCATTCCTGATTTAAAAATACTAAACCCCGCGATTGCGGGGTTTTTTTATGGTTTGTCGTTTGGCTTTCTACCTAATTCTCAATCTCATGATCCGGGTAAATGAAAGCTAAGCTTCCTATTAGCTGGTTTTATAAGTTGGAGATAACTTCAACCATCATTCTATCTCCTGAAAATTTTCGTTAGCTGTAATTTTCGGCCTCCACCTGGTAAAGCTTTACATGGAATTTTATGTGATTCTGCATTTTTAAGTGTAAACAAATAAAGGTTTGCTCAAGTAGGAATACATCTCCCCTTTTTAAATCATGAAGCCTTCTCCTAAGATGCTTTTGATACGGTATGTGAAATGATTTGGCAGAAAGAATCAGAGGTATTTATGATCACATCTATCACTTCAATGAAATCGCCAATAAATAAACGGATGATGTTCCTTGCAGCTCTGAAGAGTATAAAGCAAAAAAAAGCCTCGCTGAGCGAGGCTTTATAAATTTATTCAGTAGTTCTATAATTACTGCTTAACGATCTTCTGAGTTAATGTACCACGAGAAGTGTTAACGTTTAGGATGTAAACACCTCTTGCAAGGCTAGACGTATTCATTTGTCCGTTTACAAGCTGAACACCTGTGTTTTTTCCAAGTACATCATAAAGGCTCGCGTTGATCACCTCGATGTTAGAAGGAACACTTACGTTCAATACGTTAGAAGCAGGGTTTGGATATACCGTTACTAGATCTGCGATGTTGTCATCAACAGCAAGAGCCTCGTCACCAACAAGGTTAAGAACGATACGCTCATCAGGGAAACCGATACTTGCAGTAGTAACAGGATCGTTAATTCCACAGTCTACAGAAGCCAGGTAACTAGGTGCAGTTTCTGGATCGGCTGTGTTATAGATACGTACATCCTTTCCAATTGCAACACCATCAGATACGAAAAACTCAACGATTACTTCAGTAGAAGCATCAACAACCGCTGGCGCATCAAAGCTAAGATCAAGAACAGCATCAGCTGAAGAAGCATCTCCTTGAAGTGCAGCAGACGTTAGCAAGGTGAAACTTCCCATAGGGAATACCATGTCACTTGTCCATGCATTGATATTTACGTTAATAGGTGCTCCATCACCAGTTACATCAGTATAGGTGTGAGCTAACTGAAGTCCTTGAACTTCAAAGTCTCCTGAGAAACCGAAATCTGCAGGAACGTAAGATCTGAACCAAGAGTTAGTTGTAGTTCCAGCACCTCCTGTATCGGCACATGCTACAGCTCCGTTTTGAAGCGTAGCACCTGGAGTGTGAGAAAGAACTTGCATTTCGCTATATCCCTGTGTAGGATTAGACTCGTAAGGAGATGGTCCAACGTTAGATTGTGCGTTAACACCAACTGCACTAAGAACGATAGCGCTTAGAATCAAAGTAATTTTTTTCATAATTAACAGTTTAAAGTTTAATATTGTTCGAGCAAATATATAAAAGCATAGTTTAACCTAATTGCTTTTTTTTGATTTTTTTTCGCGAATAACCCTCGTAAACAGGCATTTTTATTAAATTTTTGTTAACAAAAACATCATTTTGATGAAGAAATACATTTTTCCACTTCTTTTTTTACTTTTCATTTCCTGCGGAAGCGATACGGTTAAAACAGATTTCGATTTCACCACTACATTCGAGAAATCAGAAGGTTTTGAAACGGCTACTTATGATGAAGTGATCGAGTTTTACGAAAACCTCGCCGCTCAGCATACCTCTATTGCTATCTACGAAATGGATAAAACAGACAGCGGCAAGCGACTTCATTTGGTCACTTACAACCCTAACCGGAGTTTTGAGTCGGAATTCTCACGAGATCAGGAAGTTTTAAGAATACTGATAAACAATGGTATTCATCCAGGAGAGAGCGACGGCATTGACGCATCCATGATGCTAATGAGAGACCTGGCCGAAGGAAAGATCCCGGCACTTGAAAAGAGCATAGTTGCGGTGATCCCAGTCTATAACATTGGCGGGGCATTAAATAGAAATTCCGGCACTCGAACCAACCAGAACGGACCCGAGGAATACGGTTTTCGCGGTAACGCCAGAAACTACGACCTCAACAGGGATTTTATCAAAGCCGATACCCGCAACGCCCGAGCCTTTATAGACCTGTTTCAAACGGTTAAACCTGATTTGTTCATTGATACCCATGTAAGTAATGGCGCCAACTACCAATATACTCTTACCCATTTATTTACTCAGCACAATAAACTGGGAGGGGTATTAGGTGATTATACTCAGACTACTTTTATGCCACGCCTGGAAGATTCCTTGCAAAGCAAGAACTGGGACATAACCCCGTATGTAAATGTATTCAATAGGACTCCGGAAAGCGGATTCTCGCAGTTTATGGACGGTGCCAGGTATTCTACCGGATATACCACGCTTTTCAACACCCTGGGGATGATGGTGGAGACTCATATGCTGAAACCTTACAAACAACGAGTGGAAGGAACCTATGCTCTACTTAGAGAATTCATTCGCATATCGGATGCAGAAGCAAGTACAATATTAGATCTCAGAAAAGTGGCAAACGCCAGTTTCAATATTGGAAATAGTTACCCGATAGGCTGGGAGATCGATAGTACCAAAACCACCACCCTGAATTTCAAGGGATATGAAGCCGAAATGCTGGATAGCGAGATCACAGGCGCACAACGGCTTAAATACGACCAAAACAAACCCTTCACTAAGGAGATCACGTATTACAATCATTTCAAACCCTCAAAATCGGTAAACATTCCTAAGCAATATGTTATTTCGGGTGGGTATTGGAATGTAGTGGAATTATTGCGACTTAATAATATCCGCTGCGACTATGTGAAAAAGGACAGTACGATCACAGCCGAGGTGTATCGTATCGATTCGTATGAGACCAGTCGTCGTCCGTACGAAGGCCACTATCCGCATTACAACACAAAAGTATCCATAAGTAAAGAAGAGGTCACCATAAAAGAAGGCGACTATATCGTGGAGACGGCACAACCTGGTATACGGTACATCCTGGAGACTCTGGAGCCGGAGGCACCGGATTCGTTTTTCAATTGGAATTATTTCGATCCAATCCTAAGACAAAAAGAAGGATTCTCACCTTATGTTTGGGAGGATATGGCCCTTGAAATTCTGAACAGTGATCCAAATTTAAAAGCCGAATTTGAACAAAAGAAAAGTGAGGATGAGCAATTTGCCAGAAATTGGTACGCCCAATTAGATTGGATACATAAAAGGTCTCCTAATTACGAAAAAGCACATTTAAGATACCCGGTCGTGAGGGTGAGTGAGTAAGTATTCCTTCGGAAATAGAAGCTTAATGTTCTCATACGATTCCTGAAGTGCTTTCTGGGTCTTTGCAAAATTCTTCCACTTCACTTTAAGTATGCCTTCCTTCACCTGTGGTTTAAACTCCCCGTCAAATTCAGAATACATTTGAAACCAATAGGTTATTTTAAGTTTGAATTTTCCGTTGCGTTTAAACACGTGATAGGTTGTAGTAAGATATTTTTTCACTTCCAAACCAGTAATTCCTGTCTCTTCTTCAACCTCACGGACGGCGGCTTCCTGGTGACTCTCGTTCTTTTCGATCCCTCCCTTCGGGATGTCCCACTTACCGTTTCGATAAATGAATAGAATCTCACGTTTGTTGTTGTATACCAGCCCTCCGGCCGCTTCAACCACGGGTAATTTTTTCCGAAGAAACTTCTCCAACGACTCCTCATTTTTATGATAGAGATTCACATAGATCAGCTCTCCCTCATTGATCTTTTTGATCAATTTTTTGAAGCGCGCAAACTTGAGCGGTATCGAAGTATACTGCTTGCCAATATTTTTCTCGGTAGAGAGAATTATTGGAATGTCTTTCACAAAAACTTTATACATTTGCAGTATGATTTTAAACAAGGGAACCGCCCAGAAAACGGCCGAATTACTGCTGCAAATTAATGCAATAAAATTACAACCTCAAAATCCTTTTCAATGGGCATCCGGATGGAAATCTCCAATCTATTGCGACAATAGAATTACCCTGTCCTTTCCCACTATTCGGAATTATCTCCGAGAGCAGATCGCGAGGCAGATTGAGCACTTATACGGAAAACCAGATGTGATCGCCGGTGTTGCTACGGGAGCCATCGGAATTGGTATGCTAGTAGCCGATTACCTTAATGTTCCTTTCTGCTATGTTCGTCCGGAAGCAAAAAAGCACGGCCGACAAAATAAGATCGAAGGATTGGTCGAAACTCACCAAAACGTGGTTGTTGTAGAAGACCTTATAAGTACTGGCAAGAGCAGCCTGGCAGCCGTTGAGGCTTTAAGAGAGGCCGATCTCAATGTGAAAGGTATGGTAGCCATTTTCACTTACGGTTTTGAGGTTGCCGAAAACAATTTTAAAGATGCGAATGTCACACTTCATACCTTGAGTGATTATTCGGAGATCGTTGAGCAGGCAGAACGCTCAGGCTATATCAATTCGGAAGAAAGTTCATTATTGTCTCAATGGAGGAATGACCCCGCAAACTGGGACCCGAAGATGACAGTTGATTCTGAAAAAAAATAACAAGGGCCTTATCACCTTAAGCTATGCAAATAGAAAGTAGAAAAGTAAATGTTCAAAAATCTGCTGAAGACCTATGCACATTTCTCAGTAATGTTGAGAATTTTGAACAATTAATGCCCGAAAATATCAGCAAGTTTGAATTGTTGAGCGAGACTTCTTTCGTTTTTGCTCTGAAGGGAATGCCGGAAATCGGTCTCGAAGTTAAAGAAGTGGATTCGCCGAACAAGGTATCTCTTGGAGCAATAAGTGATAAGATTCCTTTCGACCTATCCGGGAACATAGAGGAAACAGGTTCGGATACTTCTAAAGCCATCCTTACATTCAATGGGGATTTCAATCCTATGATGGCTATGATGATAAAAGGACCCATTACGAAGTTCCTGGAAACCCTGGTTTCAAATATGGAAAAACTTTAAAGGAGCAATTCTATTTCCTTTAGCTGAAATTTTTCTGAAACTCCACTCTCTAATTCAACTACAAGGTCGCCGGATCTGTTTACCCCTGCGATTCGGCCATTAAATCTTGTTCCATCTGCCCTTTTAAATTCAGAAATAATACCTTTTCTGAATAGTCTGGACTCATATTTCGAATGAATAATTTCGAAAGGAGCTGAATGAATGTTCCGCAGTTCCTCAAATACCGACTCCCCTACTGTTTCTATCACAAGATCGAGATCATAGGCTTTCCCCGTAGCCAATAACAAAGAACCAGCATTAGGAAGATCCGCAAAATTTTTATTGTTAACGTTAATGCCGATACCAATAACAGAGGAGACAATGTTCTCACCTTGCAACTGATTTTCTATAAGAATACCGGCAATTTTCTTGTTGGCTGACATAATGTCGTTAGGCCATTTAACCGAAACTTCAGGAACTTCGAGGGAGTCCAGGACAGAAGCAACGCTAAGCGAAACAGCCAAATTGATAGCCACAGACTGTTCAGTAGGAAGCTGGGAATACCTCTTTAACAGGCTAAACGTAAGACTCTTACCCGGTTCCGAGTACCAGGATGCTCCTCTCTGACCCCTTCCGCTCAATTGAGAATTGGCACAGACAACTGTTTCATCATTCAAAGGAATTTCTGAATTCAACTCCTTGAGATAGGAGTTGGTGGACGCAATGGCACTAAGTTTGATTAAATGCAACGGGGTAATGAATGTGTTACTTTACAGTTTTTATAACGTTTCAAGAAACAAAAAAGTAATAACTTTGCGCAAATAAAAAAATTTTAATGTTAGAGAGAGAAACCGGAACAGATCAACTCGTATCTCAAATAATATCAGGAATTGAAGAAGTTAAGGGTCAGAACATCGAAATCCTCGACCTTAGAAAAATTGAAAATACGGTCTGTGACTATTTCATAATTTGTGATGGAACATCTAACACCCAGGTAAATGCCATAGTAAATTCTATTCAGAAAATAGTCAGTAAATCCATCAAAGAAAAGCCCTGGCATGTAGAAGGAAGTGATAATGCAGAATGGGTCCTGCTGGATTACGTTCATGTAGTAGTTCATGTTTTTCAGAAACACATTCGAGAGTTTTACGATATAGAAGGACTTTGGGGAGATGCCAAATCCGTTAAAATAGAAACAACATACTAATTTAGAAGAGGCCTTATGGCGAATGAGAATAAAAAACCCGATATGAAGAAGCCCAGATTCAATGCGTATTGGATCTATGCGGCTATTATCATGATTTTTTTGGGTATACAATTTTTTGGAGGAAACAGCTGGTCTCAACCAAATAAAACCACGCAAGCGGAATTTGAGAACTTCCTGCGTGATGGGGATGTAGATCAGATCGAGATCATCAACAAGAAATTAGCTAAAGTATATCTAACCCAGGAAGCCAAGCAAAAATCTGTACACACAGGGAATAAAAAACCCAGTTTTTTCTCCAATGGCAGTGAAGCTGCATACCAGTTTGAATTCGGGGATCTGCAGAATTTCGAGAATACCATAAATGAAATCAAAGCGGAGAACGACCTGAATACCAAGATCGTTTGGAATACAGATAGCAATATGTGGGGAGAATTATTCCTTACGCTTCTTCCGTTCATCGTGATCATTGGAATCTGGATCTTCATTATGAGACGAATGTCTGCAGGCGCCGGTGGTGGTGCCGGAGGGCAAATCTTTAATATTGGGAAGTCGAAAGCAAAATTATTCGATGAAAAAGCGGAAGTAAAAACATCATTTAAGGATGTTGCCGGTTTAGAAGGGGCCAAAGAAGAGGTTCAGGAGATCGTAGATTTCCTTAAGAACCCGGACAAATACACCGCCCTGGGAGGTAAGATCCCTAAAGGAGCTCTTTTGGTAGGACCTCCGGGTACTGGTAAGACGCTTCTTGCCAGGGCTGTTGCCGGTGAGGCAAAGGTGCCTTTCTTCTCACTTTCGGGATCCGATTTTGTCGAGATGTTTGTAGGGGTAGGTGCTTCCAGAGTACGTGACCTTTTTAAACAAGCAAAAGAAAAATCTCCATCAATAATATTTATTGATGAAATTGACGCCATCGGTAGGGCTCGTGGAAAGGCAAATTTTTCGGGATCGAACGATGAACGAGAAAATACCCTGAATCAACTTTTAACCGAAATGGATGGTTTTGGGACCGATAGTAATGTGATCGTTATTGCTGCCACAAACAGAGCGGATGTCCTGGATAAAGCATTGATGCGTGCAGGACGTTTCGACAGGCAGATCTATGTGGATCTTCCTGATGTGCGTGAGCGAAAGGAGATCTTTGAAGTGCACCTTCGTCCTATCAAGAAAGATGATTCGGTAGACACCGATTTCCTTGCTAAACAAACGCCAGGTTTCTCCGGTGCTGATATAGCCAATGTTTGTAATGAAGCAGCACTGATCGCTGCCAGAGGTGAAAAGAAAGCGGTTGGTAAGCAAGATTTCCTTGATGCTGTTGACAGGATCGTTGGAGGTCTCGAGAAAAAGAATAAAATAATCACTCCTGAAGAGAAAAAGGCGATCGCCGTGCACGAGGCCGGGCATGCCACAGTTAGTTGGATGCTTGAGCATGCAGCACCGCTGGTTAAGGTAACTATTGTACCTAGAGGGCAATCACTCGGAGCTGCCTGGTACTTGCCCGAAGAACGGTTGATCGTTCGCCCGGAACAAATGCTGGATGAAATGTGCGCAACAATGGGTGGCCGTGCTGCCGAGAAGATCGTTTTCGATGAAATTTCGACGGGTGCCTTGAGCGACCTGGAAAAAGTAACCAAGCAGGCTCGAGCCATGGTAACAATCTATGGGTTGAATGAAGAACTTGGTAATTTAACCTATTACGATTCTTCCGGGCAAAGTGATTATGGATTCACCAAGCCATATAGTGAAAAAACGGCTGAGCTGATCGATAAGGAGATATCGAACCTTATTGAAACACAATACCAAAGAGCTATCAAACTCTTGCAAGAGAACAAAGATAAACTCATGGAGCTTGCCGAGGAATTACTGGAAAAGGAGGTTATATTCAAAGAGAGTCTTGAACGAATCTTTGGTATAAGACCTTTTAAGAACCGAGAAGAAAAGATCGCAGAGGCTGAAAAGAAAGCTCCATTGAAAGCACAGGATGAAATTCCCACCACCGAGGAACCGGTAGAACCCAAATCCTAAATCTTTAGTTTCAGGAACACAACTTCGATTTAGATTTTATATCTTTGAGAATAAGCGAATTTTTCGAACTCCTCAATACCCAAAAATGAGTCTATTCAAAAGACTTTTAAACCCGAAAAAAGGCAAATCAGAAGAAAAAGTAAAAGGTTCTGATCAAAGTCGCTATTTCCCTGAGGAGAAATTACCCATAGACGAACGTTTCACTTACAACTTTAATCGCAATGGAGGAAAGTTTCTCTATTGTGAGAATGTAGAGGAAATCCTTGAAGCATTTGATAATATCCTGCTCGAAAACGATTGGTATGAGCGGGATGTTTTTTGTTTGGACGAAAAGTTGATCAATCGCTTCGACGGGTTCAACTTGTCATTTACAAAAGACACTAATTCCACATTTTTCCTCTCTAATTGCGAATCATTGGTTTCAAACAACGGTTCCATCCTACTTTGTTCCAAACAGATCAAAGAAAAAAAATTACACGAGCTTCCGTCTAACTTCGTGATCTTTGCAACTACGAGTCAGTTGGTTGAAAATATCAGCGAAGGATTACGAAAGATTAAGTCGGTTAACAAACGTCACATCCCGAGCAATATCACAACTATTCAGGACTTCGAAACAAATAAAGAAAAGGATTTTATGAGTTATGGGAGTAGCACAAAAAACCTATATTTGCTCTTACTCGAAGACCTGTAATTTATGAAGGAACTTATCGTGCGTTCAATATCGGGAGTGCTTTACATCTCGATTGTGATCTTTTCATTATTCACTTCGCGCGAATGGTTCATGGGTCTCTTTTTTATACTTGCAGCGATCTCGCTCAATGAATTCCTCAGGATCATACGATTGAAAAGTTATATCTCCTACATTTTGCTGGGGCTTTTTTTCTATTTCTTCAGTTACGATATTTTCGAACCGCATGCGCTCACCATTCTCCTGATAATGTGCACCTTCGTATGTTTGTTTCTTCTGAAGGACCTACTCTGGACCAGCATGATTCCCTTGTTCGAAAAGAAAAAATATATCGCAGTGATCTTTTACCTGATAAGCGGTTTTGTATTCCTCACACTTATTCCAATGCACAATGGATACTTCTCCCCTGAAATTGTGGTAGGTATCTTCGTACTGGTTTGGAGTAACGATAGTTTCGCCTATTTAATTGGTAAGAACTTCGGAAAACACAAACTCATGGAACGAATCTCTCCAAAAAAGACCATAGAAGGATTTATTGGAGGTTTGCTGGGTGCTCTGGGTGCTGCTTTTATTATCTTTGAATACTTTGATCGTTTTCCGCTATGGATGTGGATTGTGATGGCGCTCATCGCTTCCATCTTTGGTACGATCGGAGACCTGATCCAGTCAAAGTTTAAACGACAGGCAGGCGTAAAGGATAGTGGTATTCTTATGCCTGGCCACGGAGGTTTATATGATCGGCTTGACAGTATTATTTACGCAAGTCCATTCTTGTATGCCTTTATAGAAATTTCTGAATATGTTTCATAAGGAAGGAAATAACATTATCCTAATTACGCTTTCACTCTGTATTTCACTGGGTCTGCTCACTCATATAAATGTAGATAATGATATCCTGAGGTATCTTATTTTTGGAGCAATTATCGTTTTTCTGATACTGATATTGCAGTTCTTCCGAAATCCAAAACGAAATTTTGCGCTAAACAAAACCAAGGTCTTATCTCCGGTAGATGGAAAAGTAGTTGTGATCGAAGAGGTGTTTGAAAAGGAATACTACAATGAAAAACGGCTTCAGATCTCGGTATTCATGTCTCCACTAAATGTTCACGTAACACGTTATCCCACAGGTGGAGAGGTAGTTTATAGTAAATACCATCCTGGGAAATACCTCGTAGCCTGGCACCCCAAGTCCAGCGAAGAAAATGAACGGACCACAGTGGTTGTGCGATCCGAAGAATTCGGGGATGTTTTACACAGGCAGATCGCAGGAGCCATGGCCAGAAGGATCGTCAATTATGCCAAAAACAGTGAGCAAGTGGAACAGGCTTCGGATAGTGGTTTTATAAAGTTCGGGTCGCGCGTTGATGTATTCTTGCCGCTGGATGTAAATGTACAGGTTGAATTAAATCAGAAAGTTAAAGGAGGAATCACTGTATTAGCCTCGAAATGATCATGAAACCGTCCAAATTGGATATTGAATTTCAGAAAGCGGTTGATAGTATTAACGGCCATAAAGATCCATTCCCCGCAGATGTGCTTCTTCGACTTTATGCCTACTACAAGCGTGCTACTAATGACGAGGATCGGCCAAGCGGAGGCAAACCACTAATCAACGCCTTTAAGACGAATGCGTTATTTCAGACACAACATCTCACAGTAGATGAGGCCAAAGAACTCTACATTGAAACCGTAAAGAATTATTTTATTTACAGGAAGTAACTATTGTAAACTTGCAAGACTAGCTTTGAGGGTTTCGATCTTCGCAAGCGCATCAGCCTCCTTATTTCTCTCTATTGTAACTACTTGTTCCGGAGCATTATTTACAAAGCGTTCGTTGCTTAATTTCTTTTGAACACTTTTTAGGAAACCTTCGGTATAGGACAATTCTTCCTTGATCTTCGCGATCTCTTCTTCCACGTTGATCGCACCGGCCATTGGAAGGAAATACTCGTTCGACTTCACCCTGAAGGTAAGTGCTCCTTCCAGTGGTGCATCTACATAGTTTAGTTCAGATAAGTTTCCAAGTTTGCTGATGATAGCATCGAAGTTGGTTGAGATGTTCTCGTTATTGATCACGGATACTGCTATACTATCTTTGAAGGAGATATTCTTTTCTTTCCGAATGGTTCGGATACCTGAGATCACTTCGGAAGTAAACTTGAAGTCCTTGATCATTTTCGCATCGAATCCTTCGGTTTTCGGCCAGCTGGATACTATGAGGGCTTCCTCAGGCGAACGTTCGGTGATATGCTGCCAGATCTCTTCAGAAACAAAAGGAACAAACGGATGTAATATCTTCAGATTGTCCTCCAGTAACTCAATGATACCATCGAAAGTTTTTTTATCGATAGGCTTACCGTATGCCGGCTTCACCATTTCCAGAAGCCAGGAACAGAAGTCGTCCCAAATTAGCTTATAGGTAGACATCAGCGCATCACTGATTCGGTATTTGCTGAAATGATCTTCAATTTCAGCTAGTGTACTATTAAACTTATTTTTATACCATTCGATCGCTATGGCTCCGGTTTTAGATGGTTCAATTTCCGAAGAGACCTCCCAGCCGTTAATAAGACGGTAGGCGTTCCATATCTTGTTTACGAAGCCACTCCCCTGCTTACACAGGTCTTCGTCGAACATCAGGTCGTTCCCGGCGGGAGAACTCAAAAGCATTCCTACGCGAACGCCGTCCGCTCCATAACTTTTCATGAGTTCGATTGGATCCGGGGAGTTCCCCAGCGACTTACTCATCTTACGACGCTGCTTGTCTCTTACGATACCGGTCAGGTAAACATTTTTAAAAGGCTTATCGTCCCGATATTCGTATCCTGCAATGATCATGCGAGCTACCCAAAAGAAAAGGATCTCTGGGGCCGTAACCAGGTCGTTGGTAGGATAGTAGTAATTGATATCCTCATTATCCGGTTCCATTATACCATTGAATACACTAATAGGCCATAACCACGATGAGAACCATGTATCGAGCACATCCGGATCCTGCTTGAGGTCTTCAATGGTCAAATCTATATTTCCGGATCTATCCTTTGCCAGTGCTAGAGCTTCTTCCCTGGTTTCGGCTACTACGAAATCATCTTCACCATCTCCGAAGTAGTAAGCTGGTATCTGGTGACCCCACCAAAGTTGTCTTGATATGTTCCAATCCCGAACGTTTTCCATCCAGTGACGGTAGGTATTGATAAACTTCTCTGGTACCAGGTTTACGTCTTTATTGAGAACTGCATCCAGGGCGGGTTTGGAGATATCCTTCATATTGAGGAACCACTGGTCGCTGAGCTTAGGCTCGATAACAGCCTTTGTGCGTTCACTTGTTCCTACTTTATTCACATATTGCTCGATCTTTTCAAGCGCCCCAATTTCTTTTAGTTCCTTAACTATCTCTTTACGAACCACGAAACGATCTTTACCTTCGTAATGGAGCCCGAAGCTATTCAGACTGGCATCATCGTTGAAGATATCGATGACTTCCAGGTTGTGTTTATCACCCAGTTCTTTATCATTCTCATCGTGGGCCGGCGTCACTTTCAGGCAACCGGTACCAAAATCCATAGCTACATATTCATCTTCGATGATTGGGATTACACGGTTACAGATAGGTACAATTGCTTTTTTTCCTTTCAGATGAGTGTAGCGTTCATCCTCAGGATTTATACAAATGGCGGTATCCCCCAAAATGGTTTCAGGACGCGTGGTTGCAATGGTTAAGTGTTCGTCGCTACCTTCGATCTTATAATTCAGATGAAATAGACTTCCTTGTTTCTCTTCATAGATCACTTCCTCGTCAGACAAGGTAGTAAGTGCCTCCGGGTCCCAGTTTACCATGCGGTATCCCCGGTAGATGAGTCCTTTATTGTACAGATCGACAAAAACCTTGATTACCGAGGCCGAAAGATCCTCATCCATGGTAAATTTTGTACGATTCCAGTCGCAGGAAGCGCCTAATTTCTTGAGTTGTTCAAGGATAATACCTCCGTGCTTGTGGGTCCATTCCCAGGCATGTTCCAAAAATTCTTCACGGGTGATATCACTTTTGTCTATCCCGTCCTTCTTGAGCTTGTCTACCACCTTGGCTTCCGTAGCAATTGAAGCGTGGTCCGTACCCGGAACCCATAGTGCATTATAGCCTAATAATCGTGCTCTTCTGATAAGTACATCCTGAATGGTGTTATTCAGCATGTGTCCCATATGCAGCACTCCTGTAACGTTTGGCGGAGGAATTACAATGGTATAAGGCTCTCTTTCATCAACTTCTGAATGAAAATAACCATGCTCCATCCAGTAGTCATACCACTTATTTTCAACACTTTCAGCACTATATTTTGCCGCTAAACTCATAGTTTGGTCCAATTTTTGGAATAAGTAAGCAAAAGTAGGTATATCTGCAGTATTATGAAAGTGAATAACTTATTTTGCAGGTTGCCAAAAAGATAGCTACATTAGCATACCTTAAATTTAAAGAATCATGAAAAAACTAGTACTTATAGCGTTATTTGCTTTAATTGGTTACGGGGTTCAAGCCCAGGCCGAAATCCAGTTCAAACAGGAGACTATTGATTATGGCAAAATAGCCAAAGGAAGTGACGGGGTAAGAGTATTCGAATTTACGAATACAGGTAATAAGCCACTTGTTATTAACGATGTGAAATCCAGCTGTGGCTGTACGGTTCCAAAGAAACCGGATGGACCTATTGCTCCGGGTGAATCCAGCACCATTCAGGTGAAATATGATACCAAGCGTGTAGGACCTATCCGTAAGACCGTAACTGTATATTCCAATGCTTCAGAAAAGATCAAAGCCCTGAAGATAAAGGGAGAAGTTCTTGCTGATGGAAAAAGCGTACTTGAAAAGACAAAATAAATACCAATTGAATAAATAGGTAACCCTCGCAGTTTGCGGGGGTTTTTTTATATGACCTCACGGAGCACGAACTTCTTCTTCTGCATGATCCCATTCCTCGATATTTCCAGGTAAATCGTTCGTCCTGCTTTTGAGGAGAATAGGCTAATGACTTCGTACAATTTGTACTTAAAACTGGCTTTACCGTTGATCTTTACTACCTCATCTCCCTTCATGATACCAGCTTCTTCTGCCGGTGAATCCGGCCGTACTTCAGCGACTACATATTTAGGAGCGAGGAAGAACTGGAGTGTTGGCGATTTGTATACATCAAATATGGCTGTGGCCTCCCTTTTTTCTTTGGTCATCGTAACAGGGTCGATCTTAAAATAGTCTACTTCCCGAACCGGGATGAGTCCGTCATGCTCCAGCGTAAGCCCGGCCATATTGTAATAGAATGGATCATCGAAATTGCTATTCTGTTTTAATGTCATGGTCTGTTCGCGATAGTTCATAATGACCGTGAAACGTCGCAATACTTCACTCCCCAGGCTGCCTTTACGATCGGGTAGGGATTTTATATTCTTCACTGTATTACTATCGGGAAATGAAGCTGTTACCTTTTCAAGTTGAAATTCATCGATGTTGAGTTTTTTAATCTTGGATCTTTTTCCGTAGATATTCCCACTCAAACCGAGCCCAAGGAAGTCGTTGAAGTAATTTTTAGGTACTTCGGAAATAAAATCTTTTTCATCAAACAACCACAGGCCATCACTCGATCCGGTATCCAGCAGGACAAGGAAATCCTCTTCCTCTGTATCTGAGGCAACCCTGACGTTTATGAACGGCTTTTTATTGTGGAACCGCATAGGAATGTCCACACATTTCCTACATTTCCTTTTTCTGAAGGTATCAGGTCGATAGAGGGTAATTCGTTTAGAGCTATAATCGGTTTTTACTACAAAATCCTTGAAAAGATCGAAACCAATAATTCCGTGAATAGGTATACCCATACGTGTGGAGAAATTAATTTTACTATCTACCACCATGTATACTCTGTGATTATTATCGATCGCTCTGCCTATTTCTAATTTGTTGCGATTACTCACAATTGCATCTATTGAACCACCTTCACCTAGTCCTCGCAATTTTATGGGTTTTGCGTTATTTAGCTGAACAGAATCCAGTTGTTCAACGGAAAACAACAAGGTGGAATTCACACCCGTATCCAGAAGAAAAGATAGTTCGGTACCATTTATTTGAATAGGAATGATTACGAGGTTATTTACCAGCTCGAATGGAATTTTTTCCCGATTCAACGATTCCGGCAATTGAAAACCTTTTTGAGCAAACACCAAAGGCCCACAGAGTAGTGGCAGGAGCCACAAACTAAGGAGTAGACCGGCATTCGCGAATTTTTTCATAGTAATCAAGATATGGAAAAATTCGCGAATGCTTTTGCTTTCTATATGGATTTATAAATATATTTCGCAACTTTGTTAGATAATTCAAATCGCATGCCTTCTATATCACAAAAAGGGCTCTCAATGCCCGAATCTCCTATAAGAAAGCTGGTTCCATATGCCGAGAAAGCATACAAGGCAAATAAAACCGTCTATCACCTGAATATAGGCCAACCGGACATCAAATCGCCTATTGGGGCTATGGATGCCGTGGCGCAACACTCACTCGAGATCCTGGCCTATACACGGTCGGAAGGTTCGGAGCCATATCGACAAAAGATCGCACGATATTATCACCGGAATAATATTAAAGTGGAGGCAGACGATATTATCGTTACCACAGGCGGTAGTGAGGCCCTGCTATTTGCTATGGGTTCTATCGCAGATATCGGAGACGAAATCATTATCCCGGAACCATTTTATGCCAACTACAATGGATTTGCTACAGCTTCTGGTGTAAAGATCGTTCCTGTGATCTCTAAGATCGAGAATAATTTCGCCTTACCTCCCATTGAAGAATTTGAAAAGCTGATCTCACCCAGAACCAAGGCAATTTTGATCTGTAACCCTGGTAATCCAACAGGATACTTGTACTCAAAGGAAGAGATTCAGAAACTGGCGGCAATAGTTAAGAAACACGATCTATTCCTTGTGGCAGATGAAGTGTATCGTGAATTTGCATACGATGGGCTTACACATTATTCCATCCTCGAAGAGGAAGGCATAAACGATTATGGTATCATTATCGACTCTGTATCGAAGCGATACAGCATGTGCGGCGCTCGTATTGGATGCCTGGTTTCAAAGAATCCGAACGTGATCCGTACCGCACTTAAATTTGCACAAGCCAGGTTGAGTCCGCCTACCTTTGCCCAGATCGCCAGTGAAGCGGCCCTGGAAACCCCTCAGTCTTATTTTGATGATGTTATCGAGGAATATGTCGAAAGGCGTGATACGCTGGTAAGCTTGCTGGAAGCTATTCCAGGTGTTAAGGTTGGAAAGCCAAAAGGAGCCTTTTATTGTATAGTAGAACTTCCTGTCGAAAACAGCGATGACTTTGCACAATGGCTTTTGGAATCTTTCGATGTGAACGGGGAAACTGTTATGGTAGCTCCTGCCGCAGGGTTCTACTCGACTCCCGGTGTAGGTAAGAATCAGATTCGTATCGCCTATGTTTTGAAAAAAGAAAGCCTGGTAAAAGCAGTAGCAATCCTGAAGGCCGCGTTGGCACAATACCCCGGCTAATGTTGATCGAAAAAAACAAATCGCTTCGGGAATACAACACTTTTGGTATTGATGTCCTGGCCAAAGCGTTTGTATCTATTACCTCCGACGAAGCGCTTACAGCCCTACTTAAATCCTATAAACCAAAAGATCTCTTTATCATAGGTGGTGGAAGTAATTTACTTTTAACGTCCAACATCGACAAACTGGTAGTTCACATTAACCTGAAAGGTATTTCTGTCGCTTCGGAAACCGAAGACATGGTTATTCTGGAAATTAGCGCGGGTGAGAACTGGCATGAGTTAGTTATGTATTGCATAGAAAGGGATTATGGAGGCATCGAAAACCTTTCACTAATTCCCGGGAATACGGGCACCGCCCCTATCCAGAACATCGGGGCCTACGGAGTAGAAATAAAAGATGTCTTCGAAAGTTGTAGGGCCGTCGAAACACTTACCGGTGAATCCAGGATCTTCACTGCTGAAGACTGTAAATTCGGGTATCGGAATTCAGTATTTAAGAATGAACTGAAAGGCAAGTATATCATCACTTCCGTGAACCTTCGACTTACTAAGAAAAACCACGAACTAAATACTTCCTATGGTGCAATTGCGGATATTCTTTCTGAAAAAAATATTGATAAACCTGAAATTAAGGACATTTCCGATGCCGTGATCGCCATTCGTCAATCAAAACTACCCGATCCTGCTGAGCTTGGAAACAGCGGAAGTTTTTTTAAGAACCCGATTCTGAACAAAGCTGCATTTAGCTCCTTCCGAAGTAAATTCCCGGAAGCCCCGTTTTACGAAGTTTCTTCATCAGAATTCAAAATACCTGCAGGCTGGCTTATCGAAGAAGCCGGATTTAAGGGAAAACGATACGGAGATGCCGGAATTCATGAAAAACAGGCACTGGTATTAGTCAACCACGGGAACGCAAGTGGATTGGAGATCTGGGAGCTCGCTCAGCGTATTCAGAAAAGAGTGAAGGTACTATTCAGTATCGATATTGAACCGGAAGTGAACGTTATCTAGTCGAGACCCAGGAAAGCGTCTACGACATGAACAACCCCATTGGTCCCGTTGATATCGCTCTTGCCAACCTTAGCTTTATTTCCTTTTGAATCCGTTATATAAATATTATTTCCACTCCGGGTAACCGACAATTTTTCTCCACTTAAGGAAGTAAGGTTAACCCTTCCCTGTTTTAAGGCCTGAGTGATAGTTACCGAATCGTAATTACCCTCAACGACATGGGTTCGTACCGCCGAACTCATAAGTGCTTTGGATTCTGAATTCAGCAGGTCTTTCGTCGTTTCCTCACCCAATGCTGCTATGGCCGCATCCGAAGGAGCAAAAACTGTTATTGGACCTTCGCCGTTCAGAAGAACTTCCGATAATTCCGCAGAGACCACGTAGCTGGCAAACGTTTTACAATCGCCGTTGCTCATTAACCTGGCCATTACACTATTCGACCTTCTCAATGATTCTACGCTGGGAGGCTTCTTCTCAGCAGGTTCTTCCGGAACCACTTCTTCAATATCAACTTCAAGATCAGAATCGGCAACCTCCTTGTCGGTACTCTCTTTGCACGAGGTTATAACAAGAATAGAGATCAAGGCAAAAAGAAAAGTATATCGTAAGCGCATAGTGTGTTGTTAAAATACGAGGCTAAAATTAACCAAATTCGCTACATTTCACCAAGAAAGGTTGTATTTTTGCACCATCAATTTGAGATTATGGGAATTTTTGTTATCACCTTGCTTCTATTGCTGCTCGCCGTTGCCGGAATTGCAATTAAAATATGGGGTAAAAAAGACGGAAAATTCGCGGGTACCTGTGCAAGCCAGAGTCCGTTTCTGAATAAAGAAGGAGAGACTTGTGGTTTTTGTGGCAAAACCCCGGACCAGTTTGATTCTTGTACCGAAGAAGCCCATAAATAGGCTATATATTTTAAGGCGTTTATGCTGATTGTTTATCTGCTTGGAACTATAATTCTTTTTAACTGCGCCTATTATCTCCTCTTCTCAAAATTTTCCTTCTCAAAAGTAATTGAAAGAAAGGCTGCTGTTCATTACCCGGTCTCTGTCCTGGTGTGCTCAAAAAATGAAGCTGAAAATCTAAAAGCTCATATACCCCTATGGTTGGAACAGGAGTACGAAGATTTTGAACTAATTTTAATCAACGACGCATCTACAGATGATACGCTGGAAGTCATGGAGCAGTTTGCCCAGGGGGACCCGCGTATAGCGATAGTTGATGTTGCCACCAACGAAACATTTTGGGGAAGTAAAAAATATGCACTCACCCTTGGCATAAAAAAGGCAAAACACAAAAGGTTGCTGTTTACCGATGCAGATTGTAAGCCGGCATCTAAACATTGGATCTCACAAATGGTTTCCCAACTGGATGAACGAAAGCAGATCATTCTCGGCTATGGTGCCTACCAGAAAATGCCCGGTTTACTGAATGCTATAATAAGATTTGAAACCATCCTTACTGCCACGCAATACTTTTCCTATGCGATGGCCGGAAATCCTTATATGGGAGTTGGACGTAATATCGCCTATACTTCAAATATCTTCTATGAGAATAGCGGTTTCACCTCGCATATGAACATCCAATCGGGTGATGATGACCTCTTTGTAAACAAAGCGGCTACACCTTCAAATACGGGACTGCAGTTTCATCCGGATTCGTTTACATACTCCATACCTAAGACTACATTTCGTGAATGGCTGCTTCAGAAAAAACGTCATACAACAACCGCTAAATTTTACAAATTCAAGCACAAGTTCCTACTGTCTGCGTTCTTCTTCTTTAACCTGTCCTTCTGGATCCTGACTATGATTGGTTGCCTTGGCTCTTACTGGAAATTAGTGGTCCCAATGATCTGCTTCCGGTTTCTTTTTCAGATGTTGATCCTCGGAAAAGTCGCAGCCAAATTGAAAGAACGACCTCTTATCATTTTTATACCGATACTCGAACTGTTTCTTGTCTTCCTGCAATTAGTTATCTTTAGTAGCAAAAGAACTTCATCACATGCCAACTGGAAATGACCAAGATAGAATTACTGAACAAATCACACTGGCCAAAAGTGGCAAGCAGTCGGCATTTAGGTTTTTGCTGGACCATTTCTGGAATGAAGTGTACGGTTTTCAGCTAAAACGAGTAATGGATGAATACGAAGCTGAAGACATCACCATTGAGACTTTTTCAAAGGCTTTTGACAAAATTGAGAGCTTCGATACCAAATACGCCTTCAATACCTGGCTTATCACAATTTCGAAGAATATTCAGATCGATAAGAGTCGAAAGAAGAAGGCTTCCATCCACTCTCGCACCACTGATACCGACGACGAACACGTGCATCGGATTGCCGATATATCACCAACCCCGGAAGACAAGCTTATCACAGAACAGAACCTGGCAGAACTCTTGCTATTTATAAAGCAACTCAAGCCACACTACCAGGATGTGATCAACCTGCGTTACTTCCAGGAGATGAGCTACAACGAAATTGCCGAGCATATTAATGAACCCCTTAGTAATGTTAAGGTACGGTTGCTGAGAGCAAAGAAATTACTGTCGGAAATAATAACACAAAATCATACGCGTTGACAATCTCCCTGAGGAAATTAGG
Organism: Aureitalea sp. L0-47; assembly: GCF_026126405.1. GTDB lineage: Bacteria > Bacteroidota > Bacteroidia > Flavobacteriales > Flavobacteriaceae > Pukyongia. Next base: position 221,409 of record NZ_JAFMTQ010000003.1, read on the forward strand.
GCCCGGATTCATCTTCGCCGGGGCTGCCATTGGAGTTTCTCATTTGGTACAATCCACCAGAGCAGGTGCCGATTTTGGATTCGGACTTTTATGGGCACTGCTTCTTATCAATGCAGTAAAGTATCCCTTTTTTGAATTCGGCCCCCGGTTTGCCTCCGCCACGGGAGAGTCACTCCTGGAAGGCTACCGCAAAATGGGTAAGGGAGTGATCTATCTGTACTTCGCAATCACCTTCGCTACCATGTTTACCATTCAAACGGCGGTTACCATCGTAACGGCAGGTATCGCTACTTCACTTTTTGGTATTGGTACACCAGTAATATGGACGGCAGTTATCACAGCCATATGCCTGGCAATTCTGGTGATTGGCCGATACAAGATCCTGGATTCCCTTATGAAGATCATTGTGATCGGACTTACCATCAGTACTTTGATAGCAGTGGCCTTTGCCATTGAACCGGCAGGACATACAACTTTCAAACAGGTATTTCCTACGGAAACAGCCGCTGTTGCCTTCCTGATCGCTTTCATGGGATGGATGCCGGCACCGCTGGATATTTCAATATGGAATTCTATCTGGACCGTAGAAAAAAAGAAGCTTGAACCCTCCATTAATCCAGAACAATCACGATTCGATTTCAACGTAGGATACATCACCACAACAATACTGGCTATTGGTTTCGTGGCTCTCGGTGCCGTTGTCATGTTTGGTAGTGACGAATCTCTTTCTCCACAAGGCGGTGAATTTGCCAACCAACTGATATCTATGTATACCCGAAGCCTGGGGGATTGGGCAAAATTGCTCATAGGGATCGCAGCACTCACAACCATGTTCAGTACCACACTCACAACGCTAGACGGATCTCCAAGGGTAATGCATAGAACCACCGAAATCATAACGAACAAAAAGATGAAAAACGGCTACCTGTATTGGTTGATCGTACTTGCATCTGGCACCTTGATCATCTTCTTTTTTCTTCTTTCTGAAATGAGACTACTTGTACAAATCGCTACAATTCTCTCTTTTCTAACGGCGCCATTCTACGCAATTATGAACTATAAGCTTATCACAGGAGCTCATACCCCAAAAGAAGCCAGACCGGGGATAAAGCTGCGAATCTACAGTGTTATTTCGATACTAATAATTCTTGGATTCAGCGGTTGGTACCTTAGCACACTTTTATGATCTTATTATTCTAATCTTTGTACCTTTGTGGCCGCTATGGAAGTTAAGACAGTCGAAATTCAAAAACCGCAACCCAAGCCAAAATGGCTTAGGGTAAAGTTGCCTACCGGCAAAAAATACACCGAACTTCGAGGGTTGGTGGATAAATACAACCTGCATACCATCTGCACCAGCGGGAGTTGTCCTAATATGGGAGAATGCTGGACCGAAGGTACAGCCACCTTCATGATCCTTGGTAATGTTTGTACGCGCTCCTGCGGATTCTGCGGAGTGAAAACCGGTCGACCGGAAATGGTGGATTGGGACGAACCGGAAAAAGTGGCACGATCGATCAAGATCATGAACATAAAACACGCGGTTATTACTTCCGTGGATCGTGACGACCTAAAAGACATGGGGTCGATTATCTGGGCGGAAACCGTTAAGGCAATCCGAAGAATGAATCCCGAAACTACCCTTGAGACCCTGATCCCCGACTTCCAGGGAGAAACAAGGAATATAGACAGGATTATAGACGTTAAGCCCGAGGTTGTTTCTCACAACATGGAAACGGTTAAACGACTTACCCGCGAAGTTAGGATACAGGCAAAATACGAACGTAGCCTGGAAGTCCTAAGATACCTCAAAGAACAAGGCATAGAACGCACAAAAAGCGGTATCATGCTTGGATTAGGGGAAACAGAGCAGGAAGTGATTCAAACCATGGAGGATCTCCGTGGGGTTGGGCTGGACATTGTTACCATCGGTCAATATCTGCAACCCTCCAAGAAACACTTGCCGGTAAAGGAGTTCATTACCCCGGAACAATTCAAGAAATTGGAGACTATCGGACTAGAAATGGGATTCCGTCATGTGGAAAGTGGTGCGTTGGTTAGATCTTCATATAAAGCTCAAAAACACCTTACCTAACTCCTGATGAAAACCCCGATCAGTATTGGCATCAATGGTTTTGGCCGTATAGGTCGAACACTGTTCAGGACACTTATTGATCATCCCGAGATTAGGGTGACAGCCGTAAATGATGTGGCAGATGCTGCCACCATGAGCCATCTCTTAAAGTACGACAGCATACATGGTGTACTTCCAAATACCGTGGATTATACCGAAAATTCGATCCTGGTTGACGACAAAGAAGTGATTTTTACTTCGGAAGCGGATATAAACAACATTCCCTGGGGACCATTGGATGTGGTGATTGAATGTACCGGAAAATTCAAAAGTAAAGAAGAACTTCAGAAGCACATCTCGAACGGTGCTTCAAAAGTAATACTCTCCGTTCCACCGCTCGACGATACGATCAAAACTGTAGTTTTAGGGGTAAATGATGAAATAATTTCAAAAGAAGATACCATTCTCTCAAATGCTTCATGTACCACGAACAATGCAGCACCAATGTTATCGGTGATCAAAGAGCTCTGCGGAATCGAACAGGCTTACATCACAACTGTACACTCCTATACCACCGATCAAAGCTTGCACGATCAGCCGCACCGCGACTTGCGAAGGGCTCGAGCCGCTGGCCAATCGATTGTTCCTACTACAACAGGAGCCGCTAAAGCGCTCACAAAGATATTTCCGGAACTTTCCGCTGTCATCGGGGGTTGCGGAATACGTGTCCCCGTTCCCAATGGTTCTCTTACGGATATCACCCTCAACGTGAAAGAAGAAGTAACGATTTCAGAAGTGAATAAGGCTTTCAAAAAAGCCGCAAGTGGACGTCTAAAAGGGATTCTTCAGTATACGGAAGATCCAATAGTTTCGGTTGATATCATAGGAAATAACCACTCTTGTATCTTCGATGCAGGCATGACCTCAGTAATCGGAAAGATGGTAAAAATCATTGGCTGGTATGACAACGAAGTGGGATATTCTTCAAGAATTGTAGATTTAATCCTACAAATATCGAGGAAATAACTATATTTATCGTCCAAGTACATAGTTTTGAGCGCCCGAATAGTAAATCTTACTTGGTTAAAAATCTGGGTTTTGGCCCTTTTTTTGTTTGGACTTGACTGTTATTCACAACAGGTTGAGCAGGACTCCGTACAACTTATTCAGAACTATCAGATGTTGGCTCGTGACGCGATTGCCAAGCAAAAATTTGATGATGCTATAGTACAACTCATCAACGCGAATAAGCTCGCTGCCGACTACTCCGACCCTTCTTATAAGTCTTCACTCCAACTGGAAGTTGCGGAATTGCATTATTTCCTTGAAAATTATGTGAAGGCCAACAAAGAGGTGGACCTCGCCTTATCAAACCTGGAAAAAGAAAACAACGACATTCTTAAGGCGCACGCTTATAATCTTAAAGGCCTAATTCTTACGCGCCTCAACGATCTATCAAAAGCCGAAAACTTTTTTCGACGTGCCGAGAGCATTTATACTGCACAAGGAAGTGAATCTCAGCGCGCAGGCGTCCTGCTGGGACTAGGAGATCTCGAGCGTAAAAATGGCAAGCTCACGGATGCCATCAATTACTACAATGCTACAATAGCCGTTTTTGAAGAAAACGATATGCCTTTTCAATTGGCTTCAGCCTATTTGAGCAAAGCGGAAGCCCTCATTGAACTGGAGGATCCTTCTACTGAGGCCTCAATCTCTGCAGCTACAGAATCATTGCTAAAAGCATCGGCGCTCATCGATGAAAATGCATTCACTAAACTAGAAGTTCAGAGCTACAAGGTAGCATCCCATATCGCTTTAAAAAGAGGAGATCTTGCAGAGATCAACAAAAATCTCCATTTGTACGAAACAAAGAACGACTCCCTTCAACAGGCTTACTTGCAGGCCATTGCAAAGGGAGTTGAGATCGAGTCCAGCGTTAGTAGTCTGAAAGAAGTAATCCAGGCTCAGAAATCGAATATCGATAAACAACAGAAATCGATCAATTTCGGTAGGATGACCACGGGATTGAGTATTGCGCTTATCGTGATCCTGTCGCTGTTAACTCTCTCACTTTATAAAAACAACAATCTGCGAGCGAAGGCCAACGAATTACTTCAGGATAAGAATATCGAATTACAACTCGCAAAAGAAAAAGCGGAAAAGGCATCATTGGCCAAAGCGCAATTCTTATCTACCATTACCCATGAACTTCGTACACCTCTGTATGCAGTAACAGGTTTAACACATCTCTTGCTGGAGGAAGATCCGAAACCGCATCAGAAAGAACATCTGAATTCCTTGAAATTTTCCGGGGAGTACCTGTTATCGCTTATCAACAATATCCTTGACCTCAACAAACTGGAGGCCAACAAGGTGGAGATAGAAAAAACTACCTTCTCATTGAAGAAGCGCATTAACGACGTATTGATCGCACTGAAGAAATCGGCCGATGACCGCAAGAATAAACTACATTTTGAGTATGACGAGTCTATCCCGGACCGACTTGTAGGGGATCCGCTTAAACTTTCTCAAGTGCTTATTAACCTGATCGGTAATTCGGTGAAATTCACCCAGAACGGCGATGTCACCGTGCGTGTTCGAAAACTGGAAGAGAAGAATAAAAAGGTTTCTCTGCATTTCGAGATCGAAGACAATGGTGTGGGAATTTCAAAAAAGAAACAAAAGAGCATATTCGAAACCTTCTCACAGGCATCGCTTCAGATCAACCGGAAGTTTGGTGGAACCGGCCTCGGTCTTTCTATTGTAAAGAACCTATTGGAACTTATGGGTAGTAAGATCAACCTTGAGAGTCAGTTGGGGAAAGGTTCGAAATTCTGGTTCAATATTAATTTAGACATTTCGGAAGAGATCAAAGAAGAGATCAATCCGAAGAATATCATATACGACGTGGATTATGTAGCCCTTGAAAACAGAAAGATACTAGTGGTTGAAGATAATAAGATCAACCAGATGATCACCCGTAAGATCTTAGAAAAGAACAAAATGGAGTGCATGGTGGCCGATAACGGTATGGATGCTATCAAACTTGTGAAACAGCATGATTACGATGTGATCCTTATGGATATCCACATGCCGGGAATCAGCGGTATCGAAGCCACACAGAAAATCAGGGCCTTCAATAAAGATATTCCAATCATCGCGCTAACTGCCGTTACTATAGACGAAAACCTGGACGACTTCTACAGGGCCGGTTTCAACGAGATCATTCCAAAACCGTTCAAGACGGAGGAATTCTTCGAAAAGATCTATCGTTCCATCAGTAATAAAGCCTTTCCAGTAAATAGTTAAGATTATTTCTTACGAATTACCTCCTCGAGTATTTCCTTAAAGAAAGGTTCCTGCTCGTTTAAGAGAACCGTCTTTATGGACAGGTAGTACAAAGCATATTTGTGAAGCAGAGGCTGAAGTCTTACGTAATCTTTTTCCGTAGTAAGTATGATCTCATCTTCGGCCATTCGGTTTATTTCTGAAGTGGTAAAGTTGTGGTGGTCGGGGTATTTGTCATGGGAAAACTTAAATTCTCTACGCTCTAAATATTCCACCAGTGGTTTGGGATTGGCAATCCCTGTTACCAGGCTAAAACTTTTATCGGCCAGATATTCCAAAGGCAAGGTCTCTGTCTTTCCGAAAATGAATTTGTCGTAACTCACTTTCGAGAAATATATTCGCTGATGAGGCAGTAGCTTCATTCTAAACTGTATCTCCTGCTGTTTGGCGTATGCCAGTCCTTCGGGGCATTTAGTCACAACGATCATATCGGCCCTTCGTGCACCGGCTACCGGCTCCCGCAGCCTTCCCATGGGTAGTAAATAGTCATCTATAAAGAGATCATGGTACTGGGTGAGTAATATATTGAAGCGTGGCTTGACTTTTCTATGCTGAAATCCATCGTCCAGGAGAATAACTTCGGCTTTAGCTCGCAGCGTTTCAATACCAGTGCGTCGATCGGCGCAAACGGCAACGGTTATTTCAGGATAATTTTTTTTTAGCTGAAGCGGTTCGTCACCTACCTCCCTTACTGAATGGTCTTCCCTTACTTCCAAATAGCCTTTGGTCTTTCTCTTATATCCCCTGCTTAAAACCGCGACCCGGTAATCATCTTTAAGCAAATCAACTATAAAGGCGATCATGGGTGATTTACCAGTTCCTCCTACGGAAAGATTCCCAACACAGATCACTGGAATATCGTAGGATCTGCTTTCCAGCCATCCTTTGTCGTAAAGCAGATTCCTCAAATAGGTAATCAATCCATAAAGGATAGCCAATGGCAAACCCGATAAGCGAAGAAACTTCATAAAACGAAAGTATACTTTTTTATCTTTACGGTAAAATGGAACTATATGAAGGTTAGTGATGTAATGAGAGCAATGGACGAGATCGCCCCGCTATCGTATTCGGAGGATTTTGACAACACAGGACTACTGGTGGGTGATGCCAATGCTAATGTCACCGGCATCCTTGTTACCCTGGATACGCTGGAAACGGTGGTTGACGAGGCGATTTCAAAAGACTGTAACCTCATTGTTAGCTTCCATCCTATCATCTTTTCAGGACTTAAAAAGATCACCGGAAAGAGTTATGTGGAGCGTGTGGTGCAGAAGGCCATAAAGAATGACATCGCTATATTCTCAATTCACACAGCACTGGACAATGACTGGAACGGTGTAAACGCCATGATCTGCGAGAAATTAGGACTGGAGAAAAATTCCATATTACTACCAAAAAAAGGTACGATACAGAAACTGGTGACCTATGTTCCGAAACAGGAGGCAGATGCACTCCGATCTGCTCTGTTTGAAGCTGGCGCAGGTGATATTGGTAATTACAGCAACTGTAGTTTTAATACTGAAGGCAAAGGGAGTTTTAACCCCAATGAAGATGCCAACCCTACACTGGGCAAGAAAGGAGATACCCATTTTGAAGAAGAAACTCGTATTGAGGTGACCTTTCAGAAACACAAAAGATCAGGAATTTTAAAGGCGTTGTTCGAGAATCACTCCTACGAAGAAGTGGCTTATGAAGTGACAACCCTGGATAACACCAATCAACATATTGGAATGGGAATGGTGGGGAGATTGAAGTCTCCTATGACTGAGGTGGATTTTTTAAAATTTCTGAAAGAGAATATGAATACAGAGTGCATCCGTCATTCGAAATTACTTGGCAAATCCATCGAAAAAGTGGCTGTTCTTGGCGGTAGCGGCAGTTTCGCGATCGATGCAGCCATAGCAGCCGGTGCAGATATCTTTGTAACGTCAGACATGAAATACCACGACTTTTTCAAGTCGGAGAACCGTATACTACTGGCCGATATCGGGCATTATGAAAGTGAGCAATTCACAAAAGAACTGATAGTTAGGGCGCTCTCGAAAAAAATCACTAATTTTGCCCCTGCCTTGCCGGAAAGCAGGCTTATACTATCAGAAATAAACAGCAATCCTATTACCTATTTTTGAATATGGCAAAAAAGACTGAAGTAACAGTAGAAGAAAAGTTAAGAGCCTTGTTCGACCTGCAACTGATCGACTCTCGTATTGATGAGATTCGAAATGTGCGTGGTGAACTACCCCTGGAAGTTGAAGACCTGGAAGATGAAGTAGCCGGCATGAATACACGACTGGACAAACTATCGGCAGACCTTGAGCTAATTGAAGGAAATATCAAGGACAAGAAGATCCTTATCGACGAGGCTAAGTCTCTTATAAAGAAATATACTGCTCAGCAGGATAACGTTCGTAATAACCGTGAATACAACTCCCTGAGCAAAGAGGTTGAATTCCAGGAACTGGAGATCCAACTTGCTGAAAAGCACATCAAGGAATTCAAAGCGCAGATCGAACAGAAGAATGTAGTGATAGACGAAACCAAAGAACGTTTGGCCGAGCGCGTAGAACACCTTAAGCACAAGCAAGGTGAACTGGATGAGATCCTGGCCGAAACTGAAAAAGAGGAGAAATCACTCATCAAGGAATCTACCAAATACGAAAAGAACATTGAAGAAAGACTGGTAAAGGCCTATAAGCGTATCCGGACAAATGTAAAGAATGGACTGGCCGTGGTACCTGTAGAGCGTGGTGCTTCGGGAGGATCCTTTTTTACTATTCCTCCGCAGGTGCAGATGGAGATCGCTTCACGTAAGAAGATCATCACCGATGAGCACAGTGGTCGAATCCTTGTGGATCCGGAACTGGCAGAACAGGAACGTGAAAAAATGGAGAAACTCTTCTCTAAAATGAAGTAATTTCTATTCAAATTATAACAAAGCCTTCACAAAACGTGAGGGCTTTTTTTTATACTTTTCCGAAGCAAACTGAAAGGTTTACTCAATATACCGACACAGGTTTAATAATACTCTGTTATGAAAAGAATTGCCATACTAATGCTGTCAACCCTATTGTTCAGTCTTCAAGGGTCTTGTCAGTCTACCAACGAAAACAATAAAAAAGCTGAAGCCGAAGCACAGGCCGACCAAACACCGGTTCAGGTTCCCATGGAAAACGGACTTGCCAGGGCATATTTCGCCAGTGGTTGCTTCTGGTGCGTAGAAGCTGTTTACGAGAGCGTAAAGGGCGTGGAGGAGTCCATCTCCGGATACAGCGGTGGCCATACGGAAAACCCTACCTACGAGGCTAGTAATACCGGACGAACGGGTCATGCCGAAGCAGTTGAGATCATATATGACCCGAATGTGATATCCTTCGCGACCCTCGTGGATGTTTATTTCGGCTCACAAAATGTATCCCAGGTAAATGGACAGGGGCCGGACCGTGGTTCCCAGTATCGTTCTATAATCTTCTACCAGAATGATGAGCAAAAGAAGATCATTGACGAAAAGGTCAAGGAACAGGAAAAGATCTATGGTGAAGGTAAAGTAGCGGCCCAGGTCCTACCCTTTCAGAAATTCTGGAAAGGGGAAGAGTATCACCAGGACTACGAAAAACGAAATCCGAACAACCCCTACATCCGGAATGTCTCTATTCCAAGGCTGAAAAAATTTCAGAAGAAATTCCCGCAATTGTTGAAAGAGGAAGCAAAGCACTAAGCACGACAGAAACTTGTTAAGAACAAGCAATTCTGGAAACATATTTGTATCTTAGAAAGAAAATTCCTGTCCTATGAGAAATATATTGCTCGCATTACTTACCCTTGTATTTCTAGGTTGTGCTTCCGATGATTCTAGCAATGGTAATTCCTCTGGGGTTGCATCATTAGTTGTTGATGTGGGACAGTTTGAATTAGACGGTGTAACAATCAATTGGACGGTGTCTGGAGGAGCTGGAGATGTACTCTACAGAATTGTACTGAACGACGTAGTCCTTGAAGAAGCTTACTCTGGAACCACTTATACCTTTGAATCTCCTGAAAACCAGAAAGTACATTTAGGAGTAATTTATGCGATCTCAGAAAACGGGGATGACACCTTTGCTGAATTTAGATTCAATACCCACGATAGTAAGATCTGGTATGGCGATTTGAATATCCAGGGGCAATATCTATTGGACAATATTAATCCGAATCTAGAAGTCGTTACAGGACGACTGAGCATCTATGAAAGTGCCGAGGATTTATCGAATTTGTCTTCTTTAGAAGGAATTAAAGAACTTAGGATAAGTTCTGATATTATAAACGATATAAGTGCACTGCAAAATCTAAGTTATTTTTTAACGGATACCGGGGTAGGTGAAATTTACATCAATATGCCAAATCTTACAGATGCAGGTGCACTTTCAAATATTTCTTCTAAAGTAAGCATCTTAACATTGATCAATGCGAATTCACTCCAAGATCTCACAGGGTTTGGAGTAGCGGATGGGGGAATGTTGAAAATGAGGTATTCCGATATCAGTTCATTCAGTGGATTCTCGAATGCAACTCGGGTAAGGAATTTATCGCTCTACGGCTTGCCAAATCTAACTTCATTAGACGGACTGAATCTGTTTGATGAGATGGGATTGGTCAAATTACATGTCATGAACAATCTCAGTAGTCTGGACGGTTTGAATCAAGTGACCAATATTGGTGAGTTTTGGATACTTAACTTACCTTCTATTGTTGATCTTCAAGGGCTGGATAACCTGGCGGTGATTGGCGATGCCTTCCGAATTGAATATTGTGATCAGCTGGAATCATTGGATGGCGCCACCCTAATGTCCTCAACAGATTCGAATCCATTTATAGGCATATATAGCAATCAGAGTCTTACCGACTTTTGTGGATTGTCTAATTTATTGATCAATCTGGATGGTGCTGCAGATCTGTGGATTTCTAACAATGCATATAATCCTAGTTATTCCATGATCGTATCGCCAACGGAGTGTCGCCAATAGGCTGAGAACAAGCAACTCTGGGAACATTTTTGTATCTTAGAGATACAGACCTACCCAATGAAAAAATTACTGCTTGTTCTACTAACTCTTACCTTTTTGGGCTGTTCTTCAGATGATTCCGAAACTAATGGAAATGGCAGTTCAGCCAATGTAATGACCATCACCCTAAAACGGTTGAACTACGACCGTGCCACGATAGAATGGACCCGACCCAGTAATGCATCAGCTGGTACCGTTCTGTATGAGATTGTCCTTAATAACCAGGTAATAAGGGAGAATTTTCAGAATACAGAATATGAGTTTTTCGGTTTACAACCAGAGACAAACTATAATGTAATAGTTTCCGCTCTCGATACAGAAGGGAAAGAGACTTTTGACCAGATATCATTCACCACATTAGAGGACAATCGTCCGCCTCCAATTACATATAATGGAAATCTAAATCTAAACACTCAGGCACAGGTTGATAATTTCAGTTTTAAAAATATCACCGGCTTCCTGTCGATCCGCGGTGTAGGGATTACAGATTTATCCCCTCTTTCAACCTTGGAACATGTTTCGGCAGGCATTCGGATAAGTGAGACCTCGCTTCAAAATCTAAACGGACTCGAAAACCTGGACAGCTATGATGTCGGCAATCCATGGGGAGGGTCTCTATATCTTGGGCAAAATAACCAACTTATTGATATTAGTGGTATGAATACCTATTTGAGTATAGGAAGGAAGCTTGAACTTGACCGAAATCCATTATTATCGAATATTACGGGAGTTACTCTTAACTCTAACTGGGAGCGGATTGTGCTTAGGGAAAGCCAGGTGACCAACCTAGACTTTCTTTCTGATGTTACTAGTATCACCGAGGAACTTTGGTTTTATGACCTGCAGGATCTTACCGATGCCAGTGGACTTTCTAACATGATTTTTTCCGGAGAAAATTATCAGCTTCAACAGATACCGCAGCTAGGCAATCTGGTTGGTGATTTTGAATCCGTTTTACCTGAATCAAGGATAGTTCTTATGGATATGCCACTATTGAACAATATTGATTTCCTCTCAAATATTACCGAATTACGGAAAATAAGACTTGACGGTTTATCCTCTTTAAATGATTTGTCCGGGGTGAACAACCTCCAAAAGTTGTTGGACCTTCATCTAAACGCATTACCCATTTCGAATTTAGACGATTTTAGTACGCTAACCGATTCGCCAAATAATTGGCACATTTCGTTTTATGTGACCAACAATCCCAATTTGACTGATTTTTGCGGGGTTAGAATCTTTATGGCCAATACCGAAATACGAGATGATCCCTGGGGTGGAACTCCTTTATACTCTGTGTACAACAATGCGTACAACCCATTAGAATCCCAGATAGAATCTCCAACTGAATGTAGTCAATAAAACATTATTTAATAGCCTTTATCTCAAATACCAAAGGATGCAATCGATCCTTTAAAGCGAACATTCCATTTTCGGTCTCTTTAAGATCCGGGAAGATATCGTAAGGTGACTCTTCATACTCTTTTAGCATTTCAATGGACAGACCTGCTTCCATCAACGCGGTAACAACCTCCCCTATCCCATGGTTCCAGCCGTATTCTTTACTTATTATTTCTGAATTTCCCTCATCGGCGTAGGTACCTTCATACTCCTCATAGATCGCTTCCTCTTGCTGATAGCCGTAGATCATTTTAGGAGGATCCTGCTGGTAATCGAACATCCAGGCGATAGGATGAAACTCCACCAGGTAGAAAATACCACCTGGACTAAGACGTTCAGAGATCATATTTGCCCAGGGCTTCAAATCGGGCAACCAACCGATCACCCCGTAACTTGTGAAAATAATATCGAAAGTTTCAGAAATATGTAGCGAGACATCCAGGACATTACAGCAGACGAATTCAGCATCCAAACCCAGTTCGTCATTCAACGACCTGGCCAACTTGATCCCTTCATCCGAAATATCAACCCCGGTGCACTTCGCCCCTCTCCTGGCCCAGCTTAGCGTGTCCTGCCCAAAATGACACTGCAAATGCAACAGGCTCTTTCCCGAAACATCCCCCAAGGCCTCAATTTCATAGGTTTTTAGAGTCTCTGCTCCCTTTTTGAAGCCTTCCATGTCGTAGAATTCGCTGGCAGCATGCACAGCTACTTTATTATTCCAGGTTTCACGATTGGTATTGAATTCCTTCTGAAAATCCATCGTTCAATAATTTGGATAAAAGTAGGAAAGTCTGACAAACACATTTTTGTTTAACATTAACATCTTTTTGCTCAACATAATTTATTTTTACCGTATGATACACATCGACCACCAGGAAATACTAAACATGGAAAAGATCCCTCGGCTAAACCTCATCAATAGCTGCACGGGATATAAGTCGGCAAACCTTATCGGTTCTATTTCTGCTGATGGAGTTACCAATGTGGCGGTTTTCAGCAGCGTTACCCACCTGGGCAGCAATCCCCCTTTACTTGGCTTTGTATTGAGGCCCACAACGGTTCCCAGGAATACCTTTAAAAATCTCAAGGAAACCGGTGAGTTTACAGTTAATCACATCCACGCCGGGATGATAGCCGATGCACACCATACTTCCGCTAAATATCCAGGGATGGTCTCAGAATTCGACAAGACGAATCTCGAACCTTTGTTCCGTGAAGGGTTTGCGGCTCCCTATGTGGAGGGCGCCAAGATCCAGATCGGATGTAAATACATAAATGAATACAAAATTGAAGAAAACGGTTGTTTGTTCATTATTGGATCGATCCAACATATCTATTTTAGTCCGGAGATTCGGTTGGAAGACGGTTTTCTTGCGTTGGACAAGGCAGATACGGTAACTGTGAATGGTCTGGACGGCTACTCCTTGCCCAGGTTGATCGATCGTTTTGAATATGCCCGACCCAAGTAAATGGCCCATAAGAAAGTAAACTTACCGGAAAAGATATGTCCTGTCTGTGGCCGTCCTTTCCAATGGAGAAAAAAATGGGAACGAGACTGGGAAAATGTGGTGTATTGCAGTAAACGCTGCCAAAAAGCAAAATAATAATATGAAAAATAGTCTCGTCTGGTTTCAAAACGACCTGAGAATTCAGGATAATACGTCACTCACCCATGCATGCGAAGCATCCGATCAGGTGATAGGAGTCTATTGTTTTGATCCAAGACATTTCTTTGAAGGAGATTTCGGATTTGTGAAGACTGGAAAATTCCGGGCGAAGTTTCTACTGGAAAGCGTGCGAAACCTTCAGGAACAACTAACCTCGCTCAACATTTCATTACTCGTCCACTTGGGAAAACCGGAAGAGGTTGTCCCTTCTATCGTTGATGAATATAAAATAAGCAATTTCTTTTTTCAGAAAGAATGGACAAGAGACGAACGAATTGTCCGGGAAAGCTTGCTCTCAGCACTCCCCGATTCGGTAAACATTCAAACCTATTACGACCAGTTTCTTTTTCATCCGGAGGAGATTCCATTCGATAATGCGAAAGATATCCCAATGGTATTTACCGCGTTCCGAAAGAAGCTCGAAAAGTACGCAGCAGTTCGGAAGCCACTGCCCGCACCTAAGAGTTTACCGACTTCTAATTTGCTTGCGAAGGAATCCAAAATCCCTTCCCTGGAAGACCTGGGACACTCTCAATATAAAATGGATGAACGTACCGCTTTTCCCTTTAAGGGAGGAGAAATAAACGCATGGGAGCGCCTCGATCACTACTTCTGGCAAACGGAACAACTTAAGGAGTACAAACAAACGAGGAACGGATTAGTGGGAACCGACTACAGTTCCAAATTCTCACCCTGGCTGGCAAATGGTTGTATATCCGCCCGAAGCATTTATGCTGAAGTGAGAAACTTTGAAAAAACAGTTCACAAGAACTCGAGCACTTACTGGATGATCTTCGAATTGATCTGGCGAGATTTCTTTAAGTATATTTCATTGAAATTCGGAGACAATATCTTTCATTTAGGCGGTATACTTAAAAAGGAATACGAATGGAAGAGTGACCCCGAAATTTTGAAACAATGGACTGAAGGTAGGACGAAATACGACTTCGTAAACGCGAATATGAAAGAACTGGCAGCCATGGGGTGGATGAGTAATCGTGGCCGACAAAACGTTGCGAGTTTCTGGGCGAAAGAAATGGAACAGGATTGGCGCATAGGTGCGAGTTATTTTGAAAGCCTGCTCGTCGATTACGACGTTCATAGCAACTGGGGTAACTGGATGTATAATGCCGGGGTTGGTAATGATCCGCGTGACCGGAAATTCAATATTGAAAGGCAGGCTGAGATGTACGATAGCGATCACAGATTTAGGAACTTGTGGAACCAATGAAGACACTAAGATTAATTCTAGGCGATCAATTGAATCATAATCACTCCTGGTTCAAGGAGGAGGATGAAAAAGTGATCTATTTTGTTGCTGAAATGCGACAGGAAACAGACTATGTGGCTCATCACATTCAGAAAGTCGTCGCCTTCTTTGAGAGTATGGCGAATTTTGCCGAATGGATGAAGGAGAGAGGACATGAAGTTATCTATTACACCCTGGATTCCGAAGAAAACAAGCAGGATCTCGTAAAAAACCTGGATCATCTAATATCAAAGTTCAGCATAGGAAAATTTGAATATCAATTACCTGATGAATATCGACTGGATGAACAATTAAGTACCTACTGCAACGGATTATCTATTCCTTCTGAAGCATACGATACCGAACATTTCCTCACAAAACGAAAGGACCTGGAAGAATTCTTCAAAGGGAAAAAACAAATGGTCATGGAGTATTTCTATCGCGATATGCGAAAGAAATACGATATAATGATGGTGAACGACAAAAACCCCGAAGGAGGCAAATGGAACTTCGATCAGAGCAATCGAAAGAAGTGGAAAGGCAGCCCTGAGATTCCCCACGAAAGAGGATTCAGGAAGGATGTTTCAGAGACCCTGAATCGGATAGAAAATGCAGGGATAGAAACCATTGGAAACATAGATCCAAAACAATTCTCCTGGCCCACCTCCCGGGAAGACAGCTTGTCTGTACTCCGGTATTTCTGTAAGGAACTACTGGTGCATTTTGGGGATTACCAGGACGCCATGCATACAGATGAGGCATTTCTTTTCCATTCTCGTTTGTCCTTTGCCATGAACTCAAAAATGCTGCATCCCCTGGAAGTGATTGAAGCTGTTGTTGAATACTGGCAGGAAAACAAGGATAGCATAGACATTTCCCAGGTGGAAGGATTTGTACGCCAAATACTGGGATGGCGCGAATTCATGCGCGGTATTTACTGGAAGGAAATGCCCGAATACACGAAGATGAACAAGCTGGAAAATAAAAATCCGCTACCCGAATTCTTCTGGACCGGAAACACGAAGATGAATTGTTTGAAAACTTCGATCGGGCAGAGTCTTGAAAATGCCTACGCCCATCACATTCAGCGACTGATGATAACCGGCAACTACGCACTTCTCACCCAATGTGACCCGGACGAAGTGGACCGCTGGTACCTCGGCATATACATCGATGCCATCGAATGGGTAGAAATTACAAACACCAGGGGCATGTCTCAATTCGCCGATGGCGGCATTGTGGCGACCAAACCCTATGTGTCCAGCGGAAATTATATCAACAAAATGAGTAATTACTGTGGAAGTTGTCACTACAATGTAAAGAAAAAAACCGGCGAAGATGCCTGTCCGTTCAACAGCCTGTACTGGAACTTCCTGGATGACAAAAAAGAGTATTTCAAGAACAATCAGCGTATGGGCATGATGATGAATCTGCTGAATAAAAAAGATCCCGAAGAACTATCGGCACTTAAAGAAAGGGCCGCTGAGATCATGAAAAATCCGGATAATTTCTAGCCAACATTATAACCGTCTGCCACAATTGGAACCCATTCTCTATTCTCTTTGATGTAGGCCGCCACAAACGGACATAAAGGTGCCACTTTCTGGCCTTCTTCTTTTAATAGCGTCAGAACCGCTTTTACCATCGACTTACCCACGCCTTGTCCTCCCAATTGGGCGGGCACTTCGGTATGAGTAAGATAGACCGCATTCTTAGCCTTGATATACTCTATGAATGCGGTATAGCCGTTCACCTCGGTTTCGTATCGCCTACGTTCGAGGTTCTTGGTGATATCTAATTTCATATCCTATTTATTGTGGGAGCCGTCGCAAAACGGGTTGTTTCCGGTCTTACCACAACGGCAAAAAGCGGTATTGCGGGTTTTCGTTTCCTTTGAGCCATCGGTATGTGTAATTTCGATTGATCCTTTTACCATAAGTGGCCCATTTTCGAGTACTTCTACTTTTGTTTCTGACATAGCTTTTTGTTTTTCTTCTGAAGGAGGTCCGTCGGAATTCATGTAATACGATAAGGCGCCGCTAGGACATTTGTCTATAGTGCGCTTTAAATCTTCAGTACTGCCATTTTCAGCAACGATCCAGGGTTTCCTGTCCGGATCGAATACGTCCGGTAGACCTTTTACACATTCTGCGGCATGAAAACACAACTTCGGCTTCCATACCACGGTCAATTCACCGTTGGTATATTCTTTACGTACATCCATACTCTAAAAATACAAAAATTATGAGAGCAATTCCAGAAGCCGTATTTTTGTAAAAAACAATTGCTATGCGAATACTCCATATTGCCCTTATCACTATTTCGATTCTTTACTCATGTAAGGAACAACCCTCCGGTGATACAAACATAACTCAGGATACGGAAACCACAGAAACTTCAACTGCCGAACGTATTACTGCCAATTACGGCATCGATAACTGGTCTTATATTTCCGAATTAAACTTCACTTTCAATGTAAGCAGAGGAGAATCGGGATTTAGCAGGTCTTTCAAATGGAACACAAAGACAGACGATGTAGTTTTCATGAACGAAAGCGACACCATCGAATACAACCGAAAAATGGAGATGGACAGTCTTCAAATGAACGCCGATATGCGTTTTGTAAATGACTCGTTCTGGTTATTATCCCCTTTCAAACTGGTTTGGGATGAAGGAACAACCATTTCAGAAGAAGAAAAAGTGATGGCTCCCATTTCAAAAGAGATCTTGAATAAACTTACAATCGTCTATGGTGTTGATGGTGGCTACACACCAGGCGATGCCTACGACTTTTACTTCACAGACGATTATACCATCAAGGAATGGGCGTATCGCAGGGGAAATTCTCCAAGAGCTTCTACAATCACAAGCTGGGATGAAATGAAAGAAGTAGGCGGGATGAAATTCAATACAGTTCACCAGGACAGTTTGAAGAGTTTCAAACTATTCTTTAGTAATATTTCTGTTAAGTAAGCAGGTATTAGTTCTTCACAAGACGTTGTACGAAAATCTGTTCGTCGTCCTTTTCGAGAGTAACGAAATACATACCGTCTTTCAGGTAAGAAACATCGAGTCTGCATCTATCCAACTGATCAAAGACCGCCGGAGCACTATAAATTCTCCTTCCTAGTGTATCGTACAGGGCGATCTCAAGTGGATCACTGGTCTTGTAAGAAACGAAAAGCTCTCCCGAGCTTGGGTTGGGGTAAATTGTCCCTTGCTCTATCAAGGATCCGTAGAAATATCTTTCAGCAAAACTAAAAGCCTTTACACCTATCTCCAGGCCGATCAACCTACCCGGAATGTCATCGCAAGGAGGGTGAATACCACCCCAAATCCTCGACAAACTTGTCTGGTCGCTGGCATCTTGATAGGTAGCCCACTGAAGCTGGAAAGAAGTACTGGGTCCTTTCTCAAATTGCAGGAACGTTTCTTCAGGTATGTCGAATACCCCCATACCACCCGGGAAATATTCATCACCGGTTAATAAGGTCAACACCTCAGCTGCTGCCCTGGAGTAGGTTGAATGTCCGGAAACATAGCCTGCGAACGGAGGTGTCACAAAAGAAGGTCGCTGGTATGGCCACCACTCTTCAGCCAGGATCCAGCCAACACCGGCTTCGTCAAAATTCGGATCCACGATATAATCCGGGCCTCGCCAACTGTACAACTTGATCTTTCCGAAGTTCTCGTTAAAGGCACCTGCCAAGGGATCTCCTTCTCTCACCAATTCGATATACCCGGGAATTAACGGAATACCGTGTGGATCATAACTAATATCATTTGGGTCTGAAGATTGTCCCTTGCCTGCCATATAACGTATAGCACTCACCGGCCTGACATAGTCGTAATAACCCTTGATTCCCCAGGCGCTAATTGCTACATCGTGCATGGTTCCGCCAAGAATAAAATAACTTTTTACATCCCACTCGAGTTCGCTTAACTCCTCTCCTTCTCCTTTAAACCTTTTCTTAAGCTCCGGGTGGTCACTCACATAATTCAGTATGGTAAACCAGTGGCCCGGTGGCGTCTCACTATCGGGACCATCGGCCCAGAATTCGGCCAATACCCTTCCGTAATCACCGCGAGGCACCATCTGAGGCTCGTAAGGAGCTCCGGTTGCAGGATTCATTGTTCTTCCTACCGAAGGATCTCCCCCATCGAAAAAATTGTAAAAGGACTCATAATCTTCGTAGTTCTCAGGATAAAGGTCCACCGGGACATTGCCCAGCGAAGCTGGCGAGATATCTATCATTACAGGATCATCCTTGTCCAGGTGTGATGCCCATACTGCCACCATTGCAAATCCCCATTTATAAGGGTCGTCCAGTCCTAAGCCATCCTGAATATAAGGCGGATCGGAAGGATCGTGGTAGACGTAATAATCAAATCCGTCTCGAGTATAAATATCAAGAACGTCATCGGATAACGAAAAAGGTACAACCTGTCCCCATTCCGGACTTAAAAATGGCGGTTGACCTCCGGGAATTACATTACCACTTTGGTCCACATAGCTTTCTACTTTCAATGGCTGCCAGTTATTCGGATGCTCCATGCTGGCATTACCCGAAGTATCCATATCCAGGGGATCGTTCAATGGTTCGTAAAATAAATTCTCGTAGTCGTTAGCCTCGTTAGCACCATCCTGTAATCCAAATGCGATTAGTTGTTCGGCAAGGTAATTACCCAATGCAGCAGGGTTGCCACTTTTATAATTGGTATTTCTAAAATTGATATCGTAGCCGTGGGATTCCATCAGCTCATCAATGGAAGTGAAGATGTCCTCCACTCCGGGTGAGTTGGCAAAACGATGCTGCATCAACCTGTAGACAGCATAGCTCATAGCTTCTTGTCTGGCTTCCGAAGGGTTTACATCGGTTTCGAATCCCTCGAATTCACAGTAATAGTCACCTATGGTATTCCCCAGGAAGAAAGGACTAGCCTTATCGTCAAATAGCGCCCAAATGTCGTACATGGCAACCGACGAATGGAACAGGTTTCGCGCATGAACCGTAGGACGTGCAAAATCGTTTCGGATGGCATTTAATACCTCCTCATTCCATTCCCTGGCCACCGATTGCGGAAAGATGGCCTGGCTGGCAAAAAGTAAACTCAGTATAACGAGGAGCTTTCGCATGGGACGCTTTTATACAAATATATTGAACATATGGGAATGGAGGAAAATCAAACGGATTTAAATTCCTATTTTTGTAGGTAGCTGAAACTTACCGCTCCTATGTATGAGAATTCTTTAGAATTTGCGCGTCAGTGCGACAAAGAAGACCCACTTTCAGAATTCAGAGATAAATTCCATATTCCTAAGGATAATAAGGGAGAACCGCTTATCTATCTCTGCGGAAATTCACTTGGCTTACAACCAAAGACAACTTCCGAATACATAAAAAAAGAATTAGACGACTGGGCTAGCCTTGGCGTTGAAGGACATACCGAAGCAGAACATCCCTGGCTACCCTATCACGAATTCCTGACGGAGAAAATGGCGAAGATCGTAGGAGCCAAACCTTCAGAAGTGGTGATGATGAATACACTCACCACCAACCTCCACCTGATGATGGTCTCCTTCTATCAACCCACCTCCTCACGATACAAGATCGTTGTGGAGAGCGATGCTTTTCCTTCAGACAAATACGCGGTTGAGAGCCAGTTGAAATTTCACGGCTTTGATCCCAAAGACGGACTCATTCTATGGACACCCAGGGAAGGTGAAGAACTGTGCCGTTTTGAAGATCTGGAACAGATCATGAACGAACAGGGTAACGAGATAGCCCTGCTGATGATAGGAAACACCAATTATTACAGCGGACAGAACTTCCCCCTGAAAAAGATTGCAGAACTCGGCCATAGTCACGGATCTTTGGTAGGTTTCGACCTGGCGCATGGTGCCGGAAACATCTTCCCCGATCTACATAATACGGGAGCTGATTTCGCGGTGTGGTGCAGTTATAAATACCTCAACAGCGGACCCGGAAGCTTAGCCGGTTGTTTTGTTCACGAACGGCATGCCAATAACACTGAACTCAATCGGTTTACTGGCTGGTGGGGCCATAACAAGCAAACGCGTTTTAATATGCGGCATGAATTCGACCCCTTACCGGGAGCCGAAGGATGGCAATTGAGCAATCCACCCATCTTATCCATGGCTGCGATACTTGCATCACTGGATGTGTTCGATGAGGCAGGATTCCAAAACCTCAGGGAGAAGTCGGAGAAACTAACCGGTTACCTCGAATTTTTGGTCGATGATATTGGTGACGACAGAATAAAGATAATCACACCGCGAAATCCGGAAGAACGAGGATGCCAGCTGTCCATTCAGGTGCGGAGTGCCAATAAATTACTTCACACCAGGTTAACGGAAGCGGGAGTGATAAGTGACTGGCGGGAGCCAGATGTGGTGCGAGTAGCGCCAGCACCACTTTATAACAGTTATGAAGATGTATTTCATTTCGCCGAACGGTTGAAGAATATACTAGCAAATGAGTAAAAAAGATCAAATACTAATAATTGGAGCCGGCCTGTGTGGTAGTTTATTGGCGCTCCGGCTGGGTCAGAGAGGCTACAATGTAACCCTGGTAGAAAAACGTCCCGATCTTCGGGATGTGGAACAGGATGCGGGTAGATCCATCAACCTTGCCTTAAGCGATCGTGGACTGAAAGGCCTGCGAATGGGCGGTGTGGAAAAAGAAGCCAGGAAACTCTGTATTCCTATGGAAGGCAGAATGATTCACCACGAGAATGGGAACACTTTCCTTACGCGATATAGCGGGAGATCTCACGAACATATAAATTCGGTTTCCAGACCCGGACTGAATATGCTGCTGCTGGATGCATGTGATGAATTATCCAATATCACAACCCATTTTAATCATGGATGTGAGACTGTAGACCTAAAAAATGCCAGCGCCACCTTTACAAACTACAAAACAGGTGAAACTGTTACCATGCAGGGAGATATTCTCTTCGGAACGGATGGGGCAGGTTCGTCGGTACGGAAAAGTATGTTCATGAGCCGTGAATTCCTTTTCAGTTTTTCCCAGAACTGGCTCACGCATGGCTATAAAGAAATTACCATTCCTCCTGCTGAAGATGGAGGCTTCAGAACTGATGATGATGCGCTGCACATCTGGCCGCGTGGTGAAGATATGTTGATAGCGTTACCTAATTTGGACGGGAGTTTTACCGTGACGCTTTTCCTGCCTTTTAGCAACAGTGATTATTGTTTCGATAATCTTACTACGGAAGAAAAAGTGATGGAGTACTTCAGTAAAGAATATCCGGATGCTGTTGAGCTTATGCCCGACCTGGCAAAGGAATTCTTCGAAAATCCCACAGGACCCCTGGGAACTATAAAATGTTCTCCCTGGAGTACCAACGGGAAAACCCTCATTTTGGGAGATGCGGCACATGCGGTAGTTCCTTTCTACGGACAAGGAATGAACTGTTCCTTTGAGGATGTATATGTACTGGACCAATATATAGAGCGATACGAAGGCGACTGGCCAAAGATCTTTTCAGAATACGAAAAGGAAAGAAAGAAGGACGCAGATGCTATAGCCGATCTGGCCCTGGACAATTTCCACGAAATGAAAGAACATACAGCCAGTGATCTGTTCCAGGCGAAGCGAAAATTGGAACTCCAGTTCGAAATTGAATTCCCGGATGAATACAACAGCAAGTATTCACTGGTAACCTTTAATGAGAATATTCCCTATTCCGAAGCAATGAGACGGGGAAGAGCGCAGGACAAGGCGATACTTAACTTGCTGGCCGACGGCAAACTTTCCGATGAAATGAGCCTGAAGGCTAAGTTAGAAGTGGTCCTGAAAGAAACCGAAGAAGTACTGAATGACGATGCAGTGATAAAAAATTTATAAGTATGAGTAGATTAGTAGAAGGTAAAGCAACCCCCAGGGGCGCCTATCCACATGTA
This sequence comes from Aureitalea sp. L0-47, assembly GCF_026126405.1. GTDB lineage: Bacteria > Bacteroidota > Bacteroidia > Flavobacteriales > Flavobacteriaceae > Pukyongia. The sequence continues at coordinate 244,141 of NZ_JAFMTQ010000003.1, forward strand.
AAGCGAGTGGGCGATTTCATATTTGTTAGTGGAACGAGTTCACGATTGCCGGATAACACCTTTGCCGGTGTTCACCAGGTGGACGAAATGGGTACAATGCGATTGGATATCAGGGAGCAGACCAGGGCTGTTTTGGAAAACATCAAGGATTACCTGGCCACCGAAGGAGCAACCATGGCAGATGTTTGTGATGTTACTACCTTCCTGGTAAATATGAACGATTTTGCCGGCTATAATGAGGTGTATGCCGAATTTTTCAGCAAAGAAACCGGCCCTGCCAGAACAACGGTGGCTGTACATCAACTCCCACACCCAAACCTGGTGGTGGAAATTAAAGCGATGGCCTACAAACCACTATAGTACGAACATCATTTCGAGCTGCCGCCCTGAGCGCAGTCGAAGGGTTAACGAGAAATCTGATACCATGGAAAAGATCCTAAACTACATCAACGGCGAATACTGCGAACCGCTTAGCGGAGAATGGATCGACAATTACAATCCGTCTAAAGGAGAAGTGTATGGTAAGATCGCTAATTCCAACCAAGATGATGTAAAAAAGGCATACGAAGCGGCTGCAGCCGCTTTTCCGAAATGGAGCAATACGCCTATCGATGAGCGTAGCAGGATCATGCTGAGAGTAGCTTCGCTTATCGAGGAAAATCTCGACCGACTCGCCCATGCAGAGTCTGAAGACAACGGCAAACCGCTTAGTCTTGCCAAAGCAGTGGACATCCCAAGAGCTTCTGCCAATTTCAGGTTCTTCGGAAATGCCATTACGCAGTTCTCCAGCGAGGCCCATGAAAGTGTGGGATTGAATACCATGAATTTTACCTTGCGTCAACCTATTGGTGTTGTGGGATGCATTTCACCCTGGAACCTTCCACTCTACCTCTTTACCTGGAAAGTTGCCCCAGCCATAGCCGCCGGGAATACCGTCGTGGCTAAACCAAGTGAAGTGACTCCAAAAACAGCATTTCTACTCGGTGAAATACTTTCTGAAGCCGGCCTCCCGAAGGGAGTGTTGAATATAGTACACGGTACCGGTCCGTCTGCCGGACAGGCAATTGTGGCCCATCCGAAGATAAAAGCCATCTCTTTTACCGGGGGAACAAAAACCGGTGAGATGATCGCCCGCACAGCGGCTCCCATGTTTAAAAAATTATCGCTGGAGTTAGGTGGAAAGAATCCAAATCTGATATTTGCCGACTGTGATTATGACACCATGCTGAATGTCACCGTTCGTTCGTCCTTTGCGAACCAGGGTCAGATTTGTCTCTGCGGGAGCAGGATTTTTGTGGAACGACCTATCTTCGAGAAATTCAAAGAGGATTTTGTAAAACGTGTAAAAGAATTGAAAGTCGGTAACCCTTTCGATGCCGAAACAAAGATCGGGGCTTTAGTCTCGAAACCTCATAAAGAAAAAGTACAATCGTATATCGAAATTGCAAAAGAAGAAGGCGGCAAAATACTTTGCGGTGGTAATGAAGTGATTGTAGAAGGTTCGGAAAATGGATATTACCTGGAACCCACGGTTATTGAAGTTTTTGACGATCAATGTCGTGTGAACCAGGAAGAGATCTTCGGGCCGGTGGTCACTATGATGCCTTTCGACACTGAAGAGGAAGCCCTGAAAATGGCGAATAGTGTGCCTTACGGACTCTCCTCTACCCTATGGACCACGAACATCGATCGAACCATGAGAGTATCTAAAAAACTGGAAGCCGGTATCGTTTGGGTGAATACCTGGCTGAACCGTGATCTGCGAACGCCTTTCGGAGGTGTGAAAGCCAGTGGTGTGGGCCGAGAAGGGGGATTTGAAGCCCTTCGGTTCTTTACCGAACCAAAAAATGTGTGTATAAAGTTCAGTGAGTTGTGAGTTGTGAGTTGTGAGTTGTGAGTTGTGAGTTGTGAGTTGTGAGTTGTGAGTTGTGAGTTGTGAGTTGTGAGTTGTGAGTTGTGA